>NZ_AZUC01000048.1 GCF_000586555.1 Sporosarcina sp. D27
AGCGTTTTCCATGCTTTATGAGCACTTCCCCAAGCTTATGAGCGTTTTCCATGCTTTATGAGCACTTCCCCAAGTTTATGAGCACTTTTCATGCTTTATGATCACTTTCCTGAGTTGATGATCCCGCCATGCACTTTTGTGACAATTAACAAACTTTTTTCGCAGAACGTTCGCTTTCAGGTTTACCTTCATTGAATACTGTAAATAATAGCAACAATCCATAAGCTTAGAACTCCCCCTCGGGCGCGCTAGCTATACGGTTGCACTTCATCAAGATCAATAGTATAGTGGTAAACTGCTTATGAAAACTATCGTCGCTAAGGGGGAACCATGAGAAAAATATCAAATGTCTTTTATATAACGATTGGTCTAATCATCTTAGCCGTTGGTTACGGAGTCATTGATCCAGAGCGTTTTGAAGCGGGAACTGGCATCGTGAAAAACTTCGTTTCCACTACATTCGGTTGGTACTATATGTTATTAATGACGCTATTAGTTGGCGTCAGTATCTACTTAATCTTCAGCCCGTACGGAAAAATTCGACTGGGGAAAGACACGGATCGTCCACAATTCTCCACAATTACCTGGATCGCCATGCTGTTTTCTGCTGGAATGGGAATCGGACTCGTCTTCTATGGCGCGGCTGAACCACTTTCACATTTCGCCGTAAACCCTGCAACTGCAGAGCCTGGAACGAATGCAGCTTTCAGAGAATCCATGCGTCAAACTTTTCTTCATTACGGAATCCACATTTGGGCACTATACGGAATCGTTGCGCTGTGCTTAGCGTATTTCCAATTCCGCAAAGGGGAACCAGGATTAATTTCAGCAACACTGAAGCCGATATTTGGCGATAAAATGAAAGGGCCCTGGGGCACAATCATCGATGTCCTCGCAGTCTTCGCAACGTCATTTGGCGTGGCTACGTCTCTCGGCTTTGGCGCTGTTCAAATTAATGCCGGCCTGAACTATTTGTTCGGGTTTGAAATCGGCATACGGTCCCAATTCATTATTATTTCTATAGTTACTGTGCTGTTCATTATGTCTGCGTGGTCAGGACTAAGCAAAGGAATTCGTTACTTGTCGAATACGAATCTTGTATTGGCACTTGCATTACTTGGCTTCATGCTTATTTTAGGACCAACGTTGCTCATCATGAACATCTTTACGGATTCGATCGGGGGGTATATCTCTCATTTCATCGACTTGAGTTTGAGTACTGCTCCACTAAATGCAGGTAATCGGGAATGGCTCGACTCTTGGACAATTTTCTACTGGGCTTGGTGGATTTCTTGGGCACCTTTCGTCAGTATGTTTATAGCCCGAGTTTCAAAAGGTCGTACAATCCGTGAATTCATGGTGGGTGTTTTACTAGCTCCTAGTATTCTTAGTTTCATCTGGTTCTCCGCATTCGGGACAACTGCAATTGAAATTCAGAAATCCGGAGTTGCAGATCTCGCATCCGTTGATACGGAACTTGTTATTTTCCAGATGTTTAGCCAGTTGCCTTGGGCTACACTTACGTCTGCGTTTGCAATCTTACTGGTTACGTCGTTCTTCATCACATCGGCGGATTCAGCGACCTTTGTACTTGGGATGCAGTCTACTTATGGCTCGTTAACCCCACCTAACAGCGTGAAAGTGATATGGGGCTTGATCCAATCTGGAATTGCGGTTATTTTACTATCTGTTGGTGGACTTTCCGCATTGCAAAATACGATTATTATCGCAGCCCTTCCATTTTCATTCATCATCCTGTTTATGGTCTATTCGCTCTTTAAAGAACTGAAAAAGGATGTTAAAACGAACAAACAGCTTAGACATAAATAAATCAAACACCCGAGTCCAAATGAGGATTCGGGTGTTTGATTTGCAATTTAAGCGTTTATTGGTACAGCTTTTTCAATCGCTTGCGCTAAATCCGCGATGATGTCGTCTGCTGATTCAAGCCCCACTGAGAGACGAATGAGTTCCTCAGTAACACCTGAATTTTTCAAGTCTTCGCCAGAAAGCTGTTGGTGCGTCGTTGAAGCCGGATGGATAATTAGTGACTTCGCATCACCGACATTCGCTACGTGTGACCAGACAGCGACGTTGTCAATCACACGACGTCCTGCATCACGCCCACCTTTAATTCCGAAAACAATAATGGACCCTGCTCCATTTTTCAAATACTTCTTGGCAAGATCTGCTGTTGGATGGTCGTTGAGGCCCGTATAGGTAACCCATTCAACAGATGGATGCTCTTTCAGGAATTGTGCTACCTTTTGTGCGTTTTCTCCATGACGCTGGATTCGCAAATGAAGCGTCTCCAAGCCTTGTAGGAAGTTGAATGCACTGTCGGGGTCTAGACATGGACCGAAGTCACGAAGCCCTTGCACACGGAGTTTTGTCGCAAATGCCGCGCCTGCTGTGTCAATACCGTAGCGTAAACCGTGATACGATTCGTCTGGCTGCGTGAAAGCAGGGAATCTGCCTTGGGTCCAGTCGAACTTTCCTGCATCTACCACTACGCCGCCAATCGTTGTTCCGTGACCACCAATCCATTTCGTGGCGGAGTGGATAACAACGTCAGCGCCAAATTCAATCGGGTTGCATCCGTATGGGGACGCAAATGTATTGTCGATTAAAAGTGGAACACCATTTTCATGTGCAATCGATGCAACTTTTTCGATATCGAGCACTTGCAAGCTCGGGTTACCGATTGTTTCAGCAAATATTCCTTTTGTCTTTTCCGTAATGGCACTACGGAAGTTTTCCGGGTCAGTTGAGTCGACAAATTTTACAGTGATCCCGTACTTCGGCAACGTTGTGGCAAATAAGTTGTACGTTCCGCCGTAAAGGTTGGCTGCTGCAATGATTTCGTCGCCAGCTTCTGCAATATTCAAGATAGAGAACGCGATTGCCGCCATACCAGATGAGAGCGCAACAGCTGCAGCGCCTCCTTCGAGTAACGCGATGCGTTCTTCAAATACAGCGACTGTCGGATTCGTGATACGAGTATAAATGTTGCCAGCTTCTTGCAGTGCGAAAAGATTTTTGGCGTGGTCCGTGTCACGAAATACGAATGATGTGGTTCTGTGGATAGGAAGAGCTCGTGATCCAGTTGTTGGATCAGGTTCTTGACCACCGTGCAGCAAAAGTGTTTCGGGTTGAAAATTTGTCATGTACATAACCTCCGGAAATTAGATTGATGGAACTGCGCACACCGGACGGGTGATGGGGAAACTAAAAAGATCCCCTTCTACCTATAGAAGAGGATCTGCCATTGCTGGCACTTCCCCTTATCTTTCAGATCCATAATAGATCTGTAGGAAGTAGCACCTTTGCAAGCTGGTAAGCTTGCCGGTTGCCGGGCATCGCAGGGCCTAGTCCCTCCGCCGCTCTTGATAAGAGTTTGTGACTTATTCAGTTTTCCATCTTGGAATTGAGTATACGTGTTTCAAAATAGAAAGTCAACAGTTAAATCTAAATTATTTGATAGTTTTGTATTTGCTAATTAAACAGGGATGATTTCCGCTATAGGCGGACGCGGGCCTACAGGATGTAGGTCATGCAACCGTTGCGGCAGGACGCCGCGAACTTAGATTGTTTCCATTATGATCCCTAAGGAGTCGCCGACTTACGTTCCAATCAACGGGACATTCTAGGACAAACAACTACATGAAACATAAAGAGATAGGGAAAAAGAAAAACCCACAAACCAAAGTCTTGGCTTGTGGGTAAGAATTGATTATTGAGCTGCGCCGTAGAAGATTTGGCCGCCTTTTAGGTTGATGATTTTGAGCATGTTTGTGCGTTTTACGTAGATGCTTTTAAATTGCTCGCGTCCGTTTGCATCTTTCAATAGGATTGTACGGTTGTTGTAGTTATCAGATACAACTACAGGTGTGAGTGACCTTAGGTCGACGTGAGCTGCGAGTGTGTTGTATTCAGGAAGGTTACCGATTGTGCTTGCAGGTTGTTCTTGTTTCGCTACCGGCTTTTGTTCTGGTTTCACTTCTGGAGCTGGTGTTGCTGTGTCTTCTTTTACGACTGTTTCAATGACAATGCCTTGGCCTTTTAAATTGATGACTTTTAATAGACCTGTCTTTTTTACGAAGACACTCTTGTATTGTCCCTGACCGTTCGCATCTTTCAATAGGATCGTACGGTTGTTGGCGTTGTCTGAAACGATGATTGGTGTCAAAGCATTCAAATCTACTACTGAAGCTAGTGTTTTGTATTCAGGGAGATTGCTAATAGCACTTCCTGGCTGCTCAGGCTTCACATCTGGTTTTTGTGGAGCGTCTGCTTTCACAGTCGTTTCAAGGACAACTCCGCCACCTTTTAAGTTGATGACTTTCAGAAGTCCTGTCTTTTTCACGAAGACACTCTTGTACTGTGTACGACCGTAGTTGTCAGAGAAAAGAATTACCCGGTTGGACACGTTGTCTTCAGTAACACGTGTAGTGAAGCTAGTTGGGTCGATGACGGAAGCAACTGATGCGTACTCTTCCAGACCTGTGATGTCTTGGTTTACTTGCTGACCGTAGTTCGAATTGTGTTGTACGTGTGCGTATGAGCTTTGTGCATCTGCGTTTTGATCTGCATGTGCAAATGTCGCTGCGTTTGCACCTCCTGCGGAAATAAGTAGTGCGCTTACTGCTGTGATCAATGTCTTTTTCATCTTGTTCCTCTCCTTTTCCTTTTGGGATACTTATATCATAACCCCATAGTCTGAGAGGACTCTGAGATGATTATTAGGACTTGATGAGAGAACTGTAAGAAGGTTTTAATATTTCAGCCCACGAAAAAAGAGCCTGCAGTTAGCGGCTCTTTACTAATAAGTCGACAGCTTCTTTTACAAGCATTTCCTTTGCTTGTGGATTATCCGATAGCTCTTCGTTTTCCATACAGGCAATCAGATTCGTACTCACTATTAACCCGATGGTCCGATCGATTCCTGAGCGAGACGCAGACAACTGTGTAATGACGTCCTTGCATTCATCACCAGCCTCGATCATCCGTAGGACACCGCGAATTTGACCCTCTATTCGTTTTAAACGATTAACTACTTTTGCATCGTATTCCATGAATCCGGCCTCCTCTCTTAACTACGTTCATAATATACCCCTTCTGGTATAAGGTCAATCAATTCCACCTCTTTCGACAAGAAAAGCGCGAAATTGTTCGAATTATGCTATACTTATAGAAGTATTACAATTTTTAATGTTCCAAACCACTGGGCCAACCGCACAACACACTGTCTGTTTTTCTGAATGGCCATGGGTCTTCACACTATGAAAGAGATCGAAACAGACTAGAGGAGGGATTCGTTTGGCTTTTCCGCGTAAGGAGCATCCTGTCTCTGATTTTATCGCAGCGCGTAAAATTGGTGAAAAAATTTCGTTCACTCGTAACGATGTTTTCGTCATAGGGACAATCCACAAGATCTTAGAGAACTCCGTTATTGTAGAAATTTCTGAAGAGGACGCCGATCTGATTGGAGCAGCTTCCACTCTGACCGTTGTCGCTCACAAAAATTATACAATCGAATAATCTAGCAAGCATCGACTTCAACCTCCGACAGACCACACCAGTTCTGTCGGTTTTGTCGTCTGTCTAATTATCAGAATTGTACGAGATGACTCACTAGTACATAGAATTGAAAGGGGATTTTTTGACGTGATGAAAGAACAACTATTGGAACGATTCATCCGCTATGCAAAGATTGACACTGAATCTGATGAAAAGAGTTCTACAACACCTTCATCTACTAACCAGTGGGATTTGTTACATCTATTGAAGGAAGAGCTCACAACACTAGGTATGGAAGACATTACGCTTGATGAGAACGGTTACTTGTTCGCAACACTTCCTGCGAATACAGACAAAGAGATCCCTGTAATCGGCTTCTTAGCGCACGTTGATACATCACCTGATTTCTCAGGTAAAAATGTAAACCCGCAACGTCATGACAACTATGACGGCAGTGACCTGGTTTTAAATGAAAACACAACCCTCTCTGTTAGTCGCTTCCCTGAGCTTCAAAACTATATCGGACAGACGTTGATCACAACCGATGGTACAACACTACTTGGTGCTGATGATAAAGCCGGTATTGCGGAAATTATGACAGCGATGGCTTATTTCCAAGAGCATCCAGAAGTGAAGCATGGCAAATTACGTGTCGCTTTCACACCAGATGAAGAAATCGGACGTGGCCCACACCAATTTGACGTGGATGCTTTTGGCGTCGACTTTGCGTATACAATGGACGGTGGTCCACTTGGTGAGTTGCAATATGAAAGTTTCAATGCAGCAGGGGCACGTGTTACGTTCAAAGGAACAAACGTCCACCCAGGTACTGCAAAAGGGAAAATGGTGAACTCCATCTTACGTGCACAAGAGTTCCAAGCAGCAATGCCTGGCTTAGAAATTCCTGAGCTAACGGATGGACGCGAAGGATTCATTCACTTAATGGACATTCAAGGTTCTGTTGAAAAGACCGTGTTGGACTATATTATTCGTGATTTCGACAAGGAAACGTATGAAGCACGCAAGAAACTGTTTTTCGATACTGTCGCTCAGATGCAATCCGATTATGGCGTAGAATCCATTGAACTTGAGTTGGAAGACCAGTACTTCAATATGGGCGAGAAGATTAAGCCACATATGGAAATTGTCGATATCATTTCGGAAGCATTTAACAAATTAGATATTTCACCGATAATCGAACCAATTCGGGGCGGTACTGACGGATCTCAGCTTTCCTATATGGGCATACCAACACCTAATATTTTCGCTGGAGGTGAAAACTTCCACGGTCGTTACGAGTTTGTTTCTGCGGAAACGATGGAAAAAGCGGCACAAGTCATCATTGAGGCTGTAAAATTATACGAATCTCGCGCATAAGGAGGCGTTACCATGAAAGGAATTTGGCTTGGCGTACTCGCAGCTGTCTTTTTTGCGGTTACATTTGTACTAAACCGCTCAATGGAATTATCAGGAGGCAGCTGGATGTGGAGCGCGTCACTCCGCTATTTCTTCATGGTTCCGTTTCTCTTTGCTATTGTCGGTGCGCGAAAGGGGCTCGGGGCAGTCAAGCGCGAAATGACTGCCAAACCGTGGCCCTTTTTCGCATGGAGTTTTGTTGCGTTTGTGTTATTTTATGGTCCTTTAACCTTTTCAGCGGCATACGCCCCAGGCTGGTTGCTTGCAGGAACGTGGCAGTTAACCATTGTTGCAGGTGTGCTACTTGCTCCACTTTTTTTCCTAACTGTAGAAACAGCTGAGGGACCGCATCGTGTTAGACAACGGATCCCCCTACCCTCACTTTTGATTTCTCTGGTCATACTTGCAGGAGTGGTCTTGATTCAAATCCCTCATGCACAGTCAGTATCCGGGAAAGCTCTCGCATTTGGAACATTACCTGTTCTAGTTGCAGCCTTTGCCTATCCACTCGGCAATCGCAAAATGATGGAACTACTAGGTGGATCACTTGATACGTTTCAACGGGTACTTGCGATGACACTAATGACGTTGCCCGTTTGGATTGCACTTGCAATCTATGCTTGGGCAACAGTAGGACTCCCTTCTTGGAGCCAGCTCGGTCAGTCATTTGTTGTCGGGGTAAGTTCGGGTGTCATTGCGACGACCCTATTTTTCATGGCGACCGATTTAGTTCAACATGATCAGGGACGACTTGCTGCGGTTGAGGCGACACAGTCACTTGAGCTCATATTTGCGATGGTAGGTGAAATGATACTACTTAATCTGTTGCTTCCAGGCCCGATTTCTTTAGTCGGTGTCGCAGTCATTATTATTGGCATGTCCCTACATAGTTGGCAAACTGCTGTCGCTGCAAAACGCCAATTACGAGAAAACCCATAAAAATACTGCCCGAACGTCAGACAACCTGACGTTTCGGACAGTCTATTTTATTTCTTCGTAGCAGCCTCATATTCCCCAAGTAATTCAACTGCTTCTTCTGCGAGAGACGTATCAATCGCTTTGTTGAAATCGATATCTCCAATAATCGCACCGTTCGCTTTATACATATCATATTGTTTTTGAATGTCGTCTACGAACATCTTGCCATCAGGATCCAGACCCGTTACAAAAACCTTATCCCAAAGCTCTTTATCTTTAAGCGCTGTATGCTTCACCATGATATCGATGATTGCATCCTCGTCTATCTCTTCGAAAAACGCGTCATTATAATCCCGAACTCCTTTTAAATAGGCAGCCATGAAGCGGATGGACAATTCTTCATCCTCCATGAACTGTGGTGATGCGAGTACCATTGCGATTTGGGATTCTGGAGCATAGTCCGTCGCGTCTCCGAAACGTACGTGGAATCCTTTGTCAACCCCCTGTGCGATCAATGGCTCTATATTGAGTGCAGCATCGATTGTTCCAGAGTCAATAGCACCGAGCATTGACCCGAAATCTGCGATGTGGACGTATTCTACATCCTCCTCAGTGAGCCCCGCGTGCTTCAACATTTCCTCGTAGATGTATCCGTCAATCGAATTACGTGATGAGACTGCAATTTTTTTACCTTTAAAATCTGGATAGTCTTTGATGATGTCTTTCATGTGATTGCCGATGACGAAAGTAAAATACGATTCCCCCGGCATATTGTGGCCTTTATCCGCAATGATTCGCACGTCGATTCCTTGGGCGATTGCGTTGAAGAAGGAAGCAGTAGAAACCCCGCCCGCAATCGAGACTTCCCCAGCGGCAAGTGCTGGAAGCATGTCATCACTATTTGCAAAATCGGTGAATTCCACGTCAATGTTGTAGTCATCGAAATATCCGCGTTCTTTTGCAATATAAAATCCAGCTCCGGACGCTGCCCCATCTTCTGCGATGACGACTTTCGTCCGTTTTTCGAGTGGTGTAAGCTGACCTGTTTCAGCTCCTCCGCTCGGCTTTGTAACCGGTTCAGGTTTTGCTGGTTCTTTCTCATTGCATCCCCCGAGTACAACGGCAACCCCTAATACAACTGCAAGCCAACCTACCTTCATCCGCTGTTTCACAGGCTTCCCCTTTCGTCATGTTCTCGATTTCTGTACTTCTTTTTGTAGATGCTGCCAGATGTCGACAAACTGCGCTGCTAGTTCTGGATCTTTCCGAATTTCTTCGATCTTACGTGGACGGGGTCGGTCAATTCGAACTTCCTGAATGATTTGCCCCGGCTGTGCACTCATGAGTAAAATTCGATCACTTAGCATGAGTGCTTCGTCAATACTATGTGTGATGAACAACACCGTTTTTTTCGTTTCTGCCCAAATACTTAATAATTCTTCTTGCAGGATAAACTTATTTTGTTCATCTAAAGCAGCAAATGGTTCATCCATCAAGAGGATTTCCGGATCATTTGCAAACGCACGCGCTATACTGACACGTTGCTTCATGCCTCCGGACAATTCACTCGGATACAGACTCGCAAATTGAGTGAGACCGGTTTTCTCCAAATAATAAGCAGTTTGCTTGGCAATGATATCTTTCGGAGCTTTTCGCATCGCAAGACCGAACGCAACGTTGTCTTCCACTGTCATCCAAGGTAAAATTCCTTTTTCTTGAAACACCATGGATTGCAAAGGGCGCTTCGACTGTTCAGCGTTAATCTTAAAGTTCCCTGCGCTATGCTTCTCAAGTCCGGCTAAAATGCGTAGTAATGTGGTTTTACCACAACCGCTCGGACCGACCAGACAGACAAATTCACCGTCTTCTATTGTCATAGAGATATTTTGAAGCGCTGTCACACTTCCTGTTTTCTTCACAAACACTTTCGTCAAATCGTTAATTTCAATTTTAGGGGGCATCTGTTCACCTCCATGGCAGCAGTTTTTTCTGAAGACCCCTCAACAGCAACGAGAACAAATAACCAAAGAACGAAATCATGATCAACCCAACAAACATATTTTGTAGTAAAAATGCTTTGTACGACGTCCAAATCAGATAGCCGATACCCGAAGTTGCACCCATCATTTCAGCAGCTACTATTGTTAATAGCGCAATCGCCTGCCCCATCTGAATGCCTTCTAGCATAACCGGAAGCGCGCCGGGTAGTGCAATTTTGAAAAAGAATTGAGACTTACTCGCCCCATAGTTATTTGCAACATCTAAGTAAATTTTGTCGATGTTAAGAACACCCGCAGCGGTATTAATGACGACTGGGAAGAATACACTTCCTGCGATTGTGATGACTTTCGACAGATCCCCAATCCCGAATAGAATAATGATAATCGGGAGCAATGCGAGTGTAGGAATCGGCATAAGTGCCATCACGAGCGGCGAAACAAAGTGCCGGATCGGCGTGAATAGCCCCATCATCAGACCGATAATGATTCCGGGAATCACTCCTGCGAGAAATCCTAACGCAATACGATACAGGGAGACACCTACATGCTCTGCAATTGCTCCGCTAACTAGTAGTTCCCAGAACGTTTGCAAGATTGCGGTCGGCGGTGGGAAGAAACGGATATCCATGACACCGGTTCGTGATAGGACTTCCCATAGCACAAGTAATAAGACTGGAGAGACAATTGTAAGCAGTTGTTGCAGTCGTGCTTTCGTTTGCTGACGTTTCCATTCGGCTCGTTCTACACGCACAGGATCTTGAACAATTTTACCTGATTGAGTCACTTTCACCACCTCACCTCAATCTATGCACCGGCCTACTAGGCTGGGTGGGCAATTATACAAAAAACCTCCGCTTTCCAGTAAAGGAGGCGGAGGTTTTTCTAAACCGTTTTCGTGGCGGTCTTCTTAATATCTTGTCGAGCTGCATAAATATTTGAGACAATTACTTTCGCTACCCCGTATACAGGCACAGCTACGATAATCCCAACAAATCCTGCAATATTACCAGCTGCAAGTAACAGGGTGATGACGGTAAGCGGGTGAATGTCGAGAGATTTCCCCATTACGTTCGGAGTAATGAAGTTACTGTCCACTTGATTGGCGATTAACGTGATGACTGCAACCCAAATGACTAATTTCGGATCTTGTGTAAATGCGATGAGAATCGCAGGCACCACAGCGATCCACGGACCGATGAACGGAACCAAGTTCATGAATAACGTAAAAATCGCAATGAGCAGTGCGTATTGCAAACCGATAATCCAATAGCCGATTAAAATAATTGTTGCGAGAATCGCACTGATTAAAAATTGACCTTGAATATAGCTGCGTAACACATGATCAATATCATGAATAGTTTTCTTTACCCACTCTCGTCGCTTGCCGCTAAAATAGTTGTATATTTTAGGAGCGAGCTTCTCATGATCTTTCAACATGAATACGAAGAAGAACGGTACAAGCACGAGCAAGACAATCGCTTGGACGAATGATTGTAAGAACGCAACAATCCATCCTCCAAATTTCAGCGCATACGACTGTAATTTATCTGCTGCACTGTTAAGTGATTGCTCAAGCTTTGGAGGTAAGTCTCTCTTCTGTTCGAGCGCCACGTCTGTTAAATGGGTCAGTTCCTTAGCGATTTTAGGCCCATTGTCGACCAAGGTGTTCACCTGGTTCGCAACAGGTGGACCGACAACTGCAGAGAATGCGTAAACACCACCTATTAAGATAACGAAAATGATGAGAATGCTTCCCCATCTCGGAACTTTCCGCTTTTCAAGAAAACGTTGAATGGGTTCGGTCATGTAATACAGCACACCACCCAGAACGAGAGGAAGGATGATGGCTTTAGCAATAATACCAATCGGCGCAAAGATGTAATTGATTTCTAAAAAGAATTTAATAATCAATAACGCTAGTAAAATGGCGACGCCTGATTGAAACCACAGTTTCTTCGTCAAGACCCAGCCTCCTTTACAATTTCTATAATGTTTAGTTGTTATTAGTATACGAGTTTCCGTGCGTGGTGTCTAACGTAGAAAAAATCAAAAAGAGTTCATCCCTTAATAGAAGGAATGACCCCTTTTTTGTTAGTCGCGCATCTCCAAGTAAGAGAGCGATACTTTCAAGTTGGCATTGCGTTCACGAATCGCATCAAGGAGTACTTGGTCTTTCGTGTCAACTTTGCTCCGAATAGCGAATGTATATAAGATCATCGTACCAAGATTCGTTGTTTCAACTTGTCGAAGCTGATAAAAGTCTGTTTTTTCATCCAAAATGTCATCCAACAAGCTCTCGTGGTTCAAGTTTTCAGGTACAGTCACTTTCAACAGCTGTGTATCTTTTCCTTTGCCGTAATCGACTTTGTACAATAAGTAGAAGATCAAACTTGCGAACAGTGTTAACACAATTGCGAGTGGGAATTGGAACAATCCTGCTGTCATTCCTACACATAGACCGAAGAAAATGTATGAAATGTCTTTCGCGTTTGTGACGGCACTTCGGAAACGGATAAGGGAGAATACAGCGAATAGCCCAAACGCAACTCCAGCATTATCACTCACTACGTTCATCACAACAGATACAACAACACTCATCATAATAATTGTATGGACAAACGCTTGCGAATAGCGTTCTCCCGTAAATGTAATTTGGTACACTTTCGTAATGACTAAACTAAGAACAAATGCTAATGCCATTGCCGCCAAACTCATCCAAATTGTTGGTGCACCTTCTAATCCATTAGATGTAAACAAGCTCGTGATCTGATCCATCTTCCATTCCTCCAATTGTTGGTTGTTCTAATTCTTTTGGCTCCGTATATCCTGTTTGCGGCAAAACTTCACCGTCTAATAACTCCGTACTCGTACAGAACTTCGATGCACTACGTTGCTCACAGTTCAACTCCTGTAAGACACGCGCAAGCCAAAGTGGCACCGCGTGATCTACTTTTACTTCTAGCACAACAAGGTCCGAGTCGATAAAGTGGGTTCCATAAGGCCCGTTCTCAATATGTAAGTCGTCTTTTCGACACTTTAAATCGAAATCGAACGTTATACGCAGTTCAGGATCTGTCACGCCATGCAATGCGTGACGGCTATAACTGACAACCATTTCGGGTTTCAAGTTATAATATTTTCGAAAATAGTCGATTTCCTTCATAACTTGTTGATTGGATGTCTTGATATCTGACAGATCTTCTTTGACATCACCTTCAAGGTAGCGGTAAGCTTCTCCCAGCGGCAACAGCATCCGACGTTTGTTGACTACTTTTTTGTGTTTCTGTTTCACTTCAAAAAAGGCAGTGCTGTTCAAATCCGCCTCGTCATACACACGTAATCGCAGTTTTTGGCGATACTTCAATTTGTTTTTGGTTTCAAAATAAATCGATTTGTCCGGACTGTCGAAGTAAAGACTAGTAACAGAATATCTACCTTCCGTTCCATTTTTGTCATTCCGCATCTTAGGTCCGATACGCTCTACCAATTCTTCATATTGACGGCGTGTGATTAAATACTTCTGTTCTTTTCTACTAAAGATTTCAATCGCCACATCAGTTCCTCCTGTTCAATTGTTTTTTCTTTGTAAAGACGACTTTACAAGATTGAAATGTGAACTCTCTGAAGGATTCATTAGAAAATGATGAGAACGTGAATTTTTTGTATACTATCGTCAATTGTGGGTAGATTATAGAAGAATCGAATGTACATGAGGAGGCGTGCTTCATTATGAAAAAGACGGCACTAGTGGCTCTCGGTCTTGGAGTTGCGTACTTAATGCGCAACGAAGAATCCAGGAATAAGATGATGAAGCAATTTGACTCATTCGCAGGAGGCAGTTCTTCAAAGTAAGCTCTGCTCTAGATTCGCTATAGGCAGCCGGGGGATATCCCTGGCTGTTTTTTGTATTAACAATTCAGATTATTAACCGATATTACATAAAAGGAAGGTGATTCCAGTGCTCGGTCAATGGCACTCAACAGGACAAATGATTATTCGGAACATGAATACTCAGCATTCTCTTGCAGCTATATCCATGCGCCGTCTTTCCACTGGTTTACGCATTAACAGTGCGGCAGATGATCCTGCGGGTCTTGCAATTTCGGAAAAAATGCGCGGTCAAATAAGAGGATTGGCTATGGCTCAGCGCAACATTCAGGATGGGATCTCGCTTATTCAGACAGCTGAAGGAGCTCTGGATGAGACGCATTCCATGTTGCAACGCATGCGTGAGTTGAGTGTTCAAGCATCTAATGGCACATTGTCTGACGAAGACCGTAAGATGCTAGACGAAGAGTTCCAGCAGCTCAAACAGGAAATTCAACGAACGTCTAAAGACACCGAATTCAACACAAGACCAATACTAGATGGGTCTCAGACGGATTTAAAAATCCAAGTTGGGGCGAACGCGGGACAAGTAATTTCTATTGGAATCAACTCAATGAGTTCGACCTCTCTGGGACTCGATGACGCTTCGATCGCGACCCAAGAAGATGCAGAAAAAGCTATTGCATTGTTGGATAAAGCTGTTCAAACCGTTTCATCCGAACGGGGAAAGCTGGGTGCTATCAGCAACCGATTAGAACATGCGTATAACAACGCAATGACAATGGAAGAAAATCTGACCAGTGCTGAATCCCGCATTCGGGATGCAGATATCGCAAAAGAAATGATGGCGCTGACAAAGGCGAATTTACTTGCTCAAGTAGGACAGTATGTATTGTCTCTTCATATGCAGCAAGCTCAATCTGTGTTGCAGTTGCTGAAACAGTAAACCCCGTCCGCCTGTAAAGAGGCGTGACGGGGTTTTTAGACGAATCGATTTTCAAAACCAAGAATCGGAATGCGATCTTCTTCTACTGTGATGCTATGAAGAGGCAGTTCAATCATGTACTCATCGCTTCCATATGGATGTACTTTTAATTTTTTTAAGGTAAATGCGTTGTTCGTCACCAGTTTAACCATTCCGGTGTGAGAGTCGATTCCTTCAATCGCGAATCGATGTCCTTCCAGTATTGCATAAGGTACGATTTCATAAGCGTCATCCAACTCTTTCACCTCCACCGCTCTAAGCAGTGAAGCCGTTGAACCCACCATGCGTGTAAAACCATTTTGTAGTTCCCTAGGATCTGTAGTTTCTAAGTAGATTTGCTTGTTTCTAGAACTGATCTCATATTCCTTCCCGTTCCAGCGGGCGAATCTTCCTCTGCGAATCATCTCATCACCTCCGAAGAATTCGTAACAATGTATATCTATTAGTATACAAAGTATTATAAGTTTTCAATAGATATGGTTTGTCCTATTTCCCTTTAAGAGTGCAGGCGCATTCTCCTACGGCTCTGTTAGTAAGTATTATCTATACCCGATACTTATACGTGTTTAACCTATTCACTGAGGGGGTATGAAATGACTATATTACGAGGAGGTTTTTAATATGGAAAATCACGGTTTATCAGACAAAGTAAAAGGTGCAGTGAACAAAACTAAAGGTGAAGCAAAAGACCAATACGGGAATGCAACTGGCGATGCCGAAAAACAAGCAGAAGGTAAGATGGATAAAATCAAAGGAGATGTGCAAGAAAAAATCGGCAAAATGAAAGATGATCGTCATTGATTGTATTATCGAGTTGCTAGAACGTCGGACATATCTGACGCGCTAGCAACTTTTTAAATGGGATTAACAGAATCCTCGACAGTCTACCATTCTCAGTTTATGTTCCATACAAAAAACCGACTCCTCTTAAGTCGGTTTTTACTGTTAGAGATTATTCGTATTGATGCGAGGGTATCTTCCTGCGTTTTCTTCAGCTCCGGCATCTTCACCTGCATTTTCAAGCGGTTCTCCGCTTTCTGAAATATCGCTTGAACTGTCTGATCGATTGGTGACGATTTTACTGCTCTCACTAAAAAGATCAGGATGTCGTGGTGTTTTTGGGTCATCCAATACAAATAATGCCACACCACCATCTTTGACTTCGTTGTAAAAAGCCTTGGTTTGTTGTTCATTAAAACCGAGCTGCTCAAATGCTTCTTTAGCTGGTTCATCATTTGTAAAAAAGAATTTCATACGTCCTAAAAATCCGTCTTGTTCTCTCGTTGCTAACACAATATCTGTTTGATCTTCGAGCATCCTGTCATTATCATCCAAATTGGAAACTGCCAGGATTTCGTCCTTTGTGTAACCGAACGATTTTAATTGTGTAATTTTAATTAACACATTGTCAATAGCATGAAATGTCCCCACATACCGTTTTTGCTTCATAATCCTTTCACTTCCTTCCCTATACAATTGGTCGGTCCATGTGTAAGTATCTATTCCCCAAACCGACAACTTTAGAAACACTAATTTTGTAAGGTTTATTTTTTCCTGATTAGTCAATACTGTTACTATCACATAAAAGGAGTGAACGCTTCCTATGGACGTCAAAGGCAAAGTTGAAGGCGAATTGAATAAAATGGACAGTGAAAAGAAAGAAGATATCTTAAAAAACTTTACATCGTTTAAAGATTATCTATCCGACAAAGTAAGCAAAGGTGAAAAGTTGGGACTCAGCGAGGAACAACTGACGAAGGCAACAGAGTATGTCGCGGGGTATTTGGCAAAACACGAAGAACCGAAAAACCGTGAACAATATGTGCTTCAAGAACTTTGGAAGGTCGGCGACAAGGAAGAGCAAAAAGCACTGTCCAGTCTTTTGCTGAAACTCGTCAAAGCGGAGTAACTCCTAAAAGGAGGACTATTCATGGACGACAAGAAAAAGTCATTCACTGCCGAAGATCGAAAAGAGGTTATCCAACCTTATTTGGATAATCCTGACGCTGTTAAAACTGACAAAGAATCCCTTTTTGATATGCATGAAGATATGCAAACGGTAGATGCTGTCCCTGTTGAAGACACTAATATGGAATGGGAAGAAGAAAAGCAAGAAAACCATCGCAAATCCAAGGATCAATCATCAAGTGAAGAAAAATACGCGGGTAGATAATCTTATCCGTAGACACCTTCTTAAACAGAGGGTGTCTTTTTTGTTTTCATTTCCCGGGGAATAATTAGAGGTCTAACTTCCTATGTATCAAAATGGTAATCACCGTGATATACTATTTAGCTTAGGGGGAAATGCATTATGAAATTTTGGATATATCCGATACTCGTAATTGTCGCGGCTAGCAGTTACGGAATTCTTTCGTCTATTGTTAAATTGGCCATTAGAGATGGCTATTCGGCTTCTCAAGCTGTTACCAGTCAGTTCTTCATAGGGTTCTTAATCGCCCTTTTACTTTACGTCATCATTCAACACAAGCGTCCTCGTTTTGGAGGGGGCTGGACACTTATACTTGCAGGATGCTTTACCGCTTTAACAGGGATTGTTTATGGAAAAACAGTTGAGTATATGCCTGCATCACTGGCAGTAGTTATGCTCTTTCAATTTACTTGGATTGGCATGCTATTTGACTGTATCGCAAGTCGTCGTTTACCTAAGAGGGTGGAAGTGATTTCACTCGTTTTCCTTTTCTCTGGAACGATTTTTGCAGCAGGAATTTTAAATGTCGATTTGAGTGGCATCCCTTGGCAAGGCTGGGCATTTGGGCTGGCTTCAGCAACAAGTTTCGCCTCATTCGTGATGGCGAACCAAAAAGCGATTGAAGGAATGGATACAACCACTCGCCTCTTATTTACTTCTTTCTTCGCAGTAATTGTGATCTTGTTCTTCCAATCACCTGAAATTGTTTGGACTGGACAACTATTCACTTCAAGCCTCTTATTATATGGACTTGTCCTTGGCTTATTCGGAATTATAATTCCCATCTATCTCTTTTCCATTGCAGTGCCTAAAGTGGGTACAGCAATGACGTCCATTCTTAGTGCTATGGAGCTTCCGGTCGCAATGACCGCCTCTGTTGTATTAGTTGGCGAACATATTACGTTCATACAAATCATTGGGATTCTCATAATATTATTCGGGATGACTTTACCGTCACTCGCACAGAGACGACTTAACCGTCTCCCCCACAAAACGTCTGAACTGCTCTAATGCAGTTCAGACGTTTTTGCATAAAGTTCCCGAACCTCGTACAATGGGTACATGAAAAAAGAGTCCCGCTAGAGAGGAGTTTTTCGATTGTTGCAAGACCGCCTATATTATCAAGAGCCTTACCTTACCAGTTTCACAACCGTGGTAACACAGCACGCTGTCGATGAACAAGGACGACCATTCGCAGTACTGGAGAATACTGCATTTTATCCTACTGGTGGTGGACAACCTCATGACACAGGATTTATTGCAGACATTGCAGTTGTGGACGTAGAAGAAGTTGACGGAGAAATTCGACACTATTTGGAAACTCCTCTAGTCACTGGGGGAACGATTTCTGCTGAAATCGACTGGGATCGCAGATTTGATCATATGCAACAGCATACTGGACAACATGTACTGACTGCTGCTTTCGTTGAACTTTTTGACTACCCTACCATCAGTTTTCACCTTGGTCGAGAAATCGTGACCATCGATCTTGCGACTGAACAGGTCTCTTCGGATGAACTGCGTGCGGCTGAAAAACTTGCCAATGCAATTATCCTTGAAAATCGACCGATTGAGCAGAAATGGGTGACACAAGACGAACTGTCAGCGTATTCACTTCGTAAACAAATTAGTGTCGACGAGGAAATTCGTCTCGTAATCATTCCTGACTTCGATACAAACGGATGTGGAGGTACACACCCTAGCTCCACAGGACAAATCGGATCGTTAAAGGTCCTTTCCACTGAAAAGCAAAAAAAGAATACACGCATCCACTTTGTGTGCGGAGGGCGGGTCCTCCATCAGCTTGGTACAATTCATGATGAACTTTCAGATGTTGCACGTCTACTGAGCGCTCCATTAAGCCAAGCAGCTGATGCCACACAAAAACTGCTCGATGCGCAACATACGTTGGAAAAGCAATTGGAAGCCGCGAAGGAACAGTTGCTTGACATTGAAGCGGCATCTCTTGCTGAACGAAAAACGATTGTCATACGGCAAACATACAAAGATCGTTCCATGCAAGAGTTACAAAAACTCGCTCGCAAAACACTTGCTCTTCGTGAACAGGCAATTGTTTTACTCGTTTCGGATGATGCTGAAAAGCTGCAATTCGTGGCATCTCGTACAAATTCGCTCACACCGGATATGCGTACGGTTTCATCCATCGCTCTTCCTGCAATAGAAGGTAAAGGAGGAGGCTCTGCGGCATCAGTTCAGGGAGGCGGTGCACGAACCATGTCTGCCGAAGACCTATCAGAGTTACTTGAGCGCTCCATTCCCGTTCACGTATAACAACAAATACAACCCAAAACCCCCAACCACCGCATTAAATTGCGTTGTTGGGGGTTTCCATTTATTCTTTCTTACCAATAACTGCTTCCCAGTCAATTGTGCCGGCCTTAATTTCATCGCGACGTTCTTTTGTCATCGAGTCGCTTGGACGTCCACCATTTGGCCAATCTCCTTCATGATTTCCAAACTCAGGACGATCTTGGGATAGGATGAACGCTGAAACATCAGCAACTTCCTGGTCTGATAAGCTTCCTGCATTACCGACCGGCATATTGTTGTGCACGTAACCTGCCATTTTAGTTAGGCGCGCAATTCCAGCACCGTCATTAAAGGAGCCATCTCCCCATAATGCAGGACCTGTGTTTGAACCTGTTCCACTACCGTCCCCTGCATGGCATGTCGCACATGATTGCTGATACACCTTTTCCCCATCTGCAACACTTGGAATTGGCATGTCATCTACACTGTTCTGGTGACGCCATGGCAACTCTGCCCCTACTGGAATTCCTTCAGAAATATAAGTCATATACGCAACCATCGCTTTTAAATCTGGATCATTGCTTTCAAACTTTGTACCGTTCATGCTTCGCACCATGCATCCATTGATACGATCTTCTAATGTTACAACCTTACCAGAACGATCGATGTACATTGGATACACCGCTGACATTCCGACTAGTGAAGAGACTTCACTGTCCAAACCAGCACCTGCGTGACAACTAGTACATGATAGTTCGTTCACCAGTTTCTCACCGTCTTCTGCAGTGGGAGCTTCACCTCGTAATACAGTTGAAGTATCGTTTACAAGGTCGTATCCGCGCTTAATTGCATCACCAAGCTCGCCGTCAGGAACGTCATCCATTGAAGGTGGATTGTGTTGAATTTCACTTCCTGCAGCGCTATCGGATCCTGATTCAGTTTCAGTCACATCTGCTACACCTTCATTTTCAGCCGCTTTGTTCGTTTTTAGTTGGAAAGACATAAGGACAATGGTAAGTGCAAAAATAGCAACTAATACAGCTAATACTAAAGTAGAGGTTTTTCTCATTTTTACTTCCTCCTTTGTTTGTGACTATTGTATCAAACTCTCTTCTATAATGATATGGAATTAAAGTAAATTGGGTTGAAATAGGGAATTCCCTTAGTGAATTATAAATTGTCACGCGACGCAAGGAGCATGCACGGGTATCCCCTATAAGTAAGGAACCCTTGCTGACAAATCCTTATTATCTTCTTAGAATTCTACATAGTTCATACTACGAACCATGCTTCCATTGATGCGATCTTCTAAGGTTGCGATTTTATCATTCCGGGAACGATACGCAGGTATTTTGTATTCACACCAACTAATGAGGAAACATAGTTATTCTCTTTTTGAATAGTAATTATTTACTATTACAATAAAAATAGACAGTATATTCTGTTATACAAAAATGATTGACAACTCTTTTATTGTTTCACTAGTATAGTATTTAAACCGATTGGCAATTCCGAATTCACTATTTGTTCAGCAGGTACAACCTGAAACTTCTACGCACGATTTCAAGCACTCAAAAGGGGATGGTACATTTGAATACGTTTACAAAATGGGTAGGAGTTGTTTCAGATTTTTTATGGGGCGCACCAATTATTTTATTGCTGATTGGCGGAGGACTATTTCTGACAATCCGTCTTGGGTTCTTTCAATTCAAGTACATGCCTCACATTCTTCGTCAGACCTTCGGGAAAATCTTGTCGAAAGGCTCTGGAGACGGTACGCTGACGCCTTTTCAGGCGACAACTTCAGCACTCGCTTCCACTATGGGTGCTGCCAACATTGTCGGTGTACCTGTTGCGATTGCCCTCGGTGGTCCAGGCGCAATTTTTTGGATGTGGCTGGTTGCACTTATTGGAATCGGCACGAAATATTCAGAAGTCGTCCTTGGCATTAAGTATCGCGAAAAGAACGAAGCTGGGGATTATGTAGGCGGACCCATGTATTATATTAAAAAAGGGCTTGGCTGGAAAAAAGTTGCATATCTTTTTGCATTTGCACTGATGATTGAAATTATTGCCAGTACGATGGTTCAGTCTAATTCAATCGCGACTACAATCGAAAGTTCGTTTGGATTGCCTCCGTACATTACCGGAATTATTGTTGCACTTTTAGTAGCTCTTGTCTCCTTTGGAGGAATTAAAGCAATTGGTCGCGTCACAGAGCGACTTATTCCTTCGATGGTGGTCTTGTATATTGTCAGTGCACTCATTGTGATTGCGTTCAATATTACAGAAGTACCCGCTGCATTCGGACTTATTTTTACATACGCATTTCAGCCGATATCTGCGGCAGGTGGATTTGCAGGTGCTGGTGTTGCCGCTGCTATACGATGGGGATTGGCACGCGGACTCTACTCCAACGAAGCAGGAATTGGAACGGCACCGATTGCACACGCTGCTGCGATGAATAATCATCCAGCGAAACAAGGCTTTTGGGGCGCATTTGAAGTCATAGTAGATACACTCATCGTTTGTACCATGACGGCAATGGTAGTATTGACGACAGGTGTTTGGAAAGTCATCGATGCCAATAACGCTTCTTCAATGGTGACAGAAGCATACAGCACAGTTTTCGGTGCAACCATTGGTGGGATAATTATTTCAGTCGTTCTTTTCTTGTTCGTCATTACAACCGTCGTTGTCATCGTCTACTACGGAGAAAAGCAAGCAGAATTCTTATTTGGGACTGGCTTTTCAAAAGTAATGCGGGTGGTTTATATCATCGCCATTATTATTGGAGCACTTGGCGGATTACAATTCGTATGGAAATTCCTTGATTTGCTACTCGCTATCGTAGTCGTACCGAACGTTATCGCCGTATTGTTCTTAAGTGGAAAAGTCCGTGAAGTGACAAACGATTACTTTACAAATCTCTATCCAATAGAAAGAAAAAAATTATAGAATACATTCGTTCCTCCAGTCGTACAAATATCTGTACGATGGAGGTTTTTTTTTTGACATTGAAGGATATAGGTATATAGATCTCTTTCTAGCAAATCGAGGGTGAGAGAGCTTGCGAAAAAACAAGGAGCGGTGTTGATGATAAAATTTAAAGGTGTCTCTAAGTCATACGATGGAGAAACGAACGTCGTAGAAGATGTAAACTTCGAAATTGCAGAAGGGGAGTTTTTTGTACTGATTGGACCAAGTGGATGTGGGAAGACAACGACACTAAAAATGATTAATCGTCTTATTCCCTTGTCAGACGGAACGATACGTATTCAAGATAAAAAGATTAGTGACTATGCAATTCACGAACTACGCTGGCAAATCGGATATGTCTTGCAGCAGATTGCATTGTTTCCACATATGACCATAGAAGAGAATATTTCGATTGTACCCGAACTGAAACATTGGAAAAAAGACCATACCCACAATCGTGTTACTGAATTGCTGAATATGGTCGAGTTAGATCCTGATACATACAGAGGGCGTAAACCTAGTGAATTATCTGGTGGACAGCAACAGAGAATCGGAGTGGTTCGGGCGCTTGCGGCAGATCCCGATATTGTCTTGATGGATGAACCATTCAGTGCACTCGACCCCATCAGTAGATTGAAGCTACAAGATGACTTGTTGCATTTACAGAGGACGATAAAAAAGACGATTGTATTTGTTACGCATGACATTCAGGAAGCGATGAAACTAGGCGATCGTATTTGCATTATGAAAGACGGAAAAATTGAACAGCTCGGGACGCCTGATGAAATTACAGCTGCCCCTGCGACACCTTTTGTACAAGAATTTATCGGAAGTGGCGGCACTCAACCATTTGTCATACGAGATCATATGGAACCCATGTCTGAATCGATACATTTAGACGCACCGCCATTAGCGATTGACGCTGGATGGAGTACAGTATTGGACGCACTTCTAGTAGCGGATGTGGTCGCTATCGAGGATAAGGGCGACATTGTCGGCACGTTGTCCAGAGATGCGTTACTCTCCTTTTTAGCAACACAGGAGAAAGAAAGGACGGCGACGGCATGAGTCATTTCTTTGATGTTTTTCAAGATCGTAAGGGAGAATTGGCTAGTGCGCTATTGGAACATATCCAAATTTCCTTGATTGCGCTCGTTTTTGCTGTATTAATCGCCATTCCACTTGGAATTTACCTAACGAACAAGCGACGGATTGCGGAAAGTGTCATCGGGGCAAGTGCAGTGTTGCAGACTATTCCATCCCTCGCCTTGCTCGGATTACTAATCCCGTTACTCGGTATCGGGAAAGTACCTGCCATTATCGCGCTCGTCGCGTACGCGTTGTTGCCAATTTTGCGCAACACGTATACGGGTATCAAAGAAGTTGACCCTTCATTAATAGAAGCTGCCACTGCAATGGGGATGACGACGTGGAAACGATTGACCAAAGTTGAACTTCCTCTTGCGATGCCAGTTATTATGGCAGGCATCCGTACGTCAATGGTGCTTATTGTCGGAACAGCTACGCTTGCTGCACTCATCGGAGCAGGTGGTCTAGGGGATTTAATCCTTCTGGGGATTGACCGTAACAACCCTTCCCTTATTGTATTAGGAGCTATTCCTGCAGCACTTCTAGCGCTCGCATTTGACTTTTTGCTTAAGAAATTTGAAGGTCTTTCATTCAAACGGGCTGCTACCGCTCTCATTGTATTTTTCTTTATTAGCTTGCTCGTTATCGTGTTCCCATTTTTGTCCGGGCGTTCGAATAAGCAGTTAGTAATCGGTGCCAAACTCGGTGCTGAACCGGAAATCCTCATTAACATGTACAAACTCCTCATTGAAGACGAAACTGACCTGACTGTCGAACTGAAACCCGGTCTTGGCAAAACATCGTTCGTATTCAATGCACTTAAGTCAGGCAGTATTGACATGTATCCGGAATTCACAGGGACAGCACTTTCCGAGTTTTTAAAAGAAGAGGCTGTCAGCAACGATCGCAAGGAAGTGTTCGAACAAGCACGTGATGGCCTTGCCGATCAGTTCGATATGACCTTGTTGCCACCGATGTCGTATAACAATACGTATACATTGGCGATTTCCAAGCAATTTGAAGAACAGACAGGTGTGAAGACCATTTCAGACTTGGCTGCAGTTGAAGCCAATGTGAAAGCCGGATTCACTCTTGAATTTAACGACCGTGAAGACGGGTACAAAGGCATTCAAAAATTATATGGTGTGGACTTCCCTTCCGTGAAAACGATGGAACCTAAATTACGGTACCAAGCAATTGAAACAGGCGACATCAACTTAATGGATGCATATTCAACAGACAGTGAATTGAAAGAGTACGATATGACAGTGCTTGAAGATGATCAGGAACTGTTCCCACCCTATCAAGGGGCTCCTCTCTTGTTGAAAAAGACACTTGAGAAATATCCTGAGCTCGAAGGTGTATTGAATAAGCTTTCTGGAAAAGTGACGGACGATGAAATGCGTGACATGAACTTCCGTGTAAACTCAGGTGGAGAAAACGCTGAGGATGTGGCACGTGAGTTCCTTATAAACGCTGGATTGTTGAAGTGAAGAAAAGGCTGCCGCGGCTGCCTTTTTTTGCGTGAAACGGGGTTTTTATGTGTTCTCCGACACAACTCTCGGAATGTCCGACATCCCGAGAGTTTTCTCTTACAGTTCGGGGCATTTCTCCAGCACTCATCGATATTTCTCGGACACTTAGCGAAGTTTCTCGATATCGGGACACAATTCAACCTCATTAAGGGATTAATTGGATGATCTTCACTAGTTTTAGGAAGAGCTGCCCCCTACAACACACAGAAAGAACTCGCTTTCTCGCTACTTTTCATCTGAGTACCATTGTTCTAGTCGTTGCTGACTGACACCTATTTATTTATTCCATTTTCTGATGTGAATTCCATTTTTACACACCCATATCCAACCATTTCTGAACTTGTTTTCGTATCCTCCTCTCCCTTTTTTTGCCGATGAGATTACGAATATAATAAGCGCGATTGGCAGAGACATCTTCAATACAAATAGGATAGTTGAACCTATTAATTTCGATCCTTTCCATAGATTATTCATTGTTAAAAGCGAGTCGTTCAAACTAAATTTCCCATCAAATCATTTGACACTAAAATGATGATGGTACTCAGACCAAGTTGTATTCTTAGTATGGAATCCCCTCATTTGCTATACTTTAACAAGTAAGAAATCCAGTTAAAAAGGAGCAAATC
The DNA here is from genome assembly GCF_000586555.1 of Sporosarcina sp. D27. Classification (GTDB taxonomy): domain Bacteria; phylum Bacillota; class Bacilli; order Bacillales_A; family Planococcaceae; genus Sporosarcina. The sequence goes on from NZ_AZUC01000048.1 coordinate 25,377, forward strand.
CATGCAACCCATTACAGGTAAGAATGCCATTATCACTGGTGCAGGTCGAGGAATCGGACGCGCTACCGCAATAGCATTTGCAAAAGAAGGTATCCACGTAGGGCTAATCGGAAAGACCGTAGCTAACTTAGAAAAAGTAGCCGACGAGTTACGTCAATATGGCGTGAATGTTGTGATTGCTTCAGCGGATGTATCCGATCAGGAATCCATAACAGCTGCCGTTCAACATATTAAATCTGAACTTGGACCGATTGATATCCTTGTGAATAACGCTGGAATCGGGAAGTTCGGCAAATTCATGGAACTGTCTCCTGAAGAATTTAAAAATATCATTGATGTCAATTTAATGGGCGTTTACTATACGACGAGAGCCGTTTTGCCTGATATGATTGAAAGGCAGTCCGGAGACATCATTAATATCTCATCCACTGCTGGTCAAAAAGGAGCTCCAGTTACAAGCGCATATAGCGCATCTAAGTTCGGAGTGCTTGGGCTTACTGAGTCACTTATGCTCGAAGTTCGTAAGCACAATATCCGTGTGAGTGCGCTCACACCAAGCACCGTCGCAACCGACTTGGCAATTGACGAAAAATTAACAGATGGCAACCCGGAAAAAGTAATGCAACCAGAAGATTTAGCAGATGTCATGGTTGCACAATTAAAACTACATCCGCGCGTGTTATTGAAATCCGCGGGACTCTGGTCTACGAATCCATAATTGACGTAAAAAAGGACCCATGACGGGTCCTTTTTTTCAACTAACCACTCACTTACTCATTGCCTTTACAATTTCAACTGCATATTCTGCTCCATACTGTCCTGCCGTCTCCAAGTCTTCAATATTCTCATCAGAGACTTCCGAATTCGAAACGGTACGTACCGACAAATACGGCACATTGAACCCGTTAGCAACTTGAGCGACGGAAGCGGCTTCCATTTCTTCAACACTCGTACCTGCATTTTCATGGAACCATTGAATCCGATCTATTTCTCGGTTCCAGAAATCTGCACTACCGACTTTCCCTTCCACTACTTCACCGTATTTGTACTGATCCGCTACACTTAACGCAATCTTTACTAGCTCAGGATCGCTTTCAAAGGATTCGTATTCGACCTCTTCTCCATCTTCTCTCATCCCTGTCGACATGAAAAGCCATTCATCAGGTTTCATACCCTGCTCGTCATCTAAATGTTCCGTTCGCATATTCCCAATATTCATCACTTCAGTCCCAATCACCGTATCAAATACATGAAGGTCTGGATCATGTCCACCCGCCGTTCCCTGGTTGATAATGGCCTTCGGATTATATTTCTCGATTAATACGGTTGTCGAAGCCGCGGCATGCACCATACCGACTTCCGTTCTTGAGACAACGACGGGCGTATCGGCAATCTTACCGATGTAGAATGTGTAGTTTCCATGTTGCTCCTCTTTGTAGTCTTTCATTTCATCGAGAAGGGCGGAAATTTCTACATCCATCGCACCTTGGACTGCGATTGGCTGCACTTCGTTCTGTTCGTCTTCTTTCTTAACCTTTGTCTCCCCTGTTGCGGTGGAGCAGCCCGCCAGAACCAGTGCACAAATAAACGTTGCAGCAAAAACTTTCAATTTCATAAGATTACTCATAATAAAATAGCCTCCGTCACCTTTTATACGAACGTTTAAATAATAATATGTATTATAGTTCGTGTTTGTAGATTACATTACAACATATCGGAGTGCAACCATATTCGATATATTGTAATGTTTTCGGTTATTTTTTCCTATCTTAATATAAAGAAATACTGCAGACTTAATTCTTCTGAGGGGTTTTTCGTTCCTGCTACTTTCATCACAAACTACTTGAGTCGCCTTTCTTTTGCTCAAAGAATCTCGTAGCATTAGGAACTATAGAAATATCCATTTAGGTAAACGGAGCAAATGAGAAATGAAATTCATGTCCAAGAACGCATTTGTTTACGTAGTTCTTTGAATCATCATTTACTTCGCAGTGATTCGCCTTAAACATCTGGGCACCATACATTAGACTGGTTGATTGTTCTCCTACTTTTATTGAGCATGAGTTTAGTATATTTATTACTACGGCGAACGGGTGCCAATAGGCTGTATGCCTAAAGTAGCTGTCATTTCTGCAACTTGGATTTTTTTGTACTTCGATCTATTTTTACGGTATACTGACAGTTGATTCATACTATAAGCCGGTAAAGGAATGATTTTCGATGAAAAAAGAAATCGCTTCCATCTACTATGTGCGATTTTTTGCAATGCTATTTGTTGTGCTTGTACATACTACAGCTCAATACCGGCACCTGTTTCCAGCCCCTTCAATTCAGAACACATTTTATTTTTTTCTGAATAATATTGTTCGTGTTGAGGGCGGAATGTTCGTCATGATTATGGGAATTGTGTTTTTCTATATGTATCGGGATCGTCCTTTTACTAAGGATGTGCTTTTCTCCTATTGGAAAAAACGTGTGACATATATTCTCATTCCCTATATTGTTTGGTCACTCATTTACGAAGTGGAAATGTGGTATTACCAGGATCGTCCACTTGTTTTGTCGGACATCCTTCACCGACTTTTGTTTGGGGAAAGTAAATACCAGCTTTATTTCATATTCATTGTTGTGCAGTTTTATTTAGTATTCCCCTTACTGATGATGCTGGTCCGTAAATTCTCTTTTTTCCGGAAGTACTTATGGCTCTTTGGGATTCTCGCAGAATACGCTTATTTCCAGTTTTCCATTCATACGCACTACGTAACGGTACCTCTTATGTTCAGCTTTATTGGTTCGTATATGCTAGGTGCCTGGATAGGGGTCCATTACGAGACAATTATTGAAAAGATGACGAAAAAGAAGATGGTGATTGCCGGGATCAGTGGTCTTCTTTTCGGATTAACCTACGTGTTCATCCGATATCGCAATACGTATTTTGACCGATTGCCAATTGATGATGACTATTACAAAATGATTGGGATTTTGTTTAAAGTGATCGGTAGCTTGTTCTTCTTCTACTTTGCAGAGTATTTAGTGCGTTGGTCGAGTCAAAAGTCCGTTCATCGAATGCGCAGCATTGCGTACTATTCATTCGGCTTCTACCTAATGCATCCACTCGTTTTGTTCCAAGTGATGAAGTACTTGCCGACACGTGGAACACCACTATCATTTCATATCACAATCTTTTTGCAATATACGATTACGGTCGTCCTATGTTATCTCATCATCTGGTTTTTCCATCGTTTCGTACCTTTTGCAAGCTTCATATTCGGGAAATTGCCGAAGAATGCAAAGTTGTTCTGGCAGATTAAAGAATAGCGATGAAAGCATAGCAACTCAACTCCTGTGAAGTTTTACTCTTCACAGGTTTTTTTGAGGCCGAACGCGAGTCTTCAGTTTTCTTTTTACACAGAATTGATTATCATAAACAAGGGAGGCGATGAAAATGAAAAAAGCATTCATTTTACTAGTAGCAGGTTTAATGCTCGCTGCATGCACGAATGGGGACAAATCTGATAGCACTTCAGATACTGATAAAAAACCAGCTGCTTCGGAATCACAGGAACAAGCGGAGTCTAAAACAGCAGAAGATCCGGTTGGGTTAGAAGAAGGATTGAAAGCGGATTCTACTGAAGTCGAGTACGGAGATATTGCAAAGGGAGACATTCCGGCTAACACGAAAGTCACTTTCAACGGGACTGTTTTTGCCGTTGAAGATGGTCGATTCGGATTGAAGAAAGATGTTACCGATTCAAAGGAAGATGTCCTATGGGTGGACGACATCCGCTTAGGTGAACGTACAGAAATTCCTAAAGGTACCAAGGTAACTGTTTATGGTAGCTATACGGATACGGATGAGCAAAATATTCCTATTATGAAAGCTGTATTCATGGACGTAAACTAATACAACTAATCCCTTCCCCCTACTGTTAAGACAGAGGGGCTTTTTTTCTAATATACCTACATTTGTGTTCAAAAATAGTATCCTAAACAAGTTTTAAGATATAAGGTTCTCATGCATAGTAAAACTTTGTCTACATTATTTACCTGATCCCTTAATCGCGTACAAAGGGGCCAGCCATTTTCTGGGCAATCACCTACTGGATGTGTATATAGATCACGGGGTCCTTTATCAACCGATCTCCGCGCACAGCAGCAACCGGATGCGAGGATTGTTGACGGTGGTATGGTGAGGTGTTTCCATGCTTGAAGTCGAAGGAGTCAGTTATCGCCACACAAGACATCCATGGTTGTTTAAAAACTTATCCTTGAAGATCTCGGCTGGTGAGATTGTAGGTCTTTATGGAAAAAGTGGTTCTGGGAAGACCACATTGGCTCAAATCATGGCGGGTTACTTAAAGCCTAAAGAGGGTATAGTGAAAGTGAATAGGAGAAAAGTGAAATCTACAGGTCCATATTCTGTACAGTTAGTCTGGCAACCCCCTGAAAAAGCAATTAATCCAAGACGGAGGATGAAAAAGGTACTTGCTGAAGCAGGAGCGGTTGATCCAAGAATTTTAGACGCTTTAGGAATCGCCCCTTCTTGGATGACACGCTATCCAAGTGAACTATCAGGGGGTAAATTGCAGCGTTTTTGTGTTGCTCGCGCTCTTGGACCCAATACAGAGGATTTGATTGCCGATGAGATGACAACCATGCTGAACGCAATCACCCAAGCACAAATCTGGCACACCACTCTTCAACTAGCTGAGAAACGTTCTGTTGGCGTGCTTGTGATTCGCCATGATAATCAGTTATTGGATAGAATCTGTGACCGTGTAATCGATTTCAATCAGTCGCACTAAAGTTTTCAGTTATTTATACTTCATCTTAAGGAAAAAGAGAAATTATCCATTTTTAGGAGGGATTAAGTAATGGTCGATGATTTTGAAGTAGAAACGATTTATGATAATCGCATTTATGAAAGAAACCAATTCAGTTTTACTCTCGACGGCAAGGAATACAAAGGTGATTACCATGAAGGTGAAATCCAGTGGCTTAATCCACATCCTAAGCAAGACTTAGAAGAAGAACAGTTAATGTGGGTTGAATCCAAGATTCTCAAACTGTTAGATGAGAACGGAGTAGATCCAGGTGAGGAAGAATTTGATGAATTTGAAGTGACGCCCATGTTTGATCAGCAAGTCCACGAAGCCCATCAATTCAAACTATTGATCCATGGTGAGGAATACAAAGGGGTGGTACGTCAGGGCAAGCTGGAATGGTTCCACCCTAAACCACGGCGCAAGCTGAACAACGACAAGGTCGAAAAGATCGAGGAACAAGTGCAACAGAAAGTGAAATCTCATTTGGATGAAACTAATTAGGACAAGACAAAAAAGATTAGTGATGAAGCCTTAACCGGCTTTTTTCACTGATCTTTTTTATTTGTATTCACTTAAAGTTCAAATTGATTGTTTGTCGCAAGTACCTCCTTACTACCCTTTAGCTCTTCTCCTCTCATAAATCCAATCGGAATCATATTGGGCCTATCTCACATATACTGCATCATGTGCAAAAGCATCCTTTTCAAACGAATTAACGTAATGGTTCAGAAAAGGTTGTTATGGAGCACGTTTAGATACGATGTTGAAAAGAGGAGGAGAAACGTTCAATGACGAATGATCCAAAAGATTTCTTTGATAAAGAAACAAGTAACGGACCCAAGCTGAAACTAGAACGAAAAGACGGGGAACCTACTCCAGCATTTAAAGGTGCTTCCTGGGTAGCGCTCGTTATTGGAATCAGCGCGTATCTTGTAGGGCTGTTTAACGCTACGATGGAACTGAATGAAAAAGGATACTACTTTGCTATTTTGATATTCGGACTTTACGCAGCAGTTTCCCTACAAAAAGCTGTGCGCGATAAAGATGAGGATATCCCTGTCACTAACATTTACTACGGTCTCAGTTGGTTCGCCCTCATTGTAGCGATTTCGCTCATGGCAATCGGTCTATACAATGCTGGCAGTATCATTCTGAGTGAAAAAGGCTTCTACGGGATGGCTTTTGTTTTGAGTATCTTTGCTGCCATCACGGTTCAGAAAAACGTGAGGGATACACAGAAAGCTAGAGAGAATAATTAAGTAGCGCAACCTGTTTTACCCATCAAAAAAGCTGGCACCCAAAGTCAAATAGTGACTTTAAGTGACAGCTTTTCTTCATGTGTAGTTTAACTCACTCAAGACATTTCTTCTAAATAGATCATTTTTTCATATCACGCATAAATATAAAAAAGAAATTCTTGACCGTTTTTAATAGGATCTTGTGCAAAGGTGTACCCATGGGCGATTGCTTCTTCCGGGACATTGCGGAAAGAACCTGGGCAATCTGTGATGACTTGTAACAATTCTCCCTGGTTCATGCCCTCTAGTGCCTCAAGTGTGTAAATGACAGGGTAGGGACAAGATTCCCCACGTAAATCGAGTGTGAAATCAGCTTCTTTGTTAGCTTGCATGTTGGTTCACTCCTCTCTTCATTGCCAACTGGCGATGATAGCGTTTTTCTCGATAAACCGTTAATGCATATAGTACGCCTAACATTGCGAGTGTCGCAAGAATGGCACCGACTGGACCAAAAGAGTCCATCAGATTTATTTTTGTTCCACTTTCGACGAGTACATCATAAACACCTAGATGATCCCATGCGTAAGCAAGGAACGTTGCACCGATGATGTTGCCCGCAAATACCGGCAAGAAAAGAACTTGTCCTTCCATGAGTCGGTACATCATTCCGGTTTCACAACCAGAAGCCATGACAATACCGAGACCGAACAATATGCCACCGACGAATGTGCTGAGCGCTGCAATTTGAGTGATTGGCGTTAAGTCATATACGGAGATAATAATAACCGTTATTACAGAACTGACAGCCATCCCGATAATGATTGCTTTCGCCATGACACTGCGCCCAACCAGGAACAGATCACGGAATGCTGAAGTGAAGCAGATTTGACCGCGTTCAATGAGAATACCGAATGCGAGGCCGAATAGTGCACCTAACCCGAGTAGCTTTTGTCCAGTTGCAAAGAAGTAGACTGTCAAACCTATGTAGACAATTGCGATCGCGGCTCCCACATAAGGCTGGATGATGCGCTTTTTGACTTTGGATGGTTTTGCAGCACCACGCGTTAACGTCGGCTTACCTTTCCACCAGCGCATTTTCGTCAACTTCGCCCCAAAGAACGTTCCAATCCCCGTTGCAACAATGAAAATCCAAGAGTGAAATGAGAACTGAGGAACTCCTGTGAAAAACGCAGCCAAGTTACAGCCCAGTGCCAACCGTGCTCCAAATCCCGCAATGATTCCACCGACAAGCCCTTGGACATATCGACGTTTCTGTTGTGGAAAACGAATTTTGAAATTATTACTCAATAACACCATCATCAAGGCTCCGATAAACATTCCCCAGACAATCCAACCATCTGGGCGACTCCAAGTCGTTCCTTTCAGGTGTACCATGTCATAATATTCCCAGCCGGAAATATCCACCCCGAACAATTTCAGGAGATCTCCCCCCAGACGAGTGAATTCACCAGTGACAGCCCAAACTGTCGAAGTCAAGCCAAAGTATAATGCGCTAAGAATCCCTGCAATCAGCAATACGACATAAGGATTCCAATAGCGTTGAAAAACAGGTTGAATAAAATTTTTCATATAGTGTTTCTCCTCCAATAAAGTACTTTTCTATTTTAGACCTTATTGGAGAGAAAGCAAGTTAAGAAATATGTACGCTTCAGGAGGTTTTGTAGGTCTCCAGTGCATCATGCTCACCGTCGCCACGTTCCAGGAAGGTGCCAACAATGCCACCCCCCCGCCAAATCACATTAAACAGCGCATTGGCAGGGATTTTCTTTTCTCTATTTAAGTGTGATAAAAGGCTGGTGTCCATCCGAGGGCTTCTATCTTTTTAGTATGACTTAATGAATACCAGCTACCCCTTCTGAACGAATAATTGCTATATTTTCATTTTATTTACCGTTATATCCAGGACTTTCCACATAAAATTTAGTGAAAGGAAACACTTAAGGTTCATCTTTTAAATAGTCCGTTATTCTATTGTTCTAACTGGTACAATTATTTAGATAACTATGTTTACAAAGGAGAGCAACGAAATGAAGATGAAGAAATTGATAGTCAGCACCACATTGGTGGCGATTCTTGTACTTAGCGCTTGCGGAAAAACGGAAGATAAGGAAGAGGAAGCATCGGCTGCTAAACCACCTAAAAGTGAAGAAACCCAGAAAAAAGTTGAGACGAATGCGAGCGAACCCACAACTGAGATAGAAGAAGACGATGCAGAAACTGCAGAAGAAACAGAGAGTGCAGAAAGCGAGTCCTCTGAAAACATAAATCCCTATATGGAAGAAGAGACAGGCGGGGACATAGAAATTGTTTACACGAATACCGAACCAGAGTTGACACATGCGTATTCGGACAAAGTGACAATCTCCATCGAGGAATACCAGATTGCTCATGTGACAAATATGAATGAATCGGCTAAACACAATTTTGAAGATCAAGACGAAGGATATGTCATCACGTACAAACTTGGCTTCGAAAACAAATTGGATGAAGATGTGTTTTTCAACGCGAGTACAATGATGCTTTCTGATGACGGTACCGAAAACTTATATATGCGAATTGGACTTGTCGATCGAGAGGATTGGCTAAAAGGCGATAAAGACAATGCTGGACGCCAATTCGGACCTGGCAAATTTACTGGAATGCAATCCTACACGATGACGAAGGACCAGTACCAGCTTTTGACAGCCCCGACATACACCATTGACATTCCGATGTTAGAAGATGATTTTAATAAGCGAATCGGCAAAGACGCAATTTTTAAAGTTCCATTCAACGCAGATGGGGCAGAGAAAGCAACGAAGAGCTCCGCACTCTATGCCGATAAAATGGTAACAGACACGATTGCGGATAAGGAACTGTTTTTCGCAAAGGAAGATGTCAACGAAACTCAAAAGATCGATGAAGTATCAATTACCCTAGAAGGTGTCCAATATGCTGACGTCAAGCCAACAACTGCACACGCTGAGCGCTTCCGCAACTTTGGTGACGGCCCACTTGTTGCGGTAACGGTCAAGTTCCAAGTGAAGAATGACAGCAGCGTAGCGATTTCAAAGTCTATGATGGAAAGTCGGTTGCTGTTAGATCAGAACCGAGGCACAATGCTATCACAAGGAATGTTGGAACCTACGCTCTACGGTGATATGCAACCTGGTGAATCGGAAGAAATTCTGACTGTCTTCCTTTTCCGTAAAGACGAATTCTCCCTATTGAAAGAACTGGAATTGCAATTCGGTCCATTAACAGACAGCAACGCTAAAAAATTATTTAAAGAGAAATCTATCACGTTCGACCTACCAATGAAATAAGAAAAAGCGACATCCGAAAGGTTTAGGCCTTCTGGATGTCGCTTTTCACTTTTACTTCTTCGGTTCTAGACCTAACGCCTTTAAGAAATCATTTAATCCTTTTGATCCGAGTTTTTCAAGCGGCTTCTTGTTTTTAGCGTCGTCGCCGACTTTCAAGAAATTCTTCTCAATGTAACGAATATCTGTTTCATCTACAACTCCATTTTGATTAATGTCTGTACTTGGGTGATTTTTACCGTATTGCGCAACGACACGCATGACATCGTGAATATCAATAACGCCGTCATTATTCACATCTCCAGCAGGGGCTGGGACAGCATCCACCCAAAATTCCTCTCCGACAAATTCACCATTGTACTCGACTCCAGGACGAATTGTCCTTTGTTTGTTCAAGTGACCTGGCACTTCAAAGTAAACAGTATATTGTTTGTCCGAAACTGGCATATCGTAGAAGTAATATTCTCCGTATTCATCTACTTTTGTATGATAGACTTTTCCACTTTCAGATTTCGCATATACTTTTGCACCCATTTTGTCGTAATCTTGTATGTCTAAAAATCCATCCTGAGTAAATGCTTCTGGTGTGATGAATCCAGATAGAATCGAATGCTTCGGTACAACTTCAAATGGATCTTCAAGAAATACAGGTAAATCTTGTAGTTCTGTTTCACCATGTTTCTTATATTTGAAGTCATCGACACCTAATGCTCCTGCACCTTCATAATACGCATCACTGATCATTGTAAACGTCACGTCAATGAATGGGCTGTCTCCAGTGTACCCGTTGAAATCTGCGTCAGATTGAAGTGTAGCTCCAACGTGAAGCATGTTAAACCAATCTCCCTCATCAATCTTAGGTTCATCCACCTGAACTTCAATACTCTTTTCATCTGCAAACTTCTTAAATTCATCATTTAACGACAGACTTTCAAACTTAAAGATCTCGTGATCATACTCCACACCAAATGTACCTGATAGTAAATTTTCTACTTGTGATAAATTCAGAGTCATCGTAAATTGATCATCGAGATACAACTTCTCTTTGTCGTATGTTTGCAACGCATATGGCGTGCCTTTTTTGACGACCGTATATCTCGTAAAACTTCTTGTATCCGCATTGGATGCTAAATCTACAGGTACTAAGTCAATCTCCACGGGACCAGCTTCAACTTCCTCCGGTAATACTCCAAAGCTCATTGAGCCATCTGGTGCTACCCCAAGTGCATTTGGAAACGAGTTATTTTGATAAACAGTGACGATGTTTCCAGATTGGTCGTATTTCAATCCTTTTCCGTTCAACAGGTCAATCGTCGAATCATAAATATTCGTATGCACCCAAAACGCATTGAGACCAAATTCGTTTGTAAACATCGATTCATCGACTTCAATAATCCCTGGATTGTGATTTAGGGACGTCATTTCAGGAGGCGTGTTGTCTACCACTACAACTTGTTCCATTGAGTATTCGGCACCATCTTTATCCGTACCAATTAGTTCGTAGAGATAATCTCCTTCAGGTAAGCGGACCCAATCAGTGCCAATCGGATTCTTGGAATCTCCTGTGAATGGAAGAATGTTACCCATGAAACCTTTGGATGCAAAATAATTCACGTCCGGCCTCAAGTCGTTAAACGTACCAACTATTCCTAGCGGCTTGTTTGTTTTAGAGTCTTTGATAACCAAGTCAACCGTTTCCATTGGACTTTTTAAGTTCAATTTTAAACCCATAAATGGAAGCAAGAACGGATGATACTTCCACACGTTCGGAACGGCTGGACGATCGAATTCCATGGAAGCGAATCCTTTGCTGGAGATACGAAGTGCAAACGGAATTTGATGGGTTGCACCGTCACCATCTGAAATTCGAAGATACCCTTCATACGTCCCGAATGCTGCTTTTTCAGAAGCACTAATTTCCGCTTCAAATTCCACCACTTTACCGCCATCTACTGTCACCTGCTCTGGCACGTTAAGCACAACGCCATTGGCAGCAGCATCTGGACGTTTATCGTTTGCTTGTAAGAAGTCCACTTCAATCGAATAAGACTTCTCCGTGTTCGCACGGTTCTCTAATTTTATTTTTTTAGTATTCTTAATCGCTTCCCCTTCAGTAATATAGTAACTACCGAATCGAAGAGAACCTGTTTCGTGTTCCAGTGTAATCGGATCTTCATCATCTACCATGCTGATTTGATCGAGCACAGTTACAGCTGTGTCAGCATACACGGCATCGTACACATTGATACGTCCTGCTCCCACTTCGTAGACCGAATAATCCTCTTTCATATCTACCGAACTGTTCATCAATGCAGCCTTGACTTCAAAAGGCGTGTAATCTGGATGATGTTGCAAGATAAGTGCTGCAGCTCCTGCCACGTGTGGGGCTGCCATTGAAGTTCCTTGGATTCTTGCATAAGCATTCTCATAGCTATTGTTAATGGGATCATTTACATACGCTGGGTATGTAGAGAAAATAGATACCCCTGGTGCAACAAGATCCGGCTTAATATCATAACTACTTGCGACAGGTCCTCTTGAGCTGAACGCTGCCAAATAATCTCCTTCAGATTTGATGTTGCTCAGTTCTCCAAATGTAAAACTACCATTCTTCTTAGCGGAGTCTACCAATTTCAAACCATCTTCATTAGATACACGGAAAGAAGGTAGAAATGACGTGTTTTCGCCAACGTAATAAGGAATCTGACCTTCAGAATCGTTGAAAACGATTACCGCTTTAGCACCTGCCTTCTTTGCATTCATTAGCTTTTCATCAAACGATCGCTGACCTCTTTGAATCAATGCAATTTTCCCCGTTACGTCTTTTCCTTCAAATTCATTTTCTCCACCAAAACCTACGTAAACTAGCGGGTACGATTGACCTTTAAATTCCTCAATCTTATCGGAAAAGTCTTTTGCCAATAACCTCACGTCACTAAACGATGATTCTTCCGTCGATGCAGCATACGTTGGCGAAATTTGTGCCACATCACTTGCTCCAACAGAAATCGGGAGTGCTGCAGTTCCTGGTGCTCCCACTGTTTGTGCATTAGGTCCAGCATTCCCTGCTGCAACCACAGTAACAACACCTGATAGCATCGCGTTATTTACAGCAATTGAAACCGGGGATAATGGATCGTTCACTGCAGTCCCTAGAGAGAGGTTGATGACGTCCATTCCATCGCGGACTGATTTGTCGATTCCGCCCATTACCCCAATCATGTCACCCATTCCGTATGGTCCTAAGACACGATATCCATATAACTCGATCCCCGGTGCGACACCTTTAACGGCATAGTCTACGTCGTTTTCTTGTTGTCCTGCAACTGTCCCAGAAACGTGTGTGCCGTGGGAGGTATAGTAGCTGCTTTGATAAGGATCAAATTCAGGTTGTCCTGATTTCAACCAATCTTTATACGTTGTTTCCATCGGATCCGCATCATCTTCTACAAAATCCCATCCTTTTACACTTTCCGGGTCGATTGTAGCTGGATCCTTCCCCTCAGAAGACTCATATCCATTGTAGGCATTCTCTAAGTCTGGGTGATTATAATCGATTCCTGTATCGATGACACCGACTTTGATGCCTTCACCAGTGATCCCATCCGCGTGCAGTCGATCTACACCAATCTGAGGGATGCTATCGATCATTTTAGGTTCGATTTTTTCTTCTTTAATTTTCGGTAGATCTACCTTAACTTCTTCGTTTTTCCACACTCTCTTCACTAATCCCGTCTTCAGCACTTCCTTTATTGCTGTTCCAGGCATCGTAACGGCCACTCCATTGAACGCATCACGATATTCTCTCGTGATTTCGACACTGTTTCCTTCAACAGAATGGGAGCCTAATTTGTTATAAGGTTGAATTTCCAAACTTTTAATCGCTTTTTTAAATTCGTTGTGGGATGCCTCCACTTTGTTCTTTGCATCCTTTAAAGAGATAGCGCTCCGTTTTTCCTGAAGCTGACTTTTAGCCACTGCTACCTTTGCAGGGTCTTGTTTAAATTCTATAATGAGTTCTACTGGTGCTTCGCTTTTTTGATTAATGGCCGGATGAACCGTAAATCCGACTTCTTTTTCAAGTTCTTGAATCGCTGCACGTTGTTCTTTAGTTAGTTTGTTCAAAATTCCCCTTGCATCATTTGTGTTCTGTTTCGCTTGGATCGGAAGTGCATGTGTCCCTACTAATGAAGCTGTAACTAAAAATGTGGACATAGCCACTGTCATAAAGCGCTTCGTCATTCGTTTGTTCATCATCTTCTTCCTTTCTGATCTCAGAGTTTACGTGCGTGTTATCCACCAAAACTTTTTTCAACCACTCCCTTTTCTAGTAAATAATTCGAGGTTTCTACTTTAAATGTACCAATAATTTTCGACTTGTAAATTGGGGTAATTTCAATAATATGAATATTCTATTCAATTATTGATTTTCAGACGCGAAAAACCCAGCTGCACGTAATTACTCGCACAGATGGGCTGATTGTTATTATGGAGGGTTACATTATCAGTTTTGCTAACATAGCGTTGTTGAACTTGAATGGCGACCTATGCAAGACAAATTCTTACTTCACTTATGAAGAAACCTTCTTAAAAACAAGTACGGCATTATGTCCGCCAAACCCAAATCCATTTGATAGTGCATAGTTCATTTCCATTTCCACTGCTTCGTTTGGAACGTAATCTAAATCACATTCATCATCTGGTGTATCTAAATTAATGGTTGCAGGTGCAATGTTTTGTTCGATACTTTTTAGCGTAATAATGGATTCAATGCCTCCTGCCGCTCCAAAAAGGTGACCTGTCATAGATTTCGTCGAGCTGACTTTCACCTTATAAGCATGGGAACCAAATGCTTCTTTGATTGCTTTTGTTTCTGAAATATCACCTTCTGTCGTACTAGTTCCATGAGCGTTAATGTAGGCAATGTCCTCAGGTTTTACTTGTGCCCGTTCCATCGCCAGTTTCATAGCTCTGGCTGCTCCATCGAAATCTGGAGATGTAATATGGAAGGCATCGGTCGTTGACGCATATCCTACAATTTCCCCTAGGATAGTTGCACCTCGTTTGATCGCGTGGTCATACTCTTCTAACACGAGAATACCAGATCCCTCAGACATAACAAATCCATCGCGATCTTTATCGAAAGGACGGCTTGCTTGTTCAGGTGAATCATTACGTGCAGACATTGCTTTCATTTTCGAGAAACCTGCAAAGGAAAGTGGATTGATAGATGCTTCAGCACCGCCTGCCACAATCGCATCCGAATAGCCGTGCAGAATGTTTAAATATGCTTCTCCAATCGCGTGATTACCGGTTGCACAAGCTGAAACAGGCGAAAAACTTGGACCCTTCATTCCATTTTTAATGGCAATGATTCCCGCCGCCATATTGCTGATCATCATAGGGACCATAAATGGTGACACTCTTCTGACCCCTTTATCCAGAAGTACTTTGTGGTTGTCCATAACGGTGTCAATTCCGCCAATTCCTGAACCTACATAGACACCAACGCGCTCTTTATTCACTGAGTCTGCACCAATTCCAGATTGGTCGATTGCTTGCTTGGCCGCAGCATAGGCATATTGTGCAAACAAATCGTATTTACCCAATTCTTTTTTGTCAAAGTACTGTTCCGCATCAAAGTCGGATACAAGTCCAGCTATCCGCGTATGAATCTCTTTGAATTCTTCAGATTCAATAGTTCGAATACCAGATTTTCCGTTTCTAATATTATTCCAAAGCGTCTCTACATCATTTCCTAATGGTGATACAACTCCGTATCCCGTTACTACCACTCTACGTTCCATTTAATATCCCCCATAAATTTCATTTAGTTACCTCTCCATTTCCAGCATCTTTTTTAATTGTGTGGACACAGAGAAAAGGAAATCCGATCCTAATACTCGCCGATATTGAAGTGCTCCTTTTACACTTGCAATCATTAGTGCAGCCATTGCAGGGGTATCTTGAAATCCTGGACCTTTCCTTTCATCATTTATATCTTCAAGTAGATTTTGGATGTATCTAATTTCCATTTCACTCAATCCATGAACAGCTTTTTGCATAGACTCCGGAATGTAATTGTAATCCGCTTGCAAGGAAGATAATGGACATATTTCGTTGTCTCCTATTTTTTCAGTTCTTCTGAAAATGAATGCCCATAACTTCTCTTCAGGATTGGCATTCAACCGACCTACTTCGTTATACGTTGTCTCTAGACCGTCTTTTATTTTTTTGCAAACCGCTAAACCCAAGTCCTCTTTTTTCATAAAATGATAGTGAATGCTCGCTTTTGTTACATTCAACTCTTTGGCTAAATCATCATAACTAAATGATAAGTAACCTCTTTCACGAATATTTCTCAGTGCCAACTCGATGATTTGTGATTTTCTATTTTCCATACGTAAAGACTAACTTACTAGTAGGTAAGTGTCAATCAATCCACTGCTTCAAGATAACAAAACCCATCCGCGCATCAACTTCACACAGACGGGCTGTTTCTTTTTTTGAATGGTCAATTACATTATTGGGTTTTCTGGAATGCTTATTTCACGATTTAGATAGATGGCTTTGATCACTTGGGAGTACAACAATTGCTGGATAGCAATTCCTTGAATTTCTAAAGCGACACCGTTTATACCTTTTTTATAATAGTGAGTGATCCTATATGGATAATGCTTTTCCCCCAAGAATATCTCGAGTTCCTTTTGGAAGTGTCTATGGCTTTGTTCGACCTGTTCTATCGCTTCTTCCAATGACAATAAGGAATTTGTTAAGATGGCGACATGGGCAGGACTCGTTTTAAACTCAATAATGACCTGAACAAATTCCTCCGTATGTAAATCTACATCGGGATCAATATAAATCACCGTGTTCCTCCTTCCTGTATGATCTTTATCTAATTTATCTTCCAATTTCACTAAGCATCTCTTCTACCAGTCGTCTTGCGGAGTAAGGTACAAATAATATATCCCACAGTCGTTGTCTGCCCCTCCAAGGAACTAGCTTGTCGAGTTGCAAGAAAATCTTTAGTCAACATATATAGCTTTAATGATTCTTTAAAGGAGTCAGGATAACTATCTTCTAAGGATATAATAAAACTACTATTGAACGATCACTTACGTTTCCAGAGGACGAGCATCATAATCGTAATAAATACAAAAGCGATCAGCGACAAAAAAGGAATCGTTACAAAACCGAACCAATTTATATATTGCCCTGAACAAGGCACTCCACCTGTACACACACTAAACTCTTGCAGCGAAGGAATCTTTTGGTAAGCATAATGATAACCGGACATTAGCACACCTATTAACGACATTGGAAGTACATACTTAACTATATTCTGATCATTCCTGTAGAATGCGATGCCTAGGAAAAGAACGAGAGGGTACATCAGAATACGCTGATACCAGCAGAGCGTACAAGGAATGAACCCCATCTGTTCACTAAAAAACAGACTTCCGATCATCGCTGTGATCGATGCTAGCCAAGCAAAGAGCAGCGGTTTACTTACCATGGGCAGCTGCCTCTTCCACCATTTTAGTAAAGTCATTCATAGTACGTCCCTTGAATTCTTTTCCACCGATAAAGATCGTTGGTGTTGAAGACACTTCCAGGCTATTTGCCATTTTCATATCCTTCTTCAACGCTGCTTCACCTTCATGCTTCTGATACGATGAAAGTACTTTTTCCACCTCTTCGGAACTTGCTACATCAGCCAGAAGTTCTTCCAGAAATTCTTCTGTGAAATAATTTGTTTGTTCAGCATCTGGTTGTTGATTTTGGAACAATAATTCATGGAACTTCCAAAATTTCTCGTCTCCAAGCTCTTGATAAACCGTCTCTGCAAATTGAGCAGCTGTCGTTGAATCAGCAGCTATAAATGAATAATTCATAAAGTACAGTTTCGCTTTCCCAGTTTCAACTAATTCCTTATAAATAATTGGTAAAAGATTATCATTAAAATCTTTGCAACTTGGACATTTATAATCACCGAATTCAACAATTTCAACTGGTGCAGACTCTTCACCTAAATATGGTTGACCCTCATAGTCCAAAACAACCGACTTTTCGCTAACATCCGTTAACACAATAACCCCTATGATACATACAGCTACTAACCCGACAATCCAAAAAATCTTCTTTGACAACACAAACACTTCCATTTCAAACTACATTTTGTAGTGTATTTAAGTAAGAATTTACAAAAGCACAAAAACAAAGAGCATGCAGATCAGACTAAAAACTAACAATGAAAGACATGCGACTTTCACCGGAAGCTTCAACTGAAATTCCTTAAACGGGTTCAAAAGATATTCGATCCGATAATTAACCGACGTATCCGCGAATGACGCATGAACAAAAGGAATTTTTTCTTGCTTGCCCACTTTCAGCATTTTCAAAAGTGCACTGCCCAAATTCACAGATGTTGCTTGTTTTTCAATCGCGAATTCATCCGCCAATAATTCTTTAAAGATTCTATATTTCTGATTAAACCACTTAAGAATCGGGATATACCATAACGTCGATGAGCAAAGTGAAATCAGAAAGTTTTTTAACGGATCGCGACTTTCTTTATGATACATCTCATGATACATAACTGCTGTTAACTCATCATCAGTTAAAAGTTTCATCAACCCTGTTGAAAGGACGATTCTAGGTCGAATAAGTCCCATCGTAATTGCAATCGCTGCGGGATGGGAGATCACCATAAATTCATTTTTTTCACTAGCATATTTCTGATTCATCTAGAATGTGAGCGCATTTTCTTTATAGAGCTCGAATCGTTTTTTCATTCGCTTTGCATAGAACCAATGCATGACCATTTTCCATATCAAAAACAATAACGTATAAATAACAAACACATCAAGAACATACTCAAGAAAAGATAGACCGACTACTTTAAGCCAACTGTGACAAACTGCTACAAGGTTAAACCGGACGTTCCACCCTACTAGCATCGAAAGGATGTAGATACTCATTTGAAGAAAAATCGTTCCTGAAATAACTAGGGATCCGATAAACAAAAGAGTTGATTGACGTTTGGACATACATTAAACGTCCTTTTTCAATTCTTTTATTTTTTGTTCAAGTTGGGCTACCAAATCATCATCCACGTCTTCCAGTGCATCGAGCATATGGCTGACGACAACTGTTCCAAATTCCTCCATTAGTTCATTGGTCATCTCTTTTGACTGCGTATTTAAAAATTCGTTTCTTGAAGTAACCGGTTTATATAATGAAGATCTTCCCTCAGACCTTTTTTGAAGGACCCCTTTCTCTGTTAACCGGTTCATCACTGTCATGACTGTGTTGAAGTTTGTCGGTTTTTCTTTATCAAGGACTTGCTGAACTTCTTTGATGGTCCTTTCACCGTCATTCCATAAGACGTCCAGAATCTTCGCTTCAAGTGGTCCAAAAAAGCGGTTCAATCCACTTTCATTGATTTTAAACTTTCGTATCCTCACCTACTATTCACCTCACATTACTCATTGTAGTGTGAGCCGATTATCGCGTCAAGAATTCTTGGTGAAAACTACTTTATTCACTTAGTGGAAATGTAAACTGGTGCAACTATTTATAGCACCTGATGGTAATTGTCCAGGTTCATAAAACATCTTGGATGAATGAATAGATTAAAGGAAGAGGCATTTCTTCTATGGGGCTCTTTTCCGAGATCAATCAAAGGAAATAGTTTAATCAAAACGCTTTATTCAAAAATGATTTTTACAGTTAATCCAGAATATGAGTTGTGCGTGCGATACCAGTGGATAAAAAACACTTCTTAATATTTCTGAAAAGTGTTTTATCTTGATATTTCACTTCTAAGGGATGTCTAAGGACAAATGATTATAAAGATAAAAGAAAACAAATAATAACTGTATAAAAGTAGTGATGATCGCACGTAAATATTATTTTTTTAGTAAATAATGTTTTTTCTTGATATACTACGCGTTGCATAGTATATTGTGTTAACAAGTAATCTTGTAGTTGTTACAACCAAAACTTTTTTCAATGTGTGAGAATTAAAAGGGCTTCTAAAAAATTTGCAGTTTCAGGAGGGGTGCTATGGACACACAATTAAAACGAGGTTTGCTTGAAGTATGTGTATTGACCATTCTTTCAAAAGAAGATTCGTATGGATACAAAATTGTTCGAGACCTATCAGAACATGTTGAGATTACTGAATCAACACTGTATCCAATCTTAAAGCGTTTGGAGAAACAGAGTTGTGTGTCCGCTTACACGGTTGAACATAAAAATCGGTTACGGAAATACTTCAAAATAGAACAGGTGGGTCAAGAAAAGATTCAAGAATTTTTAAATGACTGGGAATCTGTTTTAGCAATATATAAATTTGTTAAAGGGGGTGGGAAAGATGAATAAGTCGAAGTTCATGTCAGAACTTGCCATTAGACTTAATACCTTGCCACAACACGAAATCAACAAATCCCTCGCATATTATTCAGAAATAATTGCAGACCGAATGGAAGACGGCATGTGTGAGGAAGTCGCTGTATCTGGTCTTGGAGATATTGATGAAATCGCTCAGGAAATAGTGCTCGATGCTACACCTATCTCGAAATTCATCCTACCTAACAGGCCGTTGTCCAGTTCAGATATTTTTTTCTTAATTTTGTGTTCCCCCCTAATCATTTTATTAATTGGAATTATTTTTCTGATTTATCTTTCCGTATGGTTAGTTATTAGTGCACTGTATTTAGTTGATTTGTCTTTTGTGCTAGTTGGTTTAGGAGGAATAGTTGCTTCTATAGTAGATTTCAGTAATAACATACCGATAAATATACTTATGTTTTTTGCCAGTATGTTTTCTATTGGCATAGGTATTGTTATATACGCTCCTATTAAAATGATTACCAAAAAATTATGGGGATTAACTACATCGGTTATAAGGTATATTAAAATAAAATTAATGAGAAAGAAGGACTGAAACATGAATATCACAATAAAAAAATTTTTAGGAAGCATCTTCGCATTTACTTTAATCGTAATTCTTGCAGCGTGTTCATCTGATCCCGAAGTGTCTTATGAGAAAAAAAATTACTCTGTAGAAGCTTCAACTGTGAAGCAAATCTCATTGTCCACTAAAGGGAGAAGTGTCGAGTTAGAAGCGTCCAAGGATGATGAAATTCATATCACTTATTTTGAAAGTGATAAAGAATCTTATAATGTCGATCTTCAAGATAACGGTGATTTAATGATGCAGTTAGTAACAGATAAAGACTGGAAAGATTATATTGGGTTAAAAACAGACAAAGAACATCACCTTGTAAAAATTGCTGTTCCTAATGGCATTTCTAGCGGAGTTAAAATCGAAACATCTAATGAGGATATCATTTTGTCTAACCTGAAAATAGATGGACAAGTCGAAGCCACAACAAATGAAGGGAAAATAAAAGCTTCAAATATAACAACTAACAAAAATATAAAAATGAAAACCAAAAATGATGATATTATTCTGGACGAAGTGAGTGCAGAAGGTAGCATTGAAGCCACATCTAACAAAGGCGACACTAAGGTTTCGAATGTTTCAGTGGGCGATGCATTGAAGCTAAGGACAAAAGATGGAGATATTACTGGAACTGTGAAGGGTTCATATGATTTGTTTAAAATTATTAGTGAGGTCTCTAAAGGGGAAAATAATCTACCTGAAACCAAAAAAGGTGGGAATAAAACATTAGATGTAGGTGCAAATAATGGAGACATCAATATCGAATTTGTTGAATAACCAAGTTTCTCAAAACATCAATTAAACTTGTGCATACCTGAGGAAGAACGTTCCTGACTAAAATGAAATATGCTTATACAATTTCGGTATAAACCAGGTAGTTTCGATTTTTTATTTATTAAGTTAAATTGAGGAGTTAAAAAGGGAGCAACACTCTGAAAAGCTTCCCCTACATGGAGTACCATACAGATTGGGAAAGAACGCGTTTTATCATCTCTGTTAATAGGCGCGAGAACTTTCTATAACCGTCCTGCTGTCGAACTTCCGAAAGTACGGTTCTAAATATGCATTATACAAAAATAATTACTACCCCATGTAGGGTTGGCGGGAAGAGAAAGATTCCTTAATATGAAAATCACTCTTGTCAAACAAGCACATGAAATGTTAACAAACTGAGATGAAGCAACAAATTCAAAAAGTGTTGATGAATGGAGTGAATGTTAATGACACAGTCAATATTACATACGGCTTTGGTAGTTAAAGACTATGATGAGGCGATAGCTTTTTATACAAAAAAGCTCAAATTCAACCTAGTGGAGGATACGTATCAGCCGAAGCAAAATAAGCGCTGGGTAATAGTATCTCCCTCAGGATTTGGTTCCGCGATACTATTAGCAAAAGCTTCAAATCCTGAGCAAGAGCAATTCATTGGATATCAATCTGGTGGGCGCGTTTTTTTATTTTTAAGGACAGATGATTTTTGGAGAGATTACAATGAAATGGTCTCAGTAGGTATAGAGTTCGTCAGGGAACCCAGTGAAGAATCGTATGGAACTGTAGCGGTTTTCAAAGATTTATACGGAAACTTATGGGATTTACTAGAGCTCAATGAAACTCATCCCATGTATTGACGAGTCATAATGTAAGTGAACATTTTTATTAAGCTTCTTTTATGAGAGGTACAAAGAAAGCTGTGAGCTTTTCTCGGATATCTGCGCGGAATAGGTATTCAAGTTTAATTCGCTTTTATCCCATCCCTGATTCCCGTCCATTCACGTACTTCAGTAAAATTCTTAGCCATTTGATTCGCCTTGCTCGTAATACTCTCTGGATAATCAAGAACTTCCAATAGTTTTATAGCATTCCTTGTAATTGACGGTCCGTCATGAACTTTATAATCAAATAATACCTTATCATTTTCAATCCGTTCTCTAAAATGATAATTGCTATACAGATTCTCTGCAATTTCTGTAAGTTCAATATCATGCGAAGCAATCAATGTCATGCCATGGCTTCCAGATAACCATTCCATAATTGCAGCGGAGGCTGAAATTCTTTCAATTGTATTCGTTCCTTTTAATATTTCATCTACAAATGAAATGAACGGTTTCTTTTCTTCACTAAGCTTAATAATTCTTTTAAGGGATTTAATTTCTGCAATGAAATAGCTGTCTCCATCCAATACACTATCTTGTATCGCCATAGATGTGACGATGTAACTTGGTTTCATCGTCCAGCTTTTAGCTAATACCGTATTAATAGTTTGGGCCAGAATCGCATTAATGGCTATCGCTTTAATATAAGTCGATTTTCCAGAAGCGTTTGAACCTGTAATAAGCACGTTTTTTCCAAGCGTTGAAGTATTCGTAACTGGCTTCCTCAGAAGTGGATGTGCCAAGTCTTCAAATCGGATTTCTTCTTCGTCCACAAAGTTAGGTGTAGTATAACTAACAAGTGTTTTCCGATAATACGCTACCGCGACTGCCGCATCAAGTTCACCAATCAACTCCCACAAGTGCTTGTATGCTTTTTTATGAATGATAATTGTTTTAACAATTTGGTTGTACGCTATAAAATCTAGTAAAAAAATTATTCTAAAATACTCTAACAGCACATCAAAATCCCCGCTCTTATTGCTACCAATGGATAATACTTTACCCCAAAAAGCCGTTTTCCCAAGAGCTTTTCCTTCTCCTTTCAAAATATTAGCAACTATATTAAACCTGGGGTGACGAATAGCAGATAAACTTTTCCCAGTGTTCACAATGGCAGCTACATATGTAATTGAGTGTAATTCAATTTCCAACATTTTTTTATTTCTATAGTAAATCACTAAGTTCGTTATAAAAGAAATCGTTATAATAGCCACTCCATACTTCAAACTGAAAAGCATAAAGACGATCGATAGTATAGGTATAACGGCAAGTATGATATATAGATAGGCGTGTTTAATTTTATGAGCATTCATCTCATAGAAATACGAAGACGTGTTTGTATAGTTTCGTTTTCCAAGACCAGATAAAACCAGAAGTACTTTTTCTCTCAACTTTTGATCTCTCTCTAACAAAGCATAAAGTTCTTCTTTATCATGGACATCTTTACATCTTGGATCTATATCTCTCAGTTGATTGAATAAATACTCCGATCCTACACTAGTTTGTGTGTAATTAAGCTTTTCAAATACATCTTGCATGGATAAATCATTCCAAGTTAACGAATCTACACCTGCATAATTATCGGCGTGCTCTTTCTTATTCTTCCAATATGAGGATACGGACTCGAAGTCTTCACTGGCAGAAAAGTATGTCCCATTTTCCCATTCTTGCTTCAGACGTTTTAATTTCTTTTGGTTTTTGGGTAGTAGACTATATATTATGAAAACCAATGCAGCTAGTGCAAGTATTAGTACTGGATTCACCATTAAAACACCTTCCTTCTACCCGTTATACGATTTTATTGACAGAAGGTTTCGTCATTTCTTTGTATATCTGAATACACATGAGGCTTATATACATTACTTTTCTATGAATGTGTTGCATAAATGCCCCCACATAGTCATTCAATATGGTTTATAGGTGTAGTAAGTAGTTTACTACTAAAAAAAAAGCATCGTTCTCTCAAAAAAATGAGTAAACGATGCCTTTTGATTCATTTGGATTTTACCAATACCCTCTTACATTTAAGCACGTAATATGTTTTTTATTACTATCAATAAGTTGTTTCAAGAGCAACCTACTAAGAACTTCGCATCTTGGAGGAGTATCCCATTTAAAGTAAGCAATTGGGGCGGTGCTGATTTCCTGCTCACTTTTTCGGAGTATAGATAGTTTTACTATTTCCATCAATGATTAATAATGATTTACCTGGTATTGTCTCGCCTTGATAATTAAATTCATCTTCTGAAAAATTGGCTACTACACTCAATGATTCACCATACTCAGTCATTTGGACAAGTCTATCCTCTGATATAATTTTAAAATCCGTCATTTCTTTTGTTATAGCTTTCCTGCTAAAATTTGACCATACATTAGAATGTCTTACGATTGTTTCTTTATTTTTTTCCCACTCGTGTTTATCTATATGATATAAGGGAGGGACATTATAGAGTACCTCATACAACATCCTATTTGTAATTTCATCTTCTACTTTTAAGGTTCCCCATCCCCACCAATAAGTCGTGATCACTGAATCGTTGTAAACCAACTTATACAATGGAATCGTGTAGTTTGAATCCATGAATAGCTTTTTGTACTTATCCTTTACAGGTATTTGTTTTGAAAACAGTTCTGGAACCCCACCTTGACTAGAATAATATCTGCCTACATAGTATTCACTTTCTTTATTTGTTTGCATATCCTCATCCATCCAAGAAAATGATGGCATTTCTATCCCATGTGCGAAAGCAATTGTTTTGTTTGCAAAATCATTTCCACCTTCAGTTCCAACCACCATATCCCACTCTTTCTGCAGATACTCCATTCTCTTAATTCTAGACTGAATATCTTCACTCTCAGTGGTAATATGTTCTGGCGAATAGTCATCATAGATTTCTCCAGTGCCATCCGTGTCTAAAAACCATGAGTTAAACTTTAAGCCAGTATCTAAAATCGAAGTTATTCTTTCTTTTACACTGGGCATTGCAAGCGTTGGATTTAACTTTCTACCTTCACCTTGGAATCCTTCAATCTTATTGCCATCTTTATTAGTTACAGTTGCATTCTCGTAAAGTGAGGTATCCTTAAACTTAGCGGTTTCCCACTTCTCTTTACCTGGTTCATGGATTGAGTGATACGAATCATAGGGACCTATTAAATAGCCCAGCTTTTCCGCTTCTTTCACTAATTCTGGTTTAATAAATCCTTCTTGCCAGTCATCCAGTCCAATCCACATGTTTCCTAACCCTGAATTCTTCATATCCTTTATCACATCGACAGTATTTGCATTTGCCCACTTCTCTATTGGGTCAACTGCATTTCCAAGTTCGCTTTTAAACAATTTTTTATTCAGGTTAATTAACTCAACAGAATTTAGATTTTCTATTTTCCTGTTCAATAGTTTCTGTGTGTCTTTATCTATTTCAGTAAATATTTCAGGATTATAGAATCCCTTCAGTTGCATTACAGCACTTAAGCCTTTTACTATTCTATTTTCAGTGTATTTGTCTACATAATCTAAATCATATAAGTCATCAAAGCCCGACGAGAGTTCTGATCCATCTTCAACTTCAGTAGTTAATAAACTCTGTATCCATATTTTCAGTTTTTCAGGTAAGTGTTCTCTCAGTTTAGTCCATTCTATATTTTCCTCTGAAATCACAGTTCTATCCCAAAAATAAGCATGGGGTGCACCGTAAAGTTTTTCAACATTACTATTTTCTTCTGCCATATCAGCCAAGGTTTTGAATGCCCCTTGTTCGATTAAATAATTTTTATAAGCCTTTGCAACATCTACTGGATTTTTATCCGTTACATATATTCTAAAACCATATTTCTTCTGTTCATTAATCGATGGAAACTCATGATTATAAGTAAACTCAATTTGATTGTCTGTATTAAAATCAAGTTCACTGTTATAAGGATTATTAATTATATAGACTAGCGAATACGTACTTTTATCGACTGCAAAAAACTGCATAGATAAAGACTCAATCACTTTCATTTTTTCTTCACTTAAATAATCCTTCCAAACAGAATCATTACTTGGAATATACTTCCCTTGATTTAACGGGAGCATATATGCATCGCCTGTCACTTTAGGCCATGCAAACATGTTGTCCTTATCTTTGCTAGATTTTATAGTTACATCTACATACTTATCACTTTTCTTAATTTCAACATCAATATCCTTTTCTAAATAGGACCATGTAACAGTGTCTCCACTGTCTTCTAAATATGAAACTTCCATTTTCTCCAATGGTTCAGATACCCTTTCAGCAATTCCATTGGACTCCACCTCCAACGCTAGGGTCTCTGGATCCACATTAAAGTTAAAATCTAGATTGTTCTCTTTGCTTGGTACGTTTTTGTCATTCACACACACCGCAAGAACACTAGTTACCATTGCAGCTATTAACATGACTGGTAGTATTTTTTTCATGTATCACACCTCCACCAATAGAGTAATGGGAGTGCGTTACACGAATGTTACAAAAAACGCTAACCTATTATCTTTTAACTTGAACCCATAATCTAGTTTGTGATTATCCAAAATGGTCTTGATAATAGGCAAGCCCAACCCTGTACCAGAAAGTTCCTTACTTCTTGATTTTTCTAATACGTAAAAAGGTCTCCATATACTTTCTAAGTCGCCTTCGTCTATCTCCCCAACTCCGTTAGTAATTGTAAGATTCACGCCATTAGTATCTTTGGTTAACGATATCTCAATACTCTTGTCATTGGTATATTTAATAGCATTGGTAACCAAATTATCGAGTACAACATCTATCCCTTCTTGCTCAGCACAAATAATATATTCCTTATCCACATCTATATTTAATGATAAGTCAATACAGTTTTCGTGTAGTATCAGCGTGTATTTTTCTGTAATGTCGATAATCCTTTTCCCTATATCAAAATCACATTTTTTTAATGAACTACTTTCTAACTCTGCCCAGAACAAAAGCTTCCCTATCAATAAATCCATTTTCTCTATCTGCTCTTCAATTACATCCCTATACGTTCCGTCATCTAAACCGTCCACTATACCTTGTTCATACACTTTCACTATGGATAGTGGCGTTTTTAACTCGTGGGACACATCTGACATTAATTCTCTCAATCTCTTATTTTGAACACTGATCTCATTATGGGCTTTCTCTAATTTCTCACTCATACTATTTATGCTTTTTGCAAGATCGCCTACCTCATCATTGGTGTTAATCTCTTCTTTCCTAAATTTCAAACTGGCTATATCCTGAGACAAACCTTTCAAGGATTTTAAAGGACTTGTAATCTTATTTGATAGAATTACCACTAAAAAAATTATCAATAATACTGAAATAGTCATCAGCACTATATTAAATCGATTGATAATCAGGACTGTTTCTTCCATATGTGGTAATGGCAACGCTATGGCAATAATAAAATGATCTATTTTTATAAATTTCGTTAAAACTTTATATTTACTTACACCTTGATCATATATTTTATTTACACTATTGTTCTGCAAAGTATTTAACGTATTTTCCGTAATCCAAAATTTATTTAGCTTTAAATTCTTCATTTCAAATTCTGATTTTATGCTCTCATTTAGTTGATTTAAATTGCTATTAACTTCTGAATATACAATAGTTACAGCGTGTTCCTCTTCTATACGTTCCAAGTCACTCACAAAATCATTTTCGGGAACACTACGTATATCGTTCGCTACCTCGTTTAAAATCTTTCTTTGCTCATAAATATAATATCTGTCTACCAAGAAGATATTTGCTACTATTGAAAATATAAAAGTGCAAATTACAATGGATGAAACACCAACTGAAAATTTGGTCCCGATTTTAATCTTTCTGCACCTCCAAGCAATAGCCCACACCCCTGTAAGTTTTGATAATATCAGTACCAATTTTAGTTCTTAGTCTCCTGATATGGGTATCGACTGTTCGAGGATCACCATCATAATCCATGCCCCAAACCCGATTAATAAGCGTTTCTCTTGATAGGATAACTCCTTTATTTCTACTAAAAAACAGCAACAAATCGTATTCAATCTTGGTCAGCTGCAATAGTTCTTCATGCTTGTACGCTTTTTTTTCATTTTCCATTATCCTAATATCGCTTACTTTAATTTCTTTGCTACTATTTATAAGTTTTTTAGCCCTTAATAACAATATTTGTGGATCAAATGGCTTCCTGATATAATCGTCAGCCCCACTATGTAAAGCCTTTAGTTCATCTTGATTTTGACCTTTCGCTGTTAGTAGCAGAACTTTGGTTTGACTATTGTCCTTTATATATTTACATACGTCTATGCCATCAATTTTCGGCATCATCCAATCTATAATAGCCAACTCGATCTTGGACGATTCCATTATATCCAAGGCTTCCTGACCGTCATTAGCCGTCAGGACATTAAAACCTTCTTTAGTAAAATAGGCAGAAAGTATCTTTAGCATTTGCGGCTCATCATCTGCGATTAAGATAGTCAATTTCCATTCCCCCTAAGCAATAATTTTATATAGTCAAATCGAAAACTGATAACTCCGGTGGGTTCAGAAATCTCACGGTTATTCTCGTAGTACCGATTCCACTATTCACATACAAATAGTTGTCGTCCGCTAGCTGGTACATTCCTTTTGTGTATATTCTAGCTAAGGGTGGCGTTACTAAATGGCCCAAAAACGGGACAACGACTTGTCCACCGTGACTGTGGCCCGCCAAAGCCAAATCAAATCGATCAGCCTTTATATTGTCTACAAGATCCGGGTCATGTAGCAATAGCAACTTGTCTCCCTTATCGTCAACACCTGTATACGCTTTTTCAATATCTGGGTGCCCAAGCATCGCATCGTCTAATCCTATAATTGTTATTTTTTGTCCACTATCCAGCTCGATAGCGCTATTCTGATTTTTAAGCAACTTAAATCCTGATTCACTCATAATATTTTCATAAAATCTGACCCCACCGCCTCCATAGTCATGGTTTCCCCAAACAGCATATTTACCATATCTACTTCGTAGTTTACCCAAAATATCACTTATTTCTGACCTTCCTTCGAAGGCAGATGGTACATCTATCAAATCACCCGTAAAAGCGATGATGTCAGGTTCAAGCTCATTTACTCTTTCGACCAATTTCTCAAGCTGCTGTAATGAATAATTAGGACCCAAATGCACATCTGAAAACTGAACAACTCTGATAGAATCTCTACCTTCAGATGATAGCTCTACTTCAAATTCCCTTGTCACCAAACGTTTTGGCTCTATTTTAAATGCATAAAAAATGATCCCAACTACAACTATACTTAAGATGAAAGAGCATTTGATAACTCTCCAAATTATTCTTTTCAAAGTTTCACTACCTTCCTACTGTCTAAAGACTAACTACTACTACGATACATTCTCTGTGTGACACCAATGTTACGAGCAAAAAACCACACCTCTAACGGCTGTGGCAGTTCAATCTCCTGTGTATTTATATTCCTTGTAGTTGCGTTCAAGAACTTTCATCGATTCTTCACTTGTTATAAGTCGTTTGTTTTTCACTGCATTGATCGAAGTGAGTAAGATTGCACGTTCCTGCACAAGATTAAAGGGAAAATTATTAGAGGATTTGTCACCCCATCATAGAATAGGGAATAGTAGCTTTAACTAGGCGTCCCTGACCGTGCTTTTCAGCTAGATCACCTGGCTACCAAACAAATTCAGGGGGATTCAGGCAGTTAAAAAGTTCAGAACTCTCATTTACCATGTGATTTCGAAGAAGGGATGATTGAACTTCATCTTTCTGGACTTTTAGCCGAGCCCTCCGAAAGGTAAAGCCAAAATGGAAAAAGAAGATCACTCTCTTTTTGCGTGGACTATAACAATGGTTCTATTATTATGAAATTCATTCATATAATTAATAAAACATTTTGAGAGGAGGATTTTATATGGAAATAATATTAAATGTTCTACAAGGTGTATTAATATTTTTATTTCTATTTGCAGGGTTTGGAAAAGTAACAGGTTCCCAAATGCATATAGAGAATTTTAATACTTGGGGACTCCCGCAATGGTTTAGGGTGGTAACAGGCATTATTGAAGTAGCTGGTGCTGCACTACTAATCATCGGGTATTGGGTACCAATCTCAGTACTTATTGGGGCACTTTTACTTGGTATTACAGGAGTCGGTGGTATTTTAACACATATTCGTATGAAGGATTCATTTAAAGAAACAGCAATGATTTTATTACTTACAATTCTATCATTCATAGTATTCTTTATGAATTTATAAATATTTTAAAAATTATGGCAGCAAAACAATTACGGATTATTCTAGTATACGATTAGTAGAAGATACATAAAAAAGGATAGAGAAGGCAGATATCACTCCTGCCTTCTCTATCCTTTTTTGGTTCATAACATATTAGTACATTCACGGCTTTTTTTCTTTAGGTTAGCTGCATCGTTGTGATACAAGTATTATCGCCTTCAAAAGTAGAGATTTCAGATTCTACTGCTTTGCCGTCATACTCGATTTTCACTTGATATGTTTGATCCCTCGGTAACCACAGGTCAATAAACCCATTTTCTAAAGAAGCCATTGTTTCATCCACCACTACATTGCCTTCTTGATCCTGGATATGCACATCGAAGTCTTTTTCAACCAGTTCCCCTTGGCACCCCGTTAAACTGTGGATAGCACATTCATGTGTCGTTTCAACAAAAGGTGCAATTGAAACAAAAAACTCGTCCTTAGGAAGGTCAAAGGAAATCTTTTTACCATTATCAGTAACAAGTAGCTCATGTGATGTAATAGATGCAGTTACCTCATCAAACGTGCCAACACTATACGCATGGACTTGTTCTTTTATATCTTGTTTTTCCTCATTTTGTTTTCCCTCTTCTTGCGGTGCACTACTATCATTGCTACAAGCTACTAACACTAAGCTTAGTAATGTACCCATTATTAAAAGCAGAGCTTTTTTCATTTATTATTCCACTCCAATTTCTTATATTGAAAAAATTAGCTACGTTCATTTTATCATATATTCACTTGAATAGTCAGTTTTCACCAAATGTTCATGAATTTAAAAGGGGGATTATTCTCCACTCCCCCCTCATAGCAACCCCCTTCAAAATATGAGATAATCAATACAACAGAACCAACGTACTAAACATGAAAAATCGAGGTGCCATCATGAAACCGGTTATACTATTATATGGATAATATTGTTCAAAGTAGGTTCTTGACTTGAAAAAACATTCTAACACCTTGTTTGCCAAGAAGGAATAGGACATATAAATGTTCGACTATATGAAAGGAAAAGTCGAATAAAAAAGGAATAATAGGTATAAAGTTAAAGATTTTTCTTGGGTTTGTGAAAAAATGTACTTAAGCTAAACGGGCAGGATAGTTTAAGTGTATTTCTTCACAACAACTTGTACTTTGAACTATGAAGTGTTAATATACTATTAATCGAAAGGAGAGATGGGTGGACAATGAAGAACTAATCTAATTTTTAACAATTGAAATAGTATATTTCAGTTTAAAAACTTAGGATTAGTTTGCCCATTTTTTCATATACTAAATAAATGTAAGACTGAATAGCTAAAAAGGCTACTTAGTTTTATTTGAGTATCGTAAAGAGTGACATGACTAATCCTTCCAACATTATATGGGAGGATTTTTTATTATTCTCCCAGAATCAAAATAAAGAAAGAAGGAATCGAATTGTTAAAACAAAAAGAACTAATGGCAAGGGTTAAGGAACTTGTCCAGTCAGATGAACGAATATCTGCTTGTATGATGTATGGGTCTTTTACAAAAGGAGAGGGAGATCAATACTCTGATATAGAATATTATGTTTTTCTGAAAGATGATACAATTTCCACCTTTGATTCAGCAAAATGGCTAAATGAAGTCGCTTCCTACCATTTACTCTATCAAAATGAGTACGGTACGGAAGTAGTAATTTTTGAAAATCTAATACGTGGTGAATTTCATTTCCTTTCCGAAAGCGAAATGAATATTATTCCTTCATTCAAAGAATCAGGCTACATTCCTGACACAAAAGCAATGTTTATTTATGATGAAACAGGACAATTAGAATTGTATTTATCAGGGTTGGAAGGTTCGGGACCAAATAGACTTACAGAAGAAAACGTAAATTTTTTATTGAATAATTTTTCCAACCTATGGTTAATGGGGATTAATGTTCTTAAAAGAGGGGAATATGCACGTTCACTGGAAATTTTATCTCAATTACAAAAAAATATACTGCAACTCATTCGAATTGCGGAAGAAAATGCCGATAATTGGTTTAATATGACAAAGAATCTTGAAAAAGAAATTAGTCCTGAAAACTATGAAAAGTTTAAAAAGACTACTGCCCGATTAAATGAATTAGAACTATATGAAGCCTATAAGAACTCTTTGCTTCTCGTTATGGAATTTCGAAATCTTGTTGAAAAACAGTATCAGTTAACCGTTAGCAATGATTTTTTCGAAAAACTGTTACATTATATGAATGAATAGAAAAAAACTTATTGTGCTATCGGGTGCTTAATACAAAAAGGAAGGTGAGTGAGAGAATAAAATTCAACTCTTTAATTCCAGAGTTTTCAGTTAAGTACATTGAGAAGTCGAAATGGTTTTATATAGATATACTTGGATTCCAAAGTACCAATGAAACCCCACAAGAAAAACAACTCATCATCCGAGATAATGGGATCGGAATTACACCACAAGAGCTACCAAGAATATTTAACCGAGGATTTACAGGTGAAACGGGGCGAACATACTCTAAATCAACAGGGATGGGCCTATATTTAGCACAACAATTATCCAATAAACTTGGTCACTATATTACTTGTACATCTGAAGTTAGTTCCTACACAGAATATATTATCCATTTTCCAAAAGATGATGATCCTTTTTTGTTTATGAATAAGGAAAAGCAATGACTAATAATATCAGTCATTGCTTTATTTTTATCACTTTTGTTGATTAACAATCTTATAGTAAAGATTGGTTGACGACACGTAAAACAAGAAATAGATAACAAAATAAATAATTAGTATTGCCCACATGATAGAAGTGAGCTGTGGGAAGTCTCTCACTTCCTCGAATATAGAGTAATTCATAATAAACAAGCTATGCAGCATTCCCAGTATAAGTGGAGGCAAGAAGACAAAAAGCAGTTTCTTACGGATGACTTTTTTCATTTCAGTGTTACTAACACCAATTTTACGCAGGATAGCATATTGTTTTTGTTCGTCTGTTGCTTCACGTAATTGTTTGAAATATATAATGCTTCCTAAAGCAAATACAGCGATGACGGCAAGAAAAGCTGCTGTAAACAGTAATAATGCTGAAGATTCAGCTTGAATAGCATAGCCGTCCGCAAAAGCTGAATAATAGATATCAGGTGATTGCGAAACAATCGCTTGTATTTGTGCTGATAAAGCTGACGCATCTTTAGCATTTTCAATTTGGTATAGTTCATACATTTGGGTATTCTGACTATTTTGTATAGTGGCATACGCTTCATCCGAGATAATGAATATAGCAAGATGAAGAAAAACATTGGTGTTACTCAAATTACTGGCAGGGCCAAGTAGTGCATAGTCTTTTCTTTCTATAAGGTGAAAAGTAGACTCATCTCCTACTTTTACTGTGAATTCTGATTGATCATCCTGTGTGAACTGTTTGGGTGTATCTATTTTTGAAAGAACAATAGCCTCTTGGCCATGCAGGTTAACTTCCTGGTCATCACCGCGTAAGGCAACTATATCGTTAAATTGGGTCTCTGAAAATAAAAGGATATCTTCTGTGAGATAATCCGATTGTTCAAAGGCAACATCTCTGTTTGTAACGGGATTTACTAAGATCCCTTCAATCGTTTCATGAGTGATAACTGGGTGGTTTGATTCATGAATCAATGTTTCAATTTGATGCTGAATATGTTCATCCTGAGATTCGAAAGCAATATCATTTGGGAAATTTTTAGTACTCCCATCGAGTTGAACAGCGTAATCAAATTCCTTTTTACGTTGGTTCATAAAAAATGTATTAGCGTAGAGTATGAAAAAAATAATAAATAAAAACACCACAATGGATGCTGCTATAAGCCCTACCTGAAAATTTTCTTCATTTTCTAATGCAGCTAAAACATCCTCATTAAAGATTAAAGATGAAAAAGTATATTGAATAACTACTCCAATAATCATCGAAATAAGATAGATGGAGTAAATTCTAAAATTCCGTCTGACATTGCGCCACGATAAATCCAATAATTTCATCTGCGATTTCCCCCTAGAGTGCTCTGAAAGGTGAGGATGCGATCAAAAAATTCCTTTTGGGTTTGTTCTCCTTTGAACAGCTCATTTACAATCTTACCGTCTCGTAGAAAAATGACACGTTGGCAGTAACTTGCAGCATAGGGGTCATGTGTAATCATCATTATCGTTGTTTTAAATGTTTGATTAAGTGATTCAATTTGTTCCAGTAGCTGTGTTGCAGAGCGAGAGTCAAGTGCACCTGTAGGTTCATCAGCAAAGACAATCGCTGGGTTAGTAATAATAGCACGTGCCGAAGCAGTACGCTGTTTCTGCCTGCCAGATATTTCAGATGGATAATGATTTAAGATCGATTCAATGTTTAGCGGTTGAATGATATTGGATAGTCGTTTCTCCATTTCCTCAACATGTGTCTTTTGTAATGAGAGTGGCAAAAGAATATTTTCCTTTACTGTCAACGTATCTAGTAGGTTATAGTCTTGAAAAATAAACCCCATCCGCTTTTGACGAAATTCACGTAATGATTTCTTTTTTACTTCCAATAGCGAGGTCCCTTCAATCCAAATGTTCCCGCCATTAAATGTGTCAATCGTGGATAATGTATTCATTAATGTTGTTTTTCCTGATCCAGATGGACCCATAATTGCGGTAAACTCACCTTCTTCAACAGCTAAATCTATATTTTTTAAGACCTGAGTCTTTCCGTATGATTTAGATAAGTTTTTCGTTTGAATAATTGTATTCATTTGCTTAGTCCCCTTTCAATGTCAATACTATACCTCTGAATAGGATTACCAACCATCGATGTAATATAATGCAACATGACAAATCTGTCACAAATAAAAAATTGCATAGTAGAACTCTCGGTTGGAAGATTAGAATTACTAAAATAATCGTTATCTTATTAAAATATGTTATAACCATCATGAGAGGACTGTGGATATGATTTTATTTTTACAACCATGATTTATATTATTATCTTTTATTGGTCACGACTGACTTTTTGGAGTTAATATAAATAACGAAGGGGGGTTATTGAAGTAACAGGTGCTTATCTTGAATAAAGGAGAGCACCATTTCGCTATAGGGGCAGTTTAGTTGATGAAGCTTACTGAAAATATTATTCCATTACTTTACTGTATGAGAATAATCAAATTAAGTATGCCTTGATTTCTTAATGCACATTATGCTAACATAAAAACAAATGAAAAACTTGTTTTTATGTTTTTATAAGAGAAGGTTTAGGACTATGGCTAAATTCACACAATTAGAAAAAGAAAGGATTAAAAAAGAATTATTTGAAGTGGCATATCGTTTTTTCGTTGAAAAGGGTTTTAAGAGTACTTCCCTTGAGGATATAACTTCGTCTGTTGGCATTGCGAAGAGTACTTTTTATGTATTTTTCCAATCAAAAGAAATGCTATATATGGAGTTGTTATCACATGAGGGAGAGCAAATTGAAAATCAGGTTTGGCCAAAGGTTTTAGCTGCTGAGGATATACGTTCAGCTATAAAAATATACTTAGATGAGATGGCTTTGGAGCTAGAAAATAAGATTTTAACTCAAAGGCTGATTTACGATCTCGAGGAGTACAAGCTTGTATCAAGAAAGCTAAATCCAGAGTATGTTGGATCAGAGAATCTTAGAAGTATCACCCCTCTTATGGACTTTATCAGGTCACGTCAAGATTCTAAGGAGATTATCGACGAAGAACCAAGCGTAATTGCTGGCGTTTTAAGAGCAGCTTTATTAATAGGCTCACAAAAGGGAGATTTACTGGAATACAATTATGAAATGATTAGGGAGTTATTATTCGAAGCTGTTGCTGATCGAATTACTCGGTCTTATTTGGTCTAGGTAAGTATTAATCAGATGAAAGTACTAAAAAAGGTGATAATTCATGACAGAAAAAATAATTCGTTTTAATGATGTTCATATCTGTACTGAGAGTTTTGGAGATATTAATAATCCAACTATCTTGTTAATTATGGGAGCTACTACATCAATGATTTGGTGGGAGGAAGAGTTTTGTAAGAGATTAAGCGATCAAGGGTTTCATGTTATACGCTATGACAATAGGGATGTAGGTAAATCAATTACTTACGAGTATGGCCATCCAGAGTATACTTTTGAGGACTTGGCTGATGATGCAATTCAGGTACTAGATGCGTATAAGGTTGATAAGGCTCATATAGTCGGTATGTCTATGGGAGGGATTATTACGCAGATAGTAGCTCTTAAACACCCAAGCAGGGTGCTTACTATTTCATTGGTTATGACATCAAATTTTGACCCTAGCCTTCCTAAAAAGGATAGTAAAGTAACAGAAGCTTTAGGTGAGCTTAAAATCAAAAATTGGCAAAACAAAGATGAAGTGATAGAGTGCTTTATTAAAAAAAGCAAAGTTCTTATAGGCTCTAAACATATATTTGATGAAGAAAAAATAAGAAGACTGAATGAAGAAGAATTTGATAGGGCTAGTAATTTACAGAGTAGGGATAATCACGGAATTATAAGGGGATGGGGTTCATATTTATCAAGAACTGCTGAAATAAACGCTCCTACATTGGTAATTCACGGAATAGAAGACCCTATTATTCCATACGAGCATGGAGTTCATCTCTCTAAGATTATACCAAATGCTGTATTAGTTACCTTAGATGGTTCTGGACATGAGCTTAACTATAATGATTGGGATGAAATTATTAATTCTATATCAAAGCATGCAGCAAATTTATTACCGAAATTTTTAAAAATTAGATAGGAGTGATTTGAATGGGTAAAGAAATGAAACAAGTTATGGAAATAGCTAAAAAACATAATCTAATTTTAAAGGAAGAAACAATACAGTTTAATGAATCCGGACTGGATTTTCAAGTTGTATTTGCCCAAGATGAAAGTGGTACGGAGTGGGTTCTTAGATTGCCTAGGCGGGAAGATGTTATGCCTAGAACAAAGGTAGAAAAACAAGCATTAGATTTGGTTAATAAGTATGGAAAATCTTTTCAGGCGCCAAATTGGATTATTTACTCAGATGAGCTAATAGCTTACAAGAAGCTAGATGGCGTACCAGCAGGAACTATAGATCATAATATAGGGAACTATGTTTGGGAAATAGATATTAACAATGTTCCAGAATCTTTTCACAAGTCTCTTGGAAGAGTGTTAGCAGAGATTCATAGCATACCGAGTGATAAAGCCGTGGAACTTGACTTAGTAGTACACACACCAGAAGAAGCAAGAATGTCAATGAAGCAGCGTATGGATGCGGTAAGAGCAAAGTTTGGTGTAGGTGAGAATCTATGGAACAGATGGCAAACATGGGTGAATGATGACGATATGTGGCCTAAGAAAACTGGTCTGATTCATGGAGATATACATGCCGGACATACCATGATTGATAAAGATGCTAATGTGACCGGATTAATCGACTGGACTGAAGCTAAA
The DNA here is from genome assembly GCF_000586555.1 of Sporosarcina sp. D27. Classification (GTDB taxonomy): domain Bacteria; phylum Bacillota; class Bacilli; order Bacillales_A; family Planococcaceae; genus Sporosarcina. The sequence goes on from NZ_AZUC01000048.1 coordinate 63,122, forward strand.
GTTACAGACATTTCGAATGACTTTATTTTCAACTTTAAAGCTTTTGGTGAAGAAGGGTTAGATGCCCTAATTCTTGCTTATAAAGAAGCTGGTGGGTATTACTGGCCTAAGATGAAAGAGCATATTATTGAACTTGACGCAGCATACCCAGTTTCAATTGCTGAGTTTGCATTAGTGTCAGGCATCGAGGAATATGAACATATGGCAAAGGAAGCATTGGGAGTGATAAGTTCGTAGGTGGTTGATGCCTTCGTTGACACGTTCCCACATAATTCGGTTTCCACATAAGTAAAAATCGCTTGTATAGCAGTAAGAGAGATTGTGAAGGATTACTCTTTAACTAAAGGGTGCATTAGTTCAATTAGATGTTAGAATTAATCATTATCTAATCTTAGGCGGAAGAAATGATTAATCGCTTTATAAAAATCCTATAGCATTTGGTGAAGAGAGAACCTGTTTTAAATTAGCCTTTTTTAAAACAGGTTCTTTGTGTTTAAATTAAAAAGTGAGTTCTCTTTGAATAAATATTATTTTAAACCCGAATTTGATTGACTTTTAAACAGAAATCGTCCAAACTAAAAACAAGAATAAACGTTCGGTTTAAAGGTTTGGAGGAGGGGATAAAATGTATAATGCAAAATATCGATTCGTCTGGAAGGCGATAAAATACAATAGAAAACAAGGTGGAGAAATTGTAAGTACACCTTCATTTATTATTGGTCTAGAGGATAGAGAAACAAAAGAAGTTTTCCCTCATCCCATAAGCCATTTTTTGTATAAGAAATACCATAGAAACTCGGGTTCAGTAAATACTGAATTAACTGTGGCGCAAATTATTGTTCCCTTCTTGAACTTTGTATTAGATAAAGTGAATCAAGAAGCGTTAAATTATACTGCAATCAAAGGATTGGTTGACTTACAAGAGTGTCATGCTAATGCTTATTTACAATATTGTGTAGATGAAAAATCAAATAAGAATAGCACTTTAGAAATGAAAGAGAACTTTTTATCCAAGTTTTATAAGTACTTATGGGATGAAAAAGTATTAAAGCATAAGCCCAGATTCAAGTTAGTTTCAGTAAGAACAGGAAAAGAAATCAGAAAAGTCTATAAAATAGACTTTACCTACAAGAAGACAGATGAAACTCTTTTACGTGAGAAGATTAAAAGAAAAGATTTAGTTCCTCAAAATCATGAATCTAACGAGAACAGAATCTTTATTCGTTTGCAATATATTCGAGAGATACTTTACGTAGCAAAGCATGAAGTACCTGATATAGCATTTGGAGTGGCTTTACAAATTTTTGGAGGGTTACGTAAAGGTGAAGTCGTAAACCTGACTAGAACAGCTTTAAAGTCGCAAAATGGGCAAGATTATGGTGTTGAAGGATTAGTGATACTTGTCAGGGATCGTCAACTTGATTTATTTAATAGGTTTGAGGATGTTTCAACAATGCAGGTGAAAAATCCAAGAGACCAATCATGTCTTATTGATCCAATTTTAAATTATCTATATAAAAATCATATGGAAGTGGTACTTAAAAAGGTGAAAGGACCTAAACAGCCTAATGCATTGTTTTATAATACGGAAGGAAATTCAATGTCTGCCGACACGTATGATAAGCGCTTTTTAAAATTAAAGAATGCTTATTTAGGGATGTTATTAGGTACAGAAGGTAGATATCAGGATTATTTAGACTTCTCTCAAACAAAGTGGCGCTCTCATATAGGGAGAGGAGTATTTACAAACATGTGTTTAGATGCTGGATTTAATGAAAAACAGACGGCCGTATTACGAGGTGATAGATCTACTCAATCAATGGAGTCATATTTTGATATTATAACTGCCACTTATAATATTCGAAAGGCTTTAGGCTTACTCTCTCCAGATCAATCTAGTAATATAGCAAACTTAAATATGCCAATAAATAATAAAATGTGGAAGGAGGTTCAAGAATTTGGGTCAGGACTTAGAAATTAACTTTAACGATTACATGACAATCTACGAGATAGCCGAAGAGAAGTTTAATAAGAAGCCCAATAATTACTATTTTATTTACAAATTAGAAGAATCCATATCAAAATTACCAGCTGAATGTAAGATTTCAAAGGTCGAATTCAGAGAAAAATATTACGTTGAAAAATATGATAAAAATATTAAAAACTTATATTTGAAAGAAGATGTAAAACGTTTTTTTAGAAATTATGTACCAAAGGCATCTCTCAAGGCAAAACTAAAAAAAGTTGTTAGCGACGCTACAATTCACAAATATTATAAAAAACTAAACCCAACTGAAATTATACTTGGTGGAAATTTAGATGTTTTTGTTTCAATAGAAATAGCACAAGAACTAACTGAGATAATAAACACAGTGGCAGGCAAGGGACAATGGGGGTGGAGAACTCATACTTTCGAAAAATATAAAAATCAACACAACTATTTGTCACTTGATGAGGTTATGAAAAAATTAAATTGTTCTTATGCGACTACTCAAAGGTTAATTAAAGAAAAGTTGTTATTCGTGTCAGATAAATATGGAGACAGAATGCTTTTTGAAAAAGAGCACGTATTCGAATTGTTTTCTGAACAAGCAAGGCTTATTGAAAAATATAGCAACAATTATTACACAGCGAAGCAAATTCAAGCGAAATATAGTAATGCTTTTGCGCAATATATAAAAGGCGGAGAAGATAAGGTTCGAATAAAGGTAACAAAAGTTGATCCCCCACTGCTATTAATCTCACACTTTGGTGTTCAAATGAAACTCTATGAAAAAAACGAAATTGATAATCTATGGGCGGATTATAAGCTTTATTTGGATATGAATTCTATGTCGATAGAAGATCCTTTTGAAGATTTTCTTTTCAAAGTTGAGCAAGTGTTAAATATTAAATTTACAAAAACTCAGCAAAACACAAAATTATTATGGTATCAGTATGTTGAAAAATACCTTCTTAGGACTAGGATGTCTGATAAGAATAGAATTACATTTCTAACTAATCAATTTGCCAGATGTACGGAAATAATATTCACTACTTTTAATAAAGAAATATACTCCTATTCTGGAAAAGAAATCAATAGTAAATTTCTTAACGATACACCTAATATTAGAAGAAGTTATCAAGGGGATTTCTATTATTTCTTAAAACAAATGCTTGAAACTTTTACTATGGAAGGATTACCTTTACCGTATAGCGTAGATGAATTAAATGACCCAAGAACCTTTAAAAGAATTAAGGAAGTAGCCACGGATATTTATTCTTTAGAGGAATATCATGAGCTATACAAATATACCAATCGTGTAGGATTTCATAAAGAGAAAGCAATACAAGATGTTACTGAGTTAATCCAAAGCATGAATTATACAAAGTATAAACGATACGACAGTTGCTGGTTATATATTCTAGTTCAATTAACAAATAATTGGAGACATAGTACCGTACTATCACAAATTCCAAGAATTGATCTATCAACTACCTCAATTGAAAACTTGGAGTGGTTAAAGAGAAATGATCCTTCGGTGGAGGATGCAAACAATATCATTTATCAAATTAGCAGGTATGTAACAAAAATAAATAAAACAGATGTAAGTGCTGAAGGAATATTTACTATTGGTGAGCCACTCAAAGTTGCTTTTGCAACTGCGATAAGTATTTGTGAGTTTCGTAGAAGAGCAACATTGGATAGTAGTTCTACCTTAATAGATTTATCAGGTCATTTAGTGAAAAAATATAATCCACATAAAGATTTCTTTTCAGAGTTTACTAATGGATTTAAATTTGAAAACAGAAAGATGAATAGAACTCTTAACACTCTAATCTGGTCAGTGCTTAGACATATGGGGAAAGGGTTAAAAGAATCACAAGTATCAAGAAGCCACTTGCAAGATCAAACAACCATTAACCATTATATTAAGCTATCTAACGAACAAGTGAAGAATCTTGTGGATGAATTGTTTGAAAGAAATCAATTTGGATTTGTAACACAAACCTTAACGAATATACTTTTTGGCACTGAAACAAACAAAAGTATCGAAACGGAAAGAATGTTAGAGGTAAATAAGCAATTCGGTGATGTTTTTAAAATTGAAGCGACCGCAGGATTAATTAACAGAATCACAACAGAAAGGGAGCATGTATTAAAATACCTCGCAGAGTTTGATATGGAAGGACTTCGTGCCCTTTTTTACCAATCCCTAACAGGATCGCTTCCTTCAAAACAGAGATACCATCAATGTATCTATGCTGAATGTAAATATGAGAATGAATACGGTGAAAGACCATCGTGTGATACTTGTGCAGCATCAATGATTAATGTGTATGCGCTAGAAAATATAATGGACAATTATATCTTTATGATGGAAAAAATAGCAAAAGAGTTTGATAGTGCAACCATCGGAGAAAAACAGAAGCTTGCAAACCAGTTTTTTCTACTGCATAACGTTGTTGATCAAGCAAGAAGTAGATTTGGCAGAGAGGTTGTAGATGGATTTGTAGAAGGAAATACCGAGCGAATAAAGAACTTAGGTCTAGATTTATCAACAAAAGGACTAAAGAGTTTTAGAACTTCAGGAATACTAGGGGGGTGACGTGTGTGGCAAGCAAAAGGAATGTAGGATCATTAATGCTTGATTTCAGCAGTATTAATCCAGGGGATATAAGAGGTGCTGGGTTTGATATTAGCAAGAATGTAGAAGAGGCAAAGAAGTCTTTAGAAAGCTTTCATGATTATAGAGTTAAAAAAGTTAGTGTAAATTTTGAAGATAGTAAATGGATTTTTAATGAAGAGTTCACGCGAAGTAACGTGGTTTTTGATTACACGATGATTTCCCACTCTTTAAAATTTGGTACAACTGAAAATAAAGAGGAATTATTTATCGCAGTGAAATGTTGGATGGCCAAAAAACTTAATGAAAGCTCTATAACGGTTACAAAGGCTAGGCTTTTAAACCTTGTTACTGCTTTTCTATCTACAAAGGGTCTTAGGGAACATAGTGAATTATTGGAAATGATTCAGGAAAGCAATCTTATCCGTAGAGGTTCAAAAAATCAATATAACGTCAAAAAAGTGTCTAACAATGTTATGTATAGATTTATATCGGATCTTGTCAATTTTTTAGAATTTTATAATCGAGATGAATTTGTATATTTCATAAATGATTTAAACGAACATAAAGCGAAAATCAAATTGGAAAAAAACTACAGAAAGTTGCCGTCTTTCAAAGATATTTTAACCATAAAACAATGTCTAGACAGTTGGTACGAAGAAGCGGTAAAAAACGATAGTGAAAAATTACTTAAATATTTTCCTCTTGTTTTATGGTGGAATCTAACAACTATTATCCCTATGAGGGTAATTGAGTTTTGTCACATTAAAAGAAATTGTTTTTCATTAAAGGATGGAAATTATTTCATCACCTTTCCAAGAATGAAGTACGATCGAATTAGTACACATCGAACAGACATTGAATACGACACGTTACCTATCCCTCAAGAATTGTACGACCTTTTTCAAAACTATTTAATACGCTCGGAACAGTATGGACTATCGAATTATTTAATTTCACATAAGGTTTATCGTCATTATTTCAGCGATGATAAAAAAACATATGATGATAATTCTTTGTTTAACTATCATAATTTCAATAATACAATAGCAAGTTTTTTCAAAGAAATAGTACACGAGAAATATAAAATCAATATTATTTCTATAAATAAGCATTACCGGAGAAATTACTCAACAAGATCAAAAGAGGCATTTATATCTGATTCAGCAATCGGTAGTATAGATACAATGATTAACCTTGGCGATTTAAGACACATCGCAATTATTAATATGATGATGCAGGGATATGACAAGGTTGAGATTCAGCGATTGGCAGGACATATTACAGAGGATATACAATATAGCTATTTCAATCATATGGAAAACTGGATGGACATTGAAATACAGAAAATGGAGAAGGAATTCAATCAGTATAGACCAATAAATTCAACTTTTAATGACAATGAAATTTCACTTTTACATCCAAAATCCCAAGATATTTTTGAGAATCAAAGCAAAAAAAATTACATAAACAAGAATGTGGAGGAAAAGGAATATTTAAAATTAGATTTAGGCTCTTGTATGGACAAAACTATGCCCTGTCCTAGTTTCAATTGGAAACATAGAGGTTGTTATTTTTGTAAACATTGGTCTATTTCCAATCAAGAACTAGAAGAAAAAAGAAATCAAATTGCTTTTGACTTGAATTTACTTTATGAAGAAACAAGAGGGAAAATCAAGTTTATACAGTCGCTATTTGATCTGCAATTCGATAACACAGAAAACGTCAATAATAATACAAAACGAGACTTATCTTCAACGTCAAAGGAAATTCAATTAGATATTAAACGGATTGCAAAATTACGGTCTATGTTAGGGGTTTCAGATAATGAATAAAATCGGTACTAAAGGCATTTTGGATGATATAGAAAAAGAGACTTCATTGAGGAAACTGATTGTTGAATATGATGAAAACCATAATATCAAATCTAAAATCACATATAAAGACATCTATGATTTCGTTAAATCGCAGTATGATAATGGCCAAGTTGATTTTTATCCTGGATATACGTGGTGGAAAACAAAAGGAAAACATTTAGTAGACGAATACAATTTAGTAAAAAAAAGAACCATACCCTTATCCGAAACAGAGGACTTAGACGTTTTTGACATCCTTGATGTGATAGAAAAGAATTATGGAGATAAAGAATCGTTAATTAAATATCTCCTTCCTTATAATGATTTGTTAGATAGGCTTGTCAATAAAATTAATAAGCTTCAAAGTAATTCCCGAAGCCTATCAGAACAGATTGTAAAAAAGGATGAACGAATTCAAATATTAGAACAAAAAAACAGCAATCAACAGTCTTTATTGGACGGGCTATTCTACAATATTATAGGATCTGAAAAAGAATTAAATAAAGTAATGAAAAGGGGTAGTACGAAATCAGATATAGTGAATTATGCATTGTCTGAAACTTTCGGAAATCCTGCTGCATACATTGACGAGTTCAGCAAACGTTTAGAGATAGGTAATTTTACTATAGACGATCAGACAAATAATGTCGTTAAGTTCCAACCCAAAAGTGATGTTTTGGAGGAAGATGATTATGATTATTAAAAACCATAAGTCTTGTTCGACTTTATGAAAAAGTCGAACAAGACTTATACCAATGAAAACGTGTAGAAAAGGAGATTGACCTAAAATTGGGATACGTATTAAGACGCTGTATGAGAAGAAACTCGTGTCATATCCTCGGACGGACACGCGTCATATCACACCGAGTGAGTTTAATTATTTAGCGGCATCCGTTGAAAAATACCAAGAGCTCATTGGGCAACCATTCGAAATCGCTTCGAAGACGCCAAAAAAGCGCTTTGTCGACAGTTCGAAAGTACAGGAACACTATGCAATAATTCCGACGAAAAAAGTTCCAACAGCAGCTACGATTGCTAGATTAGCACCGTTGGAACGTAATTTATATGAAGAAGTCGTACGGACTGCACTCGCAATGTTCCACCGCGATTATTTATATACAGAAACCAAAGTGACGACTGACGTTAATGGACTTCCCTTCTTTACTACTGGTAAAACGGAGGTGGACAAAGGCTGGAAAGAGCTGTTTGCCACACCTCCGAAAAAGGGGAAGGAAGCAGATGAGCCTGCCCTTCCACCTCTCGAGCAGAACGAAACGGTTCAAAGTGAGATCGGCATTAAAGAAGGTGCGACTCAACCACCCAAACCGTATACAGAAGGTCAATTGATCGCGATGATGAAAACGTGCGGGAAGCTTGTTGAAGATCAGACTGAAACTGATATTCTAAAAGAAATTGAAGGACTCGGCACTGAGGCGACGCGAAGTAATATTATCGAGACAATTAAAAAACATGGCTATATTTCTGTTACGAAAAACATTGTGTCGATTACGGATAAAGGACGTGTCCTCTGTCAGTCAATCGAAGGCAGTTTGCTTGCTAGCCCCTCAATGACTGCGAAATGGGAAACGTATTTGAAGAAAATCGGAAATGGTGAAGGAACGGGGCAGCATTTTTTAGGAAGTGTGTCGAAGTTCATCTATAAACTGCTAGAAGACGTCCCAGTACAGCTAGAACAACAAAAAATCGATATTGTGTTGCCACCATCCAAATCTTCTAGTCGAAAATCCTATACAGCAACTGAAGTCGCACCCTGTCCGAAATGTGGGAATGGTATGATTGTCGCAAGAAAAGAGTTTTACGGCTGCAGCAACTACAAAAACGGCTGTAAGCAGACGTTTCCTGGGAAGTTCCTGAAAAAGAATCTTACCCAAGCCCAAGTAAAACTGCTGTGTACGAAAGGGAAAACGAACGTCATTAAAGGGTTTACTCATGCAAACGGCCAGAAGTTCGACGCCATGCTTGAATTGAAAGAAGGCAAATTGAACTTAGTGTTTGTATAACCAATAAAAACGGAAAGCCCTCTCACAAAGAAAGAGGCTTTCCGTTTTTTTGTTCTACTCTTACAATACAGGTGATAGAAGACGCGAGATACCTTCTTTGAATTTAATGACGACTGACCGCTCTGCATACCGTTCAGGCGTCAGCTCCGAACTGACTTCCATGTCTTTCAAGAACAATTCAGATAGCTGTTTCGCCACTTTTTCATCGTAAACGATTGCACTCACTTCAAAGTTCAAGTGAAAACTTCGAGAGTCGATGTTCATCGTCCCTACTGCTGCCACTTCCTCGTCAACGACTATTGTTTTTGCATGCAAGAAGCCATTTTCGTAAAGTAAAATATTAGCTCCGTAATCCAGTAAATCTCCTGCATAGGCCCACGTTGCCCAATAGACGAATGGATGATCTGGTTTGCACGGAATCATGATCCGTACATCGACCCCAGATAACAACGCTATTTTACATGCATCCATAAAACTCGTATCGGGAATGAAGTACGGAGTTTGGATGAACACAGTCTTTTTCGCTGATAGAATGAGTTTGATGTACATATTTTTCAAGTGCTCAGTCACAGAATCCGGTCCACTAGACACGATTTGAATGGGGATTGTTCCCCCCTGCTGCTCTGGATAAAATGCATACTCATCCCATTCGCCAGGTTTATTATCTCCAGCACGGTGCCAGTCTAGTATGAACTTCCCTTGAATGTGATGGACCGCCTTCCCTTGGATTCTGAGATGAGTATCCCGCCAGTATCCGAATTTTTTATCCAGACCGAGGTACTCATCTCCTACATTGAAGCCTCCTATATACGCAATGCGCCCATCGATTATGACCAGTTTCCTGTGATTCCTGTTATTCACTCTAAAGTTTATTAATCTGAAAAAAGACGGGAAGAACACTTCAACTTCGCCACCTGCTGCGCGCAGTTCATCAAAAAATTTAGGCGAGGTTTTTTTAGATCCGACCTCATCGTAAAGAAGGCGAACTTTCACCCCTGCATTAGCTCGTTCCGTCAAGGCATCACGAAGTCTAGTGCCCAATGTGTCTGATTGGATGATGTAATATTGAATATTAACTTCCTTCTCGGCTGCTTGGATATCCGCAATGAGTGAATCGAATTTCTGATGTCCATCGTCAAAGACCTGAATGTCATTATCCGAGGATAATAACGCGTCTGATGATATCAAGTTCATGTGAATTAGTTCGCCATGTTTCTTAAGTATCGGAGACTGTTGAACGTTCTCTCTATAGACTGTCGATAGTTGCTGATCCACTTCCGTATCAATTTCTCTTCTCTCTTCATCCGTCAGCTTATAGAAGTTCTTTTGCTTCAAATTCCGTCCAAGGAATAGATAGATGAAAAAGCCCGCGATAGGAATAAATACCATTACCAATATCCACGCCCACGTATTCCCAATATCGCGTCTTTCGAAAAACAATACTCCCACTAACAATAAAAGATTAATCACTATCGTAATGGATAAGATCAACGCAATTATATATCCTAATCCCATAGTTATACCTTCCTTCTCATTTCAGTTTCAATTAAAACCACCCATTAATGTTGTTGAAAACCCCTCTTAACGTATAGGTTTTTTGTAGAAAGTAATATTTACTATAACATGTACCTTTTGAAAAGGAATATGATCCAAAAAATTAGTTTATCCTATGGGAAAGTAGAATGAATTTTTAACTAGTGAGCCCAAAACTTGCAATATTTAGTTAAACAATTATAATTAGTTTTACTTAACAACTAGGATGTGTTCACATGAAACTTATACATGCGTTGGACGAATTCTATTATGAGCAGATTTTAAAAAGCCTTAGAGAAATGAACCATAAAAAGGTATATGGAAATTTGTCCTATAATAGTCTGCTGTATATGGAAGTGATCTTGTATAACGAAAACTGTACGGCTAGTTTTCTCGCAGACACACTTCACGTGGCCCGCTCGGCGGTGACGGTGAAAGTAAATGAATTGGTGTCAAAAGGGATTGTCACAAAAACACCAAGTGTTACCGATAAACGCGTCAACTACTTAAACGTCACCCCTAAAATCGTGGAGGACTACAAACGGATGGATCACTCATTAACTCAAGCGATCGCTGAAATTGAAGATCGTTTTTCGTCAGCAGAAATTTCATCCTTTGTTGACATGCTAGGGATTATCCGAAAGTACTATTAATAGTAGTTAAGCTAACCACACAAAAAATGAAAGAGGTTGTTGAATGGAACAGAAACAATATGAATACTTAGCGGATAACCCGAATGTGAAAGTGCTCCCTATCATGTTAACACTCATTATAGGTGCCTTTTTCGCTATTTTAAATGAAACACTATTGAATATCGCCCTCGTCACACTAATGGATGAGTTCTCAATTTCTTTAACAGCCGTTCAGTGGATGGCGACCGGATTCATGCTCGTAATGGCCATCGTCATTCCGATTTCTGCGCTACTGCTACAATGGTTTACTACGAGGCAACTGTTTTTAGGAACGATGACTGTATTTACGTTAGGTACAATCATTTGCGCGAGTGCACCGTCGTTCTCAATATTACTTATTGGACGCTTAATACAAGCCGTCGGAACCGGCTTATTGATGCCAATTATCTTTAATGTCTTCCTCTTGATTTATCCTCCAGAGCGACGTGGGAAAGTGATGGGGATGATAGGTCTCGTCATTATGTTTGCCCCTGCAATTGGACCAACGTTGTCTGGGGTTATTGTTGAATACTTAGGTTGGCGCTATTTGTTTATCATCGTCATCCCGTTTGCGTTGTTCTCGATTGCATTTGCGTATAAGTATTTGGTCAATGTGTCCGAAGTGACGAAGCCTAAAATTGACTTCGTTTCCCTACTATTCTCCACAATCGGGTTCGGCTCCATTGTCTATGGATTCAGTTCCGTCGGTGAAAGTAAGGATGGGTTTGAGAGCCCGATTGTTTGGTTGTTCATCGGCATGGGGGTGATTGGCATTGCCTTATTCGTCTGGCGTCAATTGAAGCTCGACGAACCAATCATGAATATGCGCGTATTCCGTTATCCGATGTTCTCACATGCTGTCGTGATGTTTTTAATCATCATCATGGCGATGTTCGCCTCAGAAATCATTTTGCCGATCTATATGCAAGGCCCACTCGCTCTTACGGCAGCGACAGCAGGATTGGTTCTGTTGCCAGGAAGTATTTTAAACGGGATCATGTCGCCGTTTATGGGTGCCTTATTTGATAAATTTGGACCTCGCGTGTTAATGATTCCTGCAACACTTGTGTTAAGCGGCACGATGTTCATGATGAGTCAGTTAACTGTCGATACGCCTGTATGGGTGGTCGTAGTTAGCTACATCCTCATCATGTTATCCGTTTCAGCCATTATGATGCCTGCTGAAACGAATGGACTGAACCAGTTACCGAAACGTCTCTATCCACACGGGACCGCCGTGATGTCCACACTACAACCGGTTGCAGGCGCTATCGGGGTGTCAGTGTTCATCAGCATCATGAATGCACGACAGTTACATGTGTTACAGAAATCTGCAACGCCGACCGATCCTGCGACGATAAATCTAGCATTAGTATCGGGTGTTGAATTGGTCTACTTTATAGCGTTTGCAATGTCGATTATCGCGGTTGTTCTATCGTTTGTTGTTTATCGTGCGAAACCGAGTGAAGATGAGGATAGTTCAATCATGTAACAAATGCAAACTGTGCTTAAATGGAAATTAAAGATATCTAGCAGGTGCCTAACTTGGGTGCCTGCTTTTTTGTTTGCAGCTACCACATGCATATGTTAGATAAGTCGACTACACTTACTTTTAGAAGGAGTGATGACATATGAAACAAAAACGATACCGGAACCTAGATCCAACTGCACGTCCCGCAACATTTGGTGAATTGCTACGTTGGCAAAAGGAACGTTTCAAGAAAAAGAAAGATATGAGTTTCATGATGGGACAAGCTCCCCACAAGCAACAAGCGTTGCTCCACACGAATCAGGATCAGTTAACAATTACATGGATCGGGCATTCGACATTTCTCATACAACTTGCTGGTTTAACAATTGTGACTGATCCCGTTTGGGCAAGTCGGATGGGATTTGGTCGGAGATTGGAAGAGCCGGGGCTGTCGCTGGATGAAATCCCACCAGTCGATATTATTTTGCTCTCACATTCGCATTATGATCACATGGACGTCCCGTCGCTGAAGAAACTGAAAGGAACTCCTGCCGTACTGGTTCCTGAAGGACTTGGGCGTAAAGTGCGAAAGCTGATGAAGGAAAATCGCGTCTATGAGCTACCTTGGTGGGGACAGGTGCGTATCGGGTCTGTTGAATTCCACTTTGTTCCGGCTCAGCATTGGTCGAAACGTACGCTGACAGATACAAATACATCACATTGGGGTGGATGGATCATTCAACGGTATATGGAGCCTTCGACTGCAGCGTTGCATAAACCCGAATCGATTTACTTTGCCGGAGACAGTGGGTATTTCCAAGGATTTCGTGAGATTGGCGAAAAATTTCAAGATATTACGTATGCGCTCATGCCGATTGGTGCCTACGAGCCCGAATGGTTTATGGGGACTCAACATATGACACCTGAAGAAGCGATACAGGCCTTTATAGATATCGGAGCTGAGGTGTTCATTCCGATGCACTACGGAGCGTTTTATCTAGCTGATGATACGACGGAAGAAGCTTTGGGTCGATTACTTACTGAATGGCGACAACGCGAACTGAATGATTGTCATTTACAGTTATTGAAGCATGGCGAGACACTCTCCTTTGTTTATCCTGAACAAAATAGCAACTGATTTGGTGTTGTAATTTTTAGAATACACTGTATAGTTGATACATAGATTTCCATTATACTTACAGTGAATTCATGATGAGTTTACTAAAAAGGGGAAGCTGGGATGAATCGCACCTATTTGATACATGAATTTTTACTGACCGCCAAAAGCAAGCGAACGATTCCTTTTCTTCTGTTCATCGGGGTATTACTTATCAGTTATTGCTTTCTCCTCGTCCCGAATCGAGAAACTAAGGAAACGTTCTACCCAGAAGAAATAAGGGATTATTTAACCGGGGTTGAAGTGGAGCAAAATCAGCGCTTAAAGAGCGGAAATACTGGAATTATTTTAATGACGGGAGATCCGGTTTTTGCCAGAAATGATTATAACTATGGATTGTTCAGCGCACTACTCAACTCCTATGAAGACCGCAATTTTTTACGGTATCTCCACTTGCGCTCCTATTATCTTGAGTCTGACCCTTCCGTTTATCTGCAAGATGAAAATCTGTTCAAATACTCTCCTTACCCCGGCAAAGATCGGGAGCATCTGTATCATCAGACGATGCTCCGTTATGAGGATTACTTGATGAATGATCGGCGCATAACGGAAGCCCTGCTATTTGAAAAGACCGGTATGCAATCATTGCAAACATTTCTACACACGTATGGATTTTATTTCTTCTTATTTTGTGCCGTTTACTTCAGCAGTGATATTTTGTCACGTGACCGTCCTCATCGGACTGTGTTACAAGGTCTGCCCATGTCCTGGTATCGTCAGTTAAACTTGAAAACACTAGCAGCATTTAGTTATACACTTCTCGTCTTAATCACTGTGCTTCTTACAGGCTTTTTTGTCTTATCCTCGCAATTCGGGTTCGGCTATGCCAATTTACATGTGCCCATTATGACCGCTCAAAATACATTTTCAATCGAAGAATATGAAGTAATCAGTATGTTGAAATTTATAGGTCTATCACTAGCTGCCCTCCCGTTGTTACTATTTCTTTTCATACGCATCAATGTCATTCTCAGTCTACTAGTGAAGAACGAGTGGCTCGTCCTCATGCTCGGCACATTAGTAATCTTTTCGGAACGTCTATACGACACAAGAACGACTCGTGACATCTTAGGGATCGATATCAGCTATTTTCCGCAAACCTATTTTGATTTCGGGAAAATTGTGACAGGTGAAAAGAATTTCTTATTAAACACTGAGACGATTACGTTAGCTAAAGGGATTATTGTACTACTAGTTGCAGTTGCAATCATCGAAGCCGTCTTATTTGTCCTCTCTCGTGTAATCACCAAACGAAGACTCTATCAGTCTCGATGAAATCATCTGATAAGGAATGAGACAAACTATGAGATGGAACTACATCCTATTTGAAACAAAGATGTTGCTACACAATCGAAAAAATTGGCTACTTGGAATCGCGATTATCTTATTTTTCCCGATTTATTATTTACAGTACAGTCAAACTGATATCGAAACGCTGCGAGACCAGAAAAACATAGAGGCTGAGCAATTCCACTCAATCTTCAAAGCCTTCCCTGAGGAGATGCGAGAGACAAAAGAAGGGCAGAATATTTACGATAATCTTACTGAGCAAGCCTCTCTCATCAATATGCAACGGTTCTACCTTTGGGATGAAGAAGAAAACGCCTCCTACATCAAGGATGGGCTTCGGCTTAATGAACTTCGTCTCGAATTGCACGAAGCGGGAAACAAAGGTATTCATCCAAACTACATTTTCTCAAAAGAAGAGATTCATAAAGAAATTGCTTTGTTGAACTATTATCAGAAGCATAGTGTTTCCATCACTCCCGATCCGTTCGTTGCAAGCAATTACATACCTGCTGCACTTGATACAATCGGTGGTTTACCATTTAGTCTCCTTGTCCTGCTGATCGGCAGCAGTATGCTATTGCATGATCAGCAGAATCGCTCCGTCATGAACGGACTGCCTGTCTCATTCTTACAGAAAATGTTCAGTAAAGTAGGAATTCACCTGGGACAAATCTTCGTTTTCCTTGTTGCAGGTATTGGAATTGGTAGTGTGTATGTGGCCATGAAAACCGGATGGGGCAGCTTTACATCACCAGTCCTCCTCTATTCAAGCGGTAATTTCACAGCCGTATCAACTGTCCATTATGTACTTTTGCAGCTTCTAGCGTTTCTACTCATCAGTTTTCTGTTATTAGTTGCTTCCATTTTAGTAAACGACCTAACTAAAAATATGTATGCAACGGTTTTATCCATCGTTTTCCTATTGTTGCTGCCCTCCCTGCTTCTTTCAGCAGGCATCGATGCAAGCTGGCTACGTCCTCTTGTTATGATCGATATCGGTGCTGTTTTAAGCGGAGAGGCTGCGTTGCGGTTTGAAACTGCATCTATGGACTATCAGCACGCACTCTCATGGTTCGTCGGATTATCACTCGTAATGATGGCTGTGCTATACATGAAGACAAAACTACAGTACTTCCCAAATCCATCAGTGCGCGGTAGCCAGAACTAAAACTGGAGGGATAACCTTGTTAAAACTATCAGATCTATCAATCGCCTATCAGGATAAAATCGTACTGGATCACTTGAATTTCACTGCTGAAAAGGGAGAAATCATCGGAGTTGCAGCGCCGAACGGAACAGGAAAGACGACATTATTCAATATTATCGCGAATTATACGAAACCCGATTCCGGCCGGGTGCTTATTGATGGGAAGTATACTTATCGGAATGAGAAGGAAGAGGTCCTGATCCATAAACTTTTGACGACATTTCCTGAACAGAAGGATTTGTTTGATGAACTGTCTGGTACCGCTCACTTGAATCTGTATGCCTCTATGTGGAACGGCTCGTCAAAACACGTCCCCGCCATTATCGACAAACTTCAGATGACCCATTACGTGAAGAAGAAAGCAAAAACATATTCACTCGGAATGCGTCAGCGGCTCTGCTTTGCAATGATGATGGCAGCAGATACAACTGTGATGCTGATGGATGAGGTGATGAATGGGCTCGACGTTACGAACGTTGCACTGATTTCAGATTGTTTGTTGGAAATGAAACGTAAAGGCAAACTAATTTTCGTCGCATCGCATTTATTGGAAAATCTCGATCTATATGCAGACCGAGTCATCTTTTTAAAAGAAGGTAAAATTGTCCATGAGCAGCGTTTTACAGAAGATCGAGACATCTATTTAAAGGTAGAGTTGACCCCAGTTAGTTATGATGAACTGAAGACAAAGATTGAACTTCCTCCTGCACATGTGTACATCGCAGAGCATTTACTCTGTATCCCACTGGACGGTCTAACCTTACCGGAACAAACACGGTGGATTGAGCAGATACTTGGTCAGTTTGGACATCATCTGACAGTAGGGCCACTCGGGACGGTGGAGTATTATGAAAAATATTATTCATAATGGCGGCGTACTAGTGTTTGTATGGCTGCTTTTGTCGGGTTGTCAGGCTAAACATATCCCAACCGCTGAGCAAACAGTTCGATATGAGCAGAACTATGAGCTGACAGGTGAGGAAAAAGATGAATTGATCAAGCCTGTGAACCCTGCAATTTTTACGACTGTGGATCGCAACAATCCGGAAGCTGAGGATGTTTCGGTTCCAGTTGTCCCTAAGACTGGGGAAGAATTGACACTAAAGACTGGCCGTTATATGATTACGGGCTACCCTACTGGTAATATTTCCATTTTCGATTCCGAAGGAGAGCAAATTTTGCGGGAGATTGTTGGGGATTATGCCGGTGCTACAAGTCTGACAGTGTCTGTGGAAGAATCTTATACAGTGCGAGCCGATGGAGGGTATGATTCTATAAATATTTTCACTGCACCCACATCCCTGAAAACTGACCTGACTGCTGGCATTTGGGAAGTAGGGACAGATATTAAGGCCGGGACCTATACGATTTCCTTGGAACAAGGCTACGGTTATTTACAAATTCTTGAGAAAGAAAAGGATTCCATTCTCTATGAGTTAATCGGCGGAACGATTGGTCGTACCGAGAGTATCGTGAAACTGAAAGAGGGTCAATGGCTTCGTGTAACTGACGCTTCGTTAATCACCTTCCGTCCCACAAATTCTTAACTAAACAAATGGTCTGATTTTAACGAGTCATTATATTCGTTGTATGTATAGAACCGTGGATGCCTTTCACTTAGGCATTCACGGTTTTTAAATATACTTATTTGACGGCTACATATTTTCTTATATAAAAATAATATTGCTTATTTTCTGTCTATTTGATACGTTGGACAAATAGGATTGTTGGAAGGTGATACACAGTTTGGAATTCATTGGGGGATGAGTTTCAAAGAAATCCAACTAATTCGAACGAATCCGTAAAGGGGATGGGGAATTGACAATCGAGTTGAAAGAATCGGAGTTGCGCAGAGAACCTGATCTGCCACGTACAAATGATGGGAAGTTAGATTATGAACGAATCATTGAAACTCCTGAGTTTAAGCTTCTGGTCAAGAAGAAGAATCGCTTTTTGACACCCTATGTTATTGCATTCTTTGCGATTTATCTCATGCTTCCTATTTTGACAGGATACACATCTATTTTAGAAACGCGGGCCATTGGCTGGATGACATGGACATGGGTGTATGCATTCGGATTGTTCGTAATGGTATGGGTGTTTACACAAATCTATGTAAAAAAAGCACGTGATTTCGATAAAGATGTTGACCAGATTATCCAAAAACACGTTAGAGACTAAGGGGGATTCCGTTTATGAGTTTTATTTCCATCGCGATCTTTTTTGCTGTAATTTTATTGACACTCTACATTACGTACTGGGCTGCGAAACAAACGCAAACTGCCAGTGATTTTTATACTGCAGGAGGTTCATTGACTGGATGGCAAAACGGCATGGCCATTGCAGGTGACTATTTGTCCGCGGCTTCATTCCTTGGAATTGCCGGTGCGATTTCATTGAATGGATTTGATGGATTTTACTACAGTGTGGGATTCCTGACAGCATACCTTGTTGTGTTGTTCTTAATTGCCGAGCCTCTTCGAAACCTTGGCAAATATACTATGGCCGATATGATTGGTTCACGGTTTGGCGCAAAGAAAGTACGCGGGGCTGCAGCGCTGAATACGATCACAATTGTACTCTTTTACATGCTTGCACAGCTTGTTGGTGCGGGAGCGCTGATCAAGTTATTGTTTGGTATTGACTATTGGATATCTGTTTTGATTGTAGGAATTATGATGCTCATTTACGTGCTGTTCGGCGGGATGACAGCTACCAGCTGGGTTCAGATCGTTAAAGCAATCTTACTCATGATTGGAACAATCGTGATTTCTTTCCTTGTGCTGATGAAATTCAACTTTAACTTTGTTGGTATGTTCGATGTTATGCGGACTGCGACCGACCACGGCGAGTCCTTCCTGCATTCAGGGGTCGTGTATAAAGATCCAATTGGTTTAATTTCCGTGTTGCTTGCTCTGGTGTTAGGAACTGCAGGTCTGCCTCACATCTTGATGCGCTTCTTTACAGTAAAAGATGCAAAGACTGCGCGTTCGTCAGTTGTCTATGCAGTATGGATTATCGGGATTTTCTACGTATTGACGATCTTCCTCGGATTTGGTGCTGCGAAATTCGTAGGCTCTAAGGCAATCATTGCAGAGAACGCAGCAGGTAACATGGCTGCACCGATGCTTGCAGGCGTACTAGGTGGAGATGCATTGGAGTCGTTTGTTGCAGCGGTGGCTTTTGCTACGATTCTTGCTGTAGTGGCAGGACTCGTGTTATCGGGTGCTTCCGCCATAGCCCATGACCTTTATGCTGAAATTATCATGAAAGGTAAAGTAACCGAGAAACAGCAAGTGAGAGCTGCCCGAATTGCTGCAATCAGTGTTGGTGTAGTATCGATTTTGTTAGCACTTGGTTCTGAAAAACTGAATGTAGCATTCCTAGTTTCCCTTGCATTCTGTATTGCTGCCTCTGCAAATGTTCCAACCCTTTTAATGACAATCTACTGGCGTAAGTTCAATACCACAGGTGCAGTTGCATCTATGCTGACGGGTTTGATCACAGCACTCGTACTAGTTGCGGTCAGTCCTAACGTCATTAACCCTGTTCCAGGAGCTGCTTTCTTCGTGGGAGATCCACTTTTCCCATTCGTGAACCCGGCGATTATCTCGATTCCAGCTGGATTCCTAGCAGCAATCATCGGGACATACGTTGGTGCGAAACGTCATGAGGAAGCTGAAGTTTCGTATGCAGAGGTCCGTTTCAAAGCGGAAACTGGTTATCGCGGATTATGATTTTACGGAATATATGAATAGATAGTTGAAAACTCGGGAATTTGTCACTGTATGGTGATGAAATCCCGAGTTTTTTGTGTAGATGCGATTGTTGTATCAAGGTACAAAGAAATTCGCACGTAGAATAGTGCTAATCTCGACTACTTGAGCAGAGTCAACGAGAATACAAGAACCACAAAAAAACCACTCCCATTAGAGGAGTGGTTCACATACCCGTTATCTCTTTTCTGTACGATCAATAAGAAACGTCATGACTACGAATAGCGCAAAAGCGAGTAATAGAATCGTGCCGCCTACGATGTAAAAGACAAGCGCAAACGTTTCATTGATATTAAATGGGTGAATGAACTGAAGCCACATTCCCGCAGTCAAACCAATTGATCCAATAATCGCTGTCCAGCCGTGAACTGCCACGAGTTTTGTTGCACGGACGCGGTAAATTTTATAAAACACGCCCCATGAAAAGACGGATAACCAGCCTACGAGTAAAATGTGTGCGTGTATCGGTTTAAACGCATATGACCCTGAACCCGCCATATGTGAACCAAGCACTGTGCCGACCAAGCCAAATATCGCCGCAATTCGGATTAAACGTATACTCCATTTTTCCTGCATGTCGAATTCCTCCTGTGTCGTTCTGATTATCTTAATCATACAATCTCAACATGAACGCAACATGTACAAAACATTACAATTTCGGCAAAGTAACAGTGAAGACCGTGCCTTTCCCCTTTTCACTTGTTACGGTAATGGTCCCATTATGTAGCTCTGTCACTTGCTGGACAATCGATAATCCAAGCCCCGTTCCTTCTGCTGCAATTGTACGCGAATCATCTTCACGATAAAACCGATTAAAAATATGAGCGAGATTTTCTTCCGCTATGCCAATCCCTGAATCACCAATTTGTACCGTTACGGAGTTTTCTGTAGATACTAAAGAAACTTCGATTGTTCCATAATCCGGCGTATACTTCAGCGCATTGGACAATAAGTTCTCCCATACTTTTTCAAGAAACGCAGGATCCCCAATTAGCTCTGAATCCTCAATCTCCATAGAGAGTGAAATTTGTTTATCTTCAAGAAGCCAACGATATTTGCGTACTGTCTCTCTCAACTGCTCACTCACATCATACGTAATCGGCTTCAAGGGACTCATCATCTGATCGAGCGACGTCAATAATAACAACTGTTTTGTCAAAGAAGATAATCGATCCGTCTCAGCCTGAATCACCCTCGCATAGCCCGCATGCTCTTCGTAAGGAAGGGTCTCATCCATCAACAACCCCGCATATCCTTTTATGTTTAATAGCGGTGATTGGAAGTCGTGAGATACATCACTTATGAACTTCTTGCGGATCAAGTCATTCTCTTGAAGACGCTTAGTCATTTTCTGAAAGCTTTCAGCCAGCTGCCCAATTTCGTCTTGCTGATGAATTGGTAAAATGCCACTGAATTCTTCTTTCCCGACCTTTTTCGTTGCAAGCGTTAGCTGGGTGATTGGATGAATTAGCCGCTTCGCTACTATTAACATCGCAAGTAGGCTCGCAATAGCCATCACAATAACCATCCCCCCCAGTAAGTAATGGACTTCTGTAAAGAGCAACTTGATGTCCGGACGTAAAAACAGGGCATACTCTTTACCCCTATACGTAAATGGGACACCGACTGTATTCGTGGTTTCATCCGAAAAGAAGCCCGTTACGAACGTTTCTGTCGGGAAGTTTTTCATGCCGTGATAGTCTTCCCCATTAAGAACGGACTTCACATCTTCTTCTTTTAAATTATCTAGTCGGAATGATTGACCGTAACGTTTACCTTCTAACTCCTCACTTACAAGCAATAGTTTATACCCTGCTGACGCTTGGGTTTTCAAGTAAAGGTCCAACTCCTCCGGCCTCGCTTCTTCGATATAGTTTGCGAGTTGCCGAACGATATTCATATTTTTTTCATCATTTGATTCTTTTAAATTTTGATGATAATACGTGTTAACCGCAAGAAACGCTGTAAGTCCACTGAACACCATGATTCCCGCCGTATATATCAGAAACTTACCGTAGAGTGATTTCATACGGCACCCGTGTCGAGCTTATAGCCAACCCCACGAACCGTCACAATACTCACGTGCTCCGGCAATCCTTCCAGCTTGTCCCTCAAACGCTTAATATGAACGTTCAGCGTCTGTTCGTCCCCTTCATAATCGAATCCCCATACCCGATCCAACAATACCTCCCGAGTGAATACCTGATTCGGACGTGATGCAAGGACAGACAGCAACTCAAACTCCTTCAAAGGAAGGAGCAATACTTTTTTTCCAATCGAGACTTCATACGTTTGACGGTTAATGGCTAACGGCCCAGCTTGGATAAAGACATCGACCGCTTTATCATAACGTCTTAGGATGGCACGTATGCGAAACAGCAATTCTTTCGGCTCAAAAGGCTTCACAAGATAGTCATCCGATCCCGCTAAAAATCCCTTTTCCTTATCCTCTAATTCTCCTTTTGCAGTGAGAAGGAGAACAGGAATATCCCATTCCGATCGTAGTTTCTTCGTCAGCGTATAACCATCCATCTCAGGCATCATGACATCGACTACCGCAAGATCCGGTACTTCTTGTTCCATAAGTTCAAGTGCTTCCCGTCCATTTTTCGCTTTCATCACCGTATAGCTGGCTGCCGATAATGTAATGCGTACAAGCTCTAAAATATTTGGGTCATCATCAACCGCTAGAATCGTTAACATCTATCCCACTTCCTTCTTTTTGGACTTACTCCACTCTGCATTCAACAATCCTGAAATCAAAATGATGACGGCGGTCATATAAAACCAAATGACAAGCATAATAATTCCAGAAAGTTGACCGTATAACCGTGTATAGTCTACCGCTGTCACCCACCCGCCAAACAAGTAGGAAAATAGCTGCCACCCAATTGTTGATAGTAACGCGCCAGGAACTGACTGGCGGAACAAAACTTTACCACTCGGAACAATTTTGTAAAAGAGTAGAAAAAAGACAAACAAAAACAACGTGCCGAGTCCCCATTTTATCTTCGGCCACAAAAATAGCCACCCTTCCCAGTCATCGATTCGATCATAATAAGCGACCACTTGATGAAGAACATTTTCAATAAAAGGCAGTAATAACGATAGAGGTACAACGAGCATGAACAGTAACGTGACACCAAGATCTCGAATCAATGACAGCCAGAATCCTCTTTTCCGTATATACCCGTTCGCCAAGTCCAATGATCGTGCAAAAGATTGAACCGTGACAGACGATAACCAGAATGCCCCAGCTAAACTGAAATATAGCCATTTCCCCTTACCATTTCGAAGCACTTCACGGACATTGTCTTCTATTAGTTGAAAAGACTCCTCAGGAATAAACGGCCGTAAAAATCGGAACAGGATTTCTTCATTAACTGGAAACAAATTCAGTAACGATATTACGAAAATAAAAAAGGGCAACATCGATAACAGCAAGTAATAGGCGGTTTGAGCAGCCTGATCAAAAAATCGTTCTTTTACAAAACGTCGTAGCACTCGCAATCCAGTATTCATTCACTGACTCCTTTTCATATAGTATATGTCGGGACATTCCTTTTTCTATCATCATATACTACATGTAGATAATAAAAAAGCGAGTCAAGGAATGAAATCCTTGACTCGCTTTACAAATTGCCCGGCAACGTCCTACTCTCACAGGGGGAAGCCCCCTACTACCATCGGCGCTGAAGAACTTAACTTCCGTGTTCGGTATGGGAACGGGTGTGACCTCTTCGCCATCATTACCAGACAAATTGAGCTTGTTCGCTCAAAACTGGATAAAACCAACATTGAATACTCAAGACAGC
>NZ_AZUC01000049.1 GCF_000586555.1 Sporosarcina sp. D27
TGCAGTGTTTATGATCACAATCCGGAGTTTATGAGCGGAATGCAGTGTTTATGATCAAAATCCGGAGATTATGAGCGGAATGCAGTGTTTATGATCGCAATTCGGAGTTTATGAGCGGAATGCAGTGTTTATGATCACAATTCCGAGTTTATGAGCGGAATGCAGTGTTTATGATCACAATTCGGAGATTAGGAGCGGAATGCAGTGTTTATGATCACAATTTCAGAGTTATGAGCGGAATGCAGTGTTTATGATCAAAATCCGGAGATTATGAGCGTAATCCAGAGTTTATAATCACCATCCGGAGTTTATGAGCATTCATCAAGATCTTTTTCAGGTCACAGTAATTTTACTTCAAGCATTTAAATATATGAACACAACTTAACTAACATACCCAGCATTCGGTTAAACATCCGATTGCATGGAATTCACTTGTAATCACAACGTTTCCCCTGTACCATGTAACATGTAGAATGGAGGGGTGCCACATGAATCCTTGGATAATGGTTTTGATTATCTTTGTGATAAATATTGTTTATGTAACTTTTTCTACCATGCGAATGATTTTAACATTAAAAGGATATCGCTATTTTGCAGCCCTCGTTAGTATGATTGAAGTGGTAGTTTACGTAGTGGGACTTGGGCTTGTATTAGACAGTCTAGATCAAATTCAAAACTTAGTTGCCTACGCACTCGGTTTTGGTTCGGGTGTAGTGGTGGGAACAAAAATTGAAGAGAAAATGGCACTTGGCTATATCACCGTTAATGTTATTACAGATGAGCTTAATAAAGAGCTGGCATCGATATTACGCTCTAAAGGGTATGGTGTAACAGATTGGGCAGCACATGGATTAGGGGGGAATCGTTCTGCCATGCAGATATTGACCCCACGTAAATATGAGCTCAAACTTTATACTACGATTGCTGAACTTGATCCGAAAGCCTTTATCATATCCTATGAACCGAAAACAATTCGGGGAGGATTCTGGGTCAAGTCTGTTAAAAGAGGGAAGTTATTTAAATGAGCCAACGAAAAACAGTATGGTTTCAAGTTGAAGAGCATGAGACAATCTCAGATTGTATAGACCGTATGAAAGCAGCAGGTTATGTACCTGCTGGACGTAAGGAAGAACCGTTATTTGAAGAACGTGATGGCAAGTATGTGCCGATTCGCCAGATGATCCAGTTGAAAGGTGTTCTGGCCGATAGTGAATGATTTGAGTTGAGGGATCCAAGGGGGAACTAGACGATGATTGAACGGTATACACGCCCTGAAATGGGAGCTATTTGGACAGATGAAAATAAATACAATGCATGGTTGGAAGTTGAGATTTTAGCGAGTGAAGCGTGGGCAGAGCTTGGAGATGTTCCTAAAGAAGATGTGGAGAAAATCCGAAAGAACGCTGGCTTTTCTGTGGAACGAATCCTTGAAATTGAAAAAGAAACGCGCCATGATGTTGTAGCCTTCACACGTGCGGTTTCTGAAACGCTTGGAGACGAACGCAAATGGGTCCATTATGGACTTACTTCAACCGATGTTGTGGATACTGCGCTTTCCTATTTATTGCTTCAAGCCAACCAAATTTTACGTGCTGATATCGTGAGATTCATCGATATTCTTGCTGAAAAGGCGAAAGCTCACAAATACACTGTAATGATGGGACGTACACATGGTGTGCATGCAGAGCCGACAACATTCGGACTGAAACTTGCATTATGGCACGAAGAGATGAAGCGTAACCTGGAGCGATTTGACGCGGCGGCAGCATCTGTACAGGCGGGTAAAATTTCTGGTGCAGTGGGTACCTATGCGAACGTCGATCCGTTTGTAGAACAGTATGTATGTGAAAAGTTAGGTCTGACTCCAGCACCTGTTTCTACACAAACGCTACAGCGTGATCGTCATGCACAATATCTTTCAACATTGGCATTAATTGCAACATCGATTGAAAAGTTTGCTGTTGAAGTACGCGGACTTCAGAAATCTGAAACTCGTGAAGTCGAAGAGTTCTTTGCAAAAGGACAAAAAGGTTCTTCGGCAATGCCTCACAAACGCAATCCAATTGGATCTGAAAATATGGCGGGGCTATCACGTCTCATTCGAGGATATATGATGACCGCTTATGAAAATGTACCGTTATGGCATGAGCGGGATATTTCACATTCATCCGCAGAACGAGTGATCTTACCGGATGCGACAATCGCGCTGAATTACATGTTGAATCGTTTTGGAAACATCATGAAGAACTTGACGGTTTATCCTGAAAACATGAAGCGTAACATGGACCGTACACATGGCTTGATTTACTCCCAACGCGTGTTGTTGTCTTTGATCGATAAAGGGATGTCTCGTGAAACGGCATACGATACGGTGCAACCTTTGACGGCACAGTCTTGGGACGAGCAATGTTCGTTTAAAGAGTTAGTCAAAGGCAACTCAACAATTACGAATCATTTAAGTGATGAAGAAATTGATGAGTGTTTTGACTACAACTATCATCTACAGAAGATTGACTTGATCTTTAAGAGAATCGGATTAGCATAATAGAGATTTGAACAATGAAAAAGGTTCCAGCATACATATGCCGGAACCTTTTTTATTCCATTGCACCTACTGATTTTAGCTGCATGTCCACTTTGACATCAAATTCAAGCTCGGGGTAAATTGCTTTCCAATTGTCTAACGTATCTTTAGTGTTTAGACGTGTAGCTCGGTATTTTAAACCAAATCCAAAGGGATCTACATTCTTCTCCTGGAGATGAATAAATAAATCCTTCACTTGTTCACTAAACTGTTCACCGGACAATTTGCTGTAATGATCAAGCTCTTTAAGTTTTAATAACTTGTTGGATTCGCTAATAACCCCTACGGCTTTAATAGAAATTATAGCTCGAGGTTTCTCACCGTTCTTCACATCAATTTTATATTTCATCTTCACGCGATCCATAGCAAGCGTAAATTTATAGCCATCATTATCAATTTTGTATCCATAACCTGCAGCTTCTCTCATGAGAGAATTGTATAATTTCGTGTCTGTCGGTGTTAATACGACTGGTTCTACGCTGTTCTTTAAGACAATGGAGTGGTTCACCGTGAACTGAGTACCTTCTTCATTTGCTTCAACAATTGGAAGTACGGAACTCTGTCCTTTTGTATCGTAGTCACGACGGAATTCAAACAAAAAAGTCGTCGTTACAAATGGGCTCTCAGTCCCTGTTCTGTCAAAGTAGTTATAAAGCGTATTTTCTCCAGCTGATTCAAGTGGTGGCTGCACTCTTAACACATCTTCCGCGCTTGGTTTTGCCACTAGCACATAGAGAACGAGTTGAAGGTCGCCTCTTCGAACGAAGTAATCCATTAAAGAAAATAAGTCTCCGTGCAGCAAGTCTTCATTTAACGCAAGGATTTTTGTTTGACTGAAATCCATTACTTTATCGTCTTGTGTTTCCAGAAAACGAATGGTTTCGGCAACGGACTCACTCTCATGCACTAAATAAGCATATTCATTTTCTGTAGAGGATTTTAAAGAGGGAATCGGTTTCGCAATTTTTAGAGTAACTCTAAACTTATTGCCAGGATCTTTTGGGGGATCGACCCCAATGCCAAGTACGAATGAACGCTTATCCACTCCTTTGTATGCGCATCCAGAAATCGATGAAGTGAGAGCGATTAAAAGAATGGAAAGAATAATAATTTTGAGCCATTTTGAACTCATTGAGAGGCACCTCTCTTAATAGCCAGCATGGTAAAAAAGAAAACGGCTACAAATATTGGGAGTGAGTAATAGTAATATTTTGTGTACTGGTAGAGCTCATATTGTGTGAGTTGTACAGTTACCCATAAGCCAATTATTGAGAAAACAAGTACAACTAAAAAAGGTGTTAAATTCTGTTGCTTGACTTGCAATGATTTCAATCGGTATATACTTAAAATTAATTTGTAAGAAACGTGCCAATGAATAATTATGCTGACAAAAGCTATTGTCACGAAAAGAAACATGAAAATGAAGACGACACGTTCTACAATTCCGAATTTCATACGTACGGCATCTGCAGAAGAAGTCCATGGAAAGATGAATTGATCAATTTGGTCGAAACCTGAAAGACCAATAGGAATGAAATAAGAAGTAACCAACATGAGCACTCCAAATATACCAATAGCTACTAGGGAGAGGATTGAGATTTTCTGTTTCTCTTTAAAGTATCGGTTAAAGATGATGAGATTGCTACACCCCAAAAACGTGAAGAAAGTTGCAACCAAAGAGCTGTATTTTGGCATTTGGTTAATGTGCATGATTGATAAACTGACTTGGTCCCAGTCCAACTCACTGCTGGAATAGAGCTTAAAAAACATGATAACCCCTATTGGAACCATAAGAATAAAAACGATTTCTAAGGTAAATAAAACGCTTTTAGATTTGAGTAACACACCAAAGAATACAGTAACTAATATGGATAAGGTAATTGTATAGATAGACATTTCAGGAGTTAGGAACGTAATAAGTAAAAATACGGTCATGACGAGAGTGATAGCTCCTGCAACAAACCAAATGAATGCGAAGTAAATCGTCACTGGAATGCGAACCCATGAAGCGGTATACGCCTGCAATAGCTCAATCAGGTCCCTTCCTGGAAATTGAATGAAAAACTTTACAGTGATGTACATAAACAGCATTCCAGCTGCAGTCCCTATCAACATAGAGCCGATAGCGCCGTCAGCAGATTGTACTAGCAAAATACGTGGAACTGGTGTCGTAATAATTGCCATCATACTTGTGAAGATTAAATAATATAAAAAACGACTCACTCGCTATTCACCATCTTTTCACTCCGCTTACTTCGCCATCCGATTCTTAAATAGGGCTCGCCAAAGCTGTCTTGGTTTGTAAGGTGGATAATGAGTAAAAGCGACCCAGATATAAGTCCAACTAAACCAAATAGTGTTGTAAGTAGGATCAGGAACAAGCGTCCAATTCTTACTGCGAATCCAAGTTCGTTCATAGGAATAACAAATGTAGAAATCGCAACGATCGCAATGATCATGATGAGAACATTGGAGGCGAGCGAGGCTTCCGTTGCAGCAGTTCCTAAAATCAAGCCACCTACTGTCGTAGCGGCAGCGTTTATGGATCTAGGAAGCCGCACACTGGCCTCTGTAAGTAGTTCTACAAAGAACAGCATGATGATGACTTCCATGAAGGAAGGATAAGGAACACCGATTCTACTTCCTGCCATGGTCAAGGTAAGTTCTGTACGTAAAACTTCCGGAGAATAAGCGGTAAACGCTACATACATACTAGGCAGTAGTAAACAATTGAGTAGTCCAAACCAACCGAGTAAGGTGTTGTAAAGGGAAATCAAATAAGTATGATAGTTTTCTTCCATCGAAACCATGAAGTCGAAGAAGATTACAGGTAATACAATCGCATAAGGAGAGTTGTCAACGAGTAATATGATCTTCCCGCCTGTTAAGTTATAGACGATTCGATCTGGACGTTCCGTAATAATTGATGTTGGAAATAGGGTGAAGCGTCTGCTAGTTAGTCGAACGGCAAGTTCACCTGCAGATTGAATGAGAGGTTCGTCCAAACCATCCAGTTTTTCTTTAACTCTACGTAATACATCCACGTTCACCTCTTTTTCATCATAAAGAAGGGCGATTGACATATTGCTTTTATCATTTAATTGTTGGGTTTCAACATATAGATTAGGCTGATGGTAATGTTGCCTGACGATGCTAACATTCGTTTCTAAATCTTCACTGAGTGAGAGTTGGGGACCGTGAATGGTTGTTTCAGCAATTGTAGGTCCTTGTAATGTATTTCCTAACTTTCTTATTTCGAGAATACTGTAGGTGGAATCCGCATAAACGAGTACAAATCCTGAAGTGAGCATGATAAGTATTTCATCCGGTTGAGGAGGATCCAATCTATTGGGGAGACCTTGTATGTAAGCACCGTATTTTTGTTCATCGTCCAACTCATAAAAGGGTTTAATGATAGATTGTTGCATGGTTAAGCCGTCCACAACAGTCTTCATATAGAGGAGATGGACGTGAGCGTCATCGAGTGTAAGGGGAACGTGCAAGACATCAAAAGAGGATGGTAGTGCTTCAGATATTAATTTCATGAACGGCGGCA
Organism: Sporosarcina sp. D27; assembly: GCF_000586555.1. Taxonomy (GTDB): domain Bacteria; phylum Bacillota; class Bacilli; order Bacillales_A; family Planococcaceae; genus Sporosarcina. The sequence continues at coordinate 6,141 of NZ_AZUC01000049.1, forward strand.
TCTCCGGCTTCTTGCTTTCTGTCATCCCAATCCACTCCTTTTTGGTCACGCATATAGTGTGCTTAGCCTAACCGAAAAAGGAGAATTTTATTCGCGATGAATGATTGAGATGTGAACGTTAGAGGCGCTAAAACAAGGCAATTCATGGCATCAAAGTGTTCGAAGTGCTCATAACCCATGAAAAGTGCTCATAAAAGCAGGAAAGTGCTCATAACCCATGGAAAGTGATCATAAAAAGAGGAAAGAGCTCATAACCCATGAAAAGTGCTCATAAAAGCAGGGAAGTGCTCATAACCCATGAAAAGTGATCATAAAAGCGGGAAAGTACTCTCAAGTTCCAAATCAGTCCCCAGCTCAATCCGCCACACACATCCACCCGCTAAAAAATGTTGTCTGGAAAAATTGAGTGATGTGGCCAAAGCCAGCTTCCCGCAACAGCCCTTCTATCTCATCACCAGTAATAAACGACAAGGCACGTACCGTCTTCTCCATCTCCAACACTTGCGCTTCGGACAACGAAGATCGGTCAATCCAGCTTTGTCGCCATAGCCCAAATAATTCATCGAATGACGGATCATTCCGATTACCTGCCATAGACGCAATTACAAATGGTGCCCCGGGCTTCAGTCTCAACCGAATCTCCCGAAGTAACGTCACTTTCTCCTCGACGCCATCAATAAAATGCAACACAAGCAAACACGACGCTGCGTCAAATGAGTTTTCTGCAGGCAAATCCCCCGCACTCCCTACGACATAGTCCACACGCTCCGTTCCAAATCGTCCTTCCACTTTTACGCGTGCTTCTTTCAGCATAGGTTCAGAAGGATCCACCGCAGTAAACGCCCAAGTCGGATTGTGCTCCGCAAACTCCAGCAATTCATTGCCACCACCTGCACCAATGACCAAAACTTCGGAATTCTCTCCTGCACGTCTTCGAAGAGCTGTATTCGAAAGCCGGACGAGCCCATCATAGGTCGGCAGTGTTCTGCGGATTCCTCTATCGTATTCTGTTGCTGTATCTACATCGAATGTTAGACGTTCTGTCAATGAAATCACACTCCTAAAAGTTCTCTCCACTAAATTTTCGCTACGGACATAGCCAGTTCCTTCATTCACTATCTATTCACACTTTCCAAGCTATGGTAGGATAAATGTAGCAAAAGATGATAAAGGAGACGATCTCAATGTGGAACGCGGAAGAAATCGCTTCGCAACTTGCCGTCATTGACGGAAAAGAAGCACCGGATTTAATCATCACGAACGCCACGTACTTACATTCTGTTTTAAAACAGTGGAAAACAGGTACGATTTGGATCAAACAAGGTCGCATTCTCTATACAGGTGAGCGTATGCCAGTAATGACTGAAGGCGCTGAACTGATCGATGCGACAGGCAAATGGATTGTCCCTGGATACATAGAACCGCATGTACACCCCTTTCAATTATATAACCCGGAAACGTTCGCTCAATTTGCTGCGCAACACGGGACGACAACGTTTTTATCGGACAACTTAATGCTACTCATGTCGATCAACCAACAGCAAGCCTTCACGTTACTCGACCAATTGAAACAGTTGCCGTTTTCCTTCTACTGGTGGGCACGCATGGATTCGCAAACGAATTTGCGGAACGAAGCTGAAGTCTTTGCCCCAGAAAAAGTCGCGGAATGGCTGAAGCGTGACGACGTGCTTATGGGGGGCGAGCTAACAGGGTGGCCGAGGTTATTAAAAGGCGATCCTGTCATGACAGCCTCGCTCCAAAAAGCGAAGCAGCTCGGTAAAAAAGTCGAAGGACATTTTCCAGGCGCATCTGAACGCACACTTGCCCGCATGCGGCTGCTTGGCGTGAATGGGGACCATGAATCTATGACGGCGGATGAAGCGGAAGCGCGGTTGTTGCAAGGCTATGCCGTGACACTCCGAGAATCGTCTATTCGCCCGGACTTGAGACCGTTGCTCGAAGGCATTCTCGAAAAAGGGCTCAATGTATTCGACCATCTGATGATGACAACAGACGGATCTCCACCGCTGTTCCACGAGGATGGTGTGATGGATAAATGCATCCGAATCGCATTAGAAGTCGGTGTCGATCCAATTGATGCGTACCAAATGGCTTCCTATAACATCTCAAGGTACTATGATATCGACGAATTACATAGTGTAATAGCACCGGGACGTTTTGCAACATTGAACTTTTTATCGGACATTCGCGAACCGAACCCGACAGACGTGTTATCTAAAGGAATTTGGTTGAAGCGTGATGGACAAGCGTGTATCGAATTCAACAAAGCAGATTGGTCAGTATTCCCGGAATTCGCACCCGATTTCGATCTCACGTTAGAAGATTTAATGGCAACGGAACCAATCGGCATCGATATGCTAAATGATGTCATCACGAAGCCCTATGAGACAACTGTCGATTTGTCCGCTGAGCAATTGGCAGGAGATCATGATGAGTCGTTCCTTGCGCTCATTGACAGAGATGGAAAGTGGCGGGTGAATACGGTCATTAAAGGATTCGCACGCTCTGTGCAAGCTCTCGCATCTTCCTATTCCAACACGGGAGACATTATTTTAATCGGGAAAGACAAGAACGAAATGCTTCGAGCGTTCGGTCATCTGAAAAAACTAGGCGGAGGAATTGTCCTCGCTGAAAATGATGGGATTCTATGCGAATTGCCACTATCAATAGGCGGCAGTCTGTCCGATCAACCTATCGAAACTTTGCGCGAACAAGAACGTGTATTCAAGCAAGAATTACGAGACAGAGGGTACGAAAAAGGGGACGCTGTTTACAGTTTACTTTTCCTACAGTCCACCCATTTGCCGTATGTCCGTGTGACTCAACTAGGTGTTGTAGATGTAATGAGAAATAAGGTTTTAATACCCATGACAGAACGATAGGAGAGCCACTATGAATGTAACGAAAGTACTTTTTACGGCATTACTCGTTGGACAGGTTTTACTCGTTGGCTGTTCAAAGGATAAAGAAGAGTTGCCACAAACAGAAGTCGAAGCGGGAGAATCAGTTGAGACCGTTGCACAACCAACCGCTCCGTTTACAGGAATGGCAGTGGAATCTGCAGATCTACGGCCAATTCTTGCAACTATCAATAATCACCCGCTTGCTCGTCCACAATCCGGGTTAAGTCAGGCGGACGTCGTTTATGAAGTGTTTGCAGAAGGGAATATCACCCGGCTGCTTGCTCTCTATCAAAGCCAACTTCCTGAGGAAATCGGACCGATTCGAAGCGCACGTGATTATTTCATCGAAATTGCAGATGGATTGGATGCTTTCTATATCGCACATGGATACAGTCCTGATGCACACGCGTTATTGACTGCGGGAGTTGTAGATAACATCAATGGCATGCAGTATGACGGATCTTATTTCGTCCGCTCCCAAGAGCGTAAAGCGCCACATAACTCATACATTTCAAAAGAGCATATCGAACAAGCCATGGAGGATTTATCGATCGACTCTGAAATACGGGAAGTACCAACGCTTTCGTTCCATCCGGACGCTGATAGTGCTAAACTAGGAGAGATTGCATCGACAATTGTTGTCGGTCACCCAGACCCAAATTTCACAAGCACGTATACATTTGACCCAGAAGCTAAAACGTATGAGCGTTCAGTCAATGGAATCATTACGACAGACAAAGCCGACGACAAAAAGGTAACTCCTGCGAATATCGTCGTCATGGAAGCCCCTTATACAACCATTGACGCAGAAGGAAGACAATCGTTGGATTTAACAAAAGGCGGACCTGCTATTTTGTTTCAGAATGGCGTCGCGCTTACACTCGAATGGAAACAGATCGATGGCGTGATTACACCTGTACAGAACGGGGTACCTGCAAAATTAGTACCAGGTCAGACGTGGTTCCATATCGTTCATGAACAAGCGATTGGCAACACGACAACCTATACCCCTTAAGGACGGAGGTAGTTTCTTATGCTAGAAAAAATAAAAGGCGAACAAACCGATCAGTTGTTTCGCGCAATATTAGAGTTAAAGGATTTGGATGAATGCTACGCGTTCTTCGATGATCTGTGCACAATTGGAGAAGTTCAATCCCTTGCACAACGTCTTGACGTGGCAGTCATGCTGAAAAAGAAGCATACGTATGACAAAATTCAAAGTGAAACAGGTGCGAGTACCGCAACCATCTCCAGAATTCGTCGATGTGTCGATTACGGAACAGGCGGGTACAACTTGATTGTCGATCGTTTGAACGAAAAACAAGAGTCGCCATCTGAAGAGAACTAGCTTTATAAACCGGTAACAGCTACAGGCTGTCCGGTTTTTTCATTTGTACGAGTGTCAACGAGAACCAGAGCGTATTTTTTGCTATACTGTAAGGAACGTAATTACGAAAAAGCAGGTGACTGAAAATGGATGTTCGAACTTGGCGTCATGCCTTTAAATTAGATCCCGCAAAAGAAATTTCAGACGAGGCACTTGAGCAACTCGCAGAATCTGGAACCGATGGATTGATCATCGGGGGAACCGACAATATTACACTTGAAGGCGTACTCGATTTACTTTCAAGATTACGTCGATACGCAGTTCCCCTTGCACTCGAAGTTTCTGACGTAGATGCTGTTACATTCGGTTTTGACTATTACTTCATCCCGACTGTATTGAATGCGAAAGACGTGAAGTGGATGAACGGCATCCATCTCGAAGCATTGAAGGAATTCGGTCATATGATGAAATGGGAAGAGGTTGCAACAGAAGGCTACTGTATTATGAACCCAGATTGTAAAGCAGCCCAATTGACCGGTGCAACCGAAATACCTACACAAGACGATGTCGTCGGTTACGCACGGATGGCGGAGCATTTATTCAAGTTACCGATTTTTTACTTGGAATATAGCGGAACGTACGGGGATCCGAAAATCGTCAGTGCCGCTGCATCTGTGTTGGATGAAACCCGACTTGTCTATGGCGGTGGGATCCGCACTGCAGAACAAGCAGCTGAAATGGCAGCAATTGCCCACACAGTCGTGATTGGCAACGTCATCTATGATGATTTGAAGAAAGCACTTGCAACAGTGGATGCGGTAAAAGGAGTTACCAGTCCGAAGTGATTTCGTGTATACTTAAAGAACAAACGTTCCTAAAAGGCGGTTATAGATTATGAAAGAACTCGCACAAGACTTACTGACGGGTATGAACCCTGAACAGGCGCAAGCCGTGAAGAAAACAGAAGGTCCTTTGCTCATCATGGCGGGCGCAGGATCCGGTAAAACACGCGTACTGACACACCGGATTGCCTATCTGGTCATTGAAAAAAATGTTTATCCATCTAAAATTCTTGCGATTACCTTTACAAACAAAGCATCTCGCGAAATGCGGAACCGAATCGATGGATTACTCGGCGAAGGATCAGGGGATCGGATGTGGGTATCCACATTCCACTCGATGTGCGTGAGGATTTTGCGCCGCAACATCGACCGTATCGGCTTTTCCAAAACCTTCTCCATTTTGGACTCCTCAGATCAGTTATCTGCCATTAAATCAGTCCTGAAAGAACAAAACTTAGACCCAAAGCAGTATGATCCACGGACGTTACTTAACATTATCAGTTCTGCGAAAAACGAGTGCATCGATGCAAAAGAATATCGGGCAGGTGTGAACGAATCGAATCCATACGACCGGGTTATCGCAGACGTTTTCGATGGCTATACGAAAAAACTGCGTAAAAATCAGTCTCTCGATTTCGACGATCTGATCATGCTGACATTGAGATTATTCGAGCAAGTTCCAGATGTGCTCGAGTTCTACCAAGACAAGTTCCAGTACATCCATGTTGATGAGTATCAGGATACCAACCACGCGCAATATCGACTCGTTCAAATGTTGGCGGAGAAATTCCGCAATATTTGTGTTGTGGGTGATTCCGATCAGTCGATCTACAAATGGCGTGGCGCCGATATCGGCAACATTTTGTCGTTTGAAAAAGATTATAAAGATGCTGAAGTCATTTTACTAGAACAGAACTATCGCTCAACCCAGAACATTTTACAAGCAGCAAATGACGTCATTAAAAACAATGAAAGCCGTTACGATAAACGACTACGAACGGAAAACGACGAAGGCGATTCCATAACAGTTTATAAAGCGACCGACGAGAAAGATGAGTCTCAATACGTTGTCCGCAAAATCATTGAATTGCAGCAAGAACAGGGCTATTCACTCGATCAGTTCGCGGTCCTGTACCGGACGAATGCTCAATCCCGGATGATCGAGGAATACTTAGTAAAATCGAATTTGGAATATACGATTGTCGGTGGTACGAAGTTCTATGATCGGAAAGAAATCAAAGACCTACTCGCATACTTGCGACTCATCGCTAATAACGACGATGACCTCGCACTTGCACGAATCATTAACGAACCGAAACGCAGTATAGGCGCGACCTCGTTTGAACGTATGGCGACATTCGCCATTGAAAACGACCGATCCATTTTCGATGCAATGCAAGAATTGGACTTCATGGGTCTGACGAAAAAAGCAGCAGTGGAGTCGGCAAAGTTTCGCGACCTGATTCAAAACTTCACGCAGATGCAAGAATTTTTGTCTGTCAAAGAGCTGACCGAGCAAGTGTTGGACAAAACCGGATACCGCGCGATGCTTGAACGCGAAAAAACGATTGAATCGGAAAGCCGTCTCGAGAACATCGACGAGTTTTTATCCGTTACAGAAGCATTTGAAAAACGTGCAGAAGATGACGAAGGCGACAAATCACTCGTAGCATTCTTGACGGATCTGGCACTCATTGCAGATATCGACTCTCTTGACAAAGAAGAGAACCAATCGACAGAAAAAATCGTCTTAATGACAACGCACTCTGCAAAAGGTCTTGAGTTCCCAGTCGTATTTGTAATTGGTATGGAAGAAAATATTTTCCCGCATGCCCGTTCGATTGGAAATGACGAGGAAATGGAAGAAGAACGACGTCTTGCGTACGTAGCAATTACGCGTGCAGAACAAAAATTATTCATGTCTTCAGCCTCGAGCAGAATGCTGTACGGTAAATTCAGTTACAACAATCCATCTCGTTTTATCAGCGAAATCTCTGATGAAGTGATCGAATTAGAGAACGCTTCTGGCGGTTTCTCTGTCGGCGGATCTCGCTTTGACGAACCAAAGCGCCCTGCTGTGAAAAAGCCTGTCTACGAAACGACGGGTGGGGAAAAGCTAGGATGGTCAGCAGGTGACAAGGCCGCTCACAAAAAATGGGGTACAGGTACTGTCGTCAGTGTCAAAGGTTCAGCGGATGACGTTGAACTCGACATCGCCTTCCCGGAAGTCGGCATTAAACGATTGCTTGCGAAATTTGCACCGATTGAAAAAGTGTAAGAGGAGGAACGCAATGTGAACGATCGCAACGAGCTCGAACAGCGCGTGTTGGAATTGAATAAGTTGCTCACCGAGTATGGACGAGCGTATTATGTGCTCGACAAACCGGTTGCTTCTGATGCGGAGTACGACAAACTGATGCAGGAACTGCTTACGATTGAGGCAGAGAATCCTGATTTGATCTACCCGGATTCTCCTACCCAGCGAGTAGGCGGGAGTGTGCTAGAAGGCTTTACAAAAGTCGAACACGACTATCCGATGCTTAGTTTGTCTAATGTGTTTAACGAAGAAGACATTCGCGAATTTGACCGCCGTGTCCGAGATGCGGTCGGCGATAAGGTGTCTTATATTTGTGAATTGAAAATAGATGGACTTGCTGTCTCATTGAAATATGAAAACGGTCGATTTGTTCAAGGATCTACTCGTGGTGACGGATCTGTCGGAGAAGACATCACGGCGAACTTGAAAACAATTCGATCCATCCCACTAAAACTGAGTGAGCCAATCAAAATCGAAGTGCGCGGCGAAGCCTACATGCCGAAAAAGTCTTTTGTACGACTTAACGAAGCCCGTGACGAAGCAGGCGATGAACCATTTGCAAATCCGCGAAATGCGGCTGCTGGTTCGTTGCGTCAACTCGATCCGAAGATTGCTGGCAGCAGAAACCTTGCAGTCTTCTTATACGGAATTGGTGGAGACGGTGAAGCGTATGGTCAGGCAACACACTCAGAGGCACTCGACTATCTCGACAAACTGGACCTTGTAACGAACCATGAACGCAAGCGATGCAAGTCGATTGAAGAAGTCATCGAATACGTCAACAGCTGGGGAGACAAACGCTCCAACCTCGATTATGAAATTGACGGCATTGTCATTAAAGTCGACAGTTTTGAAGACCAGGAACAGCTAGGATATACAGCGAAGAGTCCCCGTTGGGCAACTGCTTACAAATTTCCCGCAGAAGAAGTTGTGACCAAACTGCTCGACATCGAACTGAGTGTCGGTCGAACAGGAACAGTTACACCGACTGCGATTTTGGAACCGGTTCGTGTTGCAGGTACGACAGTCGGACGTGCGTCGCTTCATAACGAAGACTTGATCCATGAAAAAGATATCCGAATTGGAGATTACGTAACGATTCGAAAAGCAGGCGATATCATTCCGGAAGTCATTGGGCCACTTGTTGAGAGGCGGACGGGCAGTGAAGAGCCGTTTGACATGCCTGAAAACTGTCCGGTTTGTGATTCGGAACTCGTACGCATTGAAGGGGAAGTTGCGTTACGCTGCGTGAATCCTCAATGTACTGCTCAGTTGAAAGAAGCGCTTATTCACTTTGTCTCGCGTAATGCGATGAACATAGAAGGCATTGGCGAACGCGTTGTCGATCAGTTGTATACAGTGGAGCTCGTCAAAGACTTTTCGGATTTGTACGGATTAACAGAAGAACAGTTGCTTGAGCTTGAGAGAATGGGTGAGAAATCCGCATCCAATCTCGTATCGGCGATTGCTGCTTCAAAAGAGAATTCATTAGAAAAACTTCTATTTGGTTTTGGCATTCGACATGTTGGGGAAAAAGCAGCGACTTTACTTTCGCGTGAATTCGGCTCATTGGATGTACTGATGGCTGCAGAACAAGAACAGTTGCTTGCAATCCATGAAATCGGAGAAAAAGTGACCGATGCGATTGAAACGTACTTTTCCAATGAGGATGTTCTCGAAGTCATTCAAAAATTGAAAGACTACGGCGTCAACATGCAATACAAAGGACGCACGCAGCAAGAAATCCCTGATGAGGGTCCATTCGTTGGTAAAAAGGTCGTCTTAACAGGAAAACTATCGATTTTGACACGAGGCGAAGCGAAAGAGAAGATTGAAGCACTTGGCGGTGAAGTGAGCGGGAGTGTCAGCAAAAAGACTGACCTCGTGATTGCAGGAGAAGACGCAGGATCTAAGCTTGCGAAAGCGGAAGAGCTCGGCATTGACGTATGGGACGAAGCGAAGCTCATTGAAGTGCTGGAAGTAAAGGAGTAAACAATTAGATGAAAAGGTTATTCACAATACCGGTAATCGCTTCTGTCTTGTTCCTTGGCGGGTGTATCCCGTCAATCGGACCGGAAAAAGATGAAGTTATTCAAGAAAACGAAGACATCGAACAAGAGACAGTCCTCATTCCTGAAGTACAGCTGAATGAGCAATACTACCGAACGTTACTGCCTTTTAAAAAGAGTGCAAGTCGCGGATTAATTGTTAACCAAGTATATAGTAAGTATGATATTGGCGAGGTTGAGGAGGGGCTCCTTCGATTATCGGCGAAAAAGTTCGATCCAAAAGATCACTTTTTCCAAGAAGGACAATTCATCGATGAGAAAACAGCAATCCGTTGGCTATCGAGAAGTTCGAAGTTTGATGAAGGCTTGAACCCACCTATCAACGACAAAATGTCTCCTCAAGATATTAGCGAGAAGGCGCCTATCTATTTGGCACATATCGTTGAACAAAACTACTACGTCAAAACGGACGATAAAAAAGTGGGGTTAGCAGGCATTTCAATCGGACTTGCCATGAACTCTGTGTTCTACCAGCGTGATGCGACTGAAGCGAAAATCCCTGACAAAACGATTCAGGAGCAAGGGATGAAAATGGCAGAAACAATCGTTAAACGAATGCGCAAAATCGAAGGCGTCGGTGATGTACCGATTACAATCGGTCTATTCAAACAGGAACCTCGCAGTTCAATTGTTCCCGGGACGTACTTCGCGACCACAGTTGTTGATAAAGGCAAAGATGCACCATCGGGTTGGAAAGAAGTTAACGAGAAATTCGTCCTACTTCCCGCTTCATCGAAGGATGATAATTATCGTGAAGAAAATCTGACGTTTGAAAGTTTGAAGCAGGACGTGAATGATTATTTCCCTGGATTCGTAAGTATCGTTGGTACAGCGTTTTACAGCGACAACAATCTAAAATCGCTTAAAATCAAGGTTCCAATCCAGTTCTATGGGAAAAACGAAGTCGTTGCGTTGACGCAATATATGACGTCATTAGTGCTGAAATACTATCCTGATATCGAAGTTGAAGTGAGCATTACATCCAATAACGGCCCTGAGTCATTAATTATGAAAAAGCCGGGTGAAAAGGAACCAACTGTACACATCTACTCATATTAAGGATAGGAACTTTTCATCATCTGTCTGAGGTGTTATGATTAATCGTATTGTACAAAAGCCAGGAGGAGAGACCATGTCCAATTTTACTAAAGAGGATATCCAGTATTATGCGAATTTCGCACGGATTGATATGCCAGACGCGGAAGCGGAAAAGTACGCGACTCGTTTGGACACACTACTCGAGTTTTCAGATCGACTAAAAGAACTCGATACGACTGATGTGGAGCCGATGACACATCCGCTTGCAATTGTGAATGTGTTGCGCGAAGACACACCAGAAGACATTCTCAATCGTGATGAAATGCTGAAGAGTGTAGAAGACCACGAAGACGGTCTTATTAAAGTACCGAACATCCTAGATTGACCTGTATAGAGGAGGAATTGACTTATGGTAGTAAACAAAACTGCGTCTGAACTTCAGTCTCTTTTACATAGTCGTGAACTATCGGTTAAAGAACTAACTGAAGCTACACTGCAAACTATTGAAGAAAAAGATAAAACCATTCAGGCCTTCCTAACTGTGACTGGACCAGAAGCCCTTGCTGCTGCCGAACAGTTGGACAACCTTCCTGATGACAAACGCGGTAGCCTATTCGGTATGCCGATTGGTATTAAAGATAACATCATCACAAAAGGCATTAAAACAACATGTGCAAGTAAAATGTTGGAAAACTTCGTACCTGTCTATGAAGGCACAGCTACAGAACGTGTGAAAGATAGCGGGATGGTAGTTGTCGGAAAGCTCAACATGGACGAGTTTGCAATGGGCTCAACAACAGAGCACTCTGCGTTCCAAATCACTCGTAATCCTTGGAACTTGGACCGTGTACCAGGTGGGTCTTCAGGCGGATCTGCAGCGGCAGTCGCTGCTGGAGAAGTTCTATTCTCCCTTGGATCAGATACAGGTGGCTCTGTACGTCAGCCAGCCGCATTTTGTGGCGTCGTGGGTATGAAACCAACATACGGCCGCGTATCACGTTCTGGTCTTGTTGCATTCGGATCATCTCTGGACCAAATTGGACCGATTACGACAACGGTTGAAGACAACGCGATGTTGCTTAGCGCAATCGCAGGTGCTGACTATCGTGACGCATCCGCATCTGAAAAGCCGGTTCCAGATTTCCGTAACTCATTAACGGGAGACATTAAAGGCCTGAAAATAGCCGTGCCAGCACGTTATTTAGGTGAAGGTGTCGATCCAGAAGTACGCGAAGCCGTTAAAAAAGCAATCGGAGTTCTTGAGTCTCTAGGAGCTCATGTCGATGAAGTGGACTTACACTATTCACGCTATGCTGCTCCGACATACTACGTGATCTCATCTGCAGAAGCATCCTCGAACCTTGCTCGTTTTGATGGTATTCGTTACGGTTACCACCCTGCAGATGCTAAAAACTTGAACGAAATCTATTTGCGTTCACGTTCTGAAGGCTTCGGTGAAGAAGTCCGTAAACGTGTCCTGTACGGAACATATGCACTTAGTGCCGGTCATCACGAAGACTTGTACGAGCGTGCACAAAAAGTCCGTACATTGATCGCGCAAGATTTCCAAAATGTTTTTAAAGAATACGATGTCATCGTTGGACCAACTAGTGCAACGAATGCATATAAACTTGGAGAGACCATCAAAGATCCGCTTACGCTGTACGCGAACGACTTATTGACTACACCTGTCAACCTTGCTGGTATTCCAGCAATCTCGGTTCCGTGTGGCTTTGCAGACGGCCTACCCGTCGGTTTGCAAATCATCGGAAACCATTTCGAAGAAGCGATGCTCTATAAAGTGGCGCATGCATACGAGCAAGCGACAGAATTCCACAGACAGACACCGCCTGCTGGGAAGGGGAACTGATTATGAACTTTGAAACGATTGTCGGACTTGAAGTCCACGTAGAATTGAAAACAGATACGAAGATCTTTTCACCGGCACCTGCCCACTTTGGCGCAGCACCGAACATGAACATTCACCCTACTGACCTTGCGTATCCAGGTACTTTGCCAACGATGAACAAACAAGCGATCGATTTCGGGATGAAAGCATCCATGGCACTGAACTGTGATGTTGCACGTGTCATGAACTTTGACCGCAAGCACTACTTCTATCCGGATAATCCAAAAGCCTATCAAGTTTCCCAAGATGACCGCCCAGTTGGAGCAAACGGATGGATCGAAATTGAAGTAGATGGCTATAAAAAGAAAATTCGCATTGAGCGTGTGCACTTGGAAGAAGATGCAGGGAAACTGACGCACTCTGATAACGGATATTCTCTCGTTGACTTGAACCGTCAAGGAACACCACTCATCGAAATCGTTACTGAGGCGGACATTCGTACTCCGAACGAAGCGTATGCTTTCCTTGAAAAATTGAAAGCAATTATTCAATACACAGGCGTGTCAGACGTACGAATGGAAGAAGGCTCACTCCGTTGTGATGCTAACATTTCACTTCGTCCATATGGTCAAGATGAATTCGGTACGAAGACTGAGCTCAAAAACTTGAACTCTTTCAACTTCGTGCGTCGCGGAATCGCGAACGAAGTCGAACGTCAAGAGAAATTGTTGCTTTCTGGAGAGAAAATCGTCCAGCAAACACGTCGTTATGACGAAGCAACAGGACAAACTGTTCTGATGCGTATTAAAGGAAGCGCGAACGACTATCGTTTCATCAATGATCCAGATCTTCCGGAAATTGTTATCGATGAAGACTGGATCGAGCGCGTACGTGCAGAAATTCCTGAACTTCCAGATGCGCGTAAAAATCGTTATGTAAGCGAGCTCGACTTACCAGCATACGATGCACACGTGTTAACATTGACAAAGGAAATGTCTGATTTCTTCGATGAAACCGTGAAGGCTGGCGCGGATGCGAAACTAGCATCGAACTGGCTCATGGGCGGAGTATCAGAATACTTGAATGCTGAAGGCAAAGAATTGAAGGAAACGCCAATTACGCCTGCAGGTCTTGCGAGCCTCGTGAAACTCATATCAGATGGAACAATTTCATCGAAAATCGCGAAGAAAGTATTCAAAGAACTTGCTGAAAACGGTGGCGACGCTGCAGTAATTGTGAAGGAAAAAGGACTTGTACAAATTTCCGACGAAGGCACGTTGCGTAAAGTAATCAGTGAGATTTTGGACGCGAACGAGCAATCGATTGAGGACTATAAGAACGGAAAAGACCGTGCTGTAGGATTCCTCGTCGGTCAAGTAATGAAAGCAACGAAAGGGCAGGCAAACCCGCCGCTCGTTAACAAACTCTTGTTGGAAGAAATCAGCAAGCGATAAGTAGAACATCCGACAACGCCCTGTGAATTGGCTCAAGCTATCCACACAGGGCGTTTTCGTGAGTATTGCAAGGAAATTGATTTCCATGTGTGGATAGAGGTACACTTAGGAAAAGGTTGTTTTTGCATTACTGTTCTAACTGAACTTATATTCGAATAGTTACATCACAAAAAGGAGTGTGAGGGTCGTTGGCTACTGAATTGGAGTATTTTGAACGAGCGATTTCACTGAATGAGTATATGGATCGTATGGAGCAGCTGAAAGATAGCAGTTTTTCAATTTATGAAAAGTTTGATGTGCCAAAAGACGACGAATTCATCACCCGATTAAAAGAAGTGAAGCCACGGATTCTTGTGATCACTGAAGATTGGTGCGGAGACGCGATGATGAACAATCCAGTATTACGAAGAATTGCGGAAGCGGCGGATTTAGACGTTCGAGCAGTGTATCGGGATGAAGATACCGCACTCATTGACCGCCATTTGACGAATGGAGGGCGCTCGATCCCTATCTACCTACTACTCGATGCAGACGGTAAGGTGTTGGCTAAATGGGGTCCACGTGCTTCAACGATTCAAAAACATGTGATGGGATTGAAACAACAAATACCAGCTAAAGATGCACCAGACTTTGAAGAAAAGCAACGATTGGTATATGAACAAATTCATGCTGAATATTCAACGAAACCGGAGTATTGGCTGACGGTTTACGAAGACATTCGCACTACATTCTTGCCAGTGGTCCAAGAGGCTCAATAATAGCTCGTGCACCTGGAGCTGAGTGAACAGAAAGAGGGAAACGATGTATGAAGCGTGCTCGTATAATTTATAATCCGACTGCGGGACGGGAAGTCTTCCGCAAAAATTTAGCGGATGTGCTCATGCGGCTTGAACAAGCTGGTTACGAAGCATCTGCACACGCAACAACGTGTGAAGGCGATGCAACCGTAGCTGCCGCTGCGGCTGTTGAACGCGGTTTTGACTTAATCATTGCTGCTGGAGGAGACGGAACGTTGAACGAAGTCGTCGCAGGAGTTTCAGAGTTCGACGAGCGTCCACCGATTGGTCTTATCCCCATGGGAACGACGAATGATTTTGCCCGAGCACTTCGTATTCCACGTGATATCCACAAAGCGCTTGATATCATTCTAGAAGACAAAAAAATTCCAGTCGATGTCGGTAAGATGAACGATCGGTTCTTCATCAACATCGCAGGTGGCGGTCGAATGACGGAACTGACGTATGAAGTCCCAAGCCGTTTGAAGACCATGCTCGGCCAACTCGCGTACTACTTGAAAGGGATTGAAATGCTTCCATCCATTCATGCAAGCCGTGTGAAAATCGAGTATGATGATAAAGTTTTTGACGATGAAGCTATGCTATTTTTAGTGGGCTTAACGAATTCTGTTGGGGGCTTTGAAAAACTCGCTCCTCAATCGAGCATTAACGACGGGAAATTCACTGTGCTTATCTTGAAAAAGTGTAACATCGCAGAATTTATCCGCGTCGTGACGCTTGCAGTACGAGGCGAGCACTTAAATGATCCACTCGTGATTTCATGCAAAGCCCAGACGGTAAAAGTGACGTCTGAAGAAGAAGTCCTCGTGAATTTGGATGGTGAATATGGCGGGAAAGCACCCGCTGTCTTCGAAAACCTCTCATGCCATATCGAAATGTACGTTCCATTCGATAAGCTTCGCGAACAAGATCGTACATGGTAAACCCTTGAAACTCCGCTGATTTGTGCGGGGTTTTTTTTGCGGAATGAAATCAGAATTTGCACCAAACCCGCTCATTTAGGGGGGCCGTCAGTTTTCGAGGACGACCCGCTCGTAATGGGAGTGAACCCGCCCGTTCCTGGGGTCGACCCGCTCGTTCCGTGAGTGGATCCGCCCGTTTACGAGGGCTACCCGCTCGTTCTGGGAGTGGACCTGGGGCTATTATAAAAAACGTACACACAACCGCTCAATATTGTTATATTCTAATTACTAATGAAAAGGACGTGTATGAAGTGGCTAAACACCAATCTCCTGCATTCAAGTTATATATTTGCCGTCTTGTGGTAGAAGAAGGCCGAAAGATGACTCAACTCTCCTATGAAACAGGCGTGGCCGAGGGGACCATTAGAAGATGGGTATCCAGATATCGCAAAGAATTGAAAGAAAAGAAATCAGGTGAAGGAATATCAACTCCGCGCTGCTGAAAAAGAGATGGAGAACCTTCGAGAAGAAAATGAGATTTTAAAAAAGGCTATGCATGTCTTCGCGAAAAACCAGTCATAAGGTACCAATTCATTCAGGAACATTCAAAAGAGTACAGTGTGGCGAAGATGTGCAA
Organism: Sporosarcina sp. D27; assembly: GCF_000586555.1. Taxonomy (GTDB): domain Bacteria; phylum Bacillota; class Bacilli; order Bacillales_A; family Planococcaceae; genus Sporosarcina. Next base: position 22,297 of record NZ_AZUC01000049.1, read on the forward strand.
GATTCTGGATGTATCAAGAAGTGGCTACTATGAGTGGAAACACCGACCACTAACCATTGAATGGCAACGGAGACATGAAAACCGAGAAGCGATTAAGCAGGACGTCTTCCTATTTTTCCACCTTGGACATGGGGTCTGCGGTAGTCCGAGGATTCATAAGGATCTTAAAGAAATTGGCTATCAAGTAAGTGAAAGCTTCGTAGCTACGCTAATGAGAGAACTGGGATTGACCGCACAATTTAAAAAGAAATTTGTCACCACTACCAATTCCGATCATGACAAACCAATTTATCCAAACCTGCTAAATCGTCAGTTCGATGTAGAAGAGTTGAACACTGTATGGGCGACTGACATTACCTATGTCAACACATTAGATGGGTGGGTCTACTTAGCGAGTGTAATGGACTTGTGCTCAAGACGTATTGTCGGATACACCCTCGGTGTCTCAATGGAAGTAGAGCTAGTCTCCTCAGCTTTGAAGAAAGCACTTCTTTTGCGTCAACCAAAGAATGGGTTTCTTCATCACTCTGATCGGGGCAGCCAATATTGTTCAAAAGAATATATTAGCCTTCTTAAAGAACATGACGTGGAGATTAGTATGAGCAGGACAGCGAACCCCTATGATAACGCATGCATTGAATCTTTTCATGCCACCATCAAAAAAGAGCTGATCTATCGCTGGGGTACAGTGACCCGAGAACAGGCGTTAAAAGAAATCCCTAGTTATATTGATGACTTCTACAATACAACACGACGACATTCTACATTAGGCTACCTATCCCCGATGAAGTTTGAGGAACAACTCATCAAGAGGAATAAAGAAGCGCTCATTTCCTGACCACTTAGACGGTGAAGGATAAATATTCCAACGGAATGTTTCTTCTTCACTGTCCCACCAAGCGGAGCGCGGTAGTATTCCTGATATAAAACCGAGCATTTTTCAGTGTACGTTTATTGACTAAATACCAGACCCGCCCGTTTAGGAGGGTTACCCGCTCGTTCCGTGAGAGAACCCGCCCGTTTCCGTGGGGTACCCGCTCGTTCTTGGGTGAACCCGCCCGTTTACGAGGTGACCCACTCGTTCTGGGAGAGAACCCGCCCGTTTCCGTGGGTTACCCGCCCGTTTACGAGGGAGACCCGCTCGTTCCGGGAGAGAACCCGCCCGTTTACGAGGGCTACCCGCTCGTTCCGGGAGAGAACTCGCCCGTTTCTGAGAGCGCCCCCCTCGTTCCTCACAAGCGTTCGATTCACAAGAGGATACCCACTCCATTTCGCCTGTAAATTGCTCCAATCACTCTTCATCCCAACAAAAAAGCAACGAGCTCAAGGCTCGTTGCTGACCACCAACTCTTATTCGATAAACTCCAATGCCTGATCTTGCTTCGATGCAAGCTTCGGAAGATCTTCAACAGGAATCCATTTGAATTGGAACACCAGTCCTTCATCTTTGCCATCTCCATGCACCTTATAATCCCATTCACGTTCGTGATCTCCGACATAGTCGAAATGGAAAACGTTTCGTTCGAGTACTTCATCTTTATCTTTCGGGAAAAAGTTCGTTTTATGAAGTTTACCACATAATACAAGTTCATCGCGTTGAATTCCGGATTCTTCCTCAATCTCACGATATAAAGCATCGATCAGTAGTTCGTCCCTCTCGATCGTGCCACCTGGAACTTGGAGTCCAGCTTCAGGGAAGTCCCTATGCTTGAACACAAGAAGTTGGCGGTCTTCTTCTTCGCCTTTGGTAATATAGGCAAGTACTTTCCGTTTAAGTTTCATTGCGTTCACCTCGCTTAATTGTACTAGTATACACTACAATTGACAATAATTCAAGTATTCAAGTAACAAACTGTCACAACACTATCACTTTTATTTACCCAAATATGCGTAATTTAATCCAAAGTGGGGAAAGTACTTAGTACGTCATGTTGTATCACTCGAAATAAACTATTGAAAGGATGTGTCCCGATGTACAAAAAACAGGAAAAGGTTCTCATTTGGTTAGCGTTTGGCGTCGCGGGCGTAATGCTTCTCTCGATTGTTGGAAGATTATTTGGATAAAAACCAACAATTAGCGGGATACTTAATCAGTGAAGGAGGCAACGCACATGGGAAATGAAGAAGCTGTATTTTTCTCACGCGTCTTAACCGAAACGACCTTATCTTTCCATATCATTTATGCCACCATTGGAGTTGGTGTACCACTCATGATTATGATAGCCCAGTGGGTCGGAATTCGAAAAAATGACGAGCATTATATTTTACTCGCCAGAAGGTGGGCACGCGGATTCGTAATCACCGTAGCTGTCGGTGTCGTAACCGGTACTGCCATAGGGTTACAGCTATCGTTATTATGGCCGAATTTCATGGAATTAGCCGGAAATGTCATCGCGTTACCGCTATTTATGGAGACGTTCGCGTTCTTTTTCGAAGCGATCTTCCTTGGCATATATTTATACACGTGGGATCGATTCGAAAACCAGAAAAAACATTTGCTCCTACTTATTCCAGTAGCACTCGGTGCAGCATTCTCAGCTGTTTTCATAACAATTGTCAATGCCTTCATGAACGCACCACGTGGTTTTGACATCGTCAACGGTGAACTCGTCAACATCAGCCCGTTGCTTGCAATGTTCAACCCGGCGATGCCAACAAAGGTAGCACACGTTGTTGTGACAGCATTTATGACAGCGGCATTCGTGTTAGCGGCAATCGCAGCATTCCGATTACTTCGCGGATCTGACCATGTTTATCACAAAAAAGCTCTTTTTCTAACCATGAAACTCGGGTTCATCTTTTCGATTGGTGCCGCAATTATCGGAGATTTTTCCGGAAAGTATTTAGCCGAGTATCAGCCAGAAAAATTAGCTGCTGCCGAATGGCATTTTGAAACAACAGACAAAGCGGAGCTCATCTTAATGGGAGTTCTGACAGAGGACAACGAAGTCAAATATGCACTCAAAATTCCATATGGACTTTCGATTCTCGCAGCAAACAATCCCTTTGCGGAAGTGACTGGACTTGATCAGTTCCCAGAAGATGAAGTGCCGCCACTTTACATTCACTACTTATTCAACTTGATGGTCTTCATCGGCATGTGGATGGCATTCTTATCTGCCGTATTCCTTCTAGGGAAGTGGAGAGGATGGATGTTCATCGCATCGAAATGGTTTTGCTGGCTCATTGTTCTTGGAGGACCACTTTCGATTCTCGCGATTGAATTTGGTTGGTGGTTTGCAGAAGTAGGTCGGCAACCGTGGATTTTGCGAGATATCATGAAAGTGTCAGAAGCCGCAACGACAAGTGGTCAAGTGGACATGATGCTCATCCTGTTCTGCTTGCTCTATCTCGTACTTGGTGTCGGAAGTGTCGTTGTGCTACGCCGAATGTTCCGTCGTAATCCAGTAGAGAAAGAACTGGAAGACCGTCATGCAATGAAAGGACGTGATGTACGATGAACCTTGAGATACTCGGAATCACCGTATTATGGACGTTTCTGTTTGGCTACATTATGGTCGGAGCAATCGATTTCGGTGCAGGATTTTTCAATGCATACAGTCTGATCACTGGAAAACAGCGCGTCCTTACGAAAGTCATTCAGCGTTATTTGTCCCCAGTATGGGAAATCACGAACGTCTTTCTCGTGTTTTTCTTTGTCGGTATCATCGGGTTCTTCCCGAAGACGGCGTTCTATTACGGAACAACGTTGCTCGTGCCCGTAAGTTTCGGAGTAATCCTTCTGGCAATCAGGGGATCCTACTACGCGTTTGAAACGTATGGATCGCGCGGACACAAGGGATACTCGTTCATGTATGGCTTAGCAGGTTTGCTTATCCCAGCATCGCTGTCGATTGTGTTAACGATCTCTGAAGGTGGCTTCATCGAACTCGTTGATGGCAATCCAGTACTCGACTATTGGAAGTTGTTCACAAGCCCATTGACCTGGTCGATTGTCGTGCTCAGTCTGTCAGCAACGCTTTATATTTCAGCCGTATTCCTCACGTGGTATGCCAACAAAGCACGTGACGTCGAGGCGGCAGGTTTACTGCGAAGGTATGCACTCACTTGGTCATTCCCGACGATGATTGCTGCAGGAGGAATCATTTACGAACTTCGAAAGTATCAGCCAGAACACTTCAGCAACATCCAAAACTTCTGGCCGATGTTCTTGATTTCGTTCCTATTGTTTGTCGGAACAGTATTCTTACTCTACACAAAGCGTCAGTATGGTTGGGCATTCACAATGCTCGCAGGACAATTCGCATTTGCATTTTATGGGTACGGAGCATCACATTATCCATATTTGCTCTACCCGTACTTGACGATTTACGACAGCTTCACAAATCCAGCAATGGCAATCTCGCTCATCGTCGTATTTATACTAGGGCTCTGCCTACTCATCCCGTCACTAATCCTAGTCATGCGTCTATTCTTGTTTGATAAAGACTACGTGCGCGGCAAAGGTGATTACCATGCATAAGGGGGCGATCGTTTGGAACACTTCATCATGTTTTACGCACCATTCATTGTTTTAATTGGATTAATCATCGTCGCGTTTTTTGTTGCGCCGATGGACGATTGGGTCGTTGAGCGAAAGAAAGAGGAAAAGAAGAAATGAGGAGAGGGCTGCTTAGGCAGCTCTTTTTTTGTAAGGGGAAGTCTTGGCAAAGCGCTCCATTCTGCTCAAGGGTTCCCAAAATCCGCTCAAGCGACCTCAAAAGTGATCAAGCGTGCAAACAATCTGATCAAGTAACTCTGAAAGTGATCAAGCAACCCATGATTCCGATCAAGCAAGCCGAAAAGTGATCAAGCAACCCACGAATCCGCTCAAGCAAGAAACCAATCCCTCTCCAAATTCCACAAAATCGATTCGAGCAACTCGTCCCGACCTATGGTAAACTACAGTACAGACCGAAAACTGGAGGGCACGAAATCATGACCTATGCAGTACACCAAAACGACCGACTCGTCGTTCACATAGAAGATCTCACTCACGACGGCTCTGGCGTCGGAAAAGTCCAAGGCTATCCGCTTTTCATCCCCGGCGCATTGCCAGGCGAAGAAGTCGAAGTCAAAGTGGGCAAAACACTGAAAAACTACGGATTCGCAAAACTGCTTAACATCATCACACCTTCACCTGAACGCATCGAAGGTCCATGTCACGTATACCCCGAATGTGGTGGTTGCCAAATTCAGCATCTAACTTACGATGCACAACTGAAGCAAAAGCAGAAAACCGTACGTGACGCCATCGACCGAATCGCCAAGCTACCGGACGTCCCCGTGCATCCCGTACTGGGCATGGAAGATCCATGGCGCTATCGGAACAAATCCCAGATTCCTTTCAGCGAACGTGATGGACAAGTCGTCTCCGGATTTTATCGCTCGAAAACGCATCATATCGTCGATACCGACGTCTGCATCATCCAAAGCGAAGAAGCTGACGAACTCATGACCATGCTGAAGCGAGAACTGCAAATCCTTGGAATCGACGCGTATGATGAACACAAACATAAAGGCTTCTTGCGCCACTTAGTCGTACGTAAAGCCCGGGCAACAGGAGAGCTAATGGTAGTACTTGTCACATCAAGACGCAAATTTCCAGAAGCCGACCAAGTCATTCAAGCCATTAAACGCGTTGTTCCAAATGTCACATCCATCATGCAAAACGTCAATACACAAAAGACAAACGTCATTTTTGGCAATGAAACCCTGAATCTTTACGGCAATGATGTCATCATCGATTCAATCGGCGGCGTTGACTTTGAAATCTCTGCACGTTCGTTCTATCAAGTAAATCCTGTGCAAACTGAAACGCTATACAATCAAGCACTCAACTTCGCACAGTTAACAGGAACTGAAACAGTCATCGATGCCTACTGCGGTATCGGAACTATCTCACTATTCCTCGCAAAACAAGCAAAAGAAGTATACGGCGTCGAAATCGTTCCTCAAGCTATCGAAGATGCAAAACGGAATGCTGCATTAAATGGCATTGACAATGCACACTTTGAAACAGGTGCTTCCGAAGATGTCATTCCGAAATGGTACAGTGAAGGAAAAACATTCGATGTACTCGTTGTAGACCCACCGCGTAAAGGATGCGATGAAAAACTACTAGAGACGATTCTGACACACAAACCAGGTCGCGTCGTCTATGTTTCATGTAACCCAGCAACATTAGCTCGCGACCTTAGAATCTTAGAAGATGGCGGCTACAAAACACAAGAAATCCAGCCAGTGGACATGTTCCCGCACTCGACACATATCGAAGCAGTTGCTTGGTTGGAAATATAATTGTAGCTCCATAATAAAGGCGTACATGGGGGAGGCATGTTTTTCAATAAAGTCATGTCCCCAAAATCTACTGAACCGGAACGGTGCCTGTATTCCTTCAAGCGCTTTCTCGCAAATTTTTAATCGAATCGAGAAAAATGGGAAAAAAGAGGGGGAAACGCTTGGGAAGTGCTCAAAAATGGAGAGAAAATCGGTGGGAATCTGGGAATCCTAACCTGACTTCATTTTAAATCCCAATGGCCCATTGCGCCTTGGCACCGTTTTGCATACGGTGACTTTTTTATAAAGGAACAATAATTGGGGCCCTCAAAAAAAAGTGATCGGCAAGGCAATACGTGGTCTTCAGTAAGGTCATTAATTTATCCTCCTAGAACCAGAAATGTGCTTATATTTCTTCAAACGCGGTCTCGAAAATCTTTCCTGAAAATCGGGTAAAATAGGGTAGACGTTTAGGTCGTCCTCAAAAAAGAGAGTAAACCAAGGGATGCGAAGGAATCCTGTAGACTGTATTCCACATTCCATACCTTGAAGCGTTGTTCATGTGTGGGCTTTGTACTAAGTTCGGCAAGTACGGAGGCAACGATTGTACGACCTACATCTTGTAAGAAATCTTGTACGCGGAAAACGTTCATGAGTATCAGAAATGAGTAACTTTTGCGTTCCACTTAGTTTTAAGTAGTAATAAAACTTGCTCATTTGTTAAAGATGAAAAATAGTGTGGGGCATAAATAAACTGTAGTGCTCGTCATCTTGCACTTTTCTGGCGTTTATTGCTTATCAGCAAATATTATATTAAAATTATAAACACAGATCCCCATTTGTTGTTGGATCCTACAAAAATTGAAAAGAAAAGAATTTAATGAAGGCATTGTTAAAGTTGCTTCCTCTAAGGAAGTGCTTTAATAATGCCTTTTTCTTTAAATATCAATAGAAAAAAAGTTTGAGTGAATAATTTGTATAAGGTCATATGGAAGAGCCAGAGGGAGCGATGAAGATGGAGTTTGGTACAAATCCAGTAGTCATTCAAGTAATTGGTGTGGGTGGCGGAGGAAACAATACAGTAAACCGTATGATCGAACATGAGACAAAGGGTGTAGAGTTTATCGCTGTTAATACTGATGTGCAAGCTATCAATTTATCAAATGCTGAGACTAAGATGCAAATCGGAACACTATTGACAAAAGGTTTAGGAGCAGGTGCTAATCCGGTTATAGGTAAAAAGGCAGTCGAAGAAAGTAAGGAATCGCTCCGAAAAAAAATAAAAAAAGCAGATATGGTGATTGTCACAGCCGGGATGGGAGGGGGGACAGGTACAGGTGCTGCTCCAGCAATTGCGGAAATTGCCAGAGAGCTGGGCATTCTCACTATTGGCGTTGTTACATCTCCCTTTACGTTTGAAGGAAGGCAACGTAAAACCCGAGCAAAAGAAGGTATCGCCTCATTGAAGAAGGCAGTAGATACTTTAATTGTTATTCCAAACGATCGCTTGTTGGAGACAATAGATAAAAATGCACCTATTCTAGAAGTGTTCCGCGAAGCAGATAATGTCCTTCACCAAACTATCCAGGGAATTTCGGATGTAATTACCGGATCAGGTTTAATTAATGTTGACTTTGCCGATGTTAAAACAATCATGTCCAATAAGGGTTCGGCTTTAATAGGTATTGGTTGCGCAACAGGTCAAAATCGTGCTGCTGTAGCTGCAAGAAAGGCTATTTCCAGTCCGTTATTAGGCACTGGAACTAACCTTATTAATGCTCAAGGTGTGCTGATGAAACTGACTGGCGGTACAAATTTGAGCTTATATGAAGTCCAAGAAGCTGCAACTATTATTGCATCTGTAGGTGGCGATGAATCTAATATGATTTTTGGTTCTGTTATTAATGAAAATTTACATGATGAAATTATCATAACCGTTATTGCTACAGGTTTTAGCGACTGATGTTTTTTAATCTTAAAATACACTGTCTCCAACTACAGCAAACAAGTTCATACCAACCGAGCGGTAGAAAATGTAATAGTTGTACTTATAGCGATACAAATCAAACATTGTAGACTGAAATACACGTCTAATCTATGTAATTCAAAATATTCGAGAGTGTAAATATTTATCTGTAAATGAAGATGCAACCCTTTTCTGGGAACTCGTCACTATTGAAAAATTACTTAATTGTTCTTTCTAAGCGCGATTCTTAATTCGCTTGAAACATGGTTTGGCGTATGTAATGGTGTCCATACATTTTCTCAATCAAATCTGCAATTTCTGCCATCGGTACACCTTTTTGAAACATGTGAATGACAAAGGATTAGAATGTATCATTGGAGCGTTTATAAGGTGCGACTGTCTGTTGCTTAAACTCGCCGTTACGGTCACGAGGAATAATGGCCTGAAGGTCGCCATACGCAGTGTGTAATGTTCGGTCGTATGATCCATTCCGGGAATTTCCTGAATTAAATCCGATTCGATCATACTTTTCGTAATCTAGGAAAGCTGCTAGCTCCGTAGCTAATAAAGTACTCACGGCTGTTTCTAAATGTAATCCAAATACCTCGGTAATATCTTGTTTTTGGACTAGTGCTTGAACGATATCTGATGTAAACTGAGTCATAGGGAAGACCTCTTTTCTAGGATTGGTTGTGGTGACTTAATTCTACCAAGAAAAGGTCTTCCTTTTTGCATTTATTCATTTACCCAAGATATTTTACACTCCCAAGCCTGAGGGATAAAATGAAAAACAAATTGACAAGCTTAAAGCTATAGTTATATACTGAACCCTATAATTTAATAGACCTCACAGCTTATGTTTGTGAGGTAGAGGCGCGATATTTATTAGTGCATAGTGAAGTCCGAGAAGACGTTGAAGCTATGAAGAAGGAAATGTCGCCGAAGTATAGGAAGGATTCTCGCCTTTGTATACTGGGTCTGTAATGAATAATTGCAGGACTGTCTTAATAAATTTTTTAAATTTATTAAGTTGTGCTATCTCAAAAGAGATAAAAGGGTGAGGAATTTGGAATGACTACATCATTTTCCGGTTTCTAACATGGAAAGGTATTTAGTCTTTTTTTATTGCCTTGAAGAGATTCTTTAGCACATGCGGAATCTCTTTTCTTATTGTCAAAAATACATCCAGTCGCAAATTCGGCTGGTATTGGAGGAATTTATAATGGATAACCAACAGACGCTGTATTACGAATTTTTACCTACGGGTGAAGAAAAAATGAAAGTAGATCCGGCCAAAACGGCATTACTTATTGTAGATATGCAAAAACAGTTTATTAGCCGAGATGGGTTGGATGCACAAGTCGCACGAGAAAAAGGCATCTTTGATAAATGGGAATATTTCTATAATCGAATTGAAAATGTGGTGATTCCGAACAATGAGAAACTGCTGACTTATTTCCGTGACAGCCAAATGGAAGTCACGTTCGGCCGTATTGCATGTCATCATAAAAATGGACGGGATCGTTCACCTGTCCAACGTCGCCCCGGTTGGAATAATATTTTGTTGCCTATCGGAGATCCGGGTGCAGAAATGGTTGACGAGTTAAAACCGCTAGATGATGAAATCGTAGTAAACAAGACGACAGACAGTGTGTTAAGTGGGACAAACTATGAGTTTTTACTTCGCAATATGGGGATTGAAACGGTTGTCTGTACAGGAGTTGTAACCGACCAATGCGTTGCTTCCACTGTACGCAGCTTGGCAGACGCTGGCTTTGAAGTGATCTTAGTAGAAGATGCTTGTGCAGCAGCGACGCAACAATTGCACGATGCAGAAATCATGATCATGAACCAAATCTATTGCCAGGTAATGAGCACAGAGGAAACGATTCAATTGATTTCTGAGGGAATTGAACAACAAGTGGTTGTTCAAAACTAGAAAGGAAGCTTTTATATGAATAATGCACAACATACTCCTTCAGCTCCCCAGTTTAAGCGTGTACTGAAACTGAAGGACTTGGTTATTTACGGAATTGCGTTTATGACACCAATTGCTCCTGCTTATATTTATGGTTATGCTTCCCAATTAACAAAAGGGATGTTGCCGTTAGCTTATTTAATCGCGATGCTTGCAATGTTGTTTTCGGCATATAGCTATGGCAGAATGGCAGCCGCTTTCCCGGTTTCAGGCTCAACATACACATATACGCAGCGTGCGATCAATCCGCATTTAGGATTTTTCGCGGGCTGGGCTATGTTTATGGATTATGTACTTGTACCTTTAATCGTTTTCATGATTGGTGCCTCTTATGCCAATGTCTTAGTTCCATCCGTTCCCTATTGGGCGTGGGTGCTGATCATTGCCGGAGTTATTACAACCATAAATATTCTCGGCATGCAAATGGCGGCCAAAACCAATCAAATTTTAGTACTGTTTATGGGAATTGTTGTTGCCATCTTCGTTATTTTTTGTATGAAGGCAATCACAGCAGGTGAAGGTGCATCGGCATTAGTATCAATTACTCCGTTCTTTAATAGTGAAACATTTGCGCTTTCAGCAGTTGTATCAGGTGCAGCAATCGCATGTTTTTCATTTTTAGGATTTGACTCGATTACAACATTATCTGAAGAAGCGGTGAATCCAAAAGATGATATATGGAAAGCAGCCATTCTTTCTTGCTTAATCGGTGGAGGAATTTTCATCGTACAAGCATATGTGGCACAGCTTGTATGGCCGGATGTGAATAGCTTTCAATCTGATGATACTGCCCTATTTGAAGTAGCAGAAGCGGCAGGCGGAGCATTGGTCGCAACCCTTTTTACTGTCGCAGTAATCGTTTCAACTTTTACAGCTGGTTTAACGGGGCAAGCAAGTGCTTCACGCCTCATGTTCAGTATGGGTCGTGATGAGGTTCTTCCCAAGAAATTCTTTACTCATTTGCATCCGAAATATAATACACCTATGTACAACATTTTGTTAATGTGCAGCATTAGTATTGTTGGAGCGCTTGTTTTACCAATGAATTTAGTTGCAGAATTAATGAATTTTGGTGGATTATCAGGTTTTATGTTTGTTAACTTATCGGTTATTGTCTATTATTATTTCCGGAAAAAAGAAAAGAAACTTGTTCGTTATTTAGTGATTCCTGGATTAGGTTTTTTAATCTGTTTTTACCTATTTATAAACTTATCGGCATTGACTTTAAAAGTGGGATTTTCTTGGATGGCTTTAGGCGTCATATATGCTCTCATTACAACAAAAGGATTCAAAAAGAAACCTCCAATTCTTACAGATCTATAAAGGTTAAATGAGATTACCTATGCGCAGTGCAATTATGGCGTATCAGGGGATGATTTATAAACAGTGTGACAAACAGCTAAACTATCTCACTCGACGCGGTCGTATGATTAGAGCTACCAAAACAGAGGTCTAAGAGTTGCGGGTTCACTCTTGGATCTCTGCTTTTTCTTTAAAAAGAAAAAGTAAAGTAACCATTATGTGCTGTTTTTTATAAAGGTGTATTCAAATACTACTGATCTGGAGATAGGTTCGTTTACTTTCTTGCCCTTCAAAATTATTTTTACCACTGTCTATTAATTTAAAATCCAACCTACCAAGCTTCTTTTTACTGTCACGTCAATCGGATAGTGTCAAGATGGGCTATAGCTAAAAAGAGAACTCCCAATTGCTTACGATAATTATGTATCGCATCTATACATCTATCATTCGTTCCCCTGAACTCGGGTCACTTTCCCACGTAGATGAATATACTGAGTCAAACGTCTATCTAAGTAGGAGTGATGTAGAATGCGTGTGAATGAGGTTAACCAATACAGACAACCAGTAATAGTTGCCGGTGCACATGGAGATGTCAATGGCGATCGAATAATGGATTATGTATTTTTGACAGCAGTAAAGTCAGTCGATCCATCCAGTCCCTATGTGGAGCAGATTACGTTGCATGTTCAAGACGGTGCAACGAACAGGGTGCACACGATTTCACTTAATGAAAACGGGAATTCCGGTTATAATCCCACTGTATTTCTAGGGGACTTTACGGGCGATGGCATTATGGACATTCTAATTAGTATAGATTCAGGTGGGTCTGGAGCTTTTACATTCGACTATGTCTATTCGTTCGTGAACAATGAAGCTAAGAAATTATTTGATTTTGATCAATATAATAAGGAGAACCAGTACACTGTCACCTATATGGACTTCTTTAAAGTTAACGTTCATAGCCCTGCAACGGGTAAATCTTATTTGTTAGATATTAGTGATCGTGGTGCAGAGTATTTATCGCAAATTTATTATCAAAATGGAAAGTTGAAACAGCCGGTTACGGGGATGGCGGACGGGGTTAGCGGATTTTATCCAGTGGATTTGGATAGGGATGGCGTATATGAAATCCAGGCGTACCAACAAATTAGTGGGCTTTATCAAGCTGATTCATTTGGATATATTATTAATACACTGAAGTGGGATGGGCAAAAGTTTTCAATTTGGCAACAGTGGTTCGCCCTATATGGTCACTAATTTCAGTAGTGATCGATCCGTACACTCTAGTACAAACCGCCAGTGATCCATCCAGGATACAGGCGGTTTTACTTTTTTTAATGAGGTCGCCTAAAGAACCACAATTGACACATACGCGACTGTTCTATCGCAAAAGATGTCGTATCGCATCATCCATGTGATACACAGAACTGTCTTCCATAACAGTCATAAACAACTCTTTTAGCTGAAAGGCGGATTCTGCGATTGCCTCTTTCGTCATCACCATATGAAAAGTAGCAAGGTATCTATCAATGAAACTCGAATCCAAGGTCTCGTACGCTTTAAATTGGTGGCATTTCTTGTCTTCATTAATAGCTTGAACATGTAAAATATAGTCTCGCATCGTATCTAATAATTTCAGTGTATAGATGAAATTGTGACGCTTCAATTCCTTTTCCAGTCCGATTGTGCAGTAGAAAAACTCAAAAGCAATGTCACTGTAGGTATCATATTTCACGGGATTACTTTCAAACTTTTCGTTCTCAGTATTCATTTTCTTCAATACGTTACCGGTTTTATCCACGACTACTTTCCATAAAGGAGAACGTACAGGTAGCAAATTTCTTGGAGCAATTGAAATATTAAATTCCAATCCGTTTTCCAGGAGTACAATTAGGAGAAAAATAGTATCGCTGAACTTTTTCTCTTTTATATACATAGGAGTGTATTCAGTGAGCACTTGGTGTATTTGATCTTTGGTTGCTTGTGCATTCTCTTCTTTTGAAGTGCATACCATTAAATCAATATCAGAATACTCATCCTTATATCCAGACACCCCCGAACCCAGTTGAACGATTCCTTCCACCAATTCAATCGCTTCTATTTTACGAATGGCAGTTTTGAAATAATCCTCTCTTTCCACAGTACTGTACATAATTCACCTCTTCTTCGTAGTATCGTAAGTAGCGTTTTTTGCGAATGTCAATATCTTCAGTAAATACAGTTTTATTATGGTATGATTTCCATTGTATAGCAAGATGGATTTTATGAAAATGGAGGATTGGGATGGATTTCCTGATTGCCAAGGAGTCTTATTGAGTTGATATATCAGGTTATTCAATATTGAGAGAGGTGGAAAATAACTTTGGAATTATACAAAACTAGAAATGAACTATCAGTAAGAGGGAAAAATGGGATGGGATTCATAACATCCGCTTTCATAATTTGGTCTATTATTACAATAATATTTTTACAGTCAACAGGTACATATCAGAAAAACATATATATGCTGTTTTCAACAGGATTAATGTTCCCATTTTCCGTTTCTGTTTCTACTTTAATAAAGGCTGATTGGAAGTTTGAAAATAACCCATTGGGCAGTCTAGGTTTGTATTTAAACATTGCGCAGCTTATCTATTTCCCCATCCTTTTTTGGGGAATTATAAAAAGTCCAAACGATGCTGTTATGTTATTTGCGATTATAACAGGTGCTCACTTATTCCCTTTTGGATGGCTGTATAATTCCAAACCTTACTATATAATGGCACCGGTCATTTCAGTTACAGTAATGTTTTTGGGGCTATATTTGAATGGGGAAAATTTGTGGCTCATACCGTTTTCTCTGGCTATTCTGTTACTCATTTTAATCTATTTGCTTCATCTAGATTATAAGAGAAAAATTTAAGTGAATTCGTTTATTTGTTGCCAGGGATTCCTCATGGACATCCACGAAATATGGATGTTCAACAACGTTAGTAGAGAGAAGTTATGGAAATACAGTAATACTATCTAATTTATAAAGAAAGGGGCACGACGATGGACAAAAGAAAAAGTAACGGACAATATAATAACCAAAGAACCGTGGGAGTATGGCTCATTTATATTGGTGTTATTATTATTCTTTCAGCGTGTATTGGTGGTGACTTATTCATACAGCCTTTTATTATGGGGGTTGGTTATTTTCTTGGGTACTTTCTGATATTTGGTTTGCCTTATGTAAATAAGAAACTTTCATATGGTGAGAATTCCAAATTTCAAAATAGGATGGATAACTATTCGATCATATTTACTATAATCTTATGCACACTTGTTGGTTTGCTTATCGGCTTTGAGGACTTAAGATTACTATGGTTATGTATATTCATCGTTATCGGAATTCACTTTTTTGGTTTTTACTTTTCTCAAGGCAAAATAATGCTCCTTTTAGGCATATTAACACTAGTGAACTCACTGCTCGGCATATATTTAAACAGTGTTCCTTTTCTATTGTTCGCAGCGATAGACGGTATCATAAAAATTATAATTGGTTGCAAAATGCTACTTATGAGACGGAAGCTGAGTAGCCCACAATAAGTAAAAATGTATTTTTGAAATCCGATCTTACATGAAACACTACATTTATAAGAAGCAACCTCCTGCAAATTTCCCCATACAGGTAGGTTGCTTTTCTATTCATCCATGAAACACTAAGTGTCAACCATGAGGCGTATTAGCAAGCACTGCGTTTGTCCATACTAGATGGAGTCGCAATCATGCAAGCCAGCTAATCCAGTACAGCCTTTAGAAAAGAAGGTATTCCTCATGAAAAAAGTACTTTATATAGTGTCTGTACTAGTGATTGCCGCTATCGTTATGCTGGCCTTCACACTCAAAAACAATCCAGGAAGGAAGTCTACTTCAAATGAGTTGACCGCGAAACCGACAGATGGCAAACCAAATCCAACCGTGGACCATATCACAGTCTGGAAAAAAGTCGAAAAGAAGGAGGAAAAGGTGCTGTCTAACATGACACTTGATGAAAAGATCGGCCAGCTCGTCATTGCTGGAATCGACGGTACGGCCATCAACAAAGCGTCCCAGCAGCTTATCGAACACTACCAGATTGGTGGCGTCATTTTCTATGCAAATAACGTTGGTACTCCTGACCAAACCGTACAATTCGTCAACAGCCTGAAAATTGCCAACCAAAACAATCTGCTTCCGCTGTTTACAAGCATCGACCAAGAGGGTGGCCGTGTTGCCCGTCTGCCGAAACAAGTTGCAAAGCTGCCAAGGAGTGCCACTATCGGAAAAACGAATGATCCCGATTATGCCTTCAATATCGGACGAATACTTGGGAAACAGCTCACGCAATTTGGCTTCAACATGAATTTTGCTCCTGTCCTTGACGTAAACAGCAATCCGAACAACCCAGTCATCGGAGACCGCTCGTTCAGTGCGGACCCGAACGTCGTCAGTACACTCGGCATCCAAACGATGAAAGGTATTGAGGAAGAACACGTCATACCTGTCGTCAAACACTTCCCGGGACACGGTGATACATCCGTCGACTCCCATCTGGAACTGCCCAAGGTAGACAAAACAATACAGCAGCTCGAACAACTCGAACTGATTCCTTTCAAAAAAGCGATTGAAGCAGATGCAGACGTCGTCATGGTCGCTCACATCTTACTGCCACATTTGGATAATACTTATCCAGCCTCGATGTCAGCACCAATCATCACGGGCATGTTGCGCGAGCAGCTCAGTTTCAACGGGATCATCATGACCGATGATATGACGATGAAAGCAATCGCAAAACACTACGACATTGCGCAAGCTGCTGTTCAGTCCGTCAAAGCTGGAAGTGATGTTATTCTCGTCGCACATGATCCAGAGAAAGTAATCGCGGTGATAGAGGCTCTGAAAGAAGCAGTCGCATCCAACGAAATTACCGAAAAGCGGATTGACGAAAGTGTCATGCGGATTATAGAACTGAAAGAGAAGTATAAGTTGGACGATGAAACGACACCGAAAGTAAACATCCAAAAGATCAATAAAGAAATCAAAGAAGTAACTAAAAAGGGTAGTCACAACTGAGTACGAGCATTCAGGCGGACCTGAAATGGAAGTATGCCTTAGTGATGCAGATCCATATTCAGATGAGTACTACAGTAGCTTTTCCATCTGTTCCCGTTTATTTATATGATTATTCATCATGATCTCCATCACTTCATTTGATAGTTGGGGAATCAATTTTTCATAGTTAATTCTATTGTAAGAGAAAAAGACTGTTGGCAACCCCTAAGATTTCTGGAGTTTGTCTACGGACAAAGTTCAAGTGCAAACTAGAAAGATGGATTACTTTTAAAAATTATCGCAAATTTGGATAAGAAATGAGTTCCCTCCCTTCTTATAATAATGAGTAGGGAGGGAATCATTATAAAACCACTAACAAAAGATCCTTATAAAGTCTATCTCAACACAGCTTTTCTTTCGCAATTATTTTTCACCTTAATCGTAACTGTGAATTTGCTGTACCAAGTGTACACAGTCAAACTCGATCCGTTACAACTAGTGCTTGTCGGTACAGTCTTAGAACTGACCGTCTTTCTTTTTGAAATTCCAACAGGTGTCGTTTCGGATTTAAAGAGCCGTAAACTCTCGATTGTCATTGGTTATGTCCTCATAGGCGTAGGCTTTTTAATAGAAGGGTTATTTCCTTATTTCTCAGCGGTTTTGTTGGCACAAATCGTTTGGGGGATTGGATATACATTCACTAGTGGAGCACGTCAAGCTTGGATTGCAGATGAAATAGGAGAAGCGCGTGCTTCAGAAGCATTCGTTCGTGGCGCGAAAATTGAAAACTTGGCGCAAGTCATCGCGATTCCTTTAAGTATAGCAGTTGGCTTTTTCATGATCAGACTACCAATAATTATCGGTGGGTTCT
Organism: Sporosarcina sp. D27; assembly: GCF_000586555.1. GTDB lineage: Bacteria > Bacillota > Bacilli > Bacillales_A > Planococcaceae > Sporosarcina. The sequence continues at coordinate 39,748 of NZ_AZUC01000049.1, forward strand.
GCACGTTGGGGCTAGCTTTATATTTGATGAAGAACATGACTGAAGAGAATTTCAAGCCGCAAAAGAAAGAGAAACACCTAACAGCCTGGGGAAGTATGAAGGACAACCTAAAGCAACTCATAGTTCAAGTCAAGGTAAGTGTGGTCATGAGAATTCTTTTCTTAATCGCCTTGTTTGTAGGCTTCTATAGCGAAGGATTTGATCGCTTATGGTTATCACACTTATCAGAAGTGGTAAATTTGTCTTCGGAGACTCCAGAAAAATTGGTGATCCTCACAGGGGGAGTTCAATTTGTCGTCGTTCTTGTTTCCTTTGCTGCATTGCACGTAATAAATCGCAGTTCCGTCTACCAAAAACTCACTCAAATCTACCTGGTTCTTTTCATGGCGAGTTTATTGATCATTCTTTCATTAATCGGATTTGCTACTTCCACCTCTGTGATTGCCCTATTAGGATTTTTTGTAATTATTCAAGTTACACGAACCATCATGTACCCGTTAGAAGACATTTGGCTAAACAAGATTATTCCGGAATCTTCAACTCGAGCGACATTATTTTCGGTAAAAGGCCAAGCAGACGCGATCGGTCAAATAGGCGGTGCTCCTATCATCGGAATAGTCGCTACCCGCTATACTATCAGAACAGCACTGATCGTTAGTGCAATCCTTTTAACTCCTGTATTGTTTTTGTATCGGATTATTATAAAAAGAAAGCAGGAATAGTTTAGCACCCTTGCTTTCTTTCTTTTATTGGAAGATAGATCTCCATATAGACTCTTTCATATTCCCAGTCATGACAGTGTTCATCGTAGTACTCAAAGTCATAGCAGGTTTCATCCACTTCATAAGGGGATTGAGGAAGCCAATCGTCTAAAATATACTGCCATGTACCCGTTATCGAAATGGCAAAGTCTTCTACGGTAACGAGTGGAGTCCGGAAAATGGCATAAGTCGTGGAAGGGATTGTCAATTTAGTCCACCTGTCTGGAAGAGAAGTTCCAGTATCATAATTCACTGCAAATAAATAGGTGAAACCCTCTTCCTTTTCATCGCTTCTCAAATTGAGGCAGTATTCCCCGTGTGTTTCAGGAGTCAATGTCTCGTACAAGGTTCGTTCAATGGATTCGTCAGGGAAAAGTTTTTGGTTCCAAAGGGCTGGCGAGTCGCGTGTATAAGAAATATTGCGAATGGATCGTTCAACTGTTTTCCCAGCGATGGTAAAAGAACTTCTATGCACTAGCTTAGGCTGCATGACAATGCCACCTACCTGATTTTGTTCAAGACGACTCAAATCGATTTTTTGAGGGAGTGAGCTAGGACAATGCTGTCGATATAATCGTGGGGGACTTCCAAAACACTTCTTAAACGCCTTCGTAAATCCAGCGTGAGTCTCAAATCCATACGATAACGCAATCTCAATAACCTTTTTCCCATGAGCTAAATCGTATAAAGCATATTGCAATTTCCGTTTCACTACGTAATCCATTAATGTATAGCCTGTATGTTTTTCAAAAATCCGGTTAAAGTGATACGGAGAGTATCCAGCGATGCCAGCTAAAAGATCAGGTGTTAGTTCCTCTTGAATATGCTCTTCAATGTAATCGATCACTTGTTGAACCTTTACTAATCTCATACTATCAATCACCTCTAATCATCTTAAAAAAGGTAAGAAATCTAGTTCATTAACAACGGGATTTCAAAATGTATGCTGATTATAGCATACTGTAGATGTTAGACTTTATTGAGGATGAAGTGAAGAGAATCTTAGACAACGCCCTGGCACTAAACGTAAACATTCATTAGGTCAATGAAGAAATCCAACGTAGATGAAAAAAAGGTCGTAGATGAACAAAGCGTGGTATCATTTGAACTAACAAAAAGAACTTTTTAAGGGGGAGTAACTATGACGAATTCAAGTGAAAGCATTGCGAAGAAAGAGTTACCAGTTGAACAGTGCGAAGAACTACTCAGCGTTTTGAAAACTCGTTTTGAAGACAATATGCATCGTCATCCAGAACTGGAATGGGCAACGGTTCAAGCAAGGCTCGATACAAATACGGAAAAACTGTGGTCATTGAACGAAATGGAAAGAACTGGTGGAGAACCTGATGTTATCGGTTATGACAAAGAAACAGATACCTATACGTTTTGCGATTGTTCAGCAGAAAGCCCTTCAGGTCGGAGAAGTGTTTGTTACGACCCGGAATCGCTCGAAGCACGGAAAAAGAACAAACCAGCACATAGCGCTGTTGGGATGGCAACAGAAATGGGAATTGAATTGTTGGATGAAGAACAATACCGAGCGTTGCAGCAAATAGAGACTTTCGATAAGAAAACATCCACTTGGATACAAACCCCTTCAAATATTCGTAAACTTGGAGGCGGACTTTTCTGCGATTTCCGCTTCGACACAGTGTTCGTCTATCACAATGGGGTCGAGTCCTATTATGCAGCTAGAGGATTCCGTGGAGTCCTGTACGTATAACTAATAAAGCTCATCAAAACAGTCTCAATCCTAGACTTGGATTGAGACTGTTTTATATGTAATGCTTAAAATGTGCAATGAACTTTAGTAACTCATCTGCTGTATAAGGGAGTGTTTTTGCTGATTCGGTGATTTCATCCATGGAAACAAGTTGCTCTACGATGGCTTCCTGCAGGTAGCGACATTAATGACTTCTAGCGCAATCGCGGTATCGCTCACTAGGTGGAACTCTTCTTGAGCACTAGTTATGTGGTGCACACAACAATCACTGGGAGGATTTATCCTATCGATAATTGAAGTAGTACAGGAGTAAGGTCGCGATACCGCAACTTGTGAAGTATTAATTGAATCTCAGGAACCCATAGAGGATGATTACGCGAAAGGAAGTGGATGGATTTGGTTCAAGTGTATGAAAGAGAAGGCGTGACGTGTGTCGAAATGAGGAATCCCCTTATAGGAAAAGTATTTGCCTTCTTAACCGATGGCATGCTGATCGATACAGGGCCGGCCAACTTGGAGGATGAGCTTGCTCGTTTCTACGAAAACGCATTGTTCGATCAGGTGGTGCTGACTCATCATCATGAAGACCATACTGGGATGGCTCCGTGGATCAGGGAAAACCGAAACGTCCCAATCTATATCCATCCTTTGGGAATCGGTATGTGCTCCGAGGATTCTCCGTATCCAGCTTATCGTAAGAAAACGTGGGGACTTCGTAGGTCATTCAACGCACTCCCGTTAAATGATACTATCCGTTCTGAGACGAAGAAATGGGAAGTCATCCACACGCCCGGACACGCAGAGGACCAGATTGTGTTGTTCGATAACGAAACAGGAACGCTGTTTTCAGGAGATTTGTATGTATCTCGGAAAACGAAACTCATCATGGCGAGTGAATCAGTTCCCAGGATCATGACTTCCCTCCGGAATATCCTTACATATGATGTAGGTTCGATGTTTTGTTGCCATGCCGGCTACGTCCACGATGGAAAAGCCAAGCTGACACAGAAGCTGGAGTACTTGGAGGACCTGTATGCTGAAGTGGAAAAGCTACATAGTCAGGGAATGTCACCCTACGAAATCGATAAGACACTGTTCCCGAAGGAATACCCAATTACGCCTATATCCAAAGGGGAATGGGATTCGATACATATGGTGACGTCTATTGTTCAGGAGTTCAAAGTGGTAGAGTGAACACTCACATTGCGGAAGAATGGCTAGAATTAGAAGTGTCCTCGAATAGTGGGCTGCAACTAACAAGGTTATATACAGCTACTAAAAAATCCGCCACATTCAAAAAGAGCAGGGCGGATTTTCCGATTTCTTAGTTCACTTCAATCTGTCCCATCATGCCATTATCTTCATGCTCTAAAATGTGACAATGGTACATATACACCCCTTTGCTTGCAAATGAAATCGCGATTTTACATGATCTCCAGGATGTAACGCAATCGTATCTTTCCAGCCTTTCAGATTGTCGTCCGGTTCTTCTCCGTTCACCGATAACACTTTAAACTGCGTGCCGTGAATGTGGAACGGATGGATCATACCACCCATCGGATCAGGTTTGTTGGACAGTTCCCAGACTTCTGTTTCGCCGACTTTTTGGGTCATGTCAATGCGGTCTTTATCGTATTTCTTTCCGTTGATCGTCACCATGTCCATCATGCCGAACAATTCTAATCGCTTCGTCACGGGCAAACTTCTTTCTTTCTCCGTTACTTCAAACGAATTCAAATCAGCAGGTAGTTCGTTGGAAGTCTTCTTTTCATTGACTTCGAATGGCAGAAGAATCGTTCCTTGATCATCCACTAGCGCAAGATCTTTAACATCTTGCAGCTGGTCAAAGTCGATGATGATCTCCGCACGTTCTGCAGGAGTCAACAGGAGTGATTCCATTTCTAACGGATCATTTAGTAACCCACCATCTGTGGCGATTTGCTGGAACGAATCTCCGGAACTAAGAGATACCTTATAATTACGGGCATTCGAACCGTTCAGCAATCGCAACCGGACTTTACCTTGAGGGACGGTCAGTTTAGGATCGAGCGTGCCGTTAACAAGCAAGCGATCACCAATCGTTCCGTCTGAATTATACGCTATCTGGTAGTCCAGTTCGCCAATTTGGTTGAATGCGCGATCCTGAAAGAGAACCGGGAAGTCGTTGACACCATAGTCATCAGGCAAGTTTAACCTGTCCGAATGGTCATCTTCGATATAAAGAAGACCAGCTAGCCCCTTATATACTTGCTCCGCCGTTTTTCCATGAGGATGTGGATGGAACCAAAGAGTGGCGGCTTCTTGTGTGACATTGAAATGAATAATCCGTTCTTCTCCAGGCTTCAAGGGGTTATGGGGACCACCATCGACATCACCAGGTACATCCAAACCATGCCAGTGGAACGTCGTATCCTCGTCTAGTCCATTCACGGTTTTAATCCGAACCGACTCTCCTTTTCGCAACTTTAGAACAGGGCCGAGGAAGTCACCATTGTAGCCATAGGTTTCCGTTTCCTGTCCTTCCAACAGCATACGTTCGCCCTTCTGTGCGGTGAGTGTGTAGTCGACGTTTTCAGACGTACTCTTTTTGAGCAAGGGAGGAATGGCCAACTCATTTACCCCTTTTGAATCTTTCAATGGCAAAGGATTGTTGTGATCCATATGACCGTCCATCATGCCTTCCATCCCGCTCATGTCATGATTCATATCATTCTCTGGAGATGCCCCCTTGGAATCTTCCTTGGCTCCACTCAGTGAGCAGCCTGCAATCAGTGAACTGATGAAAAATATTACAATCCATTTCTTCATCTTAAACACTCCTCATTTCCATTTGTAGCCGATTCCCCACACCGTTCGGAGGATGTCATCAATAGGAAAACTCGATTTTCGTAACTTGTCCCGTAGGTTTCGGATATGGGAATCGACTGTCCGAACTTCGGTATACGTATCGTATTCCCATGCCACTTGAAGCAAGTCTTCCCGTGTAAACGTCCGGTTTGGTCGGGTCATCATCGCTTCGATGATATAAAATTCTTTTAAAGTAAGACGGACTTCTTCATCCCCGTGCAGGAGGGAATACGACTCCAAGTCCAGCGTAAAGAGACCTTCGCGGAGCTGCTTAACCTGATCTTCTTCAGGAACACGGCGTAGCGCGACCCGTACCCTAGCCATTAGTTCCCTCTCGTCAAACGGTTTTGTAATATAATCATCCGCACCTTGCTCGAGACCTTTGACAACATCTGACTTGTCGGAACGGGCTGTTAATAAAATTACAGGCACGTCCGACATTTCACGAATGCGTCGACAAACTTCCCATCCGTCCATCCCCGGCATCATGACATCGAGCAGCACGAGATGTACGTTCTCTTCTGCAAACAGATCGAGAGCTGCTTGACCGTTTGTCGCTTGCAAACAGCGATACCCGTGCGGAGCAAGGAACAGTTCGAGCAAATCGAGCATGCGCTGTTCGTCATCAATCAGTAAGATCGTTTTCATATCCATCGTCACTTCCTGTCATAGTCGTATCGTGAACGTGCTACCTTTACCTAGTTCACTTTGAACGTCAATCGTGCCACCGTGCGCTTCAGTCAATTCCTTCACAATCGCAAGACCTAGGCCGGCACCGCCAAACGATCGTGAACGAGATTTTTCGACACGATACAGTTTTTCGAAAATCTGTTGCTGATTTTTAACTGGAATGCCACATCCGTTGTCTTCCACTTGTAAAATAGTTTGCTTTTTTTCTTGAAACGCACGAACGGTTACAGACGTACCACTTTCTGAATAGTGAAGGGCGTTGTCCAGTAAGTTAAGGATAATTTGCTCAAGACGCATTCGATCTGCCACTAAAGTGAAATCATCGACAGATTCATGTAGGAGCACAATTCCTTTCATATCGAACGCTGGTTGGACGAGCTGGACAATATCACGGATGAACCGAGCGGAAGAAAACTCTGTTTTCATCACAGTGAACGTCATTTCATCCATCTGAGCAAGATCCATCAAGTTTTTCACGAGTGTTTTCAAGCGCTCGGCCTCTTCTTCGATAATCGATAAATACTTGAAACGCTCTGAATTATCCAGTTCTGTCCGCTGAGCGACTTTCGCATAACCAATTAAATACGTGAGAGGTGTCCCCATTTCGTGAGAAACCGACGCTAGGAACTCGTTGCGTTCGCGTTTGACTCGGCTCAAGTCATTCGATAATTTACGAATCGAGGCTGCCAGCTCACCTAACTCATCATTCGAAAACGTAGGTAAGTCGACATTGAAGTATCCTTCGCTTATTTGTTCAGTGGCTTCTTTCATACGAATGAGTGGACGAGTCAGCCATTTGGATAACAACATATAAACTACTAATAAGATGACGATACTTCCGCCACCAGCGAGAAGGAAGTGGACATTGAGCTGACCCACGAGCTGACGAATGGGCGCTGTACTCTGCAACATGACGAGGAAACCGGAATTACCTTGAACCTCATAAGGGTGGAAGCTGACGAGATAGGGGGACTTTTTCCAATTGACTGGAATAATCATATCTTCTGTCGGTCGTTCCTCTTTTATTTTGGTCAAATAAGGTGCGAGGATTTCCTCATTTTCCAATGAATGCTGCAATACATTTCCCGCATCGTCGAGGATTACAGCGTCCCGTTCACCACCACTTTCCATGAGGATGATATGATTCAATGTCGTCTCGGTGTAGTTATCTTCTAATACATTGCGATGATTGCTACCGGTTTTTAAAAGTCGATCGAGTTCTTCGTCGACCCGAGCATTCGTGATGGTCTGATGCAAATACACCATGAGCAACGTATCCATGATAAGAAATGAAATGATAAATGAAGCCGCTAACTTCGTTGAAATTTTGTTCACAACACGCGCTCCTTTTCGCTCTAATGAGCAGTATAAGTTAAACGTATCGAAAATTTATGCAGAAAGCACGAATTACGTTCGATATAAAAGACTACCCAGAAATCAGCATGCACTGAACTTCTGGATAGTCTGTAATGCAAAGTACATTAAATTTTAAGTAAACGGGCATTGATCGCCACGATTACGGTACTGAGAGACATTAATATCGCACCGACCGCAGGACTCATCACAATCCCAAATGGATAGAGAATACCTGCTGCAAGCGGTATCGCTGCAATATTGTAGCCAGCGGCCCACCATAAGTTTTGCTTCATCTTACGGTAAGTAGCAGCAGACAGCTTAATGATGGTGACGACGTCTAGTGGATTGCTTTTTACAAGCACGACATCTGCCGTTTCAATTGCGACATCCGTTCCGGCACCGACCGCAATCCCAAGGTCTGCTTTTGCGAGTGCAGGAGCGTCGTTGACACCATCTCCCGTCATGGCGGTTCGAAGTCCTTCTTTTTCTTGGATGTGGACAATTTTTTCTGATTTCTCATGAGGGAGTACTTCGGCAAAAATTTCTCCAAGTCCGAGCTGCTTGCCTACGTATTGCGCAACTTGTGTGTGATCGCCCGTTAACATAATCGATTTGACGTTCAATTTTTTTAGCTCGCTAACTGCTTCAACAGCCGTTTCTCGAACAATATCTGCAAGGGCAATCATTCCAGAGAGCTGATCGTTAATAAGTAGAAAGACGACTGTTTTCCCTTCTGCGGACCATTCACTGAAACTGTCTTCAGGGTAAGAGAGAGCTGCTTCTTTCATATACCCGGGGCTGACAACTAACACATGCTTGTCATTGACCGTTCCTTGCAATCCTTTACCCGTTATCGATTGGAAATCGTGGACTTTCGGTACTTTGATGTCAGATTGCTCTGCTTTTCTTGCGATTCCTTGAGCCAGCGGGTGCTGTGATTGGGACTCAACCGCCGCTGCAAATGAAATCACGTCTTCCTCTTGATATCCATCGGAAGGAAGGATATCTGTTACTCCAAATTCACCTTTTGTCAGGGTACCTGTTTTGTCGAAAACAACTGCTTCGATTTTTCGTGCTTCTTCAAACGCAGGGCGATTTCGGATGAGCAGGCCATTTTTTGCTGCAATGGAAGTAGAAACGGCAACGACTAATGGTGCCGCTAGCCCGAGTGCGTGTGGGCAAGCAATAATGAGGACCGTTACCATGCGTTCCATTGAAAACGATACAGGATAACCAAGTGACAGCCAAACGATGAATGTGACGAGTCCGGCAGCGAGTGCGCCATAAAATAACCATTTAGCTGCACGATTCGCAAGGTCTTGTGCACGCGATTTGGATTCCTGTGCTTCTTTTACGAGTGTAATCACTTGTGAAAGGTATGTATCTTCACCCGTTTTTGTAACGGATAGCACTAGGGAGCCCTCTCCATTGATGGATCCGCCAATGGCTTCTTCATCTACTGATTTTTCAACAGGAAGAGATTCACCGGTCAACATAGATTCATCCACAGAAGATTTACCTTCCACAATACGTCCATCTACTGGAACTTTCTCGCCAGGTTTGACGAGTACGCGTTGGCCATGCTGCAATTCCGATACTTCTACTTCTGTTGTCGAACCATCCTCGTTCAGTAGATGAGCCTCAGAAGGCATTAGTTTTGCAAGTTCTTCAAGCGCCTTCGATGCTCCCATGATGGACCGCATTTCAATCCAATGACCAAGCAACATGATATCGACGAGTGTCGCTAATTCCCAAAAGAAATTATCTTCTGCCAATCCAAAAACAGAAGCAGTACTGTATACATACGCAACAGTAATTGCGAGAGAAATGAGCGTCATCATCGCTGGTGTACGGTCTTTAAGTTCGTCTTTCGCACCTTTCAGAAACGGAAGTCCTCCGTAAAAGAAGACAAATGTAGAGAGCGCGAACAGGATATACAAATCTCCTGTAAAACGCCAGTCGACGTTTAAAAAATGTTGAATCATAGGCGAAAGTATCAGAATAGGAATCGTAACAACGAGTGACACGTAAAACCTCTTCTTGAAGTCTTTAACCATGTGGGCATGGTGGTTGTCATGACCATGACCTGATTGACCTCCTTCGGAATGCTGTGCGTCCGAGTGGTTCGCATGCTGATTTATATGGTTGTGATGATTCTTCATAGTAAAACTCCTTTCGCTAATTTTGTTATGCAAGATAGCTATACCCGCCAATTGTGCAAAAGATGTGCAGTTCTCACAAACAACTGAAACGTATACGAAATAAGGAGATTCTAAGGAGTTTCTGTATTTTGGTTATCTCGTGAGGATTATCGGGAACACCTCTACAGAAATGAAAAAAAGGAGCGATTTATTTATGAAGAAACAACTACTAGCAGTGAGTGCTGCATTCACCGTAGTGCTGGCAGGCTGTGGAGCGACAACAACAAAAGAAGACAAACCTGCTACGAGTGAAGAAGTTTCCCATGAGGATATGGAAGGTATGGATCATTCAAGTGACGGCAACATACCTGAAGGCTTAAAAGAAGCGGAAAATCCAACATTCCCTGTAGGATCTGAAGCGATTATTGAAACGGATCATATGGAAGGCATGAACGGGGCAACTGCGACAATCGTTGGGGCGTATGATACGACAGCATATTCCATTAATTACACACCGACGGATGGGGGCGAGAAAGTGATGGATCACAAATGGGTCATCCATGAAGAACTCGAAGACCCATCGGCCGCTCCTTTGGAAAAAGGAACTGAAGTGACAACCCTTGCCGATCATATGAAAGGAATGGAAGGAGCGAAAGCAGAAATCGAATCTGCCGAGCAGACAACTGTTTACATGATCGATTACGTGCCGACAACGGGTGGAGATGAAGTGAAGAACCACAAATGGGTCGTGGAAGATGAATTATCGAAAAAATAAACATCAAGTGAAAGAGCTGCCTAGTGCAGCTCTCAGACTGTAGACAAAAGGGATGGAAATCGATTTGATTTCCATCCCTTTTGTCTTTTGGCATCGTTGACTCTGGAAATGAAGGATGACAGGCCGTTGATCTCCGTTCCAGACGGGCGCTTTCCGGGGGCTTGCACTCAGCCTCCTCGTCGCTTCGCTCCTGTGGGGTCTTCGCGCTGCGCTGATCCCCAGGAGTCGCTGTCCTGCACTTCAATCAACTGAATGTCCTATGACACATTCAGCTCATTCAATCAAAGAATGTAATCGGAGTGCTCCATGTCCAGCTGGCAAGAATAACTAGATGTAGCAGAAGACTTGAGACACCGATATGAAATCAAAGAAGTCTATGGAAATGTAAAGAGACCGTTGAACGCGTTTTTTCCGATGTCAAGGAGAAGCATGGTATGCTATAGACAACCCTAAGAGGATTTAGGTTATTGAATAAATTACATATTATGAAAAACGACAGGATCTATGCATGGTCTCTCGAGTAGTGAATATAAATCTGTAACCAATTGATAAATGAAGGGAAAATCAATTGCTGCCTCTAAATTTCGGACCATATGGTCTTGCGGAACTAACTGTTAGATTGTAAGCATCTTCATCTGTTCCCGTTCTTTGAATTGATTCTTCATCATCATTTCCTTTACCCCATTTAATAGTTGGTAGATCCCGTTGATTGTAGCGGAGAGC
>NZ_AZUC01000050.1 GCF_000586555.1 Sporosarcina sp. D27
GAGCAAGCCCCTCGGAAAGCGGCCGCTCGCAGCGAAAATCAACTTTTCATAGTTAATCCTATTGTAAAAGAACAAGACTGTAGGCAAGCCCCATGATTCCTGGAGCTTGTCTACAGTCTGAGAGCTGCCTAGTGCAGCTCTTTTTGTTAGGCGTGAAGAAGGAAGGTTTCTCATTACAGTGTCCCTATATGATAAAATGGTAAGAAAATTACTAGGCAATGATACATGAGCAATAACACAACTATAGCTAGTAGAAGAGGGACTCCATGAAAATCACAATCGAAAACGAAGTCTTCCATTATAACGTGCAATATGGGAAAGGGAAGAAACTATCGTTGCACATTGACTCATTCGGATTCATCACCGTGAAAGCTCCGAATGGCACAAGTGAACAGGTTATCCAGCAAGAACTGCACAATTGGGGAAGCTGGATTCTAGAGAGGATGAAAGAGCGGGAGTCTAAAAAGGAAGATCCACTTGCGAGGCAGTACGAGCCCAATGGGACATTTCGTTATCTAGGAGAAGAACGCCCACTTCAGGAACTCATTGAAACGCAAGGGCTCAGTGAAGACCAACTGAAACACAATCTGAAGAAATTCTATTTCAACCAATGCAAATTCCTCATTGAATCGCGCATCAAACGCTATCAGAAGGAACTGAAAGTCTCTGCAAAAGAGATTTCTATCATCGAGTCGTTCGGCAAATGGGGCAGCTGCAATTCGAACAAAAAACTCGCATTCAACTACCGTCTCGCCATGGCTCCCGTGGAGGTCATCGACTACGTCATTATTCACGAACTGTGCCACATCACACACATGAACCACGATCGTTCCTTCTGGAGGCGTGTCGGAAGCATCATGCCGGATTACAAGGAGAAGGAAGACTATCTCGCTAGGAATCAGCACATGATGACACTTTAACAAAGATATAATGACTTCGGTTCAATGATTTAGTTGGCATACAAAGCTAAAAGTTCTCGCGAGGTTGCAACACTTGCATCGCTCAGGTCTATAAAAAAGTCCAATTGCCATTTTTGTGTTGCGACAGCTTGCTGACTAGAGGGTGTATCCCAACTAGGATACACTCTAAATGCCATTTTTCCGTTTGTCCTAGTTGTTTTAAGAATGTTTTTGCTTGCGAGGATCGTTTTCGGAAAGATGAACTGCCCAAAATGATGTTTAGTAAAGGTATTGATGACTACTAAATCCGGAGAGGCATCGTATGAAAAAGGCTGATTTTTATTGTTTTCATCTTTTTCCCAGAGCGCCACAAATTGACCTTTCTTCGTAGGAGTGATTTTGGCAACTCTAAAACGAACTGATTTAGCGCCTAACTGAAAGATTCCAGCTCCGTACTCTGAGTTCTGACGGTCTTCTTGAACTTCTCTTATAGTGAAGTGATTAGGCTGATACACGAGATTAGTTACATATGTTAAAGCTGTTTGAAAGTCATTCATGACAATCCTCCCATTCTTACTTGCATTCATTAGGTAGGAACATTTGTTCTATTATATAATACATCTAAGAAGTTAGCAATGGAATGAAAAGAGGTTATCGCCATTCTAGGTATAAGCCACAAAGTACTTTACATGTAAAGGAGCGAGCCCATGGAAACCGAAATCCTCACCATCTTCAACGAGCAGCAAAATCCGATAGGCACAGCAACGCGTGAAGAGGTTCATCGTCTCGGCCACTGGCATGAAACGTTTCATTGTTGGTTTGTTGCGAAAGAAAATGGACAGGACATGCTCTACTTGCAATTACGTAGTTCCATGAAAAAAGACTATCCTAACTTACTCGACATTACTGCAGCGGGACATTTGCTCTCAACTGAAAGTGTGGAAGACGGTGTGAGAGAGATTCAAGAAGAAACGGGAATCACGGTCTCGTTTGAAGACTTGGATTCACTCGGCATCATCCCATACAGCATGAAGAAGCCTAATATGATTGATAATGAGCTGGCTCATGTGTTTGTTTATCATACAGAGCACAAGCTGAATGATTTCCACGTGCAGCAGGAAGAAGTGGCGGGGATTTACAGAGTGGCATTTCAGGATTTTGCTAAGTTGTGGAAAAGGGAAATGGAAAATATCCCGTGTCTAGGGTTTACGCATACTGAATATGGCGAGAAGCTAATCCACGAGAAAATGATAAGCAAATCTGATCTAGTGCCTCATCCTGATTCGTATTACCAGGCTGTAATTCATGGGATTTATGATGAACTTTTGAAAGGAAGAGGAATATGTCATTAAAAGTAGGAGACATCATTACATTCACGCGGACTTTTACAGTGAGAGATGTTGAATTATTTATAGGGATTTCAGGTGACGAAGGGATTCATCATGTGAGCCCGGACGAACAGGGAAGACGTGTAATACAAGGATTATTAACCGCAACGTTACCAACAAAAGTAGGTGGTGATCATAACGTATTAGCTCGCACGATGAATTTTGAGTTTTTCAGACCTGTATTTACAGGAGATACGATAAGTTGTGAAGTGAAAATTGAAAAATTCGAAAGACAAGAAAATGATAGAACCGCAATCACGGCAACCTTTACATGTGAAAATCAGAATGGAAAAGAAGTCTTGCAAGGGCTTTTTTCAGGGGTTATCTTGTAACCCCTGAGATATGTTTCTAACAAGCCCGTGTGACATACAGGCCAGAATTATTTCTGACATGTCTTCCACACAGAAACCCATAGCCCCTCATGACTCATATGTTACTTTGCGTTTTCATCAGGTTGGTGAATTCCAAAGATATTCCCTTCTGTATCCAAATAATATCCCTGCCACGCCATACCTGGTAATGCATACTTGGGTAAAGCTACCTTACCACCGTTCTGAAGTATCTTATCCTCGCTCGCATCGTAATCACCAACACCAATCGTACACGCATATCCATTTAGTGCTTGGTTGAGCTCGGGAGGTAAACTTTTACGTTTCATGAGAGCACCATTGATGCCTAGCGATTCCTCATCTCCAGTCACAACACCGAAGTAAGGGGAACCGGCGTAGTCACTCCAGTCTTCAAACTTCCAATCAAATACATCCCCGTAAAACTTCTTGGCACGATCCATATCATCTACATGAATTTCAAAGTGAATTACTCTACCCATAATTTCCTCCTCATATTTTGTAATTTTGCCGATCAATCACGATACTCAGGCTCTTTGGAACTCTGAGTATTCTAATAATAACATGTTGTCCGTTTTTATAAATCATTCAAATTGTTTGGTGCTAAAGTTAATGTTAAAATTATGTAGTGGAATGGAACTCTGCATAATTCAAGTAGTAACGAAAGGGAGATAAGCTATGAAGAAACTAGAAGGAAAAGTAGCGATTGTAACTGGAGGAGCGTCAGGAATTGGATTAGGTGCTGTGCAGCGATTGGCTGAAGACGGAGCAGCAGTTGCCGTAGCAGACGTAAACGCAGAAGGTGCGCAGCAAGTTGCAGATGAAATTAACAAAAATGGCGGAAAAGCGATTGCCATTACAGTCGACGTTGCGAAAGAAGAAGAAGTAAAAGCAATGATCGACAAAACAGTAGAAGCATTCGGTCGACTAGACATTCTGCATAACAACGCAGCATGGGGACCGATGAACGATAAAGGAATTCCAGAAATGGACGTAGACATGTGGGATGCAGTGATGGGCATTAACTTGCGTGGTCCAATGATGGGCTGTAAATACGCAATTCCTGAAATGAGAAAAGTAGGTGGCGGTTCCATCATCAACACCGCATCTGCAAACGGAAAAGTTGGCGATTACGAGCGCACAGCATACTCTGCTTCAAAAGCTGGCCTCATGTCACTCACTCGTTCAGTTGCGACTCAGCACGGTAAAGAAGGAATTCGCTGTAACACAGTCCTGCCAGGTCTGATCGTTACACCAGCAACTCGCAGAAAGTTCTCTACTGAGTTAATGGAACTTATGGAAGAAGGAAACTTAACACCATACGTTGGCGGACCTGAAGACATCGCTGCGTTAGTCTCATTCCTCGCTTCTGAAGAGTCACGTTATATTACAGGACAAGAAATTAACTGTGATGGCGGTGTGCTCGTACGTGCAGGTGCCGGAGCAATTATGAAATATGTACGCGACAAGGAAAACAACTAATAGATATAAATGCTGTCCCGAGAGGTCATGAGAAATGACTTTTTGGGGCAGTTTTTTTGTTTTCTAGTCTTGAGAGAGTCTTGAAATTTCTGCTGAATGAATAGAGTAGCGATCCTTAAGTGTCCTAGTACTCTTTAATTGGATAGGGATGGCATTGTTAGGTGTTTGTAAATTTTCGATTGAATGCTACATAACTACCGTCAGACATGATACCTTCAAAATAGCGAAACCCTATTAAAACAAATGAAACACAAGTAGAAGTATATTAAAGACACTTAAAGATTACCAAAAGGAGGCTCCTATGAAGCCAGCAAGCTCGAATCGTAGTGTTAAATCTTTATTAGAAATCTTAGTAGTGTCAACACGGCTTGGGTTGACATCATTTGGCGGACCCACTGCGCACTTAGGGTATTTCCATGAAGAATACGTCCGAAGAAGAAAATGGATGGACGAAAAAAGTTATGCAGATCTCGTAGCATTGTCGCAATTCTTACCGGGACCTGCGAGCAGCCAAGTTGGAATTGGGATCGGTGTGATGCGAGCCGGTGTCCTTGGCGGCATCGTCTCGTTTCTAGGATTTACACTTCCTTCTGTAATTGCGCTCATCCTGTTTGCAGGACTACTTACGACAACAGATATCGGAAATACTGGGTGGATCCATGGGCTAAAACTGGTCGCAGTTGCGGTCGTTGCCCATGCGATCATCGGAATGGCTAAAAACCTGACGCCTGATCTAGCGAGGAAGACTATCGCATTACTTGCACTCGTTGGTACACTGCTATGGCAATCCGCATGGAGTCAAGTCGGGGTCATTCTTATCGCTGCATTAGTGGGATTCTTTGTGTTCAAACAGCACAATGAAGAGGAAACCGCAAAATCGACCTTCCCAATCTCAAAACGCGTTTCTGCAATTTGCTTACTCTTATTTGGGGGATTGTTAGTTTTGTTACCGATCTTACGAGAACTGACAGGGTCCGTCTGGATTGCCATGATCGATAGTTTCTATCGATCCGGGTCCCTCGTATTTGGCGGTGGACATGTCGTGCTGCCTTTACTCGAACAAGAATTTGTCCCAACTGGCTGGATCAGCGAAGAAACCTTTTTAGCAGGATACGGAGCAACCCAAGCCGTTCCTGGACCGCTCTTCACATTTGCTGCGTACATAGGCACTGTCATGAAAGGCTGGCAAGGTGGGCTCGTCGCAACATTTGCAGTTTTCTTGCCTGCATTCCTACTTATTCTAGGAGCACTCCCTTTTTGGGATCACTTACGAAACAACCCGAAAGTCAAAGGTGCAATCATGGGTGTTAATGCAGCGGTGATTGGACTGCTAATCTCTGCATTCTATTACCCAATCTGGACCAGTTCCGTCTTACAAGCTATTGACTTTGCTTTAGCAGCTATATTATTCAGCATGCTTGCGTATTGGAAATTGCCTCCTTGGATAGTGGTAGTGGCGGGAGCTGTTGGCGGTACGGTATTGTCGCTTGTATAAATCCATAAAAACCGTCCCAATCGTGGCATTTGGGACGGTTTTTAAGTTCCTATGTAGTTGCGTAGTACTCAGTTACAGAAACAACTTTTACTCACCCGCGCCGACATCTGCAAACAGCTCCAGCGTATCCGTTTTTTGTGCATGGTCCGGATGGCTAATGTCTACGAGGGGAGCACCCATGACGATGCTAATGTACTCCCGATTTCCTGCAGTTCCGAATGTCGCCCAGCACTGGCCGGCTTCATAAGTAGTTCCAGATTTTCCACCGAGAATTTCGAATCCGTTCTGTTCATCAGCAGTTAACGATGAAAGGACCGTCGATTTCAAAGAAATGCCCTGAGGATGATCCGCAGTCGATGTTGTCTGAAATGTCCCCTTCGTAAAGATTGCTTTGAAATTTTGGTTATCAAGTGCATAATCGAGCAGCTTGGCCATATCAGAAGCGGTGGTATATTGCTTTGCATCATGCAGACCTTCTGGATTCGCAAAGCGGGTTCGAGTCATTCCGAGTTCTTCCGCTTTCTCGTTCATGAGTTTCACAAACTGCTTAGTACTCCCTGCCACATGGATTGCCAAAGAGTTAGAAGCCTCTCCACCGGAAGGTAAAATTGTGCCATACAGCAAATCGCGATACGTGACCTTCTCTCTGCCATAGAAGCCCGCCATTGAAGCATTTTGTGACACCATCTCTTGATACGTGCCGGTATCGACGGGAGCACTCGCAGAGAGATCTTCAATATGCTCAAGCGCAACGATTGTTGTCATCATTTTCGTAAGTGATGCTGGATACGCTTTTTCATTCGCGTTTTTCTCATAAACCGTTTTCCCTGTTTCCCGATCTACCATATAGATGTACGGACTCACATAGCTATCGGTTTGATAACTGCCTGGTAACTTTTGATGAACCAGTCCGTTCCAACCTGTAACGTTTATAGCGATAACTAGAACGATAATGAAAAGAATCAGTCCCTTAAAAACTGTCCACAACTTCCTCATCTTGCATCTACCTTTCATCTCGCGGTAATCCCGCACATTTCTTTCTTTATGATGTTAAGTATAAAGGACAAACCTGAACAAAAGCACAGTCAAATTATGAAGTTTTTCTTAAGACTATTCGAGTATGCTATACAAGTACAAATCTGCTGATGTTTTGAGCAAAGTTCCCTCATAGAGACCCGAACCAGGCGGGCAACTACACTGGATGAAAATGAAGGAAAGCGACAAAAGTTATTCATAGAATACCGCACGAAACTTTCTTTACCCTCGAGTCGTAAACATAGTAATACGTGCCAGGACTAAAAATGAGGTGGGACGGAGATGAAAGAATTCATCATTAAGCAAAAAATGTTGAGAATGAACGGACAGTTCAACGTGAAAGATGTGGAAGGGAACAATGTCTACGAAGTGGAGGGCAGCTTCCTGAAAATCCCGAAAACGTACACCATCCAGGATGTCGAGGCGAACGAAGTCGCAACAATCATCAAAAAGTCATTCAGCTTCCTTCCGACGTTCTATGTGGAGGTACAGGGACAGGAAACCGTGACCATCCAGAAAGAATTCTCTTTCCTGAAACCTAAGTATACAATCGATGCAGCAGGCATCGAAGTGCTCGGAACTTGGTGGGAAATGAGCTTTGACGTCCTGAAGGATGGGGAAGTGGCGGGCACAGTCGACAAGAAGTGGTTCCAATGGGGAGACAGCTACGAAGTACAGGTTTACAATGAAGACTTGGAAAAGCTCATCATCGCGCTCGTTGTTGCAATTGATTGCGTGAAAGCTGACCAGGCCGCTACATCCGCTGCCTCGGTTTAAAGAAGGGATGGATAGATACAATGATATCTATTCACTTAGTGAATATCTTACTGATGAAGGGCTCGATTAAACAGGTAAGCACACTTTTACAAAAATACCTAAAGGCGAAGGGAGAGTCCCTTCGCCTTTAGGTTATACAAATATAGTTTGAACGTGAAATTTCACGCTATTGGACCTGACTCGTCTGAACCGGTATAGCGCCGGGATCATCATCTGAATTCTCGACAACTGAAGGCTTTTTCGACCAAATTGTAGCGAGAATCGGGCCGGAAATATTATGCCAGATTGCCCCCCAAACACTAGGAAGTGCAGCGAGCGGACCAAAGTGAGCAGTTGCCAGTGCAACGCCAAGACCCGAATTCTGCATGCCAACTTCAATAGAGATAGCTCTTCGATCACTTTCATTCAATCCGAGCATCAAAGCAGTCAAATAGCCAAGCAACAAGCCAAAGCCGTTATGAAGGAAAACTGCTGCAAACACGACAAAACCGGAAGAAATGACATTGCCTGCATTGGCAGATGTAACTGCAGCCACGATAATAAGGATGGCCAAAACCGAAATAAGTGGCACAACAGAGACACTCTTCTCCACAGCTTTCGGGAAAAACTTTCGAATTAACAGACCCAGTACAATCGGAACAATAATGACTTGAACGATTGACATAAACATCGACATCGGGTCAACCGGCATCCACTGTCCCGCAAGCCATAACAGCAAAAGCGGTGTGACAATCGGTGCAAGCAGTGTAGAAAGAGAAGTCATTGCAACAGACAGTGCCAAATTCCCTTTCGCCAAATACACCATCACATTTGAAGAAGTCCCACCGGGAACACATCCAAGGAGTACCAAACCAGCAGCCAATTCTGGCGGAAGCTTAAGTACATACGCAATTGCGAACGCAACAAGCGGCATGATTACAAACTGAGCAGCGACACCTACAATGACCGGCAACGGTTTCGTCACGATAATCTTAAAGTCCACCGCTTTCAACGTCAGCCCCATTCCAAACATGACAACTCCGAGTAAAATTGAAATGTATGCTCCTAACCCTAGGAACGGTGTGGGAAATAGGAAGGCCGTGAGCGCTGCGATGATGACCCATATAGCAAAATATTTTCCTGCGAATGAACTGATTGACTCCAAAACTTTCATTTTCGTATACCCCCTCGAAATCCTCTGGACATTGTTTAAAGAAGCAGGCACTTGCTCTTGCTGATAACAGATAACCTACCGCCTTGCACTAATCCTCTTTTGCGGAAACTGATTCGACAAATACCAAAAACAAATACTTTATCAACCAAAACGATATGTTTAATTATACACAATTATCAGAATGATACAATATATATTTCATATTGCATCCATGAAGAATATATCTAAAGAAAAAAGTGGATGGACGAAAAAAAGCTCTGCAGAACTTGTGCATTGTCTCTGCAAAGCTGGAACTGATTATATGTATTAATTAGAGCGCTAGTTATCCAGTACTTCAACTAGATAGATTCTCTCTGCGAATCCTCCACGTTCTTCAGATTTCTTCGCACGTAGTTTTTCTAATTTTTCTGGACTTATTCCGTGAATAATAGCTGCAGCGTGTAACAGTTCTAACAGATCAGCTAATTCTTCTAATTTATCTACGTTATTTTTTGCTTCTAGATACTCCGCTAATTCCTCATGCATTTTTCTTTCTACTTCTTTAAGATATTCCTCATTTGAGAGAACTTTGGTGATAGGATTCTTACCGTCTTGATATATGATTTCAGGTATAAGGTCTCTAACTAGTTTATTGTAAGTTGGCATAAGGCACCTCTTTCGGTATTTTTCTTTTTAGTCTATCAATGTTCTTGAATTTGATGTATTCCCGATTAACCAATTTACGTTCTAGTAAATACTTAATGGTGTTAGCGATCTTTAAAGTATATTATTAGTACCTTTTTAACGTCATGTTGTCTATTGAGATGGCACGATCAGTCGTTCTGGCGGAGCGTCGACAGCATCATGTCTGACTACAAGGTGAAGGAAGCCTACATCACGAGAAACCAACACGGTATGAATCTTTGAAAAAGAAGCAATTAATTCAAGGTTTTAGTTAGAATATAGGGTTAAGACTTCTTGCGAGGATGGTTTCCAGAAAGATGAACTGTCCAAAAAGATCAACAGTGAATGTATTGATGACAACAAAATCGATTCATCGTTCGAGTTGGGCTGATTATTGCTGTTTTGATCATTATCCTCGAAAGCCATAAAATGTCCTTTCTTCGTAGAAGTGATTTTAGCAATTCAAAAAGAACGGAGTTAGCGCCTAACTGAAAGGTTCCAGGTCCTTAGTAAATGAATGTTTTAATACATCAAGTCACAAAAATCGACATACTATTGTCGGTATATTAAAACAATGTTAAAGTGTTGGTAGACGATTCCAAATTTGATGAAAGAATAGGTGATTTTTACTTTAATATCTATTACACAATAAGTTCGATATGAAAATATTTATATAGGAGGAGATTTTTGTGAAAGGTTATAAAGATGAATGGTGGTATTCTACTCCAATGATTTTTGGACTCACTGTCTTCGGAATACTAATTATTCCATTTCTTGCTGCAATCGTATTGATGATTATTCAGATGCAAAGGCGAGCTGAATTCTATGCACATTTAGAAAAATCCGAACAGCTATTTCAACCAATCAAAGAAAGGGAAAAAAAGATAGAATCTCTAGCGGTTTCTTTGAAATCTTTAGAAGAAGACATTGGTAAAAATGAAATAATTTTATCAGATCAAGAAACCTATATTAATAATCTCCATGATGTAGTGAATAGCAAAGCAGAAAAAGAGAGAGATGAACTTATTGCTAGCATAGAGCTACAGAAAGAAGAAGTTATTAAAAAAGCAAAAGAAGAAGCGGAAAAAATCGTACAAGAAGCTTCAACGGATGTTGCTGATGTAATAAAGAAGTTCACGGAGTACCAGAAGAATATTGTTGATTTGTCAGAAGAACATGGGAAGCTATCAAAAGAGGTAGAGCGCTATAAAAAGCAGGCAAGAAAATATAAATCAGATATAATAGGTTTAAAAAATTTCGATGAGAGATTTCCAAATACAGTAAACTTTGAATTGGTAGGCAAGAAAATTGAACAGCTGGAGGAAGAGCTTGAAGAGGATCGCTTACTAGGAACCGTAATTCGCTTACACCTTCACTCTGATAACTCAAAGGAATTGCGGAAACTGTCGAATGCAACAAACAAGGAAATTCAAACGGTTTTGGAAAAATATGAAGATAGATACACAACCAAAGGGAACAAAACTATCTACAATCTAATGGTTATTGGCTTACAGGCTGAAATACAGATTTTACTACTGCAGTTGCGATTTAATAAACTAGACGAATCAAAACAAGCAGTAAAAGATATTATCACAAAATACTTGTCTATTTGCGCGAACGGAAATATGAATATACTTCCAACGATAACACGTTTCTTGACAGAAATCGAACCGTTATATCTAGAGTTAATTGACATTGAATATAAATATTACATGTACAGAGAAAGAGAAAAGGAAGAACAAAGAATCATTAGAGAACAAATGAAACAAGAAGCCGCAGAACGGAAACAGCTGGAGGAAGAACGCAAGAAACTTGAAAAAGAAGAAGAAAAATTTTCAGTGGAGATAATTAGAAACAAAAAGCTGTTAGAGGAAGAAACGGATGAGGAGAAAATTAAACAATTGGAAGAACGATTACAGGAGTTAGCTAACCAAGTGAATGAAATAGAATCTAAAAAAGAAGAAATCACTAGTTTAACTTTAGGTAAAGCAGGTTACGTCTATGTGATTTCCAACCTGGGTTCATTTGGTACTGAAATGTTTAAAATTGGGATGACAAGAAGGATGAACCCGCAGGACAGAGTAGATGAATTAGGAAGCGCATCAGTTCCATTTAAATTTGACGTACATGCAATGATTTTCAGCGACGATGCAGTCGGCTTAGAAGCTGAACTGCACAAAAGGCTAAGTTCAGAGCGAGTCAACAAGGTGAATTATCGTAAAGAATTCTTTAGAACAAATGTCAGTAGTTTACGTGAGTTAGTCGAGGAAATTGATCCTACTGTTGAATTTGTTACAACGATGTTGGCCGAAGAATATAATCAAACGCAAGCGTTGGAAGAAGCTGAGTTAGTATCATAAAATAGAGTTTCTGTATATCAAAGCAAAAAAATATGGATTTGCAGGCATTAGTGTTCTATAAAAACTGTGTGGTGGGTGCTTATTAGGTTATACAAACTGGACGCAATTCTGAATTGTGCTGAAGATGTGTGATCTACAGGTGCGTGAATAATTATTTTACATTACTGCTGACAGCGGTATTTTTATTGAATATCGGAATTTCATTTGATTTTTGGCTGCTGATTATCAGTATTGCAGTCATCGTGATAATTGTTGTACTGCTCGGTCAGATAACGGCACTGCGCCGTGCGAGCTGGGTGCAAACTGTTTGAGAGTAGCTCCTGTACCAAGTGTACAGGAGCTTTCTTTATTTTAGTTGAGAATACTTGAGGCTTCCATTCGTTGTAGTAAGTGAGAACAGCTTTTATGGGGAGACTGGGATATGAAATCTACGGAGAAAAATTTTATCCGGCGGCTGAAACGGCATAAGGAAGATGCAATCGAATATGTCATTGACACTTATATGCCCGTCGTCAAGGCGGTCGTGTACAAAGTGCTCGGACCGACGAACGCGGATCATGATGAATGTATCAGTGATGTGTTTCTCGCTGTGTGGGAGCGTGCCGATCAGTTCGATGGAGACGCAGCAGAGTTCAAGAAGTGGATCTGCATGGTGGCGAAGTATAAATCCATCGACTCATATCGCCGTGTGATGAAGCGTAAGGGACGTGAACGGGGAATGGAGGACCTATCGTTCATCAAGGATCATCAAGATGTTCTGCTTGAAAAAGAGGAGCAGGAGGAATTGTTACTTGCGATGAGTCAGCTGAATGAAATGGACCGAGATATTTTCACAATGAAGTTTTTTCTGGAGATGTCAAACGGGGAAATTGCCGAATCGCTACACGTCACGAAAGCGTCGGTCGATAACCGGCTGTACCGCGGGAAAAAGAAACTGTCTGCTGTCCTGAAAAACGAATGGAAGGAAGAGTGTATATGAAATCACTTTTTAAACGATTGAACGAACTGAATGCGGATGGGGAAATCGAACCGTTGGACGTGTCAGATGAAGAAAAGGAAGCGATGAAGCAACAGGTACGGAAGAAAATCAATCAGCAGCGACGTGTGCCAAAAATCTGGCGCAATATAGCGGCGGCAGCTGTCATTGGAGTTGCGTCGGTCACGACGATCGGATTCGGCTTCCCGACGCTCGCCAGTCAGATTCCGCTCGTCAGCAATATCTTTTCCATTTTCAATGAAGAACAGGACGGCTTCTATACCGAGTATGAAGAATTCGCGACAGTCGTCAGCGAGGCGCAGACAAGTAACGGCGTGACCATCATGATTGACAGAGCGGTGTATGACGGTAAAACTGTAACACTTACGTACTCTGTTGAAACGGAGAAAGAGCTTGGTCCGAATAGCGGAGTGAATGCGACAATGGATATTGAAAATGCATCGGGCTCTGGAGGAACTTCTACGGCGTTACAGAAGGTCGATGACCATAAGTATGTCGGCATGGTCACTTCCACGCCCCATCTCAAATCGCCACAAGACACAGTAAAAGTGACATGGGCTCCTCAAAGCATAGACAATAT
Organism: Sporosarcina sp. D27; assembly: GCF_000586555.1. Classification (GTDB taxonomy): domain Bacteria; phylum Bacillota; class Bacilli; order Bacillales_A; family Planococcaceae; genus Sporosarcina. The sequence continues at coordinate 13,177 of NZ_AZUC01000050.1, forward strand.
GGACACGATGGAAGAATTAAAAGGCGATTGGCATTTCCAGTTTACATTGGAGGCAATCACAGGTGACGGGCAGGATGTTACCCAGTCTGTTGCAGGGGAAGGGATTGAAGTCACAATCGATACTATACGCTTTACGGACATTTCCACCGTAATTGAGTACAGTCAGACTGTAGAGTCATTCATCGCTGATCAATGGGAGTGGGCAACGGCAGATCTGTTGATCACGGATGATCTCGGAAACGAATATCTGTCCAACGGCAATGGTGGTTTCAGTGAGAACGGCCAGAATTACAAATGGAGCACGACCATCAAAAAAGTTGATGAGCAGGCTACTAAGTTGATCTTCACACCTGAAATTATTTTGAGCGAAGGCAGTGGCAATGGGCATGAAAAAATGAAGCTCGATCCGATAGAGGTAAAGTTGGATAAATAAAGCGAAAAGAGACATGTCTGTTTTTAGGGACATGTCTCTTTTGCAAGGTAGATGCCTGCGCGTAGCAAGATTTTGACTTGCGTAGAAGAAATATGCTGCTCAGGTGCATAAATAATATTCAATTTCACGGAGAAATACTAATTGTTTATCTAGAAATGGGTAATTCTGAAGAAATGTTATCGCCAACAGATAAAGGAAAGTGCTCACGAAAAAAGATAGTGGAAAACCAATTACTATGCACTCTATTAAGGTATTTGTGCTGCTGTATGAATGGGATTTCGAGAAACATTTGTGCTCGCACTCAAGTGGACCAAATTCTTGTCCATATATATGACATTCCCCTAGCTGATAAGCTACCTGTAAAAGGTCGCATTGTTTCCGCGTGAATTACACGTGAAGATTTGTCAGATGTAATATTCGATGTTGTGGATGCTTCCAAAATGGTTAATAGCTTGTGGATCATAAGATTTACAGGTAGTGATGTTGAAAATTTCAATCAATCGTAAATGACTGCCTTTCCTTGTTCACGTAGAGTTTGTAATGCTGTCAGCATGTGGTTGATTTCATCATCGGAATGGCGTTCCCATTTGCCTAACTCGGCTATTATTTTCACCGGCGATTTAGAGCGGTATGAGCGTGTTGGGTTGCCGGGGAATCGTTTGTCCGTCACATTGGGGTCGTTTTCGAAGTGGCCAGTCGGTTCGACAATGTAAATTCGTTCTCGGGATCCCGACACGGCCAGTTCTGCACCCCATTTTGCGGCATCTAAGGTTGCGGTGAAATAGATGTGGTTGGATTTTTTGTTCTGGTAGTTTGAGTGGTGTTGCGTTACCAGAAAGTCTCCAATCTGCAATTCCGCTTTTGTGCCGTGAAAGAAAGGACCGTTCTCTGTCAAGGTTGTTTGGTTATCCATTAGACTTCACTCCTCATACTCCAAATTTGTATGTATTAGTATAAGACAGCAACTATAGAAAGAACAGTCTATAAGTGATTTAGGGATTATGGTATAATGAGAGCAAAGGGTGGCGCTGCCAAGCAGTAATTGGGCAGACCCACATACAGTATACGAGTATGATAAAGACACTTTCCAATACATTAGAAAGTGTTTTTTTACAATTGTATGGTGTACAAATGATGTGAGGTAGGTCATGAAAGTCGGCATCGGCAATCTTCGGCCAAGAAGCGCCCAAGGAAAGGAGCAAGAAATTCATGCCAACATTGCAATCCTACATGGACCTTCATTTCAAAGAACTTACGTTAGCTCCTTCCTTGTTCTATTCGTGGTCCCCTGCAATCCGTTACGAAATCTCGGATCCATCAGTTTCTATTAATGAGCCGGTTGTAATCCAGCTAAAGCAAGCATTCCATCGCTCCATTACATTGTTTGACGAGGTGTTTAGTGGAACGGATGAGATGATGCTAATTACAGATGTCCACACGACTTTGTCAAATTCTTACCTTCGAAAGAGACCGTTAAATGTCTACTTAAAGTATGTCAAACAGCGTGATGTGTTAACTGAGTTGCGGCATGAAGTTATCCCGGATCCGTATGAAGAGGAAGAGGACCAACGTGTCATTCATCGATTTTCACTGCTCTGTAAAAAGGGGGATATTCGTTATCAACAGCTGTTGCAGGCGATCTGTTATGAAGACTTTGCACACCCGTCAACGATATTGAAAAGTAATCCCTCGAGCGGTGTTGAAGTGTATTTCATCAATATTACTCGGGACATGATCTATCACCTCTACGACGATCGAGGCTGTGATATTTTAGCTGCGGATAAAAATGATATTCGATTGTTGTATGAGTCCTATAATGATTGGATTCTAGATTATGATCGGATAGCAATTGATGAAACCTTTTGTAATTCGGATGGATAACTGAGATCGCACCTTTTATGAGGAGCGATCTTTTTTTCGTGACACAGACAGGTCTGTTTGTGTTTGGTGCATAATTTATTATTGGTATAATAGGCTAACTCATTTATTCTACAATCCAGTGTTGCGAGGAGACCTATCTTATTAAACAGAAAGGGGACTACCTATGGGATTCCGATTTCAAAAGCGTATTAAAATTGCACCAGGGGTTCGGTTGAACATTAGTAAAAGTGGAGTCAGTACATCTCTTGGTCGGCGTGGTGCGTCCATAACGGTAGGAAAACGAGGTGTTCGAGCAAATGTTGGGATTCCAGGGACGGGAATCTCGTACTCGGAGCAATTGACATCCAAACGATCCAAACGTCCTCAACATTCTGCTTCTCAAGTTGCTCCGGAGACTAAACCCGCTCATTCTGCGGAGGCTAAAGAAGTCGAGGCGTACACTAGTTATATCGATATGTTACTCTCCATTCATTTTGAAACGGTGCAGTCTGTGGATTGGGAATCAATCCTCCAGGAAGACTTGGACCAGCTTGCAGAACATGGACCAAACGCTGAGGTGGCGCGTCGCCAATTGGAGATGTACCAACCGACTTGGTTTGACCGTTTGTTCCGTAGAGAGGAAGCGAAGCGACGGGCACTGAGAGAGGAACTGAACAAGGCGGTTGAGCAGGACAAGGTAGTGCTTTCTGAAAAACGGGCGCTGTCTGAACAGGCGTCACGGGTACTTGTGGGAGATGAAACCGCATGGCTAGAAGCGCTATCCACGAATCAGGCGTTCGATTCCATCGAGCAGTTCGGGAATACGGTCCATGCCCAATTCCGAAACGGCGAGTTGTCGGTGTATGTAGAACTCGGCGAAGAGGAAGTCGTACCTACAGAAGTACTGTCGTTGACAGCGAAAGGTAATCTGTCCCGAAAGAAGATGGGAAAAACCAACTACTACGCCCTCTATCAGGATTACGTTTGCAGCTGCATCCTTGGTGCAGCACGCAACGTGTTCGCCATCTTGCCAGCTGAACAGGTGATTATAAATGTCTATGACCGTAGTCAGGCGGACGAACCACCGGTAAAAGGGTGTATTGCGTCCGTTCGCATTAGAAGGGACGAGTTGTCCGGAATGCTCTTTGAATTGCAGGATTCCTCTAGAACGATAGAAACTTTTGAGCACCACATGAACCATTTGAAGACCAAGGGATTCCGTTTAGTGGAAGAATTAGGGTGATAGATGAATCTGTCATTTATTCGCTCGTTTTAACAACTAAAATATAAGGTAGGAGGGTGCAAGATGACTAAGCATAGAATCTTTACGACAAGTTTTGCAAGTGTCTATCCCCATTACGTTACGAAGGCGGAAAGAAAAGGACGTACGAAAGAAGAAGTCGATGAAATTATTTGCTGGCTAACAGGCTATCAACAGGAAGAGCTGGAAGCCCAAATAGAAAAAAAGACTGATTTTGAGACGTTCTTTGCGGAAGCTCCCCAGATGAATACGGCACGAACACTGATTAAAGGTGTGATCTGCGGCATTCGAGTGGAAGACATTGAAGAGCCACTGATGCAGGAAATCCGTTATTTGGATAAACTAATCGACGAATTAGCAAAAGGTAAAGCGATGGAGAAAATTTTGAGGAAGCCCTGATTAAGTTTTTGTTTTTTATCAGTGTAGGGGCATGAACGTACAACTACGACGCTGCTCCAAAAGGAATAGTTAACAGTTTTATCTGTCTTTTCTGTCGACTATGTTCAGCTTTTATTGTAAGCTTGAATCATTGAGAACTAAACAGACAGAGGGGGAAATGAGATGGCGGAGGTAAGTAAACAAGCCGAGGCATTTCAGCAAAAGCTGAAGGGAATGGGAAGCGCTCGAGAGGTAAAAGAGCTACCGGACAGTGCCCGGACAGCACAAGAAGCGGCTGATGCAATTGGCTGTGAAATCGCGCAGATTGCAAAATCGATTCTTTTCAAATTACAACAATCCGGAGAGCCGCTATTGGTGATTGCGAGTGGCACAAATCGGATTGACGAACAAAAAGTCCTGCAACATACAGGAGATGCACCGGGTAAGGCAGATGCAAAATTTGTTCGTGAGCACACAGGCTATGTAATCGGTGGAGTTCCGCCTATGGGACATGCCGAACCAATTCGTACACTGATTGATAAGGATCTTTTGCAGTATGATACGATCTGGGCGGCCGCGGGTCATCCGAAAGCTGTTTTTGAGCTAACGCCTGAAGAGTTAACGCAACTCACTCAAGCAGATGTTGTCCAAGTGTGTTGAAGGAGTTCAGGTTGCCTGTGTGACACGATTTCAATCTATTGGATGTAGGTGTTTGTATGAAGGAAAAATCGTCTTTAACAGGGATTATCACTTTTACTTGTTAACGAATCTGTCCAGTTGTATTTCAATAGTTCCTTTCACATGTTTTCTACCGAAACCCATTAGTAATAATTGTATCCAATTAGGGAAGACTATCCTCTGTATCATGATCTATGAGTGAAGGAGGATGTCTGATGGCGAAAAACTTTCCGAAACCGAATGATCCTGCGGATAATGTAGAGCGATTGAAAAAAACGATTGGTAATATGGAAGCGGCCGAGGAAGCGATGTATTTTGCAGAAGGTAAAGAGCGTGCTCAAATTAAAGCGAAAAACGACCGACGTGCAGAAAGCATTGAAGATTTGAAGGAAGAAATAGCAACAGAAAACAAATCTCGTAATAAGAAGTATTGATACGTCATTTTCACTAGTGACGTACAGGTTTAACTGAACAGAGTCTAATCCCGTTGCGACCTATGCCGCGGGATTTTTTTGCATTATGTAGAATTCCTATATAACACACAACTCAAACTCATTTCGAAATAGTGTCCGGATTGTTCAGCCTCGACTTGATCTATTTATAAATAAATACGGAAGTTGAATAGGAGGCATTACTACATACGGAAACCCAAGCACTGCACGAACGGAATTAACAGGAATATAGCGAGGAGTTTTTAAGATGTTACTACTAGTCAAGTGCATGTTTTGAGTGGAGTTGCTTTTTCTTTGTTAAATTTTGGCGAATCAATCTTAGGAGTTGCATATTTCTCAAATTCATATTATATTATTTGACGAAGCAATCATTGATGTATCAAACATTGTTTCGTCAATTAATTTGAAGTGAGAAGAGGAGCTTTTTCATTATGCAAAAACATCAAAAAACGAATAATTTCAATGAAATATTAAATGGACGTCGTTCCATCAAAGAATATGATCTTACGGTTAAAATCAGCCGTGAAGAAATGAGTGAAATTATCACTCAAGCTTCAAAAGCCCCATCGTCAATTAATATGCAACCTTGGAGATTTCTTGTGATTGACAGTGAGGAAGGGAAAGCAAAATTGGCCCCTCTTTCCAGATTCAACAAGGATAAAGTCTTGAGCTCATCCGCAGTAATCGCTGTATTCGCAGACTTAAATAATTTTGAGTATGCCGAAGAAATTTATGGCAAAGCAGTTGAACTTGGATATATGCCTCAGGAAGTTAAAGAATTTCAATTGAATGCCTTTAAACCGATTTATGAAAAGATGTCAGATGAACAAATGAAAGATACCATTATGCTGGATGCTGGTCTTGTCTCAATGCAACTTATGCTCGTAGCCCGTGCTTACGGATATGATACAAATCCTATCGGTGGTTATGAAAAAGACCAGATTGCTGAGGCCTTTGATCTGGAGAAAGAACGTTATATGCCAGTTATGCTAATCACCATAGGTAAAGCCCTCAATGAAGGTTTTCAATCGTATCGTTTGCCAGTCGATACAACTACAAAATGGAGATAAGATAGCATCTATTGAATTTAACTCAGTATGTGTTATTTAGTTTTACAACAATTAAATTTAGGTTAGTGATTATTTTGGTTGTATGTTAGATATTTTTGCACTATATTTATTGATAGGTCAATTATTGAGAAGTCAATTAATTGTAGACACTCTTATAGGTTGACCTCATAAATTATTTTGGAGGTCAATTGATGAGATGTTCACTATCAAATCAGGAACAAATCTTACGTCTGCTTAATGGACTTAATAATCAAATCAGCCCTAAATTTGAACGGTGTACAGGCATTAGCGCATCACGCTATGAATTGCTACACCAGCTTTATGAAACCGAAGAAATTACTCAATCCACCCTACAAAAAGCTGTTAATATCGATAGTGGTGCCATTACTCGTCATCTAAAACAACTTGAGGCAAATGGCATGGTGACAAGACGAAGAAACCCTAGCGATAATCGAGTGATATTTGTTCGCCTTACCGAGGAAGGACGTAAACAAATTGTGGGTTACAAGAAAGAAAAGGTTAGTTTTGTGAAACAAATGCTTCATGATTTTAACCCAGAAGAATTAGAATCCCTATCAGATATGCTTAATCGCATGCAAAACAATATCGTTGACTACTAAAAGTTTTGAAAAAGAACTGGATATTATTATGCATAAGCCTCTAGTTCAATAAATCTAATTAAAAGGATGGATAACTATGATTATTATTCACGCACACCTTCAAGTAAAACCGGATCAAGAACAAGCATTCTTGGAAGAAGTCAAAACACTTCTTGCAGCATCAAGAGCTGAAGAAGGTAACAGTAGCTATGATTTGTTGAAATCTACGGAACAAGATTGCCATTATACAATGGTTGAAATTTGGAACGATATCGAAGCTACTACAGCCCATAATACAAGTGAGCATTTCACTGCTTTTGTTCAAAAAGCGCCAACTTACTTGGCTGCACCAATGGACCTTAAAGTATTCAGTGGAGAACCTGTAAAAGCATAATTTCTATTTTAAATAGCAAACATCCCAAGGAGTTCATTCTTGGGTTTTTCTTATGCACATTTACACCCACAAGTAATAACATAGGTATTAACATCTAAAAGAGCTCAATGACTAGGCTATTGAGATTGGTTCGTGTTTCAAGTAACGTGCGATCTGTTTTATTCACGGTGTTCCAATGTGTCCTGTTGAAATCGACATCGACTCTCTATATAGAGTTGATAGGACAAAAAGTGGAGAGGCGTCCATTATAATTTTTTACGGCCAGCAGGTTTAATTGAACAAAAGCTAATCCCGTTGCGACATATGCTGCGGGATTTTTGTATGTACAGCCAACAATGGAGCCAACTATGCTAAACTATCAGAATAATACGAGGAGAATTTATTCGTTTTAGTAGATCTTTTATATCCAAGGAGAACTAGCCAATTCAAAATAGAAAGGGAGAGCGTTATGGAGCCAAAAAGGAAAGTGGAGGTACTTCCTTACTCGTCAACATGGCTACCTGCATTTCAAAAAGAAGCGGATACGTTACGAAATATTTTTGGTTCTGAGCTACTAGAAGTGCATCATATCGGCAGTACAGCAGTGGTTGGATTGTCTGCTAAGCCAGTGATTGACCTTCTGCTCGTTGTTCGCTCGATTTCACGTGTAGATGAATGGAATGAAGCGATGCGTGGAATTGGGTATGAAGCTAAAGGTGAAAACGGTATCGCAGGAAGACGTTACTTTCAAAAGGGGGGCAATGCGAGGAGTCACCACGTTCACGTCTTTGAAGAAGGAAGTCCTGCCATTGTTCGTCATCTTGTGTTTCGAGATTTTTTAAGAGTGCATCCTGCTCGCGCGCTGGAATATGGAGAGTTGAAAACACGATTAGCTGAACAGTATCCGTATGATATTGAGAAGTATATAGAAGGGAAATCAGAATTAATCCGGCGAATTGAATGTGATGCTCTTCAATGGTCCCGAAAATGTTAGATTCTGAATCAGTCAGACACTATTCACTATGTCAAGGAGGAGAATGGAAAATGAGAGTGCTAGAACAGACCATACATAAGATTGGAAAATTGGATGAGGAGATAATGGATAGGGCAAGGGAACGTGTAAACAATCTGATCAAACCCCCTAATAGCTTAGGAAGACTCGAAGAGATTGCCGTACAATTAGCAGGCATCACTAAAGAACTTACCCCTTCAGTCGATCGGAAAGCGATTATTACTATGGCTGCTGATCATGGTGTATACGATGAGGGCATTTCAAGTAATCCTCAAGAGGTCACGTTAGCCCAGACCTTGCTCTTTCAAAAAGGATTAACGGGTGTATGCGCAATAGGTAGGGTTTCCGGGGCAAAAATTATTGCAGTAGATATCGGAATCAAAGGAAATCTTCCTGAAGCTGCAGGCGTGATCAAAAGGAAAGTTAAACATGGAACAGATAATATGTTGAAAGGTCCTGCAATGACTAGAGAGGAAGCGATCCAATCGATCGAGGTTGGTATAGAGATGGCCAATCAGGAAGCGAAAAATGGAATCCAATTGCTTGGAACAGGCGAGATGGGGATTGGCAACACCACTCCTAGTACGGCTATTTTGTCTGTTCTTAAAAATTGCGACCCTTTAGAGATTACGGGAAAAGGGGCAGGTGTGGGACCAGGAGGAATTGAGCACAAAGCAGCGGTCATTAGGAAAGCCATTACGAAAAATAAGCCAAATCCGAATGATGGAATCGATGTTCTGGCCAAGGTGGGTGGGGTGGAAATCGGTGGTATGGCAGGAGTGATGCTTGGGGCAGCTGCAAATCGGATTCCTGTCGTGATAGATGGCTATATTTCCACAGTGGCGGCGCTGATAGCGGCATCTATTGAGCCAAAAGCCAAGGAATATTTCTTAGCCTCCCATGCTTCTGCTGAACCAGGCGGGCGACTGGCAAGTGAACTGTTAGGAATCGAACCGATGTTAACTATGGATATGTGCTTGGGTGAAGGTTCTGGAGCTGCTTTAGCCTTCCCAATTATTGAATCGGCTGCTAGCATGATCAAACATATGGCTACTTTTTCGGAAGTAGGCATGGAAATTTAGTCTCTACCATGCTTTAATGACCGATGTTGTCCACATTAGTGAGTATAGAATGTGTCTCTCGAACGAATGAATGAAAGTTTCTATTGTTAGATAGCTAATTCCTAGTGAAAAGTCTGAACGGCGTTTTTAGTACGAGTCTTTATTTCGTTTCAAATGCTATGTGATTGCTAGTAAGGGATAGTACTGGAGAATGGAGAAGACTATTGGAATGTTCAAGATAAGCAACAATTAGTTTAGGTTAAAAGTCTGTGTCATGATGCAGTACCACTATATTAAAAGGAGAAGCACTTATGAACTACGATATCCGACACGTAAGCGAAACAAATAGAAGAGAGATGTTAGCCTTGCGTGTAGCAGAAAATCAGCGTGGCTTCATCGAAACAATAGAAGAATGCTTAGCGGAAGCCGCGCAATGGAAGGAATTTCGGCCAGTGGGTTTGTATGTCGATAACGTGCCTGTTGGCTTTGCGATGTATGGTTCCTTAAAGGATAGCCAGGGAGGCAATAATCTTTGGATTGATCGGATGCTAATTGATGAGCAGTTTCAAAGTAGGGGATTCGGCCGAGTGTTTATGGGACTGCTAATGGAACGGGTGCTGAAGGAATATGGAGAGCAACCGGTTTACTTGAGTGTTTATAAAGATAATCGGGGTGCAGTTCACTTGTATGAAACACTCGGTTTCATATCCATCGGTGAATATGATACAGACGGTGAAGAGATAATGCGTAAGGGCTAGTTAATGAGAGCTTGGATAGAATTTCTTACTGAACCGCTAACTGAACGAAGAGAGAAGGGGAGCTATGAAGTACATCTATCTATTCGTAATAATAGGCTTGTTGACGGTATTAACTGCCTGCCAATCAAAAGAAGCGGAGCAATTCATCGAGCAGGAAAGCACAGTGGAAGAAGCGCAACAACTAGTCGAGGAGGCGATGATTGAGAAAGGGCTGACTGTGTCAGCAGGAAAAGTGCAATATGACAATATCGGAAAGTCAGCAGATACGAGCCGAGTTGTGGTCGATTATGAAACGGAACATGATCCTGTTTACAAAGGTCGCGCTTTTTTGCGTGTGGATGAGGAGGCAGAGCCTAGAAGGTTTGCCGGTGTGGATCATCTAGGGCTGGAACGTACGGAAGGCCTTCAGACACTTGGGGATGTGTTAATGGAGAGAATCTCAACTGCAGCCCATCAATCTGCAGTGCCTAAAGTAGAAGAAATAATGAAGGCAATTCCCGGATTGAGCTGGGAAGAGAGCGAAAAGATTGTCATTAAACAAGTGGAATATGATAAGGAAATGTTACCTGAACTATTGAGGTTGTACGGAGAAAATCAACTAGCAGACCCATATGAAAAGGAAGCAAAAGAATGGATGGAACAGTATAAGGGGCGTTCAGATAATGATGAAGCTGAAATGTGGCTGACTTTTAACTACGCTGGTGTAATGACGAATGCACACTTTGAAGATATTTTGAATCGGTTTACTGGATTGGAAGGGACATGGGATGGACCTCTTTATGTAAGGATTACCTCAGATCAATTTGATGAGTCCGAGGAACCTATCTACAATAAGTACTCCAACGGAAAGGGATCGAATGTGTTCATTGGGGTCTTTGAGTGATGATTTGCATGACGGCACGCCACATGCATGTACAAAATTTAGGAGGAGATACGGGGGGACCTTCCATCAAGCATCCATGGATAAATATAATTAAAAGCAACTTTCCTGCAATGAAAAAGACGCAGGAAGGTTGCTTATTTTTCTTGAAACGATGCACAGATTGGAGCCGAAGCAGTGCTGGAATCCCTCAACACAGCTAAATTAAATTGCAGAGCTCTATATATGCTTCGAAAATGATATCAATTTGTTAATTGAACAGTGTTTGGGACTGTGCGATGTCCCGTGTTACTTAGTTTTTAAGCTCCCAACACTAAATATACCAGCATATAGACGGACGAAACGATAGTGATAATTGCGATCAGTAACTTTAACTGTGGTATCGGAACTTTGTTTGCAATCCGTGTTCCTGTCAGAATTCCGATGATTGTACCAAGCAAGCTGGCAACAATCATCACGGTAATTGAGTCAGTATTAGCTCGGGAGAAGTATCCCGCCATGGAAGGGATAGCTATAATGACGGAGTTTAAGAGACTCACGCCGACTGCCACTCTAATATTGACTCCAAGACTCGCTAGCAAAGGTACTAATAATATTGGTCCGCCAGCCCCTGTTAGCGCGCAGATGACTGCTGTCAAAAATCCAAGTAGCATCACGAATAGGCGATGATCCAACAGGGATGAACGTTTTTGTTCAGTCTCGCCTCGGTTTTTCTTGAACAGAATGGATAGCCCCGCGAGCAGGACGAATAGATAAAGGAAAAGCTTTACTAGAAAATCGGAAGTTAAGACATTGATTTGGACACCCAAAAAAGCTCCAGGCAGGCTGCCGATACTTAAAAATAAGGCAAGCTTCAAATCCATTTGTTTCATCTTCCAATAAGAGTAGGCTCCGAGTACGCCCGAGACTGCAAACGCCAAAAAACTTAGTGCAAGAGAGTCGTGTACTGGCATGTGTAAAAAACCGACATAAATTAATGGCAATAGGAAGCCGGCAATCCCGGATATCCCTAAAAAGATGCCAATCACTAAGTTGGCAAGTAAGACGATACAAAAAAGAAAAATGGACATAAGTTAGACCTCGATTATTCTTAACCCTATGAAATGGGTTATATATTTGCTCGATTTGCAAGTTCTTTCATTGCAAGTTTGCTTTCGTATACTATTTTCTCTTCATCCATTGTAAGGACTTGTCTGTCTTTCATCAATAGTTTTCCATCGACGATTGAATCTGTTACGTCCCGGCTTGTTACAACTTCAATCAGCGTATTTAGTAAATTGTGGGTCGGTTGGATATGGGGTTGATCGACATCTATGAGGATGAGATCCCCTTTTTTGCCGATTTCCAACGTTCCTAATTGGTCTTCCCGAAGCATCGCCTTTGCTCCTCCTAAAGTTGCCATTTCCAATAGAGTTTTTGAAGGCATGACGACAGGGTCGAAAATAGGAGCACCGAAAGACGAACGCATTAGTGATTTGAACACTCGCATCTGATCGAACAAGTTTAAACCGGAATGCCCAGCACCATCGGTTCCAAGACTGACTGTTATTTCTTTTTGTAATAATTGAGGGGTATTCGGGACCCCTTTTCCAGAATTACTGACAGGACTATGGGCAACTTTACATTGATAATCTCTGATGATTTCCATTTCGTTTGCAGAAAGAAGAATGCTGTGAGCTCCTAAGAAGCGCTCATCCAGTACACCTAAAGATTCCAAGTACTCGTATGGCCGCATTTTGTAATTTTCAAGACAATAACCGATTTCATTTGTATATTCGTTCATATGGGATTGTACACCGGTAGAGCAAGCCTTTGCCGTTTTAAATACTTCTTGGATTAGATCAGGCGTGCAAGAAATGATAGAGCGCAGGGAAAACCAAACGTCTAATCTCCCATCGCCAGATCCGTTGAACTCGTTGAACAATTGACGATTGAGGTTAATGTTTTCTGCGATAGATAACTTCATATCTGTGGGAATCTCTTTGCCACTATCCATCGTTGAAGACGTAATGACTCCGCGCAAACCGGATTCCAAGACCGATTCAGCCACCTTATGCATATGCCGCCCACCTGCATCGATGAAAGAGGTGGTTCCGGATTTGATCATCTCTAGGCAACTTAGTTGGGAACTGATGCGTACGTCCTTTTCCTGAAGACGACTTTCAAAAGGAACCATGATCCGTGTCCAAATCATCGGCAATTCATCTGCTATCCGCCCTCTTAAAAGTTGCTGGCACGTGTGAGTGTGGGCATCGATGAGACCCGGCATCGCGAATTTACCTTTCGCATCCACGGTTTCAGTCGCTGTGAAGGATTCCGAAACTGTTGACGTGTCTCCGATATCGACAATGGTTTGATCTTTTATCACAATAGCTTGGTTATGTATGACTTGAAAGTCAGGGGCCAGTAGGGAACAATTTTTAACAATCAGATCCGCATGTTCTTCTCTTTTCTGCATGATAGTCCTCCATGATTTTTTTTGGGTGCATCATTCAAACGTATTTGTCACATTCAAAAAAACTTCGGCAAACGTAGCCTGTATAAGGAAAGTACCTGTAAAGACCAAGATAGCGACGATTACCATTTTCCAACTTTGGCTAATGAATGACTTGAAGTCGAGTCCTATTCCAGCAAGGGTCCCGACAATTGTAATCGGAGCCATGAAAGAAATTTTAGCTGTAGCATCAATAATTGGCTGGGCAATCGGTGATATAGGGCTTGCCACAACCATTCCAGTTAACACGACATAGACGATAGGTGGAATTTTTAAAGGGATCAGCTTTCCTAATGAAATACCGACAAACGCAATGGCAGACAATGTGAGTACACCCGGAATAGATTCTGTAATGGACACATTGTTGCCGATTAGGTTCGCCATGAGCGTCGTAACGACTGAGGTCAGGATAAGGGAAAGAGTCCAGTTACGCATATTCATAGCCATGTTAAGCTCCTCCTTTTACTTTATGTCTTTTGAGGAAACTAGGAAATCCACCTGAAAGCTTTGGCTCCAGAAAGTAATACAATTTCTTTGTAAGTGGAAGAGAAATGAACAAAGTAAAATAAATTCCTACAATGGCAGACAACATATCACTTGCTCCTGCCAGCATGACAATCTGATCAGCGTATTCAGGATAGATAGTTGCAAGTGTACCTGACGCAGCCGCCATCATCACGCCACTCCCGATTCCGCAAGCCATCGCAAGTGCCAACGGGTGAAAAAAGTTAAACGATGCGACAAAGCTTGCTAAAAATCCGATATAGACAGTACCTATTAAAAAACCGATGATGTATATGGAAAGGGCACCTCTTGCTTCGGGGGAATCAGAACCGTAAATATGACAAATCAAACCATAATCCTTATCCCGGCACGTTGAACTCGTTGCACCAATTGCTTCTTTTTTGATGCCGAGCAGCAATGCTACAGGTAATGCGAGCAATATTGTTCCGACATGACCGAGCTCTTGGAAAGCTAGTGCCGGTCCAACATTGACTAATTCAGGAAGGTTGGCACCCGCTAATACACCGACTTTCGCCATAAAAGGAGTAATCACTACGAGCACTAGTGAGGAGGCCTTTTTTGCTTCCTTCTTTGTGAAGAAACGTAAAATATCCTTTCCAAGTAACACACTGATCACAATTGCAAAAAGCATAGGATAAATTACAATTAAAGCGGATCCTAAATGGAAAGTTTTCATTCCGATAAATTCGGCGATGATGACAATGATGAAAGCCGCTATATATAAGCGAGCATTCTCTTTTAAATTCCCCCATAACGATTGTCGTGGATGTGATGTACTTTCCATTTTACTCTTCCTCTCTAGTGAATTTTTTCAAATTCTGCATATGAAAATGGAAAAAACTCTAGTTTTTTCAACTAGAGTTTGACAGGTGAACAGACTGAGAAAACGAAAAGAAGGCAAACCATGCACCTCATTTACAAAGTGCGGCTACCTGATCGTTTTTTCGTCATTCTTCGTAGTCAAACTATTTACGGTAGTTTGGTAGAGACTTTTGGACCCTATTTCCAAGTTTATACGATGAAATTGAAATGCGAACTTAATTGGTTGTTAACAACTCATTGTTCGGATAGTAACTAAACTAACCTAATTTATTTTGAAAGTCAAAGGTTTATTTCATAATAAGACGAAGTATGTGAGTGTTTTTGGATAACGTCAGCCCTTAAAAGAGTGACAACAACCTATAAACCAAAGGAATATAAAAAAAGAGCGAAGGACAATTGGGTGCATGAATGCTTGTTTGACCAAGGAAATAATTACGAATTGTGCACGAGTTGTTCCTTACACACATTCGAAAAAGGGAAGCTCCAACAAGTCGAGTTTCTTGACCTGTTGAGTGCTCCCTTTGCTTACCTCTTCTTATTCACCACAAAGTTCTTCTGCGATATTGACAAAATAATTTACACCATACTGCAATGCAGTCTCCTCAATCTTGAATTTCGGATGGTGCAGGGGATAGGCATTGCCAAAGTCTTCATTATGAACACCGATAAACTGCATAGACGCAGGGACTACTTCCGAATACGCTGCAAAGTCCTCAGCGCCAAACATTGGCTCTGGCAAGTCGATTACGTTCTCTTCTCCGACTAATTTAGCTGCAGCGCGACGTGTGATTTCCGTTGCTTCTGAGTCATTATGAACGGCAGCACATCCGAGGTCCCATTTGATTTCAGCTTTTGCACCGTGCGTGTTTGCGATTCCGTTTACCACTTGGTCCAAGTACTCTCGAGCCTGTACGCGAACAACGGGGTCGTGTGAGCGAATTGTTCCACCGAACGATGCACGATCTTCTATGACATTCAACGAGTTTCCACAATTGAACTTTGTCACAGTGATGACAGGTGCCTGCAAAATCGGTAATTTACGAGAGACGATCAGTTGAATATTCGTGACGATTTCTGCTCCGATAATGAGCGGATCGATTGCAAGCTCCGGAGTGGAAGCATGGCCACCGCGTCCGATGATTTTTACTTCAAAATCATCTCCTGCTGCATTCATCTTACCGGCACGCATCGAGAACTTACCTGCGTTTTCGTAAGGATAGACATGTAATGCAAACACGTAATCGACGCCTTCCATGACACCGTGCTCAACAAGTTCTTGAGCTCCGCCCGGCGTTACCTCCTCTGCATGTTGGAAGATGAAACGGATCTCTCCGCTGAATTCATCCCGTCTTTCCGACAACGCTTTCGCAGCACCCATCAGCATAGAAGCATGTGCATCATGACCACAAGCGTGCATCACGCCTGGATTTTGGGATTGGAAGTCGATATCTGTCTCTTCATGGATAGGCAATGCGTCAATATCTGCGCGGAACGCGATCGTGCGAGATGTTTCAGCAGCAGGTTTCCCGCCTTTTAATACAGCATAGACACTGGTTTTTGTTGGTCGAGATACTGTAAGTCCAGGAAACTCAGAAACAGTTTTATAAATATAGTCCGATGTTTTATATTCGTGATGGGATAGTTCCGCATTTTCATGTAGATGACGTCTCCATGAAATGACTTCTTTTTGCAAGGATTCTTGACTTAAAACCAATTGTATAACCCCCTAATTATTTTAAAATGGTCCGTAGTTAATGGCTTGAGCAATGATGAGGAAAATAACCGTGATCCCTATCTGTATTAATACATATGGGAATACCCATTTGACCCATTGAGTGAACGGAATTCCAGCAATAGCGAGTCCTGCTAACAGAACGCCGCTCGTTGGAATAATGGTATTCGAGATCCCATCACCCATCTGGAAAGCGAATACCGCAGTTTGTCTTGTAACGCCAATTAAGTCAGCGAGAGGTGTCATTAGTGGCATCGTTAGAGCTGCTTGACCGCTTCCAGAAGGAACGATGAAGTTGATGACCAACTGCATAAAGAACATTCCGATTGCATTGATAGATGCGGGCAATTGGCCAACTAATCCTGCAGAAAAATATAAAATGGTATCTAATAAGCCACCGTCTTTCGTAACGACCAGAATCGTTTGAGCAATCCCGATGATTAAAGCCCCAGCTACCATTTCTCGTGCTCCTGATACGAAACCATCTGCCATCTTATTCATAGATAACTTTCCGATAATCCCCATAATAATCGCACTGAAAAGGAAGATACCGCCGATTTCACTAATGTACCATCCGAATTTAATGACTCCGACAACTAAGGCGATGAAGTTCGCAAGTAGGACAAGTAAGGCAAGTAAATGTCTTTTACTCATCTTAAAGTCCATATCGATGGCTACTTGATCTTTCGGATCGAACTTGCCATAGATACCCGCTGCAGGATTCTTCTTAACCTTCATCGCATGTCTATAAATGAAGACGACTGTTAGTAGGTAAAAAACAATGAAAATTGCAATGCGTAATCCCATACCGGAATAGATTGGGAGTTCAGCAATGCTCTGTGCAACAGCTACATTAAATGGATTGGTAATACCTGTAACAAATCCAGTTGCCATAGTTCCAAGCATGACAATGGCGAATCCAGTTAACGCATCCATCCTCAGTGCCATCGTCATCGGAACGATGATGGCGATATAGACGAGTGTGTCTTCAGCCGATCCAATTAACGTACCAAGTAACGCGAAAATCAGAACCAATAATGGAATCAGGACAATTTCCCGTTTTCCAAAACGTGCTGCGACAACCTTGATGAATGAATCAATCGCCCCTGTTGCTTGCATTATTCCAAGTGCACCACCAAAGAGGAACACGAACAAAATAATATGCGCGCCTTCCATCAAACCTACATGCACACTATTAAACATTTGAAGGACGCCAACAGGTGTGTTGTCTACAAATTCAAATGAGTTAGCATCCACAAGTGTCCGACCATCTTGTTCAATTCGATCATAATGACCCGCCGGCACGATATAAGTAAGGACGGTCATAATGACAATGACGATGAACATAAGTGCAAATGCATTCATCCCTTTTTCCGGAGTTTCTTGTTCTTGATGATTCAAGTAATCTTTCGTTGGCTTAGTCATAATATCCCCCCCAGGATAACGAAAATGTGACATGCATTGAATCTATCCTATTATCAAATTTTTTAGATAATAGGTATTGTTTGACTTACATGAACGCCATTAAAAACTTTGTTGTTTGGAGAACAACATCTAAGGAAGTTCTCGTGTTCATCTACTGTCTTTTTGTGGAAGCGCTTCCACGAGTGATTAGACAAATCCGTGGAGCTATTGCCACCACGTTACAGACAAGTAAATCTTATATTACTTGTGATACTTCGTTCGTTTTTGATTTTCTCTAGTTGTACTTAAAGTATATTGAATTTTTTGAAGCGCCTCCTTTAAGTGCTCTACAAAAATTCAAATTCACTATGTATACATCTTAGAATAATAATCTATCTCAACTCCTTTTCCGTTAAGCGGAAAGTGTTTCCGGTGAAAGGAAATTTGTTATATAGAATATATGCTGAATTGAATGTGATGTCAATATATTTCGAAAAATTATCCAGCATATATTCTCGGTGCTTGTGAAAAAAATAGATGATGCTTTAAATCTGTACAGTTTGAATCTTTAAAAGATATGAATCGTAGAAAATAATAAGCAGTCTTGTCCAGGTGTCAGTAAACAATTGAAAGGGGATCAAGCCGATGGAATTTAAACCCAAAATAGATAAGAAGTTTCTTTTGTTCATCGGTAGTTGCATGTTCGTAATCGGCATCGGCACATGGTGGCCACTGTTTCTAGAAGGCGGAACCGATTGGCCAGTTATTTTGACACTTACCATTGTGTTTCTATTCAGTGTTGGTGTCATTGCATGGTGCAGTTTTGCTGTTCGCTATGTTTTTCATCCCGATTATTTGTTAGTAAAAGGTGGACCATTCCGAAGTGAAATTCCTTATGAAAACATTACGACTATAGGCACTACACGCGACATCTATACAGGCTATCGGTTGCTTTCGTCAGTGGATGCTCTTGAATTGTTTTACACACATGCATTACTCGGCAGTGTGAAAATTTCACCGCAAGACAAAGATTCATTCTTACAAGAACTTCTAGACCGTAATCCAAGTATAAAGGTATTGGAAACCAATAAATGAAGAAAAACATAGGGGGTTCGGCATATTCTGAGCTCTCAGACTGTAGGCAAACTCCATTTATTATGGGGTTTGCCTACAGTCTTTTCTTTACAAAAGAATTAACTATGTAAAGTTGATT
>NZ_AZUC01000051.1 GCF_000586555.1 Sporosarcina sp. D27
CCAGGGTCTTCGAGCTTCGCTAATCCCTCCGGAGTCGCCACTCTCCGCTACAATCAACAGGATCTCCCTGAAAAGAGGTAAAGGAAATAAGGGTGAAGAATCAAATCAAAGAACGGGAACAGACGGAGATGCTTACAATCAAACAGTTAGTCCCGCAAGACCATATAGTCCGTAAATAAGAGGCAGGAATTAATTTTCCATTTATCCATGGGTTGCAGATTTATATTCCCTACTCGGGAGACCATGCATAGATACTGTTGTTCTCAATAAAATGTCATTAAATCAATACACTAAGCCCTATTAGGGTTGTCCATCGCATACCGTGCTTCTCCTTGGCATCGACAAAAACGCGTTCAACGGTCTCTTTACATTTCCATAGACTTCTTTGATTTCATATCGGTGTCTTAAGTCTTCTGCTACAACTAGTTTTTCTTACCAGCTGGACATGAAGCACTCTGATTGCATTCTTTGATTGAATGGTGTGAACGTCTCATGAGAAATTCAGTTG
>NZ_AZUC01000052.1 GCF_000586555.1 Sporosarcina sp. D27
CGAGGAGGCTGAGGGCAAGCCCCCGGAAAGCGACCGTCCG
Source organism: Sporosarcina sp. D27 (assembly GCF_000586555.1). Lineage (GTDB taxonomy): Bacteria > Bacillota > Bacilli > Bacillales_A > Planococcaceae > Sporosarcina. The sequence goes on from NZ_AZUC01000052.1 coordinate 41, forward strand.
GAACGGAGATCAACGGCTAGTCATCCTTCATTTCCACAGTAAACGATGCAAAAAAGACAAAAGGGATGGAAATCTAATCGATTCACCTCCCTTTTGTATACAGTCTGGGGGGGGCAGCATATGATGAGCTCTTTTTGTCTTTGGATAATTTGATGATTGGAGTTTTTCACTATAGAAAGCAATTCCTCCAAAGGCTACAATATGGTTAACTATATTTTAATAGCTAAAGGAAATGAATTCCTAATCGTTGGATACGAGGGAAATAGAAAAAAGCTGAGGTGGAACAAATTATGACTATACAGCTTAAGCAAAGATTATTGAATAAGGTAAACCAGAAAGAATTTATAATAGGAGTGGCTTCAGGTTCAGGCAAGTCAGCAAAATCTACTGTGGCTGGCGGGGGAGACATGATATTAGCATTAAACTCCGGTCGTTTTAGGCAAATGGGAGTCAGTTCACTAGCGGGCTATCTTCCTTTTTTAAATTGCAACAAACTAGTAATGGAGTTTGGTTCAAGGGAAATACTCCCTATCGCTAAGGGGTTTCCTGTTGTTTTTGGACTGTGTGCAACCGATCCGTTAATCAATTTAGAACAGTACATTCAAGAAATCAAAACAAAGGGGTTTACAGGGATTAACAATTATCCTTCTGTAGGAATGATAGATGGGATGTTTAGAGAGGCATTGGAGGACCAAGGAGTTTCGTATGAAACGGAGGTGAATGCGATAAAAATCGCCCATGAGCAAGGGCTGTTTACAATTGCATTTGTGTTTAATAAAGAGCAAGCGAGGAAGATGATTGATGTTGGAGCTGATGTTATTTGTGCTCATCTAGGTTTTACAAAGGGCGGTATGCTAGGCGCAAAGAAAGCACTTAGCTTAGTAGAAGGAGCAAAAGTAGTCAATGAAATCTTCAGCGTCTGCAATCACGAATATCGTCAGGTCATTAAAATGATTTATGGAGGACCAGTTTCTACCCCCACAGATGTGAAATATATGCAAGACAACACAGAAACAATGGGATATATCGGGGGATCTTCTTTTGAGAGGATTCCTACAGAACAAGCTTTGTCCTCGACAATTAGAAAGTTTAAGAACGTAGGACAAAAAGAGGCGGATGAATTTTTAGTAAAGATGTTAGAAGGGGCAGAAAAACACTATGAGTATGCAGAATTTGTAAAGGAATATATCGCAATAAACTATATGTTGAAAATCTCTCTAGAGGATTTGGCGCAGCTCTTACACATTTCAAGACCCTATTTAAGTAAAGTGTTTAAACAGGAAGTCGGTTGTTCGTATAGTAATTATTTGACTGAGTATAGAATGCATAAATCCATTGAATTTATGAGCCAGAACTGTTTTCAGCTAGCTGAAATTGCAAACATGACAGGGTTTAGTGATTACGCACATTTTAGTAAGGCTTTTAAAAAATATGCAGGACAATCTCCCCGAGAATATGTAGAAAGATTACAATAACACATGAAATGAGTACCATTTAACATATACGCTTGTTGGAATCGGGTGTATCCTAACAGTAGGATGTATAATATTCAGATTATTTTACTGTCGAGGACAATTTTGTTTTCGAACCGTTATTCATAATTAGACGTGCTGGTTATGAGTCGCAACTTTAAGCGCTAGCTAAAAGTGGGGAGTTTTTGAATTCTGAATAATGGATTATTAACCGCGACTCGTATTTTTTTTCAGATTGAACAATTACTTTTTCTACGGGGGAGATTGTTTTGAAGAAAACTGTTTTGTTGATAGGAACCCTTGATACTAAAGGGGATGAATATGAGTATGTTCGTGATTTGATAGCTTTAAAAGGATTTGAAGTAGTGTTAATTGATGGAGGTGTAGTAGGTGTGCCTACGGTTACACCTACATTTAGTGCAGAAGAGGTTGCTGTGTTAGGGGGGAGTAGTTTAACGGCTTTACGGGACCAACATGATCGTGGTTTAGCTATGAAAGTTATGTCAAAAGGTATTGCGAAATTAGTTAACCGGTTATGTATGGAGCGTGATGTAGTTGGTGTCATGGGAATGGGCGGCTCTGGTGGTACAGCGCTGATTACACATACTATGAGACAACTGCCGATCGGGATGCCGAAATTGATGGTTTCAACAGTTGCTTCAGGTGACGTGCACCCTTACGTTGGAACGAAAGACATTACAATGATGTATTCCGTTGTAGATGTTGCTGGATTGAACAAAATTTCTCGACGAATTCTAGGGAATGCTGCTGGGGCACTAATTGGTATGGTTGAACAAGAGATTCCGGAGGTTGAAGACAAGCCAATCATCGCTGCAAGTATGTTTGGAGTTACGACAACTTGTATAGAAAATCTCAAGACACATATTGAAGAAAACGGATATGAACTGTTAGTATTCCACGCAACAGGTAGTGGTGGACAAGGAATGGAGTCTCTCATTAGTGATGGGTTCATCAAAGCTGTAGCGGATGTGACGACCACTGAACTATGTGATGAGTTAGTAGGTGGTGTACTTTCTGCAGGCCCTCACCGACTAGAAGCGGCGGCCCGTGAAGGCATTCCTCAAGTAGTTTCTTGTGGCGCGCTAGATATGGTGAACTTTGGGGCGATGAATACCGTTCCTTCCCAGTTTGCAGATCGTACTTTATATGAGCATAACGCTAACGTCACACTGATGAGAACGACCCCTGAAGAGTGTGCTGAACTAGGAAAAATACTAAGTGAAAAGTTAAACGAAACGACTGGGCCGACTACTTTGTTCTTGCCGTTAAAAGGTGTCAGTGCGATAGATGGAGAAGGTCAATTGTTCGATTCTCCTGAAGCCACGGAAGCATTGTTCACATCGATCAGAAAACATCTAAATCAAAATGTTGTAGAACTCATTGAGCTGGATCGACACATTAATGATCCAGAATTTGCAGCAGCTATGGCTTCACATTTATTAAGCAAATTGAATAAATAACATTGAGAAATGAGGGCTTGCAAATGACACAAACAATACGGGAAGTAGCATTAGAAAAAATTCGCAAACAAATTGCACAAGGGAATCCGATTATCGGTTCAGGAGCGGGGACAGGAATCACTGCAAAGTTCGCAGAAAAAGGTGGTACGGATTTAATCATCATCTACAACTCAGGTAGATACCGTATGGCTGGCCGCGGTAGTTTAGCGGGTCTAATGCCTTATGGAGATGCCAATGCGATTGTGATGGACATGGGCTCTGAAGTACTTCCAATCGTAAAAGATACGCCGGTACTTGCGGGTGTTTGTGGAACAGATCCATTCAGAATTATGCCTAATTTTCTTCGCCAGTTAAAAGATATGGGATTCCATGGAGTTCAAAACTTCCCAACTGTCGGTTTAATTGACGGGACGTTCCGGACGAATCTCGAAGAAACGGGAATGGGCTATGATCTAGAAGTAGAAATGATTCGAGAAGCACATGAATTAGGAATGCTAACGTGCCCTTATGTATTTACACCTGAACAAGCTGTCGCGATGACGAAAGCTGGTGCAGATGTCCTAGTTCCGCACATGGGTCTTACAACTAAGGGAAGCATCGGTGCGCAAAGTAATCTGACTCTTGAGGAGTCAGCTAAAAAAGTACAGGAAATGCGTGATGCTGCTGTCGCGATTAATCCGGATATTATCGTATTGTGTCATGGTGGACCAATCGCAGAACCGGAAGACGCACAGTACATTTTTGAGCATACAGAAGGAATTGCAGGTTTCTTCGGAGCAAGTAGTATAGAGCGACTACCAACTGAGGTAGCTATTGAAAAACAAGCCCGCAAGTTTAAGGATTTATCGATTTAAAGGATTTTTGACAATGCTTCTTCAATAAGTTATTTCTGTTTGTTTTATGAATTTAAAAACATGTTTTGGAGGAATTAAAATGACTGAAGTAAAAGAGCAAGCAGGGTTGAGATATATAAATCCAGAGGATGTTGAAACTCAAGAATTTGAGTGGGGAACACTTAAATGGATGAGTGAACCACGTGTGACGAATGCAGAGAAATTTAGTATGGGTATCGTTATTTTACATCCGGGTAAAGGCCATGACCGCCATAATCATCCTGAAGAAGAAGAGGTTCTTTACGTGATCTCTGGTGAAGGTGAGCAAACTGTGAATGACGGTGCACCGACGAAAATCACTGCAGGAATGTGTGTACACATACCGACGGGAGCATTCCATTCTACAATTAATACGGGTTGGGAACCACTAAAACTAATGGCCATATACAGCCCTCATGGTCCTGAAATGGTTCTTCGTGCAGATCCAAATTGTAAGGTACTTGCCCCTGGAGTACTTCCTGGTAACTAAGTCGAAATATAGGCTCTGAATCGTGTCTGTGTGGGGAAACTCTACTTTTGGCTAAAACACTAGTGATTGTTTGGTTAGCAGACAAAATGAAAAAATCAGTTGTTAATTGTCTAGGGAGGAAAAGACAATGCAAAATCTAGAATCTTTTTTTGACCAGAAGTTTAACGGAGTAACATTGCAACCCCCGTTATTCAATTCATGGGATATTGCTATTCGATTTGACATCTTAAATCCTTTATTGTCCATCAAGGATTCCAATAATCTAGAACACGCTTTTCAACGTTCCATTACATTGTATGATGAGGTATTTCGGGATGAAGATGAACTACTTGTTATAGCGGATGTTCGTACAACTGAGGATCACTTGTTTCTTGAAGAACCGTTAAAAGTATACCGAAGTTATATTAAACAACAGGAAGTCTTAGATAAATTGAGGCATGAACTGATACCGGATGTTTGCAACGAAGAAGGGGAACAGTTGGTAGTCCATCGATTCACTTTAGGTTGCACAAAAAAAGATATTCGATATGAAATCATATTGCGAGAAATTTGCTTTAAAGACTTTGGGGAGGTCATGATACAGTTAGAGCAGAAGCCTCAAAGTAGTATTGAGTTTTATTTTATAAATTTGACACGCGGTATTATTTATCACTTATATGATGGGCCGGGCTGTGACATTTTAGCGTTGAAGAAAGAAGAAATTCAATTTTTGTATGAGAGATACAATGATTGGATTCGTGAAGAGGATCGTAATCAGATAGACTCTGTGTTTGCAGATTCGGAAAGTAGATTTTCAAAATAAATATAATCATTCAGCCAATTACTTTTTAGTAATTGGTTTTTCTTCGCTGGAGTATTGAAAAGTGCAAAAAACTTACTTGAAGTAAGAGTTTTCGCATGAAATGTTTACAGCGAAACGTCTAAACGTTATATATTCAAGATAATGGCTGTCTTGTCGGTGAATACTCTTGAACTACTTTGCTTCTTTTTTGCAGTCTACAATCAGTGGTCTATGACCGATTTCGTGGTATACTTCTGAACGTTAAATATGTCTTCAGAACGGAGTGGGCAAGGGTGACGAGAAAAATCATCATGAATTTGGCGATGAGCCTTGATGGATATATTGCGGATGACAATGGGGGATTCGACTGGATTGGTGGGGACGGCCATAGTGAGCTGGATACATCGGATCAGTTCAGTTTCCCAGACTTTTTAGAACAAGTCGATACGGTTGTGATGGGACGAAAATCGTTCGAGGATTCTACACTCGATATGGTGGCACAGCACAAGATTATCGTTGTGACTTCTTTAGATAAAGCGGACGAAGGAAATGTACAATTTGTCAAAGGGGACATTGTATCGCACGTCCAAGCTCTTCAAAAGGAAGAAGGGAAAGATATTTGGCTCTTCGGTGGTAGTCAGTTGACGAATGCCTTTTTGAAAGCGGGAATTGTAGATGAATTTATCATCGGAATCGTACCAATGATTCTTGGCACAGGAGTTCGTCTATTTGAGGAAAATGACCGAATGATTCCATTACAGCTTGAGGAGTACTCAGTCAATGAAGGACTTCCTATTTTACGATATACGAAAAGAGCATAAGATGATAAGTGGCCCTTGGGAGTGCAGTTTTTGCAACCCCAAGGGACTTTTTTGTTTTTGGCTTTAGATTTGGGAAAACGGATATTTCAGATATGTTTCTGAATGCATTTACCGACTAGCACCAATTTCTGCGGCTAGCTAACTCTGTATAACATTTCCTTATCTTAAATGATAGACATTTCAGATTATACTTAATGGGAATTGACACGTATACTACTTGGCAGAGGGGAAGAAGTCATGTTAATAGATTTGATGATTAGATGGTGTTGCATGGAGCAGCAAGGTTATATTTTTCATAAAAAGGAGACGAAGTAGATGCATTTCAGAAAAGCGACAGCAACTGATATCCCAACTATTATCCGATTGCTAGCGGATGATGAATTAGGATCTGCGCGTGAGAGTACAGAAGATTACGTGGTGAACGATTATGTTGAAGCATTTACCGAAATGGAAGCGCAATCTGGAAACCAACTCATTTTAGCGATTGATGATCAAAAAGTGGTTGGCTGTCTTCAGATAACCCTCATTCCTGGTTTAGCTAGAAGAGGGATGAAACGGGCACAAATCGAAGGGGTGCGAGTTGATAGGCATTATCGCAGTCATGGGGTTGGTCAAGCTTTGTTTGAGCAAGCAATTTCAATCGCAAAGTCTGAGGGGGCTGGTCTTGTCCAATTGACGACCGACAAACAGCGCGCAGATGCTCATCGTTTTTATGAAAGGCTTGGATTTAGGGCAAGTCATGAAGGAATGAAGTTGCTCTTTTGAAAGACAGTTTGCAAGGTAGAGATGGATGAATGATTTTTGACCGTATAGGACTATGTTATACCTCGCAAGTATACGAAAAAATAGAAGAGAATGGCGGTGAGATGAATGGGTTTTAACAATGGAGCAACTAGTGAAATAAGATTTATCCCTTATGATGAAACCTATTACACTGCAATCCGTGAGATGTATCTTGAAGAAGGCTGGATGAATCTTGCTGAAAATTATACACAAACACAGCTAGCATGGGAAAATTCAACCATTGCCTTCATAGCAGTTACGAAAGATGATGACGTGGTAGCGTGTATGAGAGGTTTTACGGATACTGTAGTGACCACTTTTATTTGTGAAATGCTCGTAGAGAAGAAATTTCGTGGGCACGGAATAGGTAAAGAAATACTGAATTATGTACACACACTGTATCCAAGTACACGGATTGAAATGCTAGCATCTGAAGCATCGCGTTCGTTTTACCAAAAAGAAGGATATCGCTCGTTCTATGGATTCAGGAAGTCATTTTAATTTACTCCTACAGACAGTAAGAACAATCTCGTAAAAACTTTACTTCGTGATCATGTAAAAACAGGAACAGGATAGGCCATCTGTAAGAATATTCTTTATAGGACACAAGCATCAAAAACGCGCTTTCCAACTCTATGGAAGGTGTGTTTTTGTCGTTTTGTAGCAACATTTAGCAAACTAACGCTCTTATTTTTTCTTATTAGTCAGTCAATTATACCAAATCATTTATGCACTAAATTACCAGTATTTTTATAAATGAAAGCCCTTAGGAAGTATGGTAATTTACTAATAATTTCGATAAAGTGAAAGGGCTTACAAGAATAAGGAGAGGATGAAGTAGATGGTGAAAACGAAAAAGAAGTTCTTAACTGCATTTCTCGTTTGTACGTTAGCAAGTGGACTTGTTTTTACTGCAACAGCTGGGGCTCACGGGCATTCGATTCCTAATAAGTCATGGAATCATCCAGGTAACGGAGCACCCATTCTACATCCAGGTTCAGTGAGAGGAGCGGGAATGAGACAGGAGCCGTTAAAGGAAATCGACGAAGTCCTTAACAATGCGATTGAAGAAAATACGACCCCCGGGGCTGTTGTCCTTGTGGCTCGCAGTGGACATATTGTGAAACAGCAAGCTTACGGAGATGCTGCACGCTATGTGGACGACTCATTCACAGAAATGGAATACCCTGTCGAAATGCAGACTAATACTATTTTTGATGTTGCTTCAATCAGTAAGATTTTTACAACAGTGGCCGCTATGAAATTGTATGAAAAGGGAGCTATTCAACTAGACGCTCCTGTAGCAAAATACATTCCTGAATTCGCTGCAAATGGAAAAGAAACAGTGACGATACGACAGTTAATGACTCATACATCCGGATTCACCGCGTGGATTCCACTCCATTCCCAAGGGGAAACACGGGAAGATAGATTGCAGCTGGTATATGCTCAACCATTGAAAGCTCAACCAGGGAGCAGCTATACCTATAGCGATCTGAACATGATTACGTTAGGAGCTGTCGTTGAAAAACTTTCTGGGAAACGCTTAGATCAGTTTGTGAAAGATGAAATTACAGGACCACTTGGCATGAAAGACACGATGTACAACCCACCTGCATCGCTTAAGAATCGGATTGCTGCGACAGAATTCCAACCTGAGATAGGCAGAGGACTAGTTTGGGGCGAAGTTCATGACGAAAACACCTGGTCACTTGACGGCGTTGCAGGTCACGCTGGAGTATTCTCCACGGCAAAAGACTTAGGGGTTTTTGCGCATATGATTCTCAATGAAGGAAAATATGGAGGAAAACGAATTCTAAAACCTAAAACGGTTCAACTGTTAAGTGAAAATCAGATACCTGAGTTTGTCGGTGACGATCACGGCCTTGGTTGGGAATTGAACCAAGGGTGGTATATGGATGCACTCTCAGACCCTTCATCAGCAGGGCATACCGGGTTTACAGGAACCAGTATTGTTATCAACCCAAAAAATAAGACGATCGCAATTCTACTAACTAACCGTGTTCATCCTACAAGAAAGACCATTTCATTAAACGCTGTTCGAAGAGACTTCGTTCGACATGTGGCAGATGCAATCCCAGCACCTATTCCTAGAAGTACAGATGCGTGGTTTTCTGGATACGGGGACAATCTGAACCGGAACTTACTTGTTGATGCAAAAAAAGAAGTCAGCGAACTATCATTTAACACTTGGTATGAACTAGAGAAGGACTCTGACTTTGGAGTAATTGAAGTATCTGATGATGGTATTGAGTGGAATGAGGTAGGAGTTCGTCTAACAGGAACGAACGGCAAATGGAGTAATTTGACGGTAGCCATACCAGATGGAACAAATCATATCCGTTTCCGTTATGAGACCGATACGTCTGTTAACGGTCGGGGATGGTACGTAGGGGATATCAAGCTGAACGGAAAACCTGTCAATCCGAATTCAGATTCAACGGATTGGGAGAATCGAAATTATTAAAGGGGAGATCTGTCGATGAAGAAACTTCGTACCTATTTTCTTGTACCACTACTGATTGGTTTGTTAGTGCTAACAACTGGAATGTCTAGTCAGACAGCCATGGCTAATTCAAACAAATCGTCTATTCAAGACCTTGTTCTTTTACAAAATGTACCTGAATCGGAAAGTCAATTTGAAGATGGAACTATCCAGCTTAACCCCCTTCACGTATATAAAGAAGGCCATTTTATGGAGACATCCAAAAATCTGAAATGGAAGTCGACCAATAAAAAAGTGGCTACGGTTGATAATGCCGGTTTGGTTACTACGACTGGTAAACCCGGCATGGCAATCATTCAAGTGAGCGAGGGGAAACTAGTCGACCGTGTTGCAATATTAGGGAAACCCGATCCATCATCAGGAAAATGGCACGGGAAACCGTCAGTCACTTATGAGGTGAAGAAGATGAAAGGGAAACGATACAACCTCATTGAGAAAGCAATCAGTCACATGACGCTTGAAGAAAAAGTGGGACAAATGCTAATGCCGGATTTCAGGACTATGAATGGCAAAAATGTCACAGAACTCACTCCTGAAATTGAGGAACTTGTAAAAAAGTATCATTTAGGCGGAGTGATTTTGTTTAGAGAAAACGTAGTCACTACAGAACAAACGGCACGTTTAGTATCAGATTATCAAAAAACGTCTGAAAAATATGGTCTTCTTATGTCAATCGACCAAGAGGGTGGAATTGTAACGAGAATCCAATCAGGAACAGATATGCCAGGGAATATGGCATTAGGTGCTACACGATCAGAAGAACTTGCAGGTAAAGTCGGGGGAGCAATTGGCGAGGAACTGCATTCGTTAGGAATCAATATGAACTTCGCACCATCCTTTGACATTAATAATAACCCGGACAATCCTGTAATCGGTGTGCGATCATTTAGTGAAGATCCAGAGCTAACAGCTCAATTAGGTGTAGCTTATACGAATGGTCTTCAAGGAACAGGAACGTCAGGAACAGCAAAACACTTCCCTGGTCATGGCGATACAGCAGTGGATTCACATTTGGGTCTTCCTGAAGTTCCATATGACAAGGAAAGGTTAAAGCAAGTGGAGTTGTATCCGTTCCAGAAAGCGATGGAAGCGGGAGTGGATGCGGTCATGACAGCACATGTCACGTTCCCGAAAATCGATGGGACAACTGTAATCTCCAAAAAAGATGGAACTGAAATCAATGTGCCTGCTACGTTATCCTATAAAGTACTGACGGAGCTGATGCGGGAGGAAATGGGATACGACGGATTAATTACTACAGATGCATTAAACATGAAAGCAATTGCGGATCATTTCGGCCCGGTGGATTCAGTAATCAAAGCTGTGCAGGCAGGGACTGATATAGTCTTAATGCCAGTCGGATTGGAAAGTGTTGCAACGGGTCTTTTGGATGCGGTACGTACTGGAGAAATTTCGGAGTCACGAATCGAAAGTTCAGTCGAGAGAATATTGTCCTTAAAGCTCAAGAGGGGCGTTATGAAAGAAGAGAATCCTAGGGCAATCGATGAAGTGATTTCAGAAGCTGAGGAAACGGTAGGCTCTGAACCACATAAACAAATTGAGCGTGAAGTAGCCGAGAAGTCAGTGACTTTAGTGAAAAATAATAATGTACTGCCGTTGAAGGTAAATACATCAGAGAAAATCGCAGTCATTGGTAGCTCATATATCGATGAACTGTACCAAGCAGTGAAAAGTAAACATGAAAACACAGTCTTGGTGAAAACAGGAGAGCCTCTCTCTGCTGAACAGGTTTCGCAGATTTCAGATGCATCGGCAATCATTGTCGGTACAACTACTTCCACTGTAGCTGGCAGAGAAACGACTAACCCACAAATGAAGATGGTCAATGAGTTAAAGAAACAAACGGAAGCTCCTGTCATTGCGGTAGGAGTCAGAAATCCATATGACATCATGGCTTACCCGAATGTAGATGGGTACTTGGCTCAATATGGATTTAGAACAGCTAGCTTTAAAGCAACTGCATCCGTTCTATTTGGAGACATCCAACCTACAGGTAAACTTCCTGTGACAATTCCAAATTCAGCTGGAGGAACCTTGTATCCATTTGGACACGGACTAACCTACAACGAATAAGGGAGGGGTCAGATGATGAAAAAGTGGCTAATGGTAGTCGTCACAGCATTATTAGTCATGACGACATTCACTGCGGCATTTGCCGATAACACGTACACCAACGGGAATAAGAAATCCAAAGGATATGATAAAGGTAAGCACAAATTTGCACTAGGTGCAGAGATGCTTATGAAAGATGAGAAGAAATTGCTGAAAGGTAAACGGGTAGGATTGATCACCAATCCTACGGGGGTTGACCAAAACCTGAACAGTGTGGTCGATCTTTTGAACAATGATCCGGATATTCAGCTAGAAGCACTCTACGGTCCAGAACATGGTGTTCGTGGGGATGCACAGGCTGGGCAATATGTGGATTATTATATCGATGAAGTCACGGGCTTGCCGGTTTATAGTTTGTATGGAAAAACTAGAAAACCGACTCCTGAAATGCTTGAAAATATCGATGTTCTAGTATTTGATATTCAAGATGTCGGGACTCGCTTCTATACGTATATCTATACGATGGCTCTAGCTATGGAAGCAGCGCAAGAAAAAGGAATTCCGTTCATTGTATTGGATCGTCCGAATCCTTTAGGAGGTAAAAAAGTTGAAGGACCAGTCCTAGATCCAAAGTTTGCGTCATTTGTTGGACAGTATGCGATTCCACTACGCCACGGAATGACCGTAGGAGAACTAGCGAAGCTGTTTAACAAGGAGTTTGACATAGGTGCGGATTTAACAGTAGTGAAAATGAAAGGCTGGAAACGAAACGCTTATTTCGATGAAACAGGGCTTCAGTTTGTCATGCCATCTCCTAACATGCCAACACTGGAAACTGCACTCGCTTATCCAGGTGCAGCACTTATCGAAGGGACGAATGTTTCAGAAGGACGCGGAACGACAAAGCCATTTGAGTTAATTGGTGCTCCGTTCATCAGCAGTCCGGAATTGGTCACGAGGTTAAACCAACTGGATCTTCCAGGAGTGACATTCCGAGCGGCATCGTTTACCCCTACGTTTTCAAAGCATAGCGGAAAACTTTCTCATGGTGTTCAAATTCATATTACGGATCGAAATAAGTATGAGCCGGTTGAAACGGGTCTTCATATTGTGAAAACGATAAAAGATCTTTATCCTGAACAAGTTCAACTCACGCCTTTCTTTGACAATCTAATCGGAAATGGATGGATACGACCGGCTATTGAAGATGGAATGACGGTAGAAGAGATTGAATCGCGTTGGCAGAAAGATTTAAAAGAATTTGAGAAAGTACGGAAGAAGTATTTGATGTATTAGAAAGAACAGAGTTGTCTTGTAAAAAGTCACTTAAGCGAGGCAGGATACAAAGTTGTTGTAGAGGAATTTTGCAAGCAATTGCAAGCTAAGTATTCTTGGATTACAAAACACTTATTGAGTGCATATCTGAAAAGAGATACGACTGCACCGCTCACTTTGGAATTCTGAGTGGTTCTAATGGTAAATTCCTTTTAGGAGATGGAACAATTCGTGTTCAAACAGCAAAATTATTTGGAATTTATTCAAAGTACCTTCAGTAGAATGAAACCTCATCTACTGTTGCCCTCACAGTGCGGTGATAAACCGCGACGGTGGGGGCGTTTTTGTGTGGAAAAGAGTTGTTGACAATACATAGATACATAGTTATACTAAGTTTAATAGTTAGTAACAAAAACAAACTAAGTAAAAGGAGTGAAGAAGATGATTGAAAAGTTGAAAGGATATCTGGCAGAGTGGTCGGTTTTCGAGAAGGTGTGGATTTCGTTATTCACAGCAATTACGGTGTACCTCTATTTTGCATTTCAAGACACGCTTCTAGGGTTGATCAGTTCGATAGCCGGTATGTTGTGCGTAGTATTGGTTGCGAAAGGAAAGGTTTCAAATTATGTATTCGGTATCGTGCAGACAGTCACTTATGGTTATATCGCTTTCGGATACGGCTTATATGGTGAAGCCATGTTGAACTGGTTATTTTACTTCCCAACGCAATTTATCGGAATTTGGATGTGGATGAATCACTTCAAGAAAAAAGAGGATTCTGAGCATGGGGAAAACGTATACGTAAAGCGGCTGACACGAAAAGGTTGGATTCTCGTTGCTGGATCTTTTGTGGTAGGGGCATTGGTATACGCAGAACTATTGACGGTGTTATCCGCACAGCAAGTTCGAATCGATAGTATGGCGGTCGTTCTTTCAGTAATCGCACAAATACTAATGGTACAGAGATATGCAGAACAATGGATAATCTGGATTTTAGTGAATATCCTGACCATCACGCTATGGGGTATCACGTTAGTGCAGACAGGAGGGAACGATTGGAACATGGTCATCATGTGGACGGCGTTCTTAGTGAATTCTATATACGGTTATGTGAACTGGGTAAAATTATCGAAGGTACAAAAAGCAGAAGACTGAGCGTTTTGTTCATGAAAGGAGAAGATTAAAATGGGAGAACCTAGAATGGAAGAGTTGACAGTTGGACACTACGGAGGGAAATTCATTCCCTTTCATAAAGGTCATTTGTATGCAATTACGAAAGCAGCGGCTCAAGTGGATCAGTTGTTTGTAGTGGTTAGTTATGATGAGAATCGGGACAGGAAATTGTGTAAGGACGCGGGATTGGATTATATTGACTTCAAACAGCGGCAGCAGTGGATTATGACTTCAACTAAAGGAATGCCGAATGTGAAAGTATTGGTGGTGGAAGACCCACCATGGGAGAGCGAAGAGCATATGTGGCTGGAAGGAGGACGGAGAATGATTGAAGCAATCCCGGAACAAATCACTCATATCTTCAGTTCAGAAAGCGCATACGATCATTGGTTTAGACTTATTTATGGAGAAGATATTCAACATGTAGTTATTGATGAGGCTCGCAGGATTTTCCCAATCAGTGCAACGAAAATACGAAACGAAGGGGTATTTGCAAATTGGGATATGATTCCCGATGTAGCGAAGCCATACTACACTAAAAAAATTGCGATAGTCGGAGTTGAATCATGCGGGAAATCCACGTTAACACGGAACTTAGCTCAACTATTTGGCACTGAATATGTAGAAGAATACGGGCGTACGGTCAGCGAGGAAATCGGGGACGGAAGTTCGTTGCTGACTGAAGAGCACTATAAGGAAATCGTGTTTGGTCATAAGCATATGGAGTTTCAAAAGATCAAGAAAGCAAACAAGTTATTGTTCATAGATAGCGAGGCGGTAGTGTCCCAGTATTACGCTAAAATGTATCTTGGTCAGGAGCTGGACTTTATAGAGGGGGTCATCCAGTCTCAGGATTATGATTTGTACCTATTCCTTGAACCCGATGTAAAGTGGGTGGCTGACGGATTCCGAACGTTCAATGATCCTGTGGTGCGGGCAAAGACAAATAGAGTTTTGAAGGAAATGTTTGATGAGCGGGGAATACAATACGCATCGATTAGCGGTAACTACGAGGAGCGGCTTGACAAATCCATCGAACAGATTACGAAACTCATGACGAACTAATAAAAGAAGGGTGCTGTGTGACCCTTCTTTTTCTGTGTGTATGAAGAAGACTCGAATACTGAGAGGCTGGACTTGTCATATGAAACGGATAGTATTAGAATGCAACTAAGTCATGTGTTTGAAAGGGGAAGAAGGCAATGGAAGAGCAGTTCTTGCAGAACCTCAGTGAAACGGAATTTATCGAACAGTATCAAAAGACGGAAAAGGATAAGTATGAAAAACCATCCATAACGACGGATATGGTTATCTTCACAATGGATACTGAAAAGGTTTCGGACAAGAGAAAAAAAGCGGAGAAGGAACTTCAGTTATTACTCATCCAGCGTGGAGGACATCCTTATAAAGGGGACTGGGCACTAGCGGGCGGATTCATGGGAATTGACGAAGATGTCGATACCGCAGTCCAACGGGAATTGAAAGAGGAAACAGGGGTTGATGGCATTTACGCAGAGCAGCTGTACACGTGGAGTGCGGTGGATCGGGACCCTCGTATGAGGATTGTGAGTGTCAGTTATTTGGCGTTGGTTGACCAAGGAAAGTTACCACCGCTGCAAGCAGGGGACGATGCTGACGATGCAAGGTGGTTCACTGTAAAAGATACGGTAGTAGAATCCCATGAGGAACAGATCAGCAGTACAATTAGGAGGACGGAAGAAATTGAACTAGAGATGACTTCTGGGGAAATTACAGTATCGGCAACTATAGAAAGAGTCACAGTGACAGAAGGGACAAACACTAAAACGACAGTGTGGATGAAAAAGCAGGATGGGATTGCCTTTGATCATGCAGAAATCATTTTGTATTCGTTGGAGCGGTTACGCGGGAAAGTGAATTACACGAATATCGCATTCAATTTGGTTGGCGAAGAGTTCACATTGCCGGATTTGCAGCAAGTTTATGAAGTGATTTTGGGCAGGGCTTTAAACAAAGTGCAGTTCCGACGACATGTGGAAGGTATGGTGTTAGATACAGGAAAAGAAATCAAAACAGGTGCATACAGACCTTCTAAACTGTATAGGTATAATTCAGCGTGGGTACATGATCAATGGAAATAAGAGAGTTGGCGTAATAATTTCTATTATTGTTTCAAGTTAGTTCTTTTATCAAAAGTCTGTTTAGCCAACTCAAACTGCCAGCGTTTGAATAGTTGAATTGAAAGTGAGGAGTCTTCAAAGTGAAGCGACTAAAAACAATAGAAGAGTGGCAGATGCTACTAGAGCATTCTGATGAACAGCCGCTACTTTTATTTAAATTAAGCATGACGAGTTTAAGCAGTGTAACCGCCAAAAAGGAAATGGAATCGCTCGTGACGGATATTCCGAGATATGTGGTCATTTCACAGCTGGATAAGAAAGTATCGAATGCGGTGGAATTAGATACAGGCGTTAAACATGAAACACCACAACTGCTCATTATCAAAGGCAAAAAAGCCATTTGGCAGGCAACCCGTTACCAAATTAAGCAATCAGTTGTGTTAGATGCAATTGCCACATATGTATAACGAAGTATTCAACTAGAAAAGGAGTGATCCCGTAAAGTCATTTTATGACCTTTTAGGACCACTCCTTATTTTTTATTGAATTCATTGTAAAATGTATTATCTTTTTTTCTTTTAAATAACCGTCTAAATCAGGTAGATAATTACTGTGAAACCGAGTATGAGCATTGAACTTACTTAAGAACGGAGATGCAAATAATAGAACCGAAAGCGATTTTAATAGCGAAGGATGAATGATGGGTATGGTGCTGAGTTTCAGAAACTTGCTTTTTTAAATATGGATTCATTAATAACTGAATAGCAGGTTTGTGGTCTCAGCAAGACGCTACTAGAAGCTCAAAACTTTATTACAAACTATTAACATTCCTCAGTAGTTAGCTGATTTACTTATACATATACTTGTAAGTGTACCATTATTGTGCGCATTGGAACCAATTAGACTAGGAGGTTTGTTAATGATTCAATCTATGAAGAAATTTCGTTTTGTTTTTGTTCTCGTGTTAATTCTTCAATTCGTCGCATTGCCGTTGCAGTCCCACGCGGCGGAAACTGATGCGAATGGTCCTACATGGGTGAAGCCTGTCAATTATTTGGCATTAGGGGATTCGTTGGCATTTGGTATTAGTTCAGATGGGTTACCTGGAAAAGGATATCCCGATTATTTAGCTGATTCTTTGCAAGAAATGAAGATGCTCGCAACTTCGAATAAAGGATTTGCTTACCCAGGCTATACAGCTCCAGATGTATTAAAAGACTTGAAAGACAATGTTACTAAACCAGTTGTAGGGATTGGGCAAGAAGGTAAGACGTTGGAATTGCATCAAGCTATTCAAGAAGCCAACCTGATTACAATTAGTGTCGGTGCGAACGATATGCTAAAGCATTTCAAAATCGATCCTGCTACAGGTGTTCCGCAATTCGATATGGCAGAGCTTACAGCTGCAATTCAACAAGTCGGAACGAATTATAATGAAATTTTAAAAGTCATTTATGAAATTAACCCAAACGTTCAAGTGTATGTCATGGGGTACTATAATCCATTCCCAGCGCTTGCAGCTGACTATCAGCCACAACTTGCACAGTTGTTAGCAGGTTTGAATGGCTCAATCCAAGCAGGCATGCAAGGAACCCCTGCTGAATTCGTTTCAACAAGTGAGCAAATTGCTACGGATTACAAGACGTACTTACCGAATTCAGCGAATATCCACTTAAGCGAAGCAGGATACAAAGTGGTTGCGGATGAGTTTAGCAAGCAACTGAAAGCTACTTATTCTTGGATCCCTAAGGATGCGTTAATTGCACAACTAAAAGGGGATGACGCTGCAACTCTTACATGGAAGCCTGCAGTGGATACAAAAAAAATCATGGGCTATGGCATTTATATGAATGACGAACTCATAGGTCAAGTTGGCGCGGATGTTCTCACATATGATGTAACCAATCTTAAAGCGAACACAGATTATCAGTTTAAAGTGGTAGCTGTTAACGAAGACAAGGTTGCATCTACTGAAAATCCAACGGCAAAGGTGACAACGAAAGCAACAGAAACACCAACACCGATTCTTTTTAAAGATATTCAAAAACACTGGGCAAAATCCTATATCGAAAAAGCAGTGGAAGCGGGAATCGTTTCGGGGTATTCGGATGGTACCTTCAAACCAGAACAGACGTTGACACGCGTCCAAGCCACTTCAATTATTGTTCGGACACTGGGTCTTAAACCAACACAGCCTGCACCATTTAAAGATATTAGTCTTTTCTCAGAACAGATTCAATCTGAAATTGCAGCAGCATCTCAATATGGGATTGTGTACGGTGTCAATGGAGAGTTGAAACCAAATGATCCTGTCTCACGTGTACAACTCGCAGCAATGTTGAATAGAACGTTTGAGCTCGTAAATGGGAAGCCATACGTTGCAAAATCACCAGCACCATACAAAGACATTTCCGGATACGGTACAGAAGCGCAAAATTCGATTGCGATGTTGCACGAATTCGGTATTGTGCATGGATCGAATGGGAAATTCCTACCTGCAGATGGAACAAAACGTGGGGAATCAGCGAAAATCCTTGTAAACTTTTCAATGTTACTCAAGCGATAATCATTGTACATCATCTAGGGGACTACAAAAATAAAAAAGGGGACCAATCAGTTACTAGATTGGCTCCCTTTTTCTGTAGAAGTAGTTTCTCAAATAGGTCTTTGTAGAGCCCGTAGCTACTACTTATATTTTAGGAGTATGGCTTTTGCTCGCGATGTGACTTCGAGTTTTTGATAAATAGATGAGAGATAGACCCTTACAGTTCCTTCAGTTAACTTTAATTGTTCAGCAATTTCTCGGTTCGTTATGCCGTCTGCTAATAAGGAAAATACCTCTTGTTCCCGTGGAGTCAGTGCTTGATGCTTCAATTCACTTGTAGGTTTGGCAGGTTGTAGATGCTGTAAATAATGAGAGGAAATGGACTGCTCACTCTGCCCTTTTTGTTGTAGACGCGTTAGATAACGATTGAGAAGGGGCTGCAATTCAGTTTCATCTAAAAATGTTCGAATGTAGTAATAGGGTGCGCCATACTGTATTGCTTCATGCAAAACTTCAAGTGCTGTCTCTGAATTACCCAGTCGATTGTGACAAATCGCTTCAAGTACAGTTGCTTCTACAAGTGTCGCAATTTGAGTTTCCTGCAGTGCCTTTGTTTTCGTTTGGATGAGAAGCGTAAGAGCCTTTTCAGGTTGTTGTTTCATGAGCAATAACCGTGTGTACACAAGCTCCCAAAAAGGTTGTTTTGTTTTCGTAGCGTGTAATTCGAATTCGGCATTTCTACTATCACCAGCGATAATTGAACAATAGGCTAGCATAATTCGAATACAGGTTAGCCAATGTTTTTCGGTGACCATATCTTTGACTTGTGTCAGCATGGATTGAGCTGAAGTTAGCTTCCCTTCAGATAAGTAAATCTTTGCTTTTAATAAATACATAGGGATGAATAGGCCTGGATCATTGAGCTGATGGCCTTGTTGTAGTGCCACTTCTAACTCTTTCTTGGCATACTCAATTAAATTGCGCTCATATAACGATTCTGCAGAGTTACCATATATAAATGCTGTAACGCTACTCGTTTGATAGGATGTATTCCGAAATAGCTCTGCCAGTTCGCCACCTTCTTCCATAGAAGGCATTTTGCCTTTGGAACCGATGGCAGTTCTTAAAAGTTTATATTCAAAAACATTATATTTCATGTGTACATCATCCCAACGAGAAGGGATAGCATCATTGTTCATTTGCCGCTGAATGATTTCCTTTGCAACTTGCAAATCGCCCCCTGTTGAAATAATTACGAATGCCCGAACAAACTCATAAATAGACGCTATGGCGGCATGCTCTTCTTGTACCATCCATTGTTCGGTCTTTTCACGGATTTCGAGTTCCATCATAAGTGATTGAGTAACAGCGATTTCACCGGTCGACATGGAAGTTATGACACCCATCACCAACATTTCATGTGGGACGCTAAAGTTGTTGCTGCGCAAATGATGCATCCAGCGCATGAAGGTGGTTGTCTGACCGGATGAGAAAAGGTGGACAAGGTGTTGAACGATCCAATCGCTCGCAAGCTCATAACATTCATATTTTAGCGCGAGTTCAATTGCAGAGATGACATCGCCTTTGTCATGTAAAAGGGAAGCAGTTTCTTCTACAATTGTTATGACTTGTTTTGATGTGAAACGTTTTCTAAGTTCAGCTTGCAAGGCTTCCGCAAATAGATGGTGATACCGAAAAACGGGATTAGATGATTGAAGGCGGATGATAAAAAAACCCATACTTTCCAACGTTTCAAGCAACTTATAACTATCAGTTCTTTCGGTGAGCTGATTACAAAGTTCTGGTTCAAGAACGTTGAGTAGAGAAGTACGTATAAGAAAAACTTGTGTTAGTAATGGAAGTGGAGCCAGGATTTCCTGTATTAAAAATTCATCAATAAGAGATCGTGAATCTTGATTTAGCTGTTCTGTGGGGGCAAGAGGATTCGCTAAATTTGCAAGTTGTAGGCCAGCTATCCACCCTTCAGTTTGTTCCATAAGTCGTTCAAGCGTCTCTTTACTTGGAATCGACAAGTTTTTAATGACGCAAAATTCCTTAGCCTCTTCCAATGTAAATCGTAACTGGGGTTCGTTGAATTCTGTAACCCACTGGTGGACACGCCATCGTGCAATTGGCAGGGGCAAGTCAGTCCGAGATGTCAGATAGACGTGGACGTTGCTAGGAGCCAATTCTATAAACTTGGTCATCATACGATGAATAAAACGATTTTCAATTAAGTGGTAATCATCCATGACAAGGGAAAAGGGAATCCCAGACATACTAATTTCTTGTATAAAGGAGTCGATGAAAAAGTCATACGTCATTTCATCAGAAGATTTCAAAAGGTGGATAAGCACTTGATCCACATCTGTTTGGCACGTTTTAGCAACTGCATGCAACACATAAGTCCAAAATCGAGTAGGGTCATTGTCGGTATTATCGATTGAAATCCAAGCAGCATTTTCTTGAGATATTTTGAGCCACTGAAGCAATAATGTTGTTTTCCCATATCCGGCAGGAGCCCGTAGAATCGTTACCTTTTTTTGTGAGTTATTTCTAAACGATTCATATAATCTTGTTCGCTCCACGTTATCAAGTAAGCCACTAGGGATTTCTGTTTTTGTAGGCAAAAGAACGGTTGACATTGGATCACCTCTCTTTCTAGCTCAATCTTGGGGATTATGTTTTGTAGGACGTTCTTAAAGATGTATGAAGATATTACGATGTCTTTCATCCTAGTATACAGAAGGTTCAATATTTAACAATATTATAATTTTTATGCTTGAAAGTTTGAATTGTACTAAAATAATACTTTTCTGCGAAAAAGATTATTCCATGTAGGGAAAATAAGACCATTGGTAATGTGGTGGCTGAAGAAGACGCATTGAAGTTTGCTGAGGGAAAGTGAGGTGAAAAAATCAAAGAGCAAAATGAGTGTGAAAAACCATTGAAAATTTGAAAACTGAAAGCCTCGAAGAAAATCAGTCATGCATTAATGAATATCAATATTAGTAGAGGTATGTGCAGAAACCTTTCATAATGGATTTCTGTACACGCCTGTTTTGTTACGCATCCTTTCTTCTTTTCAATCTCCTACTAAATTTTCCGACATTTGAGCCTAGATTCTCCGAATAAGTAACAGTTCTTCAGGCACTATCCCTTTTAACAACGTTTTTTCGTGTTCGCTCCAAATCTTTCTAATGGGTTCTTCAAGCTATCTACCTTTCTCTGTAAGATAGACATTCGAAATGCAATGATCGACTTCATCAGGTTTACGAATTACAATGTCGTCTTGTTCAAGCTTTCTTAACATATTGCTCATCGTAGAGGCTACTGAACCGATTTTGTTTCTTAATTTAGCTTGCGGGATCCCGTCTTGCTCCCATAAGTGAAATAATGCGAGCTCTTGACCAATATGCAAACCGAGTTCACGGAGCTCATGGGCATAATTCTTCCGAGTTTGAATGGAAATGTTTTGTAATAGAATACGGAATTCACTTTCTATCATAAAGTGCCCTCCATACATAAATATAGTTAGTGTGCTAAATTTCAACCTTTGTATAGCGAAGTCTTCAAATAGAAAAGAAGTGATCCAATAAAGTCATTTTTGACATTTTAGGACCACTCCTTATTTTTTATTGAATTCATTGTAAAATGTATCGTCTTTTTTCTTTTCGATAACCGTCCAAATCAGGTAGATAATTACTGTGAACCCGAGTATGAGTAGAGAGGCATTGAAAACGAATTCAAAATCCATGTCTTTTACCGTTCTTTTGGCAATGCCTGCCTGATCATAAATTTCATAGCCTGTTTTTTGATAATCCATGAATAGAAAGGATAGGAAGATTCCTATTACACTCCCACTAACTAACGAAAGGAAGAATTTCTTCAAAGTAAATGCACCTCCTATTGCTAGTATATCTTATTTGCTTATAATTGTGTGAAAAAACAGTTAATATCTTTAAGGAAGTTTTGCTTTACTAGAAAACATTTTGGCTTCGATCGAGTAAGGTCATATTTAGCTGAATAGTTGACATGATGATTGAATGGATGTGAAAGGAAGCACGACCTGTTTCTTTTAATATTTACTAGTTGCACGGTTAGGACGGGGCCAGATGAAATAGCTTGCTGAAATGAGAAGGTCAATAACTAAAATGAGCGCCCAAAGACGTAGTGTGTTATCAAACTCCTGTGTTCGCTCAGGTGCATAGATGTACCATTTTACAAACAAGATCATGGGAGCCCCGATTGCGAAAGCAAAGACATGGCGAAGTGAACCTTTCATAGAATGGGTGGCATGCGGATAACCTGTTTTTCGAATTGGTTTTGGCCCGTTTTTGGTAATGTAATATTGAAATCGTTCGTCTGCCCATTGGATCATGCTTTTTCCGAATGCTAGGGAAATTCCGATGTAAAGTGGAGCGATGGAGTGTGCGACGGTCGCTGTCGCTCCATGGTAAAGGTCAATTGCTGTGACCAATAACAAAATGACATCTATCAAAGGAATTAGAGCAAGAATAAAAAGACCAAGCCGTTTTTGTTTGAACACATATCGGACTGTAAGGCCGATGGCGATGACGGCCCAAAAGCTGATTTCACATGCAATGATGATGTAAGCAACAAAATTCATGAAGAACCTCCTAATTTAGTGCAGTTGTATTAAAACGGAGTATACAGAAAAATTCTTTTTAGTAAAACTGTTTTATTAACTTATTCTAAACTAAGATATGCCTAAAATTGTGAATCATGATGAACGAAAAAATACAATCGCAGAAGCTATGTGGCGAGTCATTTTGGATAAAGGGATGGAAGGAGCGACAGTACGAAATATAGCGGAAGAAGCGGGACTATCATTAGGAGCGCTTCGTTATTACTTCAAAACCCAGGATGACTTGCTAGTATATGCTATGGATTTAGTTCAAGAACGAGCAACGAAACGGATAGAATCTGTACTGAAAAAGTCCCTATCTCCACGAGAGTTAGTAATTGCAATAATTTTAGAAATTGTGCCTGTCAATACAACTACGAGAATTGAGATGGAAGTACGGTTTGCATTTGTCGCATACGTGAAACATCGGAGCGATACACTAGTGGTGCCAGATGATCAGAACTTGCAAATAACAGAAAACCTACTTTACTTTTTAGAAGAGAATCTGTTATTGAGGCCAGAATGTATGATGGAAATGGAAACAGAGCGATTATATGGCCTGATTGATGGCCTTGCGATTCATGCGATATTGGATCCAGATCGATTGGATTCTGAGCTGATAAGGAAGACGATTGAATACCATATTGACTCGATTTGTGTGACGACTTGACCATTTTTATTTATAATTGTAAAAGCGAAGGAAATCGACAAGGTATATAGCGTGGTTGAAAAGAACTGAATTTTCATGTGAACATACAGCCAGTTAAATTATTAAAGAGGGCATTCAGTATCTGAATGTCCTTTTTCGTTCATCAAAAACTATATTGGGTGACTAATCACAAACAATGATGTGGAGTAGAAGCACATGTTGAAAGAAAACCGTCTGGATGGTACAGTAAAAAGTACTTGAAGAAATGAGGTGCAATCTAATGGCTGCGAATACACGGAAAATTGATATTTTGGATGCGGCTTCTCGCATTGTTGCAGAAAGAGGGATTTTCCATTTAACGATAGAGGCGGTAGCAGAAGAAGCGGGAATTAGTAAAGGTGGCTTGCTCTATCACTATCGATCCAAGGAAGTCCTAGTAGAAAAAATGGTAGAACATTTAGCTAATAATTATAGAAATAAAATCGCAACACATGCTGAAGAAGATGAGATAGAGGCTGGAAAATGGACTCGTGCATATGTGGACGTGACTTTTAAGAAAGGATATCCAAATAAAGATATGCATTCCGGTTTACTTGCTGCCAAGGCCATTAATCCTGAACTAATGAGTCCAATCCGTGAAGTGTATTCTGAATGGCAAAGGGATATTGAAACCGATGGGATTGATCCGATTATGGCAACGATTATCCGATTAGCCTCTGATGGTATTTGGTTAGCAGATTTGTTTGATATTAACCCAATTAGTGATGAGTATAAAGAACTGGTTTATGAAAAATTAAAAGAATGGACGAAACAATGAAAATACTTTAATGTCAGCTTTCATGATTGTTTTGTGTGTGCCAGAAAAGAGTGCTAGCTGTCTAGTGGGGTTGAAAGATTATTCTCATAACTGTATAGTAATATCTCGAATACGTAAACCGTCTGGACGGTATAGTGTTTGAGTTGAAATTAAGAGGGGTGCTATAAAATATGAAAAACAAAGTGCTTCTAACCTCTGCTGTAACAGGTGCAGGTGAGACGACAGGAATTAATGAATTCGTTCCAGTGACTCCGAAAGAAATTGCAGAATCTGCAATTGAGTCCGCAAAAGCGGGAGCGACGGTTGCTCATATTCATGCTCGTGATCCAAAGACTGGTGCAATCAGCCATGATGTTGAGCACTATCGCGAAATCATGGATAGGATTCGTGATTCTGAAGTAGATGTAATCGTTAACATTACGGCTGGCGGCGGTGGAGACTTCATTCCCAACCTAGATGCTCCGGCTGCTGGTGGTACCGGGACCTTCATACAAACTCCTCATGAACGACATTATCCAGTAGGAGAATTGTTACCGGAAATGTGTACTCTCGACTGTGGGAGTGTGAATTTCGGAGACATGGTGTACATGAGTCCGACAGAGTGGCTGCGAAAGCAAGCCAAACTGATTCAACAATGTGGTGTAAAGCCAGAGCTGGAGTGTTTCGATACAGGGCATTTACGATTCGCGAAACAGCTTATTAACGAAGGCCTAATCGATGGAAATCCAATGTTCCAATTTTGTTTAGGAATTCCTTGGGGTGCTGAAGCGGATGCTGAAACAATCATGTACTTCAAAAACCGATTGCCTGAAAACGCGCACTGGTCAGCATTTGGTATCGGACGTATGCAGTTACCAATGGCGATGCAAAGTGCGATGTTGGGTGGAAATGTACGAGTAGGGCTAGAAGATAATCTGTATCTCTCAAAAGGAGTTTTAGCGAGTAACGAACAGCTTGTCGATAAAGCGGTTACAATGTTGCAAAGTAACGGAATTGAACCGATGACGCCACAAGAAGCTAGAGTATTTTACAACTTGCGTGACCCGCTAGGAGGTACGAAGAAATGAGAATGACTACAACGAAACAAGTAGCCGTAATTGGCACAGGTGTCATTGGTAATGGGTGGATTTCCCGTTTTTTAGCACAAGGACTAGATGTCGTCGCGTTTGACCCGAGTGAAGGGGCCGAGCAACGTACTCAAGCATCAATTCAACAAGCGTGGCCATCCTTACAACATATTGGATTAGCAGAAGGAGCGTCACCTGATCGAATCACTTTTGTACAAACAATTGAAGAAGCCGTGAAGAATGCCGGGGTAATCCAAGAAAACGTGCCGGAGCGGGAAGACTTAAAGAAAAGTGTTCTTGCTGAAATCGACCAATTCGCTGAACCAGATGCAATCATCGCTTCTAGCACATCTGGAATCATGCCAAGTCAGTTGCAAGCCGATTTAAAAAATCCTGGTCGCATGATTGTAGCACATCCATTCAATCCAGTTTACATTTTACCGCTAGTAGAATTGGTTGCGGGACAACAAACAGATGTTGCTGTTATTGAGCGTGCAAACGAATTTTATACATCCATTAACATGAAACCGTTGATTGTCCAGAAAGAAATTGAAGGGCATATAGCAGACCGTCTAATGGAAGCTCTTTGGCGTGAAGCCCTCCATTTAGTGAATGATGGTATTGCGACAACGAAAGAAATTGATGCATCGATAATCTATGGTGCAGGCTTACGTTGGGCACAAATGGGACCATTTTTAACTTTCCATTTAGCGGGTGGCGAGCAAGGGATGCGACATATGCTTGAACAGTTTGGTCCTGCGTTGAAATTACCTTGGACGAAACTCGAAGCACCTGAATTAACTGATGAGTTGAAAGAAAAAGTAATTGAGGGGTGTGAAACTCACGCGGGCGATCGTTCAGTCTATGAATTGGAAGTCAAACGTAATGAGTTCCTTGTCAAACTACTCGATTTAGTTGAAGAGTATTGGCATGAGCCATCAGCAGCAGTGAAATAATTAGTTGGAACAGGGGATTTCTCATATGGAGAAGACAACTTTTACGTATTCGAGCATCGTGAAGGAAGAATGGGTCGATTATAACGGTCATATGAACGATGCTGCATATTCAAAGGTATTCAGTTTGGCTGTGGATGCATTTATGGAGCATATTGGCTTACATGAGCAAGCGCGTACCACGCATAGTTATACGCTCTTTACTTTAGAAACACATATTTGTTTTCTATTAGAAGCAGATGAAGGAGAACGGTTAACCCTTACGACGCAACTACTAGATACAGATGAAAAGAGAGTACATATCTTTTTCAATATGTGGAACAGTGAGCAACAACTTGTTGCAACGAGTGAACAAATGTTGATGGGCGTGAATACGGATACTGGAAAGCCAGGTCCGTTTCCAGATTCCATTGCACACAATGTAGAAAAAATCGCAAGTACAGATAGTCAGTTGGAACTTCCAAAACAAGCAGGTCGGAGAATTGGCATTAGACGCTAAGTACTCATTCAACTTCGCGTTCAACGCAAGTTCTTCTTTTCGCTGGCTACTGCTAAAGGGGAAATATAATGAGTAAAATTGAAGTGAAAGATTTAACTAAAATATTTGGTTCACATCCTTTACAAGGAATGAAGTTATTAGAAGAGGGTCGTGAAAAGTCTGAAATCCTGAAGAAAACAGGAATGACAGTCGGAGTTAATAAAGCGACATTCAGCGTTGAAGAAGGAGAGTTTTTCGTCATTATGGGACTATCCGGAAGTGGGAAATCCACCCTGATTCGTTTAGTCAATCGGTTAATCGAACCGACGAGTGGAGAAATTCTGATTGATGGCGAAAATTTGACGAAAATGAATACGGCTGATTTATTGAATACTCGACGGAAGAAGCTAGGCATGGTGTTTCAGAATTTCGGACTTCTGCCGCACCGTACCATCCTGAGTAATGTTGCATATGGATTAGAAATCCAAGGTATGAAAAAAGAAGAACGAGAAGCAAAGGCACGCAAAACGCTAGAAGATGTGGGTTTGAAAGGCTATGAGGCTAGTTATCCTACAGAACTAAGTGGTGGTATGCAGCAACGGGTCGGTATCGCTCGCGCATTGGCGAATGATGCAGATATTCTGTTGATGGATGAAGCCTTCAGTGCACTCGATCCTATTATCCGAAAAGAAATGCAAAACGAACTGATCAGTTTGCAAAGTAAGCTTGGCAAGACAATCTTGTTTATTACCCATGATTTGGACGAAGCTCTGAAACTAGGAGATCGAATTGCAATTATGAAAGATGGCGCTATTGTTCAAATGGGATCTGCTGAGCAAATTCTAGAAAACCCGGCAGATAACTATGTAGCAGATTTTGTAAGAGACGTCGATCGTTCAAAGATTTTAGAAGCCTCTCATGTGATGAAGCGTCCTGAGGTTGTCATGACGCATAAAGACGGACATCGGATGGCGATTCGAAAGATGGAAGAGGTTGGAGCATCCAGTATTTTTGTTGTCGGTAAAGACGATGAGTTCAAGGGATTGCTGACGATTGACGACACAATTAAAGCATATAAAGAAGATATTCCACTAAAAGACATCTTGATTCAAGACGTACTATCCGTACCTCCTACTACTCCACTGAGTGAACTCATTGAAATCGCTGTAGACTCCAAATATCCAATTACTGTTGTGGAAGACAACAAGCTATTAGGAATCATTTCTCGTGTATCAATCCTGTCAGGTCTTGTACTTGGGAAGGAAGTGGAGAATGACCTGGAGACTGAAACGAGTGAGGTGACGTCACGATGAAATACTTCGAATTACCTATAGAAGATTATACAAATAATTTTGTGGACAACTGGCTCCTCCCAAATACTGCCGGTTTCTTCGACAAAATCAGTGACATTTTACGCGCATTCATCGAAATTGTCACATCGTTTTTACTTTTTATCCCTGCTGAGGTACTCGTCGTTTTAATTGTACTCGTCGCTTGGAAGGCTTCAGGAAAAGGGCTTGCCCTATTCGCTTTAATTGGCGGATTTTACATCGGAGCCGTAGATTTGTGGTCGGAGTCTATACAAACGGTGTCTATTGTCATCGTCTCTACAATTATTTCAGTGGGGATTGGAATTCCAGTCGGGATCTTGACGGCATTGAACAAGACAGCGGATCGAATTGTCCGCCCAATATTGGATTTCATGCAAACGTTACCAAGTTTTGTCTACCTCATTCCGGCGATTTTATTATTCGGGCTTGGGAGTGTCCCAGCTATTATTGCAACATTCGTATTCGCTACTCCACCAGCAGTTCGAATGACAAGTCTCGGTATTAGACAAGCACCAGAAGAAGTGATTGAAGCATCCAAAGCATTCGGTTCTACTAAATGGCAATTGTTGTTGAAAGTGCAGTTGCCTTTAGCAGTTCCGACGATCATGGCAGGTGTAAACCAGACAATGATGTTATCCCTTTCCATGGCGGTTATCGCGTCTATGATCGGTGCACCTGGACTCGGAGATACGGTATTGACGGGTATTTCAACGGTAAACGTTGGACTTGGATTGACAGGTGGATTGGCAATCGTTGTACTCGCGATTATCTTGGACCGAATAACACAAAGTATAGGAACGAAATCTTAAATTTAAAGAGGAGAGATTGTATTGAAGAAAAAAGTGTTAGGAAGTTTATTAGCAGCGTCGATGTTAGTACTAGGTGCCTGTGGATCGGACGATAGTAAAGATGGTTCTGCTGCTAATGCAAGTGAAGACAAAACTATTACCTTTGGTGTGACACCTTGGACGAGTACAGTTCCACCAACAAAGATTGCTAAGCTGATCATCGAGGATATGGGATATGAAGTGAAAGAAATTAAAGCAGATGCTGGAAACGTCTACATCGGACTTTCACGTGGTGACATTGACGTATTCATGGATGCGTGGTTACCAGCACACGAACAGCATATTGAAAAGTATAAAGATAATATTGATGTAACTGCTGTAAGTTATGACGATGTCCCAACGGGTATGGTGGTCCCGACTTATATGAAAGACATTAATAGCGTGAGTGACATTAAGGGAAAAGAAAAACAATTCAATAACGAAATGTACGGAATTGAAGATGGGGCAAGCGCAACAGGAATTATTAACGACATGATTAAAGGGTATGAATTGGATTTAAAGCAAGTGAACTCATCTGAGGGTGGCATGCTAGCACAAGCACAACGCAATATGTCGAGCAAACAACCTGTCGTGTTCTTCGGATGGCGTCCACATACTATGTTCAATAAGTTTGACCTAAAAGTGCTCGACGACGAACAAAATTTCTTCGAGACTGCCTCAGTTAAAGTGATTACAAACAAAGAGTTGAAAAAGAACAACACCGACGTCTATGACTTCTTAAGCAATTGGAATATCTCAATTGATGATGTGGAAAATATGATTGAAACAATTGAAAATGAAGGAACAGACCCAGAAGTCGTGGCTCAAGAATGGATCGACAACAACCAAGACAAAGTGGATGAAATGTTAGGTAAGTAATGGTTAGGTCCTGTGTGAAGAGAGAGTTATCACCTTCATGCAGGACTTTCCTTTATCAAAAACGAAAGGATGTTTTGACATGGTAACAACTGAACAGGTGATATTGGACCGCGAAGTGCCTAGTAAAATGCGAGATGGTGTGACGTTATATGCGAATATTTATCGTCCAGCAGATGATGGGGAATATCCAGTAGTTTTGACTCGATTGCCGTACAATAAGAATTTGCCTGATTTTTCGCATCGATATATTGACCCCATCCGGATTGCGCTAGCCGGATACGTCGTTATCATTCAAGATGTTAGGGGCCGCTTTGCATCAGAAGGCGAGTTTGCACCGTTCATTCAAGAGTTTGAGGATGGTTATGACACAGTGGAATGGGCTGCGAAATTACCGTATTCCAATGGGAAAGTTGGCATGTTCGGACTTTCATATTATGGATTTACACAACTGTATGCAGCTCTGGAACGTCCTCCTTCTCTTAAAGTACTGTTCCCTGCGATGACGGGGAATGTATCTGAAAGTGAAATGTTCTCACGGAATGGAATCGTTGAATTAGCTTCGGCTCAAACATGGATGTTGGATTCAATTAGTTATGATTATTTGAAGCGAATAGGGACTGAAAATTACGAAGCGTCGTTGAAAGAAATTGCATATGATTTGGAGCATATCGAAGAGCATCACAAAACGGTTCCTTATAATAATTGGGAACCTATTCAAAAACATCCTGAATTAGTTCCGTTCTTTAATAAGTATTTCCTGGGTGAATTCCAACAAGAGATGCAACTAGAAACAGCGAAGCGACTGGAGGAAAACGGTACGGTTCAACTCCCTGCGTATCATCTAGGTGGTTGGTATGACAGCCATTTAGCTCCAACTTTAAAAAACTTTGAAGATATGCAAAATCCACAGCACAACCAAAAACTAATCATTGGACCGTGGTCTCATGGATACGTGGATTCAGATATTGGAGAACGTGCTTTTGGAACATACGCTTCTGGCCATTCGATTGAAGGTAAAGATGATATTACCTCGCTTCACATTGATTGGTTCAATTATTGGTTGAAGGAAGAGCATGTCAGTATTCCTGAGTCTGAAGACCCTGTTAAGCTATTTGTTATGGGAATCAACGAATGGCGCTCTGAAAAAGAATGGCCATTGAAGAGGACGGAGTATACCCCATTGTATACAGAAAGTGATAGGCTTGCGAACACGGACAATTCTTCCGGGCGTTTAACGTGGACAAAACCTGCAGAAGCAAGTGAAAATCAGTATGTACATGATCCGGAAAATCCTATATCAAGCCACGGCGGGGGGACGTTATTCTACAAAGGAAGAAATTCAGGTCCGCGAGATCAGAAAGAGATTGAGTCTCGAAGTGATGTAGCTGTTTTCACAACCAAACCATTATCAGAACCTTTAGAAGTGACGGGGTGGATTAAAGTGGTATTATGGGCGTCATCAGATGCAGTAGATACAGATTTCACTGCAAAATTAGTAGACGTTTTGCCGGACGGCACTGCATATAACCTGGCAGATGGAATTGTTCGGGCGAAGTACAGAAAAAAGGGGATTGAAGCATCCCCACTTTCAGGGGAAGTAGTAGAATACGAGATTGATTTATGGGCTACCAGTAATGTGTTTTTACCGGGACACTCTATCCGACTCGAAATTGCATCGAGTAATTTCCCGCGATATGAGGTCAATCCGAATACCGGAAACACGACAAAAGATACGGTGGAAATGGTGAAGGCTAATCAAGTCATTCATCATGGTGCAGAGTATCCAACTCATATCATCTTGCCCGTCATCCCGCATTAAGAATTCCCCAAAAACAAAAGAGATTTCTGTAAGGAAATATACAAAAAGCAACTGCCCCTGGAATCCAGTAGCGGTTGCTTTTTTACAATCAGATGGGACTCACTTATGTTGACTCTTCAACCAATCCATTGCAACTTTTGCATGCAGTTCCGCTCCGTACTTGAAGATGCTTTCATCTTGGATCATTCGTGGATTGTGAACGGGTGCTTCTCCTTCTTTACCTGTACCCAAAATGACAAATGCAGAGGGAACACTTTGAGATATATATGAAAAGTCTTCAGAACCATTGATGGCTCCCAAGTCCACTATGTTTTCAGATCCCATTACGGTTGCAAGTGAACCACTGATTTGATCGACAAAGGTAGGATCGTTATATGTTGTAGGTGTATGGAATTCTGTGATTGTATATTCTCCGCGCCATGCTTTCACGACGTGGTCAATCATCTCTGGAATCCTTTCGCACAAATGATCACGTGTTGCTTGGTCGAAACTACGCATGTTTCCACTTAATACAGCTCTTTCAGGAATGACATTGGTTACGGTACCCCCACTCATTGAACCAACGGAAAACGTCACATTCTGTTTCGGATCCGATTCGCGTGTCATGAGCAGATTCAGGCTTGTATACAGCTGGTTCATAATCATATTGGCGTCAATCGTCTTATGCGGCTGAGAACTATGACCGCCGTACCCTTTAATATCGACAATATACGAATCCATGGCTTGGGTGATGGTCCCCTTCGTAACAGAGAGGGTGCCAGCTTCCTGGTCAGGCATGATGTGAATCCCGAACGCTGCATCCACTTTCGGATTTTCAAGAGCGCCGTCGTCAATCATCAGCTTCGAACCATATCCCCATTCTTCACCAGGCTGGAAGAATAATTTCACAGTCCCTTGAAGTTCAGCTTCCTGGTCTTTCAAAATCTGAGCAGCGCCAAGCAGCATGGCAACGTGCGAATCGTGTCCACATGCATGCATATGGCCTGGTTTTGTTGACTTGAACTCCGATTCTACCTCTTCTTCAATAGGTAGGGCATCCATGTCTGCACGTAATAGAATACAAGGCGATCCTGAACCAATCGTTGCAATCACTCCTGTACAATTCGCTTGCTCAGCAAAACCAGCACGTGCATACTTTTTCCGAACTTCATCGGGAACTTTTCCACATGGCCTGTGGTCAATCCCAATTTCGTCCAACCGCCGTTGTATGAAGCGCTGCGTATTAGGTAAGTCAAATCCAAGTTCCGGATTTTGATGCAAATACCGACGATCTTGGATTATCTGTTCTTCTAACGTCATCGAATTTTCTACAGTACTCGTCATGAAAACATCTCCTTTGTTTACGTACTAATGATTCCAATGTTAGCTTGGTCCAAGTCCGATATACTGAGCAATAACTATTAAAATGAACGCTACGAAATGGAGAATCATGAATAACTTCCACGAGAACTTCACCCAATCCGCATAATTCACATTCGACATTCCGAGTGCAGCCATTAATCCACCCGAAGTTGGCCACAAGTAATTCGTGAACCCATCACCGAATTGGTAGACAACAACCATTACTTGCTGGTTAATGCCAAGTATCTTTCCTAAAGGTCCCATGATTGGCATCAAAATTAATGCCTTTCCACTTCCAGAAACAACAAAGAAGTTGAAGAAGATAACAACCAGGAACAGTACAAACAATGTTACAACGGATCCGGTGTTGTTTAAAAGTCCAGCCAATGCGTGTACTGCTGAATCTATAATTTCAGCTTGTGTCATCAGGATCATTACAGAGCGTGCAAATCCGATAGCGAGAGCTGTTGGCAGAAGTCTTGAAGCGCCAATACCAAAATCCGCTGCTGCTTCACTCGGTGACAAACGCAAGATGAGGACTAAAAATACTGCATAAATCGCATAGACTGCTGACAATTGAGGCATTCCCCAACCGAGTTGAATCGCACCATATGCACTACCAACTAACACAGCAACTAATCCAAGTAACGCAATTTTTCGAGGCCATGTTAATGGTTCTTCTTCATAAGTAGCTGTTTTTGCATCTTCCAAGTGTGCTAAATATTCGTCTGCGACAATACTTTTCATTGGGTCTGCCTTCGTTTTGTTCGCATATCGAAGAATGTACACTATGGTGATCGCAATGAAGATTACAAGAGAGGAAATCCGGAACGTAAGACCGGAATAGATAGGCAAGCCCACTATCGATTGACTGACACCTGTCGTATAGAAGTTCACCGCACCTGCAGTGAATCCGATCGCTAGTCCCATTGTGGATGTAGCAAATGCCGTGATTCGGTCATACCCCATTCCCATGACAACAGCCATTGCCAGTGGGATGAACGGAATTCCACCTTCACCGAAACCGATTGTTCCCATAATCGCGAATACAGTGAGTAAAACAAAAATAATTAGTTTTTCTTTTCCAGCAGCAACTCGCAGTAGTTTGTGAATCCCAGCCGCAATCGCACCAGACTTTTCAAGAAGATAGAGAGCACCACTGGCAAAAAGCAACATAACAATGATGTCGGCAGATTGCACAACCCCATTGTGGAGAGCCGAAAAGAAATCCATAAATCCAATTGCATTTTCTTGTTCGACATAATTGAAAACATCTGTGTTCAGTTGCTCAATTCCCGTTTCAGGGTCGACCACGCGTTCATATTGTCCACTAGGTACAATCCATGACAAAGCTACTACTAGCAGCATAACGAGTAAAAACATGATGTATACGTGTGGAAAGTTAAACCCCTTGCGCTTATCCTTCTGTGACATTCAATTTCCCCCAATTCCCCATATCGATGAACTTTAGATTCTTGCGATTCCTTTAAAAAGTGCAACCCCAGTTTCGATCAATTCATCCCTGAAATCATACTCGCTCGTATGAAGATTTGGATAATTTTCACCATTTCCCACGAAGCAATAGGCTCCTTTTGTCAACTTTGTAAAATGTCCGAAGTCTTCAGAACCACGGAATGCATCTTCTAATTCGATGATTTCCATCTCATTATCTTTTGCGCTACGACGGATTTCATCGGAACACTCTTTAGCGTTCGCTGTTTCAGGGAACTCATCTTGGTACTCGAATGCAACTTGCAAACCATATTCTTTTGCTTGCGCTGTTGCAAAGTTTTCTAGGTTTTTTTGAAGTCGGTCCATCTCTTTTTCATGTAGGGCGCGAATGGTCAAGCGAATCGTACCTTTCGATGCGGACATTCCAAAAGCTTTTTCGCCTAAATCGATTTGGACAACCGTACAAAGAACTAGTCCCTCATTAAGTTCTGGTGAAATGAATTTCGGAATCTCTTGTACGATATATGAGATTGCAAGTGCAGGGTTCTTACCATTTTCGGGTTGACTTGCGTGAGCGGGAGAACCCGTTAATTGAATCGTCATTCCTTTAGAAGCACACAACATCGTGCCATCTTTAACAGCAACTGTTTTAAATGGAAGACCACTCATATTGTGATAGGCGTAAATTTCATCAATCTGGTGCTCGTCGATGAATTCTACACATTGTTTGGCTCCATCCCCAGTTTCCTCAGCAGGTTGGAAGAGACAGAAAATATTTTGGTCTGCCCCGTTTTGATCAACTTCGAGCGCAAACGCTGCCAGTGTTGCTGAATGTCCATCATGTCCGCACTTATGCGCTTTTCCAGGATATTGAGATGCCCAGGGGATATCGATGACTTCGTCCATTGGTAGGGCATCAAAATCGGCTCGGAAGGCAATGGATGGTTTACCCACTCCTGCACGATAAATAGCGTAGAACCAAGTCCCTTTATCTACTATCTCAAAGTGAGTTGTATGCGTTTTCAAAAAATCCATTAAGTATTGTTTGGTCCATACTTCTTCGTTCGAGAGTTCAGGATGTTGGTGCAAATCATGACGCAGTTGCTTTGCTAATTCAAAATTATGACTATTCATTATTTGTGTGCCTCCTAGCGGTTTTCAATTTCCTAACAATTGGTTCGTGAGTCTGAACTGTTAGTTAATTAATTATATTGTATATTGTACATTATATTTTATTTTTTACAATAAAAAAAATCCGCATAGAGATGCAGATTTTTTTAACAGGCTGTTTTTTAGTTATAGGGGAATAAGCTCAGCTTTTTCAGCATTCCAATGAACTTCCTTCAAGTAACTTTCTAATTCAGTCGATTTGCCTTCTCTGAATAATTCAAGCATTTTACGATGTTCATGATTTGTTTCTCTCAACTTGTTGGCTGTCCATATCGGGTCTTCCATCCAATCAAACGTCTTTAAAAACTTCTTTTCTAACTGTAATAACAAAGTGACAAGACTCTTATTCGGGCAAATGGACAAATAGACATTATGAAACGATTCCTGCATTTTGTGATACATGGAGAAATTTCCGGTATTAATAGCCAAATCAATACTTTCAATATAGAACTCCATTTCCTTCAGGTGTTTGTCTGTTAACAAATGTGTTGTCAAGGAAGCAGCTAGACCATCTAATGCGCCGATGATCAAATACGTTTCTTTAGCTTCCTCAGTAGTCAAGCTCTTGATGATAAATCCTTTTCGAGGGATATTTTCTAACAAACCTTCTGACGATAGTTGAATCAGTGCTTCTCGCACGGGCGTTCGACTTACTTTCAAAGCATCACAAATAGCGTTCTCATTTACTTTATTACTAGCTGTGAGCGTTCCGTTATTGATTTGCTCGACGATGTAATTGTAGACATGATCTGTTAACGACAAATAGTTTTTCATTTTTAAAACCTCAATATCTTTTTGACCTCTATTATATAGATTATTTGTAAAAATTCAATTTGTAGATGAAAAGTTTTGGGATTACTGGTGAAAGTAGGTATGATGAGAGTATCTATCTTTACTGGGTAAAACAGACGAACAGGAGGAATTGCATGCAAATAGGAATCATTGGTACAGGAAATATCGCAACTTATCTATTGGAGAAAATCAATGAAGAAAATTGGTTAAACGGGGAGGTCATAGCGCTATTTGGTCGCAATCGAGAAGTAGGAGAGGACCTTGCAACGCGCTATGGAATCGATTTCCATACTGAGTTTCAAGATTTTCTAGATGCACCTATTACTATGGTAGTGGAAGCCGCAACGATAGAAGCCGCGAATAGCTATATGAAAGCTGTGGTTACTAGCAAGAAAAATATGATTTTAAGTAGTATTGGTGTGTTTAACAACATCCAGTTGCTCGATGAACTGAAAGAACTCGCAGAATCGAAAGGGGTGCAAGTGTCACTTCCTTCAGGTGCAATTGGTGGGTTGGATTTGTTGAAATCTGCGAATGCTGTTAACGGATTAAAACATGTGCAAATTACAACTAGGAAATCTCCTGTTTCACTTGGGCTTCAAGCGGATCATAGAGAAGAACTGCTTTTCGAAGGATCTGCAAAGGAAGCAATTCTAAAGTTTCCTCGGAATATGAATGTGGCTTTGGTGCTAGCCCTCGCAGGAATTGGTATTGAGAAAACGAGAGTTCAAGTCATAGTAGATCCTGCAGTCAAGCGGAATACCCATGTAATAGAGGCAGAAGGTGATTTTGGGAATATGAAGTTACAAGTCGAAAATAATCCTATGCCAAAGAATCCAAAGACTAGCTATCTTGCTGCTCTGAGTATTTTAGACGCGTTGAAAAATAAGCATCATTCGATTAGAATCGGAAACTAAATGCTCTTAATGAATATTAAAAAAGTAACTGTCCATTTTCTTGAGGACAGTTACTTTTCTATGGTTTAATGTGTTTTTTCAGAGACCTGCGAAGTCGTTTTGCTGAGCGATTTTTTCTTCTTCACAGCCATCGATAGAGATATCGTTGCACAAACAAAGGCAATAATGACGATGAAACCACCGACAGCGGGCATGCTGGTCACGCTACCTGTATGACTGAACGCTATACCACCAACACCTGAACCAAGAGCAATCCCGACTTGAAGCGCAGAATTGTTAAAGCTCTGGTGGATATCTGATGATACAGGGTCTGTTTGAATAATATAATCTTGCTGCGCTGGTGCAAGTGCCCAGCTGAGCGCACCCCAAATCATCATAACGATGATGAAAACTGGCATAGAAAACGTAGAGTAAGGCAGCACGAACAGACTAAGTGAAAACGTTCCTAAAATGATTAAAATACTCTTTTGAGAGCCAATGCGTGATGCAAGTCCTCCACCGAAACCGCCACCAACAACGGCTGCAATCCCGAACAAGAAATAAAAGATACTGACCGATGAAGAGCTGAGATTCATCGTAGTTTCAAGAAAGGGTGTGAAATACGCGTACACAGTATAATGACCTGCGAGCATAAACATCGTTGCTAAATGGGCAAAGACGATCTTTTTATTAGCTAATGCTTTCAACTGTTCACGAAGTGGCTGCACGTCACCTGTAGGAATTTCATCGAAAAACTTACTGATCAATAGAATACTACCAATTGTTAAGATTGCGATTCCGAGGAAAACTGTGCGCCATCCGAATGCATTTGTAATGACGATTCCAATCGGTACGCCGAGTACAAGTGAAGAACTGATTCCCATATAGATATATCCTAATGCTTTCGCACGTACATGTGGTTTTGAAATGCGGGCGGTGATGGTTAAGGATAGGACGATGACTAACGCTGCACTTGCTGCAGTTAGAACCCTAGCGGTCATCATCATTGCAAAGGTTGTGCTGAAATATGTGAATACGTTTCCTAAGAAAAATACCGATAATGTTAGTAAATATAACTTCTTCCGTTCTATTTTAGCCGTTAGTGACAGCAACACAGGTCCAGCGATTGCAAAGACCAATGCAAATATTGTAATGAGTTGCCCAGCCGTTGCGATCGAAACTTGCAAGTCTTCAGCGACTACTGGCAAAATACCGCCTACAACCAATTCGACTAAGCCTACTGTAATTGCCGAAATGGCTAATAAAAATACACGAATGTCCAACTAATCTCCTCCTGCTATTATTCTTTATCG
Organism: Sporosarcina sp. D27; assembly: GCF_000586555.1. Taxonomy (GTDB): domain Bacteria; phylum Bacillota; class Bacilli; order Bacillales_A; family Planococcaceae; genus Sporosarcina. The sequence goes on from NZ_AZUC01000052.1 coordinate 38,865, forward strand.
AATTTGAATATAAAAAAAGTCCCGACTACAAAAATTCTTTTGTAGTCAGGACTTAACGGATCCTGGTAGAGACCCTCGAACCATATTATCGAGGTTATACAGATTTTTTTAGTATGAAATTTTTTCTTCTCATAAATTTATCATGAAAATTGAACGGTGGCAAGGGTAAGACGTCTGACAACCAAAAAATAACGATTAGCACGTGAGCAAGGTAACTTCAATCTAAAGTGAAACTACATAAGTATAAAATGAACTTTTTATCTGTCTGGAAACTCTTATAAGGGAGAGGTGAGGAAATGAGGATTGTCAGGTTGGTCAAGAAGGCGAAAATGGGGAATAAGGAAGCTCTGCTGCAGCTCATTAGTGAGCAACAAGATGCTTACTATCGACTAGCCTTAACGTATATGGGGAACTCTCATGACGCCATGGATGCTATGGAAGATATGATTGTGAGTCTGTATCATTCGATTCCTCAACTTAAAAAGGAAGAAGCATTTTATAGTTGGAGCAAAACAATTCTTGTAAATCGATGTAAAAAACTGTTGCTGCAGAAAAATAAGATTGTTCCGATGGAGAACAGTGATGAAAGTTTAGAAAAACCTATCATAACTGTTGATGCGACTAACTCTTTTACACAGACCGAGCAGCGTATGGATTTGAAAGACATGTTGAGTACGCTTAATGCGAACCAGCAAGAAGCGATAGAATTGAAGTATTTACATGATTTGGACCTTCAAACAATTGCCAACATGACAGGCGTATCAATTGGAACCGTGAAATCCCGTGTTTTCCAAGGGTTAAAGAAAATGCGTGATCAATTCGGAGGTGAATGGAATGAATGAACTGGAGCAGCATTTAGAAAGAGAAAAGAGTCGGTTAGAAAATAATAAGGCTCCTGAAGAACTAAACGAACGTTTACGGCTAGCATTAGAGCGAACGCCTTCAAGACGTGTAAACAAAACTCCCAAATGGATAGCTGTCGCAGTAGCGATATTATTTCTTTCTTTTGTTAGCTATAACTACAATGCGTTCGCTTACTACGGAAAGAAATTGCTTGGGTATGATGAACTAATGACAGATACGTTGGCTCAATTGAATGAAGAAGGCAACGGCCAATCAATAGAGAAAAAGATCATACTTTCAGATGGATCCGAGCTTTACTTGGATGGATTGCTGACAGATGAAAATCAATCCATTCTGTACTACACCATTAAGAATTCTAAAGGAGTTGCAGCAGAGCCGCAGTTTTCAGTAATCCAAGGACTATGGACAAAAGCGTACCCGACTCACGGTACGTACTCATTGAATGAAGAAGGAACAGAAATGAAGGGAATACAAGGGTTTGAATCGATTAGTCCGTTTGCGAAAAAACTTACGTTAGAATATATGACCAACGAAGGCACTGAGCAAGGAGAGATCACTTTTCCTTATGATCCCAAGCAAGCAATGCAAACTGAGCTAAAACAATCGATACGTAAAAAGGTACACGTCGACCAAGGGACCATCCGCTTTGACTCGATAACTGCGACACCAAGTCGTACAACTATTAAAGGGAAAGTGAAAGTGGATAACTTTGACCGTATTCAGTTAGGGGCAGGAGGAGTTCAATTGCTTGCGAATGGGGAACCGATTGACTTGACCGGATCTAGCTCCAAGTCAGCAATTTTTGGATCAGATATTGAAATTTACTATGACCGTTTACCGAAGGAAATCGACACATTAGAGTTAGTTGTGGACAAATTTGTGGGCTATCAAACACTAAACGAAGCGATTGCTCTAAAAGGTGATAACGAACAATCTGAAGAGATTCATGGTAAGGAGCTGATCATCCGTAAAATCGAAAAAACTACGGAAGGTATTCAAGTAACGATTGCAACTGAACCAGATATCTTATTAGACGGTGTCTCCATCCAGTCAAAAGGGAAATCGACACCTCTTCACACCACACTAAGGGCGGACCTTCTAGATGGTGAAAATGGAGAAACATATAACGAGCGAGTTCTGCTCTTTAATACCGATGAAATGCCGAATACACTTTTGATTGAAGGGATGCATTATGCAAAGAGTTACGGAGACCATATTCAGCTGATAGGGAAAAAAGAAAAACGTTGAGGGGGCCTTGGCCTCCCTCAACGTTTTTTTCTGGATTGCACAGCATAATCAGCTTGGCAGATAACGAAGGGCCACACAAGAATCCCGTAACTGAACACCCAAGATTTTAAAGAGCCTTAACTGTTAACTTTTAAGATTTAAATGGTAAGAACTTTAATGTATAAGTTTTAAAGCTTTGAGCGCTAAACGTTAAGCTTTTAGGGTACGACTACTATTTTGTGATTAAAGTAATTGAAGTAGTTTGTCCGGTTTTACTTATTGTCCCAAAGAAATCCAGGGAAAAGAAGGGTCTTGTGGAGTTCGTTTTCGATTATCCATGCAATCCAGAAATTTAAATTGAAATTTGTGTTACTGCGTTTGATTCAGAAAGGACTGCATCTACATCCGTTTTAAAATTGGAGATGCTTTCTTCCAATTCGTCAATTCGTTTGTTAAGGTGCAGTGGGTCAATAAGGACAAACTCATTGCGTTCCATGAAGGATTTTGTGTGGAGTTCAACTTCTTCTTTTTTAGCGTTCTCTTTCTTACCTAAGATTTCGGTCAAGTACGCTTCTAATCGCTGCGTCAATGTGTCATTCTCCACAGAAAGTCGATTAATGGCTTTCCTGCGTGCAGATACCATCGCAGCAAGTAAACTTTCTTCATGCTGTATAGACGTTTTTCGTTCGATTGCTTTAGCGACTGTCATCGTTTCTCCAGCTACGGTTACGTGTGTCACAGCATTGGACTGTACTACAGCCTCTTTAATCAGATTGCGTCGTTCAATAAGTGATATGGATTTATCAAAACCTGCTTGAATTGTTTTCTCATAAACCTCAATGGAAAGGCCATTTATTTTTTGTGCGGATTTTCGATCCGTTGCGATAAAGTCTGCTTCTAGGATCGATTTAGCTATTCGATCGTTCAATGTTTTGAGTTCAGATAGTGCCCGGTGAATGGACATCGTTTGACGTGTATTCATGTCTTCTCCTCCAATCGCTCTATTTAATAGTCTATCATTCCCAATTTGACGTTGCCAAGTTAGAGCTGAAGAAATGATGGAAATGAGCATGGAAAGGAGTTCTTGCTTCCATAAACGTGTAGAATCGGACTAAGGTACCTGTGAAATGTTTTCAATAAAAGAAGGAGGTTCAGTCAATGGGAGCCTGGTTTCCAAAAGTATACGATGTAGTTATGAAACCGTTGGAAGCGATCTCGTTTAAAAAAATTAGAATGGACCTCGTTAAGAAGGCAGAAGGACGGGTATTAGAAATAGGATCAGGTACAGGGATTAACTTCCCCTACTATAAGAATGGGACGCATGTAGATGCGATTGAACCCAATCCCTCAATGAGCAAGCGGGCGGAAGAACGGCTGCGAAGCGCAAAAATCCCAATTCAGGTACATGAATCCGGTGCAGAGTCATTGCCGTTTGCAGATGATACGTTCAACACTGTCGTCGCCACGCTTGTATTTTGTACAATCCCAGAGCCGATGAAAGCACTTGCGGAAATTCGACGCGTGAGTAAACCAGGAGCACGGCTTTTATTTTTTGAACATGTCCGGATGGAGCCAGTTTTGCTCAGTAAAACACAAGATCTCTTGAATCCGTTATGGGAAAAGATTTGCGATGGGTGCCAGTTAAATCGAGATACGCTAGACTTAATTAAACAGTCGGGGATTGAAGTGGCTAAGGTTGAGGCATATTATGCGAAGTTGTTTTTGTATATTGAAGGAATTAACGGGACGATAGAAAGGAAGAGTCATGATGAATAAATGGCAAGAGCGTTTTAATCAGACGGAGTATGTTTTCGGTAAAGAGGCGAATGCATTCATCCAAGAAGCAACGGAGCGATTTACAATCGGACCTGATGTTCTCGCGGTTGCTGAAGGTGAAGGAAGAAATGCAGTCTATTTAGCGGAGCAAGGCTGTGACGTCACGATTTGGGATTTTGCCCAATCCGGATTAGACAAAGCTCAGGCACTTGCAGAAGAAAAGGGTGTTCAGCTGAAGACCAAGGTTCAAGATTTACAGGAAGCGGACTGGCCAACTGATGAGTACGATGCAATCATTTGTGTGTTTGGTCATTTTAATCCGGAGTTACGGTTGCAGACACTGAAAGGGATTCGTGAAGCTGTTAAACCAGGTGGTCTGTTTGTAACGGAAGTCTATGCGAAAGAGCAAATTGACTACGGGACAGGTGGACCGAAAGATGTAACGTATTTGTATGACATGGAGGACTTTGCAGTGTTCTCTGATTGGGAGCAATTACACTTTGAAAAGAAAGAAGTGGTTCGCGAAGAAGGCGCGGGGCATAGTGGGTTGTCTCATGTCATCCAATTTGTCGGACGGAAAAAGTAAGGAATAGAGAAGCCGGACACCGCGCTATATACTGCGCGGTGCGCGGCTTTTTTTCATTAAATTGCTTTTCGAACACGGTCAAACAGAACATTATTCTCTAAATGTACATGCTGGAACGTGTCTTTTTCGAACTGTTCAAGACGTGCGTATACAAGTCGATACGTACCGCATGCTTCCTTGGGAGGTGTGAAATTGTTAGTACTTTCTCGTAGTTCATGAAGAAGTCGTCCTGCATTATCGTGCTCTTGTTCCAGTTCCGCGACATGTGGTTTTAGCTGCTTTTTCAGTTCAGGTGTTGGGTTTGCGAAAAACTCAAGGATGAGAGGGAAGACGTTTTGGTCTTCATCGTCTGTATGATCGATTAGTTCAGCCCGCAGCAATTTAAAGATTTCTTGAACACGCAACAAATGCGGATGGTTTTCTCCATGCACACGCGCGACTTTTGTGACATATGGAGCAAGCAATGGAAGTTCTTCGCGCAAACCTGTATGGTATTTTTCTTGAATATGAGCAATGAGTGTTTTTTCTCCAAAGGAGGAAGGCTCCAGCTGTTCTCGTAATTCTCGTTTCTCTTCGATTTCTTGAACACGTGTTAAGACGTCAGCAGGATTTAGTTCTCGTTGAACAGCCGCTTCTTGCAATGAAATTTTACCTCCACAGCAATAATCGATGCGTAAGTTACGGAACAAATCTGCACTTTGGGGAATAGCCGTGACAATATCAGAGACGTGTTGGTCAAGCGTAATTTGTGACAATGGAATTCCTCCTATTGGTTTAATTGATAATCGTTCTCATATCTAATCTTACTGAAACTTTAACCGGTTTCATATTGGGGAAATGCCTACATCTTTAAGATTTTCTTAATCAACCGAATAATCTATTTGACAGAAAAATTTAACTATGATAGGTTTGTTCAATCGACAACCTAATAGTAAAGCAAGAGAAATAGGTGATTTAGTAGAAAGTTAGACTAAATCTTAAAAGTGAAGCCGGTGAATACATTCCGGCGCGGTCCCGCCACTGTGACAGCATTTGCTGAAGCCAGACAACTGCCTAGGTTCTTATGACGCTATCCCCTACGGTCGATAGGGAGTGTTAGAATGCGCACGCGCAACTTTTTTCGTTGCGTTCACATTTCTGCCCCTCGTTAGAAGTGTTTTTTTGTACAAAAAAACACGGCTTACCATATGAGAAGAGGAGAGGAAATCATTTGTCAATTATCAGCAGTTCGATCGGGTATCCGTATATCGGAGAAAATCGCGAATGGAAACGAGCACTTGAAGCGTTTTGGGGAGGAAAGATTGAAGAGCCAGAATTCCTTGAAACAGTAGAAAAGATTCGGTTGGAGCGTCTGCAAAAGCAAAAAGATGCAGGGATTCACCTTATACCAGTTGGAGATTTTACGTTGTATGACAGAATGCTCGATACAGCAGTCATGTTTGGGATGATCCCTGAGCGTTACAATTGGGATGGCGCGAATGTTGAACTATCGACTTATTTTTCCATGGCACGAGGCAATGATGGTGCAGTTGCATCAGAAATGACGAAATGGTTTAATGCGAACTACCATTACATTGTTCCGGAATACGGTACTCAAAAACTGAAATTGACAGAGAACAAACCGTTGACGGCTTACTTGGAAGCGAAAGAAAAGTTAGGGATAGACGGAAAACCTGTCATAATCGGACCGTATACGTTTTTGAAGCTTTCCAAAGGATACACGGAATGGGACGTCCCAGCATTCCTACTTCAGTTGATACCACTATACGCGCAAGTTCTGCGTGAGTTATCTGAAGCGGGAGCGAAGTGGGTGCAGATGGAAGAACCGATTTTATCCACATCGATTACAAAAGATGAAATGCAAGCAGTGACGGAAATCTATAAACAACTAAACTCTGAAGTACCAGAATTGAATGTCCTGGTACAAACTTACTTTGACGCTGTGGAACATTATGAAGAGGTTGTTGCGTTACCAGTTGCAGGAATTGGCTTAGATTTTGTGGCAGGAAAAGACAAAACCCTAGAACAATTGAAAACGCATGGTTTCCCAGAAGATAAGGTCCTCGCTGCAGGTGTAATCGATGGTCGCAACATTTGGCGTACTGACTTACAAGCAAAAACTGAACTTGTGGATGAAATCTTAGAGGTTTTTTCAGAAGATAGTGTATGGCTACAGCCTTCCAGTAGTTTACTCCACGTTCCTGTGACATTGGAATCGGAAGTGAAACTGGAGGCTACGATAAAAGGTGCATTAGCGTTTGCAGATGAAAAATTAGCGGAAGTGACAACTCTTGTAAAAGGTGTCCGCGAAGGGAAGCTAGCTATTGCAGAAACAATCGCTGAAAGTGCAGCTACCCGTGAAAAGCTTGCAGCATTACCAGCACGCGATCATCCTGAACTACGTCAAGCAGTGGAGAACATTAGTGTACAAGACAGCAAACGGAAGTCCTCAGCTCCAGAACGACGCGAGAAACAGCAACAAGCGTTAGGATTACCGCTGTTACCCACAACAACAATTGGTAGTTTTCCACAGACTCCGGAAGTTCGCAGTACGCGCAACAAATGGCGGAAGGGAGAATCGGCGGACGAACAATACGAAAATTTCGTGCACAGTGAAATCGCGAAGTGGATCGACATTCAAGAAGAAATCGGTTTGGACGTATTTGTCCACGGGGAATTCGAGCGGACGGATATGGTGGAATACTTCGGAGAAAAGCTAGGCGGTTTTGTATTCACTGAAAAAGCATGGGTTGTTTCCTATGGTTCACGTTGTGTAAAACCACCAATTATCTATGGAGATGTGACATTCCTAAATCCAATAACAGTTGAAGCATCTGTCTATGCGGCATCACTTACGAATAAGCCGATGAAAGGGATGCTGACAGGTCCAGTGACTATCCTGAATTGGTCATTTGTCCGGGATGACATTTCTCGTAAAGATGTCTCGTATCAGATTGCTCTCGCATTGCGTGAAGAAATCGAAGCATTAGAAACAGCTGGGATTCCAATCATTCAAGTAGACGAACCCGCACTCCGTGAAGGGTTGCCACTGAAGAAATCTGCATGGAATGACTACTTAGATTGGGCAATCACTGCGTTTAGGGTCGCAACTGGTTCAGTAGAAGATACGACTCAAATCCATACGCATATGTGTTATTGCGAGTTTAACGACTTCATCGATTCCATCAGCGGATTGGATGCTGACGTGATCTCTATTGAAACGTCACGGTCTCACGGAGATCTAGTGTCTGCTTTCAATGACTTTTCATATGACAAAGGGATTGGTCTTGGCGTCTATGATATCCACAGTCCGCGAGTACCAGAAGTGCAAGAAATGGTCGATGTCATCGAACAAGGACTAAGCGTTCTGGAACCTTCTCAATTCTGGATCAATCCCGATTGCGGATTGAAAACAAGAAAGCAAGAAGAAACGGTTGCAGCACTCAAAAATATGGTGGCGGCCACAAACAAAATGCGAGAGAGCTTAGAAGTCTTGCAAAAATAATAGAAGAATCTTTAAGAAAAGCGTGAATGGAATCCATTCGCGCTTTTCTTTTGGCTATAAGTAAGTGTTCTTATGAAACAGAAATGTGTGTATTGAATTTGTCGGTTGAAATCGTGACCATTCTAGAAGTACTAAACGATTTGTATTAACTTGATAGAACATGTCCAATAAATACTTCATAAACACGAAATATGTCAAAAATGCTCAAAATTAGATAGCTATAAATCTAGTTTGTTCGTATACTGAAATTAGTAGAATGTGCTCTGCAATATCATACTAGAAGAGTCAGTGAAAACTAGTGAAAGGAGAAGAACGATATGAAAAAGAAGGAGTTATTTTTTATTCCTTTGGTCACTCTAGTGACACTGATGTCTTTAGGGGCGCGTGCAGATGAGTCAAGCGAATTTATCATCTATGGAAACCATGAAAACATGAGTGAGACGTCTAGGGACTATTTAATAAATTGTCTGGACGATAGAGGCATCGAGTTTAAACTGGATGCACAAAAGAATATTCTAATTCAGGAGCGGGAACACAATATGGCAGTCGCTTCTTGTTCTTAATAGTGTAGCCTGTAGTATCCTCCTGAAGGGGGATGCTACAGGCTTTTATATTTTGCAGAAAATGAATCGGAAATGAAGTGGCGTCCGTCTATAGAGTGGAAGGTAGGTGGGAACGCACGTGAATCTCGAACAAGTGATGGATGACTATGGTGATTATTTACTGCGAGTTGCTTATGTCTACGTCAAAAACCAGAGTACCGCAGAAGATATTGTGCAGGATGTACTCATTCGGTACTATCAACGGTCAGACCAATTCAGAGACGAGAGTTCGTTAAAGACGTATTTGGTTAAGATGACGGTCAACCGAAGTCATGATTACTTAAGTAGTTGGGCGCACAAACGCATTTTATTGAAAGAAAAGATTGTAGGAAATAAAACAAGAAAAACACCGGAAAGACACATGATTGAACAGGAGACTTCGCAAACTGTGTTAACCGCTCTGTTGTCTCTGAAACTCAAATACCGTGAAGTTCTGGTTTTGTACTATTATGAAGAATCCTCGACAGTGGAAATTGCGAATATCTTAAATTGCCCAGAAGCAACCGTGCGGACTCGGCTGCAACGTGCACGAGTTCAATTGAAAGAACGGCTGGAAGAACAGGAGGGATTTTTGCATGGAATCGATTAAAGATTCATTAAAAAGAGAGTTGCAAACGATTGCCTTTACTGAACAGAGCAAGATAGAAGTAGTTCACAATGTCAAGAAAGTACACCTGAAGAACGAGCATGCACTTGTATGGAGATATCGGACGATCTTGACGCTGGTTATTTTGTTAGGATGTGGATTGGCATTATTAAATGGAAATGTCATAAAGCAGCTTAGTACCACACAAATAGTAAATGCAGGGACACTCGCCTTTTCAGACATATTTGTGTACGACTGGGTGAAGACAATCTTATTAGGTATTGCTTTTTTAATTGCATACGCATTACTGAAGGTTTGTTTTAAAGTGAAGAACACTGAATTTCCCATGTGTGCAAATTGTGGAACTGCTTGCTCACGTGCTGTAGCACTGAAAATATATTCAAGGAAAAAGGGATCATCCTGTGCACAATGTGGCGCAGTGAATTATCAAACTAGGAAGTCACTTAAAAAAACATTAGCCTTCCAAATGCTTACGCCTTTCATGATTATCATCGCTAATATGTTTGACAATGTGGTTTTGGGTATGTTGGTGTACCTGGGGTTTCTAATCATTCTATCCATTTATGTCATTCCGTTTTTGGTGGAATTACAAACAGATAATCCGAAAGATGAGCCCTACTGGTAAGATGTACAAATAAAACTGGTACTTCAAGAGAAGGAGTATCAGTTTTTAAATGTAACTATAGAACGCGCTCTTCCATGGTGTCTTCCGCTTCCTGAATCCCATTCCGCTTCCCCACTTCATAACCGAGAACAACACCAATACCTAAAATTAATAATACCTCTGTAGCAAATTCACCTGTGATAAGTCCTAATACTAGCCATGTTGAGATAGCGCCTGCTGCCAGAAGCCACAATTGCTTCATTACTTTTGTCCTCCTTCATATTGTTAGAAAAGTCTGGTTACATAAAGGCTAACTTAATAAGGGGTAATATTCAAGAGAGCGTACATGTGAATGGAGTTAAACATACAGGTATCCCGTATTCGACACTAAAAAGGGTTTTAGAATTTATTGTAGAATAGATTATTAAATGGTTGGAAAAAGCAGGGAGGGATTTTGGTGAAATTAGCAGAAGCTTTGATAGCGCGGGCAGATTACCAAAAGCGCATTGAACAGTTGAAAAAACGAATTCATATGAACTTGAAAATCCAAGAAGGTGATGAGCCTTCGGAAGATCCAAATGAGATGCTTTCGGAACTTGCTGATATCCGTCAAGTGTTAACATCGTTAATTAAAAAAGTTAACCGGACGAACTGTGAGATAAAGTTCGATGAGGAACGTACACTCGCGGATGCGTTAACCGAGCGTGATCAGTTGTTCGATCAGCGATCGCTACTGACGAAAGTAGTGGATGAAGCATCCCAACAAGTCGGTCGATATAGCCAATCAGAAATCCGTATCGTCAGCACAGTAGATGTGAAGTCGATTCAAAAACAAGTAGATCAATTATCAAAAGCATATCGGGAAATGGATACGAAGATTCAAGGTATGAACTGGAATATTGATTTACTAGACTAACGCATAACAGTCGGTAGCGAGCCGTTGTGAAGGTGAGTGCAAACCTGCCAACAGGGATAGTTGGATTTAAAAATAAGTAGTGGGGTCTGCTTTGCGGTTGATAACCGTCTACAAATAATGCCCAGTACTGTGACACCTGTACAAATAGATTGTCAATGTAACTACCATGCACTAATTTACAGCGCTTGCGAGGGTGGGTTCGGGGACTGAATACATAAAGATATGCATCTGTTGAACGACTAACAGATGCGTATCTTTCGTTATATGGACGCTAACATAAAGATGATGAAAAACAAGGTGATCCATCCGACGAAACTCAGTGCGAAAGCGATGCCCATCAGGATTCCAATCGTTCCGAATCCTTTCCATGCAGAAAAGTTGTGGACAATCCCAATTGCTTTTGACATGATCACAGTCCCATATACGGATAGGCCCATTAATCCTAAAAATAGAATCGGTGACAATGCGAAAAGGATTACAAACACGGTAGCAGCTGCATCTGACTCTACGTATCTGAGTATGATTAAAGCAAACATCGTGGCCCATGAGAAAGGTAGAATGTAGATCGCTGTTAGTGAACCTAAGGGAACAACCGCGAGCATTTTTTTATAAGTCCCTGTTCCCCCTAGCCACTTCCCAATCCACGTATAGAGAGCACTATTTAAAAACCAACCAGCAGTTGTGAGGATAAACAAACCGAAAAACGCGATAGGCAGGATTACTAAAAGTGGAATCTCTTCAATGAAAAGCATCTGCGTGATGGTGAGCGGTGCAATCGCAAGTGCAGCCATAACGAGAATGAGATAGCTATACGACAATGTCTTATGATCGAGTACGTACTGGATTGTTTCTGTAGGACGAGCCCAAATGGATAAAAACGGTTTCAATGGAAAACTCCTCTCTGTAAAACTCTACTCTCTACTGTACTACAGAGGGTTGTAGAAAGATTCACATTTTAGTAATTTTAACTAAAATGCAAGGCTGAAAAACTTAATGAAGATATGGTACAGTAGCTATAAACAATTAGAAAAAAGAAATGAGGATCGCTATGAGAATTGAAGCGGGTACAATTGAAGAGTACGTTCAGCAGCTACCAGAAGACCGACAGCAAGCAATTGAAAAGCTGCGATTGACGATAAAAGAAAATCTGCCGAGTGGATTTGAAGAAACGCTCTCCTATGGAATGATTGGATATGTAATCCCGCATAGTATTTATCCGGATGGGTACCACTGCAAACCGGAAGAACCGCTGCCATTTCTAAGCATTGGCTCTCAAAAAAATTTCATTGGTCTCTATCATATGGGAATATACGCATTTCCTGAAGTGCATGATTGGTTCGTTGCCGAATATCCAAAACACGTGAAAACAAAACTGGATATGGGAAAAAGCTGTATTCGATTAAAAAAGATGGAAAACATCCCTTATGAGTTGATAGCTGAGTTATGTAGAAAAATTACAGTTGAAGATTATATTGCTCATTATGAAAAAGCGTGGAAGAAATAATGGGAAAGGCACTGAACTTGTCGTAGGGTTCAGTGCTTTTTTTATGTGCGTAAAGAGAGTTTCGAAAAATTGATGTTCAACATGAACTATTTCAGTGCAGCAGAGTCTAATGAATAACAAGAGCAGGATCGAGGTGGTAAAGGCATGGATGAGATGGAACTTAGTCGAAAAGCGAATGCTGGTGATGAAGCCGCATTTTTAGCATTGTTGCAAACGTATAAAGAAGATTTGCTAAGAACAGCCCTCGCATTTTTAAAAAACGACCAGGATGCATTGGAAGCACTTCAAGAAGTGACGGTGCGAGCCTACAATAAAATCCACACTGTGAAAGAGCCTGAGTATGCGAAGACGTGGCTCATTCGAATCATGATAAATTATTGCCAGGATCAGTTGAAACGTCAAAAACGGATTCATCATTGGAAAACTGTGGTTGACCATCAGGGGACGGAAGACGTCTCACAGCTGGAACTAAAAGAAGCCCTTGCTTCACTACCAGAAAAAGAACAGCAACTTATCTACCTCAAATACTTTCAGGATGTAAAGATTAAAGACATTGCAAAACTCGAGAATATTCCGGAAGGCACGGTAAAGTCCAGATTGCACAAAACCTTGCGGACACTTCGAGTCTATTTTGAAGACGAAGGAGGACGGGAGCATGTATGAACGAGAAGAGGAGAAACTGCGTCAATTGAAAAGCCAGCTGGAACAGCAGTCTCTGCCCTTAGATGAAGCCGATCAAATGATACGTGCAGGGATTGCAAAAGCTAAAGCTGATCGAAGCAAAAAGAACCGACGTAGAAAGCGAATCATGTGGTCAGCTGCTTTGTCAGCGATACTGGTACTGACTTTCGTAACTTCAATTCGAGTGTCAACAGCGTTTGCTAACACAGTCGCGTCTATTCCGGGAATGGAACCTTTTGTTGCCATGATTCAGCAGGACAAAGGACTGCAGGCGATTTTTAAAGAGGATTACTATCAGAAAATAGGAGCCTCACAAACTGTTAGGGATTTCACGATGACAATTGACGGTGTTATTTTGGATGAAACCGGCATGAATGTCTACTATACGATTGAATCGACAAAAAAAATGAAAACAGCGAGTGTCAATACGATTGAAATCTCCAATTCAAGACCTATGCCAGAGGCGGGGATTTCGTATGGTGGTATGAGTGCGAATGATGTATTTACCTACCAGGAAGTTATGGAAATCACATTCTCTAAACGAAATGTATTTGCTGATCTGAATTTTACAGTTGAAGCGGAAATGGATATAGATAGCAGTGAGGTCGTGTTTTCAATTCCGTTTGAAGTACCTGAACAAACGAAACCAAGTAAGCCCTATGTATTGAACAAAGTAATGGAAATGGACGGACAGCACTTCATCATCGATGAAGTAGTGATTTCTCTCTTACGAGTAGGGGTGCAAATTACATTTAATCCAAACAATACGAAAAAAATCTTGTCATTTGAAGATATGCGACTGGTAGATGAAAAAGGAGAAGTATGGAGTGAAATTGCCAACGGAGTCTCGGCTTTTGGCAATGAAAGAGGAAAGACGACGCACACATTCTTTCTGCAGAGCAACTACTTCTCAAAACCTAAAAAACTCTACCTGCAAATCAATAAAGCACAAGCAGTCAAACAGGAACAAGCATTTCTGGAAGTGAATACGGATACAAAAGAGTTGCTTTCGTATCCTGATGGTCCTCAATTACAACTAGTAGATGCGAGCCGAAATGGAATCGATCTGTTGCTTACAGTAAAAGATTTTCACCATGATCCATTTACTACTGCTATTGATGCTAAAGGAAAAGAAATTACAATTTCTTCATTCAGCCTATATGGGGAAGGAGACGCGACTCACTGGGGTCCTGCGTTCGAAACGACATCCTACACAAATCCAATTCGTCTTGAATTGCATGCATATCCGACTTACATCGAAGGAGATGTGAAAGTCGAGGTGAAGTAAAGTGAACGCAAAAGCAAAAGCAAAAGCAAAAGCCGCATTTCTCTTTGAAGAGATCTGCGGCTTTTAGAGTTACTTCTTCTTATTCGATTGCTGATTCTTGTCGTGATTGGTCTTATTGTTCTTGTTTTTCACTTTCGCATCAAATTCAGGAGCAAATTCCGTATCCGCGTTATCTAGTGGATTATTGCTGTTGCTGCTACTCGCATCACGGTCTTTGTTTTGATACGTATCAAGCGGATTATGCGTCCGCTCGTTCATCGTTTTTGGGTTGTTTTTGTTTCCCATGCAGGCTCACCTCCTATAGGTAAGATGCCTGGGAAAAAGGGAATTCATACATCGTTGAGAAATAAAGGAGAGGTGTGGCGGGCTTATCCAAGCTGTGATAGGGGAGTCAGCTATGCCCGCTTCTTTAAGTTAAATAATTCACGGTCGTGTTCCAGGACTTTGGCTTCAAAATAATGTATGTCCTCTTTTTTGACGACTTCATCAAATTTAGCTAGCGTCTCTTGACGAAATTCCGTTAACTGTCCAGTATGTTCGAATATAGCATCTTGTCGATTTTCAATACGATCTAATTGCCCTTGCATACCACCGATTTGCCCTTGCATGCCATCCATTTGCCCTTGCATGCCATCCATTTGCCCTTGCATACCACCGATTTGCCCTTGCATGCCATCCATTTGACCTTGTATACCGTCCAATTGACTTTGCATCTTATCAAAGCGTTCATCAATCGCGACAAACTTCTGATCGATTTTGTCAAAGCGTTTTTCCATTTTATGTTGCTCTGTTTTCACTTCTTGTAATTCAGAAAGAATCTGCTGCAGCAATACCTCACTCATTGTTTCACCTCCTCTATCAGTAATTAGAGTATAGCATGTGTTGAAGAAAAGTTGGCTGGAAAAAGTAAGCTAAATTTGTTTGGATATTTTTCAGAGTGGTTATTTAATGACATGATATAATATAAGTAAGTGAAAAATTAGTTAATGAAAATAGAGAAAAATAGGAGGAATTATAATGGGGTTTTTAGATTCGTTTTTAGGCAATGCATCAACAGTGGACACAGCTGATGTTGAAAAAGACTTAGCACCTATTTTAGTTGCAGAAGAGACTGTGGAAGCAGCGTTCAAGTTATTTCGGGACATGATGGTATTTACGGAAAAGCGTTTGATATTGGTTGATAAACAAGGCATGACTGGGAAGAAGACAGAGTATCATTCCATTCCTTATAAAAGCATATCCCATTTCAGTATCGAAACCGCTGGAACGTTTGATATGGATGCCGAACTAAAAATTTGGATATCGAGTGCGACAGAACCACTTGTAAACAAGCAATTTAAAAAAGATGCCAGCATTTACGACATTCAAAAGATATTAGCGGCTGTCTGTTTGTGAAGGGGCGTGTTAAGAAAATGGTATCTTGAAGACTGGAGAACCAACTAGGGAAATAATCGTCCGAAGTAATAAGACGGTGAATGTGAGGGAACGAAATGGATGAGGTTTTACTGATACATGGATTCAATAAGACTGCCAAAGACATGAAGGTACTAGCTAATCATTTAGAGAAGATAGGATTTCATTGTCATTCCATTACATTGCCGTTGACTCGCCACGAGTTCGATTATTCGGTCCATTTTGTACTGGACAAATTAAAGGATATTGAGAAAAGTCGTCCCGACAGAATCCACCTTGTAGGTCATAGTACAGGTGGGTTGCTCATTCGTAAGGTTCTCAGTCATTCTGATACTCCTGAACGAATCGGGCGCTGTGTACAAATTGCGACTCCAAACCAAGGAAGTCAACTTGCAGCACTTGCAGGGGCTTTAAAAGGATATAACTCTTTCTTTCGTACAGTAAAATCACTACATGCTTCCTATATTCGACAGCTAGATCTTAGGAATGTAGTTGGAGCGGAAGTTGGTGCAATTGCCGGTACAAACAGTAATTTATGGTTAGGACAACTGATTAAAGGACAAAATGACGGCCGCGTAGAAGTTTCCTCTGTACATTACGCTGACCTTACAGACTTTGCAACACTTCCTTATGGGCATAAGGACATTCACTATCAACGAGAAACAGCTGTATTAACGGCACAATTTTTACAATCAGGTCGCTTTTTTGCTGGATGAGAAGGAGATTTAAGATATGTGTAAGAAATCAAACGAACTCACAGTAATTGCAGAAACTACACGAATCCGTTTGGTAAGTCTTGAGGAATGTCATGTAGAATCATTGAAACAGATTTGGGGTGATGAATCTGTCATGAATCTGTGCGGAGGCGCTACAGATTTTTCGAAGTTCCACAAAATTATCCGTGCTTATAGTGACCAACAGATGAATTACGGATTATCTGTATATGGCGTAATTGATAAGAAAGTCGAGGAGTTAGTAGGGGTTTCTGGATTTAACTGGTACGGGGACACTGCGGAAACTGAGCTCATCTACCACTACCGAAAGAAATCATGGGGACTTGGATTTGCATTCGAAGCCGCCCTACTTTGTTTAGATGTTGCGAAAAACCATTCTTCGCTTGTACGAATTACCTCATCTGCGGATTCCCGTAACGCTGCATCTATTCGCATTTTAGAAAAGCTTGGATTTCGTTTTAAAGGTGTGCAATGGTTTGAGGATACACAGCAAGAAGAGCCAACATTTGAATTGTTGATCACCGACATTAAAACAAAGGAAATGGAGGAGGTGTAATGCGACTTGTAAGACCGTCTCTTGAGTGGAAAGAGGAACACGAAGCATATATGAAGGAATGGGATGAGGAACGGATGACTCCGAGTAGTTTTCATTTAAAAGAAGGCATCCCTTATGAAGACTATTTAAAAGAATTAGCAAAGCGAGAAGCTGGTCATGATAAATGGCTGCCATGCACAAACTACTTTCTCGTAGACGATACCGAACGTGTCGTCGGAATGATTGATATCCGTCATGACTTAAACGAGTATTTGCACCAAGTAGGTGGACACATCGGCTATGGCATTCGTCCATCAGAGCGACGTACAGGGTATGCAACATGGATGCTAGCGGAAGCATTGAAAGTGACGGATACGTTGGGGATAAATTCCGTGCTCATTACATGCAACGAAGAGAATATTGGATCTGCAAAAACGATTCAAAATAATGGCGGAGTAGAAGATGAAAGCTTTACCGAGGACGATGGTACCGTCGTAAGACGATTTTGGATTCATCGATAGACTACTTCAAATAACACTTGTTAATCACTGGAGGCATATTGTACATGTACGATCCGACGATATTTGATAACTTGAAAGTTGCTCTAGAAAATCACTTATATGACCTGGATACAATAGAAGAACAAATCGAAATAAGAAATCGCCGGGACGTGATGGACTTTGCTGTATTTTCTCGCGATTTTGCTTTGCGGTTCGTCCTTCGCAACCACCCTGAAATCGAAGCAGAAGTCATATTACGCGCGGGTGTACGTGATCTAGCGGGTGAAATCTTGGAAGACCCCAACGCGAATCCCGCTTGCTCGTTGTCTCTTTGTTTTCAAAAAAGTGTTGTCAATCCTGACGCAGAGTGTGCAGGGATTGAACAAATAATGGCGTCGATTTGGGAGCAAGATGTTGAACTCACGCAAACGATTCGTTACGTGTATGGTAAAGAAAATCCCAAGTTGACGAACTCCATTGAAGCTGCATTTAAACCAAGGCTTACAGAGGACCATATGACTGAACTCTCGCTCTTTTTAGAGCATGTTTTGGATACGTTGCATGTGTTGAGTCGTATGCAACACTGAGGAGGGGATGAAGACATGGACCAAACTATTTTTATCGTAGAAGACGATGGAGCAATCTTTTCTTCCTTGAAAGAGCATTTGGAACAGTGGTCATTTCACGTAGTTGGGCCAGAAAACTTTCAAGACATCATGACTCCATTCATAAAAGAAAATCCGCAACTCGTCATTATGGACATTCAACTCCCCGCGTATGATGGCTTCCACTGGTGTCGGGAAATCAGGGCAGTGTCCAATGTACCCATCATCTTTCTTTCTTCAAGAGATCATCCGATGGACATAGTCATGGCGATGAATATGGGTGGAGATGATTACATACAAAAACCGTTTCACACGGATGTCTTACTTGCTAAAATACAGGCGACGTTACGACGAGCCTACTCGTATACAGAGACTGATGAAACTAGCGATGAATTGAATTGGAATGGGATGACCATCGATTTAAAACGGTGTGTAATCAAAGGGAATCACCAAGAAATCGAGCTCACAAAAAATGAGTTTTTCATCCTCTCTATTCTCGTTGAGTCAAACGATAAAATTGTCTCTCGGGATGAACTGATCCGAAAGTTATGGGACGATGAACGCTTTGTCAACGACAATACGCTGACTGTTAACGTGACGCGTTTACGCCAAAAGTTAAGTGATTTAGGATTGGAAGAAGCGATTGTGACCAAAAAAGGGATGGGCTATATGGCGGTTACTCTACAGGGGAAATCCTGATGATACTCGCCTATATTGCGGATCGGAAAAGTTGGATTGCCTTATTTTTAGGATCACTCCTAGTAACGGATCTGTTGTTAGTTTTGGATAAAGGCCTGTCTATCAGTAGTGTCTCCATCGCGTATTTGAATTTCTTGTTGGTCACAATTTTTGTTCTGTTTTTCATATGGCGGTATCGCAAGGAGACTGCCTATCTACAAGCGCTCAATCGACTTGTTCATGAACTACAGGATGATTGGCAAGAGGGACTTCCGACGTCTGTCTTTCATCAAGACAAGATTTTGACTGAAATGCTCCAGCAAATCGATGGGGCTTATCGGAATCGGATGTCTCGTTTGAGAGAGTTTGTGTATGCAGAGCAAAATGATACAGCAGCATGGGTCCATGAGGTGAAAGCTCCACTTACTGCGATGAAGTTGATAATTGATGCAAATCGTCAAAAGCCAGTGTTTCGGAAAATCGATGCAGAATGGTTGCGTGTCCATTTACTGATTGATCAGCAACTGTATATTTCACGACTCCCTTCATTAGAAGCTGATTATGTAGTAGAAGAAACCGATATCATCCGATTGGCTGCAGAAGAAGTGCGTCAACTGATGCCGTGGTGTTTGGAGAAAAATATTGCTGTCGAAATCGAAGGAGAACAGGTGGAAGTTGTGACCGACCAAAAATGGGGACGTTTCATTCTCCGACAGCTGTTGACGAATGCGGTGAAATATAGTCCGGCTGGCGGAACGGTGACCATTCAAGCGAAATCAGATGAAACAGGACATGTTTCGCTAACTGTAGCAGATGAAGGGCCAGGAATTCCAGCGCACGAAATGCCGCGCATATTCGATCGAGGTTTTACAGGGAATGCCGGTCGAATCCAACACGCTGCAACGGGGCTGGGTCTCTATTTAGCCAAACAGGCGGCAGGAAAAATAGGAGTGCGATTGTTTGGGCGGTCAGATGGTTCTACGGGTACACAGATGGTGATGACGTTCTCTACAGAAAATGAGTTTGACGCTACCCGAAAGTAGCGAGTTATGAGCACATATTGAGTT
>NZ_AZUC01000053.1 GCF_000586555.1 Sporosarcina sp. D27
CTGGGGGTATGATCACTTTTCCAGTTTTATGAGCACTTTCCTGGGGGTATGATCACTTTTCTAGTTTTATGAGCACTTTCCTGGGGGTATGATCACTTCTCCAGCTTTACGAGCACTTCCCAGCAGTTATGATCACTTCCCGAGCTTTATGAGCACTTCCCAGCAGTTATGATCACTCCCCGAGCTTTATGAGCACTTCCCGAGCTTTATGAACACTTCCCAATCATTTATGATCACTTCTCCAGTTTTATGAGCACTTTCCAGCAGTTATGATCACTTCTCACGCTTCACGAGTGACACCTACAAACACCTTCCAAATATCACAAACTACCTAATTTCAACTTCCCCACTCTCGCGTGAAGGTTCATACCAATCCAGCAAATGCTCCGCTTCGTCCACATCCATTTGTCTCAGTCGAATGTCGTGAACCCCAATACCTGACTTCACATTCAAATGAATGGTTGCGACCCGTTTACGACGTTGAAAAATCGTTTGCCGCAAGTGCGCTGATTGAATTCTTTTGCGCATCGTGTAGGATGTTTCTAGACTAAATCCTCGCGTGCGCATAGTGACCTGATTGCCACTCACCCGATAGGCAGCCGAGCGATGTTGCCAAACTCCAAATGCCATCACAAGTGGAACAAGAAGAAGAGACAGCAGTCCATATGGATAGAAAAACCAACCCACACCTGCAATCACTGGAACCATCCAAATGAAATCAATTCGATAGTAAAATTTGCGCCCTCTAATCGGGAGTTTCTCCATAGGATCTCTTAAATCCAATTCAGGAAAAATCGCTTGCAAAGGCTCAAATAATTCTTTCTTCTTCACAAGTGGAAACAGCTGAATCTTGGAGCCATCCCCAGCCGCACCTGCGCTATGAACTAGAACACGTCCATATCCGAATAATTGTCGCAAAGGGTTCTCTACAAAGCTCACACTTTGAATTCTGCTAAGCGGAATAGTCGTACGCTTTTTCTCGAGTAGCCCGCGTGTTATGATCAGTTCTTCCTCTGTAACACGAACGGTAAACCCATAATACGAGAAAAACGTCATCGCGACAGATAGTAGCCATGCTACGAACAGGCCTACAAGAACTAAGAGAACAATAATAAAGACACCGAATTTTATAAGGCCCGCGAGCTCGTCGCTTACTTTATCAAGTGGCAAAAATTCACCAAACTGAGATAAAAAGATAGCAACCCCTGAAAAAATAACACCAATTCCACCAGATGTAGTCGCGAGTAGAACGAGCTGTTTGGGATTCAATGAAAACACACGCTTCTCGACAGGTTCAGCCTCTATCCGTTCCACACCATCGATTTCAACTTCAAGTGCTTCTCCTGTTTCCTCGACTTTTCGTTTCTTTCCCTCGGCAATACGCTTCTTGATCAAGTCTGCGTCTTCACGAGTAACAGCTGTCAACTCAGCTTCCGCTTCTCCTCCGGAAGAGGCGGCCGTTTCAACTTGCACTTTCACCAAGCCGAGCGGTCGATGGAAAATACCTTCGGTGTAATTCAAACTTTGTATCCGTTCAAATGGGATATAGCGTTTCTTCCGCACGAATAATCCCGACTCGATCCGTAATTCCCCGTCCTCAAACCAGTACGTAAACCTTCTCCATTTTATGAATCCACTTGTTAATAAATAGACGACCAATACCGTTCCGATAATCAGTGACCAATTATCGAAAAACCAGTTCCCACTTTCATTATTTCTGCTCCCAGAGATAAAAACGACCACAAGTGGTAAGATTGCCTCTTTCAACGCTTTCACACTTTCCACCACAACTGTAACCCAGTGCAATTTGTATCGTGTTTCAGACATCGTCTTCCGCCACCTTCGCAAGCGCTGAAATTCGATTTCGCAGTTCATCAGCCTCTTCAGTAGCAAGTGCTGGTATTGAGTGAACAGTTGCAGCAGAAGAAATTGAAATGGCGGACAAATCATACTTCTTTAAAATCGGTCCTTGTGCAGTATCTACGTGTTGCACGCGAACCATTGGAATGAGTGTACGGGTGACGATGAAAATCCCATGTTGTAATTCTATTTCAGACTCTCGAACTTCATAGCGCCATCGAGACCACCTGATCTTTGGAAACAGATAAATGAATAACCAACCGTATATCACCACAACCGCTACGGCAATTGCATATATGAACCATGGCCAATCAAAGAAAAATGTTAAGGTACCTGCGCCTATTGCAAGTAGCAACACTAAAGCGGTTTGTAACCAGCCATATAAACGCCATACAGTTAAGCCTTTCCTTGATAACCTGTTCGCAGGTTCTTTTCTCACATTAATTCCTCCCTATCTATTACTAGTGTATACGATTGGAGGCGTAAGATGTTTCAAATCACCACAATAAAAAGCTCGGGACATGCACATTTTCCTGTGCATGTCCCGAGCTTCTTTGTATATGTTTAGCGATTAGCGTTCAGACCGTCCGCCACGTGAGCGATCCCGGCTTCCGCCTTCACGACTTCCTCCACTACGTCCGTCGCGACTTCCACCGCTACGTCCGTCACGGCTTCCGCCACTACGACGCTGGCCACCACTGAATCCACGGCCGCCACCATGTGAGCGATTGCCGCCACTGCGATTGCCTTTATATCCGCCACGACCTCCGCCGCCACCACGTGATGGCAATGGACGTTCTTCTGTAATTTGTACAGGAGTAGCGTCAGGCTCATTTGTTAAGTGTTTCAATGCCGCTGCAACCAAGTCAGTTGCATCGTATTTACTAAGAAGGTCTGTAGCGAATTGAACGTAATCATTCAACTCGTTCTTTTGAACTGCTTCAGCAAGTGTTTCGACTGCAACTTTTTGTTGTCCAAGAAGTGCTTCGTCAGATGTTGGTGGCTGAAGTGGAGTCATACGCTTTTTAGTTGTTTCTTCAACAATGCGAAGGTAACCCATTTCACGTGGTGTTACAAACGTGATTGCCATACCACTCTTACCTGCACGACCTGTACGGCCGATACGGTGAACATAGCTTTCCGGATCTTGTGGGATATCGAAGTTGTAAACGTGAGTTACACCAGAGATATCAAGACCACGTGCAGCAACGTCTGTTGCAACAAGAACGTCGATTTTGTTCTCTTTGAACTGACGTAATACTGACATACGCTTCGCTTGTGTTAAGTCACCATGGATTCCTTCAGCAAGGTATCCGCGGATGTTAAGAGCGTGTGAAAGTTCGTCAACCCGGCGTTTAGTACGACCGAAAACAATCGCAAGTTCCGGCTGTTGAACATTCAACAAACGTGACAAAATGTCGAATTTCTCGCGTTCTTGCGACTTCACGAAGAACTGCTCGATGTTTTCAACTGTCATTTCTTTTGACTTAATCTTAACGATCTCAGGGTTTTTCATGAATGTTTCTGCAATCTTGCGGATTGGTCCAGGCATAGTTGCTGAGAATAGCAATGTTTGGCGCTCCGCAGGGACATTCTCCAGAATTGAGTTGATGTCTTCGATGAAGCCCATGTTCAACATTTCATCCGCTTCGTCCAAAACAAGTGTTTGAACGCCGTCAAGCTTCAATGTTTTACGCTTAATGTGGTCCAAAATACGTCCCGGTGTACCGACAACGATTTGTGGATTGTTTTTCAATGCACGGATTTGGCGTGAAATTTCTTGTCCGCCAAATACAGAAAGAATACGAGCACGTTTTCCGTGACCGATTTTATAGATTTCTTCAGAAACCTGAATCGCAAGCTCACGAGTTGGGGCGATGACAAGTGCCTGAACTGCAGGATTGCTTGTATCGATTTTTTCGATCATAGGGATACCAAATGCAGCTGTTTTACCAGTTCCCGTCTGTGCTTGACCGATAACGTCCTTACCTTCCATTCCAAAAGTAACCGTACCTTCTTGAATTGGAGTCGCCTCTTCAAAGCCCATTCTCTTTAGAGAGTCTTGTGTAGATTTACTGATATTAAGTTCTGAAAATTTCGTCAAACTTCTCAATCTCCTTTGTGTTTTCCATTTGACAATTGGTTACATTTGCAAATGAAAGCGCGGCAAATCGGAGCCTTATGCTTATTGGGTATGTTTCCGAACGTATACAAATCTAATTTGGGGAAACAATGATTTCCTCTCGGATAGTTAGATGTAGTGGATGAAAGGAAAGCCCGGTCTTTGCCGAGCGGTTCAATAGAGGATTCTCCTCGTTAGCGGCAGTGCCGTCGAACCGTTTTATTCAAAAAAAAGCACTCTTCACAAGAGGAAGAGTTCTGCGTAAATGTATCCAATGCTCATGTTAGTTTACCACACTAAAGAACGCATCGCAAGCTATACACTCATGCCAAACAAGTCTCCTGTCCATCTTCTTCGCACATGAATGTAAGTACCTTTTCAAACCACTCCGCACAATCATCGCTGTAACAAATGTGATGTTTCCCGTTATCCGAGAAAATCAGTTGTTTCGTTGAAGAGCCGAGCGAATGATACAGCATGTGGGCACTTGAATAAGGGACAATACTATCCTGCTTGCCTTGCACAATACAAACAGGCACTGTGATTCTGCCATAATAAGGCTCAATCTGTTGTATAATCCGTGTGAATTGATAAGCAGAGCGGATCGGCGTATTGGCCAGTTTATAGCGATACAAATGATAAAACGTGTTTGGTGGGAAGTGTCGAACGACCGGCTCGGAAAGTAAAATCGCAGCATCAGCCAATAATAGCCGAGGCGAAATGTACTTTGCGGCAGCACTCAGTAAGACGAGACGTTCGACAGGATACCGAAGCGCTAGATACAGCGCAATCAGACCTCCCATCGAAAATCCGACTACAAAAATTCGATCCGTTTGCTTACTTAAGCGTCTGTATGCGAGTTCAGCTTCCATTAGCCAGGCTTCTGCGGTGATTTCCGCTAGTCTGCCTCCTGTTTCATGCCCAGGTAATACCGGAATATCGATGATCCAGTTCGTCTTGTCCTTTAGATACTGGACGAACGGGCGAACTTCAAATGAGCCACCCGTAAATCCATGCAGAATAATTACACCAGTTTTCACGGATTACGCCTCCGTTTCCAGTACACCTTTCAACACGTTTTCAAGTGCCATTCCGCGAGAACCTTTCAACAGAATAATGGATTGGTCGTTGATGGATTCAAGTAGTTTCTCGACAATCGGTGCATAGTCATTTTCTGTCCAAATCAGTTCCACATTCGTGTTCCGAGTGAGAAGTTCGTCATATAACCAATGCATTCTAGGTCCGTATAAGGCGATTCCCTTCAACTTTAGGTTGGCGATTTGGTCTGCAACTAATTCGTGGTAATGTTGTTCATCTTGCCCAAGTTCCAGCATATCCCCCAGCACTACCCACTTATCATTACGCAGTTCTGTTTGGCCAATGAATGTCAAAGCGGCACGCAACGATGTAGGAGCAGCATTATAGGCATCATTTATGAACAACGCTCCACTCTTTGCTGTGACCGGTTGCATGCGCATCGGTGTTAAGACTGCGTTTAGTAGAGCATTTCGAATCGATTCGTCAGTCATGCCGAGTTTTTTAGCAACCAGCATTGCTGCTAGCGCATTTTTCACTTGGTGCTCACCGTAGACCGGGATGACAAATTGACCTTCAATTTGGCCCTCAACAGTAAACTGACTACCTTGTTCGGTCACTTTTATATCTTTCGCTACTATGTCACACGTATCCCTGTAGCCGAAAGCATGCGCATCAAGTTCTGGATGATCACTCACAAGTGCGGTAAGCAGTGGCTCATCACCGTCAAAGTAAAAGGTTCCGCTTGAAGAAAGCCCATCGATAATTTCGAATTTCGCTTTCGCAATTCCCTCTCGACTTCCGAGATCTTGCATGTGAGCTTCACCGATATTGGTAATAATTGCGATATCAGGCTTTGCTAATTTAGAAAGGAATGAAATTTCCCCAAAACCACTCATGCCCATTTCCAAAACAGCCACTTCTGTATCTTCTTCAAGGGAAAGAATTGTTAACGGCATGCCGAGTTCGTTGTTAAAATTCCCTTCTGTTTTACGGACCTCAAATTTTGCGCCTAAAACACTCGCAAGTAAATCTTTTGTCGATGTCTTACCGTTCGAACCTGTGACACCGATCACTTTACATGTGAGCTGTTCGCGATAGCTACGAGCAAGTTGCTGTAGAGCACTCTCTGCATCTTCTACAAAGATAAGTGGAATGTCTTCAGGAGGGTTCGGTTCATCGGCAAGCCATAGCGCAGCAACTGCACCATTTTCGATAGCTGAACGGACATACATATGGCCGTTTGTATGTTCTCCACGGAATGGGATGAACAACTCACCTTCCTGGATATTTCTCGAGTCAATAGTTGCTCCCGTCACTGTAATTCCTTCTAATAGCTGTCCAGAAGCTCCCAACCAGTTAGCCAGTTCAGTCAATTTTCGTTTCATTAGTTATCCCACTCAATCCATTGTGTATTGTATCTTTTGTTTTTCTGCATGGCGTGAGATCGCCAATTCAATAAGACGGTCAATTAGTTCCGGATAGCTCACGCCAGTATGTTGCCAAAGTAGCGGGAACATACTCGTCGGTGTAAATCCAGGCATCGTATTCACTTCGTTAATGAGCACTTCGTCAGTTTCAGTTACAAAGAAGTCAGCGCGAACGAGTCCAGCACAGTCGAGTACTTTGAATGCACGGTACGCCATGTCTTTCATATGGTTTGCAACGTCATCAGGTACTTGTGCAGGAATCACTAATTCTGTGTTTCCGTCTTGGTATTTCGCTTCGTAGTCGTAAAATGCTGCAACGGGCTTAATTTCCCCCGGAACGGAACATGCAGGTTCGTCGTTTCCTAGTACACCCATTTCGACTTCACGTGCTGTGACCCCTTGTTCCACAATTATTTTTCTATCGAATTTTAGCGCAAACGAAATCGCTTCCTTCAAACTCCCCCGATTGTCCGCTTTGCTAATCCCTACGCTTGAGCCTAAGTTAGCCGGCTTTACAAATACCGGGTATTCAAGTGTTTGCTCTGCAGCGTCTAATAGACGCGTTTCATCTTTTTCCCACTCTGAACGAATGAAATGGACATAAGGTACTTGCGCAAGCCCAACTTGAGCAAACAATTGTTTCATGACGACTTTATCCATCCCTGCTGATGAGGCAAGAACACCATTTCCTGCGTAAGGGATATTCATCACTTCGAAGAGACCTTGTACTGTTCCATCTTCCCCATTTGTTCCGTGAAGTAGTGGTAGGATGACATCCGGCTTGCTTTCCAACTGAAGGAATTGAGCGATACTATCCGGCTCGTTTGTTCCGTTCCCGTCCAAACGCAATTCTTCGATTGTTTTCGCAGGTGCTGCAAGAGATGCGCCCGTACGCCACTCCCCTTCAGGAGTTATGTAGATCGGCATCACTTGGTATGCTTCAAAATTGATTGCTTGTGTAGCTGCGCGCGCTGTAGACAACGAAACTTCATGTTCTGCTGATTTTCCTCCATAGACTAACCCTAGCTTTTTTTTCATAATAATCCCTCTCGATCCGTTAGTTTTCGTCTCACTAGTTTACCATGAACCGTGGATGAAGGTAGAAAAAACCTCTCTCTTCATCTATTGTTAGAGTAATAAGTTTTACAATGGAGAAACTTATCATTCCACGATCACGTCTTATGAACTACGTGAATCTTTGACCTAACTACGGTATACTTTACCGATTATCTTCTTAGGAAGGAGTTCCGCTTTGAAACTTTCATCCAAGTGGACAGATCGCTTTGACTGGACACTTGCTTTATTACTATTTTTGTTTTTTATCGTCAGTTTAACCGCAATTGGTTCCGCTCAAAACTCTGGACAGTACAACACAAATTTCATCCCCTTGCAAATACGTTGGTACGTCTTAGGTGCATTTATCATTTTCGTTATGATACAGCTTGAACCTCAACAATACAAAAAACTGGCGTTGCCCCTTTATGGCTTTGGAATTTTCCTTTTAGTATTTCTTATGTTGGCACCAGGCGGTGAAGATCAAATTGCTGAAACTCGTCTAGGTGCAAAGCGTTGGCTACATCTACCTGTCATTGGAACGATTCAACCTTCAGAGTTCATCAAGTCTTTTTTCATCCTTGGATTAGCTCGAACCGTTAGTGTTCATCATGACCGTCATCCCGAAAAATCGATCAGGATGGATTTAATGCTACTTGGAAAAGTAGCATTGATGTTGCTGGTTCCACTTGCTTTCATAATGAAGCAACCAGATTTGGGGACTTCTCTAGTATTCATCGCGATTACAATTGCCGTCGTCATTGTATCTGGAATTTCATGGAAACTGCTTGGTCCGTTAATGGCAGTTGGCGCAACTCTGGGAGCAACTCTTTTATGGATGGCTATCTATGCTCAGGATTTTTTGCAGAAGCTTGGTTTTGACCCTTATCAATTTAAGCGTGTCTATTCGTGGCTCGATCCTTATTCGTATCCAGGTGAAGAAGGGTATAACCTGATCCAGGCGATGACGGCAATCGGTTCTGGGGAGTTCACTGGAAAAGGTTTCAAAGAAAGTATTGTGTATATTCCTGAAAACCACACAGACTTCATCATCAGTGTAATTGGAGAAGAATGGGGATTCATCGGGACAAGTTTACTAATAACACTTTTTTTCGTCTTCATTTATCATTTAACAAAAATCGCATTGACGTTGAAAGATACGTTCAGTATATATGTGACGGCAGGTGTCATTGCCATGTTAGCTTTCCACGTGTTAGAAAACATCGGTATGAATATTCAACTGCTTCCGATAACAGGCATCCCTCTTCCTTTCATCAGCTATGGAGGAAGTTCCTTATTTAGTAATATGTTTGCAATTGGTTTGATTTTTAGTATACGATTCCACCAGCAAAATTACTTATTTGAAACAGAAGATGAGTAACCGGACAAAACAGGAAAATTTCCTCTTGTGGATTCGGGTACCTTTTCGGTTATAATGAGTGACTGTACTCTATGAAACGACAAAGGTGACAAATTATGAAAA
Organism: Sporosarcina sp. D27; assembly: GCF_000586555.1. Lineage (GTDB taxonomy): Bacteria > Bacillota > Bacilli > Bacillales_A > Planococcaceae > Sporosarcina. The sequence goes on from NZ_AZUC01000053.1 coordinate 8,984, forward strand.
TACAACAAAGATCTTCGGACCGTTTCGATTGGCCGCTAGCCTTTCTTTTGCTTATGTTTGGAGCAATTAGTCTGATTGCTATTTCTTCAGCTCAAACGACAGGACAATATGGCATCAACTTTATACCATCTCAAATTCAGTGGTATGTCGTAGGTTCGATTATTATTGCTTTTACAATGTACTTCGAACCTGAACAATATAAAAAAGCAGCGTGGCTCATTTATGGAGTCGGCATTTTCTCTCTGTTCGTGCTGTTCATTCTCCCGGAAAGTATGGACCTCGTTGCTCGCCGTAACGGAGCAAAAAGTTGGTTCCACTTACCTGGTATTGGTAGTATCCAGCCTGCCGAGTTTATGAAAACATTTTTCATCATCGGTCTTGCTCGTGTCATAACGAAACACCATGAGAAGTTTACAGAGAAGACGTTGCAAACCGATTTCATGTTACTTTTAAAAATCGGTGTCGTCCTGATTGTTCCTTTATTTTTCATAATGATGCAGACAGATTTAGGAACAGCGCTAGTTTTCCTCGCTATCACTGCTGCTCTAACTATCGTGTCTGGCATAACGTGGAAAATCTTATTGCCAATCTTTGTGGGCTCAGCTTCAATCGGAGGCACAATGCTCTTTATGGCATTATATGCCCAAGACTTTTTAGCGTCACTCGGATTTAAACAGTATCAGTTCCAGCGAATCTATTCATGGCTCGATCCCTATTCGTATTCGTCAAACGAAGGATTGCATCTCATTACTTCGTTGAACGCGATTGGATCTGGGGGGATTTTCGGTAAAGGGTATAAAGACCGTGAAGTGTATGTACCAGAAAGCCATACTGACTTCATCTTCAGTGTTATTGGAGAGGAATGGGGATTCTTCGGCGCAAGCGTCGTCATTTGTCTATATTTCTTTCTGATTTATCATTTGACAAAAATTGCTTTGGAGTTAAAGGATCCATTCAGTACGTATATTGCTGCAGGGATTATCGCAATGATTACGTTCCATGTATTTGAAAATATCGGCATGACGATTCAATTACTTCCGATTACGGGGATTCCCCTTCCATTCATAAGTTATGGAGGTAGTTCTTTGATGGGTAACATGCTCGCTATTGGTCTGATTTTCAGCATGAAATTCCATCACCGTACGTATATGTTCAACTCGGATGAGGAAGAATAAAAAACACGACCTAGGAATATTCCTAGGTCGTGTTTTTTAGTTATGGTTGGATTTGCGGGTCTTGCTGAGCAGGCGGTGTAAGTGCCTTCAGCATATCTAGACGCGATTTTGTCATTGTAGCGGAAACACCTAACTTCGCTAAGTTTGTGATGATCTTCTTCAAATCGATTTCTTTCGCCATCTGGTTCCACCTCAACCTTTCTATAGTGCAGGACGCACGAATTGGATATAAGGTTCTATTTTGCTCTAATCTTGATGTTGTCCTTTGTCTAACTTCATTATACCACAATTGTCAAGTTTTTAACCTTTCAATTATGTTACAAATGCTCTTTTTTCGTAAATTTCATTGATCCAACGTGATCGATTGACATACTCCCCTACCGGTACATTCACTAAAGGGACACCCGAAGTGACAGACTTGTATGTTTCGGATTCGTCAAAAAGGGAATCGTTGACAGCACTAGCAGCGGCAACGGAAAGGGATTCTGAACACCCTGTGGCTCGTGCCATTACAGCTTTCGGACAGGAAAAGGTGGAGCGGATTTCAACAGTTGAAGAGTTCGAATCCATTCCTGTTCACGAGATCCGTTGTAAGATAGACAGCATTTAAGTATTGCTTGGCAACCAAAAAATATTTGAGCGCTTCGCGTTTCGTTCGATGGTGGCATTGCAGACACGGATTCCCTTGAGAATGACGGCAAGACGGTGATGTATATAGCAGCGGATGGCGATTATGTAGGTGTGATTGCTGTTGCAGATAAGGTGAAAGAATTGCATGCACTCGGGATGTAAGTCATCATGCTGACAGGCGATCAGGAACGGATTGCGAAGTCGATTGCAGCGACTGTCGGGATGGACAGGGTGTTGTGGTGGCTGGATTGCTCGCCCTTAGGGGTAACTGGTGCTGCAATGGCGTTCAGTTCCGTGTCGGTTGTATTGAATGCGTTGCGTTTGCAACGCGTGAATCTGCGTCCCTAACATCTATTCCTCGGGAGACTGAAAGAGTTGGGCACTCCATTTCTTTCAGTCTTTTTTATTAAGCAGCAAGGTTTTGTTTTCAGAGACAAATTCCTTTGTTCATGTATACTATAGAAATACAATACATTTCCAGAAAGGCGGCATACAATGGCAGGAATTATCACCTTTCTTACGATTGCAACTCTTATTTTAAACGTCCTGCTTGCGGGCGTTCTTATCTTTTTAGAACGACGTGATGCTGCAGCTACATGGGCTTGGCTCCTTGTTCTATTTTTCATTCCTCTCTTTGGATTCATTATTTACCTGCTTCTTGGAAGACAATTGCGGAAACGACACTTATTTCGCTGGTCCGGTCGAGATCGTATCGGTATAGAGACCTTAATCGACTACCAAATGGAGGCGATTGAAGACGAAACCTTTGAATTCCAACTCGATGATACCGCACATTACCACGATATGATTTATTTACATTTACGAAATAACCATGCCGTGTTAACACAAGATAATGATGTGGAAATCTTTAATGATGGTGCTGCAAAGTTCGAAGCGCTTATCGAGGACTTGGAAAGTGCCAAGGATCATATCCATTTCCAGTATTACATTATGAGACTCGACAAACTCGGAAGTAAGATTATGGAGGTTCTTGTAAGAAAGGCGCAGTCAGGCGTAAAAGTTCGTGTACTTTTTGACGATATCGGATCGCGGGGTTTGCACGTCAAACATTTGAAAGAACTCACAGAAGCTGGCGGAGAAGCTGCAGCTTTCTTCCCTGCCATAATGCCGCTCATCAACCCACGCTTGAATTATCGTAATCACCGAAAAATCGTGGTTGTCGATGGTCGTGTTGGATATGTCGGTGGATTTAACGTGGGAGATGAGTACCTTGGGATGAGCAAAAAGTTCGGCTATTGGCGGGATACTCACTTACGCATCGAAGGAAGTGCAGTACATCCGTTACAAACCCGATTCCTTTTGGATTGGAATCAGGCATTGGCATCGAGTGAAGTGCAATACAACGATCGTTACTTCCCTGTCATACCACGTAAAGGATCCGTCGGAATGCAAATCGTTTCGAGCGGCCCAGATGCGGAATGGGAACAAATCAAGGACGGCTATCTAAAGATGATCTTTATCGCCAAAGATTATATATATATTCAAACGCCGTATTTCATTCCCGACGTTAGTTTCTTGGACGCGCTTCGAATCGCGTGTTTGTCTGGGGTAGATGTGAGGATTATGATTCCGAATAAGCCGGATCACATGTTTGTCTACTGGGCGACGTATTCGAATATCGGCAGCTTGCTGAAAGCTGGAGCACGGGTCTACATTTACGAGAATGGGTTCATTCATGCGAAGCAGATTGTTGTGGATGATGAGTTGTCGACTGTCGGTACAGCCAATATTGACGAGCGAAGTTTCCGTCTCAACTTTGAAATCAATGCGTTCATCTATGATCGAGAGAAGTCACGCGAACTCGCTGAGCTATTTGAACAAGACATCCAGTTATCGACTGAGTTGACTTACGATATGTATTTGAATCGCTCACGTACGATTAAGATTAAAGAGTCGATCTCGCGATTGTTGTCGCCTATTTTATAATGTGTTCACGTGTCGGGCTACCTTCTATTTGGAGGTAGCCTGTTTTTTGATTTTTGGGATGGTTGCTTGAGGGGATTCTTGGTTTGCTTGAGCGGTTTCCTGACTTGCTTGAGCAGATTCCTGGCTCGCTTGAGCGGATTCCCTCTCGCTTGAGCAGATTCCATAAAAACTAAGCACTTCCATGCACCTGCTTAACTGTACCCATAGAAAAAAGGACTGCTAGGGCAGTCCTTTTCTCACTCTATTCCAAGGTATTCCTCGAGTGTGATATTTTTCTTGAAGATTTGTTCAGCTATCGGCTTACCAACATATCGGTAGTGCCACGCCTCGTGCATGTATCCTGTGATTTCTTCTTTGTGATTAGGGTAGCGCAAAATGAAACCATAGCGATGTGCGTTTGCGAGCAACCACTTGCCTGCTTCTGTTGTACCAAACGATGAGGATGCCCAATGTTTTTCGTGATTCACTTCACCAATATCAAATGCCAGACCCGTTTGATGTTCCGAGTAGCCAGGTCGTGCGCTGTAGCGATCTGCCGCTTCTACCCCGTCTCGATCCACATAACGGTTGTAAAGCGTCACTTGATAGTCGTAGGAACGGTATGTGCTGAACGCAGTTAAGTTAAAACTGGAAAGCTTAGCTTCCGCAGCCATTTCTTCAAATGCAGCTCGGGCTTCTTTACTTTCACCAGGTGCAAAGGTTTCCGGTAGCGGATATTTTTTGTTGGCAATTAAGATGTCTTTTACATAGGTCGGTTCACTTGGCAATTGTTGTCCCTCCACATACCCTCCATCAAAAGGTGTGTCATCCTCGCCTTTTTCTGTTGACTCTTCGGGAGGAGCCGGCTCTACTTCTGCAGGAGGCAGATTTTGTTCATCCTCTTCTTCCTTGTCTTCTGACCCAGGGGAAGTTTCTGGTTTTTCACTATCAGTATTAGATAAACCTGCTTGTTCTAGCGTTTTCTCAACGTTCCAATCATTGGTGCCAATCCATATAATCAGTCCTACCAGAGCGGCTACAGCAATTAGTAACGTCGCTTTTAGCCCTTTAGACCGCTTCTTGCTCGTTCGTCTTCTATCTTGACTTCGCTTCATAAGAAATTTGCCTTCTTTCATATTGTCTCTTGCTATCTATTGTCAGTTTCTTGTATTTTACGGGATCATTACAAACAGTCCATTTCATAGTCTACCATTATTTCTGCCTTAGGACTACTGTGCCTTTTTAAAAGTGTATGCTATGATTAATTTTTCAGTTTGATTTATTTAGATGAAGGATGATTCTATTTGGCTAACCAACGATGGCTTTCTGCCAGTTTTTTTGTATTCTTTTTTACGTGGGGAATCTTTCTTCCCTATTGGACCGGATGGTTGACCATTGAAAAAGGTCTCACTGTTTCTACAGCCAGTGTCATCATGGGAATCGGAATGGCTGCAAGAGCGCTCACTACTTTTCTCGTATTCCCTGTATTAACCCATAGATCCTCTCTACGAAGAGTGGTTCAAGGATTATCAATCCTCTCACTGCTGCTCGTCATTCTCTACTTGCCTGATTCTCCATTATGGGCACTGGCAGCGATCACGATTTTGTTCAGTGCGGTCTATCCTATGATTTTGCCTGCTGTCGAGAGTGGTGCAACTCTATTAATGCAGTCTGAGCGAATCCATTATGGAAAAAGCCGTTCGTTTGGATCAATCGGATATACAGTCGCTTTACTGCTCGTTGGTGCCGCGACATCCATTTGGAGCGAGCAATCGATTTTGTATTTAATGATTGTCGGCCTTGCTATAGCTGTCTTATTTTTCATGAGAAGTGCACCTGCAGTTCTTGATATGGCACCGGAACGTACTTCTTCAAATGTCTCTCAGACTAAGTTAAGGACGCTGTTCCAAACAAAAGGGTTTCTAGTCGTAACCATTTTAGCTGTTTTACTACAAGGGGCTCATGCTGCGTATTATAGCTTTGGTTTCATTTACCTGGATGACCTGAATGTTTCTGGATTTTGGATTGGGGTAATTTTAAACGTCGCTGTGCTATTTGAGATTCTTTTTTTCCGTGTTTCAGACCGGATGCTAGCAAATGTAAAGATTTCAACGATGTTTTTAATGGCCGCGATTGGTTCAACCGTTCGTTGGATCGTTGTTTTCCTTTTTCCGATTACAGCCGTGTTCGTTGTTACACAAATGTTGCATGCAATTTCTTTCGGTATTGCACATTATGCATTCATCCAATATATATCCACTCGTCTTCCAAAACAGCAGATCGCCTCTGCGCAAGGTATGTATGCAGCGTTTGCTATGAGTTTGAGTACAGCATTTTTAACAATTCCTGCAGGGTATTTATACGATATTTCTCCCGGGCTCGCTTTTTTAGGAATGGCGGTATGTACAATTCCTGCCATCTTTATCGTTCTCTTTACTCGACGAAAGCTAGCCTACTAAAAAAAGGAAGCAGCAGCGCTCTATGCGCAATGCTGTTTCCTTTTTTCATCCTAACACTCTTAAAAACAAGATGACTGCAAGGGCAATCGCAAATAACATTGATAGCCCTTGCATCCACCGGGACTCACGTATCATCCCTTGACTCTTGAATTGCTTCGCTCGTGCACTATTCGTGAGAGCAAACAGCGCAATCATGCCAATCAATGCATTTTGTAAATCTAGCTTGACAATAAAATAGAGTGAAAATGCGCCTGCTAAGACAATACCTATTCCATAAATCCATTTACTGTTCATCGGCATATTCCTCCATTTCACAGTCAGCCTTGTGTTCTATAAGTTAAAAAAGAAGCCGGAGTAAGCTCTCCGGCTGATTGAGCTATAAAAGTTACTTCCCTTTTTTCTTGCTTTTCTTATGTTGTTCATCTTCTGGATCGACGATTTCTACATCGACATGACCGTCAGCTTCAACTGCTAGTTCTGCTGCAGTGTGTTTATAGTAGAATTTACGTCCGAGATACGTTTGGAAAATCATGAACAAACCACCTACTGCCCAGTAGAGAGGGAGTGCAGCAGCAACACGATACGAGATGAACATAATCATAATTGGTGAAATGTAAACAAATAATTTCATTTGTGCTTTCTGCTGCTCTGGCATTGTCCATAGTGAAACTCTTGCTTGAACGAAGTATACAGCACCTGCAACAAGCATCATAATCATATCGGGTTTACCTAGCTCAAACCATAGAAATTGATGACTCTTCACTACATCATCAGCATACAAGATTGCAAAGTACAGACCCATAATGATTGGCATTTGAATCACTAATGGAAGACAACCCATGTTTAACGGATTCACATTATGTTTGGAATAGAGGCCCATCATTTCTTGTTGCAACTTCATCTGTTCTTCTTTGTTGCCTGATTCTTTTGCTGTTTTCATCTGTTTTTGGATCGTTTCCATTTCAGGTTTCAACGCATCCATTTTTACTTTCATTTCTTGCTGTGATTTGTAGTTTTTCAACATGAGAGGCATTAGGATTAAGCGAATTCCCATCGTGATGACGATGATCGCGAGTCCATAGCTTCCGTTAAATGCTTCTCCTAGAGTATGAAGCAACCAATCCATCGGTTTTACAAATATTCCATAGAACGTCCCTCTTTTTTCCTCAACACTCGTACAACCACTTAATAACACTGCGGCTGTAGCCAACATCGTTATAAATCCAATTCTTTTTTTCACGAAATCCACCTTCACTATTTTTCAAACTATTAGCAACCCGGATTTTCATAGGAAAACTCAGATCGACTAACGGGTTTTTTTCAATTACAGACGGTCATCGTCTCTTAAAAAAGTATACCCTAATCCCGTTCACAATTACAACGAAACCTATTTTGAAAAGACCGATTTAATATGGACAATACAAAAAAACCTGCATTTGGTGACAATTTAGACACTTTGCAGGTTTTGTAATGAATTAGGCGATTAATCACGTGTTATTTAGTTTAGATGCTAGTGGTTAGATGTTTTGTATAGTTAACCGTTAGTTTCATTTCGACTTTTCGGAGTCTGATTTCGCTTCTTTGGACTCAAGCTCGTCCGTAATTTCTTTGTCTTCTTTTTTATGATAAAGGCCATCTTCTTTAGCTGACTTCCCTTTATCTTCAACCACTTGGTTGTAGTAATGAACGCTAGTTTGAGCCCCTTCACTCACCATTTTGTTGTCCTGAAAATCGTACGGATCGGACATGCCACGTTTAGTTTGGTCTGAGTAGTCTGCTTTTTTAGATTGAACAAAAGAATCGACTTTCGTAACTAAATTGTTCACAGCTACTTGTGCTTTGTCACGGTTCTCTTTTTTACTGAAATATGCATATGCTCCAGCTGCAATTGTTGCAAGTAGAATACCATTACGTTTTTTAGCCATGAAAATCAAACCTCCAAATTTTTACTTAACTTTTATTTAGTATGGGTCCATGTAACAAGTATACCCCACTTCAAGTTTGCCAAACGCAATGAACATTTCATTTTCATGACAAGTCTGACTATCGCTAGTTTTCAATACCTGCATTTGTTATGATGAGAGAAAGGAATGACGAGGTGAAAGCGCAATGATTCGACAAATGATTGAGGAAGATATTGCTGCCGTTCAACACATTGCCCGTGCCACTTGGAAAGATACGTATAGAGAGCTTTTACCCGAATTTGTTCAACAAAAATTTCTCGATAGCGCTTACTCAACTCCCATGTTATTGAAGCGTATGGAAAAGACAGAGGTTTTAATCGCTGAACGCGACGGTCGTGCTGTTGGATTTTTCAACATGACTCGGATTGATGATGATGGAGATGCCGAGCTAACCGCACTTTATATCCTTCCAGACTATCAGCGACAAGGCATAGGGATGGAGCTATTTACTGGTGCATTGACGCTACTGAATGGTGCTATGAAGCTATTCGTGTACGTTGATGATTTAAATGATCCCGCAAAAGCGTTCTACGAGAAGCTTGGTTTTGAGTTACTTGAAGTATTTGATGAAGACTTTGAAGGGGTTCCGGTTGAAACAGCACAATATGTTTATATGATACGGCAATCCGCTTTATGCATCTAATTCAAAAACGTCCTATTCGGAAACTACCGAACAGGACGTTTTTTTATTGTTTACAACGGACGCATTCCACCATCTTCAGGTGGTGTGTCAGTAATGATCTGTTCATCTGGAACCATTGTATTTGGTTTCTTTGTCAAGCAGAGAATCCCTGCGATATAGAGTAAGATTGAAGTAAGAGACAAAATACCTCCCGTTAATCCACCAATTATGAACATGATTCCTGCAAGTTTCGGATTTTTGTTATTCCAAATGTTGACCAATCCGATAATTGTCAGTACTAAACTTATAACTAGGAATACAACTCCTAGCCACAGGAATCCTCCGAGTGCATCAAATATGTTGAAAATCATATCAATATCTGCAGGCGTCATTGTAGGATCTGAATAGAAATCCATTTCCATCTCTGTGCGAAGTTCAGGATTTGAGCTAAACATATTAAATATGACAGCACCAAAAATGGATGCTATGACTCCAAATACTGTAAATACTAATCCTATGATTCCTAATACTTTTTCTGCCGTTCGATTCATTTACATCGCCTCACTTTTTCTAGTTGTAGTCTACTATACGACTGAATTCACAAAACGTTTCATTTTTTTGTTACTTCTTAAAAAAGCGGAGCGCCTAAACACAGCGTTCCGCTTTAATTAATCGTTAAGCTTTCACATCGTTGTATTCTTCGTATCGGTTGAACGCGGTTACTACGTATGAACAAACTGCTTCCATCTTCAAGTTGTTTTCCCGAGCATAGTCAGCAGCACGGTCTAAAAGTTTCTTCGCAACGCCTCCACCACGGAGTTCTTCCGAAACGAAAGTGTGATCCATCACCATGACATCTCCGAGAAGTGTCCACGTAATTTCAGCTAGTGTTTTACCACCTTGCTCATTGCGAAATGCATACGCATCACCGCCAAGATCTTTGTATTCAAATTCCATGAGAACAGCCTCCCTTTTAAATGGATGATTCGGGTATTTAGATAGTTCAACGATACTTACTTAGTTATTGAAACACAGATTTCACTGAATCTACAAGTCCTTGGAAAAATTCTTTTACTTTATCCCAAAAACCGGGATCGATTTCACCTAATTTGTCTTTAACCTTTGAAGCCAAATCATCTAGTTGCTGTGAAAATTTCGAGAAATCTATATCTAATTTACTAATCCGGTCCATCAAGTCAATTAGTAATTGACGATCTGCATCACTTAGTTCGATTTTGTGCTTCTCTAATTGTTCTTTGACAATTTTTTCCACATCTTCTTTAGTCGCAGGGTTTTTGTCGGAAATCTGCTGTTTAATATCCGTCAATAGTTCGGCAACTTTGTCTTTGTCTACACCTTTTTCAGATAACGTCGTCGCAACGTCCAATTCGTCGTTGGCTACATCCGTACGTTCCTTATCTAGTGATTCTCCGCTTACTTCATAAGCTTTATAAATACCGACCAATGCAGAATGCCCAGTTACTTTCTTAGGGGCTGCAACTTCCACTTTAGCATCTTCAATGCCTGCCGTCAGCATAGCTGTCGCGTACATTTCTGGCGTGACTTGAGTAATATTGTCTTGCGTAACAATCGAAATTTCGAGCCCTTTACCTGCATCTTTCCGCATGATTTTCGCCGAAGAATACATTCGTGCATTCGGATCGCCGTCTTTAATATAAGTAACAAGATCTTTCCCTGTCACTTCAATTTCTTCTACTTCTGCTTCCTCGTCAACTTTCAGACTCTTTTTTACACTAGCCTTTTCGTCATCAGAAAGGTTGGCGCCGTAGACTACGATTGGTACTCCCAGCTTTTCATTAATGGTAGAATCTGCTGATGCAATGTTCGGTAACAGTAGCCCTACAGAGAGCATCAATGCAAGACTAGCAGCAAGCGTTCGTTTCATTTTCTTACCTCCTCGTTTCCAATACATACGAAATCTTGAGCTAAAAGGTTCCCGTCAATCTTTGAGGGACGTCCAGCCATCTCGCTGTTCAATCTTACCGTCTTTCATCAATCTGCCGAGTGCACGTTTGAAGGCGCCTTTACTAAGGCTAAACATTTCCTCAATTTCCTCAGGTGTCGACTTATCCGTAAATGGCATTTTACCGTTAGTTTCTTGTAAATACGCGTAAATCATTTCTGCATCGTCGTCCAATCGTTCCTGCTTACGCGGAAGTAGAGATCCATTTAGCGTTCCGTCTTCCTGTACATCAATGATGCGGACTGCGAGCTCTTCTCCAAGACGTGGCTCGGCAGCCATTTCGCTAGCGTGGATGAAGATTCGGAAATTATCAGGAATGCTTAGCAAGAACGCTCCTACTGGCAGCAACCGGTAAGGACGCGCTGTTAGGTTATCGTTCATGCGCCATTGCTCTGCAATTCCAATGACATCTAGTACGCGTTCTTCCGTTGCGAGTCGTCCGAAGATCGTTCCAGCTGGATCCGTACGAAGCGTCATATACAACGCATCGTCAATCTTTGGCCATAACTTTCGGACATGTGGCAGATCTGCTTTGTTCACGAGCACTTCGAAAGCTGCACCAATATCAACGTATGCTCCGAACTTGTCGTCCACCCGTAAAACCCGTGCCCAGCCGTATGTTCCCATTGTCATGTGCGGCAATTGCATCGAAGCCGCGAGTTCACCCCGTCGGTTCATGAATAAGAAAACGTCTGGAGTGTCTCCTGCTTGTAGTGTTTCCGGTGCTTCAGAAGCGTTCATATACAATTCTGTTCCATCTAAATCGAGTGACCAACGTGAGCCTTCAAGCTCCAGTACCCGAACTTTTTGAACTGTTCCTGCAAGTGTATTTGTCATCTTATTCTCCCATTTCCTTAAATAATTGTTAGTAAACTTATTCGTTGCGTTGTTTAAGTGCAGTCACGAAGCTTTTATCTTCATTCATGGCTTGTACAAGATCTGTTATTCGATCCATCGCGTCCCAGCTTAGGTGATGTTCAATTCCTTCTACATCTCCGTATATGTTTTCTTCCTTCACACCGATAATCCGTAAAAATTGTTCTAACAGTTCATGTCGTTGCACAAGCCGTTCACCAAAATTACGACCACGGACGGTTAGGCTTATATCTTTATATCGTTCATAAATAACGTAGCCTTCCTTATGGAGCCGTTGCGCCATTTTCGTGACTGATGACGGAAGTACGGCTAGCGATTCTGCGACATCCGAAACTCTTGCCTGGCCTTTTGCTTCAATTTGCAAGTAAATCTGTTCAATATAGTCTTCCATACTCGGTGTTGCCAATCCAAGCACCTCCGATAGCATTTTGTAGCCCATTTACCTTCAAATTTTTTTGGATGTGTTTAACTCAATTTGTACCTGGGTATCTAAACAGCATAACCAATTCAATCACAATCTCGAAAGGAGTGAACGACACATGGGTAAATTACTTTGGATTATCATTGTAGCACTAATTGCATTCTGGTTGCTTGGACTAATTTTCAAAATTGGTGGCGGCCTCATTCATATCTTGCTCGTCATTGCATTGATCGTGTTTATTCTTAACATGATTTCCGGTAGACGGTCAGTTTAAATAAAGGGATGTCGGTTTTCTCCGACATCCCTTTTTCACGTTTACTGGCTGATTTTTGCATATATGACTGTGTTTCTCAACTGTGTCCCGTCAGCTGATCGATCATCATTTTTCAACACAGCTTCTAGTTCAAAGCCTGCCCGTTCTGCAACGGCACGGCTTTTTTTGTTGAGTTCGTCGCATCTAATTTCTACTCGGTGTGCACCAAGTTCATCAATTGCAAACTCCGTAATTCGTTCTACAGCCTCTGTCATGTACCCTTTTCCTTCATATCCACTCGCTAACCAATAGCCAATTTCAAATTTGGGAATCGACCAATCGATTCTATGCAATCCTGATGAGCCTATGAAGTCACCTGTTTGTTTTTCGAACAAGTGAAGTCTGAGATCTTTTTTTGTGATGAAATCTGCAATTCCCTGTCGCATCCGTTGTTCTGTGTCCGCTAGATTTTGTGGCTGATGCGCCCATGGCATCCATTGACGCAGAGTAGGTAATGTTTGAAGGATTGCGTTATTTACGTCAGAAACATCATTTAGTGAAGGCATACGAATCAGCAAACGTTCTGATTCAAATTGGTCCGGGAAATCAGGGATACCTTGAATTGTCTGCGAACTTCCGTTATCTTCCCAGACTACTGGAGTTTTCTTCCCTGCCATATAGTCATCTCGCGTGATTCCGTAAGTAATAGCATCGTAATATCGATCTTCTTCTGGAGAAAACCATGCTTGCCTCAAATGTCCTTCTTTTACAAAGCCAGACCGTTCGAACGTCTTACGCATTGCTAGATTGTCATGTCGCGTGTGACCTGCCAGCCGGTTCTTCCCCTCCGGCAATCCAAACACATAGTTTGCCATGAGGCGCAGTGCACTTGCTCCATATCCTCTACCTCGATAGCGATCAGCGATACGTAAATCGAACAAGGGGACATCATCTTGTAAGTCATGGATTTTTGCGATGCCCACTTTTTCTCCGTTGTCGTTGACGAGCCAAAATGTTTTGACTTCATCTGACTCGTATCCACCTTCTCGGATCGCTTTTTCGATCAACTCGCGACCCGAATTTTCTTGCATGTGAAATGGCCATGTATTTGTGGTCATGAAGTGGATCAGCTGTTCTTGCTCCACCATTGTCCATTCTTTTAGTTGCATAAGGAAGTTCCTCCAAACGACCGCTTCTTACTTTTGGATTCGCATTAATCGAAGTGAATTCAACACAACTAACAGTGTTGCGCCCATATCTGCGAAGATTGCGATCCATAGCGTCAGCCAGCCTGGGATGACGAGAAGCAGTGCAGCAATTTTTAGTCCTACTGCAAACATAATGTTTTCTTTGATAGTACGCAACGTTTTTCTACTCAACTTCACGGTATATGGCAATTGTTCTAGATCATCCGCCATCAATGCGATGTCGGCAGTTTCTAATGCGGCGTCTGTCCCAGCGCCACCCATTGCGATTCCAACAGATGCTGCGGCAAGTGCCGGTGCATCATTAATGCCATCTCCGACCATCGCTACTCGCTTCTTGCCTTCGCTCAATTCACGGATTGCATTGAGTTTGTCTTCCGGCATGAGTCCAGCACGAACGTCGTCAATGCCTAAACGAGCAGCAATCGCTTGCGCCGTTTTCGGGTCATCGCCTGTCAGCATAACTGTAGTATCTACGCCGATTTCTTTTAATCGTTCAAGAACAAGTTTGCTTTCTTCTCTAACTGGATCCGCTACTGCGAAGAGCCCTGCAAATGCACCATCTATGACAGCGCCCATCACAGATTTCCCTTCAGTCTGCATGTCTGTTGCTTTGATCTTCGCTGATTCTGGAAGTTCAGTGAGTTCTTCCATCCATCGAAGGCTTCCGACAGAAACACTTTTACCTTCCACAACAGCAACTGCCCCTTTACCTGTGACGGATTGGAAGTTTTCCGCTGGTACAACTTCGAGGTTGCGCGCTTCAGATGCATTGACGAGCGCTCTTGCCAATGGGTGTTGTGAGAGACGTTCAACGGCTGCGACCGACTGAAGGAGATATGCTTCCTCTACTCCATTTGAGGTGATGATATCCGTGACTTCAGGATAGCCTTTCGTTAAAGTCCCGGTTTTATCAAACGCAACGGTTTTGATATGCCCCATTTCTTCCAGGTGGACGCCGCCTTTAATGAGCACGCCTTGACGTGCTGCGTTCCCGATTGCTGTGACAATTGCAACAGGTGTGGATACGACGAGCGCACAAGGGCATCCGACGACAAGAACTGCGAGTCCTTGATAAATCCAAGTTTGCCAATCCGCACCGAGAAGTGGTGGAATGACAGCGGTTAGCGCCGCAATGGCGATAATGGCTGGTGTATAGTATTTCGCGAACTTGTCGATGAATTGCTGCGAAGGTGCTTTTTCTGCCTGCGCATCTTCAACAAGATGAATAATTTTAGCGATTGTCGTGTCCTCTACTAATTTGGTGACGGTTACTTCTAGAGATCCTTCTTCGTTCAGCGTTCCTGCAAAAACGGTGTCGTCTACTTGCTTGGTGACAGGGACAGATTCGCCGGTAATCGCAGCTTGGTTCACGGTTGAGAACCCTGATCGTACCGTTCCATCCATCGCGATTTTTTGACCCGGCTTGACGATTAAGATGTCTCCGATTCGAATGTCTTCAGTCGGCAACTCGAACATCTCGTCATTTCGTCTGATGGTTGCTGAAGGAGGGGCAATGTCCACTAAACTGCTAATGGATTGCCGAGCTTTGTTCATGGAGTAGGATTCGAGTGCTTCACTGATTGCAAACAGGAGGACGACAACAGCGGCTTCGCGCCATTCCCCTATGATTGCGGCTCCGATAATCGCAATTGTCATGAGCGTGTTCATATCGAATTCAAGGCGTACTAAGTTTTTGAGCCCGTCGATGAACATCGAAGTTCCTCCGACCACAATCGCTATTGCAAATAAGATGATTGCGGTGGTATTGGTCTCTCCGTATTTGCTAGAAGTAAATAAACCTGCTGCTAGGAATACAAGAGATATTAGAGAGACGATGTTTTCTTTCCGTTTGAAGAATGGTGTTTTCTTGATAGGTTTACGTTGTGTGACTGGTACAACCCGGATGCCATCAAAGGCACCTGCAGATTCAAGTTCGTCGACGGTTGCGTCACCTGCAAATGACAGTTTACTCGCACCGAAGTTGACAGTAGCCACCTCGACATTTGGAAGTCGATTTACGTTTTTTTCGAATTTCATTGCACAGTTGGCACAACTTAAGTTTTCGAGACGATATTCAGTCCTGTTCGTTTCAGCCATTCTCTTCACCTTCCATCGTATGTTCGTGCGCTATTTTCACAAGTTGTAAGACGTGATCATCTGCAAGCGAGTAATAGACCATCTTACCCCTTCGTTCCGAGCGAGCTAATCCATTTTCTTTCAAGTATCGTAAGTGATGAGAGGCAGTCGCGTTAGATGCACCAATAATAGCACCGACATCACAAACACATAGCTCTTGTTTTAATGTTAATGAATACGCAATTTTGAGTCGTGTTTCATCTGCGAGCGCTTTAAAGAGTTGCACCATATTTCCAACGCGGGGCAATTCCTCTCGAATTTCGACTACAAGAGCGTCGTGAATAATCTGTTCATCACACGTGTCAACCATTTTCAATTTCATCCGCCTCCTCATCATTCAAATGTTCGTTTGATTGTAAGGTTAGTATATGCGTTATTCTGACGATTTGCAACTACTATCAAACGAAGGTTTGAATGAAGTTCGATTTCGTTCTTCACTTTTTGCACTAAATGGCTTCGCAAAGCGAAGCAGACCAATTAAATCTTGGTTTTTGATTGGTTAAGTGCACTTTTTCACGATTGAGGGTGTTGGTGAAGATTGGGTTGCCCGCGAGCGACAGAGGGCGAGGTGTTTATGATCATTTTTCGAGGTTTATGAGCGGAATTCTGTGGTTATGATCACTTTTGAAGATTTATGAGCACAATCCTGGGGTTATGAGCGTTTCTACTGATTTATGATCACTTTCCCATGTTTATGAGCGTTTTTGGAGGTTTATGAGCATTCGGTGTATTAGGGGTATCCCTAGAAACAAATGTAGCTCGATTCGAGCACACAAAAAAGCAGAGGCAACTTGCGCCTCTGCTTCATCAACTTATTTTGCTTCCAACGTCAACACGTTCCCATCTTTCACGTCACCTTCTAAAACAGTCTCATGGAAATCTCCGCGGACCCAATCATCGGCTTGATCGTGGAACCATTGTGACTTAACGTGGCCACTTTGACCAGGACCTACAATATGATAAGCCTTTGAAAGGTCATCCAGATCCGCAACAAAGCGCCACGAGGCTCCGTGATTCGCACTGCCATCGTCTTTGAACGATGCTGCCTGAACTGTAATTCCAGAGCCGCCTACAGGTTGTTTTTCCGGATCCAAGAACCGCGCTAGTATCGGTGAAGCGCTTGACAATGGATGAGGGAATACGAGTTGATGGAAGTCGCCCCACTGCCACTTCTCTGTTTTATCCCCATAATCTTCTTTCAGACTTGCAATCGTTTTTTCAAACGCATCATATACCCATTGGTCAACTCCCCCGTACTCTTGCACCCAAGTAGAAGGATCTCCCGCATACGCATTGCGTAAGAATTGATCCGTTAACTGTGGCTTTCCTGGCATGAACTCATAGACATCTGCGGGCATATCTGATGCAAACATCGTCACCGGCAATTGTTTCATAAGTTTATGGAATATGAGAGGCTGCGATGCATCCACTGAATCCACCTGATTCCAATCTTTCATCTGAGCCAAGATTTCCTTATATCGCCCTTTTCGATCCATCTTTTCAATTGACCCAATTAGTGAATCTAGAAACTCTCCAGCATGTAAATTCTTTTGGTCCATTTGTAATTTCATCATATCATCCGCTGTAAAGTCGTCTCGATCCCGAAGCACTTCTGCAATCCGCTCATAGCGATACGGTTGTGCCCAAAACTTCGTAATGTGATATGGATACTTTTCATCTACCACTTCGTTGTTAGCTGTGGCAATGAAACCTTCTTTAGGATTCACAACAGTTGGCAATTCATCATACGGAACATAACCGTCCCAGCCGTATTCTGAGGAATTCCCCGGAACCGGTAGCTGTGCGTCGCCTTTTTTACGAATCGGGATTTTCCCGTTTGCTTTGAACGCAATTGTACCGTCCGTTGAAGCGAATACAAAGTTTTGCGCTGGAGCACTGAATGCCTCCAACGCCGTTTCAAACGACTCCCAGTCGTCTGCTTTGTTTAAATCCATGATCGCTTCAAGCTCATTACTTGGCTCTAATGCCGTCCATTGCATCGAAAACACCGCGTCTGGCTTTTCATCTTTATAAATGACATCTGTGATTATCGGTCCGTGCCTAGTGACCAGTACTTCGAAAGGTATGTCTTTTTCACCCTTTACGCTAATTGTCTCATCGCGCACTTCAGCTTGCTCCCATTCGTCGTCATATTGGAATTGAGTCGGATCATCCGGGTTCGGGATTTCAATATATAGATCTTGGACGTCGGGCCCGACGTTTGTAACTCCCCATGCTACTTTTTCGTTATGTCCGAGGATAATTCCAGGAATCCCTGCAAAAATGACACCACTAACATTCTGTTCTGGGGACTTCAAGTGAATTTGATGCCAAATCGAAGGTGTGCTCAGTCCTAAATGCGGATCATCTGCGAGTAGTGGCATTCCTGATTTTGTTTTATCACCTGAGACAACCCAGTTGTTACTTCCGTTAAATTCGTGTGGTAGTAATCCAGGGTCAAACTGTCCCGTGACTTGGACTGGATTTTTTAAATTCGCTTCCATAATGGATTCTGCATTTTCCGGATACGTAATGAACAAATCTTGGGCTTTTTCTTCAGAATAATTATTGAGCGCCCAGTGCCGCATGGCTTGAGGTGTCCACTTTCCACCAAGGTCATACGCCATATACTTTCCGATTGTCAGTGAATCGATTGGTGTCCACGGCTCAGGTTCATAGCCGAGTAATTTGAATTCATAGGACAACTTTCCATTGTCTTTTACTTCTTCGATGAATGCATTCACGCCATCTGCATACCATCCTAAAACTTGTTTCGCGTCGTCGCTATATGTGTCGAACGATTTCTCCGCTGCATTTCTCAAGCTAAATGTACGGAACTGCTTGTCGGTATCGATCGCTTTTGCACCGACGACTTCGGACAGTCGTCCACTCGCCTGTCTACGTGCGAGATCCATCTGAAACAAACGATCTTGCGCATGAACATAACCTTGTGCACGATACAGATCGGCATCGGATTTGGCATCCAAGTGCGGAACGCCGTTTTCATCCCGAGTTACGGTTACGTTTTCATCTAATACAGTGAGCTGAACGTTCCCTTCAATTACGGGCTTCGACTTCCCTATGTAAACGTTTACAAAAATAAGTGCTGTTGCCGCGATTACTACAATCGTAGCGATGAACCATAGTAGGATTTTCGCTGGTTTCCCCATTTTCTTTTTATGTTTTGCCACAGAAGTTTCCCCCCATTTCTAATTTTTCTCTATACTTATCTATATTCGTTGTAACGCCATAAAATCCCTTTCGAAGTGAAAGGGATTTCGTGTCCTCCTGGATAAGTAGGGGGAGGGAGTTGTGGATAGTTTTTATGATTTATGATCAGTTTTTTTGCTTTATGAGCACTTTTCAGCATTTATGATCACTTCTTATGCTTTATGATCACTTTCAACGCTTTATGAGCACTTTCCCACTTTTATGAGCACTTCCAACGCTTTATGAGCACTTTCCAGTTTTTATGAGCACTTCCAACGCTTTATGAGC
>NZ_AZUC01000054.1 GCF_000586555.1 Sporosarcina sp. D27
TCCAGTTTTTATGATCACTTCTCATGCTTTATGAGCACTTTCCAGCTTTTATGATCACTCTCAACGCTTTATGAGCGCTCCTCATCTTCCGTCTCCTCATCCTTCGCGGGTTTATCGCCATGAATGACTTCATATAGTTCATCTTCCACTGAAATATCTGCGAGTCCCACTTTTGAGCGATATGCCGCGCGGATGATTAGGTGCCCTGCGACTGGGGCTGTGAGGAATACGAACACGATGCCAAGCAAGACGCGGACACTGACGAAATGATCGTGGAACAAAAAGTATAGGAACACGCCGATCAGCGTCAGCAATACCGATAGTGTGGAGCTTTTTGTCGCTGCATGGGATCGTGTATAAACGTCGGGTAATCGGATAATCCCGAACACACTGATGACACTAAAAATACTTCCCAACAGGATAAGCAGGGCGCCGATGAATTCACCGATCTCGTTTTCGTTCAACGATAACCCCCCTCTCAATATATTTTGAAAAGGCGATTGTGCTGATGAATGACAATATCCCGAGAATCAGAATGACTTCCAAATATGCTTTCGTTCCGTAAACAACAGATACGACTCCAATCATCGCAATCAGATTCACACCAACAACATCCATCGCAATCACACGATCCGGCATGGAAGGACCGATAATGAGTCGGAGAACAGCAATTGCAATTGTAACCGCGAACAACACAACAGAAATCGCTAGCATAGTCTGAATCATTATCGGGTCACCTCCATTATCGCTTTTTCGAAGTTCTTCAATTGTTTGATCAACCCATCACGAGATTCTTGGACGTCCATCGCATGGATGTACAACGCATCACTTTCCGGAGTCACTTCCATTACGACAGAACCTGGCGTCAATGTCAGCAACATCGAAAGCATCGTAATTTCCACATCACTCCTCAAAATGGTTTCATACTTAAAGATTCCTGGTTCAATCTTCAAACGTGGACTTAAAATCTGCTTTAGCACGACTGCACTCGATTGGATCAATTCCCAAACAAAGATGAAGAATAATCTAACGACAGCGTAAACACGACGTAAGTAGAAACGTGTACCGAAAAAACGGTGCATGAAGAATAGGATTCCGATTCCTACGAGAAAGCCTGCGTAGAACGTGGAAAAACGCAATTCGTCTTCATCGATGAGCAACATCCATAGAAATGCAATGAATAAGTTCAATAACAGTTGACCTGGCATTCTCCCGTCCCCTTTCCTCTGCGTTATTGTTTCAGCAACGATTCTTTGTCTAAAACAGCTTCAATATATGTTTGCGGATTGCTCAATGTCGATGCCGCGTCATTCACAAATGGTGCAATCACGTCGGCTCCTACTCCGATTGCGAGCGTCAAGACGCCAAGCATCACAATAGGTATCAGCGTACGTTTCTTCAACA
This sequence comes from Sporosarcina sp. D27, assembly GCF_000586555.1. Taxonomy (GTDB): domain Bacteria; phylum Bacillota; class Bacilli; order Bacillales_A; family Planococcaceae; genus Sporosarcina. Next base: position 1,405 of record NZ_AZUC01000054.1, read on the forward strand.
CGACCTGTTCTTCGCTGCCGATGATCGCTTCCCCCATGAAGCAGTTAAGGAAAATGCGCAATAACGAATACAACACGAACAAACTCGACAGAAACGCTAAGGTCAGCAACACATACGTTTCTGCTTCGATCAAACCTTCACCGAGCAACACTTTTCCGATGAATCCACTGAATGGTGGAATACCGGTGAGCGATAGCATGACGATGAAAAACAGCCAGCCTAGTGTAGGATAATTCCGTATCAGCCCACTGACCTCTCCGATTTTCGCCTTACCTGTCAATGAAATCATCAACCCACCTGCTAAAAACAGCATCGCTTTTGCGACCATGTCATGTAATACGTAATAGATCGAACCTTGCAACGCAACTTCGTTTCCAGCAGCCAGTCCCACGAGTATGAATCCCACCGCAATGACCACGTTATAAGCTATGATTTGCCGTACATTACTTGATGATAGTGCACCGATACTTCCGCCAATCAACGTCAACGCAGCCATGATCCCGATAATTGACTGGGTGATTTCTGGAGAGTGATGGAACACAAGTGTGAACATACGAATTAGCGCATAAATCCCTACTTTCGTGAGCAATGCGCCGAACAACGCTGCGATTGCTGCGGGAGGTGCGCTGTAAGAACCTGGCAGCCAGAAATACAACAACAATCCCGCTTTCAAACTAAAGACGAGTAAAAAGATCAAGCTGATAATTGTCAGTACTGGACCTTGACCATTTTCAGCAACACGCTCCGCTAATTGCGCCATGTTGAGCGTTCCTGTTGCGCCGTACAAATACGCAATCGCAAGTAGGAAAAACCATGAGGCTAGTACATTAATTGTAATATAAGTAAATGCTTCGACGAGCTGGACTTTACGTCCTCCTAGAATCAGAAGTGCATATGACGCAAGCAACATCACTTCAAAACAGACGAACAAGTTAAAGACATCTCCTGTTAAAAATGAGCCGTTGACGCCTGCTAGCAAGAAAAGCATGAATGGATAGACATACATCTTCTCAAATGCTTCTCCAATCGTCGAAAACGCGTACAGCAAAATAATACTTGTTACTGTCGCAGCAGCCGTAACTAGTAACAGCGCGAACGAATCTCCAACAAATAGAATACCGTATGGTGGCTCCCAACCACCAAAGTCCAATCGTAGAATGCCTTCAGATTGGATCCGCAGCAACAAGTACACACCGATTCCAGCAGAACTTGCAGTTGCTATAAAGCTGAGGGTACGCTGCAGGATGAACGAATTGCGGAAGAATGTCAGCACAATCGCAGTAAGCAGCGGAATGAGGACAGGCAATACGAGCGCATTAGTCATCGAATTCTCTCCTAACATCATCCAGATTATCAGCACCCGTTTCCCGGTAAATTCGGTATGCGAGAACGAGGAGGAACGCGGTGACAGCAAAACTAATAACGATTGCGGTCAGAATGAGTGCTTGAGGAAGCGCATCCGTATATGTCGAACCTTCTTCTGTCAGTAAAGGAGCTCCCCCCTTTTTCAATCCACCCATTGCAAGGATCAGTAAATGGATGGCATGAGAAAGGATCGCAGTCCCTAAAATGATCCGCACAAAATTACGGGATAGCAGTAAATAGACCGCCACCATGACGAGAACGCCTACAAGTAATGTAATTAAGGTCTCCATTCAACTCACATCCTCACTGATCGTCAAAAGAATTGTCACGACGACACCCACAACGGTTAGCGCAACACCAGCTTCAAATAGTAGCACCATCGAAAGCTCCGTCGCTCCGAAAACTGGCAACGCAAATTCCCCTTTTGCCTGGTTCAGAAATTGATTGCTAAACAGCATAGGCACTGCACTGCTTGCGACCGCTAGAAACACGCCAAGTCCCGCAATTTTCTTAAAATCGAACGGAATTCCTTTATGCACCGTCTCAATATCGTACGTCATATACAGCAACAGTAGCGCTGAAGCGAGTACGAGCCCTCCAGAGAAACCACCACCCGGGTCATTATGACCGGAGATGAAGAGCTCAACACCGAACGTTAAAATGATGAACACGACAATTTTCGTGACAGTGCGCAAGATGACGTCATTGATTTTCATTGCCGTCACCGTCCTTTTTATCTTTTAACTTGATCAACACATAAACACCGAGTCCACCGATCAACAAAACAACAATTTCGAGCATTGTATCGAACGCACGAAAATCCCCCAAAATCGCATTGACGATATTGCCACCGCCTGTGAGCGTCTTCGCGTCTTCAAAGTACTTGGAAATCGGGTCGAACAGGCGATTACCTTGAACAATAAGCGCTGTAATGATGACGATTAGTCCTGATGCAACTGCGATGCATGCATTCAAAACCTTCACTGGACGACGTGGACGCTCTTTCTTCCAATCTGGCATAAAGCGGAATGTCAGCAAGAACAACACAGTAGTTACCGTTTCCACAACGATTTGGGTAAGTGCCAAGTCAGGTGCCCGCAAGACGACGAATAGAAATGCGACTGTAAATCCAAGGACACCATTCAGTAGAATCGCAATCAACCGAGAATTCACAAAAAGAATAGCAACTGCTGCAGACATCATAACCATCACGAGAATGTATTCATTGACCGTTACGACAGAATCCTCTGAAAAGTTAAACGCTAAACGCCATACAAAGCTCAACGCAGTCCCCATCATGGTGATGAAAAACAGCAAAATGTACGTGAAATATCGATGCAAATGCCCCGTCATGTACTTATTCGTCAGGTGATAGGAGTTGCCCTCAAGCTGAATGAGTAACAACGTATAGATGTTATCGATTTTCCAACTGAACGGAGCAATTGTATAGATCCTTCTCCACTGGCGTAAGAAAATGTAGAGAATCGTACCAATCAGTATGATTCCAATCGTCATCCAAAGTGCTGGATTTAATCCATGCCACGCTGCAATGTGCGGAACAAGTGATTCAGGATTTCCAAACGATGGATAGACCGCCGCCATAGCTGGCTTCAAAATCCATTTCCCTAGTACGTTCGGGAAGAAGAACAATCCTACAATCAATACTCCTAAAATGGACGGCGCAACGAGCATCCCAGGTCTCGGATCATGCGCTCCTCGGTCGACCCATGCAGGCTGTTGCTGCTGGCGGCCAAAAAACGTTTGAAAAACGATAATCATGCAGTATACGAATGTAAAAACACTTGCTATCCATGCGACAATTGGAATCCAAATGTGGACACCTGGTAACGCCAAGTGTTGCACAGCGAGACTCGCTTCCAAAAAGAGTTCCTTACTTAAAAATCCGTTAAATGGAGGCAATCCAGCCATTGAAAAACTACCTGCAAGCGCGATAGTAAACGTAATCGGCATGAACACAGCGAGACCACCGAGTTTACGAATATCACGCGTCCCGAGTTCATGGTCTACGATTCCGATGATCATGAATAACGCGCCTTTAAATGTGGAGTGGTTAATCAAATGGAATAGTCCTGCAAATGCCGCAGCGGTGTAGATGGTTTTATCCGCCCCTGGGATGTCCAGCATGGCAGCTGAACCGATTCCAAGTAAACTCATGATCAACCCGAGTTGACTGATTGTTGAATAGGCGAGGAGCGCTTTCAAATCGTTTTGGCGAACTGCGTTGAACGAACCCCATAACAAGGTCAATAGCCCAACGAACGTCACCGAATAGAACCAAAGTTCACTTTCACCAAATACAGGAATGAAGCGAGCGACAAGATAGATCCCAGCTTTGACCATCGTGGCTGAGTGTAAATAAGCACTGACCGGTGTCGGCGCTTCCATCGCGTCTGGAAGCCAGATGTGGAACGGGAATTGTGCAGATTTCGTAAAAGCTCCAAGTAGAATGAGGAGCATCGCCGGGACGAAAAGATCGTACGTCGGTAATGTTCCCGCCATACCAATCATCTCTTGGATACTATAAGTCCCCGTCATTTGGTGCAACATAAGGAATCCGACGAGCATGCCGATTCCGCCTGTTACTGTGATGAGCATTGCCTTTTTCGCACCAGCTCGAGAATTTTTCCGTTGGTGCCAAAAAGCGATGAGCAGGAATGATGAAACACTTGTTAACTCCCAAAATACGTAGAGCACTAAGACGTTATCTGAAAAGACGACACCGAGCATGGAACCCATGAACAACAACAAATACATATAAAAACGACCAAGTGCTTCTCGTTCAGATAGATAATAAATGGAGTACATGACAACGAGCGTCCCCATGCCTGTGATGAGCAATCCCAAAATCATACTGAGACCGTCTAAATGAGTGGTAAAGTGGATATCGGCAGTGTTCAGCCACCGGATGGTGTGGAATAAGTTCTCGCCTGAAGCGAGACTTGGAATTTGAAAACTTAGGATGACAAACAAAATCAATGGAACCGGTAATACCATCCAACCGATTTTCTTACTGCGTACATATGTATAAAGAAACGGGACAAAAAGCGATGCCAGAAACGGCACCAATATAAGTATCGGAATAATCATTTCGTCGTACCCCCAATCAAAAAAGAAAACACGGGTCCTATCATCAGAGACCTCTAACCTACGGCAAAAGCTTGGAAAATCGCAGCAGTACTTGTACGGGGTTTTCAAGAATCCGCGGAAAAGTTTCTGTGACGGCTTGACGCGGATGGAAAAGCCGGCGATAATGAGTGCCATGTGAGTACAGTGAACAAGCCCGAAACTATCTTTTAGTTTCAGGACTACCGTTCAAAACGTGGCGTTTGTGTTTTGGTTTCATTCTAAAGTATACACAAAATTTACATCAATCGCACTTGAAGCGCGCGCACGAGTGTGAGAACGCCTAGTATTCGGATTCTATGGAGGTGGAGGACTACATGGGAAAAGCGAAAGGACGCATGGATGAAAGCATCCTCGTCTGTGTGTATTACGGACCTAACGGAGAGCGACTTATTCGTCGTGGTCATCAGATGGCAAGCGCAATGGACTGCCCTCTTTACATTTTAACAGTCGATCCACGACCATTAGATGATATGGATGCAGACAAATCGGATTATATTGACAGATGGCGTGAGCTTGCGGATGAATTCGAAGCAGACGAATTCATCGTACGGGATAACGAAAGTAGACCTACCGCAAAAGTGATCAAACAAGTCGCACACGACCGAAATGTCACTCAAATCATTATCGGGCAAACAGCGCAAAGCCGATGGGAAGAAATTACAAAGGGGTCGTTCATGAACGTCTTGTTGCGTGAAATTACATTCGTAGATTTCCACGTCGTATCGGTCGCACGTTCCATTAAGCATGATGTCGAGGGGTTGTTCGAAAAAGGATTACGAGCCTATCTGACGGACGATGGAGAGGGCTTCCGTATCACGTTCAACTATACAAAGGATGCTCGATTTGAAGGAATCTTCTTCAAAGAGACCGGAACCGATTTCAATAATGGCCTCTTTAAATTCATGCATGACGGAAAAATGTGCCAGGTGAGAATTACAGATGATCGTGTAGAGGATCCGTCTCTGGTTAGTTGTAAAATCGATGTATAACGATAGATAAAAGCAGGGAGTGCCGAAGCGCTCCCTGCTTTTTGTTTTGTTGCTATAGTATTCTTACTCCGCAGGTTCTCCAACAATTTTCACTTCGCGTTCGAGATCTACTCCAAAACGCTTTTTCACTTCTGCTTGGACCATTTCAATAGTTTGAATGTAGTCCGTTGCCGTTGCGTGATTTTTGTTAATGATGAATCCCGCGTGTTTGGTTGAGACCTCTGCTCCACCGATTCCTTTACCTTGAAGTCCACTATCCTGAATCAGTTTCCCAGCGAAATACCCGGGTGGACGTTTAAATACACTTCCTGCTGAAGGATATTCAAGAGGTTGCTTCGACTCACGCAAAAATGTCAATTCTGCCACTTTCGCATCGATCGTCTCTTGGTCGCCAAACTGGAGATCGAAATCCGAAGACACAACGAAATACCCTTCGTCTGCGATAATGCTTTTTCGATAACCGAGGCCAAGTTCCTCTTTAGATAGAACAAAGATTTCCCCTTTACGATTCATAAGGGTAGACTTCACGATGATGTCTTTGATCTCCCCGCCGTATGCTCCTGCATTCATCGCCATTGCGCCTCCGACAGATCCTGGAATTCCACATGCGAATTCAAATCCAGTGAGTCCAGCTGCCGCAGATGCTTTGGATACATCGATAATGTGTGCACCCGCTTCAGCGTGTACGTGCGTTCCGTCGACAGTAATTACATCCAACTTTACAGGATGCAATACGATGCCACGAACTCCACCATCGCGAACGACCATGTTGGATCCATTTCCAAGTAACAGCAACGGGATGTCGTGTTCATATGCATAACAGACAGTCGTCTGCATTTCTTCTACTGTTTGCGGAATTACAAGTAAATCTGCGTGTCCACCTAATTCTGTTTTTGTATAAGCTGAAAGGGATTCATCCAGCAAAAGCTGTCCCTTAGTAATCGTCGTTTGTAAATCAGCAAGCCATTGTTGCTTAGCCATTCCACCCAACCCTTTCGAATGTACGTACCACTCTTACAGTATGCTGTGAATCCAGAGATTTGACAAGAGGTACGGACATGTTTTCTATATAGTTTCATTCTACTCGTTCAACATTAACAATTGATGAGAATCCGTGTATTTCCGAAGACATCCGTTAAATCTCATGATTTCTGGCGAGGATGGACTTAAGTGAACTTACAGAACACGGAGGGAAATCACAATGTTGAACTCACTTTGGCTAGAAACAGCCTATCCACGTGACACCTATCTCCCACCCTCTTCAGATACGACCTGCGATGTTTGTATTATAGGAGGTGGATTGTGCGGTCTCACAGCTGCGTATTTATTAGCAAAAGCTGGTAAGAAAGTGTTAATGCTTGAAAAAGATCGAATTCTTGAAGGCGCGTCCGGAAATACGACTGGGAAACTAACGACCCAGCATGACTTAGTCTATGCAGACCTCCTGAAGACATTCGGCGCCGAATCTGCAACAGTCTATTATAAGACGAACGATGCGGCAATTCGGTTCGCACAGTCCATTGCTGAAGGTGACGAACTGCGCTCAACGAATTCCGTATTGTTCGCAAGTACTGACAGTGGAGTGGCAGCTCTAAGGAAAGAAGCGGATGCCTATAAAACACTTGGCATTCCATTTGATCGGCGCCTGAATTGTGAATTACCACTCTCCGTTAAAGAAACACTTACACTAAGTAATCAGGCACAGCTCCACCCTGTTAGATATGGTCAGCATATTGCAAAGCTTGCTGTTTCTGAAGGTGCTCAACTGTGCGAAAAATCGGATGTTCGTTCTATGGATTTGAAAGAGAAGTCTCTCCAGCTTTCTTCCGATATTGTCATTAAATTTGATGAGCTTCTGTTATGTACACATTATCCAATTGAGGCGCTACGTGGGATGAACATTATGAAGCTGGAAGTAAAACGCTCCTATTTGCTATCCGTACCCGCTGATATGCCGTTACAAAGCCAGTACTTGTCTGTCGATGAGCCTAAACGTTCAATCCGGACTGTATTCATCGACGGTCGTCCTCATTTTTTACTCGGTGGTGAGGATCATAAAGCCGGTGTCACGAGTGATACAGACCTCCATTACAACCGACTGGCGGAGGAGCTACAATCTGTCTACCATCTAGGGGAACCGGTTCACAGCTGGTCTGCACAAGATCCGTCAACTCCGGATTTAATACCTTATGCAGGACCAATTTCAGCCGCAATGCCATATGTTCATATTTGTACAGGCTTCCGTAAATGGGGGATGACAAATTCTCTGGCAGCCGCCCAAATTGTCACTGACCAGATTACAGGTCAACCGAACCCTGCTATCTCGCTTTACGCACCTGATCGCACTGGCTTCGGTACACTTTTACTCCAGGCATTGAAAACGACTGGATTTGTATTGAAGGAATTTACCGGAGGTCACTTAACTCGTACCGATGCTCCTATTTGTACGCACATGGGATGTCGCACCAGGTGGAACAAAGGGGATGAAACCTGGGATTGTCCATGCCATGGCTCCCGTTTTAGAAAAGATGGTTCTGTATTAGAAGGTCCAGCAACACGTCCACTCGATTTGAAATAGGACTAGCGCTGAATTGTGGAATCGGCATTATGACCTGCGGAATCGGCAATACCAAAGCTTATATCGGCAGTTTCAAGGAATTAATCGGAATCTGAACACAATTCAACAGATACTTCCTCTAAAAAAAGCTGCCTGGAGAGTGAACACGTCACTCTCCTGGCAGCTTCTCATCATTTTTACTTAAATGCTTCGGTCAATACCGGAACGATTTGTTTCTTACGCGATACAATTCCGTTTAAAATCGCCATGTCATTTGCCGGTACTACGTTAAATGCCGTCATTGCAGCAAATGCTTTCTCACCAATCGCAATTGCAATTGAATCATTGTTAATAATATCCGTAATGACAAACAAGAATAAATCAAGTTTCTTCACAGATACTACTTTCGTCAACAGTTCTGTCAACTCTTCCTTGCGATTCAACACGTCATTCAGATCTACAGCATTTACTTGCGCAATTTCCATTGTCACATCTCCGACCTCGAAAGTCTTAGCATCGAGTGAAATGAGTTCTTCCAATGTTTTGCTGCTAAGATCTGCACCTGCCTTAAGCATGTCCAATCCGTAAACGTTTGCGTCCACGCCTGCAATCTCTGCAAGTTCTTCAGCTGCTTTCCGGTCTTCTTCAGTAAATGTTGGAGATTTGAACAACAACGAATCGGAAATGATTGCTGACAACATGAGTCCCGCAATGTTTTTAGGAATTGCTACACCATGCTCTTTAAACAACTTGTTCAAAATCGTTGCCGTACATCCTACCGGTTCAGCGCGATAGTAAAGCGGATCGCTCGTTTGGAAATTTGCAATTCGGTGATGATCGATGACTTCAAGCACTTGAACGTCTTCAATATCATCTGCACTTTGCTGCTTTTCGTTATGGTCGACTAAAATGACTTGAGACGCTTCTGTTGCTACTCGATCGATTTGTCGTGGTGCTTTAAAACCAAACGTTTCCAACGCAAACGCAGTTTCTTCAGATACACTGCCAAGTCTTACGGCTTCTGCGTCCACCCCAATTTGCTGTTTCAAATATGCGTATGTAATCGCAGAAGCGATTGAATCCGTATCGGGATTTTTGTGGCCAAATACAAGTACTTTGTTCATAAGTGAATTCCTCCTAATGTCTTTGCCTATTGCATCTTTCTTATCTTACCATCACGACAAGGGTGGCGGAAACAGAAGCAACCCAATTTCATCTTTATTTTGCACAAAATCTGCAATTGTATAACGGTCCAACACCGCTAAATACGCGTGCAAAGCTTCCTTCAAAACGCCTTTCAGCTGGCACACAGGTGCAAGGACACACTGATTCGATTCCCGATTGAAGCATTCTACCAATTGAAAGTCATCTTCCGTCTTTCGAACAACATTTCCTACATTAATATGTTCTGGTCGGACTTTCAAACGGATCCCGCCACCCCTACCACGGACAGTTTCAATGAACCCCGCCTTTCCGAGTTCATGCACAACTTTTGTCAAATGATTTTTTGAAATTGTGAATGCTTCTGATATTTCCGCTACTGTTGATAATTCGTCTTCTGGCTTAGCTGCCAAAAAGATTAAAACACGCAACGAGTAGTCTGTATAGAGCGTCAACCGCATCTCGTTCACCATTCTTTCTATAAAATCCTTCGTTTTTGTCCATTCATTGAATGAAATGTGACTAAAATTCGAACTGTCTTTAAAGATGTATTTTTTATATAGCTTTTTAAATTCATTAGGATTATGATAAATCCATCAACTACGAGAGGTCGTGTCAATTATGTTATCCCAAGAGAAAATTGATATTATTAAATCCACTGTACCTGTTCTAGAGCAACATGGCAAAACAATTACAACTGTGTTCTACAAAAATATGTTCGAGGCGCATCCTGAGCTATTGAACGTGTTCAACCACGTTAACCAAGCGCAAGGACGTCAACAGACTGCACTCGCAAATACTGTACTCGCAGCAGCAAAACATATCGACAACTTAGGAGCAATCATTCCAGCTGTTGTCCAAATTGCAAACAAACACGTTTCACTTGGTATCGTTCCAGAGCAATATCCAATCGTCGGAAAGTACCTTCTAGGTGCTATCAAAGAAGTTCTTGGAGATGCAGCAACTCCTGAAATTCTCGGTGCATGGGAAGAAGCGTATGGCATAATCGCTGATGCATTCATCGGCGTAGAAAAATCCATGTATGATGAGAAGGAAGCTGAAGATGGCGGCTGGAAATTGTTCAAAGGATTTATCGTTGCAGATAAAATCAAGGAAAGTGACGTCATTACTTCAATCTACTTCAAACCTGTAGATGGCGGTAAAGTACCTTCGTACAAACCTGGCCAATATATCAGCGTTAAACTTGAAATTCCTGGAGAGAAGAACACTTTGATTCGTCAATATAGCTTATCTCAAGCACCAAACGGCGAGTCATTCCGTATATCTGTAAAACGCGAAGCGGACAACAACCCGAATGGTAAAGCATCCGTCTACCTTCACGACAAGGTAAACGTTGGGGATATTGTTGAGCTTAGCGCTCCAGCAGGCGATTTCTACCTAGACGTCGAGAACAATACTCCTGTAACACTTATTAGTGGAGGCGTTGGAGTAACTCCTATGATGGCGATGTACGAAACAATTGCAACCACTACACCAGAACGTCCTGTAGCATTCCTACATTCTGCACGGACTCGAAGCCACCAAGCATTCGACAAAGTCGTTCGCGAAATGAATGAATCTCTTGCAACTTCCAGCTATGCAGCGCTTTACTCTGAAGAAGGTGACGGGTTCATCAACCGTGATTTCCTTGAGAAGAACGTTAAAGAAGGTAGCGACGTTTACGTATGCGGCCCGACTCCATTCATGCAAGCAGTAATTAGTGAATTGTATGCAATGGGTATCGACAAAGAAAAAGTACACTTTGAATTCTTTGGTCCTGCTGTACAACTTAACCTTGCACACTCTTAATAATTATAAACAAGCCGTCATCGTTCGCACGATGACGGCTTGTTTTTTGTTTCTATTTTAAACTTCTTAGAGCTTTTTTAGGTAATCTAAACGATGCGATTAACAACGTCAGCATGAGGAACAATCCAATATTTCCAATGAACGGATACAATTTGTCGAGTAATACTGAGAATCCGAAGAAACTAAGACCAAATCCAATTACAAGTATGATGAATACGAACAAACGGAAACGGGGAGTTTCTCGACGTACAAATCGTGCACCAAAGGAGTAGAACATACTGACTGCCGTATTGAAAATCATTCCGTACAAGACAACCGCCATCATAATGCCCAAGATGGGTGAGATGTCATTGATGATTGCAAGCATAGGTAAATCGGAATCTTTTACTACATCGATTTTCGAGAAGATGGCTAAGTGACTGAGTAAAATCATAATACCTAGCCCTAGTCCACCAACAAGGCCACCGAGCGCTGCTGCTTTTTCATCTTTTTCAGCTCCACCCATTACGAGTGCCATTGAAGCCCCCACAGCCATATTGAACGATACGTAGTTGATCGCCGAAATCCACCAATTAGGCAAAGGCGTTTGAACCGATGTTGCCACACTGTCCAGGCTCGAGAAGGAATCTGTCATGTTTGTCAGGCAATAGACCGAAACGATGATGATTGCAAGAATGAGAAATGGTGTCACACTCCCGATGACTGCCACGACACGATCGACTTTTAATAATACTGTTAAAAATACCAGAATAACCATAAGCAGGCTTCCTAGATAAGGCGGAAGTCCAAACTGCTGATTCAAGTTCGAACCCGCTCCCGCAATCATGACAACACCTACTGAAAATAACGTGATGATAATAACGGCATCAACGATTATCCCGAGGTATTTGCCACTTATTTTATAGACAGCTTCCTTGTGTGAGGTAGTTTGCATACGACTTCCTATTCGCGTTAATATCATTCCGAAATACGCAAACAGGACAGTGGAGACAATTGCCCCTATGATTCCAAGCAATCCGAAACTTGTAAAGTATTGTACAATCTCTTTCCCCGAAGCAAAACCAGCTCCGACGATAATCCCAATAAAAGCGCTTCCCATCTTTAAAACTTTCAAGCGTTTTCCCCCTAATTCGTACACACATTGGAACAAATGGTTTAATTCTTTCTCTTTAAATCTTCTGAAATTTCCTCAAGAATTCCTTCCAGTCTTTTCAGTCTAGCTGAATTGTCGATTGCATTCCGTACGACAAAGTAGAGCATAAACGAAAACAGAACAAAGGTGATAACGAGCACCAGCAACCATTCTCCCAATGCCCCCCCCTGTCTTGCCACTTTTCAGGCTATTCTAGTTATGTATACTGCTTCGTTTAATTTACCATTCCTTTAAAGCGTTTTCAACTCACTGAAAAAGAAGACCCACAAAGGGGCCTTCTCATAAGTACGTCTATTTTCACTCATTACGCTTCAAGTAACTTGAGTGCTTCGCGGTTAAACGCAGGGATATCTTCTGGCTGACGACTTGTGACGAGTTGGTTGTGACAAACCACAACTTCTTTGTCATGGAATTTAGTACCTGCATATTCCATGTCAACTCGAATTGACGTATACCCCGTTGCGTCACGACCTTCTAAAGCTTTTGCAGTAATCAGCAGCTGCGGTCCGTGACAAATTGCAAATACAGGTTTGTCTGCATCCATGAAAGCTTTCGCGAATTTGACGAAACGATCATCTGCACGGAGCTGATCCGGAGAAAAGCCTCCTGGGATGAACAATGCATCGAAATCTTCCGGCTTCACTTCGTCAATTCCTTTATCGATTCTGACAGGCGTACCTTTTTTCATGCCTTTAACGACCGTGCCTGCTTCCTTTTCTATCGTAACGACTTCATGACCAGCATCTTGGAAAGCCTTAGCTGGATCTGCGTACTCTGAGTCCTCAAACATATTAGTAAGTACAGTTGCAATCTTAGCCATTTTCACATGCACTCCTTTTGGTTAAATAAGTTGTGTTACACGTTCATTATTTTCCACGTTTCTGCCAAAACTAAACCTACGGACGGAATTTAGAAACAAATGCATTGTCTTTTTCATAAAAGCGCCAAGGATAGTGCACTGCTTCACCTGCATTCGCAATGCCGATACGAGGGCTTGTTTCAACTTCACCTACTGCATCTGACTTTGCGATGAACAACGGACGATTTGTCCAATGGTGACCGTAATAATCCATCGTGATTCCGAGAGCTTTAGACAATTTCCCTGGTCCGTTAGTCCAGTCTTTCATAGTGAGATTTTCTCCCCTACGTTCGCGCATGAATTCCAATCCCTCGACCGGCTCACCTGCACGAATTAGAATCGCATGCGGTGTCCCAACCGGTCCAGAGACGACGTTCATCAAGGTATGTGTGTGCATTTGATAGGTATACACGCCTCCCGCCTCTCCAAACATCACTTCCGTTCGCTTTGTTCTACGATTTTGAAAGCTATGCGCTGCCTGGTCTTCGGCTCCATGATAAGCCTCTGTTTCTACAATACGTACAACGACAGGACCTGTCGGGAGTTCATGGACAATCAACTGTCCAATCAAGCCTCGGGCAAGTTCCAATACTGGGCGTTCAAAAAATTGTTGCTCAACTGGTTCGTGGATAAGCCTCACTCCTTTTATCATTCAACAACTGCAAATTCTATAAGACTTAGTTCGCCAGTTGAAAATGGATTCAATGTACTTAAAGGTCTACCCATGTTTCATTGTTTACAATCCATCTACGACTCGGATCCGAAAAATGCAAACGGACCTTCCTAAGCGAAAGGTCCGTTTTTTTACAATGAATGATTTTCCGCAAGCCCTTGACCTGCAGCAAATTCTTCATACATCTTATGAGATTTTAATAACTCCTGGTGCGTTCCAACCCCTGTAATCGCACCCTTTTCCAAAAATATCAATTGGTCCGCATCGATTACAGTTGATAATCTGTGCGCAATAATCAGTGTTGTACGACCTAACATAAGTCGTTGAAGTGCTTCCTGGACATGTGTTTCAGATCCACTATCCAAATTCGATGTCGCTTCATCAAGCAAAAGTATCGACGGGTTATGCAATAATGCTCGTGCGATGGCAATCCTCTGTCGTTGCCCACCTGAAAGCTTCATGCCACGTTCTCCGACAAGTGTGTCGAATCCGTCTTCCATCTCTTCGATGAACCCTAGCGCATTAGCCGCAGATGCTGCGTTTCGGATCTTTTCAAGCGATGGGCGTTCCGACAGTCCATAAGCAATATTATCAACAATGGTTCCACTTAGTAGGGGACTTTCCTGTGAGACATACCCTATTCTTCCACGCCAGTCCGATAACTCAATCTCTTCAATGGGCCGATCTCCAAGGTAGATCTTGCCGGACATCGGTTTGTAAAATCGCTCAATCAGAGAAAACAATGTCGTTTTTCCTCCACCGCTCGGACCGACAAATGCAGTAACGGTTCCAGGTACAGCACTAAACGTCACATTCTTTAGAACTGGTTTCTCGCTATCGTAAGCGAACGATACATCTTGAAATGCGAGTATGGATTCTGGATCTCCTGTCACTCCTTCAGTTCGTTCACTATCCATCCCTAAGATTTGTTGGATACGCTCTGTCGCCCCGACAGCTTTTTGAAAGACCGTAAACACTTGAGCCATCTGTGCAAATGGGACAATGATCTGGAACATGAGAAAAATTATCGCAACGAGGGTCCCAGCAGATAGGGCACCTTTTGAAACTTGAGCACCTCCATATCCTAGGATTGCAACTAAAATCCCCATCATAATTAGCGTCATGACTGGTGAAATCACCGCTTGAATTTTGGCTTCACGCAGTCCAAAACCAAATAACGAACGAATGGCCACAGAGCCTTTTTCCTGTTCATAAGTTTCTGCACGATAAGCTTTTACAAGGCGGATATCCCCAAGTACGCGACCTAAGAGCCCTGAGAACTTCGCCATTTCAGCTTGAGTTGCCTTGGCAATTTTATGCATCACACGTCCTAGGGGAAAGATGATCGCCATACTAATCGGAATGCTAACGAGCATGATGAGTGTCATCTTCCAATCTAAGTACAAGAGAATTGCAATTGCTCCGATAATGGAAATGATTCCAGTAACGAGCGACACTAAATGGTCGGAAACTAGTTGCTTTAAAATCGTTGTATCTTGCGTAATCCGACTCATCGTTTCACCGGTTTCAGTTTCATCATAATATGGAACCGGTAAACGCAACACTTTCCCCCACAGCCGCGTCCTTAGGTCCGCAACAATTGTTTCCCCTATATAGGCAAGCATGTAGTAGGACACCCCGCCGAGCAGTGCCTGGATTACAAATACAGTTAGCAGGAAAATAGCTGTCTTCCAGTTAAATAAGTCACTTGTCAACGAGTCTACGAGTTGTTTAGTGACTAGAGGGATTGCAAGACTTGCTAGTGTTGAAAATAGTGCTAATACTAAAGCCGCTACCGTAATCCCTTTCGGCCAGTCTAACTGTTTTAGCAAGCTGACAAATTCTTTCAATGATCCTTTCGTTTGTTTTGTTTCTTGAACTGCTTCCATGTTACTTTCCATCCATATTCCTACTTTCAATTATAGTTGGCTCAGTTTCACCAATGAATTTTTGTTCGTTCCGATCCTTAAGGATCCGACCGATTTCAAGCCAATCCGATTCTAACGACGACCGATGCGATGGACGGTAAAAGATGGAAGCCGGATGAAAAGTAGGGATGATTGTGTACGATTCTTCCGTCCATCCATAATCCAAATCCTCCAATTCACGTAAAAAACGCACGGGCTGGTATAACTGTTTCCCATGCAGTTCCGTTACTTTTGCATGTTTGCCGATCAACCTCTGCAAACTCACGTTACCAAGTGTAACAATCAGTTCCGGTTGAACATTCGCGATTTCAAAATCGAGAACAGGTGCATGCGCAAGGATTTCGAGTTTGGTAGGGGGACGATTGTATTTGCGCTCTGTCAACGTACCATCCCGTTCTTTTCGTTGACCATAGCGATACGGACGGCTTCGAACTGCACTCGTTATATACACATCCTCCCTCGTAAGCCCAATGGAGGCAAGTGATTTCATAAGTTCTTTCCCCGCTCTTCCTGTAAACGGAATACCACCTAGTGCTTCTGTTTCACCAGGCGCTTCGCCAATTAGCATCAGTTTAGGTTGACGGGGTCCCTCACCATACACAAACCCTTCCACCGGGAATCGGTCAATACGCTTCTTCCCAAGGTCTGCGACAAATTCAGGTATTCTGAATGGATGCATTTCACTCACGCTTCTCACCTCACTACTCAATTTACTCATTGAATAAGACACAACGCACCACACGTGATTGCTCTTCGATATAACCTACCATATCTCAAGCGATATTCATGCGCTGAGAACTTGGTTTAACGTTTCCGGAACTTTCTTCTCGATTGCTTTCTCGATTCTTCGATAGCTCTCTTTTTTTGTCTTATCTTAACTGCTGCAAATATCAGTAGCCCTGTAATGATAATCACACAAAGATAAATGCCGACCCAACTGTACGAAATAAGATACATTGCATCCTTCCAGTTGTATCCTCTAATACTGACTTGTTCTGGATGTCCTACCGGATAGCGGATTTGCACTAATTCTAAGTTTTTTTGTAATCATTTGCCGATACTTCTTTCGTCATATGAAAGGGTTCTCCGTCTACACTGAAATTGAATGCCAAGTAATAATTTGTTTCTGCATACCGTCCATGTCCTATGTCAATTCTGCTGTCAGTGATTTCCGCAATTCTATATGTCTGTTCCCCAACATTTTCACCAATCCATCGAATTAGATCACTGAACATTAACACGTAACAAGCTAGTAGCAAACTACCCAAGCCTATTGACAGCAGGATTATTAATATGGTTCCAAATGATTTGGAAAACGGATTCCGCATCCTTAAATAGACTATCAATTTGGATAGCTGATAAACGAGGTAAATTATCGGGAAAATAACTGTCACTACAAGCATAATCCAGTGTTCTTTATGGGCCTCTTTTCCATCGAGTTCCGTATAGAACACCCTGCCCTTCATAACACCTTGAATCTTGTCACCTGGTTTAAGTGTTGCATATTCTTCTTTACTCACCTCAGAATAGCTGCCAATCTTCTGTTTCATTGAGACTTTTTCTTCGTTGCCGTTACTTAGCATAACTAAATAATGATTCTTTCCTAAATAACTTCTTTCAACCTGTTTTCCTGTAACTGAAACTTCTACCGGGCTAGTTTGTTCGCTTTGGATTGTCTTTTGAAAATCTCGTAATTCATCGATAAACATCATAGTAGAAAATAGAAATAAGAGAAAGCCCGTTACCGCCCATGCTACGTTCTTCACGTTATCCAAACTACACCTCCACAATAAACCATTGCACTAAAAAACACTATGGAAATTCCACAGTGTCTCTTCTACGTTATTCAAGTTCCATTTGTTTCGTTTCCGTACCTAAAAAGATAACAGCAAGAACACCAATTAAAATTGCTCCACAGAAAATCCCGAAAATCAGTCCAAATCCGTATCCAGCTGTTAGCATGGAACCGACCAATAAAGGACCAAAAATCCCACCGATTCGACCAATCCCTGCCGCCATACCCGTTCCAGTTCCACGGATTGACGTTGGATATTGTTCTGGTGAATACGCATATAGCGCACCCCATGCACCTAAGTTAAAGAATGATAGCAGTGCACCGAATAGTAACAGCATTGCTAAAGAATCAGCATTTCCAAATGCAAACGCACTAAGCGCTGTTCCTATCAAGTACGTTGCGAGGACAAACTTGCGTCCTGTTCGCTCAATTAACCATGCCGCTGAGAAATAACCTGGAAGCTGCGCTAGCGTCATCAGTAAGACGTAGCCAAAGGTTTTGATCATCGCAAAGCCTTTCAAGACCATCACACTGGGGAGCCATAAAAACATTCCATAATAAGAAAAGACGACTGTAAACCAAACAATCCAAAGCATCAAGGTTCTTCTTCTAAAAGGTTTTGCCCACAAAGTCGTCATTTTTTCTCCGACAGATTGCTTCGGTTCTCCGGCTTGTACAAATCTTGGTGAGTCTGGCAAGTTGCGTCTCAGATAGATTGCATAAAATGCAGGCAATGCCGTTATGATAAGTGCCGCTCGCCAACCGAACGTCGGGATGACAAAATATGCGATCAACGCAGCAATGAGCCATCCTGCTGCCCAAAAGCTTTCCAATAGGACTACAACTCTTCCTCGCTCCTTCGCTTCTACACTTTCTGAAACTAACGTTGATGCAACTGGCAGCTCGCCTCCAAGTCCTGCTCCAACGAAAAATCTTAGTATAAGAAATGCTGCAAGAGTTGTCGTGAGCGCAGATAACCCGCTTGCCACCGAGAATAATACCAGAGTTAACATGAAAACTTGCTTTCTTCCGATTCGGTCTGCTAATAGTCCAAACCCAATCGCACCGAACATCATTCCTAATGAGTTGATACTTCCTACCCAACCAATTGCTGCAGGAGCCAGGTTCCACTCCACGGCAATAGCTGCAATCACGAACGACAGAATTCCTACATCCATTGCATCAAACATCCAGCCAGTTCCTGATATTACGAGTAATTTGTTACGTGAAATAGTTCGCGACTTCTGAGATTTCAAAGATACGCGTTCCATAGTATTAGCCATTGTCTTTTCTCCTCCGATGTCTAAACAACTGTCATGACACCTGTCATTATACAGTCATTTAACGAAAGGGTAAAGAACAATTTAGAGCACCTCTTAACGGACGGTCAACATTCCATTTTGCAATTTAGCTGTGACTCCGATAAGCGTCTCCGACAAATGGTACGATTGATCTCCCACGATGAGAACCGTTCCTGCATGTGCGATTCCGATGACAATGGACCCTTCTTCTTTTGTACGAACAATCGTTTGTCCACCGCGTTTAGAACCACATTCCCGAATGGATACGTGTCGATCTGCAACAAGCTCCCCACCTCGACAAACCCCTTCTGCTAAGAGATCCAACTGCGCATGGACTTTACATTGAGCCAGGCCATTCCCAATGATTTCAATAGTTCCCGCGCAATTTAGAGTACTATTCACTGCATATGGAATACGTAAGCGACCTGAAGTTACCGTCTCGTTAGGAAGATGCCTTGCTACCATCTGTTGAGCTTTGGAAATTAGTTCAAGAAACTCCAATCCGTCTTTTACTCCTGGATTCATCGTGTTAACAAATATACTGTACAATGTTGTTTGTAACTCATTCCAATCAGGATCTGTTGCAACCGGTTCTCTCCGCTGCAAGAATATTTGAAGCTGTTCTTGGAAAGAAGAGTACTTATCTCCAAACCCGATACGGAACAGTTTCTTCAGGTCCTGTCCATCTAACGTAGACAATTCAACCTCACGGAATGCTCCAATATCTTGGATGAACGACCCAAGCTTGTCGAGAATGGGAAGAAACTTCTCCAATTCTGCTGCGTATTTTGCATCTGGAGATTGTTGTTGTCCCACTTCAATCGTCGACGACGAAACGTGGCCTACTACATGAACAGTTTTCCCCGCGTATACCTCAGCTTTACTTACTTCGCCACCAATTTCAACAGCTCCTGTTACTTCCAAGAGACAGCCCTGGCTGACGTTTCCCTTCACAGTTATGTCACCATCGAAATGGATATTCCCGCTCGCAAAATTCACTTCATCCATTTCTAGTGAGTCAGCGATATCTATGAAAATCACATTATCCGTGCGTTCTAAGACAAGATTTCCGGAACAATTCGCAAAGATATGATTGCCTGTTTTTGTAACATTCTTGCCTAATCGGATTGTGGCAGTCTGTCCGTCTTCCGCCATAATCTCATTACCAAACACGTCTTCTCCGGGTTGGCCAGGAATTGGAGGAAGGACAGCAGCGACAAGTTGACCATTCTGAACGAGTTGCACCGATGCTTGCTCCCGGTAATTTACTTTTCCTTCGTCAGCGAGTGTTATGCCATCCACATCAATTTGAACTTCAACATCTCCATCAAGTCCTGATTTTGGAAAAATCCCACGTGCTACAATAGCTTCATATGGCACAACCGTCTCACAGGCTTCCCATAACACTCGTTTGTCTAATGGTGCGCTAATTCCCAGTTGTAGGCATGCATCCCGAATCATTCGTTGAGAACAATCATTCACAATCTCATGGGTCTCTTCAGCTACTACCATCAAGTTATGCTCATACCCTGAATCTTTTACAGTGCGAGTTACTTTTTTACCTGGAGATACAGTTAACAGCGCAAGTGCTCCATGTTCCCGTACTGTGATGGATAACTGTGCTCGGGTCAGCTCGTCAATTGTTCGAATATGTACAATATCTGATTCCGAAATTTTTCTTCTTCCCTCTATTTTCTCACCATTCACAATTACTGATATACCATTACCCGCTTCAATTGACGGGAGAACATTCGCAGATGCTTCATGCACCTCAACTCGACCGCCTGTAATCCTAACACCAGCTTGTCCAGATTCACCTATTCGCAAATCTGTAGTAGGTGCATTGTATCGAACTGGAGTCACGGTCACTTCCGCAAATCTGGATGCGCCGGTGAATCCGCTAGATTCAGCAGTTTTATTCACATGGATATGCACATCTGACAAATCGAGACATAAGATGTCCAGTGCCGTCTCTACAGCTTGTTCAACCGATTTCCCACGCACCGTAATCGCTTTTCCCATACCGTCTCCCACTCTCTTCGTTCTAATGCTTAAAGTGTAGCATAGCAAGGACTACTCCGGCAGACACAAAAGACCGATTCCATGTGTGGAATCGGTCTTTTTCATGTAATTATAGTCCTGCTTCTACTTCTTTGATCATTTCTTTCATAGACTTCAATCCGCCACCAGAAAGGTACCAGTATTCTCCGTTGAGGTAAACGATTTTGTCATTTTTGAATGCATTTGTTTTCTTCACAAGATCGTTTTCAATTGTCTTCTTAGCATTCGCACCCTTACCTACTGCCGCATCACGGTCGATTACGAATAGAATGTCCGGGTTTGTTTCAAGAATATATTCAAACGTAATGTTCTGTCCGTGTGTTGAAGCTTCAATTCCTTCATCAGCCGGTGTAAAGCCAAATACATCGTGAATCAAACCAAAACGTGAGCTTGGCCCGTATGCACTTACTTTTCCTTCAGATGCAAGAGTAATTAATGCTTTGCTATCTGTTTCGGAAGCTTTTGCGTTAATGTCTTCAATTTGCTTTTCTACATCAGCAAGTTCTGATTTCATCTCATCTTCTTTGTCGAAGATTTGAGCGATGATATCCATGTTCTTCTTAAACGAATCCATGTAGTTTGCAGTATCGATTCCCATATAGATGGTTGGAGCAATTTCTTCAAACTGATCATACAAGTCAGCTTGACGTCCAGAGATGAAAATTACATCCGGCTTAAGAGCGTGAAGTGCTTCGAAGTCAGGCTCTTTCAAGCTACCAAGATTTGTGTAGTCATCACTAGCATATTTCTCTAAGTACGCAGGTACATTGGATTGTGGAAGACCTGCTACTTCAACACCAAGCTCGTCTAACGTATCTAATACACCGAAGTCAAAAACTACAACTTTTTTCGGAGTGCCTTCCAATGTTGTCTCACCAAGATCATGCTTGAATGTCATTTCTTCCGTTTTTGCTTCTTCACTGCTTTCAGATGAGTTATCTGATCCTGCATTGTTTGCTTCTGGTTTCTTATCTTCATCTTTAGATCCACATGCTGCAAGTACAAGCATCAATGCAAATGCCATAAATAATACGGTAAGCTTTTTCATGTTTTCTATACCATCCTTTTCGTTTATGAGTTGAAGTACACACAGATACGACAATTGTTCATCTGTTGGATCGGGATATCCATGTCATAGATTTCTCGAAGTGATTCAGAGTTGATAATGTCATTCGTTGGACCATCTTTTACGACGCGCCCTTCTTTTAAAGCAACGATACGATCTGAGTAGACTGAAGCAAAGTTGATGTCGTGAAGAACGATGACAACGGTTTTGCCGAGTTCATCCACAAGTCGGCGGAGAATCTTCATAATTTGGACAGAGTGCTTCATATCCAAGTTATTCAGCGGTTCATCCAGCAAGATATAATCGGTATCTTGTGCAATAACCATTGCGATGAACGCGCGTTGCCTTTGACCACCAGATAGCTCTTCTAAATACATATGTTGCATACTCATTAAGTCCATATAGTCGAGTGCTTGGTTCACGATTTGAATATCGTCTGCTTGCAGTCGTCCCTTGGAATGAGGAAAGCGACCGAACGACACGAGTTCACGTATTGTTAACCGAACGTTCATGAAGTTGGATTGTTTCAAAATTGACACCCGTTTAGAAAACTCATTGGACTTCATCTTCTTTACGTTGTCATTATCGACGAGCACTTCACCTGTGTCTGCATCAAGCAGCCGGCTTACCATAGACAAAAGTGTCGATTTACCTGCCCCATTGGGTCCTATGAAAGAAGTGATTTTACCGGGATGAATATCCACACTCACCTTTTCAACAACTGCTTTGTTACCGTAGGCTTTTGTCAATTCTCGAACCTGGATCATGCAGATCGACTCTCCTTTAATAGTAAGTAGATGAAGTACGCACCGCCAACGAAGTTAATGATGACGCTAAGTGTTGTGGAGAATGTGAATACTCTTTCGACAATCCATTGTCCTCCAACTAGCGCAATGATACTCATGACTGAAGCACCGGATATTAGAACAGAGTGCTTGTATGTTTTGAAAAACTGATACGACAGATTCGCAACGATGAGGCCGAAAAATGTAATCGGACCGACGAGCGCTGTCGATACAGCGATGAGAACTGAAGACAGAATGAGCATCGTTTTGACGATCTTATCGTGATCGACACCTAGGTTAATGGCTGTATCGCGACCGAGGGACAGCACATCCAATTCGTTGAACTTCCGCCATCCAATGAAGAGCGCAATAATCAGAATCCCGAGGGCCCACCAGACAAGATCTCCGTTAATGTTATTGAAGCTCGCAAATGATTTGTCTTGTACCCGTAGAAATTCGTTTGGGTCTATCAGTACTTGCAGAAACGTTGAGATACTCTGGAAAAAGGTTCCGACGATAATCCCAACGAGTAATAGAAAGTAAATCGGACGCTTTCCTGCTTTAAACAAGAACTGATAAAGCAGTAGGGCGAAGATAACCATAGCCCCAACCGATAACACAAAGTTCACTTGCTTATTTACAATTGTGACGTGTGTAGACCCAAGGAAAAAGATCAGCACGGTTTGTAGCAAGATATATAAGGAATCGAGTCCCATAATACTTGGCGTCAAAATACGGTTGTGCGTTATTGTTTGGAAGATGACTGTTGAGTAGGCAATCGCTACACCAGTTAATGCCATAGCGATGACTTTAATACCGCGACGCGGCAACGCATAATCATAACTTCCATTTAGTCCCTGGAACAAATACAATCCGCAGAAAACGAGAGCAGCAACAGCGAGTATGAGCATTTTAGTACGATTACGCATAGGCTTTCCTCCTAAACAACATATAGAGGAATATCGCGCTGCCGATGACGCCGACCATCAAGCTAATTGAAATCTCATACGGGTAAATAATAACCCTTCCGAGAATGTCACACACGAGTAAAAAGATCGCGCCTAGCATCGCTGTATGTGGTAATGTTTTTTCCAAATTGTCGCCTTTGACGATGGAAACAATATTGGGGATGATTAGTCCTAAAAACGGAATAACCCCCACAGTCAAAACAACCGTAGTCGTAATGAGCGCGACCAATATCAGCCCGATGTTCACAATTCTTCGATAAGCTAGCCCCAAGTTTTTGGAGAAATCTTCACCCATTCCAGCCACAGTAAACCGGTTTGCATAGAGGTAGGTGATGATAAGAACGGGGATACTTATGTATAGCAATTCGTAACGGCCTTTCATAATAAGAGAGAAATCTCCCTGCAACCAGGAGGACATGTTTTGGATCACATTCGCTTTGTAAGCGAAAAAAGTGGTGATCGACGATAAGATATTACCGAACATGAGACCCACAAGCGGTATGAAAATGGCATCTTTAAATTTAACTTGGTCCAAAATTTTCATGAACAACAGGGTGCCACCTAGAGCAAACGCAAATGCGACGAGCATTTTCTCAATCGTTGACGTGTTCGTAAATAACAACATCGAAACGAGAATCCCAAGCTTTGCGGCATCTAATGTACCCGCCGTAGTAGGGGATACAAATTTGTTGCGGCTGAGCTGTTGCATGATCAGACCTGTAATACTCATCCCTGCACCTGCGAGCAAAATCGCAAGTAATCTTGGTAACCGGCTAATGAGAAAAATTTCGGTTTCCTCAGAGCGGAAGTCCAGCAGGTCCTTTGGTGAAATATGGCTCACTCCCACAAACAGAGAAAGTAGTGAAAGGAGAATTAGCGCGAGTATCAAATAACGTTTCTTCATGAAGAACTCCGATATCTAGATATTTGCGGGCTCGAGTCGTTTAAATGAAAACAATTATCAGTTAGCCGCAATTCCAATTATAGCAAAAGCATATTGGAAGTCAACAGATAACTGACAATGATTCTCACTAATTTGTGAACTTGATGGATATGAGTTTGTACTGAGAATGAGAGAAATCTAGGAATCACAAAAGAGGATTTAAAACAAAAAAACAGGTGGAAGGATAGCATGCGCTTTCCTCCCACCCGTTATAATATCGACACTAGGTGGTCGTTCCATTCATCTTGCTATCCTCACTCGCCAACCTTACTTCCCGACATATCATAAGCGTTGTTTCGTACTTCGTCTGGGATGACAATTTCTTTAAGCTCATTGACTTTGCTCATTTTAGCGCTAATATTTTGGATTGCGACAGTTCGATAGCCAGCTAAATCCATAATCGCATCCAGTTTCATGTCAAACGAATTCGTATAGTAGGTTTCTTTGTCAATATGAAGTGTGAGCTCGATTTTTTTCACTTCTACGTTCTCCATCGTGCCCTCTTCTTCACCTTCCATTCCTTGACTCCCCACTGCAGTTTGATCCATGAGTTCTTTCAGGAGTTCACTAAACTTATCGCCTGAGGCGGATAAGTTCAAAATATATTCGTCTCCTTTTTCTTCAAGTGTGAATTCTTCCGTAAAGTCCTTGAATACTTCCAAGTCCATCATTGCATTGGAACTGTCCATTCCAGCTAAAACTTCATCTTGCATTTCAGCAGGAACGAGTATCCAATCGCCTTCCATTTCTTGTGTCTGAATGTATAGTTCGTCTCCTTCACCATACATCTCGATATCCATAGAGCCCTCAGCGTCCCCTTCCACTACCATTTGCTGATGAATGGACAACGGTTCTGTTACCATGTCCATTGTGATAGCAATATCATTTTTCATGCTCAAATTTTCTTCACCTGTTGTCTTCATGTTTTGTTGAATCGAAAAATCCGCATGCATACTGTTAATCGATTCCGAAGCTTCTAAAGACTTTTGATAAACCTCTTGAGCTGTAAGTTCGTTCTTTTCAACTTCTTTACTGGCATCTTTACCGTTACTTGTAGTGCTTGTATTTGCATCCGCCTCTGCATTCGGCTCTTCACCTGATCCACACGCTCCGAGAGCGAGTACGAGTAAGCCTGCTGCAATCCCTTTTGTCCACTTTTTCATGAAATCTTCTCCTTTTTATGAAACTTCATTACATATTAGTCTACGACAGTATATAGGTTCGGTTTCACACTATTTCAAAAAACTCTGAAAATCCTTCTTTTTGTCCATACCCCATATTCCTAACAAAAGTCCCGGATTGTAGAATATTCTGAGGGTTATGTCGAACTTTCTGATTAAACCGTGTATACTAGCACTAAAATTGCAAAAAGGACGGGTATGATGCTAAAACAATTCTTCTCCTATTATAAACCGCACAAAAGACTGTTCATGATTGACTTTTCGAGTGCTATATTTGTCGCCTTACTTGAACTAGCATTTCCACTCGCCGTCCAGGGATTCATTGATAAACTCTTGCCCACTAAAGATTGGGGCCAGATTACTACAGTTAGTATTTTGTTACTCGTCATCTATCTATTCAGTACGTTCCTTCAATACTTCGTTAGTTACCTTGGGCACAAACTGGGTATTAACATCGAAACAGACATGCGTGAGAAGCTGTTCAATCATGTTCAAAAGCAGTCATTCCGTTTTTTTGATAATACAAAAACGGGACATATTATGACACGTATCACGACCGATCTCTTTGACATCGGTGAGCTTGCCCATCACGGACCAGAGGATGCTTTCATTGCAGTCATGACCATTATAGGAGCATTCATCCTGATGTACTCCATCAATCCAGAACTCGCTCTCATTGCAATCGTTATGGTGCCTTTCCTGATTGTCCTCGTTGCTTTTTGTAACAAAGCAATGAATTCCGCTTGGCTCAATATGTATGGAAAAATTGCAGAAGTGAATGGACGTGTAGAAGACTCCGTCTCAGGATCACGTGTCGTAAAATCATTTACAAATGAAAGTTTTGAGCTGGCTCGTTTCCAGTATGACAACGGTAACTTCCGGCTCGCTAAACTAGTCGCATATAACGTCATGGCTTGGACGACTTCTTCTATTTATATGATGACGCGTCTTCTCACACTCGTGATTTTAGTTGTTGGAGCATGGTTTACCATCCAAAAGACGCTCTCTATTGGGGAACTGGTCAGTTTCATATTGTTCGTCAACATCCTCATTAAACCAGTTGATAAAATTAGTGCATTGCTAGAACTCTACCCGAAAGGAATGGCTGGGTTTAGCCGTTTCCAGGACTTACTTAACCAAGAACCCGAAATCAAAGACACTCCCGATGCGATTGATGTTGCCCACTTAAATGGAGATATCAGCCTTTCAAATGTCACATTTGGTTATGACGGAGGAAAGCCGGTTCTCAACAATCTGAGCTTATCGATTCAATCTGGACAAACTATTGCGTTTGTCGGCCCATCAGGAGCTGGAAAAACGACGATTTGTTCACTGATTCCTCGGTTTTATGATGTGAATGAAGGGCAGATCACAATCGATGGGTTGGACATCCGTAATATGAGCCAACGTTCGTTGCGCCGTCAGATCGGGATCGTCCAACAAGACGTTTTCCTCTTTACCGGTACTGTAAAAGAAAATATTGCGTACGGAGATTTGAATGCTCCCGATGAGGCAATCTACGAAGCCGCTAAGCGTGCTCATTTAGAGGACTTCATCGCCAGCCTTCCCGATGGCTATGAAACTCAAATCGGTGAACGCGGCTTGAAATTGTCAGGTGGACAAAAACAGCGTCTCGCAATAGCGCGTATGTTCTTAAAAAATCCACCGATTCTCATTTTGGATGAAGCAACTTCGGCGCTCGATACTGAGACAGAACGTATTATTCAAGAATCTCTTACAGAGCTTTCTGAGAACCGAACGACTCTCGTCATTGCCCACAGACTCGCGACAATTCGCGATGCAGATCGTGTCGTCGTTGTGACACCTGAAGGGATTGCAGAAGATGGAGGATATGCCGAACTAGTTGCGAAGAATGGTATTTTTTCAAAATTACACGCAAATCAATTTCAACAGGTTTAAGAAAGTTGGAAACGGGCATACTACTACTATCCCACCCCCTTTCTCTTATAGAAAAAAAGAGCGGCACTGCCAATACTGGCGGTGCCGTTCTTTTTCTATTAGTGACTGACAATGTATTCCTCAAGTTTCTTCCGTTCACGCTCGTCCATCTCTACAACCATCAGAGTGCCGTCTTCTTCGTACTCTGTAGATTTCACATACGTTTCCTCATTCAAATAGGAAACCAAATCTCCACGCTCAAAAGGAATGAGGAGTTTACACGTAATATGTTTTTGATAGACTTTTTGCTCGATGAGAGCGACTAACTCGTCGATGCCCACACCCGTCTTTGCTGAAAGCCAAATTTGGTCATCTTGTACACGTGGGTAATCCACTTCACTTGCAAGATCGGCTTTGTTGTAAATGTACATCGTCGAGATATCTTCCACACCGACCTCTTGGAGTGTTTTGTTCGTGACTTCAATCATATGACGGTACTCTGGATTTGAAACATCTACAACGTGCAGAAGCAAATCTGCTTCACGGGCTTCCTCCAATGTAGAACGGAACGCTTTCACTAGATGGTGAGGTAGCTTTGCAACAAAACCAAC
Organism: Sporosarcina sp. D27; assembly: GCF_000586555.1. Lineage (GTDB taxonomy): Bacteria > Bacillota > Bacilli > Bacillales_A > Planococcaceae > Sporosarcina. The sequence continues at coordinate 29,656 of NZ_AZUC01000054.1, forward strand.
AGTATCGGTTAGGATGAATGGTTTACGATCAATCAGTGTAACGTTACGGACTGATGTGTCGAGCGTCGCAAATAACATATCTTTCTCCATCACGGTCTTCGCCTCATCACCGTTCGCTTCAGATAAGATTCTATTCATTAACGTTGATTTTCCAGCATTCGTATAGCCTACGATTGAAACGACCGGTGTTCCACTACGTTTTCGTTGTTTCCGCTGGACATCGCGCTGTTGCTTCATGCCTTCTAATTCTTTCCGCAACTTCGCAATCTGTTCTTCAATTTTACGGCGATCGAGTTCCAACTTCGTTTCACCGGCACCTTTGTTTTGGAACCCACCACCAGTACCTCCACCTTGTCGGCCAAGGGAAGCTCGTAATCCGACTAGCCTTGGTAATGAATATTGCAGTTCTGCTAGTTCAACTTGCATTCGCGCTTCGTGGGTTCGGGCTCTTCGTGCGAATATGTCCAATATGAGCATCGTCCGGTCAATGATTTTCACTTCCAGATCGCGCTCCAAGTTACGTAATTGCGAAGGGGACAGCTCGTCATTGAAAATGATTAGATTAGCTCCTGCTTCGTCTGCAAATAATCTTACTTCATCAATCTTTCCTTTTCCGATATAGCCTGTCGGATGCTTACGCTCTAACTTTTGGACAACACTTCCGACGACTTTCACCCCTACTGCAGCTGCCAGATTTCCAAGTTCCTCTAGCTCGTATTCAAAATGATCATCGTTCTGTTCTTCTACCCCAACGAGTATCGCGGTTTCTTTTAGCTGTTCCAGTTCATCCATTCAAACACCTTCTCCCAATCATTTACCTTATTATTCAGCTTGCCCCGTCACAACAGCAAGCATACGGTTCCGTTCGTCCGGATTTTCTATAAAGCGCAATCGTACGTCATTCAACATAAGACTTTCCTGATCTTCAGGCTGTACTCCGAGAATCCTACACCAGCGCTCGAGCGTCCGCTCAGGCTCTCTAGTAACAAGTTCACATTCCAAAATTCGTTCGGCATCACTTTCATCAGAGATTGTACCTTCTGCACGTAATGCAAGGCGACGACTCTGTTCACTTTCTTCCCATTGAATGAAAAACGGAGCAGGAAGATCAGTTAAATCCTTCTCATTCACGAACAACATTTTCCATTTCTTAATGGTTCCTGAAGAGGTGAGACGAGATGCATCGAGCACACCAGAAGTATGCATCCCCATTCTTTCAAGCTTCTTATTAAGAGCTTGAATCTCGTCAGTTGAAATGCATAGCGTACCCCAGCCCTCTCCATACGTTGGTAAGTCGTGTTTCAATAGCTCAATTAAAGGGTGAGAGGAGAAATCTGCTACCTCTGCGTTTTCAATTGCCAACCATTCAATATAGGCATTTTGCAAGTAAAGGAGTGCATTGTATGTCCCCCATTGTTCGTGTCTTCCACCAACAACTGCACCCGGATATTGTTTAGTAACTACTTCAGGTGTACGTTCTGTAAACCAAACAACATGATCGAGTTTCATAACGAGTTCCCCCTTTACTAGTATCATACCCCACCCGCAGAAAGAAACCATGAAAAAAGCCGTCCACTTTAAATGGACGGCTTCCTAATTAACTATCGCGTTTCAACAGTTCCAATGACTCTGTAAATTCACGCTCGATTTCTTTGTTTTCTTTGTAAGTTGCAAGACTAACAAAATACGTAACGAGTAGACAAACTATGAAGCCAGGGATGATTTCATATAAAGTGTCTGATAGTGCTGGAATGTTCCCCCATACGCCAACAACAATTGCACCTGCAACCATTCCAAATAATGCACCTTTAGCTGTCAGTTTGCGCCAGTAGAGGGACAAGAGGATGATTGGTCCGAATGCGCCACCGAAACCAGCCCAAGCAAATGATACAAGTTTCAAAATGGATTCGTTGTTCGGCCAAGCAAGCACCATTGCAATGAGTGATACGACAAGTACTGCCATACGTCCAAGGAATACGTATTGCTTATCTGTACCATCTGTCTTGTAAACAGCCTTATATAAGTCTTCAATCAATGCTGAAGACGTAACGATAAGCTGTGAAGAAATCGTACTCATTACTGCTGCAAGAACAGCTGCAAGCATGATACCTGCAATGAATGGATGGAAAATAATTTGCCCAAGTGCAATGAAGATCGTTTCAGAATCCACTAGCTCTGCACCAGGATTCTGTTGGTAATAAGCAATCCCGACGAGCGCTGTTGCGACAGCACCAAGTAAGCTTAAAATCATCCAACTAATTCCGATGCGACGAGCACTTTTCGTTTCCTTAACGGATTTAATGGCCATGAAGCGTACGATAATATGCGGTTGGCCGAAGTAACCAAGACCCCACGCAACGGATGAAATGACCCCGAGAAGAGTTGCCCCTTTCACAAGACTAAGCATATCCGGATTCACTGCATGGATTGAATCCACAGTATCAGGAATTCCACCCGTGAAAAACACAGCAACAACTGGAACGAGAATGAGTGCTAGAAACATGATGAGTCCTTGCACGAAGTCCGTATAACTTACAGCAAGGAATCCACCAAACAATGTGTATCCTACGACAACGACCGACACAATGATCAGTCCAATATGATAATCCAATCCGAATGAACTGAGGAAAAACTTACCTCCCGCAACCATTCCTGAAGACACGTAAAATGTAAAGAAGATAAGAATAATAAATCCGGAAGCGATTCTTAAAAATCTTGATTTATCTTTCAAACGATTTTCGAGAAAACTTGGAATTGTGATTGAATCGTTCGTTACTTGGGTATATACACGAAGACGTGGTGCTACAAAGTACCAGTTCAAGTAAGCTCCGGTTGTTAAACCGATTGCGATCCAAATCTCTGGCAGTCCTTTGTCATAGATTGCACCTGGCAATCCTAGTAATAGCCATCCTGACATGTCTGCAGCACCAGCACTGAGTGCTGTAACTGCGGGTCCGAGTGAACGGCCACCGAGCATGTAATCTGTTAAATTAGATGTGCGGCGAAACGCGTACCATCCTATGAACACCATGGCGGCCATATAAAGCACAATTGAAATCAGTTTGTAACCATCAGCTGACATAGTTCAATCCCCCTTTTTTCTTCTCTAAGTAACCGCAAACGCTTTCATTATCTTATGCAAGCACGGTCAAATCCATTATAGGCAAGTTAGGTGTATTGCGCCATACCTATTTTCGGTTTATTTCCCGGGAAATAGCTACTATTCGACAGGAGGAATTCAATTGGATCATGAACGTTTTTTAAATGATGCTATCCATCTAGCAACTGATAGCGTCTTTCAAGGTGGCGGCCCATATGGCGCTGTCATCGTAAGAGATGGTGAAATCATTGCGAGTGGCGTCAATTCAGTAGAAGTGGACCACGACCCCTCTGCACATGCGGAATTGGTTGCGATCAGGGAAGCATGTCGAATCCTTGCTACGACAGACCTTTCAGATACAATTCTTTATGCGAGTGGCGAGCCATGCCCGATGTGTTTAGCTGCTTCTTATCAAGCTCGCGTTGGGGAAATCTATTACGCTTGTAGTAAAAAAGAAGCGATGGAAATTCTCCCGAACCCCGATAAAGTAGAGCACTTTTACAGTGATCAGGATAAGCCAGGAGCAATGCGGGACGTTCCTTTTATGCAATTGGAAACCGATCATAGGCTGGAACCTTTCATAGCAGCTTCCAACCAACAGTCTAATACTTCAAGCTAAAAAGGTTCCCGAGTGATGCAACCTAAAAAGGAGGAGTTACAAATGCCTTGGACAAAAGACGATTATCCAGATACTTTTAAAAATGTATCAGCGGATGTACGCAACAAAGCCATTGAAATTGGGAATGCCTTACTCCGGGAAGGTTACGAAGAAGGCCGTGCGATCTCAATCGGACTTTCACAAGCAAGAGAAACAGTTGAAGGGAAGGCTGAAGACCGCCCTCACTTCGAGGTACGCTCACGTGAAGATGAATGGGTGTTGAAGAAAAAGAGCGCATCGTCTGTTATCTATAAGGAAAACACAAAAAGTGCACTGCTCAAAAAAGCAAAGCCCTATGTAACCAATCATGAAGGTGTGTTAACGGTTTATCACGAAGACGGGACAAAAGAACAGACGTTGTATGAATAACAGAGACGTATGCCCCAAGTTGGGCACGCGTCTTTTTCAAGAATGTATAGCTTTTTCTTGGGACATTTCACGTAACTTGAACTTTTGGATTTTGCCTGAAGCCGTGATTGGATATGCATCCGTAAATTCGATATAACGGGGGATTTTGTGATGCGATATGGCTCCCTTACAGAATGCTCGAATTTCTTCCTTATCCAGTTCCACTCCATCTTTCGGGATGACCCACGCCATCAGTTCTTCTCCATATTTCTCATCGGGTACTCCTACGACTTGAACATCAGAAACTCCAGGGTATGTGTACAAAAATTCTTCCACTTCACGGGGATAAATATTCTCTCCCCCCCGAATGACCATGTCTTTCATGCGACCGGTTATATCCAGATAGCCATCTTCATCCAATCGAGCAATATCCCCCGTATGCAGCCAACCTTCTTCGTCAATCGCTTCACGAGTTGCTTCAGAGTTATTATAATAGCCTTTCATCACATGATACCCTCGAGTACAAAGCTCTCCTGACTCCCCAATTGGAAGTTCTTCATCGGTCGCTGGATCGATGATTTTCACTTCTACATGAGGATGTGGTTTGCCGACTGTAGACACCCGCTTTTCAATCGGATCATCCGTCTTCGTTTGAGAGATGACAGGTGAAGCCTCTGTTAATCCATAACAGATTGTAATTTCGGCCGCACCCATCACTTCGATAACTTGTTTCATCACTTCAATTGGGCATGTAGATCCCGCCATAATACCCGTTCGCAAATTGGAAGTATCGAAAGTTTTAAAGTCAGGATGATTCAATTCAGATATGAACATCGTAGGGACTCCGTGCAATGCCGTGCATTTTTCCTCTTGAACTGCGCGTAGAACACGGGCAGCTTCAAACTGTTCAACAATGACCATCGTTGCTCCATGAGACACTGCTGCTAAAGTTCCAAGTACACAACCGAAACAATGGAAAAATGGAACTGGAATACACAATCTGTCCACACTCGACAACTTCATCGTTTCTGCAATCATATTGCCGTTATTTACGACATTATTATGTGTGAGCATAACCCCTTTTGGAAACCCTGTTGTCCCAGATGTGTACTGAATGTTAATGACATCATCCGGACTGAGAGATTTCTTGCGCTTCACCAGTTCTTCATCCAATACCATGTCTGCGTGTTTCAGAAACTCAGACCAATTGTAAATTCCCACTTCATTTTTCTCGGTCATTAGAATGACACGTTTCAAATTCGGCAACTTTGGACAATCGATATGCCCCCCGTCGCTTTCTTCTTGGGACGGACAAATGGAACGCAAAATCTCTAGATAACTAGTATCTTTAAATCCCTCGTCCAAAATGAGAGTAGTGGCTTCAGACTGCTGCAGTAAATACTGCAACTCAGTTGCTTGATAATTCGTATTGACCGTTACGAGAACCGCGCCCATCTTACCGGTCGCAAATTGACTCAGTAGCCATTGTGGTTTGTTATCTGACCAAATCGCAACGTGTTCCCCTTTTTGAATTCCAATCCCCATAAATGCTTTTGCAAGTTGATCCGTTTCTTTGTCGAATTCGGTGTATGTTTTTCTCAATTCTCGGTCCGGATACACATATGCTTCGTTTTCCGGGTACAGAATCGCTTGCTCACTTAAAATCTCTCCGACCGTCTTATTCAACAGCTCCATTTCTCCATCCCCCTATCTAATTCTAAGTTCTCTATATAATATCACACTTTTCTGACTGTGATGAATAATTATTAAATTTAGCAATACAATTATTCGACAAAAAAACAAGCAAGGGTGTAATTTCCCCTGCTTGTTGAGTAGTGTATTTTTTTAATCGATTGGCGTCACTCTACCACGTTCATCTTTGTAGAATACATGCTGTCTCTCTAATTTTGTCGGCGAATCCAGTCCTGCTGCTGCTGCAATTCTGAATAACCCCTCGCGCATCGTTAAAATATAGTTGGTAACCCGATATTTTTTCTCTTCGACTACAAGAGCACGCTGCAAATGCGTATCTGTCGTAGCAACTCCTGCCGGGCATTCATTGGTATGACAGCGTTGCGCCATAATACATCCGACTGAAATCATAAACCCACGAGCAACTTGGACGAGATCTGCCCCCATTGCAAGTGCAATTGCCGCTTTGTCTGGAGTTGTCATTTTTCCGGAAGCAATGATTTTCACTCGATCCCGCACTTCAAATTTCCTTAATGCATCGTCCAGTATGATCAATGCAGATCGAATCGGAAGACCTACCGAATCTGCTAAGTCTTGATACGTCGCACCTGATCCACCTTCCGAGCCATCTAAGGAAATGAAGTCTGGCCCCATTCCAGTTTCTTTCATAAATGATGCTAATTCTTCTGCATCCGATATTCCGCCAATTACAATTTTAATGCCAACAGGTTTCCCAGAATGCTCCCGAATTTGTTCGATGAAGGAAAACATAGATGGAAAATCATCAAACTGATGGAAGCGGTTTGGACTGTTAATTGTTTTATACGGAGTAACATTCCGTATCAATGCAATCTCTTCCGTCACTTTTGAACCTTCTACGTGCCCACCACGCATTTTTGCTCCTTGCGCCAGTTTCAGTTCGAACGCCCGGACTTTAGGGTTTTCCGCTTTCTCTGTTAGCAGGTTCCAATCGAATTCACCTTCGCTTGTGCGGAATCCAAACAATCCGGAACCGATTTGGGCGATAATATCTGCATCTCCTGCTAGATGGTGCGGGGATAGACCTCCTTCCCCTGTATTCATCCATGCTCCTGTTGCCATCCCGATTCCTTTAGACAATGCCGTAATCGCATTTTCACCAAGTGCTCCATAACTCATGGCCGATTGTCCAAGCAAGCTATGGACGCGGAAAGGATGCTTACAGTTCGGGCCGATTACAACTGCATCCTCGTCAGGAAGTAACCATGGGTCTGCAGTCACTTCTTCCCTGTGCTCTCTGCGGGAGAATAACCCTTCACCATCGACTATATATCTCATTGAATCTACTTTACGATCGTTATCTACACGCATTTCTTCGTTCTGTTTCGTAAACATTGCATTCCTCAAATAATAACCAGGTGCATCAAAGTCTCGTTTTGAGCCGAATCCAATTACGCTCTTCAAATACTTCCCTGGTAGAACCATATGCAAATAATCTTCCCGGCTAAACGGTTTACCTTCGTTATCGTTGTCAAATAGATATTGCCTGAATTCCGGACCGACTTTCTCAATCATATATCGAATTCTACCGAGTATAGGATAATTCCGTAAAATAGCATGCTGCTTCTGTTTCCTATCAAATATATATACATAAGATATTACCAAAATAGGAATGACGATAAATATAGATACTATCAGCATAGTAGTTAGCGAAAGTCCTTCAAAAATGTTCATAAGCTCCACTCCTTTTCTATAGTCTCAAACTGGTGTACCATTAATCACAATCACTAGTTGGAGGCGATTCACAATGGTTATTGACTTACTGAAATCTCATGCATCTGTTCGTTCCTATACGAATGTGCGTTTATCTACAGAAACAGTCCGAGAACTTGTTACAGCTGGTCAACACGCCGCTAGTTCTCATTTTGTCCAAGCCTATTCTGTTATCCACTTAACTGATGCGTCAGTTCGCGAAAAACTAGGTGAGTATTCCAAAAACCCTCATCAGTTCAATGGCGCTGGTGCTGCTTTGGTCTTTTGTGCGGATTTCCATCGGTTACAAGCTGCTGCTGCATTGCACAACCGTTCAATCGACTACTCTCACGCGGAAGCCATGCTCGTCGGAACGATTGATGTAGCACTCTTTGCACAAAATGTTGCAATCGCTGCTGAGTCTAAAGGATACGGCATTTGCTATATCGGGGGTGTCCGCAATAGCCCTGCTGAAATTAGCGAGCTACTCAAACTTCCTGAGGGTGTAGTTCCGATGTTCGGCATGACAATTGGTGTACCTGCAAAATCTAATGAGGTGAAGCCTCGTTTACCAGTGGATGCGGTGCTGCATGAAAATATGTATGACGCTAGCCACTATGAGGAAATACTCCGTGAATACGACGCAACTATGGAGACTTATTATGAAACACGAAGCTCAAATCGTAAGCACGCAGGCTGGACTGAACAGATGGCTGATTTCTTGCAATCTCCTCAACGTCCCTACATGAAAGAATTTCTGAGAGATCAAGGATTTAACTTTGACTAATAGTCGCTTTTCATCCCTACCTCTCTTGTAAAGGAGTCAAACCTAATGGAGTTTGAAAAATTGATCGCCGACTTAGCGCAGCGTTTTACGGATGGAACTTTTGTCCGCGCAACGTTCAGTCAACCCCGTACAAAATCAGAAGGCTTATTGCGTATTAAAGCAAAGCCAATTGAATTGAAAGGTGAATTGCACATTCAGTTTGAAGAACAATTTGAACGTGTGTTGAATCACCATAATATTTCAGTCGAAGGCATCGAGCTATTTTTGACCAATGTATTAATGCATTTCAAACAAGTACAAGCCGAATTCACAGGTGAAATAATTCAAATACAGCTTACTAAGAAATTTAAAGTATCCTGGAAGTCGAGTGTGACAGAAACGTCCAGGACCGCTGATTTATCGCACAATCGTAAAAAGAATTATTTACTCGAGGAAGGCACTCCTTATCCATTTTTAATACGCCTTGGCGTGCAGACTGCTGATGGGCGAGTTAAGAAACAAAAGCACGATAAGTTTAGACAGATTAACCGGTTCATTGAATATATCGATGACGCATTGACCCATCTTCCGAAAGACCGGACTGTCCGAATTCTAGATTTCGGCTCTGGTAAATCGTATTTGACGTTTGCGTTGTATCATTATCTTCATATCGAAAAGGGACTCGATATCCACGTTACCGGCCTCGATTTGAAGAAGGAAGTCATCGAAGAATGCTCGGAAATTGCGCGCGACCTTGAATACGATCGCTTGGAGTTTTTAGTAGGCGACATTAATGATTATGAGGATGAAACCTCTGTTGACATGGTTGTCACGTTGCATGCGTGTGACACTGCGACGGATATGGCACTCGCACGTGCGGTCCGTTGGGGTGCGAGCGTGATTTTGAGTGTACCGTGCTGTCAGCATGAATTATTTAGTCAAGTCCAGTCACCTGCGCTAGATGTGATGTTGCAACATGGTCTTGTGAAAGAACGTTTTTCCGCACTGGCAACGGATTCGATGCGCGCGGAGTTGTTAACGCTCGCTGGATACGAGACACAGTTACTGGAATTCATCGATATGGCGCATACACCGAAAAACATTTTGATTCGCTCATACCATTCAGGGAAACAGCCTTCTTTGGAATCTGTTGAACGGTATAGGGCTTTCAGGGATTTGTTGAATGCGAAGCCGTTTTTGGAGAAAGAATTGAAGTTGGATGTATTGAGTAAATAAGTAGATAGCACCTGCAATTGCGGGTGCTCTTTTTGTTGTGGTGTTGGGGTGATTTTAATGCTTGCTTGAGCGGATTCACCTCTCGCTTGATCACTTTTCCTCTTGCTTGAGCGGATTTACCCTATGCTTGCTTGATCACTTTTCCCCTTGCTTGAGCTGATTTACCCTATGCTTGATCACTTTTCCCCTTGCTTGAGCTGATTTACCCTATGCTTGATCACTTTCACTGCTTGAGCGGATTCACCCCTTGCTTGATCACTTTCCCATTTGCTTGAGCGGATTCACCTCTTACTTGATCACTTTCCTATTTGCTTGAGCGGATTCACCTCCCGCTTGATCACTTTCCCATTTGCTTGAGCGGATTCGCCCCTTGCTTGATCACTTTCAACTCATTCAACTTGAATATCAGACTTACATAAAAACGTCCGCGCTCCTAGATGGAGTGCGGACGTTTTTTACAATTCGGATGCAGATGTTTCTCGTGCCATCACTTCATCATATTGCGCATTATTAAGTTCTCCTGTCACGCGTGCTGTTGTGACACCAGCTGTCATGGATCCACTGACATTTAACGCTGTGCGCCCCATATCGATAAGTGGCTCAACAGAAATTAGAATCCCTGCAAGCGCAATTGGTAGATTCAACGCAGACAATACGAGAATTGCTGCGAACGTTGCGCCTCCTCCAACACCTGCGACGCCGAAAGAACTAATCGCGACAATCGCAATGAGTGTCAAAATGAATTGAGCGTCAATCGGTTGGCCGACCGTCGGTGCGATCATAACGGCAAGCATCGCTGGATAAATACCCGCACATCCATTTTGACCGATTGATAGTCCAAATGATCCTGCGAAGTTCGCAATCCCATCAGGTACTCCAAGTCGCGTCGTCTGTGTATTGAGTGTCAATGGTAATGTCCCCGCGCTGGATCGTGATGAGAAGGCGAACAGTAACGTATCTCCCGCTTTCTTCACGTACGTAATCGGGTTTAGTCCTGTTGCGGCAAGAATTACTAAGTGCACTAAGAACATGACAATCAATGCGGCATAAGAAGCTGCTACAAACTTACCGAGATTCACAATCGCCCCGTAATCAGACAACGCAACAGTCCGTGCCATGATTGCGAGAATTCCATAAGGCGTGAGTCGTAATACAATTTTTACGACTGCCATTACCAAGGAATAAACTGCATCGATTCCTTTTTGTACTACAGCCGCTTGTTCAGGTTCCTTTCTCCGAATTGTCAAAAATGCGAATCCTAAAAATGCAGCAAAGATGACAACGCCAATCGTCGATGTCGGACGGGCACCCGTGAAATCGAGAAATGGATTAGCTGGCAATAAATCTATCAACTGTTCAGGGAGCACTTTATCCGAAACGCCTGCCGCAGTTTCTTCCAATGATACTCCTCTAGAAATCTCAGCATCACCTTGTACGATTTGCTCAGCGTCTAGTCCGAACAAGAGTGAAGATCCGATTCCAATCAATGCAGCAATCGCTGTCGTTCCAATTAGAATTCCTAAAATCAAGGCCGCCTGTTTCCCGAAGTTCTTCCCCGCCGCCACTTTCGTAAAGGCAGTCAAAATTGAGATGAACACGAGTGGTACAACGATCATTTGTAAGAGTTTAATATAGCCTGTGCCCATAATATTGAACCAGGGAACCGATTGCTGAAGTGCGGTCGACTCAACCCCATAACTGACATGCAAGATAACTCCATATAAAATTCCAAGACCCAATCCGGTAAACACGCGCTTTGAAAACGAAACGTGTTTGCGGTTCATCCAAAACAAAATACCAGCTAGCAAAAGCAATCCCGCCACATTCAATAAGACAAATCCTGTCTCCATCTCGACGTCCCCCTTTGTAAATAATCTATGATTTTCTAATACACTTTATCTTATGTATTAAATTCCGATATGTCAACTAGGGATTAAGGTATTTTTCGTGTTTCAATAAATATTTTTACGAGTCGTACCTAATAAAGGCCCTCTATAGCTGATTTGTAGTATCCAATACAGGTTTCCAAGTACACACAACTTTGCTACAATAAACAAAATCTATCACTTCAAATGGAGGGCTCACATGTTTACTCTTCCTGTTTCAGAAAAAGTGTCACTGAAGTTACTCGAACAAGAGAATGCAGCAGAACTATTCTTTCTAGTAAATGAATCACGGGAGCATTTGCGGGAGTGGCTTCCATGGGTGGACGGAGCACTTTCTCCGGAAAGCTATCGTCCTGTCATCGAAATGTGGTTGAAGCAGTTTGCGGAACATAATGGCTTTCAGGCAGGTATTTTGTACGAAGGTAAGATTGCAGGAATGATCGGATTTCATAAGATTGACTGGATGAATAGAAGTACGAGTTTAGGCTATTGGATCGGGGATCGTTTTCAAGGACATGGGATTATGACAGATTCCGTTCGTACACTAGTTGACTGCGCGTTTTCTACATACAAACTAAATCGCATAGAGATTCGTTGTGGAGTTGAAAATGTAAAAAGCCGTGCAATTCCAGAGCGGCTCGGTTTTCATCTTGATGGTATTCAACGCGATGGTGAGTTTTTGTATGATCATTTTCACGATTTGGCTATGTATAGTATGCTTGCACGTGATTGGAACTAACAAACAATGGCTGTCGCTCTCTGCACAAGAGGCGGCAGCTGTTTTTAGTTTCATCGATTGAAAGATTGACTTTGTATCGAGCGGGTTTCCTCTCGTATCGAGCGCCTTGCACTTAAAAGCAGAGTCCTCTTAACTCCCCCATGTAGCAATAGTATCCTTCTATGCGTAACTCGAGACCAACAACGTACGTCAGCTACACTTGTTCCGACAACTATTTGAGGAACACTTCTCAAAACTGAAAATAGATTTGTAATCTGCAGTTTATGTAAAATTTATGCACATAGGGTACACTATTTAAATAGTGTATTAGCTCAAGACATTCTGCATAGGAGGTCAAATAATGGCAGTAGAAAAAACATCTAAAGTGAACATCGGCTTTATTATTCTGTTGGTGGGTGTGTTCATGGCGGCACTGGATAACGGGATAATCAGTGCAGCACTTACAACCATTAACACCTCATTCGATGTAAGTGCTACGCAAGGATCTTGGGGAATTACTCTGTACACGCTCGGTCTTGCTGTAATGACGCCGATCGTCGGGAAACTCGCCGACCGGTATGGACGAAAAAAACTCTTCCTCATTGAAATTGTGATTTTCACCATCGGTTCGCTTGGGGTAGCGCTCAGTCCCAATTTCACGCTATTCCTCGCAGCACGTTTGTTCCAATCATTTGGTGGCGGTGGTATTTTCATTATCGCAAGCTCCCATGTATTAAGTACGTTTACGAAAGAAAAACAGGGTAGCATGCTCGGACTTCTAGGTGGGATGAACGGAATCGCATCCGTTGTCGGACCGAATATCGGGAGTTTCCTTATCGATATCACAGGAAACTGGCATTGGCTATTTTTGATTAACGTTCCTATCGGGATTGCACTCGTCGTAGTCGGTTTCTTCTCATTGGAAGAAACAAAATCCTATGTTATGTCTAAAATTGACTTCCTGGGGATTTCGCTCTTGTCGTTCTCTATCCTCAGCGTCATGTTTGCCATTAATAACATTGGACGTGGCGGTTCCTTCACAGACGTATTCATCAAGTGGAGCGTCCTCGGTCTACTTATTCTCGGCGTCCTGATTTTCGCAGCATTGATCTTTGTTGAAAAGCGCAACGAGCAGGGGGACAAAATCGACCCGATTCTTCCATATAGCCTACTTCGCAAGCCTACTTACGCGATGACAATGGTGATGGGGTTATTATCGGGGACGTTTATCGGTGCGATTATTTTCATTCCATCCTTTGCACAACAAATCCTCGGAATTTCCGCTGCGAAATCAGGTTATTGGATGACACCGCTTGCGCTCGCTTCAGGCATTGGAGCCGGTGGTGGTGGATATTTTGTTGATAAAAAAGGACCCGTGAAGACGCTGATTTTTGCAGGGATCATCGGAATCATCGGATTTGGTGGCCTTGGTTACTTTACGGATACTAAATTGCTGTTCATTGTCTTCTCTGTCATTGCAGGTACAGGATTCGGATTTGTACTGGGCGCACCATTGACCGTGCTCACTTCAAACGCCGCTGGGACACAAAAAGGTTCTGCCATCGGAACTCTTTCCGTAGCACGTCAAGTAGGACTGACCATTTCTCCGACTATCTTTGCTGCATTCATCCAAAATGGATTCAGTAAAATTGGAGAGCTGATCCCTCAGAAATTGAAGGAACAAGGAATCGATCCTAGTCAGCTTCCAGAAGGTTCTATGGAGGAATTGGCGGGTAGCAGCAACGGGGATTTGCAAGCTAAAATTGACCAGATTCCTGTACCTGAAGTACGAGACGCTTTGCACGAGGCATTTCAACAAGCTGCACACTCAGCTTATGAACCAATCTATTTAACAACCGCTTTCATGGCGCTTCTTATGATCATCATTTCCATCGTGTTTAGTAAACAATATAAACAAGACGCGATTGAAAGCGACAGATTAGATAACCAGAAAACACAGAAAAGCCAACAGACTGTTTCAAAAAACGAATAACGCAGTTTTGCAAAACCGTTCAGAGCACTCCTGAACGGTTTTTTCGCACCATAAAACCCGAAGCTTAAACACACTTCGGGTTACTCTTTCCACTCTGCTTTTAAGAGGAGACAGCGATCATAAGCTTGTAGCTGTTTCAACGCGTTTTCATCATTCATGTTAAATGTTTGAACCCTTCCACTTGCTGAGACGATGTAGTACGCAAGATAGGCAACTTCCCCTTGTTTCAAAGTGAGTTCACTTTCAAAGGCCGGCATCAACGTGGAGCCACCCGGCATCCCTTCAAGTTCAGGTCGTAGGCGTCCCCCCGGTGAGCTGAAAAGGATTCGTTCGATCGTATTTTCATCTGTTTGCTCAACCCCAAACCCAATTAGCGGCACTTGCTGTTCTGCTGAACCATTCCATGGGATCTCCGCAAGCGTTCCTACGTATTCCCCGTGTTCATATTGCTCAATGGTGAGTTGAATACTCTTGCCATCTGCCAATGTGTCTTTTGAAGTAAAATGCAGGGCGTCCATTCCACCTGCACTGTAGATTAACCGCTGTTCATCTTCCGTCAACGTTCTTTGTGTCAACGTGATGGACTTGCCTCCAAAGCACCCCGCTAACATCAATGTTGCGAATAACCATACTCCAGCAACACAAAATCGTTTCACACGCATCCCCTTTGTTTGTTAGCGTTATTCGATGCAGTCTGTTGGTAAAAAGACGTAGTTTTCTTTTTCCACCTGTTCTCCGAATACAAGTGGAACTCGCTCACTAAAAATCGGCCCATCTGCCACGACTGTATGGAATTCACCAGACTCTCCACAACTATCAATTCCGAGCGCTTCAAGTTCATCCATTAATCCAATTGTAAAACGCTCTCCAAGGAAGCGTTCCGGCATTCGACTAGTGTCCACCACAATAATATACGCTTCAAATCCCGCAGCAATGAATTCCTCCAGCAATTGACGTCTCGGGATGAGCCAAAGTGGATGCCATGCGGTCATCCCTGCTTGGTCACATGCTTGTTGAACCCAAGTTCGATGGTCTTCTAAATCGATGTCACCAAATACACCATAGCGAATCCCTGCATCTGTGCATTCTTTCATGGCATCGATAAATTCTTGTTCATAGGTCTCCCAAGATGCTTGTCGCGTCATCAACGGAACCTTCAATCGCTCTGCTTGTGCATGAATGACTGACTCTGGCAAAGCATGAGAGCGAGATCGATCTGCCTCTTCTTCAAACATTGTCCAAATTCGCGTGAGGGTCGCCCCGTTTTCCAACGCTTTGTAAACGGCCATAGCGGAATCCTTACCGCCACTCCAGGATGCTACGAATTTCCGTTCCATACACTCCACTCTCCTTCTTTACTTCCTTGCAGACAGTATATCACGCACATTTCCTCATGAAAAAGCCCTCTATGCTCAAACGGCTTAGAGGGTGATTTGCAAAGTAACTTTCGCTCGTTTAACGAACTTCTGGTTAGATTGCTTTTTTCAGTTGTAATGATTCGATTGTATCTCTCAATTGTTTAAGATGACGCTTTTCATGCAATCCGACAAACGGGAACCATTGACACAATGGAATTTGTCCAAAAATCGGATGCTTGCATGATTTTTTCATTAATGCCTCTTTATTACTACTGTCATACACATCGAGCAAGTACAATCGGGAATTGTGCAATTCCTGCTTCATCTCACAAAGCGTCTTGAATGTATCCGAAGGAACTGTTCGTCCTGGAGCTTCTACTTTAATGATGCGATTCGTTGAAATGGAAATTGGCTTCTTCATCGCTTTCGGGCTTTCTGGATTCTTCAATTCCTTAGCCACATTTGAGGCGATGAGAGTTTCCATGAGCGAGAGATGCTCGAGGATTTGTTTCGGTGACCAGCCATCATTGGCAGGTTTCCGATTGAGTTCCTCATCCGTCAATCCTTGGACGGCTTGTAAAATCTTCTTGCGTATTTTGTTATTGCCTTCAAAAACCATGGTACCCCTCCTACGCAGTATTCGCGTCTGCATTCTCTCTGAAATATATTAGAATCATACGCTCATATTCTTGAAAAAGGAACCCCAAATTTAACTGTCAGAATAGTAAATTCCCGTCCCTTTTGCAACTCATCTGACACCGATCATAGACTACCTTTCAAAAGAATACAACCTTTCTGGATTATTCCTATTGTGACAGGGTTTCCAGGAGGTTTTTCTGCAGAAATAATGGTTGAATTTATAAAAAAACAGGCCCTCAAAAGAGAACCTGTTTTCCTTATCTTATGATGGCATTGGCGTATCCGTTGGACGCGCGTACCCTTTGTTGTAATCCATGTCGATTGTTTTACGAATTTCTTTCAACGATTTACCTTCTTGCGCCATCGTGACAGACTTGACTGCAATTTCTACACAGACGTCACATCGAGTTCCATGGTCATCCCATACGACTGAACCATCTTTGCGGATTTCATCCACAAAACAGTTCAAGTTGCTGCCGTGATCTGCGCTATCCGCACATCCACAGTAGCATGGCATGTATTTCAAAATGTCTTCTGCGTTTCCTGCTACTTGATAAACAAGTTGAAGATCGTCTGATTTGTCATCGAGGAAAGCAGGCAGCTCTTCTGCAGACGCCGTGACTTGTTGTAAGTCACCATTCGGAAGTTGTTTTTCTTCACCTACGGCTAATGCTGGCGTTTCTTCATGATGCTGTTCTGTAGCCGTTTTCCCACCGCATGCAGCGAGAACAATCACAAGTATAGCTAAGATCGGCATGAGGCGTTTTTTCATGGACATGTCGACTCCTTTTCTTGAAGGTTGTCCTCTCAGCATACAGGGTTAAACATACTTGTGCTGTTACAATATTGTGGCAACTTACCGACCAATCATTTTTGAAGGATCTACCCATTCATTGAACTGATCTTCAGTGAGAAGTCCTGATTTTAGCGCGGCTTCCTTCAAGGTTGTTCCTTCTTTGTGTGCCTTTTTTGCAATCTTAGCTGCATTTTCATACCCAATATGCGGATTAAGTGCTGTTACGAGCATGAGTGAGTTTTTCACTTTGTTATCGATTTCTTCAAGGTTTGGTTCAATTCCAACTGCACAGTTGTCGTTGAAGCTGATCATTCCATCTGCTAACAGTTTTGCCGTTTGCAAGAAGTTAAAGATGATGACCGGCTTAAATACGTTAAGCTCAAAGTTCCCCTGGCTCGCTGCAAATCCGATTGTTGCGTCATTCCCCATGATTTGTGCAACAACCATCGTCAATGCTTCACTTTGTGTCGGGTTCACTTTACCTGGCATGATTGAACTACCTGGCTCGTTTTCAGGAATCGTAATTTCACCGATACCTGAACGCGGACCGCTAGCAAGCCAACGTACGTCATTGGCAATTTTCATAAGATCTGCGGCAAGTGCTTTCATAGCACCGTGTGTGTATACGACTTCGTCATAGCTTGTAAGTGCGTGGAATTTGTTTTCAGCTGATGTAAATTCAATCCCGACAGACTTCGAAATTTCTTCCGCCACTTTGTCTCCGAATCCTTTTGGTGCGTTCAGACCCGTACCGACAGCAGTTCCACCGATCGCAAGTTCTTTCATCGATTGAACGCTTTCTTTCAGCATCTTCTCTGTTTTCACAAGCATCTGATGCCAACCGCTCATTTCTTGACCAAGAGTTAGAGGTGTCGCATCCTGCAAGTGTGTACGGCCAATTTTAATAATGTCCATGAACGCTTCCGACTTATCACCTAGCGTTTTCTTTAGTTTCTCAAGTGCTGGAAGGAGTTCACGTTCAACTGCAATCACTCCTGATACGTGAAGCGCTGTCGGGAATGTATCATTTGAACTTTGTGATTTGTTCACGTCGTCATTCGGGTGCAGACGCTCTTCCTCACCCCACTCTTCAAGCAACTGATTGCCGCGGTTAGCGAGCACTTCGTTCATATTCATGTTGGACTGAGTTCCACTTCCTGTTTGCCAAACAACTAGTGGGAAGTGGTCGTCCCATTTACCTTCTAATACTTCATTGGCTGCAGCTGAGATTGCTTTCATCTTCACTTCGGAAAGATTTCCGAACGAATGACTCGCAATGGCTGCAGATTTTTTCAAATGTGCAAAGGCTTGGATTACGCCAGTCGGAATGCGCTCTCCGCCAATTTTAAAGTTTTGTTTACTACGCTGTGTTTGTGCACCCCATAGTTTGTCCGCTGGGACTTGAATTTCACCAAACGTATCGTGCTCAATGCGGTATTCCATCCTGAAAACCCCTTTTCGCAAATAAATTCACTTTCTTCTTATCTATCATGCCGGAATTCATCTGTAAAATCAAAGATATTTGAATCGGTCCACTAAGAAAAAGATCCGCCATAGTGAGCGGATCTTCCTTTTATAATTCGCGTCGCAGCGCATCGATGACATCGATTTGTGTTGCTTTACGTGCGGGACGCCAACCTGAAATCATGGCTACACCAATACTGATTGCGGATGCAATGACAACAAGTTGCCATGGAATGATGGAGAACGTAACGTTCAGTTCATTGAAATCCTCTTCTCCAAGTGCCGCTCCGACGATGAGTGGCAAGATGTAGTTTGCGAGAATGCTAATTGCATAAGAAAGGATGACTGCAATGACAGTTCCAATGATGCCAATCCATGCACTTTCCAGTAAAAATAGACGTTGTATCAATTTCGGCTTCGCTCCGAGTGCTTTCATGACACCTATTTCTCGTGTACGCTCGGTTACCGCCATCGTCATCGTATTAAAGATACCAATAGAAGAAATCAAGATTGCGATGGTTCCAATGAAGATGAGACCTGCTTTCAGGGCTAAGAAAAAGACATCTATCTGTTCCAGTTCTTCTGATATGGAATAGACAGAATATCCGTCATCTTTTAACGAAGTCGTGATGCCCTTTACATTTTGCAGCTCATCGGCATAAACATTCAGATTCGAATAGAAAAGTGACTCTTCACTTTCTTCCGCCTTGTGACGGTCGTAAATGGCATCTAGTTCTGGAATTAGCGAAGCATCTGCATATAGTTTACCGTCTAAAATAAAGTCTTTCGCAGGTGCCTTTGCAATTCCGACAATCGTAAGTTTGATCGGCTCTTTGTATGATTCATTTGTTTCATAGCTTCCAATTTCATAGGTAATTTCCTTACCCAGTAAATCCCCTTTATAGTGAGGCAATTCTAGTTCCGCCTGTTCTTCTTCATTCGATTCCTTGCCTTGTTGCTGATTTTGAAATTTTTCTACCTCTTCTTCATTCATTAAATTTTTAGCGAAGTCATGTCCGACGACTACTTCATATTTCCCGTTTGGTAATCGTCCTTTTTCTAGAGCGAATCCTGCTTTCTTTTCCTCTTCAAAGTCTGAAACGAGAAGTCCGCTCGGGCTAGTATACTTATCCAGCGTGGTTTCCTGGGAGGCATTCACTTCTTGTCTAAGAACCACAGCTTTTACATGGTCCAGTTTTTTCATTTTGTCTGCTTTATCAGTATTTAGATCGGCACCATACACTTCTATTTGGGTTACAAGTCGGTTATCGAGAATTTCTTTTTTCAGCGTGTCTTGGATGCCGAATCCGACAGAAGCTAAAATGATAAGAAAAGCGGTTCCCATCGTTGCGGCTAAGATTGTCATGAAAACACGCAGTTTGTTCTTTTTAATGTGCTGGCTAACAAAATCGAGCTGATCTTTAAATTGCATGATGCACACCTCCTACTTTCAACACTCCGTCGTGCATTTGGTAAATCTCATCTGCGATTGATGCGACCTCGTCGTCATGCGTGATAATGACGAAAGTAATTCCTCGAGATTCGTTCAGTGAACGGATTAGCGCAAGAATTTCCTGTTCAGTTTCCGAGTCCAGACTGCCCGTTGGTTCATCCGCAAAAATGATTGGGGGATTTGTGATTAGGGCACGGGCGATACTGACGCGTTGTTGTTGACCTCCCGACAACTCATTCGGGTAATGGTCTTGTACTTCTTTCAAACCTACGTGTTGGATGAGTTGCTTCACGAGTTTCGTCCGTTCTGCTTTTGAGAATCCTTTCAGTTTTAATGGTAGCTCAATATTTTCGAATGTCGTGAGTCCAGGCATGAGCTGAAAGTTCTGGAAGATGAACCCGAATTGGTCGAGCCGAAATTCTGCACTTTGGGTTTCATTGAAATCAGATGTCACTGTTCCATTGACTGTAATTTTTCCACTCTCAGGCTTCAGGAATCCGGCCATAATATGAAGTAATGTCGACTTCCCTGATCCACTTCTGCCAACAATGGAGATGATGGAACCTTTTTGCACTTCGAAAGAAAGGTCTTTCAAGACAGGGACTGGCCGCTCTTTTCCTTTTTTTCCGATTTTGAATGAATGCTGAATATGTTCTACAC
This sequence comes from Sporosarcina sp. D27, assembly GCF_000586555.1. Taxonomy (GTDB): domain Bacteria; phylum Bacillota; class Bacilli; order Bacillales_A; family Planococcaceae; genus Sporosarcina. The sequence continues at coordinate 50,154 of NZ_AZUC01000054.1, forward strand.
GAATCAATCTGATGTCCTCCTCTAACTTGATGATAGTTTGAGTATGACAGTCAAATCTTTAGAAGTAGTGTATGGAAAAATGAAGAATTTCTTAAGATGTGAAAAGTTTTGCGTGTTGAGTGCTTATCAGGGCAATTCATGAATGCGGGCTCTTTGTCTAGATTGATGAAGGGTACTATTCTTTGAGTGGATAGGTTATTAGCCAAGCCGTTGGTGTGGACGGTGGCGGATGCGAGGTTTATGAGCATTTCTCAAGTTTTATGAGCATTTTTCAGTGACTTATGATCATTTCTGGAGATTTTTGAGCATTTTTACAAATTAACGAGCACATTTGCGAGTTTATGAGCGTTTCTCTAGTTTTATGAGCACATTGGTAGGCAACGAGTTGTTCAACCTTTGCTTCTTGCCGTGTTGATCACTTTTACATCATAACTCACCGCAGTAAATGCTTCGCATGGCGAAGCACACCAATTAAATCTTGGTATTGATTGGTTAAAGGCACTTTTTCGCGAGTAGATGCTTTGTATGCCTTGAATCAGGTTGCGGGCAAAAGGGTTATGATCACTTTTTGAGTTTTATGAGCGACTTGGTATTTTGTCAATAAACG
>NZ_AZUC01000055.1 GCF_000586555.1 Sporosarcina sp. D27
CTCGGGGGAAGTGCTCATAAAGCAAAAAAAAGTGATCCATAACTCAGGGAAAGTGATCATAACCCCAGATATCCACCCATAAACATCGCCACAAGCTCGAAATCCTTCATCCACAAGCTTGTTTTACATGCTACAATTGACTATAGAGAATACGCTGCTAGTTCTATTCAGCAGCTTGCGGAAAGAAGAATGTGTATGATGACGTTAAAAAAGTGGAGATGGACCTTTTTCATCGTGGGACAAATGTTCCTCTCATTAGGGATTGCGATGACCATCAAAGGACAACTGCTAGGCATTGGGCCGTGGGATGTCCTACATGTCGGTCTTTATCAAAATATCGGGTTGTCCATTGGGACTTGGAGCATCATCACAGGATTGCTCATCGTCCTCATTACAGCAGTAGCGCAAAAGAAATGGCCGAAATACGGCACCTGGCTCAATATGCTTATGCTCGGTACTTTCATTGATCTGTTCAACTGGCTATTGCCCGACGTGACGTCCATTGCAGCTCAAGTTGTGTTTTTTGTAACAGGCGTTGTCATCATGTCGTACGGCATCGGGCTATATGTATCTCCAAATATGGGGGCAGGTCCGCGAGACAGCCTAATGTTACTGATTGTGCACAAATTTAATATTAGTGTAAAGATTGTAAGGACCTCTATTGAAGTCATTGTGGCACTACTCGGATGGGCACTCGGAGGACCAGTTGGCATTGGAACCGTGCTCATCGCATTACTGATTGGACAATTCGTCCATTACGCGATGCCACAATGTCAGCGACTTTTACTTAAAGTAGCCAAACAAGAAAATAGTCAAGTTCTATTATAAAGAAGAGCACAGTCATTCGTGGCTGTGCTTTTTTTCGTCGTCATTTCATAAGATATTCTGAAGAGCATCCGAAAGGGAGTGTCACGATGAACGGAAAGTTAACAGAATCGATGGGAACAGCCTATACAGGAGGGGGACTGTCTCATAAGTACGAGCACCTTATCCAACAAGCTACGACGACAGTGTTCATTAAATCACCACCTACATTTGCGCTATCTAGCATCTTGAATGAGCTCGCAGTCTATTATGTAAAAAGAGGGTACGATGTTGACCGATTCAGGAGTCCCTTGCATATCGAGAAAACAGACGGGATTTATGTGAAAGGACCAGAACTTTTTTATATCGCGGCTTCTTACCCGGTTCCACTTGAACCCACAGATCTTGGTGGGAAACACCGCGTTGTAAGCTTTTATGATGTCTATGATGAAACCAAACTACGCACAAATAATCCCCAAATTGCTGGGCATCTTGAAGAGGCAGCCACTTATTTGGAAAAAGCTCTCACTGCACTAACTGAAGCGAAAGCCATCCACGATGAATGGGAAAACGTCAACATCCGTCGTATGGATTGGAAAGCGCACGAGGCTAAAATCCAGTCGCTTACAAGAGAATTATTTGGCTCATTGGATTTACGAAAAGATTCCGCAGTTTCACACCGTATTATCGGATCGTTGTCATCAAAAGGAGCACATGACTTCATCCCATCTATCACTAAATCTCTAAAGCGAAGAATTTTAATCAAAGCCCTCCCAGGAGCCGGCAAGTCCACGATGATGAAAACACTTGGAGAGGAAGCGGAAAAACGGGGGATTGATGTTTTATATGGTTGGTGTGGGTTAGATACAGGAAGTATTGACCTTGTCCAGTTCCCTGAGCTGTCCGTTTGTCTATTTGACGCAACAGAGCCTCACGTGTATGACGCAGAACGAGAGGGCGATGAAATCTTAGACCTCGTCGCGATGTGCGCCCCTAGTGAAAAAGCTGAGCAAGAAATCGATGAAATTCGTACCCGCTACAAAGAAACCATTGCGAATGCGGCAGGGTATATGCAGTCCTATGCGCGGCTAACAAGTCTTATTGATGCAGGAATGGACAGTGCACTTGATCAGAAAGCATTCCATGGAAAAGCAGAAATGCTGACAGAACTCCTCACCCCATAACGCACTTCGGTTATGGAGAAAGGCACAAATATGCTACACTAAGAGCATCATGTGTCTGAAAGGAAGATTAGTTTGTCTAACATATTAAACGCATTTCTAGACGAGAACTTGCAAGAACTTCGAGATCAGGGACTTTACAACGAAATTGAACCAGTGGAAGGTCCGAATGGTCCAATCATTAAAATCAAAGGCAACGATCTCATTAACTTATCATCGAATAACTACTTAGGTCTTGCGACAGATGAAGACTTGAAAAAACTTAATATTGCAGCTGTGAATAAATACGGTGTCGGTGCGGGAGCCGTGCGTACCATCAATGGTACGCTCGATATCCATATTGAACTTGAGAAAAAGCTTGCTGAGTTCAAAGGAACGGAAGCGGCAATCTCCTTCCAATCTGGATTCAACTGCAACATGGCGGCGATTTCTGCAGTCATGAACAAAAATGATGCGATTTTATCGGATGAATTGAACCACGCATCCATCATCGACGGTTGCCGCTTATCTGGTGCTAAAATTATCCGTGTGAAGCACCAAGACATGGACGATCTACGTGCGAAAGCAAAAGAAGCGACAGAGTCCGGTTTATACGGAAAAGTCATGTACATTACAGATGGTGTCTTCTCGATGGATGGGGATATCGCAAACCTTCCAGGCGCTGTTGAAGTTGCGAAAGAATTCGACCTCATCACATATGTAGACGATGCTCACGGTTCAGGTGTAACTGGTAAAGGGAAAGGAACTGTGAAGCATTTCGGACTTGAAAAAGAAATCGATATGCAAATGGGAACTCTTTCAAAAGCAGTCGGCGTTGTGGGCGGTTATGTAGCCGGCACACAAAAACTAATAGACTGGTTGAAAGTTCGTTCACGTCCATTCTTATTCTCAACAGCAGTTCCACCAGGTGACGTTGCAGCAATTATGGGGGCGCTTGATAAAATCAGTGCATCCACTGAACTTCACGACAAGCTGTGGGAGAACGGAGACTATTTGAAAGCGGGCTTGAAAAAACTTGGCTTCAATATCGGAAATTCTGAAACTCCAATCACACCTTGTATCATTGGAGAAGAAAAACTAACACAGCAATTCTCAAAACGACTTGCTGAAGAAGGCGTCTATGCAAAATCGATCGTATTCCCGACCGTACCAAAAGGGACAGGCCGCGTACGCAACATGCCAACCGCTGCCCACACGAAAGAGATGCTCGACGACGCACTTAAGATATATGAAAAAGTCGGCAAAGAGCTCGGCGTGATTCAATAATATGTGAAAGCTCGCCTTGTGCGATCTTATTTGAAAATCAAAAGCAGTCTGGAGGGTTTTATCCTCTCCAGACTGCTTTTATGTTGTTAGGCTTTCGACAGGTGTTGCAATCTCTTCATGGTAAACAGTCGTCAATTTCCCATTAGCAAGTTCAATGGCATAATGAGTGTACTCTTCGACCCACACGAACACAATAAGTCCTTTGCGACCGTCACGTAGCTCTACATAAGTCTCTTCTTCGTAAATCCTGACCATCCCTCTTATTGGATAATAGGGGGTACTTGATCCTGACGTTGGAAAAGAGAAACCAATACATAATGCTGAACCCCGCGGGCATGGGAGGTTGAGAGCTCCACTTCTCTCTGGTAGGCGGTTTGGTCGCCAGACTGTTTGGAGATACTAGCTTGAAGAGCGTGTTTCATCCATTGCTTTTTAATGGCAGTTTGTAGGGCCTGAGCACTTTCTATATTTCCTTCCATCAACAAGGCATTTGCCGTGTAGTAGTTCACATAATCTGCTGTAGGTAAGTGAATGGAAAGACGGTGCAGCGCCTCCACATCTTGTTGCCAAACAGCAAGATTCGCAGCATAGACCGCTTGGATTTTAGATTGTTTATGAGTTTGTAAAATGGTTTCAATCGTTTCAATGATTGTATCATCCGTTTCATGGGCAATAGCATATGCATAAGCGAAAAGGGTATTGGAGCGATTCTTGGTCAAAAATTTATCGATTTTGTCCATATCCTTCGATCCATAAATGATATAAATCGGCCATCCCAATGTAATCGACAAATACACCACCATAACAATGACGAATACTGCCCAAAAAGGGATATTCGCAAATAACAGTATAACGGTGAGGATAACGCCACCACCAAACAGCAAAAGCCACCGGGCAACTCCTCGGATAAGAAATGGATTATCTTTCAAGCTATACACCCTCCAGTTACCAACATTATACCATACAATTCCGACAATTGAAGGAAACGTTATTCAGAGAATTGTATTTTCCAGCAGAACAGTTTATAATCAGTTTCAGTTATTGAAACTGGATATTTTATTTGATAAACACGAACTGTCCTCTCCAAAAAGACAAACATTCATAGGGGGAATACACGATGAAAAAAATTATGGTGACCGGAGCACTCGGTCAAATCGGTTCAGAGCTAATTACCAAATTGCGAGCGGAATATGGTATCGACAATGTGTTGGCTACAGACATTCGCGAGCCACAAACAGAAATGGATGGACCTTTCGCAATTCTTGACGTAACTGAGGGTGAAAAAATGACCCAAATTGCAAAGGAATTCGGAGCAGACACGCTCATGCACATGGCGGCATTGCTTTCCGCAAAAGCGGAAGAGAACCCGATGCTCGCATGGAACCTGAACATGGGAGGACTCGTGAATGCGCTGGAGACAGCACGTGAACTGGATCTTCAGTTCTTCACACCAAGTTCTATCGGCTCATTTGGACCATCGACTCCAAAAGAAAACACACCACAAGATACATTCCAGCGTCCAACAACGATGTATGGAGTGAACAAAGTGTCTGGTGAATTGCTATGTGATTATTATTATCAAAAGTTCGGCGTCGATACACGTGGTGTTCGATTCCCTGGACTCATTTCATACGTTGCGCAACCAGGTGGCGGCACAACTGATTATGCAGTAGATATTTTCTATAAAGCGGTAGAAGAAGGGAAGTATACATCATTCATCGCCGAAGGTACGTACATGGATATGATGTATATGCCAGATGCGTTGCAAGCGATTGTGGACTTAATGGAAACCGATGCAGCTAACTTGAAACATCGTAACGCTTTCAACGTAACTGCGATGAGCTTCGAGCCATCCGAGTTGGCAGCCGCTATCCAAAAGCACATCCCAACATTCGAAATCAGCTATGATGTCGATCCAGTTCGCCAATCAATTGCTGATAGCTGGCCGAACTCTCTTGACATTTCTGTCGCAGAATCTGAGTGGGGCTTCAAATCTACTTATGATCTTGATGCGATGGTAGTAGATATGCTAGAGAAGATTCGTGAAAAAGTGAATTCTTGATAAAATGAACCCCCTCGCACTGTTAAATACAGGTGCGAAGGGGTTTTTGCATGGAAGATAAGGAGCATATGCTCATAAATTAAGAAAAGTGATCATAACCAAAGGGAAGAGCCCATAAATCAAGAAAAGTGATCATAACCAAGGAGAAGAGCTCATAAATCAAGAAAAGTGATCATAACCAAGGAGAAGAGCTCATAATTAACGAAAAGTGCTCATAAGCGAGGGGAAATGCTCATAAATCAAGAAAAGTGATCATAATCAAAGGGAAGTGATCATAAAACGAGAAAAGTGATCATAACCAAGGGGAAGAGCTCATAAATCAAGAAAAGTGATCATAACCAAGGCGAAATGCTCATAAATCAAGAAAAGTGATCATAACCAAGGAGAAGAGCTCATAAATCAAAAAAAGTGATCATAACCAAAGGGAAGTGATCATTAAACGAGAAAAGTGATCATAAATCCACCCCCAGCCACCAAACGTCCGCAGAAGCGAAACTCTATTCACCTACCACACAATCTCGCGACCAGCCAAGCACTTCCTAAAACAAAAATCACCCCTATGCAGCTAACTAGCTGCATAGGGGTGATTCTAATTTCTATTAAAATAACAAGTGGGCAACGCCCGCCACGATTGGCAGCGCGATGATTGTACGAAGTAAGAAAATCACAATCAAATCCCAGATATTGACGGGAATCTTAGTTCCTAGAATTAATCCCCCGACTTCAGACAAGTAGATTAGCTGAACGACAGAGACGGTCGCCACTGTGAAAAGGGTAATCGGATCAGAAATCATACCGTCTGCAAGAAGAGCAGGCAAGAACATATCTGTAATCCCGACAACCATAAGTGAACCGGCTTCAGCTGCTTCAGGAATATGAAGCAGATTTAAATATGGAACAAATGGCTTCCCAAGAATCGTAAATAGACTTGTATACTCTGCAAGCATCGTGGCAATCGTACCGAATGCCATAACGATTGGTGCTACTCCAATCCACATATCGAGAACGTTCCGGAAGCCTTCGCCAACCATTTTACCAGGAGAACGATTTTTGTCCGCAGTCGCGAGTGCATTTTCAAGTCCATGAGAGATGACATTGTATCCTTCAGGTAGACTTTCTTCTGTTCCTGTCTGTGGTGAACCGTCGATGAATTCATCTGGTTTCTTAGAAAGTGGATATATTCTAGGCATAATGAGACCAAGAACGAGACCTACAAATGCCACCGTTGCGTAAAACGGGACGAAGTAGTTTTCAAGACCAACAGTCTTAATGATAACAAGCGAGAATGTAATTGAAACAATAGAGAATGTCGTTGCAATAACGGCTGCTTCTCGTTTCGTATAATGACCATCTTCGTATTGCTTACTCGTCAACAAGACACCGATTGTCCCGTCTCCCACCCAAGACGTAAGTGCATCAATGGAGGATCGGCCAGGAAGTTTGAACAACGGACGCATGACTTTCACCATCATCGTTCCGAAAAACTCCAGCAAACCAAAATTCAATAGTAACGGTAGGAACAATCCTGCAAATAGGAAAATGGTGTATAAGAACGAAACGAGTCCATCAGGTGATAGTAACATGCCGCCCGTATTTTCACTCCAGATCGCTTCAGGACCGAGTTTGTAGGTCACCATTACAGCGAAAACAGCACCGACTACGCGCGTCAGTGTCCAGAACGGTGTCACTTTGAACAACGTTTGTGCGAAAGTCGGCTTCGAATCTTCGTCTTTAGGAATAAATAAGAAGATTACTGAACCAACTGCCGAGACGATAATGAGCACCATCGCTGTGAACGGCATTGTAGGTTCCACAAGACCAGAGAGTTTATCAGCAAGAAACGCAATCGGTACTTGCCAGCTATCCCCAATCTTAAGTGGGACCATGAACAGCACAACCCCGATGATAGATGGAACTAAAAACAATAACCAATTGGATAAAGACGCTTTTTTCATGAATGAGCTCCTTCGTAGATAGTAATGCATACTATGTATATTTATTCATGATAATGAATGAATACCGAAAAGTAAACAAGAAATTTTCTCCAAAGCCCTATATGTATACCCGGATTCACTAGCTGGAAAACTAGTGAACCGAGAACTACCGCATTTGAAAACGGTTTCCTTACTTAAAAGGTATATGTGTAGAAATGTTCTGTCTTTAACCATCTTAACGCATCAGCATCTTCCGCGTCTAGACGTTTTTGCATATCTTCCATCATCCATACAGTTTGGGAAGCGTGCGCATTCATCGCTCCGAGCTTTTTCTCGGTCACTCCAGATACATCATGATGTACGTCTGGATGTCCGATGACCTCTACTGTTTTATTGTCAAACGCAATCGTGTACAACTTAGGACGCTCGGATTCTGACATTCTACGGATCGCTTCGACAACTGCGCGTCCTGTAGCATCATGGTCAGGGTGTACAGACAATCCTGGATAGAACGAAATGATCAGTGAAGGATTCAATTCTTCTATCAAGTCAGCAACGAGCTTCACCATTTTTTCATCGTCCTCAAACTCTACCGTTTTGTCGCGAAGTCCCATCATACGTAAATCCGTTAGTCCCATAGCGTCCGCGGATGCTTGGAGCTCTTTTTTGCGGATCATTGGTAACGTTTCGCGGTTGGCGAATGGGGGATTCCCAAGATTTCGTCCCATTTCACCGAGTGTTAGACAAGCATATGTCACAGGGACGCCCATTTCGATATAAGTTGCAATTGTTCCCGAAACACCGAAGGCTTCATCATCCGGGTGTGGGAAAATGACTAATACATGACGTTCTTTTTCCATCTCAATTGGTCCTCCTTTTATTAATACGTAAACGGAGTTTCGCTAATTTCGAAGGCTACGGCCAATTTTCCATCTGGTCCTAGGCCCGCCATTAGCAGACGTCCGTGTTCATCTAATTCATAGTGTGTAATTCCTTGCGCGTAAATCCACCCTGAAGGTAGTTTCAACCCGATACGGTGAGGGGAGTCGCCCGCCACTTTTCCAAGTTCATAATTCACGACGATATTGCGGATAAACGCACCTGCGTTAAAGAATCCTTCTTGAAAATGCGCAGCATAAGAGCCGTTTGTCGTCTCCAAATGAATGTAGACATCTTTGCCCGCAAAGGAATCGATCAAGCTCTGTAGCTGATCTCGTTGTACAAGTTCCACATGTCTTCCTCCTCTGGCTGTTTTTTTACTCTGCCTTCAATTATATCCGGTAAGCGAAGCAATTGCGATTATGCCGTTTCAGCAACAAAAAAGCACTGAAGGACAAGTCCCAACAGTGCTTGAGAATTTTAAACTTCAGTTGTCGTAATTTCAGGTCCGTCAAAACGGTTTTTAGCACCATGCATGACAGGCCCTACATATTCGTTCAACTTCCAGCCGTTTGAGATAGCAGCAGCAACGAACGCTTTTGCCTCGATCACTGCATCCTTAATTTCTTTGCCATTTGCTAAGTTCGCAGTAATCGCAGCTGCGAATGTACATCCAGCACCATGGTTATAGTGAGTATCCGTTTTTTCAGATTGCAATAAAAGATGGGTTTTCCCATCATAGAACAAGTCTGCTGCTTTATCGTGCTGCAGCTGCTTGCCACCTTTTATGACGACATTGCGTGCGCCAAGAGAATGGATCTTCTCAGCTGTCGCTTTCATCTGCTCGATTGTGCTAGGCGTTTTCATACCTGCAAGCTGTCCAGCTTCAAACAAGTTAGGCGTTACGATTTCAGCACGTGGAAGCAAGTATTCGATCATTGCGTCGACAGTTCCAGGGTTCAGGACTTCATCTTCCCCCTTACAAACCATAACGGGGTCAATCACGACGTGTGTTAGCTCGGATTCAGCAATTGCTTCACCAGCAGTTTGAATGACTTCTTCTGTGCTCAACATGCCTGTTTTAATGGCATCGATGCCAGTGGAAAGTGCAGTTTTGATTTGTGATTTAATCACATCGATTGGAAGGGAGTAGACATTGTGGCTCCAATGCTTGTCCGGATCCATTGTGACGACAACTGTCAATGCAGTCATGCCATATGTACCAAGTTCTTGGAAGGTTTTAAGGTCTGCCTGTATGCCGGCACCGCCGGAAGTATCTGATCCTGCAATTGTCAAAGTCTTTTTCAACGTCATTATAGAGGACTCCTTTACGAATAGGGTATACTTAAGTGTACTCAATCGGAAAAGCGAATACAAATTGCGCGAATTATGCGCGTGCTAGCTTGAGAAGGATGAATCCAAGTCCCCCTCCTGCTACTAGACAGATTGCACTTCCTATATAATGGCCACCTTGTGCGAGACCGATAGTTAGCGCAATGAGAAACAACATAGCAATGCCGAAGATGCCATAAAAGAAAAACATGCCTGCACTTTTTGAGGACTCAGAATACGATTCTCCATCTTTTGCGGCTTCTGCAATACGCTTCACTTTTTCACGGATCGGAACGTTAGACAAAGCAATCCCTCCTTCGCGCCATCATACCACGGGGGAATGCTTGTCTGCACGGGAAATTTCCTGCAAACTGTACGTACTGATTAAGGCTGTATTTTATCAATTATAAAGAAAGACCAATAGCTAGAGTCGCTGTTGAAAAGGAGGACTGACATGAAAAACGATAACAACTCGAATGATGAGCGAAAACTGGAAGAAATCGAGAAATTGCTGAAAGAGTTAAAAGCATCGGACAAAGAAAGTGCAGTTACAGTGGAAGAAGCCTTCGCACGCCCGAAAAAGAAGCGCAGAAGTCTATGGCACATTCTCACGCTATTCTTCTCGCTATGGCGCAAGTCGTTTCTCATTATCGCGTTAATCGTGATACTACTTATTGCTTCACTACCGTTTATCGCTTTCTATTTATTGAAACAAGGAAGCACATACACCGAACAAAAAACAAGTTTCTTAGAGCAAATCCAAGACTTGAACGAAATGGCAACTGCGGAAGCCTATACAAAAGTCATTATTGAGCGTCAAGATAACCAGATATTTGGACAAAGTATCGGACTCAATTTGCCTGGTACGAAACGCCAACTGCTCGTTGTGATTCCAGGCGCTATCAAAGCCGGCGTGGATTTATCAACAGTGAGCAAGAAAGACATGGATATCAATGAGGCCAATAAAACCGCAACACTCACATTGCCGAAACCGGAATTCCTTGGAGGCGCTGAAATTTTCTTCGACCAAGTTGAAGTGTACTCATTTGAAGGAGTATTCCGAGAGAAAGCCGATATCACAGAAGCTTACGACCTTGCGGAAGAAGCAAAGAAAATGATTCGCGAAGAGAGCGCTGGACAAGGCGTGTTGGAAACTGCTGAGAAAAACGCGGAACAGACGCTACGTGAAATGTTTTCACTTGCGGGGTATGACGTGACGATTCAGTTTGAGGAGTGAGTGAATTGAAACCACAATTCGGAAGTCAATGGGATGCAGTGCTTCAAGATACATTTGAAGCCTCATTCTATGCACAGTTGCGTGAGTTTTTGAAGAAGGAATATGCAGAGCACAACGTCTATCCCGAAATGGATAATATATGGAATGCATTTAGACACACCCCATTTGAATCGGTTAAGGTGGTTATTCTAGGGCAGGATCCGTATCATGGTAAAGGACAAGCGCACGGCTTAAGCTTCTCGGTACAACCTGGTGTCAAAACACCGCCAAGTTTGCGCAACATATTTAAAGAGCTTGCTAGTGATATTGGTTGTTCTATTCCAGAATCGGGATCGTTGCTAGGATGGGCGGAGCAAGGCGTGCTTTTGATGAACACCGTGTTGACTGTTCGCGAGGGAGAAGCGCATTCTCATCGTAAGAAAGGATGGGAGACGTTCACAGACGAAGTGATTCGGAAGCTGTCTGACCGCAACGAGCCGATTGTTTTTATTCTCTGGGGGCGTCCTGCGCAAGAGAAAAAGAGACTCATCGATTTGACAAAGCATGTTACCATTGAGTCAGTGCATCCAAGTCCACTCAGTGCGAATCGAGGATTCCTCGGGTCGCGTCCGTTTTCGAAAACGAACGAACAGCTCGCTTCCTGGGGAGAAACCGAGATTGATTGGTGCAAGACAGAGCAGTAATAAATGAGTTGAATGCTAACGAAGGGAAGTGGCCGTTGTTATGGCTGTGAATTGTTTTCAATGCTGTCATTTCTACGTCACGTGGGATCCAAAGCATCCCCGTGGTTGCAAAGCGTATGGATTTAAAACGCGCGAGCTTCCTTCTGCAGTTGTTCTGCGTTCCTCAGGAATGGAATGCATGAAGTTTGAACCTAAGAAAGGAAGCGGTGGCGCATGATTTCAACAAACCGTGTTCTAGAAGAATTACAACGGCAACTGACAAATGCGAAAACGACATCTGATGAAGCGGCGATGCGCGAATCGATTGCAGCGATGCAGTCGCTATGTGGTTTAATACTCGGAGAGAAGACAGCGCAGTTGCCATCCTCTGAAGGCGGGTTGAAGTTTTTGTCGGGGACTAATGCAGTTACAGGAGCTTCTCCAACTGGAATGTCGCCCATTAAAAAGACAATCACCGCTCCAGTGCAATCTAGCCTGGAAGGCAAAGTGTTAGAGGAAGAAGATGCAAATGGCGGTTCGCTGTTTGACTTTTGATGTAAATTACTCGGAAAGAGGGAAGATAATATGCCATTTTTCATTATCGCAGGTGCTGTAAACGGTGCAATTTCTGTTGCGCTCGGAGCTTTTGGCGCACACGCCTTAGCTGGTAAATTATCAGCACATTACTTAGATGTCTGGGAGAAAGCCGTTCACTATCAAATGTTTCATGCAATCGCATTACTCGCAATCGGAATTTTGATGAGCCCTGCACTTTTCGGTTCATCGACTGCATTATCGTGGGCAGGATATCTCCTGTTAGCTGGAATTATTATTTTCTCCGGTAGCCTGTATGTATTGAGCTTATCTGGAATCGGCATCCTTGGTGCAATTACGCCAATTGGTGGCGTTGCATTCATCGCAGGCTGGATTATGCTAATTGTAGCAGCTTCTAAGTTTGGAAATTAATGAAATGAAAACACCTGCATCCTCTCGAATTGAGGGATGCAGGTGTTTTTTACGGACGCTGAGGGAAGTAATTGAGCTCTTCGTTGAATTCCGCATAATCAAAGTAAATCATTGGGAAGAGGAACCGTTTTCCAGTCCCTTGTTCAGATAGAATCACATGATCACGACCAGCCGCTTCCACCATACCGGTGACAGCTTTTACGTTCGTACCAGCTTCCATTGCATTTTCGAATGAAAAGTGGAACGTTCCAACCTTTCCTCGGTTTAGTCGTAAAATATTCTCGATGTATGATTCTTCACGAAATGCGCCCGCTGGCGGACGTCCGCTCGGAATGGTGACTTGCGGTGGTACGTTTTGTTGCTGTTGCGGTTGTTGTGGATACTGATATTGCGGTTGCTGATAGTTAGGTGTCCATTGATATTGAACCATGTCATCATCCTCTCTTAGTTAAACGGTTGGGCAATCTTGTACGGTTGGCGAGAAGAAACAGTGTGATTTGTATCGGCCCGTGTTGTATTGACCGTACCATTGTTCGGGGCAATCTCCTGAGGGCATGAAAAACCAGAGAGACCGTTCTGCAGGCGAGAACCGTTCTCCATTGACCACACGCCGTGCCAATTTGCGATCTACCTCACGGGCGCGTTGATAAAAGTAACTTTTCGTCGTTGCTTCAAAGCCACCCGGACGTTGGAATACCATATCCTCTAGGTCGCGAATATCTGTGAAATCCAGGCAGTCAGCAAGAACTCGATTCACACCAACATTCCCGACCATCAACATTCCAAGCTGACCTTCGCCCTCTGCTTCCGCACGCATCAACCGCGCCAGCAAATCAATTTGCTTATCCGTCGTCTTAATCACCGCCACACGACAACCCCCTCACAGGTATCCTATGAACGGAGTTGCGGAAACATACCAAGCATTACGAAGTACTCGCAATTTGTTGAGCAGATCATAAGATTTGGGGGAGTGCTCATAAAGCGTGGGGAGTGATCATAAACATTGGGGAGTGCTCATAAAGCGTGGGGAGTGATCATAAGCTCTGGAAAGTGCTCATAAAGCGTGAGAAGTGATCATAAAAATTGGAAAGTGCTCATAAAGCGTGGAAAGAGATCATAAACATTGGGAAGTGCTCATAAAGTGTGGAAAGAGATCATAAAATATGGGGAAGTGCTCATAAAGCGTGGGGAGTGATCATAAACTCTGGGGAAGTGCTCATAAACTTTGCAGAATTGCTCATAATTCACTAGAAATATTCAAAAAAAATTATCCATTCTCAGAAATTGACCCTATTCCATACGACATTACTAAAAATGAGCGAAGCGCCAACAAATCAAGCCCTTACAATGGTTCAAGCGCTACACCTTGGAAGAAGGAGTGCTTTGAAGTGAAGAAAAGGGCCACTAAACTTCAAGTTTAACCCTCAAGAACAGCGCAAAATGCTAACTTGGCAAAAGCTATTCCAATCCGTCTGGGAACAAGTTACACTCAATGAAATAGAAAGGAAGGATGACCATGCTCTATAAACAAAGAAAAAAACCGAAGCAGTTAGAGGGACTTCAATCACTCGCAAGCAGATTATCTTCCACGCACGAAAAATACCGATTTATAGTGGATGAATTATACAAAGTGCGTGCCGGATATGGAGGAGAGCAAGAATACGACCGCTGCATGAAAGAAGTCCATACAGATTTTCCCTATGCAATCTTACATGACCTCAGTCTTCAGCAAAATGGTGTGCAATTTCAAATCGATTCTTTATTTATTGCACCCGATCGAATCATTATTACTGAAGTCAAAAATATTGCAGATAAAATAATAGTCAAAGCGAATCCGACACAATTTTTAAAAGAATCGCAAACTGGTGGTCGCGCTGTATTTAGAAATCCAATTGCAGAAGTCGAGCGCAAGATTCATTTTCTACGTAGTTGGTTGAACGCAAAGGACATTCATCTACCCGTAACTGGACTCATCACGTTTGCACACAACAACGAAATCCTCATCGAAGAGCCACCAACTATGCCGATCCTACCGAATTACGAAGCGCCTGCTTTTTTTAGAGAATTACCTCTCGAGTCCTCCATACTATCCAAACAAGATATCCAAAAACTTGCGCACACATTCCTAACACATCACCAAGACTACGATCCATTCCCACTAACTGTGAGGTATGGAATTCATCCTACAGAATTGAATAATGGGGTTCTTTGTCGTAATTGTCCGAATGAACAAGTGGTCGTGCGTGAAGGAAACGTATGGAGCTGTCCACTTTGTGGGCATAAAAGTAGAGCACCTTATGAACATGCAATTCAGGAGTATTTCATGCTCGTTGGAAAGTCGTTGACCAATCGTGAGTATTGTGGATTTACAGGTTTGACGTGTCGCCATACAGCAAAACGCCTACTGTCCAGCTCGCTACTTCATAAAGTTGGAGCCCGTAAAGCAACCACGTATACACTCGCCAAGTAAAATCAAGATTGATTGCCTGCGCTTCGCCTTGCGAAGCGTTTTTTGTTGGGTTTTCGATGGAATAAGGAATTTGTAAGAAGAAAACTGTGTGTATGCCATGGTTGAAACTTTTGGGAGGGGGAGAATTAGAGGCGTGCTCATAAATCGCGAAAAG
>NZ_AZUC01000056.1 GCF_000586555.1 Sporosarcina sp. D27
CGCGAAAAGTGATCATACCCCCTGAAAAGTGCTCATAAACCACGAAAAGTGATCATACCCTTTGAAAAGTGCTCATAAATCTCGAAAAGTGATCATAACTTCTGAAAAGTGCTCATAAACCACGAAAAGTGATCATAACTTCTGAAAAGTGCTCATAAATCGCGAAAAGTGATCATACCCTCTGGAAAGTGCTCATAAATCGCGAAAAGTGATCATACCTTCTGAAAAGTGCTCATAAACCCCAAAAATCTTCTCATAACCACAAAAAAACCACCCCTGGGGATACCCCAAAAGGCGGCTCACAATCTAAACTACCTTCACACCGCGAAGAAATCTGCGCGTGTGTCATCTTGTAAAATTGTTCCTACGAAGAACTCGCCGAACTCGCTGTAGCGCGCGCTCACTTCGTCAAAACGCATTTCATAGATTAATTTCTTAAACTGAAGCACGTCGTCCGCGAATAGTGTAACGCCCCACTCGTGGTCGTCGAAACCGACAGAACCAGAGATGATTTGCTTCACTTTGCCAGCGTAGCTACGGCCGATTAAGCCATGGCTGCGCATCATTTCTTTACGGATATCCATATCGAGCATGTACCAGTTGACGTCGCCTTCGCGCTTCTTGTCCATAGGGTAGAAGCAGACGTATTGGCTACGTGGAAGTTCAGGATACAAACGTCCGCGAACGTATGGATTCTGGTATGGATCTTCATCCGAATCTCCACCAGCCAGGTAGTTAGAGAGTTCCACTACGGATACGTAAGAATACGCAGGAAGGGTGAAGTCTGCGATGGTGAGTTTATTGAATTCTGCTTCAAGCTGTTGTAATTCGTCCATCGTTGGGCGCAACGTCATGAGCATGAAATCGGCTTTTTGACCGACGATTGTATAAAATGCATGGCTGCCTGTTTTGTTTTCATCCGCAACGTTCAGCTTGTCTAGAAACGCGACGAACTCGTCAACTGCGTGCTGGCGCTCTTCCTTGGAAATGAGTTTCCAAGAGGTCCAGTCCATAGTACGGAAGTCGTGTAATACATACCAGCCATCCAGCGTTTGTGCTGCTTCAATCATGAGAAATCGAACTCCTTTAAATTGAGATTCGTACGGGTGGACGGAGAAAAACCCCCGAGGCAGCCGTTCTTTTCTCAGTGTACCATAACGGACAACTTCAATTCAGCCAAGACACCGGATGTCACTAATTCGACACCGCACAGCAAGTGGAAGAGGAACGAATTGTGGTGTAGACTGAGGATAATCAAACAAAAACATTCACATACAGGAGTCTACTTATGACAGCAATTGAATCCTATTTATCCATCCCGACATGGCGTTATATAGATGAATCCCTGTCGGCTAAAAATCGATCTGCATTAGAATCGTTCGCAGCAGACGATACACTTTGCCAGCTAGTCGGTCAACTACAAAGTGCACCAACCGTCCGTACATGGGTGCACGATCATACAATTGTTCTCGGCGTTCAGGATCATCGACTCCCACATCTAGAACGCGCATTACCAGCCATCCACGAGGCAGGATATAAAACAATCGTCCGAAATTCAGGTGGACTTGCGGTCGTCCTCGATAGTGGTGTGCTCAACATTTCCATCGTATTATCTGAACAGAGTGGTTCAATCGATATCTCGGTAGGCTACGACGTCATGCTGGAATTTATCCGCATGCTATTTCCGGAAACAGGTGACAGGATTGAGGCCTATGAAATCGTAGGATCGTATTGTCCAGGAAGTTATGATCTTAGCATCGATGGGAAGAAGTTCGCTGGAATCTCCCAGCGTCGATTACGACAAGGCGTCGCCGTCCAAGTCTATCTATGTATTGAAGACAGCGGTAGCGAGCGAGCAGCAATCGTGAAAGAATTGTATGAAACTGGACTAGGAGGAGAGATTACGAAATTTGCCTACCCTGTGATTCAGCCGGAAACAATGGCATCGTTATCCGAACTACTCGACCAGCCGCTTACTGTCCAAGATGTTAACTTGCGAATTCAACAACAGTTGAATATGCTTGCAGAAAACGTACAATCTGGCGGTTTCCGTGACGAGGAAATGGAACTTTACACGTATTATTTGAATCGTGTCGTCGAACGTAACGCCAAAATGATTGCTCGAGAATAACAAAAACATTAAAAAAGAACCGCCTATTTTAATGAATAGGGGGTTCTTTCGAGATTAAATTTCCGTTTTGCTCCATTTTGAAAGCGGGAGCGGTATGTTCGCCTTCTTCGTTCAACGTTACAAGACGACGAGCTCGATTCATAATTTCAACAAATTGTTCATAGTCATCGCGAATGGTTTTGTTGTCTTTTTTCAGACGCTCTACCATTTTTTCAAGCTCTGTGACACGGGACTGAGCAGTTTTTGCAGTTTGCTGCCAACGCAGCGCATCATTGTTAATACCACCTGAGTGATGCATGCGAATTAAGAATGCAATAACGGTATCCATGGAAAGTGCAGAAAGCGGAACAGACACCGCGCGTTGGTCATCTTCATTCGTTTGAACCGAGTAAAGAGGTGTCGCACGACGTTTGAAGTCTGTACCAAGTACTCGCAAAGCTTGCTTCCGTTCTTTCTTTGCTTGTGACAATTCTTTCTCGTAGTCTTGTCTTACAACAGCGTTCCAACGAAATCCACATGCAGCTGCAGTTCGATTCAACGCATCCCCGACTTCTTCAAATGCACTTAGTTGAGTGCTGCCTTCTCGCACATGTCGTAGTACCGTCTCTGCCAATAACGTGTCGTTTTCTTCCAACCATGCATCTTGTCTAATTTTAACCATCTCCAATGCCTCCTAATAATTCGTTCTCTCTTTCTACTGACAGCATGGACAGCACGCGAGAATTTTATACAGAACAAAAGATTGATACTTTCATCTTTTTCGAATGTGCCATTTGCAGCTGTCGAACTTGCTGATTTTTGGTATACTAGATAAACGTTGAACGGAGGTGCGAAATGTCGTACGAGCATGAGAAACTGGCAGAAGAAAAGGTGTTTAAAGACCCGGTACACCGCTATATTCACGTGAGAGATCGCGTCATTTGGGATGTCATTGGCACCCGGGAATTTCAGCGACTGCGCAGAATTCGGCAGCTTGGCACAACGTATCTCGTCTTCCACGGAGCAGAGCATAGTCGATTCCAACACTCGCTCGGCGTCTATGAAATTGTCCGTCGCATCATCGATAGCGGCTTCGGAGGACGTCCCGAGTGGAATGAGGATGAACGGCTGGTCGCACTGTGTGCAGCACTCCTGCATGACCTCGGTCATGGACCGTTTTCACATGCGTTCGAGAAAGTATTCGATTTGGACCACGAGAAGTTTACACAAGCGATTTTGTTAGGAGACACGGAAGTGAATGCAGTGTTAAGCCGCGTCAGTCCTGAGTTTCCACAACGTGTAGCCGATGTCGTCGGTAAAACATACAAGGACAAGCTTGTTATCAGTTTGATATCCAGCCAAATCGACGCAGACCGTATGGATTACTTGCAGCGGGACGCCTATTATACAGGCGTTCAATATGGACATTTCGATATGGAGCGAATTTTGCGCGTCATGCGTCCTGCAGAAGAACAAGTTGTCATCAAGTCAAGCGGCATGCACGCCGTCGAAGATTACATCATGAGTCGCTACCAAATGTATTGGCAAGTCTATTTTCATCCCGTTTCCCGCAGTGCAGAAGTGATTCTCATCAAGATTTTGCACCGCGCAAAAGCGCTATATAAAGATGGCTATCGGTTCCTACAAGACCCTGTACCATTCCGGTCTTTTTTCGATAAAACCATTACACTCGAAGACTATATCTCGTTGGACGAAGGAGTCTTATTTACATATTTCCAGCTTTGGATGAAAGAACAAGACCCAATTCTATCTGACTTATGTCGTCGATTCATTAATCGCAAGCTATTTCAATATGCCGAGTTCGATCCTGCGAAAGAATATCGCAAAATTGGTCAACTCGATTCATTGTTCAAAGAAGCAGGCATTGATCCCGAATATTATTTAGTTACGGACTCTTCTTCCGATTTACCTTATGATTTTTATCGCCCAGGAGAAGAAAACGAACGCGTTCCAATCTACTTACAACTTCCAAATGGGGAGTTGAGCGAACTGTCACGGTCATCCGATATCGTCGATGCCATTTCCGGCAAGCGCCGTACGGACCACAAAATCTATTTCCCTGAAGACATACTTGAAGCAGGGCAAGAGGACAATCCTCTCTATAAGGAAATTTTACAGCTAGTAAGAGGCTAGAAAGGAGCGTGCGCAATGCTTGCGGAACACGCGAAAATCGTTCAGATGATTTCCCTGGCGGATGAAGTCAATGGAAGAAAGAAACTACAGAAGATGGTCTACATATTGAAAAAAATGGAGTTTTCCTTTGTAGAGAAATACGAATTGCACATGTACGGCCCCTATTCAGAGGAGCTGACGTTGCGCGTCGAAGAGCTTTGCGAAATGGGATTTTTGGCTGAAACGTGCACAGACAAAGGGTCATACGTCCAATACACGTACCAAGTAACCGAAGACGGACTTAAGTTTTCAGAAACGGGAGACGCTCCAGTAGCCTCCCTTGCGCCATGCATCAGCAAGTTGAATGACCAAAGTTCACGCTTCTTGGAACTCGTCTCTACGTTGCTTTATTTTGATCACCTTGAGCGCACTGAGCAAATCGAAAAAGTCCGTATCGTCAAGAACAAATTGAATTTCTCAGATGAGGAAATGGATGCTGCATTTGCATTCATCGCAGAAATGTCAGCCTGTGCTGTCGCGTAATTCATGCCACTAAAAAGCCGGATGCGCAAGGGGTTCCTTGCTACATCCGGCTTTTCTTATTGGTCACTTAATCGTTTGCCACCAACGGCATAATGATTCTTCGGCATTTCTTCGATGAACACCACAATGTTTTCCCGTGGTGCATTGGCAGTTTCCATGACCGCTTCCGTCACTTTTTCCACCATCGCACGCTTTTGTTCTTCCGTGCGACCTTCCAACATCTTTACAGTTACATACGGCATACAATTTCCACCTTTCCATGAATTTCGGTATAGTAGATATACTACCAGATAGAAAGGGGTTTGCGGAAATGGCAGACGAACAAAAACCGAAACAAAAGTTAGGGTTCACCATTATAAAGAACGACCCAACAGATGGCCATAAAGGATTCGGCATCGGATCGCTATCGTTGGAAAACATCACACCCGTCATGGTTGACACAGGAGAAGAGCTAGCTTCCATCGAAATCGGCGCCATGCATGCGAAGAGCGACATCGAGCGGGGTATCAAGTTCACAACAAATCGAGAAGACTCTGAAGGCGGCAAGCTCTACTGGCTCGTCTGGGTCACAATCGATTTCAATGAAAACGGACCGTATTATGCGGGAGTCACGTCTTGTGAAATGATTGTCAACCGTGAAAAACGCCGTGGATATAAGGTGCTCGCTGATCACGTGAATTTGATGGATAAATCCATGAAGCGCCGCATTATCGTAGATAATATGGATGGAAAGTCGAAAAAAGTGCTAGCGGACTTCCTGAAAACGCACAATGAAGATATGTGGAGTAATAGTGAACCAAAACTTCACATCGATCTCAGTGAATCGTCCCCTCATTTATGAAATAGGTCGAAAAATCACTGAAAATCGACAATAGGTAGTTGAATGTCTCGACAAAACGAAGTAAAATAAGGATAGCTTGCAATTGCTAAGCTAGGACACACGGGTTCGCCCGACAAAAAAGCTCCCCGCCCGTTAGACCCAACAGGCAGGAAGCTTTTTTTGTTGTGAAAAGGAAGTTTTTTCTAGTGAAAAGGTGTGAAGAATTCTAGCGGCTCTTGCTAAGCCCAATCAATTGCGTATAGGCACGTTGGAGGAACCAATTCGCTCGTTACCACGAGGAACCCGCTCGTTGCCGCGGGCCACCCGCCCGTTCAACAAGGCCCCTCTCTCATTCCAACATCACTCAAAAAACGAAAATGGGAACAACTCGAACTCCTTCTCTTTCTTCGAACCAGTCATCCGTGACTCACGCAACGTTTTATCCGTACAAAGTTGCTTCGGAACGTCCTTCTCTTTCATATAAACAAGCCGCTGCTTGCTGCACCCTTCAACCGCCAAGCCACCCGTTTCGATATCCACAGTCACGCCTTTCACGCCCTTCGGTGGAAGAAAGGGCTCAGACAGCAATCCCTCATGGGCACCTTCCATAAATTCGATCCAAATCTGTTTCGACACAGATTTATCGATTGCATTTTCTAACTGTTTCCCGACGTCATAGCCTGTCCATATACCCGCAGTCAGCGTTGGTGAATAACCAATCAAATATTGATCGGATATCGTCGTTCCTGACTTAGCGGCATAAGGACGAGATTGCTTCGCTCGCATTGAAATACCTGTAGAAGTCAAATAATCATTGAAAACAGGGTCAAACATGCCGGTCAATAAATGCGTCAACACAAACGCGTTCTGCTCTGTCATCGCCCGCTTTTTTGTTTGTTCAGGATGCTCGTATACAAGTTTTCCACGAGAATCTTCGATGGATAAAATCATCACGGGTTCCACTTTCTTTCCACCGGAGGCGATTCGATTATACGCACCCGTCATTTCAAACAGCGTCACAGAAGACGTCCCGAGTGCTACTGCAGGAGACTCCGGAAACTTTACATTAATCCCGAGGTTCTCAGCCATTGCATTGTACTTTTTGTATCCAACCTCTTCCAGCGTTTTCACGGCGTAAATGTTGTCCGACACCGCAACGGCCTGCGCAAGCGAAATCGGGTGATCCCCGAATTTGCCGTTCACGTTGCTTGGTTCATATGAAGAACGTCCATCGTCATACGTGAAAATTGTCCGCTCTGTCGAGATATACGTAAGGGGATTAAACCCGTCTTCCAAAGCCGCCGCATACAAAATGGGTTTCATCGCAGAACCAGGTTGCCGCTTCGCCTGGGTTACCCGGTTAAACGGACTACCAGCAAAACTCCGGCCTCCAACCATCGCTGTCACTTCACCCGTCTCAGGTTTCATCGCAACGAATCCGACCTGTAACTCATTCTCTGGCATCTTGTTCGCAATAACATCTTCAGCGGTTTTTTGATGCTTCAAGTCAAGCGTCGTCTTAATGGTCCACCCGCCTTCAGCAGGGTACCGTCCCTTGTCGGTCAAGATTTTTTCAGCCTCTTGCCATACCTCATTCAAAAAGTAGGGAGCGACATCTTTAGAACTTGACCAATCTTCTGCTTTTAGCGCTAGGTTCTGATTTGCCGCACGATCTTTTTGCTCCGAGGATATGAACCCTTGTTCTTCCATCAATCTCAAAACAATTTTTCTTCGATCTGTAGATTTTTCTAAATTTGCTACTGGGGAATAAATCGAAGGACCTTTCGGAATCGCTGCAATTGTGGCGGCTTCTTCCAACGTCAGTTCGCTCGCTGATTTCGCAAAGAAATACCGACTTGCTGCTTCCACACCATACATTCCATGTCCGAAATACACAGTATTCAAATAGCCTTCTAAAATCTTTTCTTTATCGTAAAATAACTCCATCCGGTATGCGTAGAGCGCTTCATTCGCCTTACGGGTCCATGACTTTTCATTGGATAAATACAAGTTTCTTGCATACTGTTGCGTAATCGTACTCGCACCTTCTACTTTTCGACGAGCCTTGACGTCTTTTAGCACCGCACCGCCAATCCGTTTGTAGTCAAAACCGTTATGCTTATAAAAGTTTTTATCCTCTACGGCGATGAACGCGTCCACTAGGGAAGGAGACATGTTGTCAATATCGACCCAGTAACGTCGCTCGCCCGAAAAACGATCACCGATTTCCTTATTATTACGGTCCATAAAAACAGATGCTTCAGGAACGCTTAACGAAGGCGCGCCGGCAATTTGTGCATACACTCTCAGGCAGACAAGCACTGTAAACAGTGCGGTTGCAGCAGTAATTGCGACCAGCCCGGCGAAACGGAACCGTGCTCTGCGTTTATTCTTTTTTACATAGTCCGTTCGCCGCATCTCATCCCAACCTCCTCGACACTCTTTAAAAAGTAGTATGCGAAAGGTGAGGGCAAATTAAACGGAAGACTTGGAAAAAACGCATCTTGTCAAGCAATGATTGAAAAAAGGACTGTTGGAAGGCTATAATAGAGAGATATATGAAATTAAAGGCGGTGAGCGGATGGGAACGCAAAATTCGGCTGTGCCGGTAAAGATTAAACTAAAGTCGGCAATCCAACATCCCGGACAGGAAACCGATAAATATGAGCTCGAAATAGAAGGAACAATCGTTGAAAAAGCAGGCAATCGGTACTTGCGTTATGAAGAAGAGCAGAATCGTGAACTCATAAAAACGATGATCAAGCTAGACCCAGAAGACGCACTCGTTATGCGGACAGGGGCCATCCGGATGCGACTACCATTTGAATTGAACGGCAAGCGTGTTGGGACATACGCCAATGGACCACTCGAGATGGACCTAATTGTAGTAACAAAAGCACTTTCCATTAAATCTGAACAAACAGCAGGCGAATTCCACGTGCATTACGACATGCACTCTGAACAATCCTTGCTTGGCAGTTACCAACTAACTATTCACTATGCGGAGGGAACACTATGAATGCAGTAGAACAAATCCAGCACGAAGTTAAGATCGCCTTGCACAACGCAGTTCTAGCGACAGGCTTAGTAGAAGAGACAGAAATACCAGCCATCAAGCTGGAAACACCAAAGAGCAAAGAAAACGGCGATTACGCAACGAACATTGCGATGCAGCTCACTAAATTAGCGAAAAAGCCTCCGCGTGCGGTTGCAGAAGCAATTCTTGAGAAATTGGATAAAACGGGTACATCCATCGAGACAATCGACATTGCAGGCCCAGGGTTCATGAACATCGTTTTGAAAAAGGATTACCTAGATGACGTTGTAAAAACAGTGATCGACCAATCAGCAGCATACGGTCGCAATGACTCGGGCAAAAATGAAAAAATCCAAGTGGAATTTGTATCAGCGAACCCAACAGGTGACCTTCACTTAGGACATGCTCGTGGTGCATCACTAGGAGATTCGCTATGCAACATTCTCGACTTTGCAGGCTACGACGTATCCCGCGAATACTACATTAACGATGCTGGTAAACAAGTTGAGAACTTGGCGTATTCAGTAGAAGCACGTTACTTTGCAGAACTAGGACTCGAGAAAAAAATGCCGGAAGACGGCTATCAAGGTCCGGATATCATTGAAATTGCTAAGAAACTTGTTGAAGAAAATGGCGACAAATTTGTGCACATGTCCGATGAAGAGCGTTATGCATTCTTCCGTGAATACGGCCTGAAGATCGAACTCGGCAAATTGCAGCAAGATTTAGCAGACTTCCGTGTCCCATTTGACGTCTGGTTCTCAGAGACATCTCTATACAAAGACGGTAAAATTGACGTAGCGTTGAACAAGCTTCGCGAAAATGGTCACGTCTTTGAAGAAGAAGGCGCGACATGGTTCCGTTCGACTGAGTTTGGGGACGACAAAGACCGTGTACTTATTAAAAACGATGGCTCGTACACGTATTTGATGCCAGATATCGCCTACCACGAAGACAAATTGAATCGTGGATTCGATAAGCTCATCAACATCTGGGGTGCAGACCACCACGGCTACATTCCACGTATGAAAGCGGCAATTCAAGCACTTGGTTATGACCGCGATACGTTAGAAGTGGAAGTTGCGCAAATGGTACAGCTCTATAAAGATGGCGAAAAGTTCAAGATGAGTAAACGTACTGGTAAAGCCGTTACACTTCGTGAACTCGTTGAATTGGTCGGCTTAGACGCAGCGCGTTACTTCTTTGCGATGCGTTCAGGTGATGCACAAATGGACTTCGACTTGGATCTAGCCGTTTCTAAATCCAATGAAAACCCAGTGTATTACGCGCAATACGCACATGCACGAATCTCTTCGATTTTACGTGCTGCTGAAGAAAAAGGCGTATCCGCATCTGTTGCCAACGTATCGTTGTTGAAAGCAGAGAAAGAAATCGATTTGATCAAAAAAATCGGGGACTTCCCACAACTCGTCAGCGACGCAGCGCGCCTCCGCGCACCGCACCGCATCACGACGTACATTCAGGAACTTGCATCCACATTCCATAGTTTCTACAATGCGGAAAAAGTATTAGATGATGAGAATCGTGAGCTATCTGAAGCACGCCTAGCGCTGATCACAGCAGCTCGCACAACGATTGCCAATGCTTTGAAACTTGTTGGCGTCGCAGCACCAGAACGTATGTAATTTTCTGATTTGAGCCCTCCATTTGACGTGGAGGGTTTTTTGTTTTAAAAAACAAGCGAAGCGCACCCAAATAATCCCTTAAACTAGGTTGAATTGTGTGCCGTTATCGAGAAACTTTGCTAAGTGATCGAGAAATACTCACATGTGTCCGAGAAACTAGCCTAAGTGTCCGAGAAAACAATGCAAGTGTTGGACCAATCGCAATAAGTGTCGGACAACCCAAAACTTCCACCATCCACACATCATGACATTATTCGCCAGCACCCTCTCGACATTTCCAGACACTTCTGTATAATAGGAATGTATCAAATTACATAACAAACAAGAAAAAGGTGCCTTGAGCAATCGAGGTTAAAAGGGAAGCCGGTTCCAATCCGGCGCGGTCCCGCCACTGTACGTGCTAGCTTACTCGCTACTGCCACCGGACACCACCGGGAAGGCGCGGAATAAGCCTCGATGCACAAGCCAGGAGACCTGCCTTTTTTCGGTAATCACCCGAGATCTACGAGGATAGACATGGTGAAATTTGGCGAAATCCGCCTCATTTCCAATGCGCTCATCCTCCATATACACAATGGGGGATTTTTGTTTGGACAAAATAGGGGGAAACAACTCATGAAAAAGATGTGGCAACTGTGGCTTACAGCCGTACTTGCTGTCCTGCTCCTAACCGCTTGCGGTGGAGCAGATGACAACAAGGACAAAGGAACTGACAACAACACAGCAACAACAGAGCAATCCGATAAAGATAACGGATCTGGTTCAGAGGCAAGTGAAGATACCGAAGCGGTTACCTACCCAATGACAATAAAAGATACTACTGGTGTAGAAATCACACTTGAAAAAGCACCAGAAACAATCATCTCTACACTTCCAAGCAACACAGAAATTCTCTTTGCACTTGGACTCGACGACGAAATTGTTGCAGTCGATGATTATTCCGATTTCCCGGAAGCAGCAAACGAAAAAGAAAAAATCGGTGATATGAACCTCAACATCGAAAAAATCATCTCTATGAATCCAGAAATTGTATTCGGACATGAAATGTCACTTCCTGGTTCTGAAGCAGGCTATCAACAAATCCGCGATGCTGGAATTCCCGTTTACATCGTGAAAAATGCTATGAACTTCGATGAAACTTATAGCACGATAGAAGCAATTGGTGAAGCAACTGGCAAGCCAAAAGAAGCAGCAAAAATCGTCGCAGACATGAAAGCAAAAGTCGATGAAGTAGTTGCAAAAACTGCCGACATCGAAACTCCAAAACGTGTAATTGTAGAGACATCTGACGTACCTGAAATCTACGTACCTGGTAAAAATACATTCATGCAAGAAATTCTCGATAAGATCGGTGCTGAGAACGTCGTGACAGAAGAAGGATGGGTCATGATTAGCCCTGAAGAAATCGTTAAACAAAATCCAGATGTTATGGTCATCATGCACGACTACACACCAGACGTCGTGAACAGCGTGAAAAAGCGTGATGGTTTCGCAGACATTACAGCTGTCAAAGAAGACCAAGTTGTACAAGTAGACTCGAACTTAACTAGCCGAACAGGTCCACGACTTTCTGAAGGACTGGAAGAAGTCGCAAAAGCAGTCTATCCTGAGGCCTTCAAGTGAGAAAACCTCTGATTGCCTACATCGTTTCAGCTGCCGTCCTATTGACGGCAGTTGGTCTCGGTGTATCCATCGGATCCGTTCACGTGCCAATCAGCACGCTTTGGAACCAAGGGGCGGACACGACAGCGACCAATATTTTATGGAAAATCAGAATGCCGCGCGTCATCCTTGCAGGACTCGTCGGTGCGTCACTCGCCATTGCTGGTGCTGCGTTTCAAGGGTTACTCAAAAACCCGCTTGCAGATCCATACACCCTCGGAGTGTCATCCGGCGCCTCTGTAGGTGCTGTGATGACACTCTTTTTCGGCATTAATATTCCATTTCTTGGACTCTACACACTCCCTGTTTTCAGTATGGTGGGTGCCGCAATTACGATGTTTGTCGTCCTCGGCTTCGCTAAACTCGTAGACCGCGGTCTCAATATGGAAACCATTATTTTAACAGGAATCATATTCGGCTCATTCCTCGGTTCCGTATTATCACTTATGATTGCGCTTACAGGTGAAGAATTACGTCAGATCATTAGCTGGCTACTTGGAAGCGTCTCGATGCGAGGATGGAATTACATCAATATGATTCTTCCATTCACAATCATCGGTTCGTTTCTTTTGTGGATGAACCGCAGAGAGCTGAATGCGATGCTATTCGGAGAAGATCGAGCGAAGCACTTAGGCGTTGACGTCAAACGGCGAAAGCTCGTCATCTTAATCGGAGGCTCGATCCTAACCGGTGCAGCGGTATCCGTTTCCGGTACAATCGGTTTCGTCGGACTCGTCGTACCCCATATGACACGCCTCCTTTGGGGATCTGACCATCGTCATCTACTCACACTATCGTTCATGAATGGGGCAACGTTACTCATCATTTGTGACCTCATTGCCCGTACGATTATTTCGCCGACAGAACTACCCGTTGGCGTCATCACCGCTTTCATCGGCGCACCAGTATTTGCATTTATCTTTTATCGACAACGGAAAGGGGGGACTGCGTGATGTTGCACGTACAAGGGATAACTGGTGGATATGGCAAAGAACCGATCGTTAAAAACGTGTCGTTCGACGTACAACCTGGGGAAATACTTGGCATTCTAGGACCGAACGGAAGTGGGAAATCGACGCTTCTCAAAATGATTTCAGGCATCCTACCGAACCAAGCAGGAACCGTTAAAATCGCGGACAAAGATGCAGATAGTTACTCACCTAAAGAATTTGCACGCAACGTCGCGGTCCTTCCACAAATGCACGCACATGCGTTTTCGCATACCGTTAAGGCTACCGTAGAACTCGGCCGTTACCCTTACCAAACGGGGCTTTTCTCCTCGTGGACCGCTGAAGACGAAACAGCCGTAAACCACGCAATGGAAAGGACGGGGGTTGCGCGTTATGCAAACACCCTCATAGAATCGTTATCAGGTGGAGAACAACAGCGGGTTTTTGTCGCTCAAGCCTTAGCGCAACAAGCTCCACTTCTGTTGTTGGATGAACCGACGAACCATCTCGACATCGCCTACCAACAACAACTGCTCGATACTGTTCGAAGTCTCGCAGTTGACGAAGGGAAAACCATCGTTTCCGTCTTCCATGACATCAACTTAGCGGCGCTCTATTGCGATCGATTATTGCTCATGGAAAATGGCGAAATCGCAAAAATCGGATTGCCGCAAGACGTCGTGCGGGAAACGATTATCCAGTCCGTCTACAAAGCGGCTGTCAAAACGCAAGCCCATCCGGAGTTACCGAAACCACAAATGACGTTGTTACCATCCATGAATGGTAGTGTAGAAGAGTCTCTTGTTGTGGATGAAACTCAGTTCACCGTCACAGCAGATAGCGTGCAATTTCACGCATACCAATCACTCAAGACGGTTTCATCCGCAGTACATAATCCAGGAACGGGCTGGTACACGACATTCGTCAATCGCCATGTCGATGCAAATTATGATTGTGATGACGTGAAAAAGGAAATGGAAGACTATCTAGAAAAACGGGGCCATCATCTGACAGATACAGTCGGCATGATGACTGCTGTGCAAACACTACACGCTGAAATTGCTAGCTTTGCAGATAAAGGGATTTCAATCGTCATCGCTGTAACAGCGGGCGTTGGAAATGCAGTCGACGTCTCAAAAGCACGCGAAAGGGAAGCGAATGTAGGTACCATCAACACTTGGATTATCGTCAACGGTCGGCTTTCCGATGAGGCATTTATCCAAGCGATGATCACCGCGACCGAAGCGAAAACACGTGCGCTTCAGACGGAAAAGGTGCTTGACCCACTAACGGGAACTCAAGCAACTGGAACGTCAACGGACAGTTTACTCGTTGCTGCAACACAAATAGGACCAGAACTCCCTTACGCAGGACCCATCACACCCCTCGGTAAATTGATTGGGACTGGAGTCTATGAGTGCACGATCCGTGCCATCCAGACATACAAGGAGGCGAAGGGATGGAAGAGCTGATATTAGCGCATCTATTCGCCGTCACTCTCGGATTCTATCTAGATCAGCTCATCGGTGATCCCAAAAACTGGCCACACCCTGTCCGTTGGCTCGGAACGTATATCTCGAAACTCACCAACTTGCTGAACACAGGGAGTAAACGAACCGCAAAAGGGGCTGTCCTGCTAGTTCTTGTCGTATTGCCGACATTCTTACTCTTTGCAAGCTTGACAGTCGCAGCTTATTGGTGTCATCCAGCAGTCGGTGTTGCAACAGAAAGTATATTCATTGCAATCGGGCTTGCCCAAAAAAGTTTGCGCACCGCAGCGCTCGACGTATCAATGCCCCTTGAAGCAGGCGACATGAAAGAAGCCCGCAAAAAGTTGTCGTGGATCGTAGGGAGAGATACACATGAATTGAACGAATCTGAAGTCACGCGAGGCGTCGTAGAAACGGTCTCTGAAAACATCTCAGATGGTGTCACAGCGCCCCTTTTCTTCGCTTTCATTCTCGGAGCTCCGGGGTTATGGTTGTACAAAGCAGTGAATACATTGGACTCGATGGTCGGTTACAAAAACGACCGCTATCGCGAATTCGGAACAGCATCTGCACGTGCTGACGACATCCTGAACTACATTCCAGCTAGAATAACAGGCTTTCTCATCCTCATTCTTTCGCAGAATGTAGGAGGCATACCACTTCGCGAGAGATTCGAAGGCTGGCTAACAGATGCAAAGAAGCATCCGAGTCCGAACAGTGGCTATTTGGAAGCTGCTACAGCCTGGCAACTTGGTATCCAACTTGGTGGTACAAATATATATAAAGGTGTCGCATCTCGTCGGCCAAAATTTGGTCCGAACTTGCAAAAACTCACAGCCGTTCATATCGACCAAACACTTGTCCAACTAAAACGCGCAACATACGGCGTTTGGACACTCGGCATCATCATCGGAGGGATTATCTATGCCATTGCCTAACCATGGTGCAAACCCGCACAAGTTATACGAAATATTGAATCTCGAGCAGCCAGCGAAAATGCTCGATTTCAGTGAAAACTGCAATTCCGCTGGCCCTCCTGAAGCGATTCAAATAGGATGGAACGAGCTTCTTCCAAAGATTTCCCGATATCCAGATCCGAACGGTGAACCATTCCGCACAGCAGTCGCAGACTTTCATGGAATAGGGATCGAGCAACTTGTTCTCGGCAATGGAGCGGCTGAAATCCTCTCACTCATCGCTAATCGATATCGGGGTAAACGAGCAATCATTGTCCATCCAACATTCTCCGAATACGAAGCAACTTTAACCGCGGCGGGTGCGAGCATTACACATGTCCAAGCGAGCGAAGAAAACGGGTTCGCGTTACCAATTGACGAACTTATAATCGCAATGGAAACCGCGGACGTCCTATACATATGCACACCGAATAATCCGACGGGCTTTTTACCGAAACGAACTGAATTAGTATCGCTCATTCAACATGCGGCAACGGTTGCCTGTGACGTTATTTTGGACGAAGCATTCATTGATTGGGTCGATGAAGCCTTGTCATTCATTCCGGAAGTCAAGAATTACCCGAATGTGATCGTCGTTCGCTCGATGACGAAATTATACGCGATTCCAGGCATCCGACTTGGGTATGCGGTCGCACGTCCTAATCGAATTGACGCGATCAAACGAAATGCACCCCATTGGAACATCAATGCGATTGCGGCACAGCTCGGGACGATTTGTCTGCAGCAAGCGGACTACCGTGAGCGCGCGATTCAGCAAGCAACGGAAGAACGATTGAAGATGACGAACTTTTTAACAGCACGCGGTTGCAAAGTCATCGACTCTGTCGCGAACTTCATTCTATTCAAGCCCCCTGTACATATAGCGGCACAAGATGTTTTCAATAGTTTGCTCACACGAGGCATCGTCCTCCGCCATACCGAAAACTTCAAAGGACTTGATGGACGTTGGCTCCGTATTGGCATGAAATCCGCTAGCGACATGGAGACCTTGCGTGATGCATTAGTACCTTTTTTGGATAAAAAACAGGGCACACTGACATTCATTAGTGGAGGGGTTCGAAGTGGAAAAAGTGCCTACGCCGAACAGCTTGCTCGAACAGAAGCAACACGGACAGGTGGTCGACTCGTATACATCGCTTCAGGCACCGCAACCGACGACGAAATGGCAAAACGGATTGCACGTCATCGATCTGATCGAGCTGATGATGGCTGGACAACGATTGAGCAGCCAACTCATCTCGAGAATGTGTTGCCAAACTTGCAACCGCATGACCATGTAATCTGGGACTGTGTAACGACGTGGCTAGGAAACGAAGCGTTTGAAGGCTGGGAAACCGGGACGCCCTGTATTTTGAAGCCAGAGTGCATGGATCAGAAGATTACTTCGTTGCTAGATACAATCGAGCGTATTCAAAATCTCACGAACCAACTCATCATCGTTTCAAACGAAGTGTTCGATGAACCACTAAAGACAGAGGAAATTACACGTACGTATACACATACACTCGGCGAATTGCACCAAGCAATCGTTGCGAAAGCAGATACCGCGATTGAAATGGATAGTGGTTTGCCGATTGTTCATAAACAAAGGGGGACGCAGTGATGAAAGGGATCATGGTCATGGGAACCGCTTCAGACGTTGGGAAAAGTCTTGTTTGCACAGCACTATGCCGATTGCTTGCGAATGAAGGCATACGTGTTGCTCCGTTTAAGTCCCAGAATTTATCCCCTTATACTGAGCGCGCAATAGACGGAATACCAATCAGCCGGGCGCAATTTATCCAAGCAGAAGCTGCTCGCACTGAACCAACGGCCGACATGAATCCGATCATTTTACAGCCTGGAGCAGACGGAACACTGGCTGGGACGTTCTGTGGTGAACCACTCAAACCTGTCAGTGGCATGGCATATCGAGGTGTGTATTACGAGCAGGCGATTCAGGCGATTGAACGTTCACTCGATTCTTTAAATGAGTCGTTCGAAGCGATTGTGATTGAAGGTGCAGGAAGTCCAGTGGAGATGAATTTACTCGCGCGAGATATTGTAAACATGAGAGTTGCTGAACTGGCGGACGTTCCCGTCGTTCTCGTTGCGGACATCGATCGTGGAGGTGTTTTTGCGTCAATCGTCGGTACCCTCGAATTGCTACAACCATCCGAACGAAATCGTATGAAGGCGATAATTATTAATAAATTCAAAGGTGATCCCGAGGGATTTCAGGAGGGTGTTGAATTTATCGAATCCTACACAGGGATTCCGGTATTGGGAGTGCTGCCATATAAAATCGATCACGGAATAGCTGAAGAAGATACCCCGCGATCTAAAACACAAGCACCGAGTGGGATAGATCATTATGATGCATGGTCTGAACACGTCCGTCAGCATATAGATTGGTCATTACTGAGAGAGATTATCGGAATAGAAGAGGCGTGCCGATGAACGGAATTTTTCTAGCACTTCAGTTTTTCACAAGCATTCCGATCCGAAAAGAACTGCCGATGGAACTTCGTCATATCACAGCGATGTATGGTGCGTTGCCGTTTGTCGGTGCATTGATCGGCCTTTCAATGACTACGAGTCTTCTTGTAAGTGAATGGCTTGGATTCGGGTCACTTCTCGCAAGCGTTCTAGCGCTAGTTGTTGGAATTGCTCTAACGGGTGGATTGCATTTGGATGGCGTTGCGGATACGAGTGATGCCTATTTTTCTTATCGCGATCAAAATCGCCGTCATGAAATTTTGAGTGACCCACGAATTGGCGCATTCGGAACTCTTGGGCTAATCGTATTCATCCTCTTAAAGTTCGCGTTACTCCAGGAATTAATCGCAACCAATCAAGCAAGTGTTTACGTCCTCGTTGCAGTTCCATTTTTCGCACGAGGTGCAATGGTGATCTACTTTGTCACAACCCAACCAGCAAAAGAAAGCGGTATGGCGCATTTCTTTCTTGGAAAACTGAATCGTGGACCGCTAATTAGTTGGACAATTGTATGCATGGTGGCAGGGTTAATTGCCATCGGAATTGTTTTGGAAACTGCCTTTCTACCGATGGTTTTTGTAAGTGTAATCGGCCTTTCACTCTTACTGTATCGATCGTGGACCGTTCGTAACTTTGGAGGTGTGACAGGTGATTTAAGTGGGGCATTCATTGAAGGAATGGAGGTTGTACTATGGTTAGCGGTATTGATATTGTTGTAATCCGTCATTTGCCGACAGTCGGTAATGGCAAAAGACAATACGTCGGGTGGACGGACGAATCCATTATTCCTGGTCCTGTAAGGCCAATAGATATCGAGCATGTCGCAGTTTACGGAAGTGATTTGTTGCGAACGCGACAAACCGCGGCGTTGCTGTTTCCGAACGCGACCTATTTAGCAGATGCACGGTTCCGGGAATGTAATTTTGGTGAATTTGAAGGGAAAACGTATGTGCAGCTTGAAAAGAATAATCATTACCGAAGTTGGGTGGAGGACCCGGCGACGATTGCACCTCCTGGAGGCGAATCGTTGAGACAAGTAGAAGAACGTGTACTTGAGGCGTTTCAGCAATTGCCTTCAGGTGCGCAACTCATCACGCACGGCGGCCCAATCCGACTGTTACTAACACGATTTGCACCTGAACAACGAGGATTTTGGTCATGGGCCGTCCCGCATGGTGCAATCTACCGGTTTCACTGGGATTCAGAGGAACAGTGGAAGGAGGGACAGCGATGCACATCGTTATCGGTGGATCGGCTAACGGAAAACGGAAATTTGTCAGGGAAATGATGCCTGCGAAAACTATATGGTTTGGGGATGAAGCGCCGCTTGAATT
This sequence comes from Sporosarcina sp. D27, assembly GCF_000586555.1. Taxonomy (GTDB): domain Bacteria; phylum Bacillota; class Bacilli; order Bacillales_A; family Planococcaceae; genus Sporosarcina. Next base: position 19,181 of record NZ_AZUC01000056.1, read on the forward strand.
GATGCGGTTGAACGAGCTACCTGACCACCAATCAGCTGTTATATGTAACGTCGAAGAGTGGATGGCTACGCAACTTGACGATGAAGAAAAAGCCATTCATGATTTACTCAACGCCATACTAGGGAAAAACGTAACGTTTATCATTACAGACATTGGCAGAGGAATCGTCCCAATGGATGCGCGTGAACGAGCACTCCGCGATGCATGCGGCCGATTGAATCAGCATTTAATGAAAGTGGCAGAGGGAGTCACACGAATTTGGTATGGCATCCCACAAAAACTGAAATAAAGGGGAGACTTTTCATGAAAATCTATACGAAAACTGGGGACAAAGGTCAAACGAGTTTAATCGGAGGACGTGTGGACAAAGACAGTTTGCGCGTTGAAGCCTATGGCACAATCGATGAACTGAATTCATTCATCGGAAAAGCGATGGCGGAGCTTGATTTAGAAACTTGCCAAGACATTTTTGACGACCTTGAAGCGGTTCAGAACGAATTGTTCGATGGTGGTGGAGATCTCGCGAACGTCATGAAAGAGCGCCATTACAAATTATCGGATGAGCCAATTGAAGTTCTCGAACAACGCATTGATGAACTGATGGAAGAGACACCACCACTTGAGAAATTCATCCTACCAGGAGGAACACATGCAGCTGCGTCACTTCACATTTGTAGAACGGTCACTCGCCGAGCAGAACGGATCACCGTGACGCTTATGAAAAATGAAGAAGACGTACCTGGTACTGTCCAGCGCTACTTGAACCGTCTTTCGGACTATTTGTTCGTCGCAGCGCGTATTGTGAACAAGCGTGCAAACGTTTCGGATAACGAATACGTCCGCAGTGCAAAAGTATTCCGAACAGGTGCTAAAGACAAAAAGGATAGCGCAAGCGAATGACTGCGTACCGGAATGCGATTCAGCTCGGTGACTGGATTGTCACGACAGATAATTCTGGAGGTATCGGCGAGAAATTAGATGACCTCGTTGCTGTTCCAGACCGGATTACAGCGCGTTTCGCAACCCGCGTTGCCCTGCTTGAACAATGGGCAGCGGGTGCTGAACCGGAAGCGGTCTTATTACATAATTTTAGCGGAGACATGAGCTGGGACCGGTATTGCGAAGGAATTCGTGACGTGTTCGATGAAATCGGTGGAGTCTCGCCGCCAATCAGCGGCAGCAGCGAAACTAATATGACACTTCGACAATCTGCTGTTGCTGTAACACTGATAGGGAAGCGGGTTTACGAGTCTATTGTTTCTAACGGAAACTGGTATACATACGGTACGCCCCTCGTAGGTGAAGAGGTACTCACAAAGGAGACTGAAATCGCGTCGCTAGCTGTCCTCGACGAAGCACGTCGTAATGGTCTCATCCAGCGAATTTGGCCAGTTGGTTCAGGTGGAGTTTTGGCGGAATGGCAGAAAATTACGGAGGATCGGACTCGCGAAATAACAAGTCCCCTCGACGTAACTTGCTCCGCGGGACCAGCGACTGTTGTGCTGCTGCAAATTGCTTCCGGCAAACTAGCAGATGCCAAGCTCCATTTTGGTCCGTTGCTGCATGCTATAGAATGACATTGTAAGCGCTATTGAAAATCTGCAGTTCAAGGGATTGATTGGTAGCGCTTCGCTTATTTCGTGCAGGTTTGTGTGTGATTGGGCACATTCGCTGGCCGTTGAAATCTTAGTGCGTGCTCAAGAAAAGAGGAATTTGATCATAAATCGCGAATTATGCTCATAAACACTAGAAAGTGCTCATAAAACTAGAAATGTGATCATAAACATAGGAAAGCGCTCATAACCCCAGAAAACCGCTCATAAAACTTGAATAGTGATCATAACTCCCGAAAAGTGCTCATAAACTTCATCCTCAATAAGTACACGCGATGCAACCTATTGGCAAATACGCGCCCCATGGCGACCACCCCTCCCTTCATCAGAATTCACCAGCATTTCAAAATTTTAATTGACTGAATGCTCATTCATATCTTAAACTAGTAAATAACGCATCGACAAATTGCCTCAATTCATCTAGACTAGTAAGAACATTCACTACATACAAAAAAAGGGGAGGACAACATGACACCTTTATTAATCGCCAATTGGGTTTTATTCCTAGGCATCGTCGCATATGGGCTGGCGCTGTTTACATATTTGATCAAAACACGCACGCAATTCATCCGACTCGGGCAAAAAGAAGACTTTGATAACAATGTACAAAAACGCTTGAAAGAAGTATGGGTGAACGTATTCGGACAAAAGAAACTATTGAAAGATAAGAAAAGTGGTTCCATCCACGTGATGTTTTTCTATGGATTTCTACTCGTTCAATTCGGAGCAATCGACCTTATTTGGAAAGGATTGAAACCGGATTCTCACTTACCGTTTGGACCGATTTATCCATTCTTCACATTCTTCCAGGAGATTGTTGTTGCGGTCATCCTCGTAGCGGTCGTTTGGGCATTTTACCGTCGTTACATGGAAAAACTAACACGCTTGAAGCGCGGCTGGAAGTCAGGGCTTGTCCTGATCTTCATCGGATCCCTAATGATTTCTACACTTGTTGCAAATGGCATGAACATGATCTGGCATGGTCACGCAACGACGTGGACAGAACCTATGGCGTCAGGAATTGCAACCGTTTTCAGTTTCCTATCGCCAACGGCTGCAGCAGCGATTTTCTTTGTCGCATGGTGGATTCACTTGCTGACATTGCTCACATTCCTCGTGTACGTGCCGCAATCGAAGCACGCGCACTTGATCGCAGGTCCTGTCAATACGTACATGATGCGTTTCGACCGTCGTGGAAAACTTGCGCCAATCGATTTTGAAGCGCTTGAAGAAATCGAAGATGAAGATGAAATGCCAACACTTGGTGTCGGTAAAATCACGGACTTCACACAACTACAAATGATTGACTTGTATGCGTGTGTAGAATGTGGTCGCTGTACGAATATGTGTCCAGCCACGGGAACAGGGAAAATGCTGTCACCGATGGACTTAATCACAAAACTACGCGATAACTTGACGAACACAGGTGCAATGACTACGAAACAGAAGCCGTGGGTTCCTTCGTTCATGTTTGGTCACACAAAAGGCAATCAGATCGCACTTGCAGCTGGTCTTGAAGGGGCAACAATGGACGACATTTACAATCCATCATTGATTGGCGATGTCATCACGGAAGAAGAAATTTGGGCATGTACAACGTGCCGTAACTGTGAAGACCAATGTCCAGTTATGAACGAGCATGTTGATAAAATCATAGACCTTCGTCGTTATCTTGTGATGACGGAAGGAAAAATGGATGCGGATGCACAGCGCGCGATGACGAACATCGAACGCCAAGGCAATCCATGGGGACTGAACCGTAAAGAGAAAGAGAACTGGCGTGACGCACGTCCGGATCTTAAGATTCCAACGGTAAAAGAACTGAAAAAAGCGGACGAATCCTTCGAATACTTGCTATGGGTTGGCTCGATGGGTGCATTCGACAACCGCTCACAAAAAATCGCGTTGTCCTTCGCTCACTTGTTGAACGAAGCAGGGGTTTCATTCGCAATTCTTGGTAACAAAGAAAAGAACTCTGGTGACACACCTCGTCGTCTCGGGAACGAATTCCTATTCCAAGAGCTTGCGACTGCAAACATCGCTGAATTCGAAAAAGCGGAAGTGAAAAAGATTGTCACAATCGATCCGCACGCATTCAACATTTTCAAAAATGAATATCCAGACTTCGGCTTCACTGCGGAAGTGTATCATCATACCGAACTGTTACATGAACTTGTTCAACAGGGACGGTTGAAGCCACAACATTCAATCGAGGAAACGATCACGTTCCACGATTCGTGCTACCTCGGTCGTTACAATGACGTTTACGATGCACCACGTGAAATTTTGAAATCGATTCCAGGCGTTAACTTGGTTGAGATGAAACGAAACCGCCAAGACGGCATGTGCTGTGGCGCCGGTGGAGGACTCATGTGGATGGAAGAAGACGCTGGACACCGCATTAACGTCGCTCGTACGGAGCAAGCGATGGAAGTGACACCAGGAATCATTTCTTCTGGGTGTCCGTATTGCTTAACGATGTTGTCTGACGGAACGAAAGCGATTGAAGTGGAAGAAACAGTCGGCACGTATGACATTGCTGAACTTCTCGAGCGTTCTGTATTCGGTGAAGGTATTGCAGACGGATCCGAGTCTGAACTGGAACCTGTTTTACAGTGAAAAAAGATTGCAAGACTGACAGATTTGTCCTACAATTAAGACAGTCGAACAGAACAGAATTATAAAACAAATCAAACTGAGGGGGAGCACCAGTGCTTCCCCTTTCTGATGAAACCTCATCGAGCGAGCGTTCAGTCGCTCCTTGTAACCCGAAATGTAAACGCTATCAAAAAACTGGAGGATGATGAAAATGGTTAAAACAGTATTGATTGACGGCGCACGAACTGCTTTTGGAAAAATGGGGGGCGCACTGCAAACCCTCACTGCAAGTGATTTAGGCGGAGCTGCGATTAAATCCGCTCTGGAACGCTCGGGTGTCAAAGCAAGTGATGTAGACGAAGTGATTTTTGGGACTGTTTTACAAGCAGGACAAGGACAAATTCCATCAAGACAAGCAGCGACAAAAGCCGGTCTTCCATGGAAAGTGAAAACAGAAACCATAAACAAAGTTTGTGCATCTGGCATGCGCAGTGTAACACTTGGCGATCAGCTTATCCGCCTAGGTGATGAAGAGGTCATCGTTGCAGGTGGCATGGAGTCCATGTCGAACGCACCGTACTACTTGCCAAAAGGTCGTTTCGGCTTACGCATGGGTGACGCAACACTCGTCGATGGCATGATTTATGACGGACTTTCCGATTCATTTTCACCTGGAAATGTGCACATGGGTACATTCGGAAACTCAACAGCAGAAGCATTCAATGTGACGCGTGAACGCCAAGATGAGTGGGCACTTCGGAGTCATCAACGGGCTGTAGCTGCGAAAGAAAAAGGACTATTTGCTGAAGAAATCACCCCTGTTGAAATTCCTCAGCGTAAAGGCGATCCAATTGTTGTTGACACAGACGAAGCGCCACGAAGAGATACGTCACTCGAAGTGTTGGCGAAACTGCGCCCGGCATTCGGTAAAGACGGATCTGTCACTGCGGGGAACGCACCTGGTGTAAACGATGGTGCGTGTGCACTCGTGTTAATGAGTGACGAGCGAGCAGCGCGAGAAGGGAAAAATGTTCTCGCAACGGTTATTGGCCACGCAGAAGTTGCAGTAGAGCCTGAAAAATTCCCGCAAACTCCAGGACTGGTCATCAATGAAATCCTTGAGAAAACAGGTAAGTCTATCGAAGACATCGACCTATTTGAAATCAATGAAGCATTCGCAGTCGTGGCACTCGCGAGTTCAGATATTGCAAAACTCGATCCGGAAAAAGTGAACGTCAATGGCGGCGCAGTCGCACTCGGTCACCCAATCGGAGCGAGCGGTGCGAGAATCATTTTGACGCTCGCCTACGAACTCAAACGCCGTGGTGGCGGGATCGGAGTTGCAGCGATTTGCTCCGGTGGAGGTCAAGGCGACGCGATTATGATTGAAGTTCCTAAACAATAAATAGCAAGGCGAGCAAACCTGTCGCGCGGGAAGTTTATGAGCGGGATTCGGAGATTATGATCACATTCCGGGTTTTATGAGCAGTTTTGAAGTTTTATGATCACATTGAAGCGTTTATGAGCGGAATCTGAGATTATGATCACAATCTCCGAGAGTGGCAAGGATTGGCTTCAATGAAGGAGCCAAATGTCTTCTCCTCTCTACAGAAAATGCTTCGCAAAGCGAAGCACACCAATTAATCTTGGTTTTGATTGGTTAAGAGCACTTTGCGCGACATTGTGGAGCCCGTGAGCGATTGGATTCCGCCGCGTGCGGAGGTTTATGATCACAATCCAATATTTATGAGCAAAATCAAAAGTTTATGAGCATTTCGAGTATGCCAGATTAACAACATTTCATCTGAACCTTGAAAGCACGCACCACCAATCAACACCAACCTGAAAGGATGAACATACATGAACATTCAAAACGTAATGGTAATCGGCGCAGGTCAAATGGGTGGCGGCATCGCGCAAGTTTGTGCGCAAGCAGGATTCAATGTGACCCTCAATGATGTCAAAGAGGAATCTTATGCAAAAGGCATCAAAGTTATCGAGAAAAACCTAGCTCGCAACGTAGAAAAACAGCGTATGACAGAAGATGAAAAACAAGCTGTCCTTGGTCGCATCACGAAATCACTTGATATCAATGATGCTAAAAACGTTGATATTGTCATCGAAGCGGCAGTAGAAAACATGGACATCAAAAAATCCATTTTCAAACAACTGGACGAAATTGCACCGTCGCACACGATTCTTGCCACGAACACATCATCATTGCCCATCACAGAAATCGCAGCGGCAACGAAGCGTCCAGAACAAGTCATCGGCATGCACTATATGAACCCCGTACCGGTTATGAAACTCGTTGAAATTATTCGTGGTTTATCTACATCAGACGCCGTATATCAAGCTGTCGAGGACATGACGAACAAACTTGGTAAAGTACCTGTGGAAGTGAATGACTACCCAGGATTCGTTGCAAACCGTGTCCTTATGCCGATGATCAATGAAGCGATTTTCACACTCCAAGAAGGTGTCGCAACGAAAGAAGCGATCGACGAAGTTATGAAGCTTGGGATGAACCATCCAATGGGACCACTTCAACTCGCAGATTTCATCGGACTCGACACATGCCTGTACATTATGGAAACGCTGCAAGAAGGCTATGGCGATCCGAAATATCGCCCGTGTGCACTACTTCGTAAATACGTTAATGCTGGATGGCTCGGCAAAAAATCAGGGCGGGGCTTCTACTCGTACTCATAAAAGGGGACTAACTTATGGATTTCCATTTCACCGAAGAACAACAGATGATGCGCAAACTGGTAAAGGATTTTGCAAAAGCGGAAATCGAACCATTTATTCCAAACTTAGAGGCGGATGAATTCCCGACAGAAATTCTCAAGAAGATGGGGGAACTCGGACTCATGGGGATTACCGTTCCTGAAGAGTATGGTGGCGCTGGCATGGATTTCGTCTCGTACATTAGTGCAATCCACGAACTTTCGAAAGTGCACGCAACGGTCGGAGTCATTCTTTCTGTACATACATCCGTAGGTACCAACCCGATTCTATACTTCGGAACAGAAGAACAGAAAGAACGATATTTAAAAAGAATGGCAGCTGGCGAATTACTCGGCGCATTCTGTCTGACAGAACCTGCATCGGGTTCAGACGCAGGCTCCTTGAAAACGCGAGCTGTGAAAAAGGACGGCGGTTACGTCCTGAACGGCTCAAAAGTATTCATCACAAATGGTGGGGAAGCGGACGTTTACATCGTCTTCGCCGCAACTGATCCATCAAAAGGATCATATGGCATTTCGGCTTTCATCGTAGATGGTGATACTCCGGGATTAATTATCGGGAAAAACGAAGACAAAATGGGCATGCACGGTTCTCGTACCGTCCAGCTCACATTCGAAGATATGTTTGTACCTGAAGCAAACTTGCTTGGGGAGGAAAATGCAGGCTTCAAAATCGCCATGGAAAACCTCGATGTCGGACGAATCGGTATCGCAGCACAAGCACTTGGTATCGCAGAAGCAGCACTTGAAGCTGCTACTGACTATGCGAAAGAGCGTGTCCAATTCGGTAAACCAATCGCTGCAAATCAAGGGATCGGCTTCAAAATTGCAGATATGGCAACCGCTACAGAAGCCGCGCGTTTACTCGTTTATCGAGCAGCTCAACTTCGTGCTGAAAACAAATCATGCGCACAAGAAGCATCCATGGCTAAACTTTTTGCCTCCCAAACGGCGATGGACAACGCAATCGAAGCCGTTCAAGTATTTGGTGGCTATGGGTACACGAAAGACTATCCCGTGGAGCGCTACTTCCGCGACGCAAAAGTTACTCAAATCTACGAGGGCACGAGCGAAATCCAACGCATCGTAATTTCCAAGAATCTTACGAAGTAATTAGTAAATTAGGAGAGCCGTGGTGGCAATCAAATCTGTCAGGCTATCTCCTATAAATAAAAAAATCTGATCAAGCGAGTCACGAATCCGTTCAAGCCAGCGGAAAAGTGATCAAGAGAGCCGAGAATCCGCTCAAGCAAGAGGAAAAGTGATCAAGCGAGTCACGAATCCGCTCAAGCAAGAAGAAAGTGATCAAGCAAGCTGGGAATCCGCTCAAGTAAGAGGGAAAGTGATCAAGCGAGCCGCGGTTCCGCTCAAGCAAGCGGGAAAGTGATCAAGCAAGCCACGAATCCGCTCAAGCCAGCGGAAAAGTGATCAAGCGAGCCACGAATCCGCTCAAGCAAGCCGCGAATCTGATCAAGCGACTCATGAATCCACTAAAGCAAGCCACGAATCCAATAGAAAAGAGGAACTCACCATGAACTTTACACTTTCTGAAGAACACGAAATGATCCGCAAAATGGTCCGCGACTTTGCAGAAAACGAGGTCGCACCGACAGCAGCTGAACGTGACGAAGAAGAACGCTTCGACATGGACTTATTCAAGAAGATGGCGGAACTTGGACTTACGGGGATTCCTTGGCCAGAAGAATATGGTGGCATCGGAAGCGACTACCTCGCATACGTTATCGCAGTCGAAGAACTGTCACGCGTTTGTGCGTCAACAGGGGTAACTCTATCTGCCCATACGTCACTCGCTGGATGGCCAGTGTTTAAATATGGTACCGAAGAACAAAAGCAAAAATACCTTCGTCCAATGGCTGAAGGATCGAAAATCGGTGCGTATGGGCTGACAGAACCTCAATCAGGATCCGACGCTGGCGGCATGAAAACAACAGCAAAACTCGATGGTGACGACTATATCTTGAACGGCTCGAAGATTTTCATCACAAACGGTGGCATCGCTGACATCTATATTGTCTTTGCGGTAACTGACGCAGACTCGAAGCACAAAGGGACGACTGCATTCATCGTTGAAGCAGATTATCCAGGCTTCTCTGTTGGGAAAAAAGAGAAAAAGCTCGGCATTCGTTCATCACCAACAACAGAAATCATCTTCGACAACTGCCGTGTGCCGAAAGAAAACATGCTCGGTGAAGAAGGTCAAGGCTTCATCATCGCGATGAAAACCCTCGACGGTGGACGTAACGGAATTGCAGCTCAAGCAGTCGGAATCGCTCAAGGTGCACTGGACGCAGCAACAGGTTACGCAAAAGAGCGTGTACAATTCGGAAAGCCAATCGCTGCGAACCAAGGGATTGGTTTCAAACTTGCAGACATGGCGACGGCGACAGAAGCGTCTCGTCTATTGACATACCAAGCTGCATGGCTCGAGTCCAACAACCTACCATACGGAAAAGCCTCCGCAATGGCGAAACTCATGGCGGGCGACACGGCGATGAAGGTCACTACAGAAGCGGTTCAAGTCTATGGTGGATACGGATATACGAAAGACTATCCAGTCGAACGCTTTATGCGCGATGCTAAAATCACGCAAATCTATGAAGGCACGCAAGAAGTGCAACGCCTCGTCATCTCCCGTATGCTGACGAAGTAAAAAGGGGGTCAGATGATGGAACTGAAACATCAAGTAAAGTCGTCTGTAAAAGATGGCGATTTAATCGAAAAGCGGCGTGACCAGATTATCCAAGGCGCCGTCCGGTTGTTCAAACAAAAAGGATTCCACCGCTCGACGACACGGGAAATCGCAAAAGAAGCAGGATTTAGTATCGGCACGCTATACGAGTACATTCGTACGAAAGAAGACGTGCTGTACCTCGTCTGTGACACGATTTACAACGAAGTGCAGCACCGTCTTTCGGGAATTGCGGACGAAGAAGCGACGATTGACGGACTCACCCGTGCAATCGACGTCTATTACAGGCTAATCGATGATTTGTCTGATGAATTCGTCGTCATGTACCAGGAATCGAAATCGCTGCCGAAAAATGCGCTCGAATATGTGCTGGAAAAAGAACGTGGAATGACAGGGTTATTCGAAACTCTACTTCGTGCATGCTCAGATGCTGGGGAGCTACGCATCACGGAAAACAGCATCGGACTTGCGGCACACCACATCGTGATCCAAGGGCAAATGTGGGCATTCCGTAGATGGGAACTGAAACAGATGTATACATTAGATGGCTATATTGAATTTCAAACCGACCAGTTACTGAACGGATTAGTGAAGCCTGCTAGCAATTAATGAATGGGGAATGGAAAACAAAGCAAAGGGGTGCACGAATATGGCAACAGCAGAAACGCAACAAGAGATCTACAAACCGACACATCACGTGCGATTTGTGACGGCATCAAGTCTATTTGACGGGCACGATGCGAGCATTAACATCATGCGACGCATTTTACAATCGACGGGTGCAGAAGTCATTCACCTCGGACACAACCGCTCTGTAGAAGAAGTTGTGAACGCTGCAATCCAGGAAGACGTCCAAGGAATTGCGATTTCATCGTACCAAGGTGGGCATGTCGAGTACTTCAAATACATGTATGACTTGTTGAAGGAACGCGGCGCGGGTCATATTAAAATCTACGGCGGCGGGGGCGGCGTCATTATCCCGAAAGAAATTAAAGAGCTGCACCAATACGGCATCGCCTGGATCTTCTCTCCTGAGGATGGTCGCAAACTCGGCCTCCAAGGGATGATCAATCGCATGGTCGAAGAGTGCGATTACGCGACGGAAGTGAAGGACGAAATGGCTTATTTGGAGCAAGTCGAAACGACAAAGCCCGAACTGCTTGCGAACCTTATTACGTATGCAGAAGAGCATTATGATGATCAAGACGAGAAAGCATCGACTCTACTGAATCGCGCGCGTGAACTATCCAAAGGAACGCCGGTTCTCGGGATTACGGGAACAGGAGGAGCCGGAAAAAGTTCTCTAACAGATGAATTAATCCGCAGATTCCTTCATGAACTACCGGATCGAAAAGTCGCGATTCTGTCCATTGACCCGACGAAACAAAAAACGGGCGGTGCGCTTCTAGGTGACCGGATTCGGATGAATGCAATCTTCAATAAGCGCGTCTTCATGCGCAGTCTTGCAACACGTGGCTCCCGTACGGAACTTTCCGGCGCATTGAAAGATGTGCTTGATATCGTCAAGGTAGCGGGCTATGACCTGATCATCGTGGAAACGAGCGGGATCGGGCAAGGGGACGCAGAAATCGACGAAGTCTCTGACGTATCGATGTACGTGATGACGAGCGAATTCGGGGCACCCTCACAACTCGAGAAAATCGACATGATTGACTTTGCAGACTTGATTGCCATCAACAAATTTGAACGAAAAGGCTCAGAAGATGCATTGAGCCAAGTTCAGAAGCAGTACCAACGTAGCCGCCTTTTATTTGATAAATCGTTGGAAACAATGCCTGTCTACGGTACAATCGCGAGCCAATTCAATGACAAAGGGACGAATACGCTATTCGCTGCAATCGTTGATACGCTGAATAAAAAATGTGGAAGCGACTGGACGACGTCTTACACTGAATTCGTGAAAACACAGAAACAGAACGTCATCATTCCGAACGACCGCCTGCAATACTTACGTGAAATCGCTACGACGGTACGTGGTTACCATAAACACGCAGAACAGCAAGCCCATCTTGCAACGAGAATGTATCAGCTTGAAGGAGCGCTCGCAGAAGTGCGAGAAAAGTCACCTGAAGATGCACTCGTGAAATCCCTTGAAATGCTCCATGACAATGTGCGCAACGAGATGACTGCAGAATCTAGACGTATTCTGGATAACTGGAACACGTTGAAAGAATCGTATGCAAAAGACGAATTCATCACGAAAATCCGGGATAAAGAACTCCGGACAGCGCTCACGACAAAGAGCTTATCCGGTTTAAAAATTCCTAAGGTGGCGTTACCGAAGTTCAAAGACTACGGCGAGATTATTCGCTGGGTATACAAAGAAAACGTACCAGGCTCATATCCGTATACAGCAGGCGTATTCCCATTCAAACGTGAAGGGGAAGATCCGAAACGTCAGTTCGCGGGAGAAGGTACGCCGGAACGTACCAATCGCCGATTCCATTACTTGTCGAAAGACGACGATGCGAAACGTCTATCTACAGCATTCGACTCGGTAACACTTTACGGAGAAGATCCTGACGAACGCCCAGACATTTACGGAAAAGTAGGGGAATCTGGCGTTAACATCTGTACGCTTGAGGATATGAAGAAGCTCTATGCTGGATTTGATCTTTGTGCGCCATCGACTTCCGTTTCAATGACCATCAACGGTCCAGCGCCGATTATCTTAGCGATGTTCATGAACACTGCGATTGATCAGCAAGTGAAGAAACAGGAAGAAGAACTCGGCCGCGCCTTATCGGTTGACGAATTCACGGAAGTTCGAGAAGCAACGCTGAAAGTAGTCCGTGGAACGGTGCAAGCCGATATTCTTAAAGAAGACCAAGGGCAAAATACGTGTATCTTCTCAACAGAATTTGCACTTCGTATGATGGGGGATATCCAGCAGTATTTCATTAACAAAAAAGTACGTAATTATTATTCTGTGTCCATATCGGGCTATCATATTGCTGAAGCCGGAGCAAATCCGATTTCGCAACTTGCGTTCACACTCGCAAACGGCTTCACGTATGTCGAATACTATTTGAGCCGTGGCATGAACATCGATGACTTCGCACCGAACTTATCGTTCTTCTTCTCGAACGGTCTCGATCCGGAGTACACAGTTATTGGTCGCGTTGCACGTCGCATCTGGGCAGTTGCAATGCGTGAGAAATACGGTGCTAACGACCGTAGCCAAAAGCTGAAATATCACGTTCAGACGTCAGGTCGTTCGCTTCACGCCCAAGAAATCGATTTCAATGATATTCGTACAACATTGCAAGCACTCATGGCATTGCAAGATAACTGTAACTCTCTCCACACCAATGCGTATGACGAAGCGATCACGACACCTACGGAAGAGTCTGTGCGTCGCGCAATGGCGATCCAAATGATCATAACAAAAGAGCACGGACTTTCGAAAAACGAAAACCCGCTCCAAGGATCGTTCATCGCAGAAGAATTGACGGATCTTGTCGAAGAAGCAGTCCTTCAAGAATTCGACAAACTCAACGACCGTGGCGGGGTCCTTGGTTCAATGGAAACACAGTACCAACGAGGCAAAATTCAAGAAGAATCCATGCTGTATGAGATGAAGAAACATTCAGGCGAGCTCCCAATCATAGGCGTCAACACCTACTTGAACCCGAACCCGCCATCTGAAGAAGACATCGACAGTATGGAACTCGCACGCGCAACACAAGAAGAAAAAGAAACACAAATCAAAAACCTGCGTACGTTCCAATCCGCTCACAGCAGCGAGGCAGAACAAGCACTAGCAGACCTAAAACAACTCGCCATCTCAGGTGGCAACATCTTCGAGGCCCTCATGGAAACCGTAAAAGTCGCAAGCCTCGGTCAAATCACCAACGCCCTATACGAAGTAGGCGGGCAATACCGTCGTAATATGTAACAAAAACACCAAAAGAGCGCGGGAACCCCACGCTCTATTTGGTGCTTTTTCGCATGCGATTTGCGGAATTGGAATTAGCAGCGTTTTCTATTATCCATCCGCTTAACGTAGAGGCTGCTCGCTATATGTGGTTTCTATGTTTATCTTTAGTTTATAAGAGATCCACTCTCCTCAAAACTTCCAGAGAATATCCTATATAGCCAGAATAACCGTTGATCGAAACGAAAGACGGCGACTCCTGCGGATCAGCGAAAATCGAAGACCCCGCAAGGAGCGAAGCGAACTGAGGAGACTGAGATTGAGCCCGCGGAAAGCGTCCGTCTGAAGTGCAGTTCAACACAGTCCTACTAGCCCACATGAATTTATTCACAAACAAAATGAATTTCAGTGGATTTTAAACCCAAAACCCGAGTATACTATAAAGAATGGCCGAAAAGGGGTGCGGAAGTTGAAGATGGCACTTCATCTTGTTATCATAATCACACTAATCGTACTAACCTATCTCCTATACGGAGAAGGATTTGGTGCAGTTCCCTTCCTGCTCGCGGCCGTCTATTTACTCGTGATCAGCTGGAAAGAATTCAAGCGTTTCCGCATGAATAGAAAAACACAGTAACAAAGCACCAGTCGAATACATGAAAAAAGCTTCAGAAAGGGCGTGCATCTCATGGACTATAAAAACATGACAAAAGAACAACTACTTGAGGAATCACTGATCGACATTACCTTTGCGATTTTTGAAGATCGTCGCGAACCTATTACATTTCAAAAACTAATGGATGAAATCCGTAGTCTTACAGGAATCAGCAAAAAAGAAATGGAAGAACGCCTTCCCCAATTCTACACAGACATCAACATCGACGGTCGTTTCATGGCTATGAACGACGGCGGATGGGCACTTCGTGAATGGTACCCAGTCGACCAGATTGAAGAAGAAACTGCACCTGTCGTTAAAACTCGTAAGAAAAAGAAAAAAGCTTCAGACGATGACGATGATGACGAGTTGGAAGACTTGGATGACTTGGACGAGGATGAAATCTTCGAAGAAGACTATGAAGAACTCGGCGATGAAAAAGATGATGATGACGACGATGAAGTAGATTCTGACGAAGATGAAGTCGAAGATCCTGCCGAAGGTCTTGAAATCATTCCTGATGAAGACATCGATTTAGATGAAGAAGACGAAGAGGAAGAAGAGGAAGAGGAAGAAGAATTATAATCATTCCTTGACTTCTAAAGTCATCCGCTATACAATCTAATTGGGCTCCTTTTTAAAGGACAAACGAACGGATGTTTAAGCGCTCCTTCTGCAGAGAATACTGCAGCAGGGGCGTTTTTTCGTTATTGCACCATATAGAAATTAGCTTTTCCCGACTACTACACACATTGGAGGAATCATTCATGACGAAATATATATTCATTACAGGCGGTGTCGTTTCCTCACTCGGAAAAGGCATAAATGCAGCATCACTCGGTAGACTTCTTAAAAATCGTGGCTTGAAAGTGACAATGCAGAAATTCGATCCATATATTAACATTGATCCGACTATGATGAGCCCACTTCAGCACGGCGAAGTGTTTGTCACGCAAGACGGAGCAGAAACAGATCTCGATATCGGTCACTATGAGCGTTTTATCGACATCGATCTAAACCAATATTCTAATATCACGATGGGGAAAGTGTATTCACTCGTTCTTCAAAAAGAGCGTAATGGCGAGTATAACGGAGCAACTGTTCAAGTTATTCCACACATTACGAACGAAATTAAAACACTCATTAAGCGTGCAGGACAAGAAATGCATGCAGACGTCGTCATTACAGAAATCGGTGGTAGTGTCGGTGACTTTGAATCATTACCGTATCTTGAAGCAATCCGTCAAATGAAAACGGACCTAGGCAAAAATGATGTCATGTACATCCACAATACACTCGTTCCTTATTTGAAAGCGGCAGGAGAAATGAAAACAAAGCCTACACAGCACAGTGTGAAAGAGCTGCGTAGCCTAGGTATCCAACCGAATATGATCGTCTTGCGAAGCGAGTATCCAATCCCGCAGGAAATGAAAGATAAAATTTCGTTGTTCTGTAACATTAAGCCGGAAGAAGTCATCGAAGCGAGAGATGCAGAAACATTATACGAAGTGCCACTTCGTTTGCATGAACAAAAGATGGACGATATCGTTGTCGATTACCTTGGTTTAGATGTGAAGCAACCTGAAATGGACGAAGTGAAAAAACTCGTTAGTCTCGTGAAGAACCTATCCAAAACGGTTCGCGTTGCACTCGTTGGAAAATACGTGGAATTGCAAGATGCGTACATTTCTCTCGTGGAAGCAATGTATCATGCAGGGTATGCGTTTGATGCAGATATTGACATTAAATGGATTAACTCTGAAGAAGTCACTGCTGAAAACGTAGCAGAATTGCTATCAGACGTAGACGGATTGCTCGTACCAGCTGGTTTCGGAGAGCGCGGAGTAGATGGAATGATCCATGCGATTGCTTATGCACGTAAAAATGATCTTCCGTTCCTTGGAACAGGTCTTGGCATGCAACTCTCAGCAGTTGAATATGCACGTGACGTGATGGGTCTTGGACATGCACATTCAGTAGAATTCGATGCACATACCAAGGATCCAATCTTCTTGTTGCACCCGGACTTCCGTAACGGACGCGAAGACGAAAGCACATTGCGACTAGGAAGCTATCCATGTGAAGTGAAAAAAGGTTCAAAAGCATATGAAGCGTATGGTAAGGACCTCGTTGAAGAGCGTCATCGTCATCGTTACGAATTCAACACTGCTTATCAAAAGCAGTTTGAAGACGCAGGTATGGTCATTTCAGGAATTAGCCCGGACGAGCGTCTCGTAGAAATTATCGAAGTACCAAGTCATCCGTTCTTCATTGGATGCCAGTTCCACCCAGAGTTCGTATCACGTCCAACAGCTCCACAACCGCTTATCAAGAGCTTCGTGAAAGCTGCACTTGCTCACCAAAAGTAATGAAAGCCAAACCCCCTATTCCGCGTGATGCAGAATAGGGGGTTTTTATGAATTAATATCGGGAAGGGGAATATCCGCTCAATCGCGTGGGAAAACTGCTCAAGCAAAGCCGGATCCGCTCAAGCAGGACGAAAAACTGCTCAAGCAAAGCCGAATCCGCTCAAGCAGGCCGGAAAACTGCTCAAGCAAAGCTGAATCTGCTCAAGCACAACAGGAAGCCCCACAAACCTGATCCGAAATCCCCTAATATTATTAAAACTCCATTAAATATCCATCAACATTTCATCATAAGAAAGCTTCACGGCTTCGTAAACAAACAACGATGCAAGCAAGTGGGGTTCCACGACGCGTCCACCTTCATCGTTTGGCAACAAGCCTTTGGAAATTCCTGTTGAAATATAGATATCTGCAAGCTCCGACAGCTCATTCTTATCCGTTGCTTTCTCTGATGCCACAACTGCAAACGCAACGTTCTGTTTTGCTAAATCTCTTGCGATTTCAAGAACATCTTCATCCACCGAGCTTCGTGTAAACAGCCAAACACGATCCATAGTACCTAATTCAAGATCCTTAGAAAACTGAGTCGCGTTAGTAAAAGGTTCAGCACCTTCTATTGCGTTGATCACGACTCCTTTCAATTCTTTTATTCCTACCAATACCACACGCCCATCGCCAACAGCTGCCTGAGCAAGCAGTCTAGCGGTGTCTTCGATCGCCTCTTCATGGTTTGTTGCAGTCCTTTGCAAGAGACCTGCAATTTGTGTCGTCAACATTTTCATAACTACACCTCCATAAGTAGTATAGTGAATTAGAAATCATTTAGCGATAAAAGCAGGAATTATTACCTTTTTGTCAAATTACTAATAATATTCAAACTAATTTAATTCGGACTAAAGTAGTGACTATATATTAAAGGGAGTGGGCAGTTTGAAAAAGTTGTTAATCGTAGATGACCAAGCTGGTATTCGTCTGTTGCTCGATGAAGTCTTCAAAAAAGAAGGTTATGAAACCGTCCTTGCCGCAACTGGTAAAGAGGCGTTACTTCGCGTAGAGAACGACGAACCGGACTGCATCCTATTAGACATGAAAATGCCTGGAATGAATGGGGATGAAGTCCTGAAACAAGTAAAAAGTGACAGACCAAACCTACCAGTTGTCATGATGACAGCATATGACGTAATAGAAGCTTCTGATTCGGAAGCGCAACATCAGGCTGACCACTATTTCACAAAACCATTTGACATCCACCAAGTACGACATACCATTAATCATTTGTTACGAGAAACCTAGAGTCTACTTCCTAAGTGGAAGTGGACCGGTTTTTTTGATATGATGAAGGTGGAATACATCAAAAAATAAATCGAACGCGATCCGTTTCCATATTCGAAGGAGGAACTGCACATGGCACTCGTATCAATGAAAGAAATGATGATTAAAGGTAAGCGGGAAGGATATGCAATCGGGCAATTCAACTTGAATAACCTAGAATACACGCAAGCGATTCTACAAGCGGCCCAGGCTGAAAATTCGCCAGTCATCCTAGGTGTATCTGAAGGTGCAGCACGTTACATGGGTGGTTTTACAACAGTCGTTCACATGGTTAAGGGTCTTATGCACGACTACAAAATCACAGTACCGGTTGCGATTCATCTAGATCATGGATCGAGTCTTGAAAAGTGTAAGGAAGCAATTGACGCTGGATTCACATCCGTCATGATTGATGCTTCTGCAAAGCCTATCGAAGAAAACATTGCGATTACAAAGCAAGTCGTGGAATATGCGCATCCTAAAAACGTTTCCGTTGAAGCGGAACTAGGCCTAGTCGGTGGTCAGGAAGACGACACAATTGCAGAAGGCGTCATGTATGCAGACCCTGCAGAGTGTAAACGTCTTGTTGATGAAACGAACATCGATTGCCTCGCACCAGCACTTGGTTCTGTACACGGTCCTTATAAAGGTGAGCCGAATCTAGGATTCAAGGAAATGGAAGAGATTTCGAACCAATCGGATCTTCCACTCGTCTTACATGGTGGAACTGGAATACCGACAAAAGATATCCAGCGTTCCATTTCACTAGGAACATCAAAAATCAACGTTAACACTGAAAACCAAATTCAAGGAACGAAGAAAGTACGTGAAGTGCTAGCGGCTGACTCAGAAGTTTACGATCCACGTAAATTCCTCTCACCTATGCGTGAAGCGATTCAAGCAACAGTTGTGGAGAAAATGCGTGAATTCGGTAGTTCTCAAAAAGCGTAACCTACTGAGCGTTTCTTGCGTAAATGACTAGACAAAACCTATAGGGGGAGACATTCCGGAAACGGATGAATCTCCTCCTTTTCAAATTTAAGGAGGAGCACGGACTATGAAATTTTTCATCGATACAGCGAATTTTGAAGAAATTAAAGAAGCCCACAGTTGGGGGATTTTGTCTGGAGTAACAACAAACCCTTCACTCGTGGCGAAAGAGAATATCTCTTTCCACGATCGGTTAAAAGAAATTACGGCACTTGTCCCAGGTTCAGTTAGTGCAGAAGTTATTGCACTCGATGCTGAAGGCATGATTAAAGAAGGTCGTGAACTTGCAGCCATCGCACCGAATATTACTGTAAAATTGCCAATGACTCCTGAAGGCTTAAAAGCATGTTCGGTATTCGCGGCTGAAGGCATCAAGACGAATGTAACGCTGATTTTCAGTGCAAACCAAGCATTGATGGCAGCGCGTGCCGGAGCTACATACGTGTCTCCGTTCATCGGCAGACTCGATGATATCGGTCAAGATGGTTTAGCATTGATCGAAACAATTGCAGATATCTTTACGATCCACAACATTGACACAGAAATTATTGCAGCATCAATCCGAAGCCCACAACAGATTACAAATGGTGCACTTGCAGGTGCTCATATCTCAACAGTTCCATTTAAAGTATTGCAGCAACTGTTCAGCCATCCACTGACAGACAAAGGGATTGAACAATTCTTGAAGGATTGGGAAGCCCGCGACAACAAGTGATTGTGTAAAGGAGATTGAAATGGAAGTATATAAAATACAAGGCGGCACCCCTCTAAAGGGAAACATTAAAGTTAGCGGAGCGAAAAACAGTGCAGTTGCACTTATTCCTGCGTCCATTTTAGCGGATTCCCCAGTTACGATAGAAGGACTGCCCGAAATTTCCGATGTCCATACGTTACAGAACTTGCTCGAAGATATCGGAGGCAACGTAGATTTTCAAGATGGAACGATGACCATCGATCCTTCTGAAATGATTTCCATGCCGCTTCCGAATGGTAACGTGAAAAAGTTACGTGCCTCGTATTACTTAATGGGTGCCATGCTCGGGAAATTTAAAAAAGCGGTCATCGGATTACCTGGTGGTTGTCATTTAGGACCCCGCCCGATTGATCAGCACATTAAAGGTTTTGAAGCACTCGGAGCCAAAGTCACAAACGAACATGGCGCAATCTACTTGCGCGCAGATGAGCTGAAGGGTGCGAAGATCTACCTGGATATCGTCAGCGTTGGCGCGACGATCAATATCATGCTTGCTGCGGTACTCGCGAAGGGGAAAACCGTCATTGAAAACGCAGCGAAAGAGCCCGAAATTATTGACGTTGCAACCTTGCTATCCAACATGGGTGCCAACATTAAAGGTGCAGGTACGAACGTAATTAGAATTGAAGGCGTTGAGAGCCTAAACGGCACACGTCACACCATCATTCCGGACCGTATTGAAGCCGGGACGTTCATGATTATGGCAGCAGCTGCTGGTGATGGTGTCACAATCGAGAATGTTATTCCACTCCACGTGGAAGCAGTAACAGCGAAACTCCGGGAAATGGGCGTTGTTGTGGAAGAAGAGGAAGAAAAGATTTTCATTCCAAAAACGAAGGCGCTCAAGGCGGTTGATGTGAAAACGCTCGTTTACCCAGGATTTCCAACGGACTTGCAACAACCGTTTTGCGTACTATCCACTCAAGCGGATGGAGCCTCAATGCTTACGGATACGATCTATTCAGCACGGTTCAAACAGATTGATGAACTTCGTAGGATGAACGCAAGTAGTAAGGTCGAAGGACGTTCTGCGATTATTCATGGCCCCACACCGCTCCATGCAGCAAAAGTGAAGGCGAGTGATTTGCGTGCTGGTGCTTCGCTTGTCATTGCGGGATTGATTGCTGAAGGGGAAACTGAAATTCAAGGGATTTCACATATTGAACGAGGCTATGGTGGTTTAATCGAAAAACTGCATGGTCTTGGTGCATCCATTCAAAAAGTGGAAGTTCCTGATGAAGATGACGCTCAAAGCAATTTATAAAACAGTTTAGTGCTCATTCAAACGTGTGCTATAATAGAGCGAACGATTGAGACAGTTACACAATCTGCAACTAGCAGAAAACGGGAGGAATTCTAGAGATGGAACGCAGTTTATCGATGGAACTTGTACGTGTGACAGAGGCAGCGGCAGTTGCCGCATCGCACTGGATGGGACGAGGTTTGAAAAACGAAGCGGATGACGCAGCAACAACGGCAATGCGCACGGTGTTTGATACAATTCCGATGCAAGGCGTTGTTGTGATTGGTGAAGGTGAAATGGACGAAGCGCCAATGTTATACATTGGAGAAGAGCTTGGAACAGGCACTGGACCTTTCGTAGACGTTGCAGTCGATCCACTTGAAGGGACAAACATCGTAGCATCGGGCGGTTGGAACGCACTTGCGGTTCTCGCTATCGCGGACAAAGGAAATCTCCTGAATGCCCCTGATATGTATATGGACAAAATTGCAGTGGGCCCTGAGTGTGTTGGTAAAATTGACATTAATGCGTCAGTCACTGACAACTTGAATGCTGTTGCAAAAGCGAAAAACAAGAAATTAAACGAAATCACGGCAACCGTTTTAAATCGTGAACGACATGCAGACATCATCGCTGAAATCCGTGCTGCGGGTGCTCGCATCAAGCTCATTAACGATGGAGACGTAGCGGGTGCTATCAACACAGCATTCGAAGGTACAGGCGTCGACATTCTTTTCGGACTTGGCGGAGCTCCTGAAGGCGTTATTGCAGCAGTAGGACTGAAATGTCTGGGTGGAGAAATCCAAGGGAAACTCATTCCTATGAATGATGCTGAACGAGAGCGTTGCGTGAAAATGGGCATCGATGTCGACAAAGTCCTTTACATGGACGACCTCGTAAAAGGGGACGACGCAATCTTTGCAGCAACTGGTGTAACAGATGGCGAGCTCCTTCGCGGCGTACAATTCACAGGTGGCCACTCTAAAACGCATTCACTCGTAATGCGCTCTAAGTCTGGTACTATCCGTTTTGTTGAAGGACGTCATAGCATGGACAAAAAACCTCATCTTGTGATGAAAGACTAAGTAACCCCTAAATTGCCCGGCACTTCAGCCGGGCAATTCTTTTGTACCCCAGCAGCAATTGCTGCACCCCCAAAACATATGAATCCTAAACTTTAAAAGAGTGGTGCCAATAATGACAATGATAACCTTAGCTGACTTGGAAAACATGACGCTCAAAGAGCTTTATGCACTTGCCAAGGAATATAAAATTAGCTATTACAGCAAACTGACAAAAAAAGAACTCATCTTTTCCATACTGAAATCACGTGCTGAACAAGAAGGCTTCTTCTTCATGGAAGGCGTACTAGAAATCATTCAATCTGAAGGCTATGGCTTCTTACGCCCGATCAACTACTCATCGAGTTCTGAAGATATCTACATTTCAGCTTCCCAGATCCGCCGATTCGATTTACGAAACGGGGATAAGGTCACAGGGAAGGTACGCCCACCAAAAGAGAACGAACGCTACTATGGTCTCCTGCAAGTCGAAGCGGTCAACGGGCAAAACCCTGAAGTCGCAAGAGAACGCGTCCACTTTCCAGCGCTAACACCGCTTTATCCGACGCGTCATATTAAGTTGGAAACAGATTCAAGCAATCTATCCACAAGAATCATGGACTTAGTATCTCCAGTCGGTTTTGGACAACGTGGCCTGATTGTCGCACCGCCAAAAGCGGGTAAAACGATGTTGCTAAAAGAAATTGCAAATGCAATCACTACAAACCATCCTGATACAGAACTCATCGTCCTACTCATCGACGAACGTCCAGAAGAAGTAACAGACATTGAGCGCTCAGTGAATGCAGACGTCGTCAGCTCCACATTCGATGAAGTTCCTGAAAACCATGTAAAAGTGGCAGAATTGGTACTGGAGCGTGCGATGCGACTCGTAGAACATAAACGCGATGTTGTCATTCTCATGGACTCTATCACACGTCTCGCACGCGCCTATAACCTGATTATTCCACCAAGCGGACGTACATTGTCCGGAGGGATCGATCCAGCTGCGTTCCACCGTCCGAAACGATTCTTCGGTGCGGCACGTAATTTAGAAGAAGGCGGTAGCTTGACGATTCTCGCAACGGCCCTCATCGACACAGGTTCACGAATGGATGAAGTCATTTACGAGGAATTCAAAGGAACCGGCAACATGGAACTGCACTTGGACCGCACACTCGCAGAACGCAGAATCTTCCCGGCCATCGACATCCGTCGTTCAGGAACCCGCAAAGAAGAACTCCTCGTCCCAGCGGGCCAACTCGAAAAACTATGGGCAATCCGAAAAACATTCTCAGACGCCCCCGACTTCGCTGAACGTTTCCTAAAGAAACTCCGACAATCCAAATCCAACGCCGAATTCTTCGAAAAACTAAACGGCGATATGAAAAACCAGCGTAATGGAAAAGGGTTACTCTAACAAAAAGCAGGCGGCCAATAGATGGCTGCCTGCTTTTATCTCCGGATTAAGGAGTTATGCGTGGAATTTCATTGATACGTATAGCTGACGGCAAGGTTATGAGCACTATTTAAGATTTAAGAGCACTATTTTGCTTTTATGATCACTTTCCGGCATTTATGAGCGTAATCCAAGATTTATGATCACTTTACAGCGTTTATGAGCAGAATCCCGTTTTTATGATCATTTTCCGATATTTATGAGCAAACTTCTCATAAGTAGGGACCTTAATCTTAAACAAAGACTCCTCCTAAAGCGGAAGGCGTCGCACAGTCCGGTTTTGCAAATGAAAACGGAGCGTCACGAGCAATATCTTCTCAAACGATACACATGATGTGAATTCTTTGATTAAAGCGATTGGCCAAGCGCAAACAATTACCGTTGATCGAAACGAAAGACGGCGACTGCTAGGGGATTGATAAAGAAAACAACATAATTGCGTGGCTTCCTGTCGCAACGGTTGCATGACCTACATCCTGTAGGATCGCGCCTGTCTGAAGTGTAGATCAACACTGTTGATAGCCAAACATTGAAACGGAAATGAACCCAGTCTACTCACCAAATTTCTCAAACAAAAACCTTGCGCACAGCCACACAATTTGATAAGATTAACTCATATGATTCATATACGACTGACATACACGGGTCGTGTAAGGCATCTGTCTTTTACTGGGAAGGCGAAAGCCAACCAGAATAAAAACTCTGTACCAGATGGTTCAGGGCGAGAGGAGAGAGACCGATGAAAGTAGGAATTCACCCAGATTACAAACTATCAACTGTTTCATGTTCTTGTGGTAACACATTCGAAACAGGTTCTGTCAAAGAAGACATTAAAGTAGAAGTTTGTTCAGAATGCCACCCATTCTACACTGGACGCCAGAAATTTGCTGCAGCGGACGGCCGCGTCGACCGCTTCAACAAGAAATATGGCCTCAAAGAAGAAGGCAAGTAAGAACGGCTTTCCAGTTCCCGTCCGGTGCACTTGCGCCGGGCGGGAATTTTGGTTTTACGAGCACTTATCCTTATTTTTCAGATAGACGAAAGGGGATTCACCATGTACGTTTCGATGCAAGGCGGATGGGTTGAAGTCATTTGCGGAAGTATGTTCTCAGGGAAATCTGAAGAGCTGATTCGCCGGATCCGACGCTCTCAATTCGCTAAACAAAAAATCGCTGTTTTCAAACCGGAACTTGACAACCGGTACAGTGAAGAAGCGGTCGTCAGCCATAATGGGACAACCGTCATTGCGATGCCGGTTTCCTGTTCAGCTGATATTGTTGCACAAGTAACGGATGATTGTGATGTCGTTGCAATAGATGAAGCTCAATTTTTTGATGATGGAATTGTCGATACCGTTATGGAACTCGCAAACCACGGGTTTCGAGTGATCGTCGCCGGTCTCGATCAAGACTTCCGAGGAGAACCATTCGGCCCAATGCCGAAACTGATGGCGATTGCGGAAATCGTCACGAAATTACAAGCGGTCTGCACGATCTGTGGTTCACCTTCAAGCCGAACTCAACGTCTCATCAACGGGAAACCCGCAGGCTTTGACGACCCCATTATCTTAGTTGGGGCGTCGGAGGCATACGAACCCAGATGTCGCATGCACCACGATGTACCAAAAGGGATTTCCATCCAACCAACCGCTAAATAACAACATGCTGAAGAGACAAGCTGCTAAGCAGATTGTCTCTTCCTTACTTTATCCAACAAAATCTATCCACACAATCAGCTTGCGACATGTGCACTGTATATTTGCGAGCAGCAATACCGTACAATAACACTAAGACCAAACTAATTAGAGGTGAATCGATTATGTATGACAGACTCCAAGCAGTTGAAGATCGATACGAAAAACTGAACGAATTGCTGAGTGATCCAGAAGTTGTCAGCGACCTGAACAAACTCCGAACCTATTCCAAAGAGCAATCGGACTTACAAGAAACCGTAGACGCCTATAGGGAGTACAAGGACGCAATAGAAGCGAAACGAGACGCCAAAGAAATGCTCGAAGAATCCACGGATGCCGATATGGAAGAGCTGATCAAAGCTGAACTTTCAGAGCTTTCAGCGACTATTGAAACACTCGAGGGTCGATTGAAGTTGTTGCTCGTACCAAAGGACCCGAACGACAACAAAAACGTCATCATGGAAATCCGTGGGGCCGCAGGTGGAGACGAAGCTGCATTATTTGCCGCCAAACTTTACCGCATGTATAGCAGATTTGCAGAACTCAATCACTGGAAAATTGACGTAATGGACTCTGCTCCGACTGAACTGGGCGGTTTCAAGGAAATCATCTTCATGATTAGCGGGAATGGAGCATTTTCGAAACTGAAATTTGAGAATGGAGCACACCGAGTCCAACGTGTCCCGGAAACGGAATCAGGCGGTCGTATCCATACATCTACCGCCACTGTAGCCGTCTTACCTGAAGCAGAAGAAGTCGAAATCGACCTGCATGACAAAGACATCCGAACCGATACATTCGCATCATCAGGTCCTGGAGGTCAGTCCGTCAATACGACCATGTCTGCAGTTCGGCTCACTCACTTGCCGACAGGCATCACTGTCTCATGTCAGGATGAAAAATCGCAAATCAAAAACAAAGAGAAAGCGATGAAAGTTTTACGTGCACGCGTCTACGATAAATTCCAATCTGAAGCGCAGGCGGAATACGATGAAAAACGGAAATCTGCGGTAGGCACTGGAGATCGTTCAGAGCGTATAAGAACGTACAACTTCCCACAAAATCGAGTCACAGACCATCGGATCGGGTTCACCATTCAAAAGCTGGATCAGATTATCGAAGGGAAAATGGATGAAGTGATTGAAGCACTTACGCTAGAAGACCAAGCGCGTCGATTAGAAAGTCTGGAAGCCCATGATTGAGACGATCCAACAAACGCTAAAACGATTAGAGGCGCGACTTGCTAGTAAAGGGTTGGACGTCAACGCGGC
The DNA here is from genome assembly GCF_000586555.1 of Sporosarcina sp. D27. GTDB lineage: Bacteria > Bacillota > Bacilli > Bacillales_A > Planococcaceae > Sporosarcina. The sequence continues at coordinate 45,553 of NZ_AZUC01000056.1, forward strand.
GTTTTTGCTTCTAGAGCACGTTACGCAAAAATCTCGAGCGTCCCTTCTTGCTGAGTTGCGCGAACCGCTGACCGAACAGCAGATGCTCCAATTCGAGGATCTCTCATCGGAATTGTTAACCGGTAAACCTATTCAGCATATCATCGGGCAAGAATGGTTTTACGGACGGCCGTTTATCGTCTCAAAAGACGTACTCATTCCGAGACCTGAAACGGAAGAACTGGTCCAAGGAGCTATGCATCGAGCAACTAAGCTATTCGGTAATGAGCCGATACGAGTGGCGGATATTGGTACAGGAAGTGGTGCAATTGCAGTGACATTCCAACTTGAATGTCCGAATGCACAAGTGACTGCTACTGATATTAGTGAAGCAGCACTCACGGTTGCCCGCCAAAATGCGGAGCAGAACGGTTCTCAAGTGACCTTTGTACAAGGGGACTTGGCGCAACCTCTACAAAACGAAAAGTGGGATATCGTGTTATCCAATCCACCATATATAGGGTTGGACGAAGCATCATCCATGTCGCCTACCGTTTTGGATTACGAACCGCATGGTGCGCTCTTTGCTGAAGAAAATGGTCTCGTACTCTATCGAAAGCTTGCGGAAACACTACCTGCTATTATGAAGAAACCCGGCTTGATTGGTCTGGAAATTGGCTATTTACAAGCATCCTCCGTTCAACGACTCTTTCAAAATGCTTTTCCGAAAAGTAAGATTGAAGCCGTCCAAGATATGAATGGGAAAGATCGAATGATATTTTGTGAGATTCAGTGAATAAACTCTTCTGAACCTGTCCACAATGAGGTCAGGAGGGGATGACATGTTACCAGATTATCCACAGCTCGCACAACAACCGATTTTGACAACTGAACCGAACTATAAATGGAGAAAGCGAGTAATCGCTCTCATAGAATTCATTTTAATACTTGTTATGCTTCAAGCGATTCTCACACTCTTTCAAGAGCACACAAGTGAAGAGCCAATTCGCTATCGTATTCTCGCACACTCGGATGCTCCTGCAGATCAAGCGATCAAAATGCGTATTCAACAAGCAATTGAGCCAATGATCGCAGGTGCGATTGCACGAGCGACTACTGAAGAAGAGTTGCTAAGCGAACTAGAAGAGCTTGAAGTAGAAATGCTAGCTGCTGCAAACTTGCATTCACCCGATCGTGTCGTTACTCTTGAACGAAAAAACGCACTGTTTCCAGCAAAGCGAGTGGGCTTTGAGATTTATCCACAAGATATTTATGACGCATACGTATTGACGATTGGAAGTGGACGCGGCGCGAACTGGTGGTGTTCCATTTTTCCAAAAGTTTGTTACCCGGAAGAAGAGAAGGTAGAGACTGCAGAGAATGAAGAAGAAGTAAAATTCTTCGTATGGGAGTGGATAACTTCTTGGTTCGAATAAGGATATCCATAGATACTTGTGGATAACTTTGCTAGAAGCGTTGAAAAGGAGGATGAATTTATGAACACTCGAACGTTAAAAGTGGATAAAGATGTTGATAACATAGATAGTTATCAACAAACTGTGGATTGTTTGCGAAATGGAGGTCTTGTAGCGTTTCCAACAGAAACGGTGTATGGCCTTGGAGCCCTTGCCACTGATCCAGGTGCAACAAAACGGATCTTTGAAGCAAAAGGCCGCCCTTCTGACAATCCACTGATCGTACATATAGGAACTAAAGAAGAAGTGAACGAGTATGCGGCAGAAATCCCTGGAAGTGCGCTCCGGTTGATGGAAGCATTTTGGCCAGGCCCGCTAACGTTGATTTTCAATGAAAAGCCAGGCGTCATCGCAGAAAGTGTCACGGTTGGAAGAGGGACTGTCGGACTGCGTATGCCAGATCATCCAGTTGCGCTGAAGTTGTTGCGACTACTTGGTGGCCCCCTTGCAGCACCGAGTGCAAATCGAAGCGGAAAACCGAGTCCGACGAAAGCGAGTCACGTCGCGCGAGACTTAGATGGAAGAATTCCATTCATCTTAGATGGTGGTGCAACAGGTGTTGGGGTGGAGTCGACGGTCATTGATATGACAGTAACGCCACCTGCCATTTTGCGTCCTGGCGGGGTCACTGCCGAAATGATAGAGTCGGTTATTGGCCCTGTTCGATCGGAAATACGTGTAGAAGAATCGGAAGCGCCACGTGCTCCGGGTATGAAATACATGCACTATTCTCCAGATGCACCAGTTTGGTTAATTGAACCAAATGCAAAACAGATTGAACAAGCTGTGCAGGATTTGATGAACGAAGGTAAAAAAGTTGCGGTTATCGGACCTGATGAATTGAAAACGGACAAGCCATCCTGGTATTTTGCGACAGGTGCGTACGGAGATCCTCATCAGCTGGCAGCGAATCTTTATGACGCCCTTCGAAATTGCGATGAAACTGAAGCAGATGTGATATTGGCGGTGGAAGTCCCTTCTGAAGGAATGGGTCTAGCTGTCATGAATCGGCTGAAAAAGGCTGCAGACGGGAAAAGGTTTTCGAATATAAAATCGGATGCACAATAAGATTACGAAAACAATTTAAATAACTTTCGTGAATGGCCTCCCTTGGCGCCGCATAAGATGGACTGGCGTAAACTTTGGGGAGGTTCTTCTATTGGTAGAAATCATTGCAGCTGGCGTGACAACAATCGATATCCTCGTCATCTACACACTGCTGCACGTTCGAAAACGGAAATGGTTAATTGCTCTGTGGACGGCGTTCTTGAATGTTGCGTTCCCTCTACTTGGATTTATGGCGGGGGAACTTTCTGCTCAACTGTTTTCGGAATGGAGCGGAATTCTCTCAAGTGTGTTACTGGGATTAATTGGATTACATATGATACTGCAAGAAGAAGATCCGAATGCATCCAAAGTAGCGGGTCCTCTTCTGATTGCCGTTGCAGTTAGTTTGGATGGATTTTCTGTAAGTATGTCTTTTGGATTAATGCATTTAAATAAATGGCTTTTCATCGTCTCAACGGGGATGATGTCATTAGTTCTTTCCTACTTTGCATTGCGTACGAACTTAACAATCAAGCCGCGTTATAGAACAACTTTACGAAAACTTGCCGGGCTTATTTTAATCGGAATGGGGATATTGTCATGGGTTTCTTAAAAAAACTGTTTCGATTTTGGGATAAATCGGTTATGATGAAGACAGGTGATTATGATGAATATTTGCTTTATTTGCACAGGAAATACATGTAGAAGTCCGCTAGCGGAAGGAATATTGAAATCGAAGCAACTAGAAGGGGTTTCGGTTCGTTCAGCGGGTGTTTATGCAACGGATGGTGCCTTCATATCCAATCATTCCCGACTACTACTAGAGGAAAATGGAATGCCGGTAACGCCGACCTCACGACGTTTTACAGAACAGGACTTGGAATGGGCAGATCTCATTCTTACAATGACGGTATCCCACCGAGAAACGCTTCGAAATGCCTTTGGTAACGGTTCTGACAAAATACTTACATTGAAAGAGTATGTAGGAGCCGCCCAATACGACGTTCATGATCCTTTTGGCGGGAATCTCGGAGTTTATCAACAGACGTTTGAAGAGTTGTCCGATCAGATCGATGTGCTAGCGCGCAAGTTAATGGGGGAACAGAAATGAGAGAGACGAAAAAAAAGTTCGGATTGAAATGGAAACTCGTCATATTCGTGACGATTCTTGCGATTGTGACGTATTCAACAAGTGCAGTGTTCATTAACTTCTTACAACCTCAATTTTTCCCGAATGCAAATCCGACCTGGTTCGGAATTATGACATATGGAATGGGGATTTTTTGGTCTGCTGTACTCGCAGCGCTTTTCAGTACAATCTTAACGAAACCGCTCCAACGACTTGAACAGGAAGCGATGCGGATTGCGGATGGGAAAATCGGTACGGACATAGAATTACCGAACTCGTCTGATGAAATCCGTTCCGTTGCAGAAGCGTTCCAACAAGTTGTTGTCAACTTACGAGGAATTGTTGGCCAGATTGAAACAAATTTTGAAAAAACGTCACGCTCCGTAGAAATTTTACACAATGAAACTGGGTCTGCTTCTAATCAGGCAGATGCGATTGCTTCGACAATCATCGAGATTTCTTCGGGTGCGGAAGCGTCAGCGATTGCGATCCAAGAGACGGCCGAAGCGATGGAAGACATCCGCGCACTCGCTTCAGATGTCAATAATCGTGCCGATCAATCGTCAAAGCAATCGAACGACATGCTTGCTGAATTGAAACGGACAACCGATGCGTACCGGACACTTGTAGGTGGAATTCGTGAAATGTCCACACAAAGCGAAGACTCCCTTTTAACAATCCGTGACCTCGATAGAAATGCACAAAAGATTGGCGAAATCGTTCAACTCGTCGGCAACATCGCAGATCAGACAAATTTGCTAGCATTGAATGCTTCCATTGAGGCGGCACGTGCAGGAGAACATGGAAAAGGCTTCGCAGTCGTTGCGGAAGAAGTCCGTGTCCTGGCCGATGAAAGTGCAAAATCTGTTCAAATGATTGGCGGTCTCGTAAGTACAATACAGTCCGATGTCACGAAAGTCGTGAAAGAAATAGAAGCACAAGTGAAAACCGCTGCTCAAGAAGCTGGACGAGCAGACGAAACAAACAAAAGTATTATTGCGATGGCAACGACAGTTACTGATATGGCAGGTTCCATCACTGGAATTACAGAGCTTGTGGAACATCAGCTCAGCAAAATTGAACAAACGGCTCATCAGTCGCAAGAAGTCGCAGCGATTGCAGAAGAAACTTCAGCAGGCGCTGAAGAGGTACAAGCGGCAACCGAAGAACAAGCGCATTCAATCGAACAAACAAGTGTCCTAGCAAGTGAACTCAAAGGGCAGTCTGAAGCCCTCTATGGTGTCATTCGCCAATTCGATACTTCCCAATAACAAAGTCGGCCATGCGCCGGCTTTTTCTATGGATAAAATTCGGTCTAGTATGGAAATTCATATTCCAAATTTATCGGAAAACCAGAAGAATCTATCACATTACTTCGCACTGTGTTTTTTTTAGGAACAGTGATAGAATTAGTTGTAAGTATATTATGAAAAGAGGGACGCACATGAAACTCGCGATTTCTTCCGATCATGGCGGCAACAACTTACGCCATGAAATCAAACAACTACTAACAGAACTAAACATTGACTTCGAAGACTTCGGTCCGGAATCTGGCCAGTCCGTCGACTATCCAGATTACGCAGCACCCGTAACTAAAGGCGTCGCATCCGGCGAATTCGATAAAGGCATCCTCATTTGTGGGACCGGTATCGGAATGTCCATAGCCGCCAATAAAGTAAATGGAATCCGTTGCGCACTCGTTCACGATGTATTCAGCGCCAAAGCGACAAGAGGTCATAACGACTCTAACGTATTAGCGATGGGAGAGCGCGTTATCGGTCCAGGCCTTGCCCGCGAAATCGTTCAAACATGGCTGGAAACACCTTTCGAAGGCGGTAGACACGAACGCCGCATCGAAAAGTTGATGGAACTCGAAAATAACTAAAGAAAGTGAGGGTGTGACATGGACGCGTATATCTTATGGAGATTGCAGTTGGAACAAACACTCGCAGAATTTGCGGAACTTGCTACCCCAGTACCAGGAACTCTTTTTGTCGTAGGCTGTTCCACTTCTGAAGTGGCAGGCAAACGAATTGGTACAGCCGGGACGCTCGACGTAGCGAAGGCGCTCTATGAACCCCTCTCTCAATTTGCTGCAACTCATCGGTTGCACCTTGCTTTCCAAGGGTGCGAGCACATTAACCGTGCCCTCACAATCGAGCGGAAAACAGCGGAAAAATTTGCACTTGAACCTGTTTCTGTCGTGCCCGTTCGGACTGCAGGTGGTTCAATGTCCGCTTATGCGTTCGAGCATTTTGATGATGCGGTCGTCGTCGAATCCGTCCGTGCAAACGCCGGGATCGACATTGGACAAACTTTGATTGGCATGCAATTGAAACCGGTTGCAGTCCCGATTCGCACATCCGTTAAACAGATTGGTGAAGCTGTCGTTACCTGTGCAACCACTCGTCCGAAACTAATCGGAGGAGTTCGAGCGCAGTACGAATAACTCAGGGCATCAAGCTTTGAGGGTAGTAAGAATAATAGACGCTAAAGGGGAAATGAACATGGATTTGAGCAATGTGAAACGCGAAGATAGTGCTGTTTTTGAAGCAATAATGGCAGAAAAGAATCGACAGAACGCTAATATCGAATTGATTGCATCAGAAAACTTTGTCTCTGAAGCGGTCATGGAAGCACAAGGTTCCTACTTAACGAACAAATACGCAGAAGGCTATCCAGGTAAGCGTTATTATGGCGGCTGCGAACACGTCGATGTTGTTGAAAACATCGCCCGTGACCGAGTTAAAGAGTTATTCGGTGCAGCGTATGCAAACGTTCAAGCACACTCAGGGGCACAGGCGAACATGGCAGTCTACTTCACAGTACTCGAGCCAGGCGATACCGTTCTTGGGATGAACCTCTCACACGGTGGTCACTTGACACACGGAAGTCCAGTCAACTTCTCAGGAAAGCTGTACAATTTTGTTGAGTACGGTGTAAGCGAGCAGGACGAGCGTATCGACTACGAAGACGTCCGTCAAAAAGCACTCGAGCACAAGCCAAAGATGATCGTAGCAGGTGCAAGTGCATACCCACGCGAAATCGATTTCAAGAAGTTCCGTGAAATTGCGGATGAAGTCGGCGCATTCTTAATGGTGGACATGGCGCACATCGCAGGACTTGTAGCGGTCGGCGAACACAACAGCCCAGTACCACACGCGCATTTCGTTACGTCTACAACACACAAAACATTGCGCGGACCACGTGGTGGACTCATTCTGATCAATGAAGAATTTGCAGAGCAATACGGCAAAAAAATCGACAAAACGATTTTCCCAGGTGTGCAAGGTGGCCCATTGATGCACGTCATTTCTGCAAAAGCAGTAGCATTCGGCGAAGCGTTACAGCCAGAGTTCAAGACATACATTCAGCAAGTGAAAAAGAATGCAGTCGCTCTCGGTGAAGCACTTGTTGCTGAAGGCATCGGCATCGTTTCTGGCGGTACGGACAACCACTTGCTTCTATTGAACTTGACGAGCCTTGGCTTAACAGGAAAAGTTGCAGAGCATGTGTTGGATGAATGCGGAATCACTGTCAACAAAAACACGGTTCCATTCGATAAAGAAAGCCCGTTTGTTACTTCAGGTATCCGAATCGGTACACCAGCAGTGACATCACGCGGTTTCAAAGAAGACGACATGATAGAAGTCGGAGCGATCATCGCGAAACTCTTGAAGAACCACGAAGACGATGCAGTGAAAGAAGAAGCAAAACAACGCGTAAAAGCACTAACTGATAAGCATGCATTGTATGCATAATTGTTAACAGAGCCGCCATCCTTAAGATGGCGGTTTTTTGTTGGGTAGAGAAATGAACCGGGACTGCTGATAAACCCTCTGTGGAATAGTGTGTAACTGCCTATGAATTCGTTCAAGTGGCCGATTCTTCACAAAATCTGACCGATTTCTCACGCCAGATGCACGATTCAATTTAGAACTTGGCCGATACTATCCAAGATATGCCAGATTTCACCCGAGCGGCTTATATAGACCTCCCTAGGCTAGCGAAGCGCACCCAATTAATTGCTTAAAGCAGTTGAATTGTGTCCCGTTATCGAGAAACTTCGCTAAGTGTCTGAGAAATTCAGCTAAGTGATGGAGAAAATTCCATATGTGATGAATAACCTCCCTCCAATGTCGGACATTCTCCCGTGACTGATCGAAAGCGTAGTCTACCTAAAAATGTCCGATCACAACGAAGAAGCCCATCCCTCGACAAGCGAAGCGCACCCAATTAATCCCTTAACGCAGTTGAATTGTGTCCCGCTATCGAGAAATTCAGCTAGGTGATGAAGAAATTCAAAGATTTGATTGGTAAAGTGCACTACGTGATCGAGAACCGCCGATGAGTGTCGTACAATCCGGCCCAAGTGAATTACAAAGCGGAATCGCCACGATAAAACCGTGTAAATGTTCCGCGAATTCCAAACTTCACGCCAGACAACCGTTCACGCCATCATTCTGTTATACTGTATTGGACAAAGTAAAAGGAGCGATTTTAATGGCTAAAGTACACGTATTCGATCACCCGCTCATACAGCACAAACTTACATTCATCCGCGACGTAAACACAGGAACAAAAGAATTCCGCGAACTCGTAGACGAAGTTGCAACATTGATGGCTTTTGAAATCACGCGAGAGCTCCCCCTCCAGGAAGTAGACGTTGAAACGCCGGTTTGCATGGCGAAATCGAACGTACTTGCAGGGAAGAAGCTCGGAATCGTCCCGATTTTACGCGCAGGTATTGGTATGGTAGATGGAATTCTAAAACTAATCCCAGCAGCAAGAGTCGGTCACGTCGGTTTATTCCGCGATCCAGAAACTCTTCAACCACACGAATATTTCGTGAAGTTGCCTTCTGACGTATCGGAACGTGAATTGATTGTCGTGGACCCGATGCTTGCTACAGGGGGAACAGCAGTAGAAGCTGTCAACTCATTGAAAAAACGTGGAGCGAAGCACATTAAATTCATGTGTCTCATTGCAGCTCCTGAGGGCGTAAAAGTATTTACAGATGCACACCCTGACGTGGACGTTTACATCGCAGCACTTGATGAAAAACTCAACGATCATGGCTACATCGTTCCAGGCCTCGGCGATGCTGGGGACCGTTTGTTCGGAACCAAATAATTGGGGAAGGCGTGAACGCTTTGAAACGCAAATGGAAAGTAATGACGATCTTCGGAACGCGTCCGGAAGCTATTAAAATGGCTCCACTCGTTCTCGAATTGCAAAAGCATGAAGAAGACATCGAATCGATTGTAACCGTAACTGCGCAGCACCGTGAAATGTTGGACCAAGTGCTGAAAACGTTCGGCATCAAACCTGATTTCGATCTTAACATTATGAAAGATCGCCAAACCCTTATCGACGTTGCAACACGTGGACTCGAAGGGCTTGACGGGATCATGAAAGAAGCACAACCGGATATCGTACTTGTACACGGTGACACAGCAACTACATTCATCGGCAGTCTCGCAGCATTTTATAACAAAATCGCAGTCGGACACGTTGAAGCTGGTCTTCGTACATGGGACAAGTACTCTCCATATCCAGAAGAGATGAACCGTCAGCTGACGGGTGTCCTTGCAGACCTTCATTTCTCACCAACGGAAAAATCGGCTCAGAACCTTATTAATGAAGGAAAGCCGGAAGACCGGATCTACATCACAGGGAATACAGCAATCGATGCGTTGCACACAACTGTCGATGGCACGTATACCCATCCTATTTTTGAGAAACTCGGTGATGACCGATTGGTCTTACTAACAGCACACCGTCGTGAAAACTTAGGCGATCCGATGCGTAACATGTTCCGTGCCATCAACCGCTTACTCGAAAAACATGCTGACATCCAAGTAATCTATCCGGTACACATGAACCCTGCAGTCCGAGAAGTTGCGGATGAATTACTAGGGAATAACGACCGAATTCACTTAATCGAGCCGCTCGAAGTCGTGGACTTCCACAACTTTGCTGCCCGGTCACACATTATCCTAACCGATTCAGGCGGCATCCAAGAAGAAGCCCCTTCTCTCGGCAAACCTGTCATCGTCCTTCGTGACACAACAGAACGTCCAGAAGGAATCGACGCGGGAACACTCAAATTAGCAGGAACCGACGAAGATACAATTTTCAACTTGGCAGACGAACTCCTGTCAGACCAAACTGCATACGAGTCCATGGCAAAAGCGTCCAATCCTTATGGAGACGGACATGCATCTGAACGAATCGTAGAAGCTTTGAAGAAATATCTGAACGAACAAAATAACTAATCGAAATAGATTACATGAAAAGCAGAGGCACACACGCCTCTGCTTTATTTGTTTGACTGCGTATAAAAATTCTACCTAATTGCCACACTCTATAGGGTTAACACTAAAAACAAAGTCTTTTAGTTATTCTTTTAGTAAAAAGGGGCTAGCTATAAAAATGGAGGATGGAGGATTTGCTAGAGGATAGGAAAACCAAGTGATTTCTTGTAGGGGAATGTATATTCAAAACTTAAAGAGAACGGTTATTGGATTCGGAAATAAAACCCATGAGCCCGACGTTTTTCAAAGGAAACCACTAAGGGAATTCCCTAATTTTCAGAAATACAACGATTTACTATGAAAGTGTGACGATTGTTTGACAGTACCTTTAGTTTGTGAAGAATTTCACGGGAATCAATTGACATCAAAATATCGCTATTGTATGCTTACAGAGGGTAATAATGATAGGGTTTATACATAGATAAATCAGCTAAAACCGCTTGATTTTTTTGGCTAAGTTCTATCATCACTCGTAGCCTATCGCACATAGGAAGTATGGGCATCTGTGCGATACGTTGGACAACGTGTCCTGGTGAATGCCAAGCAGGCGGCACTTTTCTTACCATTCTTAGTCCCGGTTATTCCGAGACATCTGATCAGTAAGTGGTTGCCGTACATCTCGGACAAGCCAACGCGTACCAACCTGCGAACCCGCTCGTTGTTCGACTTGTAAAAGGAAAGTCGAACGTTTCAGTTTCTAACTAAACTTATCGTAATAGGAGACTCACCTACCATGCAGACAATGCAGGAAATTTTCGCAAGGCAAAAGAGAGCTCTATTTTTTTTGCTCGCATTGCTGATACTAGGCTGGGCCTTTACGGGAGCGAAGGAGATTTTTGCTGGTCTTTTGCTAGGATTAATCTTCGGATTGTATAATTTTTGGATACTTATCCGTAGAATGGAACAATTCGACAAGAAACTGGATCAGGGCAAAAAGGTTTCGCTCGGTTCGGGATTGCGTTTCGCTTCCGGAGTGGCTGCGGCCGCCATCGCGATGTCGATGCCAGAAAACTTCAATCTGATCAGTACTGTGATTGGTTTGATGATTCCATATGCCCTATTGTTTTTCGATAGGATCTTTTATCATGTGAAGCATCATTCTTAAACTGATCACAAAAGGGAGGTGAACGAAACGTGGAACATGCAAATCCGGAACTTGTCCTCTTCGGTATAAGCTTCAACCCGGCAAACATTTTGATGCTCTTCGTCACATGTCTCGTCGTTTTCATCATTGCAGTTCTTTCAACGCGGAGATTGCAAATGAAACCTACAGGCATGCAGAACTTCATGGAATGGGTCATGGACTTCGTGAAGGGAATCATTAAAAACAACATGGACTGGAAAACAGGCGGCCGTTTCCACGTACTCGGCATCACGCTTATTATGTTCGTGTTTGTTGCAAACATGCTTGGTCTGCCTTTCTCAATCAAATGGGATGGAGTGCTTTGGTGGAAATCACCGACAGCCGATCCAGTCATTGCGATGACGTTGGCAGCAACTGTTATTATCTTGACGCACTTCTATGGTGTAAAGATGCTTGGCACAAAAGGATATTTCAAAACATACCTTCAGCCAATGCCTTTCTTGCTACCACTGAAAATCATTGAAGAATTCGCAAATACGTTGACACTCGGTCTACGTCTTTACGGTAACATCTTTGCGGGGGAGATCCTGATTGGACTTCTCGCATCGCTCGCAGTGGGCAGCTTCGGTGGATTTATCGGAGCAATCGTTCCTGCACTCGCTTGGCAAGGATTCTCGGTCTTCATCGGGGCAATCCAGGCATTCATTTTTGTTATGTTGACGATGGTTTATATGTCGCACAAAGTGTCGACGGACCACTAAACATAAAGCCCGCATGCGGGTGAACACGCTCTACCAAACCAAACAATACTAGGAGGAAATAACACTATGACAGGTTCATTAGGTCTATTAGCAGCAGCTATCGCAGTTGGTCTTGGCGCACTCGGCGCTGGTATCGGTAACGGTTTGATCGTTTCAAAGACAGTTGAGGGGATTGCTCGCCAACCAGAAGCACGTGGCGTTCTTCAAACAACAATGTTCATCGGGGTTGCATTGGTTGAGGCATTGCCAATCATTTCTGTAGTTATCGCTTTCATCGTTATGAACAAGTAATTCAGTCAGAACCAATCTAGGTAGCTAACGAGTATGGATAGGGCCTGGGCTGCATAGCGGTCTTGTCAGCCTGTTTAACTCCCTCTCTTATCTAACCACTTTATAAGAACTTTAAACAATGGCGAAGAATGGAAAAAGATCGATCCTTCGCCATTCGTTTATGTCAGCTAATATTGAGCATGTCATGTGCTCGAACCAATCATTCTAACCAAAACGTTTGTACATCAGACGTAAGTTTTTGAAGGGAGTGAAACAATCGTGTTTTTGGATACCTTCGTCCTTTTGTCAAGCAATGCTGACTCAGGATTCTTATCCAGCCTGAACCAACGGCTGAACTTAGGTGATATCATTGCAACAGTAGTATTCTTCACAATTCTCATGCTTCTTTTGAAGAAATTCGCATGGGGACCGTTGATGGGGATTATGGATCAGCGTGCTGAAATGATTGCAAATGAAATCGAAGCGGCTGAACAAAGTCGTCTAGACTCACAGAAATTGTTGGAAGAGCAACGTGCTCTTTTGAAAGAAGCACATACAAACGCGTTAGTAATTGTTGAAAACGCGAAAAAGCAAGGCGAAGCACAGCGTGAGGAACTCATTCAAACGACACGCGCAGAAGTGAGTCGTATGAAAGACAACGCAGCGCTCGAAATCGCAACAGAGAAAGAAAAAGCAATCGCGGCTGTCCGCGAAGAATTCGTATCTCTTTCTATCATGGCAGCGTCTAAAGTACTCGGCAAAGAAGTATCCGAGGAGGATAACCGCGCATTGATCGAAGAAACGATTGTGAAGGCAGGGGAAGGCCGATGAGCCGTTCTATCGTAGCGGAACGTTATGCAACTGGGCTGTTCAAAGCAGCTCAGGAACAAGGCGTGTTACTCGCAGTTCATACTGACGTTCGGGAGCTCCAAGCAGCACTCAACGACAACAATGGCTTCGGGGAACTTATGAGCTTACCACAACTGTCATTGATCAAAAAACGGGAATTGATTGCTAACATCCTGCCTGGTGCGCAAGAGTTATTGCTTAATGCACTATATGTGATGCTTGATGCTGATCGTATGGACGAACTTAGCAACGTTCTCGAAGACTTCCACCAGTTAGCAAACGACGCATCCGGTGTTGCGGAAGCGACAGTCTATGCAATCCGTCCACTAACTGAACAGGAAGAAACAGCAATTTCCAGCGCGTTTGCTCACAAAGTTGGCAAACAGTCGCTTCAGATTCAAACAATTATTGAACCGAAATTGATCGGAGGCATTCGCCTTCAGATCGGAAACCGAATCTTCGACAGCAGTATTAGCAACAAGCTTGCTAAATTAGAGCGTACGTTGATCGGTTAAAATCTTGAAAGATGAGGGGTGACATACATGGGCATTAAAGCTGAAGAAATCAGCACACTGATTAAGCAGCAGATTGCAGGCTATCAGTCTGAGATGGAAGTTAGCGAAGTAGGTACTGTTCTCGCAGTAGGTGACGGTATCGCCCGTGCTCATGGTCTCGACAATGTCATGGCCGGCGAACTCCTTGAGTTCTCCACAGGTGTACTTGGTATGGCGCAAAACTTGGAAGCGAACAACGTAGGTATCGTTATCCTTGGACCATACAAAGACATCAAAGAAGGCGATGAAGTACGTCGTACAGGCCGTATCATGGAAGTTCCAGTTGGAGAAGAATTGATTGGACGTGTCGTCAATTCACTTGGGCAACCAGTGGATGGACTAGGTCCGATTAACACAACAAAAACTCGTCCAATCGAAAGCCCAGCGCAAGGCGTTATGGCTCGTAAATCGGTTGATGAGCCACTTCAGACAGGTATCAAAGCGATTGACGCACTTGTACCAATCGGTCGTGGACAGCGTGAATTGATCATCGGTGACCGCCAAACAGGTAAAACTACTGTAGCGATCGATACAATTCTTAACCAAGCAGATCAGGATATGATCTGTATTTATGTAGCAATTGGTCAGAAGGAATCTACAGTTCGTGGTGTTGTTGAAACGCTTCGTGAACACGGCGCGCTTGACTATACAATCGTTGTAACTGCTTCTGCTTCCCAACCAGCACCACTTCTTTACCTAGCTCCATACGCGGGTATTACAATGGGTGAAGAGTTCATGTTCCAAGGCAAGCACGTTTTGATCGTTTATGATGATCTTTCTAAACAAGCTGCTGCATACCGTGAACTTTCGTTGTTGCTACGCCGTCCTCCAGGTCGCGAAGCATACCCAGGTGATGTATTCTACTTACACTCTCGTTTACTCGAGCGTGCTGCAAAATTGAACGACTCCCTTGGTGGCGGTTCAATCACAGCATTGCCATTCGTTGAAACACAAGCAGGCGATATCTCTGCATACATTCCGACGAACGTAATCTCCATCACAGATGGTCAGATTTTCCTTCAGTCCGATCTATTCTTCTCAGGCGTACGCCCAGCGATCAACGCTGGACTTTCCGTATCCCGTGTAGGTGGATCTGCACAGATCAAAGCAATGAAAAAGGTTGCAGGTACACTGCGTCTTGACCTTGCTGCGTTCCGTGAACTTGAAGCGTTCTCTGCGTTTGGATCTGATCTTGACCCAGCTACTAAAGCGAAACTTGACCGTGGACACCGTACTGTTGAAGTCTTAAAGCAAGACTTGAACAAGCCGGTTAAGGTTGAGCATCAAGTCGTAATCCTTTACGCACTAACTCGCGGATTCCTAGACGATATCCCAGTTAAAGATATTCTTCGCTTTGAAAGTGAAATCACGATTTGGCTTGAAAGCAACCACACAGACGTATTGGAAACGATCCGTACTACGAAAGGTCTACCTGCAGATGATGTATTTGCAGCAGCGATCAATGAGTTCAAAAAGAACTTTGCGGTTTCTGGACAATAAGTTAAGTAACGGATTACGGGACTAAAACTAAAAGGTGGTGAATAGCCAATGGCCTCATTACGCGAGGTAGAACAGCGCATTAAATCGACGAAGAGTACACGTCAGATCACAAAAGCGATGCAAATGGTCTCTGCTTCAAAATTGAGCCGTGCGGAAGCAAACGCGAAGAAATTCGTACCGTACATGGACAAAATTGAAGAAGTAGTCGGATCTATCGCTTCTGTCTCTCAAAACTCTGGACACCCGATGCTCGTCACTCGCCCAGTCAAGAAGACGGGATACATTATCGTCACATCTGACCGTGGACTTGTTGGAGGATATAACGCCAACATTTTACGTAAAGCGAAGCGTGCAATCGAAGCTCGCCATGCATCTAAAGATGAAATCGTGCTCTTCGTAGTCGGAAGTAAAGGAACTGATTTCTTTAAACGTCTCGGATTCCAAGTTGAAGAGAGCCTTGTAGGTGTATCTGATCACCCTTCGTTCGAAGAAATAAAAGACATCGCGAATAAAGCTGTTGGCATGTTCACGGAAGGCAATTACGATGAGTTGTATCTCTATTACAACCATTTCGTCTCCGCCATCTCCAACGAGCCGAC
The DNA here is from genome assembly GCF_000586555.1 of Sporosarcina sp. D27. Taxonomy (GTDB): domain Bacteria; phylum Bacillota; class Bacilli; order Bacillales_A; family Planococcaceae; genus Sporosarcina. The sequence continues at coordinate 61,117 of NZ_AZUC01000056.1, forward strand.
GGAACGGAAATTGCTTCCACTTACTGATCTAGAACCGTCTGGAGTGAGCTCATCTTATGAATTCGAACCTTCTGCTGAAGTGATTCTTGAATCCTTATTGCCGCAATATGCGGAGAGCCTCATTTTCGGTGCGGTCCTTGATGGGAAAGCGAGCGAACATGCTTCCAGTATGACTGCGATGAAGACTGCTACAGATAATGCAACTGATTTGATAGATGACTTGACGCTCGTATTCAACCGTGCACGTCAAGCTGCGATTACCCAGGAAATCACTGAAATCGTTGCCGGCGTTGCAGCACTCGAATAGGCGTAACGAAAACGAACGTACCAGTACGACAGGAGGGAAAAGCATGAGTAAAGGACAAATTCTTCAGGTAATGGGTCCAGTTGTTGACGTTCGCTTTGCAGACGGACAACTTCCACAGATCTACAACTCCCTGAAAGTCCAAATCAATCGCCCAGGTGCTGAAGCGGAAACGCTCACACTTGAAGTGGCCTTGCACCTTGGAGACGATTCTGTACGTACGATTGCAATGTCCTCTACAGATGGTTTGAGACGCGGCGAAGAAGTAACAGATATGGGCGCGCCAATCTCAGTACCTGTTGGAGACGTTACACTCGGACGAGTATTCAATGTTCTTGGTGAGGAAATCGACCTTGGAGCGCCGTTAGCTGCAGATATCCAACGTGATCCGATTCACCGTGAAGCACCATCATTTGAATTCCTTTCTACGAAAGTAGAAATTCTTGAAACGGGTATTAAAGTTGTTGACTTACTTGCTCCTTACATCAAGGGTGGTAAAATCGGTCTCTTCGGAGGTGCAGGTGTAGGTAAAACTGTACTTATCCAGGAATTGATCAACAACATCGCACAAGAACACGGCGGTATCTCAGTATTCGCCGGCGTTGGAGAGCGTACTCGTGAAGGTAACGACTTGTACTACGAAATGACAGACTCAGGCGTTATTAAGAAAACGGCAATGGTCTTCGGTCAAATGAATGAGCCACCTGGTGCACGTATGCGTGTTGCCTTGACTGGTTTAACAATGGCGGAGCACTTCCGTGACGAACAGGGCGCTGACGTTCTGCTCTTCATCGATAACATCTACCGTTTCACACAAGCCGGTTCTGAAGTTTCTGCCTTGCTTGGTCGTATGCCATCTGCGGTAGGTTACCAGCCGACATTGGCGACTGAAATGGGTCAGCTTCAAGAGCGTATCACTTCAACTAACAAAGGTTCTGTTACATCGATCCAAGCGATCTATGTACCAGCCGATGACTATACAGATCCAGCTCCTGCAACGACGTTTGCTCACCTTGACGCAACGACGAACCTTGAGCGTAAACTATCTGAGATGGGTATCTATCCAGCGGTGGATCCACTTGCTTCGACATCACGTGCACTTAGCTCAGATATCGTAGGTAAAGAACACTATGACGTGGCAACACAAGTACAACAAACGTTGCAGCGCTATCGTGAACTTCAAGACATCATCGCAATCCTAGGTATGGATGAGTTGAGTGAAGATGACAAGCAGATCGTTGATCGTGCGCGTCGTGTTCAGTTCTTCCTGTCACAAAACTTCCACGTTGCCGAGCAATTCACGGGCCAAAAAGGTTCGTATGTGCCGGTTGCTGAAACTGTACAAGGCTTCAAGGCAATCCTTGAAGGCAAATACGACCACCTTCCTGAAGATGCATTCCGACTTGTTGGACGCATCGAAGAAGTTGTGGCTAAAGCAAAAGAAATGGGCGTAGAAGTCTAATAAAAGGGACCAGGAGGGGAAATTATGAAGATAAAAGTTAATATCGTCACTCCCGACGGCCCTGTCAGCGAAACAGAAGCGGATATGGTGATAGCTGTTACCGAAACGGGTGAACTTGGTATTTTACCGGGCCACATCGCGATGGTAGCTCCACTTGACATCGGCGCACTTCGTCTGAAAAACGGCAATTCAACAGAACACGTGGCAGTAAACGGCGGCTTCTTAGAAGTCCGTCCGGATGTTGTCACAGTGCTTGCGCAAAGTGCAGAACTCGCTTCTCACATTGACTTAGCACGTGCTGAACTTGCGAAACGTAAGGCAGAAGTTGAACTCCAGCAGACTAAGAACAAGCTGGAGCATCAAATGGCTGAACTTAATTTACGTAGGGCCATTAACCGTATTAAAGTTTCCGGCATGTAAGTCGGATACGAGTAAATCGGACAGAGGAGAATCTTCTGTCCGATTTTTTTAACGCCAACCAAAAACGTACTTCATCGTTAGAAGTACGCATCGGGAGTAGATGACTATGGACGCACTTGGCGTCAATCCATTACTAGCACTTGGGTCACATATTTTTTTTGTTGGGGTATCATTTTTTGCCCTGCAGGCGATTTTACCACAAGCTATCATTCGTAAAAATCGCGTATTTCAAACACAATTATTATTTATTTTGTTGAGTATTGCCATCGGTTCTTCAGTATCAAATTTCTTTTTAGACATATCCTATTGGTCGGGGAGACTTCCTTTCATCTTTGGATGATCCGTCTTATCGCCGCAAAGACAACGGATGCCTCTGGGGCAATGAGACGAATCACTTCATTAGAATATGATGAGATAGGTTTACCGGATTCAGCACTGGGGAACAAAGTTGAATGTAACCTCTTTGTAATATGGCAGTCATAAAGAAATTGTAAAATACCCACACAGGACATCCCACCTGTACATAATTTAGACTACAGCTATCTTTTGTCGGAAAGGGTCACAATGGCGCTTGTTAACTAGGGCGTGTCGTTGTACAATGGACTGAGTTTGGATGATTTTTACTAGTATAATTAATGGATTTTTGGATATGTAAACTTGTCACGCTTAAGAACGAATTATAACTTTGAGTCGGAGGGGCTTGTTTTGGATAAAATTATAATTAATGGTGGGCGACAACTGCACGGTACAGTGCGGGTAGAAGGAGCGAAGAACGCAGTGTTGCCGATACTCGCGGCTGCGTTGCTTGCTACTGAGGGCGTCAATGTCATCCGCGAAGTACCAAATCTTTCGGATGTTCGCACAATTAATGAAGTACTAAAAAGCTTATATGCAAAAACAGAATATAAACCTGAAATTGGCGAGCTAATCATTGATTCCACTGAGACGCTTACGAGTGAAGCGCAATTCGAATACGTGCGTAAAATGCGTGCATCCATTCTGGTAATGGGTCCACTTCTTGCGCGCAATGGTTTTGCACGTGTTGCAATGCCAGGTGGCTGTGCAATCGGATCCCGTCCTATTGACCAGCATCTAAAAGGATTCGAAGCAATGGGCGCAGATATCTCGTTTGGACACGGATTTGTTGAAGCACGAGCAAAGAACGGTCTTCAAGGTGCAAAAATTTATCTCGACTTCCCTAGTGTTGGCGCAACTGAGAACATCATGACTGCAGCTGCACTCGCTAGTGGAACGACATTGATTGAAAATGCGGCTAAAGAGCCTGAAATTGTTGACCTTGCGAATTTCATCAACGAAATGGGCGGTAGAGTCATCGGTGCTGGAACGGACGTTATCCGTATCGAAGGTGTAAAGAAATTAGTTGGTGCAGTTCACCACATCATTCCAGACCGTATCGAAACGGGTACATTCATGGTTGCGGCAGCAATTACAGGTGGAGACGTGACGATTGAAAACGCGTTGCCTGAGCACAATGCAGCATTGATTTCTAAGCTACAGGAAATGGGCGTTGTCATTACTGAACTTGATGAAGGACTTCGCATCACAGCACAACATCCATTGAAATCGGTTGACTTGAAGACGATGCCACATCCTGGATTCCCGACAGACATGCAGTCACAAATGATGGCACTCATGTTAAAATCAGAAGGTACTGGCGTATTAACAGAAACAGTCTTCGAAAACCGTTTCATGCACGTGGAAGAATTCCGTCGCATGAATGCTGACATTAAAATCGAAGGACGTTCTGTCATTATGAACGGACCGTCAAAATTACAAGGCGCTGAAGTAGCAGCAACCGATCTTCGGGCTGCGGCTGCACTCATCCTTGCTGGACTTGTCGCTGAAGGCGTTACGAGAGTCACTGAACTCATTCACTTAGATCGTGGCTACGTCAACTTCCACCAGAAACTAAAGGCACTTGGTGCAGACATCAGCCGTGTCTCTAGCGAATCTGAAACAGCTGACACAGAAATCGTGCATTCATAATATCGATGAGAGCTGTCCCTTTTGCGAGGGGCAGTTTTTTTGTTTACTTATATTCAAATGTAAGTTAGGTGCATTTGGGAGTTTGTGTCGATTGGTGTCGCTGAGTCACGAAAGACTCCAATTATGTGAAAGTCAGAAACATCCTCATAATTGATTGAAAACGAACATACCATGCAACATGGACAAACGACTATTAGTAGTATTCATCATTTTCCTATTTTTTATACCTGTACTTCTAAACTTGAAGTACAACAGACCACTAGACGCTAAGCCACCCGAGGAAATAGCTTGTGAGACCGAAATTACAGTAGAAGGAGAGGACAAGCCACTGCCACTGGAAGAGTACATTATCGGTGTCGTTGCGTCTGAAATGCCAGTCGCTTACTCACTGGAAGCCCTCAAAGCACAAGCGATTGCAGCGCGCACCTATGCACTCAAAGAAACAGCAGAAGGCACAAAACCGATCGGTCGTGATGTTACTGCACAAGTCTATTCCAACGAAAAAGATCGTAAAGAACGTTGGGGCAAAAACTTCAAAGAAAACGAACAAAAAATTCGACAAGCTGTTGAAGGTACAGCAGGCAAGGTGATCGTACACGACGAACAAATGATTACCGCCATGTTCTTCTCTACATCAAATGGTCAAACGGAAACTGCTGAGAATTTTACAGGCAATTCCATACCATATCTACAAAGTGTAGAAAGCCCCGACGAACAAACTGTATCTGAAGAAGTGGAACGTACTGTCGATATGCCTCTTTCTGAGTGGAATAAAAAGCTTGGCACCTCATGGAAAGAAGCCGATTTTCGTGCGCTCCAGCTCGTCCGGAATGAGACGGGGCGTGTCCAAAGCGTACTATCAGGCACATTCGAAACTAGCGGCCGCGAAGTTCGGGAAAAACTAAAACTTCCATCTACAGACTTCAATATAGGGTACGATGTGACCAATGAAATTGTCCACATTACTACAAAAGGATACGGCCACGGCGTTGGCATGAGCCAAAATGGAGCTGAAGCTTATTCTAAAAAGGGCTGGACCGCAGAACAGATTGTGAAACACTACTATACAGGTACAGAAATAAAAACTTTTGAAAAATCGAAAGAGGAATGTTTAAAAAATCCTTAACTTGCAGAGAATAGCGAGTGAGGTGATCATAAATGAGAGAAGAAAAAAAACCGAACGCCCCTTCTCAGAAAAACAAGAGCACGAAAAGCAACTGGTTCTGGCCATCTATCTATGCAAGTTTCGCCCTGTTGTTCGTTGGAATGGTATGGGGATATAATGCATTGACGAAACCAGACGCCGGTGAGCAGGCAGCTGTAGACAAAGAAAAGGCTAAAGAAGAAGTCACATTGGAAACAAACGCATCAAACGAACAACTGAAATATCCGTTTGACGAAGCACTTCTTGACCAAGTTGCTATTATTCAAGACTTCTATGATGCAAAAGCTGACGCATCCAGTCGTGAAAACGCACTACTCGTATTTAAACAGACCTACGTTACAAACGAAGGCGTCACGATTGCAGTCGACGGCAAACCGTTCGAAGTACTCGCAGCGATGAGTGGAAAAGTGGAACAAATTGTCTCAGATCCATTCAAAGGCAGTGAGATTGTCATCTCTCACAAAGATGGCTTGAAAACGATCTACCGTTCCGTCACTGGTATTCTCGTAAAAGAGGGTGACGAGATCCAGCAGGGTGAAGCCTTAGCGCAAACTGCAGAAAACGAATGGAACCCACAAGCGGGCGTCCATTTGCACTTCGAAGTCCAAAAAGACGACGTAGCTGTGAATCCCCGTTCCTTCTTGGCCTTTTAAATAACTCTTTGAACCAACCTGCCATCTCCCGGCAGGTTTTTTTGTGCGAAAAAATCGGTGATGGTGGTGAAAGTTGTGAAAGTGCTTATAAATCTCTGGAAGTGCTTATAACTTGGGGGAAGTGCTCATAAACCTCAGGAAGTGCTCATAACTCAAGGAAAGTGCTCATAAACCTCAGGAAGTGCTCATAACTCAAGGAAAGTGCTCATAAATCACAGGAAGTGATCATAACTCATGAAAAGTGATCATAAATCACAGGAAGTGCTCATAACTCAAGGGAAGTGCTCATAAATCATAGGAAATGATCATAACTCATGGAAAGTGCTCATAAACCTCAGGAAGTGCTCATAACTCATGGAAAATGCTCATAAATCACAGGAAATGATCATAACTTGTGGAAAGTGCTCATAAACCTCAGGAAGTGCATAACTCATGGAAAGTGCGCATAAACCTCAGGAAGTGATCATAACTTGCGGAAAGTGCTCATAAATCATAGGAAGTGATCATAACTCATGGAAAGTGCTCATAAACCTCAGGAAGTGATCATAACTTGTGGAAAGTGCTCATAAACCTCAGGAAGTGATCATAACTCAAGGAAAGTGATCATTCCACCCTTGCCCAGACTTGATCCAACTGAAATAACCACCCAATTAATCCCTTAATGCAGTTGAATTGTGTCCCGATAGCGAGTAACTCAGCTATGTGATGGAGAAGTGCAAAGAGTTGATTGGTAAAGTGCACTCTGTGATCGAGAACTCGCACCAAGTGTCGAAGAAAACGCAACACGTGATCGAGAACGTGCCCGAACAGAAAGAAGACCTCAATACAAAGGAATAGCACACCGCTCCGTCGCATACAGTGAAAGAACAAATGGACTGACGGGAAAGGAAGAGGGTGTGCACGAACAAATTCGGAGGCGCTGCGTTCGCCTCGGCAACCTGCTCATCGAAACTGGCCTCACTGTGAGAGCGCTCGCAAAAGCGACGGGGTATTCCAAAAGCACTGTACACAAAGACCTGACAGAGCGTCTACCTAATATAGATGCTCATCTATCTGAGGAAGTTGCAAAAGTCCTGGCCTATCACAAATCGATACGACATTTACGAGGCGGTGAAGCCACGCGTCAAAAATGGAAAATTGAACAACGAAGACTAAATGAATCAGCAGCAACAGAAACGGACTAGCGACTGACGCAGTCCGTTTTTTTGGTACAGTTGATATAAACCGAACTAACAGGCTTCAAACCGTCACAAAGCACGGGAAATAGCGATTTTTTATGTTCTTTTTCGGAACACTGTGATAAAATGTTAAGTTAGGAGAGCATGTAAACGGTTGAAAGAATGGAAGGGGCAGGGATGAGATGTTTGCGAAAGATATCGGCATTGACCTGGGAACGGCAAATGTATTAATACATGTAAAAGGAAAAGGGATTCTACTGAACGAACCATCGGTCGTTGCGGTCGATACTAAAACGCGTGAATTAATAGCAGTTGGAGAAGAAGCAAGACTGATGATTGGAAGAACCCCTAGTAATATCCAGGTAATGCGACCATTGAAACACGGTGTCATTGCTGACTTTGATAGCACTGAAGCAATGCTTAAAGGTTTCATTGATCGTCTGAACGTCAAAGGCTGGTTTTCTAAACCGCGCATCTTGATCTGCTGTCCCACAGACGTTACAAGTGTGGAGCAGAAAGCAATTAAAGAAGCTGTCCAAAAATCAGGTGGTCGACAAGTGTTTCTTGAAGCCGAGCCTAAAGTGGCTGCAATCGGAGCCGGAATGGACATTTATCAACCTAGTGGAAACATGGTTATTGATATCGGAGGCGGCACAACAGATGTCGCGGTTCTTTCCATGGGAGACATTGTCACATCCGAATCCATTAAAATCGCAGGCAATACGTTCGATCAAGACATTATCCAACATATTAAAAAGAATCATAAGCTATTAATTGGTGAACGCACTGCGGAAACCATTAAAATGACCGTCACTTCCGTCTTCCCTGACAGTCACGATGAGAAGATGGACATTCGTGGACGCGATATGGTTTCAGGGCTTCCTAGAACTGTCACAGTCCATTCAAAGGAAATCACAAATGCGATGGAAGAATCCATTGCCTGGATCCTCCACGCAGCTAAAAATGTTCTGGAGAAAACGCCTCCTGAACTATCAGCCGATATCATTGATAGAGGCATCATCTTAACTGGGGGCGGAGCACTACTACGAGGACTGGACCAACTGCTAGCAGAAGAATTGAAAGTACCAGTTTTCATAGCAGATGACCCACTTGGGTGTGTCGCTAAAGGGACAGGCATTATGCTGAATAGTTTAGACAAAAAACGTAATCAATCTTAACGCATAGCCACTGGATCATTTGCAACACACCTAAAAAGGAGGCGGGCACATGTTCCGTGGATTTTATACAGCAGGATCTGGAATGATTGCGCAACAGCGCAGAACAGAATTACTTTCCAACAATATGGCCAATGCCAATACTCCAGGCTTTAAAACAGATCAATCATCCATAAGATCATTTCCTGAAATGTACTTATCTAACCTGGAAACTACGAAAGTGCCAGTCCAAAATAGCTTTCAAATGAAAGGCATGAATCCGATTGGTGCCCTTTCAACAGGGACGTATTTACAAGAGACCATGCCACTATTCACCCAAGGACAACTACGGGAAACAGAACTGACAACGGACGTCGCACTTGTCGACGGAACATTACCTGTCAATACGGATACGGGTAAACCTGGCGCCATTTTTTATACGCTTGAAGGATCAGATGGTGAACGTGCTTATACGAAAAGTGGAAACTTCGCTTTGAATCCGGAAGGCTACTTAACGACTTCGGCTGGAAATTATGTGCTTGACCAAAATGGACAGCGCATCCAATTGCCAAACGACGATTTTCAAGTTACGGAAGACGGCATCATAAAATACGGTGAAATGGAAGCAGCAACTCTCGGAATCAGCTACGCCGCGAATCCTGACATGCTTGTGAAACGTGATAACGGACTGTTTTATGCACAACAAGAATTGCCGGACGCAAATGGTGCTCAAGGGGTCAGTTACTCATTTAAACAAGGGTTCATCGAGCAGTCGAACGTAGATGCATCGCGAACGATGACGGATATGATGACCGCTTACCGAGCATTTGAAGCTAATCAGAAAGTGTTGCAAGCGTATGACCGCAGTATGGAAAAAGCGGTCTCGGAAATTGGTCGTGTCAATGGATAATCGCAAGCTTCGCTTAAGCGAAAGGAGTCAAACTAAATGATTCGTACGATGACAACAGCTGTCAATACCATGAACCAACTGCAAAACAACCTGGATATCATCGGAAATAATTTATCCAATATAGGAACACATGGTTACCAATCCAATCAGGCAAGTTTTCAGGAAATGTTGTATCAGCAATTCAACAATGACAAAGCGGATACAGCACCGCGACAATCACCTGAAGGCATACGCTACGGTGTTGGTGCGATGCTAGGTCAAACGCAAATGAACTGGAAAGTAGGAACTTTGCAACAAACAGGAAGAAATCTCGATTTCGCTCTTACTGAACCAAAGCAATATTTCAACGTGATTGTGCAAGGCGCAGATGGTCCTGAGACAGTGTATACACGTCAAGGGAACTTCTACCTTACACCAGGTCAGGGAAACCAAGTGGCGCTTGTTGACGGCGAAGGAAATGCTGTTGCAGATCGTGCTGGCAATGCAATCACGTTTAATGGACCTGTGGATTCAGTTCAGCTGAAATCGGACGGCACTCTAGTTGCAAGTTCGGCAAATGGAGCAGAGCAGACAGCTGAATTGGCAGTTACTCTAATTGAGCGTCCTAACCTGATGACGCGACTTTCCTCGACGCATTTGACACTTCCAGCTAATTTGGAAGACTTAAATGTAACTGAAGCCGATATTTTAACAGAAATAAATGGCACGGAAGTCGGTATACAGCAAGGTGCTCTTGAAGGGTCCAATGTTGACTATCAGAAAGAAATGACAGACCTCATCAATGTCCAGCGAGCGTATCAATTCAACTCACGTACGGTTTCTATCGCTGATCAGATGCTCGGCCTGGTCAATAATATCCGGTGAGCTAAGTGGGGAGTATTGATATGACAGATGAAAAAAGAAATACAGACATCCCGTCCCATTCGTCTTCTGAGCCGAATAAACCAGCTGCAAAAAGTCGGACGGAAGCTCGGGCAACCCATGCAGCAACGGTTCAATCCGCATCTAACAACGAGCAAGTAACGCGCAGTAAGCGAAAAGCTGAAGCGAAACCTGTGAAAAAAGAAGAAGCTGTACAAAAAACACGGACAAAGCGTAAAGAGAAAACGGAAACGGAAGAAGTGGCGGAGACAAAGCCAGTTCGATGGGTACAAATCCGCATTCTTCCTATATATGTGCGCGTCATTTTGGTAATTCTGTTATTGATAGTTGCTGCGGTCCTCGGTGCAGTTATTGGTTTTAGCGTGCTAGGTGACGGAGCTGCAAGCGATATCTTCCAAAAAGACACATGGTCGCATATTTTTGATATCATGAGTGGAAAAGAGAAGTAACTATAGACTATAGGGAACCCTAAAAGGAGAATCACTATGCTGACAGCTGAACAAATTCAAGCTATCATTCCGCATCGCTATCCATTCCTATTGGTTGACCGAATTCTTGAAGTTGAAGAAGGCGCGCGTGCGGTAGGGATAAAAAACGTAAGCATTAACGAAAACTACTTTAATGGCCACTTTCCAGGGTATCCGGTCATGCCAGGCGTACTGATTGTAGAAGCACTAGCGCAAGTCGGGGCTGTTGCGATTTTGCAAAAAGAAGAAAATAAAGGCCGTCTTGCTTTTTTTGCAGGAATTGATAATTGCCGATTCAAGAGACAAGTTGTTCCTGGAGACGTAATCCGACTTGAAGTGGAGATCACACGTATGCGTGGTTCCATTGGTAAAGGCAAAGCGAAAGCGACTGTCGAAGGTGAGATTGCATGTGAAGCGGAAATCACATTCGCACTTGGTGCTAAAGAGTGATTTTTAGTTAAGAATTGCATTTGGAAGAAAAATCCGCTAAAATTTTATATATTGTGTTTACACAATTTGGCAAGTGCGATTATGCACAACAAGCCAATCAAACATGCAGTTACTTTAGCATGTACATCGTGGGAGGTACTAAACGAGAATGTTCAAAAGTCTTTCACCCAACCTAAAGAGCAGCATCACGAGGTCTATTACACAGACCTTTGAACAATACATGACGGAGATCGAATGGAACCCGGACCGCTATGACATGGTAGACTTCATGAAGCGATGGAGCGAGTACATTACCGAAAAAGCGCTTTGGTATGAAAAAATTCCAGATGACGTCAAACACGCAACTCAATTTCATGAGGAGATTGCAGTTCGTATCAATGAAGTCATTCAAAAAGTGCTAAGTGAGCCGCCGTCTGAAGAGCAGATTGCGACGATTCAACAATTGCAAGAGACGCTCAACACACAATATTTCTATGAGTGTAAGGCGGAAGCTGCATTCGTCGAAGCTGAGTTGAAAAAACGTAACAACGCATAAAAAATAATGGATAGTTCCTTCTTTTCAAGCCAAGCTATGTTGGATAGCTATTTGAAAGGAGGGAATTTTTCATGTTGAAGAAAGTATTGCCGGCAGCACTTGTTGCAGGTTTCGTACTGGCTGGGTGTGGTACCAACAACGACGACATCCCAGACAAAAACGAGACACCGATGGAAGACTTGAACGACGATATGGACGAGCGTGCACGTGACTGGACCCCGGATATGGAAGGCAATGCGCCTGACGATACAACAGGTCCGAATCTTGATGGACTGGAAGACGATCGGAACGATGGGATGAATGACGGTGTCATGAATCGCGATGGCGTTGAAGACGATACGCTAGAAGGAACTGGCAGTGGAGAAGGCGGTACGATGGGAGAAAATAGTACACCAGGAGGCGGGAATAGCGCAGGAACTGGTAGCAACGGTGGATCTCCGAAAGATGATAAAGATAAGTAATGCGGGAAATCATGCAAATAAAACCACGGGTTGAACATTCCCGTGGTTTTTGCATGTCTTTATTTCTTTTTTAAACGAGGTCTTGCGCGCATGTCGTTTTCGAATCGTTCTAACAACGCTTGCCCTTCAAAACCGAGATCCAATAACTCACTTAGCAACTGTTCCGCATATTCTGATCGCTGACGCTTCAAACGACCTTTCAATAAGACGGAAACACGATCTCCAATCTCATGGACGGTGTCGACCGCAAGAACAAAGGCAGCAGGCTCATTTTCAGGGTAAGAAATTACTACTTTTGCTTCAATGTGTGTCTCTTCTTCTTTCAATTTTTCAAAGCGTTCTTTATACTCCATATCCAAAAACATTTCTAATATCCACATACGGTGGCTGTTCTCTTGGTTAATAATGATGCCATCTAGCATGGGCAAATAATCTGCTTCATCCCCAGTCAGCAAACCGAAGGAAATCATTTTAAACGTTTTCATCCCGTCCAAATCCCCCTTTTTTCCCCAGTATACCACATACGGCTCATTCTCTTAGAAATATGGGCAAAGCCGAATTATCATCAAATGAACACAATTCAAAAGCGCACTCTCCTAAGCATTTTCATGCGGAAGATACAAATTATTCCATTTCAAACTTCAACTTCAGCATTGGAAAAACCTCCAAATGTGGAATATGTACATTTGTTTAATCCGGAGGTTGTCCGTATGATGAAAGCAATTCAAAGAGAGGAGGGAACTAGGTGAATCATGTGGCACTTGTCGGTAGACTGACGAAAGATCCAGATATTCGAAAGATAGGGGATGGGCGGATGCAAGCCAGCTTTACTCTCGCTGTCAATCGTAGCTTTAAAAACCAGCAAGGAGACATCGATGCGGATTTTATTCTTTGTAGCATTTGGGGACGTACCGCAGAAAACACCGTAAAACATTGTGGTAAAGGGTCTCTGGTAGGTGTAAGTGGACGAATTCAAACGCGTTCGTATGAGCGTGAAGACAGAACCCGCGCATTTGTCACTGAAGTAGTGGGAGAGGATGTCCGATTCCTGGTGACGAAGAAACCGTCTTCGGAAGGACGTGCAGAAAGGGGCCAATCACAAGTAGCATCGGCAAATTCACAAAGAAATTCCGCTGCGGATCATTTCGAATTACCTTCACAACAAAAAGAAACGTTACCAATCTTCTAATGAGTTGCCCAAAAACATTGGAAGAGAGACAGAATAGGAGGAATGATAAAACACAACAAACCAAAAGGAACGACTAGATAACTGTACGTGCAGTGCCCGTGGAGAGCGGCTCGTACAAATGATGAGGGAAGAATAATTGATAGTAGGGGGGTTTTTAGGAGTGGGGATTCCTTCAGACCCTAGGTAGCAAGTTGAGCAAAGGTTGTTAAAAGTGATCAGGCACGACTAACAACTCAGCAGTACGCATGAGGAGTGGTGGTTTCGACCACCAACTAACCGCTATTTTGCCGTCGGGTCAGAAGAGACCGCTTCTTGGTGATCCGGCAGCGAAATTGCTTAAAAGGAGAGAATAACATGGAATCTCAACAAAAAATAATTCTGCGTATGGAATTGCAAATTGGACAGCTAATCCGCTTGGTCGCAAATTTAAACGAACGGTTAGACGTGGTGGAGCAGGAACAGAGAGAGAGTGAGCTACACAGGGTATTGCAGATCAAGCGAATCAGTCACGTCTAACCGCATCTTTACATAAAAAAACGCAAACCACATGTGTGATTTGCGGATTAAAATATTGGTTAGCCGAATGATAGTAAGTCGTCCAGTTCTCGATCAGATAGCTCTGTTAACCACTGGCTGGACTGGATAAGATCCGCAGACAGCGCGGCTTTCTCTTCAAGCATTTTATCAATTTTTTCTTCTATCGTCCCAATTGTCACGAATTTATGGACATGCACGAACTTCTCCTGACCTATGCGATATGCACGGTCGGTCGCTTGGTTTTCTACAGCAGGGTTCCACCAACGATCCGCATGCAAAACATGATTCGCAGCTGTCAAGTTCAGCCCCGTTCCACCGGCTTTCAAGGATAGGATGAAAATCGGGAATTCCCCTTTTTGGAACGCTTCGACCAGGTGATCACGCTGACCCTTCGGCATACTTCCTGTCAGGAATGGTACTTCGTATCCATAAAGCTCAGCCAAACATTGACGGATGAGTTGTCCCATTCCAATATACTGGGTAAAGATCAAGCATTGCTCGCCATTGCTCGCTATCTCAGCAGCTAATTTCACAATTCGCTCCAGTTTGTCAGATCTCGACAACATTTCATCAGCTTGCGTAAAAGGTTCTTTCAAGAACAGAGCAGGATGATTACACAATTGCTTCAATCTACTCAACATTTTCAAAATGAGCCCTTTCCGCTCAAATCCTGAAAGTGTCTGTAACTTGAATTTCGTTTCTTCAATAAAGCTCTCATAAACTGCAGCTTGTTCACCTGTAAGTGGCACATACTCATTTTGCTCTAGCTTCTTCGGTAAATTGAGCTGTAAGTCTGGATCACTTTTCGTTCTTCGTAACAAGAATGGGTGGATTTTAGAACGCAGACGACTTTTTGTCCGTTCGTCATCATCCCGCTCAATTGGAATAATGTAGTCATCCGTGAATTTCCGGAAACTACCGAAATATCCTCGATGGATGAAGTCGAAAATTGCCCATAACTCCGCAAGTCGGTTCTCAATCGGTGTCCCCGTCAACGCGATATGATGACCACCCCGAAGTTTCCGAATCGCTCGAGATTGCTTCGTTTGCATGTTTTTAATATTTTGCGCTTCATCCAACGTGATGCTCGCAAAAGGAAATTCAATGAGAAATTCACTATCTTGAGTTGCTGTACCGTAAGTCGTCAGCACGACATCAGGTTTTTCCTGAGCTAGAAATGCGCTGAACTGATCTTCCTTCAAGCGACCGGGTCCATAGTGAATGGCAGCTTTTAGCGAAGGCGCAAAACGTTCCAATTCCTTTTGCCAGTTACCAAGCACACTGGTCGGACAAATGATGAGTGACGGTGTCGTGTCCGGTTGTGAATGCACCTTAAGCAAGTAACTAATAAGCTGAACCGTTTTACCAAGTCCCATATCATCAGCAAGGCATGCACCGAAATGTTGCTCTCGCATGAACATGAGCCAGTTGAAACCTTCCTGCTGGTATGGGCGCAGTTCAGTTTGCAACTGTTCAGGAATTTGAACGTGAGGCAATCCCTTTTTATCCATCACCTGATCTACATATTGGCGCAGAGAATGTTGCATCGTGAACGCGAGTAGCGGATCGTCTTCAAGCTCATCGTCTTCGCTCGGAACGATCTCTTCAGGGAGTTCTTGGAACAGTAAATCTTTCACAGTCCACTCCCCATTATCTGCTTGCTCCATCAACTCTTTAATCCGCTTCAACCAAGTCGGATCGATATGGAACCATTCGTCTCCAGTACGGATGAATTCACGGTTTTCATCCACCATTTTCTGAAACGTATCCCGGTCGATTTCGTTGCCAGCAAGTGAGAAACTCCAGTTAAACGAAAGAACTTCGTCTAACCCGGCCGCAGATTTGTATGACTGAACACCTGCATCTGTACGTATTTTCATTTTCGTTTCAGTTACGCTTTTCAGCCAAGAGGGAAGGAGCACCGCAAGTCCGAACGATTGGAACAATGGCAAGTCATGCTGGATGAACATCCGGACTTCGGGATCACTCATCGGCATATGGAGAAACCTATCTTCAATCTCAGGCTCTAGCGATTGTAGGAACGAAATCATTTCGGATTGTTGCTCTGTAATGGCAGAAGCATATGGCTTCCACTTCGCGGGAAGCGCACTTTCAATAGAAGTATTCAATTTCGATTTTGCAGGCAACCATTGTGTCCCGCGTTCATTCAATATAACCGTTTCCAGTAACCAATCTTCAGTCCGTTCCGAATCCGGTTCAGTCAGTCGGAGTGCAGGTCGTACAGGAATATCGGATTTTGTCTCACCTGGCCAGCCGTAAGCTTTTAAATGAGGCAACAAAGCAGGTACCATATCCGCTCGAACTCCGAGCGTTTGAAATTTGCTGGCAATTGCTTGTTTCGTCAAAAGAGCGGCGGATTCCGACATTCCTGCCGCGTCACCGGCGAAGTGAATAACTTGCTCCGCGTCTGGTTCCGTATAGGACCACAAATCCTTAGAATGCCAAAGTGTAGCTGCTTCTTCAGCTGCTTCTAACTTAGCGACATCCTGCTCGGTAGCACCCGTAAACTCAACAAAAGGATGGCGGTTTCCGCTCAATGCTTGGACCCACTCATGGGGATGTAAAATGACAGTGTCATCCTCAATAGGGACCGTCAATCCGAACAATGACGTATCATCGGCGAAAAAGAAAAAGGAGACAAGGCGATCAGCAGGTATGGTAGTTCCATAGTCATCTGCAGCTGAAATCGCAAAGTTACCACGATCTGTAGGCTGGATGGTCAGTTGTAACTCACGTGCAAGTCGATGTGCTGATCTCATAATTCAAGATTACCCCTCTCCATTTCTTCAATTAACGCGCGCAACCGACGGTATTTATCCCGCACTGTTCGAATATAACGGTTCCAAAATTCTGTATGACCACTCTTTTTAGAAGCAGTTCGCATGCGCTTAAACAGTTTAACAGCCCGACGGTAGCTCAATCGATTCTTTTCCGCGATGAATTGCTGAGCGTAATCATGTAACAAAGGAAGTGCAGCGGCAGGTTGCTCAGCCAACACGATTTTCAAATCCGCTTGTTCGACACTGTCATAAGGTACGTTATACCGATGCAAGAGTGCTGCCCATTCTTGATATCGCTGACGTTCAATCAGAAAATCGCAATAACGTGGTATCCCGATTTTACCGTACATTGCAAATACGGATTCCCGCTCTTCATCAGAAAAATCACCGTTCGCAAGGAGCATATCGATTTCATGTGCAGCAGCAAGCTGTTCACTCCGACTTTTCTTTTCACTGAAATACCCTTCAATAGAGGGGTAAAGTCCGCGTGCAATCGAAGCGGCAGTGGGTGCAAGCGCCTCAGCCAGCGCAAACTTCGCAAGCATCATCCAACTTCCGAAATCAGGCTGATCTTCTTCAGCAAGAGCGCTTTCCAGCACGTCTCCGCGTCCTTCGATAATCGCAAAATACATTGCAAACAGACGAGCATCAGCAGAAGCATCTTGAGTCAACTGCTGTTTCTCGAATTCTCTCTCGTTACGATCAACAAAAAGCTGTCCCCAAATGGCTTCATAAATGCGGAAGCGATAAGGAAATAAGCCTGTTTGATGGATACAAACAGAGTGAACGATCTCTTTCAAACGTTTCATGAACGGGTCTGTTTCAAATAACTTCGGTTTGTTACTGAAAGTCCCAGCTAATTTTTCTATATCGGAAATTTGGTCGTTCAGCCATGTGGTAATTTGCCAAGTCCCATAGGAATGCTGGGAGTGACTCGATGAAAGTATTGAAGAGGCGTACTCGAAAGCCGCATCGACTAGGTGAAGACGATAGAATAATTCAAACAGTGGCTTCCACTCATATTCAAACGGCATGAGTGGTTTAACGCGATTCTCGATTTCTGCACATTCATATGTGAACACAGAAGAATTGGTCGATAAGGTAAGTTTACGAAGAGGCGCGGTCACTCGTGTCAAGACGGCATCCCACGCTTCTGGTGTACGATCGGTAACTTTCAAGACAAGTTGCTCTTTTTCAGACGTTCTCCATTCTTGAAACCACTCTGTCAATGAGTGGAATTGTGAGTATAAGTCAAATACGACAGTAAGTTGGTGGACACAACGTCCCTTACGACCACATGTGCAACTCAACGTTTGCTCGTCAAATGAAAACCTTACAAATTCCGAAGCTCGATCATTGAGTTGGGCGAGCACTTCACCGTCATCTTGGGAATAACGATACGACGAAATAGCACCCCTTCGAACAGCCGTAATAGCGTTTCGGATGAGCTCCGACTGATCCGGATTATCCGGGCGAAATGTATAGTGGACATCATTCATCATCTTTTCGATTTCTCGTTCATGCAAATACGAAATACGTTCTGCAGCGACGCGCAAAATAAAACCACTCCCTAGACAAAGCATTCTTTCTATTATACATCAGTTCAGCGACCTTCGTAAATCATCACATGCAGGAAAAGAAAAAACCCTTCATCATTCCTTTACAGAAGGGTGAAGGGGAGTAGCAGATTGCTCACTTTTTGCGACTAAACTTTTAAATACTGCAAGATTGGATTTCATCGAATTAAATAGATGCGACGCTGTTTTGCAGAGAGTGATGCTGCAATTGCAATCATTTCACGAAGTTCATTGCTCTCTTCTAACAACTGACGATGGTGTTCGATGAATTGATCGCGATAATGCTCTCGTATTTCACTTGTTTTCCCGGCTGATTTAGAATGGGGTGATTGGACGTCCCTCAATGGCTCTCCCATCAGCATCGCTATGAAGTAATCATCTGGTATGTCAAAGGTACGTTTCATTTTTCAGCGAGCATGTCGGGAGTTAAATCCCGATCAGTCCGTTCGTAGTTGGATAGGGCAGAAGATGAGATGGATAGACGCTCAGCGGCTTCCAATTGTTTAATTTCCAAATATTCTTCTCGGTACTCTTTAAATTGCTTCCCAAAGTTTCTATCCTTGCGTTCCATGACCATTCCCTCCACTTTTTGTTTTACCGTAAAGTAGAAGGGGGAGATTTATAGAGAATCCAACAAAACGTGAAATTTTTTAAACATTTCGTTGGATTTGGATGAAAATAAAACAGTATCCGTAAAAATATAAGTAGTTTTACATAATTTCAGGATGATATGGAAAGTATCATCTTTAATAGCGGAAAGGAGTTGGAGATTATAACTCATCAAATGGTAGTCTACATACCTGGTTTAAAAAAAATGGTGACCGAGCGAGTTAGCTCGCTCAAGACGAAGCTACAACCTGCAAGTTCGGATGGAATCATAGATGTGAGAGAACGTCAGACATTGTATGTCATTTCGGCGACTGTAGGAGAATCTTTTTTTGACTCAATTACAATGGACTATTCAAAAAATCTCATTACATTTAACCAGGTAGACCGCTCGAATAAGAAAATGGCGGAGGCTGTGTTAGATGCGTTAAGTGAACTGGGAATTGAGGAATTCACGTCGCATAGCATGTCTTTTTGCATGTTTCCACCAAATCGAAGGATAGAGTGATGAGTTAGTGAAATAGCTTCTGCTCCAGTTACATATAGTTCAATACAGCAGGCATTTGTCATTCACAAAAAGAGCTTGGATGTGATAAACTATAAATAATCGGAATATTCAAATTCGGAGGGGATCCAGATGCTATCAGTTAAACGAATGACTCCATTTTATACGAGTAAAGAAGATTTCCGTCTGCGATTAGTGTTTGCGTATCAGTACTTTTCGATTCTGAAAGGTCAAGAGGTCTTTCAATTTGTCCCGATTGAAGGAAAAGAAATCGTCATCAACATGAAAAGCTTACAAGTCGAAAACTTAGGTGAAGTATTTGTATTTCAGCGAGGCAGCCGGTTCATCCGATTACCGCTGTATCAATTGTTGCTGATTTCTGACTTACACCATCATTTATCAAGTGTGTTAGAAGGTATCTTCCACTTAGCCCCGGAGTTATCCGAACCGCAAGCGCGTGAGATCGAGCAGCTGATCGGGGAAATGGAACTGGAAAATCGATTGAGAATGATTGACTACGCCCTGGAAAACAATAATAAACTACTGTTCACTGAACTGACGGAAGGATTGCGCACACCAAATGTACAAACTGAATAATGCCACATAAAAAACACCTATCAAATGTTAAAATGATAGGTGTTTTTTAAAGTGGTTTCGTAAGCATCAAGTACACTGTGTTCATGTGAAAATGATTAGTAGCACGACAAATAGTGCTGAACCTAGAAGTCCAAAAGCAATATCTTGCCAAGACATGTATGCCATCTTTTGAGTTCGTGTATTATTTTCCATGGTACTCAGCTCCTTTTGTCGATTTCCCGGGAAATAACAAGAAATTTCCGAGGGGGCTGTCAGAAATGTTAGGTAGTATAGTCAACTTGTTATTTAGTTATTCATTACCCACATTTAGGTCACTTAGAAACTCCTTTTTAATTTGTAGTTTATTAATTTGTCTAAGATTGTATGAATTTCACATGAATTCTTTGCAAATCTTGTAGATTTTGCTAAAGTAGAGGATAGGAAGTTATTATCGAAATCCGTTTCCCATCTTTGACAAGAAAGGAATTATCCCATGTTTTTCAACTTTTCGTTCTGGCGCTATGTAACGAATCCATCACAGCTCGCGATAAATCACCAAAATTCGGCAATGCGCGGATTCAACCGACGAATTGTCTTCCTTTTTCTTTCGGGCATCATACTCTATGCATTACGCGACATATGGGGAATGACAACTGAATCACTTAGTCCGATGCTCACTGTTGCGACAGATGGCGATTATACAATTGCGCGGATTGTCTCAGTGATCGGTTCTATTATATGGGCAGTTATCTACATAGCTTTTCACTTGTTTTTTGTATCCTATATCCTTGGCCTTTTGACATCGATTCCTGTACGCCGTATTGTGCCTTTGCAATTACTGGTAACAGGCATTCTCCTCATAGAAAAAGCTCTAGTGTTCCTTGTGTTTGTTGTAAAAGGGGAAGCGGCAAACGTTTCATTTCTATCATTCGGTCCGTTATCAGCAACGTTTTTAGACACATGGTTTTTAGTCATGTTCCTCAATCAATTAACAATCATCTCTGCACTCATCGTGAGCTTGCAATTTAGTTTCATCCGTTCATATACAAAGACAATGAATTGGAAAAGTTTACTCGCAGTCTTGATTGGCTTGCAAATTTTGTTCGCTTTACTAACAGCGGCGATCGGGTACATTCCATTTGAACGCCTCTTCAATTATGTCATGCAAGGAGGCGCTTCGTAATGAACAAAACTACTAATGTAGCAATCGCAATTGTTGTTAGCGTCTTTGTTGCGCTCAATCTCTACTTAATGTATTCAGAGAAAAGCGTTATACCAAAATCAGTCTATGTGAGCAATTACGAACGGTTGGCGGTCAAAGAATACAAAGAAGTCATGCCTAAAGATGGTTTGGTCGCTCCGGCAGAAACCTTTATAGTCTATATGAACGACAGCAATGCAATCGATAGTTGGCTCGTGCGCGAGGGCGACGCGGTCACAGCAGGTGAAGAACTCGCAACTTTACAGACAGAACAAGCTGACGGTCAACGTGCAGTTTGGGAATCTGAAAAAGAAGCACTGCAGACTCAGCAAAGTACAATCCGTTCGACAATTTCCGATCTTGAAACAGGAGACAAAACAAATAGCTCCAATTCATCGAAATCAGATCGTACACGGACAAATGACGATACAAAAGTAGAGCTGAATGTAGATGTAAAAGTCGATGTGAACCAAACCGGTTCATATGCACAAGCAATCGCGGAAGCAGAGCGTGATTTAGCAGATACGGAACGTCGTCTGAAAGTGGTCGAATCCCAGTTGGAACAAAACTCATCAAGTCCTGCACTAGTTAGCCCAACAGATGGCGTCGTTGCTCGTATTACTAGCGAGAGCGATCAGCCGAAAGTTGTCATTTATAGCAATGAGCAAGTGGTTGAAACGTATGCAGAAGACGAAGAGTGGAGCAAGATTGCGAACGGAAATCCAGCTGTATTAGACGCAAAGGGCACAGAAGGAACTTTGGACGGTGCGATTGAATCGATTGATCAGGTTCCTGCAACATCGAACGAATTCTTAGATGCCTACAAAGCACTTGCGGATAAGAAAGTAACCAATCCATTAGCGTATTACAAAGTTCGATTGAAAGCGAATGACGAGGAAGTACCAGCTCCTTTTGGTACTCATGTGAATACTGTCATTACAACAAATGTTGCTCAAAACGCCGCAGCAGTCCGGACGAAGTGGCTGACGGATGCTGGCAAAGATCAAGCTTTCGTCTGGCGACTTGACGAAAAAGGTTATGCATCAGCAACAGATGTTACAACACCATTTGAATATCTCAATCGCTCGGTTGTCACAGAGGGTCTGGCAGCGGGGGATGTAGTCATATACGACAAATCCATCCGTGATCAGGAAAGTGCACCGCGTGTTTTCCTTCCGATGCCTTTGGACATGCCAACAAAAGCAGAGTGGAAAGCATTCGGTTGGAAAAACTACTTTAAAGTATTATTGTTAAAACAGCCTTAAGTGGATAGAGCGATATGATAGGGAAGACTGTTCGGATTATCAGTGATAACTGATGAGCCGGACAGTTTTTTTATGCTTGAAAAATTTAATAGTGGGTAATGCTAACAGTAAGGTAGCTTGCGCAGAACAAGTATGAAAAATAAAATTATTTGAAAACATATTGATTTCATGCATATTATTTGGAAATTCGGGAAAAGGATATTCATATTTATAGCAAGGGACGTGCAACTAATGGAATCTCAGAGAAAGATAGTTCAGACATTGTTAAACCAGCAACCGATGCAAAAAAACAATCGTGTAAGAAAGCAATCGAAAAGTAGTAATTATTTTACCACCGAAGATTGCCACGAGGATTATATAGTGTTGGATTTCGAAACGACAGGTATGCGGGCAGGTGCTGATAAAATAATTGATGTGCTAGCGATTCGATATATAAATCATGTCGAACAAGATCGTTTTGAATCACTAGTGAATCCTCAACGACATATCCCCATTGAAGTAACACAGCGAACTGGCCTCTCAAATGTGGAAATTCAGAATGCACCACTTATGGAAGAGGTGATTCAGCCACTAGTCTCATATATCGGAGAGCTCCCTATTGTCATTCACGACAGTTCGTTTGAAATGGGCTTTTTAGAGTCACTTCAGGACTTTTCGTCAGTTATTTTACCAAAATATACTGTGGTGGATACAAGTAAACTAGCACGAAAAGTAGCTAGTCAGTTAAATGATGAAGAGAAGATGAGGAAATTGGCGTTTTTACTAGGTGCGAAGGAACACTCAATGAGCGGCTTGACGGATTGTCGTGCTACGGCAACTATCTATGAGTTTTGCTGTGAAGTAAGTGAGTAAGCTAGGGGAGGATATAAGTTATGGCATTTCGTAATTTTGCGAAGTGTCTTTTTTGTGGAGATGATCCTTTTGGTGAGGGGGCTCTGATTGGTTCAGTGAGCGACCCGCCCGTTTTCGAGGGCAACCCGCCCGTTTCCGAGTGGGACCCGTCCGTTTTCGAGGGCAACCCGCTCGTTTTCGAGAGCAACCCGCCCGTTTTCGAGGGCGACCCGTCCGTTTCCGAGTGGGACCCGCTCGATTTCGAGAGCAACCCGCCCGTTTTCGAGTGGGACCCGCTCGATTCCGAGCAACCCGCCCGTTTCGCGCGGCGACCCGCTCGTTTTCGAGAGTAACCCGCCCGTTTCGCGCGGCAACCCGCTCGTTTCCCCAAACTGACACCCTTACAACCCATCAAACGCCCCGCCCAATCCAACACCAATCACCTCCGTCAAACTTCCTACCCCCACATCACCCTACATTCATCACGAATTCCGAAGTACTCAACCCCTCCAACGAACTACTCCACATGACCCAAATGGATGCCTATCGAACGATTTTTCAGAAAATAGTGTTAAATACTCAAAACCTTGTCCTCAAGCCGTTCTAAAATCTTCCAAACTATGATATTGTCATTCTGTCACTTAATTTAGTTAAGTCTGACAACAACCATGAAAAGGGGGAAGAGGAATTGACCAAAAAGAAATTCACGAAATTTCTAAGTACATTTCTAACACTCATCCTGGTCCTTTCGCTTATTCTGCCGTTCGCTGGCACTGCAAACGCAGCGCTGTTGAAACAGCCGTTCAAGCCGAATCCGACAGATGAGAGTGTACTCCAGCAAAAAGCTGCGATTGCACAACAGACAAGCTTGCTGGAAGGGGATGCACGACTCCATAAGGATCTGCAGGATCTCAATGGCAGTCAACAAGTTCCCGTCATCATTCATTTATCCGAAAAAGCAGTTGGCCTTGAACAAGGGATCAAGAAGCTAAACGGAAAGAAGATGACACAATCTGAAATCGCTAACAAAAAAGAAAAAATCAAAGCTCAACAAAACACAGCTCGTAAAGAAATGACGGTCAAAAACGTCAAATTCGACCAAGCTTACTCATACGATACAGTCCTCAACGGTCTCTCCGGAACAGTTCAAGCGAACGACCTCAAGAAACTCCTAACAGTAAGCGGCGTGAAATACGTCGAACCCGACACAACAGTCTATGCACAAGAAGGCCTTCAAAAAGTGGACCCGAAAGTAGATGCAAAGATGGACACAAGCATTCCATTCCTCGGCATTAACAAGCTATGGGAGGAAGGAATTGAAGGACAAGGCATCAAAGTCGCGGTCCTCGATACTGGAATTGACTCTTCACATCCTGATTTGAAAGCCGTTTATAAAGGTGGTAAAAACTTCGTTCCTCACGTAGGCGGTGACTATGCACGTCCACGCGCAGATGACGATGGTTCTGAAACATCTCCACTCGATCGTCCGGCTAACAAACCGGAAGTGAACGAGCGTGGTAGCACATTCTATACGACTCACGGAACACACGTGGCAGGCACAATTGCTGCACAAGGTAACAACGAATTCGGCATTAAAGGAATTGCACCGAAAGTTGACCTTTACTCATACCGCGTTCTAGGCGCTTACGGTAGTGGTGCAACTTCTGGCATCATCAAAGCAATCGACACAGCAGTCATCGAGAAAATCGACGTGATCAACCTATCACTTGGTGGTGGCGCGAACTCTGAAACAGATGGTGCATCCTTCGCCATCAACAACGCAATGCTTGCAGGCACGATTTCTGTCATCGCAACGGGCAACGCAGGACCGAACCGAGGCACAATGGGCACACCTGCAACATCACGACTCGGAATTGCGGTAGGAAATACAACAAATCCGGAAGTCCATTACCAAGCAAACGTTAATGTAACAGCAGGTGACTTCACATACAACAAAGTGAATGACCTGATGGCAACGACGTTCGGTAAAAACGTAGAATCCGAATTGACAGGTAACTACGACCTCGTTGCAGTCCCTGGCGTTGGTGCTGAAAAAGACTACGCAGATCTTGACGTATCAGGCAAAGTGGCACTCGTTGCTCGTGGAGAAATCGCGTTTGTCGATAAAGTCGCAGCGGCTAAGGAAAACGGAGCAGCAGCTATTATCGTCCACAACTTTGCTGGCGGTACAAATGCACCGAACAAATCAGACGTATTCCTAGGTGATGCATTCGAATTCATCCCGACATTTGATATGTCTGTTACTGACGGAGATGCACTTCGTGCGGCACTTGCAACAGCACCAGGTACAATTTCGTTCGATCAATTCTCAAACGTTAAAACAACAGGTGATGAAGTCAATGACTCAAGTTCACGTGGTCCATCCACACCGAACTTTGACATTAAACCAGACGTATCGGCACCTGGAACAAACATCATGTCAACAATCCCAATGTACGGGAACGATTATCCGGAAGCAGATTACAACGAAGCCTACTCACGTAAAACAGGTACGTCAATGGCAACTCCACACATTGCTGGAATCGCAGCACTCGTGAAACAAGCGAATCCAACATGGAACGCATTTGACGTAAAAGTAGCTCTTTCAAACACTGCTAAATTGCTAGATACGAAGAAATATGACGTCTTCGCACAAGGAGCAGGACGCGTTGATGCTTACAAAGCGGCACACGCAGATGTACTTGCTTATGCGATTGACACAGCAAACAATGACGGAACGGTAGTTGAAAACTTAAAAGGAACCGTTACATTCGGTCCTCAAAAGTTGGATAAAAACCTGAACGTCACAAAGCAAATCAAAGTGAAAGATTTGAAATCAGCTGGCGGCGACTACTCAGTTTCCGTTGACGTAACAAAAGGATTCGGCGACGCAAAAGTGACAGTCGACAAATCCGAGTTCACACTAAATGGCGAACAGCTATTGAACGTAACTCTAACTGCTTCTAAAGCAGAGACAAAAGCTGGGGATGAAATCCTCGGGTACATTCACATCGAAGGAAATGGCAATGATCTTTCATTACCATTCGCTGCGGACTTTGGTGGCGCATCTGCAGTCGCAATTCAAGATATGGAAATCACGAAAACAGATCTGTCGTTCAACGGAGATGGCGTGAATGACAACGCAATGATGTACTTCACGATCACAGGTGATGTTGCTACAAACTTCATCGAACTTTGGAACATCATGGATCCAACTGGTGGCGTGTACGAGGATGGCTATATCGGCTACTTGCATGCCAGCACTTCACTTGGAGCAGGCTCTTACCAGCTTCCGATTGCGGGGCAATACACACCGTGGGATGGCACTGGCAAAGCACAAATTCCGGATGGCTTGTATACAATTGATTTCACCGCGGAAACTGTATCAGGCAATCCTCCAGTGATCTCTGATTACGTTGGACCGGTTGTTGTGAAATCGACAGCAGGCACAATCGAAGGATCCGTTGCTGACGGAAAAGCAACTGGTAAAATCATCGACAAGTACGTCGACTACCAAAAAGAGCTCGTGAAATACGGAATGGGCTACGACATCAACACAAAACTAGCAGCAACATACGAAGTGACAGCAGGGGAAGCGGTTGTTGACTCGGGTGCAGTTAAACTTGAACAGGATGGCTCATTCACAGTTAACCTTCCAACGTTTGATAAAACCAAAAACAATGTCACTGTGAAATATGCTGACGCTGCTGGTAACAAAGCACAAGAAGTCATCTACACAGTAGTCGAAGAGCCAGTGGACACTGTCTCTGTTTCTATCGATCAATCTGCGCTTGACTTGAAAGTGGGCGACACAGCTCAACTTCTCGTCACAGAAACAACAACGAAGCCAGACGGTACGTCAACAGACCGCGATGTAACTGCAGAAGCAACATTTGCTTCAAGCGACGCAGAGGTTGCAACAGTTTCAAACGGAAAAGTGACAGCAGTTGATGCTGGTAAAGCGGACATCACAGTCACATACAATGACTTTACACAAACGGTTCCAGTTACAGTAACTGCTGAACCTGTGAAAGAAGAAGTCAGCTATGCAGTTAACAAGAAAAACCTATCACTCGGTGTTGGCCAGCAAGAACAGCTGACAATCACTGAAACTAAGGTGAAAGCGGACGGTACAGTCGTGAAAACAGATGTAACACCGTCAGTAAAATTCAATGTGGTCGATAATTCAATCGCTACAGTCCACAAAGGTCTTGTAACTGCACACAAAGCAGGCAAAACACAAGTCCGCGTCATGATTCCAGGCCAAGATACTCGCTTCGTGTATCTAGAAGTGAAAGATCTTCCACAAGACGTTGTGACCTATTCGGTTGATAAGAACACTCTTAAATTAGGTGTAGGTCAACAAGAACAACTTACTGTTAAAAAGACGACAGTTAAGCCAGATGGAACAGTTGTTGAACAAGACTTCACGCCATCGACAAGCTTCAATGTTGTGAACAACAAAATCGCAACGGTTTCAAAAGGGCTCGTAACTGCGCATAAAGCAGGTAAAACACAAGTCCGTGTCATGATTCCAGGAGAAGACACGATCTTCGTTTACCTAGAAGTCGTCACACCTCCACAAAACATCGTCACGTATTCAGTGGATAAAACAGACGTGAAGATGCAAGTAAATCAGCAAACGCAAATCAAAGTAACTGAGAAGACAGTTACTCCAGATGGCAAAGTCACTGAAAAAGACGTAACAGGCGCAAGCAGTTTCAGCGTCGTGAACAACAAAATTGCAACGGTTAAAAAAGGATTGATCAGCGCGCGCACACCAGGTAAAACGCAAGTGAAAGTCGTCTTGCCCAACGGTGAAAGCCTGCTCGTTTACTTGACGGTAAAAGGTGAGCCCGCTCCAATCATTACGTATTCGTTGGATAAGGACAGTGTCTCCTTGAAAGTGGGGGACACAGCTTCTGTTCAGCTCGTCGAAACAACGACGAAAGCAGACGGCACATCGACTACAAAAGACGTGACAACAAACGCAGCCTACCAGTCCAATAATGCAGACGTTGCAAAAGTATCCCAAGGTAAAATCACGGCAGTCGGAGCAGGGGATGCAGAAATTAGCGTCACACTCGGCGACTTCACAACGACTGTTAAAGTTCACGTGGAAGCCGCTGCACCGAAAGCTGTTGTGGTGACTGAAGATATGATTGCTTCATTCATCGGAGACAAAAAAGCAAAGCAAATCATCATTGATGTACCAGCCGCTGAAGGCACGATGGACGTGGAATTCTCAAAAGCGGTGTTAAAGCAAATCGAGAAGTCCGAAAAAGACCTGGTCTTAAAAGCAGGCAACGCAGTGTACACATTTGAAGACGATGCTGTGGAAGAGTTAATGAAACGCACTGGCGGAGACGCAGTGATTACAGTTGGCACATCGTCATCATCTACAGTGAAAAATGCAGTTTCAGACGTCTACACAATCGACTTCGCTAAAGGGAAAGCTGCTCAAAAATCAGCTATCAAAAAGTTCGATGAAGAAATCGCAGTTGCCATCCAATTAGATGAAGCAACAGCGAAAAAGTTGAAGAAAGCAGAAGCCCTCAACTTGAGCACAAACAAATCATCAAAAGTCAAAGTGAAAAAGAACGAAGCGCAGTTTGAGATCGAAGCTGCAGGAAGCTACGTGATTGTTCAGAAGTAAAGTAAAAAGGCTGCCCATGAGCAGCCTTTTTGCGTGTTTTAGCACGGGAAGCGTTCGATAGTGTTCCCGGTCAAATCGCTCCATTCCCGCGGAAACATACCCACTCCAGTCCACTTCCAAGCTCGCGACCAATCGGACTTTCCCCATTTCAAAACCAAGACAAATTGGTGTGCTCCGCTTCGCTACGCATTTAGTGATGAAAAATGAGAGTATAAAGGCTTTCGATGTCCACGTTTTGCCTTTTGAACGACAGCTAACTAAGGATACCCGCCCGTTTCCGCGAGCAACCCGCTCGTTTCGGCAATGAACCCGCCCGTTTCCACGAGCAACCCGCTCGTTTCGGGAATGAACCCACTCGTTTCCGCGAGCAACCCGCCCGTTTCAGCAGTGAACCCGCCCGTTTCCACGAGCAACCCGCTCGTTTCCGCGAGCAACCCGCCCGTTTCAGCAGTGAACCCGCCCGTTTCCGCGAGCAACCCGCCCATTTCCGCGAGCAACCCGCTCGTTTCAGCAATGAACCCGCCCATTTCCCGGGGCAACCCGCACGTTCTCCGAGGCAACTCAACCTCTCCCATCACACTAAGTAACCCAACAGTTGACCTGCCACTCTGTATATCAACCATGAGTAGATTGAATCTCCCGCCGATTAACATATACTGAAGAGAGAATATAAAAGGGGGAGACACCATGCTCCGAATCGGCTCCATTATACTTCGTCAACGTCAGCGTTTAAACATTACGCAAGAAACACTGGCCACGCATTGCCAAGTCACAAAAGCATCCGTCTCGAAATGGGAGAAAGGGCAAAGTTATCCCGACATTACATTGCTCCCGAAACTTGCAGCCTACTTTGACATCACGGTCGATGAACTGCTCAGCTATGAACAGGAAGTATCCAAGCAAAAAATCCAAGAACTTTATAATGACTTCTCGCAAAAGTTTGGGAAAGAACCGTTTCCACTCGTGTTCCAAGAGGTTGAGAACCAAGTGAAAACGCACTATCACCATCCATCGTTACTCCTACAAATGAGTGTTCTTATGCTTAACCATTATCACCTTGCAGAAGACAGTACGATTATCTTGAACCAAATCATCCAGTGGCTCGAGCGAATTCGACAGGTTAGCCAAGATGTCTGGGTGCTGAGACAAGTGAACTCCTTGCAAGCAAACGTTGCACTCATGCAAGCAAATCCACAAAAAACACTCGAGCTCCTAGATGGAGTCATCCAACCGAGCATCGGTGACGAAGTGCTTCTCGCCACCGCCCACGAACAACTCGGTAATAAAGAGGAAGCAACCCGCGTTATCCAAGTGCTGATGTACCAAAGCATTCTCCAACTCGTCGGCAGCAGTCCGATTTATCTAAGACTGACGGCATCAGACACATCTGCTTTTGATGAAACCATTCGCCGGATCGATGGATTAATCGAGCTTTACGAACTGAAGCAACTGCACCCAAACATTTGCCTGCAATTTTACGTAAGCGTTGCGCAAGTGGCCGCTAACACACACAATCGAGAGTTACTGTATCAATACTTAGAGAATTATGTAGAGGTATGCATCCATGATCTATGGCCGATCGCCCTCCGAGGGGACTCCTACTTTAATTTATTGGAAGGATGGTTGGAGCAATTGGATCTAGGCAAAAACGCACTTCGCAACGACGACCTCATCAAACAATCCGCCATCGAGGTTATGAACGCCCAATTTTTTGAGCCGTACCAAAAGGACAAAGAGATGCGTGCGCTAAAAGAAAAATTACGCTGGGGATTGGAGGGGAAATAATGAACACAGATCTGGAGTTATTCATTGAATACTTACCATTCCTAATCCCGATCATTCTGATACAATTCGGACTCGCCATATTTTCTGCGATTCACGTTATTCGCCATCCTCATTATCGGTTCGGGAACCAAGTGATATGGCTGCTCATTGTACTTTTCATTCAGTTTATTGGTCCAATCATTTATTTTGTAGCGGGAAGGGGAGACGAAGATGGTCGTTAAGATAAATAACGTTACAAAACGCTTTGGGACAAAAGAAGTCCTGAAAAAAGTCAATCTGAATATCCCGGAAAATACCATTTTCGGTTTCGTCGGTGCAAACGGTGCCGGCAAAACAACACTCATGAAATGCATGCTAGGATTGCTGCCCGTCACTTCGGGCACAATTACAATCGCCGGTCAGCCGGTCACATTTGGGGAAACAAAATCGAACGCGCATATCGGTTACTTACCGGACGTTCCGGAATTTTATCCATTCTACTCTGCACGTGAATACTTACAACTATGCGCCGTCATCACGAATATGCCGAAATCAGAACGCAAGAAACGTATCGAAGAACTACTTGAACTAGTAGGACTCAGCCAAACTAAATCGCCGATCCGGACATACTCACGAGGCATGAAACAGCGACTCGGGATTGCGCA
The DNA here is from genome assembly GCF_000586555.1 of Sporosarcina sp. D27. Classification (GTDB taxonomy): domain Bacteria; phylum Bacillota; class Bacilli; order Bacillales_A; family Planococcaceae; genus Sporosarcina. The sequence goes on from NZ_AZUC01000056.1 coordinate 92,338, forward strand.
AGCACTCCTTAACCGACCGAAACTACTGATTTGCGATGAACCCACATCAGCGCTCGATCCAGTAGGACGCGCACAGATTTTATCCATATTAAAAGCTGCCAAATCCGAAACAACGGTTTTCTTTTCTACACATATTTTATCGGATGCTGAGCAAATTTGTGACCGCGTCGCTATGTTGCACGAGGGAACTATCATATTTCAAGATGAACTCTCTGCTCTGCAGCAGCAAGTAGACCATCAATTCGTTTTCACGTTCACCATTTCGGTAGAGAAAGCATTATCGACATTAAATAATCTCGCCTACAGCATGTCTATAGAGGGAGAATCCCTTGTTGTCCGATTATCGAACGACGACGAACGACTACAATTCATGCGTGATCTCACCGAACGGGGTCTCATTATCCAATCGATGAATGCTCACAAAAAACTGCTCGAACAAGTCGTAATGGAGGTGCTGAAATGAGTCAATGGCTCGGTTTTCTTAAGAAGGAATGGACGGAAAGTGTGAAATCCTACAAGCTTCTTCTCACAGTCCTCATTTTTTCAGTGATCGGCATTTTAAACCCATTCACCGCCAAAATCACACCAGCCGTTATGGAGAAATTCATGCCAGAAGGTACGGTACTCAATCTACCAGAGCCGACAGCGCTGGATTCGTGGTTACAATTTTATAGCAATTTCTCACAAATGGGTCTGCTTGTTTTCATCTTATTGTTCAGTACAATGATGTCGAAGGAGCTCGAAAAAGGCACACTCATCATATTGCTCACTAAAGGCTTACGTCGCAGCACCGTGATTACCACAAAATTGGTCATGGGGCTTCTCTATTGGACGATTGCATTCCTGCTGACTTTTAGCATCACATACTGCTACACTGCCTTTTACTGGGATCAAAGCATCTTAGAGCACGTATTATTAGCCGCAAGTTGCGTCTATGTTTTCGGAATTCTAATTTTCATCGTCACGCTATGGGGCAACACCTATTTTGCATCCGCATATGGCGGTCTTTTGGTGACAGTCGGGGTAGTTATCGCCTTGTTCATCATCGGGATCTTCCCGAATACTGCGTCTTGGAATCCACTTCAACTGCTGACTGCACCTCCACAGATGTTGATAGGGGAAGTGACACCTAAGAAATTGCTGACTCCATTCCTAGTTGCAATGGGAACAGGGCTTGTCTTTCTAATAGGAACCCTTATTCATTTCCACAAAAAACGTCTGTAACACTCTGCTAATTACACATGGTGTCTGTTTTGTGCGGTCGTTCCAGGGTATACTAGCCATAATAGGTTCGTAGAGGGGGAGCAACTACTTGGATATCCATGAAAAAGCGATTCGGTTGTTACAGGAAAAGGCCGAGCAGCCGAATCGTTCGCGCAAAACGACTGCACAAAAATATAAAAAAAGCACAAAACCCGTGAACAATTACGTTGTTCTCGACTTTGAGACGACGGGATTACGAGCGGGTGCTGACCAAATCATTCAAATTGGGGCAATCCGCTATTTCGACCACTGGAAAGATGAACAGATGGACGTCCTCATCAATCCGAAGCGCTACATTTCACCAACAATTACCCGCCTGACGGGAATTACCAATGAAATGGTAGAAGAAGCGCCGCCGATAGATGAAAAGCTTGGTGAGCTGATCGAATTCATCGGGGACCTGCCGATTATCGCGCACAACGCCTCATTCGACATGGGCTTCCTGTATGCGCTCGAAGGTGTAAACGGAGTGTCCATCCCAGAATACACCGTCATCGACACGGTGAAAATCGCACGCCAAAAAATTAAAGACACACCCAATCACAAACTCACAACACTCACACAATATCTACAAATTGAACACGACGCACACAACGCACTCGGCGACTGCCTCGCAACCGCCGCAATCTATCAGTATTGCACCAAGTAAAAACCCTGCTGTGGCAGGGTTTTTATATTTTAGTAAGCAAACCACTGAAACCGCGACGGTTGATCAAGCAAGTGCCCAATCCGCTCAAGCAACTCGAAAAGTGATCAAGTCCCACGCAAATCTGCTCAAGCGCTACCTAAATCAGCTCAAGTATAGCCCATCTCCATGACCGCGGATTTTAACTTATATCCTCCCAACACAAACTCGCGACCAATTAGTCTCTCCCATGCCCGAAAACCAAAACCAAAACCAAAACCAAAACCAAAACCAAAACCAAGATTGATATGAGTGCGCCGCTCCGCGACGCATTTTCGAGCGGAAGACCTGTGGAATTTGGAAAAATTGATCAAGCAAGTGCCCAATCCGCTCAAGCAAGCCTGAAAGTGATCAAGCCCAAGCGTAATCCGCTCAAGCACCATGAAAAGTGATCAAGCATCCCAAGAATCCGCTCAAGAAAGCCCCAAAAGTGATCAAGCCCCCACACAAATCCGCTCAAACACACCAAATTCCCCCTACCCCCCATCCACAAAATAGGATATACTCAACAAAAACCCAGCACTCACCAAAAGGAGGTACCGCCATGCGACCGGACACACCTAACGCACCACAATCCGACGAACACAAACAAGACCCGCGCTTCAAAACAGCGCATAAAGAAGCATGGATTGGCCTCGCGCTCGCCATCTTCAACTTCATCTGGTGGTTCGGCTTCGCCTATGGACTTGGCGGTCGCCCCGTTGAAGAATATACATATATACTCGGCCTGCCCGATTGGTTCTTCTGGAGCTGCGTCGTCGGCTTCATACTCATGAGCATCATCACCGTCGTTCTCGCGAAATTCGTCCTCACCGACATGCCGCTAGACGACGACCCGACGTACCATCCAAATCCACCTAATTTTTCGGATAAACCCGCACAGAAAGGACCGAAATCATGAACATCGGCGTACTCATCCCGCTCATTATCTTCCTGATCGCAATATTTGCCATCGGGTTCATCGCCTCCAAACAAATGGGCAGTGGCGGCAGCTTCCTGCAAGACTACTTCCTGGGCGGCCGTGAACTAGGCGGTTTCGTCCTCGCGATGACCATGGTCGCGACTTACGGAAGCGCATCCAGCTTCCTCGGCGGCCCAGGAACCGCATACACCGTTGGCTTCGGGTGGGCGCTCCTTGCCATGACCCAAGTCGTCACCGGCTATTTCGTCCTACTCGTACTCGGTAAAAAGTTCGCCATCCTGAGCCGTCGTTACGACGCGGTCACGATGATCGACTTCCTGAAAGCACGTTACAACAGCCCAGCCGTCGCAATTCTCTCAGCAATCGCCATCATCGTCTTTCTATTTTCCGCAATGACAGCGCAATGGGTAGGCGGCGGACGTCTCATTGAATCGCTCACGGGACTCAATTATACGACTGCGCTCTTTATCTTCGCGGTCAGCGTCCTCGTCTACGTCACAATCGGGGGATTCCGCGCCGTCGCACTCACCGACGCCGTCCAAGGCGCTATCATGGTTGTCGGGACACTCATTCTACTCATCGGTGTCATCATCGCGGGTGGCGGAGTTCCAGCCATTTTGCAAGATTTGTTGAATGAAAACCCTCGCCTTGTCACGCCATTCGGTGCAGACGGCAGCCTAACCGCCGCCTATGTCTCAAGTTTCTGGATTCTCGTCGGCGTCGGGGTCGTTGGCCTTCCGCAAATGGTCGTTCGGACAATGAGTTACAAAAGTTCCCGTGCCATGCACAGAGCACTCGCGATCGGTACTATAGTCACCGGGTTTATCATGCTTAACATGCACTTGATCGGCATATTCGCGCGCCCTGTCATGCCAGGGATCGAAGTGGGGGATAAAGTCATCCCGCTAGTCGCGCTTGAAGTTTTACCATCATGGCTAGCCGGCATCGTCCTCGCGGCACCCATGGCGGCTATTATGTCCACCGTCGACTCGCTTCTGATACTTGTCAGCTCAGCAATCGTCAAAGACGTCTACCTCAACTTCATCAAACCAGACGCACCCGAAAAAAAGGTCAAAATACTCAGCTTCGGCATAACCGGCGTACTCGGAATCATCGTATTCCTACTCGCCCTGCAACCGCCGGACCTACTGATTTTCCTGAACCTATTCGCATTCGGAGGGCTAGAAGCTGCCTTCATCTGGCCAATCGTCCTAGGACTCTATTGGAAACACGGCAACAAATACGGTGCGCTTCTATCCATGATCACCGGAATCGGTAGCTACATCGCCATCCATTTCTACAACCAGGAATACGGCAATCTACTAGGAGTCCACACCGTCACCATCCCAGTAGTCCTGTCCCTAATTGCATATATCCTCGGAAGCCTAGCCGTAAAACGCGAACCCTTCCGTTTCTAAACAAATCCCTCGGAGCCACCACAGCCCCGAGGGATTTTCTCTATTCTTTCTATCTACAATATAATTATCTGTCCTCCCACACTCTGTCGAACGGAGCGCAGGCCGGTGACTCCAGCGGAATAAGCGAAGATTGAAGACCCCGCAGGAAGCGAAGCGACCGAGGCAACCTAAGTTCGCGACGTCCTGTCGCAACGGTTGCATGACCTACGTCCTGTAGGGCCGAGGCTGAAATCAAGCCCGCGAAAAGCGTCCGGCCGCAGCGAAGAGAGACACCGTCCTCCTAGTTCCCTATTCAAATAATTCAAATACAACTAGTCGTAACACTCTGAAACTGATATGATAGACATGCATGTCCAAACTACTATTCTAGGGGGCAATTTCGAATGACGAAGAAGACTAGATTCATGGCAACGACCATAACAGCGGCAGCAGTCGCAACTGCACTGGCGGTACCAAGCGCATCAGCCGACTCCTCGAAATTCACCGACGTTTCTGAGCGTTATGCAGACGCGGTCAACTTCCTATGGGCAAATAACGTAACATCAGGCGTAAGCGAAACAAAATTCGACACAAAATCATCAGTCAAACGCGCTGACGCAGCGATCTTCATTGCAAAAGTCATGGGTCTTGAGCCGGGTGGCGTATACAAAGATTCAGGCTTCACAGACGTACCTAAAAACGCAAAATGGGCAGTAGATGCTCTTGCTGAAAACGGAATCGTTAGTGGGAAAAGCACAACGAAATTCGGAGCTTCCGAACACCTAACACGTGGTGAAGCAGCAGCCATGATCGTCAAAGCTGCAAAAATCGAAGCCGACAGCAAACTAACTGAAACACAATTTACAGACGTCAACAAACGCTTCGCACCATACGTGCAAGCACTCGTAGACGAAAAAATCGCTAGCGGAAAAGATAGCAAAACATTCGGTACATCCATGCCCGTCACACGTGGCGAACTTGCCCTATTCCTCAACCGAGGCAACGCAAAATTCGGCTACTTCGACCTCATGGTGATGCACATGAATGACCACCACGCATACCTAGACAACTTCCCGTACATTTCGACAGTTGTGAACGAATTGCGTGCCAAAAATGAAAACAACCTATTACTCCACGGTGGAGACGTCTTCTCAGGCGACCTTTACTGGAACAAATATAAAGGACAAGCCGACGTTGTGATGATGAACTACCTTGGCTTTGACGCTGTTACTTTCGGTAACCATGAATTTGACGAAGGTGGTAGCGCCGTAGGACACGAGGCACTACGCAACTACATTCTAGGAGCAAAGTTTCCAGTGCTCGGCGCGAACCTAGATTTCAAAGGGGATCAGAAACTGAAGGACCTCTACAAAGGTGGCATTGCGGATAATGCGAGTGGCGGGGAAATCTATGACGGCACTATCGTCGATATTGATGGTCAGAAAGTTGGAATGTTCGGTCTGACAACAGAAGACACTGTCAACATTTCAAGCCCGGGAGATGTCGAAGTACTCAGCTACATTAACCGCGCGAAAGAAACAGTTGCGGCACTTCAGGCGAAAGGTGTCGACAAAATTATCGCATTGACCCACGTTGGAGTGGATGAAGCCTCTCCAGAAGGAAGCGATCAGGCGCTAGCAAAAGCGGTACCCGACATTGATGTTATCGTGGGCGGCCACACACATACACCACTAAAAGAGCCGATTACCATTGCTAACGAAAATGGTGGCAAAACGCTAATCGTCCAAGCTGGCCAGTATGGAGACTACCTCGGAACACTAGATGTGAAGTTCAATACTAAGGGCGAAATCTACTGGAACCATGGTGAACTTGTAAAGATTGATGCGAAGACTATGAAAGCTGATCCAAAAGCAGAAGCTGTCCTTGCACCATTCAAAGCAGGGAAGGAAGAACTGAAGAAAGAATCGATTGGCGTTAATTCTGAAGTCGATTTGAGCGGTGCGCGTGACTCCAACGCAGAAGGCACATCCAGTGTCCGCCACAACGAAACGAACCTTGGAAACTTGATCGCAGACGCAATGCTGACAAAAGCGAAAACACTACCAGGTATGGATAAAGAGACGGTTGTTTCTGTGCAGAACGGTGGGGGAATTCGCACGAGCATTGAAGCCGGTGACATTTCTGTCGGCAGTGTCATGCAGGTACTGCCATTCGGAAACCCACTGGCAATCATTAAGTCGAACGGCAAGGAAGTAAAAGAAGCGCTTGAACGCAGCGTAGGCGGATCGGTGATTGACGGCGGCAAAGGACTAAAAGAAGATGGCGGTTTCCTTCACGTTGGCGGCATGAAATTCACTTACGACAGCACGAAAAAATCAGGAGAGCGTGTGCTTGAAGTGCTTGTCAAAGAAGGCGACAAGTATGTAGCGCTGGAAGACACTAAAACCGTCTACATCGCAACAAACTCCTTCACAGCACGCGGTGGAGATGATTACAAAGTGTTTGAAAAAGCATCTAGCGAAGGCCGTGTATCAGACCCTGGATTCTCAGACACACAAAACCTAATCGAATACTTGCAGTCACTAGGCGACAAAATCAATCCACAAGTCGAAGGTCGCATTATCGACACTTCTCTTGAAACTCAACAAAATGGATATAAAGTTCCAGTTGAAGGCGCAAAAAACTAAATAAAATGATAAAAAATAACGCCGGATCATCCCTAGTAAGATGATCCGGCGTTTTCTACAAAATGCGTCCCACAAAGCTTTTCAGCAAGCTAGCAAACAAAACAAGGACAGAATAGCTAGAGTGAAAGAACGATAACCTATTAACATACCCCAATTTAGGTCGATAGAAACATAGAGAAATACAAAGAATTGTTGTATCCTTTACGGTAACGACAAATATTTGGAGGATTGTAATTTTGAAGAAACTCGCAGTATGTCTTACATTATCTCTCGCAGCGCTTGTCCCATTCGGACAAGATTCCAAGGCCGCAGCCAACTTCACGGATGTCGGAACGACTCACCGTGCACAGGCTGAAATCTATTATCTTGTCGAAGGCGGGATCACAAGCGGAGTCTCTGAAACTCGTTTCGCCCCGGAGCAACAAGTAACGCGTGGACAAGCAGCAGCCATGCTTGGACGTACACTGAACTTGAACGGAGAACAGCGTCCGACAAACTTTAAGGACGTTGGAAAAAACAATTTTGCTTCCGGCTACATACAGCAGCTTGTCGACAAAAAAATCATTTCTGGTTATACGGATGGTAGTTTCAAACCAGACAAGACACTGAGTCGTGGAGAAATGGCTCTCTTTATCGGACGCACTTTCGATTATAATACAAGTTCGGTAAGTGCAGCAGCTAGTTCACTAATGAAAAAAGGAATCGCATCTGGAGTCGCGGACGGAACATTTGGTGAAGCTCAAACAATCAAACGCGGTGACTTTGCAGTATTTCTATCTCGTAGCATTAACGCAGACTTCCGTACAGCGGATAACGAGAAATTTGACCGGAATCTCTATGTAGACACTAAAGACGGATCGAAGTTGAACCTCCGTACTGGTCCGAATACATCTTATCCGTCAATCGGTTCCATCCCGACAGGTAAAATTGTCTCGTATGCCTATTTTGTCGGAGATTGGGCGTACATCACATCTGACAATGTAAAAGGTTTTGTGCACACGGCCTACTTGCAGTCGGACAAGCCTTCTGACAAACCGGATCCAACACCACCAGTAACACCGCCAGTGAAGCCGGATCCAACACCTCCAGGAAAAAAGCCATTGAGTGATATTAGTGTAATCATTGACGCAGGTCACGGTGGATCGGATCCAGGTAGTTCAGGCAATGGATATATCGAAAAGAACATTACATTAAACGTTGCGAAAAAGATGGAAAAGTACTACGATAAAGTGCCGATGAAAGCTATAATGACTCGCACAACTGACACTTATATTTCGCCTGCCGCGCGTGGTGCTTATGCATCAAAAGGAAAAGGTGATATTTTTGTTTCCATTCACACAAATTCCTTTACAGACGCATCTGCTAACGGAACAGAAACGTACTATTACACACGTTCGGCAGCAGTAAATCCAAACGTATCCCAGTCAAAAGCCCTTGCCAAATATGTGCAGAACCGTCAGCTTGAAGCATGGGGATTGACAGACCGTGGAGTGAAAATCAAAAATCTTGCTGTACTCCGAGAGAACACAGTGCCTGCTGTACTCGCGGAACTTGGGTTCATCTCAAACAAAAAAGACACGGGCATCATGGGAACAGAAGCAGGTCGTGAAAAGATGGCAAAAGGATTATTCCTTGCCACACTCGACTATTACTATTATTATGAAAATAGAAAAGATGTTTTGCCTTTGTATAGCACAGTAAATGCTACGCCGAGTGGCAAACTTCACTAAACACGCCCATTCCACTCGTTCATAAGATCGAGTGGAATTTTTTTCTAAACACGTGCACGAAAAGGACTGATACAGGGTATAGGAATCATATCGTACATAAAGGAGTGATCATGTGAAAAAGTTAGGTTTTGCAGTCATCTTGGCCCTAGGTTTGGTACTTCCCATGCAAGCGCACGCTGAAGAACGAACAGACTGGTTGCTCCATGGATCGGACGCCGATTTGCAGTCAATTAGTCAAGAAGTGAGTTCCGTATCGAAGGAATTTAAACATGCACCACTCGGAGAAGTCCAGCTCACCCAACAAGAAGTTGAAGAAATTCGCACTCATTATCCAGACGTCAACATTTATCCAAACCGGGAATACGGAATCGCAGCAACCGCTGTTACACCAACACCGCCTTCCCAAATTACGTACCCAAAACGCTTTACCCTCATCAACACCACGCCGGAAGTGATTACTCCATATACAGGAAAAGGCGTCCGCGTTGCGATTCTTGATAGCGGAATCGATGTCACGCATAGCAAGCTTAATGTCAAAGGCGGTTTTTGTGCCTTACCTAAAGACCAGTGCGCTGAAGGAACTGTGCCCTATAATGACGACCTTGGTCATGGGACGCACGTAGCAGGAATCCTGGCAGCAGCTAAAGCAAGTAACGGCACAATGGGTGTCGCACCAGGTGTAGACTTGTATGCCATCAAAGCCATCAATTCCGAGGACTCAGGTCGCACCATCGACATCATTAACGGTGTCGAATGGGCAATAAACCACAAAATCGACATTTTGAATATGAGCATTACCACAAACCGAGATGATCCAGCACTCAAACTAATGCTTGAGAAAGCGTATGCTACAGGCATGATTATCGTTGCGTCAGCGGGGAACGAAGAAACGGGCGATTTGAAAGACTCCGTCCAATACCCAGCAAAGTATCCGACTGTTATCGCAACAACTGCCATTAACTACAACAAAGAACGCTTTTTAGAAGCTTCGATTGGACCTGAAGTAGAACTCGCAGCCCCAGGAGTCGACATTTTAAGCACGTATCCACGAGCGCTTGACGATGATGGGAAAAAAGATGGCTACTACGAATTATCAGGGACATCCATGGCATCTCCACACGTTTCAGGAATCGCGGCCCTTTTAAAAGAGCGTTTCCCTGAATTGACTAACGTGCGATTGCGCTCGATATTGGCAAATTCTGCTGAAGACCTAGGTGCAAAAGGACGCGACCGACACTTCGGCTATGGACTCGTCAGATATCCATCAAAGGTCGAGGAGATTCCAATGATGACGCAATATACACAAAATGGGCGAGTTATATTCGAATTATCGAACGCGGACAAAACGAGAACCCGCCAATTGAAAATCGGAGATCGCACAATTACTGAGCAATCTCCAGGAAAATGGGAGACGTACTTACTGCCAGGGACGTACAAAGGAAAGTATGCCATCATGACAAACGCAGGCAAGCAAATCCAAGAAGACCTCGTAGTGAAGATTGAGGGCACGAGTTATAAAGATGTCTCAGGATCGAAATGGTATTCGCCACAAATTGCCTACTTGATGGATAAAAAACTGATCTACGGTTTCGAAGGCAACTTATTCAAACCCGATCGGAAAATCACAAGGGCAGAAGCGGTTGCAATCATGGGGCGTGCCTCAGGATTGAACGGAGAAAAGCGAAAAACGAAATTTAAAGATGTCAATCCGAACAGCTTTGCATCTGGTTACATCCAATCTGCACGTGAAAAAGGATTACTCGGCGGATTCCCGGACGGTACATTCCGTCCAAACCAACCCGTTACACGAGGCGAAATGGCATTACTTCTTCAAAAAGCATTCAGTCTCCAATACGATGCAAAACAAAAATCACCATTTAAAGACATGACGACTAAAGTATCAAGCTACGAAGCAGCACTCGCGCTAACACAATCAGGTGTCACAAAAGGTTTCCCTGACGGCACATTCAAGCCACAAGAAACCATGAGTCGTGCTACTTACAGCGTCTTCCTAGCTGGTGCCGAAAACCCAAGTTTGTTCAAATAAATACCAAAACCGTGCAGAGCCCCCTTGGCCGCACGGTTTTTTCATGCGAAATGCGGCCAACACGCCCGTTCATGCGCATCAACCGTCCCGTTCTTGCGGAAAAATATCCACGTCACACAATTATCAAACTCGCGACCAATCCATCTTTCCCCATTCCCAAACCAAGACTAATTGGTGTGCTTCGCTCCGCATTTAGTGAGGGAGAGTGGGGCCACAAGAGTTTCCGATAAACGCTAACTCTGTGCCTAACCCCGCTCCACGCAAAAAACCGCTCATTTCCCACACATATATGAACCACTCAAAACTATTCATTATATCCACAATTCTATGAAAATAAACCAATCTACTATTCTTGTAACACAAATGTAATATTCCGTGTCAGTCTTTTCTGATACGATATAGTCATAGAAAGAATTCTAGGTAAATAGACGTTGGAAGCAGTCAATCATCCTAAATCGAGGTGGGACATGAAAAAGCAACTAGTAGTCTTTTTGGCCTTCATTTTAGTTTTTGCAAGCGTGTTCACAGTAGCCCCTCAAAAAAGCCAAGCCGCTTCAGGGGACAGCATCGTTGCCTATGCCAAAAAATTCGAAGGAACCCCGTATTCATTCGGTGGCTCCACACCTGCTGCATTTGATTGCTCAGGCTATATCCTTTACGTTTTCAAGTTTTTCGGCATCTCGTTGCCACGTACATCAGAAACACAATTCAATGTCGGGACGTCAGTTGCCCGTGAAAACTTGCAAGCTGGAGATCTCGTCTTCTTTGAAAATACATACAAGCCTGGTATTTCCCATACAGGTATTTACATCGGAAACGGAAACTTCATATCTGCAGAATCTAGCGGCGTTAAAATTTCGAATCTAGACACGAACCCATACTGGGGACCGAAATACGCAGGAGCAAAACGTGTGTCGGGCATCACAGCGACACCGCCTACAAAGCCAGTCGCTCCAACACCGACACCACCAAAGCCAACACCGACTCCGCCTACATCTTTCAGTGACGTAGCGGTGAAACACCCGGCGTACGAAGCAATCGAAACACTCAGCACGCAAAAAATCATCAGCGGATTCCCAGACGGCTCGTTCCAACCTGAAACGCAAGTGACACGAGGACAAGCTGCAACGATGATCAACCGCGTATTGAAATTACGCCCACGATTCCCACTTACTTATAGCGACGTCCCAGCAACGCACGCTTTTGCAAAGGACATCTCCGCAATGAGTGACGCAGGAATCCTGAGTGGCTATGAAAACGGCTCATTCGGCATGTACGATCCATTAACGAAAGCACAACTTGCCATCATCTTGGATCGTGCATTCAGCATGACAACAACCGCTTCAGTCCTAACGAAACCACCGTACCTCGACGTACCTGTCACGTACCGTGCAGCCGAAGCAATCGGTGCTTTAAAGAAAATGGACAAGACAACAGTCTTCCAAACACCGAAATTCTCGATTGCTGCAAACGCAACACGAGCTCAATTCTCAGCCGCTCTTTACAGTGTTGCTGAACTGCGTTAACAAAACAAAATGCCGCCCTCAAGCTCTCGCGAAGGGCGGCATTACTTGTTTTACTCAAAAAAACACAACTAGAAGGAGGAACTGAACATATGAAATCACTTCGTTCAATGACAAAACTGGCAGCTGTTCTTACCGCGATTCTCTTGATCATGACCCTTGTCATCCCAGCACCGCCTGCACATGCCGATGAACTGACAGGCCGCACACTAGAAAAAGAACTCCGTGAAATGATTGATAAAGGGATCCTCTCCGGATACACCGACGGAACATACCGTCCGACAGAAAACGTCTCACGTGGACAATTCGCGGCATTCATTGCGCGTGCATTGAAACTCCCAGAAGCAGACGGTAACTTTAAAGATGTCCCTAAAACTAGTAAACTCGCGGAAGACATCTATAGAGTACAAAAAGCAGGACTCATGAATGGGTATAGCGGGGGCATGTTTAAGCCCGATGCACCAATCACACGTGAGCAAGTATCCCTAACAATGATGAACGTCTTGAACTACAGCCAAATGGACTTAAAAGAATCACGTATCGACTTCACGGATCTGGACAAATTCCAATCATCCGGTAGCGTACGCTCAGTCTATTACAACATCACTTATGGCATAATTAGCGGTATCCCGAACAAAGACGGCTCTATGCGGTTTGAGCCGAAATCTAATACAACTCGCGAACAAGCAGCGGCATTCATTTCCCGTTATTTGAAAGCGGCTGAAGGAAATGAACTCCCAGGAATTCCAGAAACACCAGAGCCGCCAACTCAGGGCAATGACTTCTATCTAGCAACGCTAACAAACGGCAAATTGGTTAAACAGTCAAAAGGGCACAGTACCTACTTAGCTGCTGCAAATCTATTTAATGACTCCAATAACTATGCAGCTATGTACCGCGGGAACGAATTGATTCGAGTGAAAAGCGGTATGGCATTTGGAGATAATAAAACTTCAGCTGGGAAAGAAGCAAATACAATTATTTACTTTGACTCAGCTTTCAAGAAACAAGCAACCTATGTTCAGCAGGGGAGAGAGCTGAAGTATCTTGGTTCAAACGATGAGTATGTAAAAGTGCAAGTCGGCGCAACAGTCGGTTACGCAAAGCATTCAGAAGTGGATCTTATTCCCATCCAACTCGTAACAGATCGTGATCGCTACACCGTTAGTGAGTGGGGAACGCTCATTCACTATACCTATAATTATATGACCAAAAAAGGTGCATCGTATCCAATCATGCCAGCACCAGATTTCTTAAAGCAGGGTGTGACATATTATAGTCCTGACGGCGTCCATTATATGGACTCAACAGGTAAGGGTGTGGGTACGTTCTTCCCGTACTTCCAATTCCTATCGGCACGGTCAACGACTAGCTATACAGGAGCAGAACTAGATTCACTAATTAAAAAAGTCTTAGCTGAGCGAGAAGCCCTGAACTTAAGCAAGTACAAAGACGCAACGAAGAAGTCGAAGCTCATAGGACTTGGATCGTTCTTCAAAACGCTTGAAAAAGAACGTAATATGAACGCCCTCATGATCCTATCTCTCGCAGTACACGAGAGCGATTACGGAATGAGCGAAACAGCACAAACATGCAACAATTTGTTCGGGTTATACAAATACGATTCACTGACAAAGTTATGTCCGGATAAGGGAACATTTAAAAAACCAAGCGACAGTGCTGTTGCGCTTGTTGACACCTTCTTGAATCCGAATTACATTAATCCGGACAGCACGTTGAACCGTGCATTGGGTGCTGCATTCGGTAACAAAACAACGGGCTTCAATGTCAACTATGCATCTGATCCAACATGGGGCGCAAAAGCAGGCGCGCATATGTATGAGTTGGATAAAAAAGCAGGCGGAAAAGACTTATTTGCATACAAGCAGTTCGCACTCACAAGCCTTGAGATTGCGACGAATGTCCGCAAAGCACCAAGCACATCAGCACCAATTCTTTTCACATATAAGCCTCATTACAACGGAATTTACCAAGATTCGAGCTCAGGCATTGGTCTTGGCTACCCGATGACTGTCATCGGATCCGTTAAAGGTGACGACGGCAAAACGTGGTATGAAGTGTTTAGTGATAAAGCTGGGGTTGATCATGGTTTTATCCGCGAAGACGTCGTGAATATCATTAATTATAATTAAATCTCAAACCCCCTCGAACAGCGATGGCTATTCAAGGGGGTTTTTTACGTCTGTGTATAATTTAATTGTGAATAAGTAGATTTCGATTTCTCGCAAACCCACATTTTCTGCTGAGAGTTCCATAGAAGTTAGAAAAGTACACTCAAGAAATGCCAATAATGATCAAGCAAGTAGTGAATCCGCTCAAGCAAGCTGAAAAGTGATCAAGCGCATGTCGAATCCGCTCAAGCAACCCGAAAAGTGATCAAGCACATTTCGAATCCGCTCAAGCAAGCTGAAAAGTGATCAAGCGCCCACCGAATCCGCTCAAGCATCACACAAAAAAACAGGGGCACCATCACCCCTGTTTCAAATGCTTCGTAACTTTCTCGATCAATTCTTCACCCTGATCTTTCAAATATCCAATCTTCGCGTCAATCAATTCATCGAAGAACGCATTCCGCTCCATCCCCATCTCTTCCAGCAGACTTTGCGTCTCCACTAAATCCACCAACGTCAACTGCGGATAATCATCGCCAGAAAACGTGCCATCTGGACGCGCCTGATACCACAAATCGCCATTCTCGCGAATCCAACCACCTTGATCCGCACCGAAGCTTTCAATACCCTTCATGACGCTCTTAGCAGCATCTAAATACTTTGCATCTTCCGTCTCGCGGTACGCCGTCAGCAGAATCTTCAATCCGCCCAGCTCATGATTCAACGAAGCATGGGGGATATCTGTCTCAGGATCCTCATCGAAATAATCGACGATCATGAATCCATCACCAGCTTCAATCGTTTCGCCTTTTTCAATCCGAGACAGCAAATAATCCGCATACACCGGCACATACAACTTCGAATCATCGACCTCATCGTCGAGCTTCTTCTCCGTATCGTCCAGGAAAAACGCCACGTATTCGTTATAACGCGTATCCACATAAGGAGCCTTGATGCCGTATGCATTATTCAGCCACGCACTCGTATACTCTGTCGGCCAGCGAGTCCCACCGAACTCATCAATGTAATTCAGCAAATTCACACGTGAATTCAGCACCATCGTCTCAAAGAACAACGACTCTGACTTCCCGTACCACTCAAGCGCCACATCGTCTTCCATCCGACCAATCACGCGACCATATCCCATCTTCGTTCCGGGATCAATCGAAAACGGCAACTTCGTATATGGGCCATCCATTGTCATCCAGTTCAACTGGGAAAACTGGTTTTCAAGCGCGAACTCTATGTAGTCCTTCTCTTCGTCCACGGTCGCAAACAACGGTGAATCGGCGAGTAACACCCAAGACTCTGCAATCTGATGACCACCCGCTTTAGCCCCACGAGTAAACCCATCATCGGTCACCTTCACATCTTGCACTTCCTTGTCGAGTTCACGGATTCGACTTTCTCCGACATCATACGCCTTCACAAGCTCTTTCGATGTGAATGAATACCCGACAATCGCTTCCGCAACATTCGCATTGCCGTCAATCGTCAATTTCCCATAAGGATTCACCGTTGGATCCGTTCCGAACGTATCATGGTGAGGGTGCTTGACTGTACGAGGATTCCAAGAGTTCTCCGCAACCTTTACAGAATCACCAAAGTGATAAACAGTTTCCAAGGATACCCCGAGTCGAGCGTCATTCGTCAACCGCTCAAATAGAAACTTCGAACCATTGCCGAGCGTCCGTTCCGTCAGCTTATACGACCCGATCGTCTTACCTAGTCGCTTCACCGAATATGTATGAATGACATCTTTCGTATTCTCCACGCTGCGTTCTGTATCTTTTTCATAGGAGAGTTCAAAAAAACGCGGAATCTTCACATCCACTTGCACATCCTTCGTGGAATACACCCGCTCTGTCGTCGTCCCCTTCAAAAAGATACCCGCAACACCAATTATCACAAGAATCCCCAGTAACACCCCAACTATCCATTTCTTCACCAATCCCACTCCTTTCGATAAAAGTTGTTGTTCCAGTACCATGGTGGTATGGATGCATGTTTCACCATTGTTTATGGGCTATTTCATTCATAGGGAGGCAGTCTATCGCACCATTCGCAAAGAGCGAGAATGGTGTGCCAGTCTTCCACCAACAGCACTAAGCGGTTGCAAAAGTGATCAAGCCACCGCCGAATCTGCTCAAGCGAGCACAAAAGTGATCAAGCCACCATCAGATCTGCTTAAGGGAGCACAAAGGTGATCAAGCCACCGCCGAATCCGCTCAAGCAAGCGCAAAAGTGATCAAGCCACCACCGAATCCGCTCAAGCGAGCACAAAAGTGATCAAGCAACCCCAAAATCCGCTCAAGCACAATATTCCATACCCGATTTACCCCCGCTTCAACAACCCAACAAACCTTCTAAACCCAGCACGGTAAAACACAAACAGCATCCCCGCATACACAACCACACCAATCGGAACAAGCGTTGCAAGCTGTGCAACAGGACCGAATGAACCTAATCCCACGAAATCCTTCGCAGTCCAAACAGCGAGTCCCATAATCACAGTAGGAATCAGCACTTGCGGAACCATCCGGCCGAACCGTGCCAGCTCCACTTTCCCGAGATCCTTATACACGACAACCATCGACACCGCGAAGAAGTACACACTCACAACAGACGTCGCAATCGCAAGCGCAGGATAGCCGAACCGGTCGACCAGCAGCCAGTTCATAAGGAAATTGAGTAAAATTGTCGTAACACTGATACGAAATACGACTGCGGTCTTCCCACGCGCGTACATCGACTTCGATAGCATGAGCTGCATACCTTGGAATACGATAAACGGTAAGTACAGCATGAGCGCAATATGCGTCTTGTGTGTATCGAAGGATGTAAATTTACCGTGCTCGTAAATGAATGCAATAACCGAATCTCCGATGACCAACAATCCAGCCGCAATCGGCAACAGTGTCACAAGCGAAATCTCCATTCCGCGGAAAAACGTCTCTTTGAACTTTGCACGATCTTCCGTCTGCTCGCTCATGAGCGTGAAAATGATCGCAGCGAGCGTTGTGGCGTAGATCGCATTTGGAATGCTCACAATAAGCGATGCTTTATCTAAATACGTTACCGAACCTGTACCTGTACTACTCGCAAACGCCTTGTTCACGAACATGTTCACTTGCCCGACTACTGAGTTCAGCAGGGAAGGGACGATCATCAGCAAGAACGCATTCCGGAACTTAATATCCATCTTGAATTCCAAACGCCATTTATAATCGGAACGGATCAAGTAATACAGTTGGACGATGACGCCTAAAATTGTTCCGATGACAAACCCGTATGCTAATGAAAAGATGCCCCATTGTTCGTTGAACAGTACTGCGAAAACGAGCGACATCAGTGTCGCGAGCAACTTAGCAACTTGAGAAGGGACGAAAATCCGTCGAGACTGCAAATAGGAGTCCAGCAATCCACTTAACGCAATAGCGGTCATGAACATAAAGAACACTTGCGTCATCGGAACTGCGATCACCGCGGTTTCCGCAGTCATTTTGCCATATAATAACGGCAAGAAGTAGGGAACCCCTAACCAGCCGATGAAACTGATACCGACAAAGATCATCATCGTCCAGTTTAACAGTGCGTTCGCATTATGGTCGCCTGCTTCACCAGATTTCCGGTTCTTAATGTACATCGGTAAGAAAACGTTATTAAATCCTGTCGAAATCATTGCAACAACCAATGTGATGAATGCAAATGACAGAGAATATGCATCGGTTTCATGCGAAACGCCGAACTTGGCTCCAACAATTGTCTCCCGCACTAACCCGGACAGCTTCAGCACAAGCGCTAACATCGCCGTCCAAAGCGCCGCCTGTTTCAACTTTCCCATAAAAGTCCTCCAATCACGCAACAACCTGCTGCGTGCTTTCTAAATGACGAAAAGCTCCCTGATTCGCACCAGGGAGCTTCGCAATCAGTGTTTCAATGCTTTCAAGTAAATGGCTTCGTATTTCTCAGCAGCTGCAAAGTGTGAATATTCTTCAATAATCTTAGCACGACCTGCTGCAGCAAGTTGCTCACCGTATGCCGGATCTTCCAACAAACGGATCATCGCGTCACTCAACTCTTCCACGTTTTGCTCTTCAACCAGCAAACCATCTTTTCCGCTATCCACGATTTCTTTCAGTCCACCAACCGCACAGGCAATCAATGGAACACCAGAACCCATTGCTTCCAATGCAGAAATAGAAGTCGCTTCTTCAACACCTGCCGAATAGATAGACGGCACAAGCGCCACGTTTGCGAGTGCGTAATACTGCATCATTACGGAGTGGTCGACTGCACCGAGCATCGTAATGTGATCCAATACGCCAAGTTCCGCAGCTTTCTGTTTCATCGGCTCCATCATTTCGCCAGTTCCTGCAAATACGACACGCGCATTCGGGAACTTCTCAACGACAGCAGGGAGTGACAGAATCGGATACATGACGCCATTTTTCTTCGTCAAACGACGCGGCACGAAGAAAATCAGCTCGTCTTGAGAAAATCCGTATGTATCTCGGAACTCCGCACGACGTTCAATTTCAGGTTTAAAGGACTCGACGTCGATGAAGTTCTTGATCATATTGCCCGTCACGCCAGTTTCTTTCAAAATATATTCCTTAATACGTGTATCGACTGTAATGACTTCCCGTGTCGATTTATAGCCTTTACGCTCGGCTTCTTGAAGTTCAGCTGCTTCAGGAGAACCTTCAATCACGGAACCTTTTGAGATCCCTTCGAACGTCAAATAGCCATGAACGGTACTCACAACAGGGACATTCGTTTCAAGAGCTGCGAATGTCGTAAACACGTCTTGAGCGTTAATGATGTCGTATTCCTTTTTCGATACCGCTTCTTTAATCAGGATTGCAAGCTCGTCCTGACGACGCTTCAACGTCCAGACATAGCCTTTACCTTGCTTCATTTTGTTCAACAAAAACGCAGGGCCACGGACGATTCCGTCACGCTTCCATTTAGGGACGTCAGTGAATGACACGACATCTACTTCATGTCCGCGTGATTCAAGTCCTGCTTTTAATGTAGTTAAGTGGACGGACAATCCGCCCAAATGAGGATAATCATATACAGTTGCCAGTAAAATTTTCACCGTTTAACGGCCTCCATTCAAAAACTGTTCCCGCAGTAGATCCACGTTGCGGATTGCTTCGCTTCGTAATACCTGGACGTTCGGTGCCATCTTTTGTTTCACGGATTCGCTGTTGTCGAGCGCGTAAATTGCTTGCTCTAACAAACCTTCTTTTGTAAATGAACCCAGTTCAAACGAATGCTCCCACATACCAGAACGTTTCAAGAAGCTCTCAACTTTACGGTCATAACTCAATCCAACGTGAGGGACATTCGACAACGCTGCAAAGATTAGCGCATGCAAGCGAAGTGCGATCGTCAAGTCCGTCTGTTCAATGAAGTTATAGAACTGATTAGGCGTGAAGTGCTCACCAAGAATCTTCGTCTGATCCGCATGCTTCATAAGAGCTTGTACTTTCTTCGATACGTTCGTATCATATGGCGGCTCCATAGGTACGAATACAGGAGTAACATTCCGTTGTTCAATCAATTCATCCAACGTCCACGCTAACTTCTCGATATACGCATCTTCGTGTTCAAACCATGGCCGCGGCGCAACCGCAACCAAACGTTCGTCACCAGTTAAATCGAGTGAATCATACGCTGAAGTATCTTCATCTGGTTTGAATGCAAATACGATATCTGCAGTGACAACAGTCTCTGGCTTCGTGACTCCCAAGTTCTCCAAGTAAGTCTTCGAATACTCGTCTCGAACTGTGACGAAGTCTGCTTTATTCGCAAGACCTTTCATTAACGTCTTACCCCAGTTACTTGTAACAGGGCCAATTCCTTGAGAGAAGAACATTACCTTCGTTCCGCAAAGCTTCGCGAGTAATACGATGAGTAAGTAGTAGGGAAGGGGACCGAACAGAAACTTCGTCGGGTACGTGTCTTGCAACAACCCACCGCCTCCGGAAATCAGCAAGTCCGCTTTTCGAAGTGCTTTAACTTTTTCCTTATTCCCATGACGCCATCCACGATACACAGCAGAAACGCTATGATCCGACGCCGTTTTCTCTGGTGACAACGAAAACACCGTAATCTCCGGGTTATCCAGTTCCGCACGCAAATTATCGATGATGGCCTTCAAAATCGCCTCATCCCCTGTATTTCCTAATCCGTAAAAGCCGGACAGTACAATTTTCAATGGAAAATCCTCCTTAGATATATATGTAGACGGTGTTTATCTGCGCGGCAGGCGGACGCTTTCCGCGGGCTTGATCTAAGCCTCCTCGGTCGCTACGCTTCCTGCGGGGTCTTCGATCTTCGCTGATTCCGCAGGAGTCGCCGCCTTCTGCTTCGATAAACGGATACTCTAGTAGATGACGTTTCTTACTCACTTAGGTTTGCAGCAGCGTCCGTTCGACTCCTGAGGGAATAGCGAAGGCTGAAGACCCTGGACTGAGCAAAGCGAAGGAAGCGGCTGAAGTCAAGCCCCTAGGAAAGCGAACGGTAAGTAGCTGCAAACCGTGCCAATGCAATCTCATTATAGTAGAAAATAATTATCCCGGTTGTTCACACTATCGGGCTAATTTTAGCACTATACGAACAGGCTGTGCAAGCTGTTGTGGTTTCTGATATACTAAGACAATTGAAAGTAGCAACTGAGTGGGGGCACCCGAAGATGAAAGAGAGTTATTTAGGCGTGAACGTATCGCCTTTGACATACGAAGGAATCATCGAAGAAATTCGTTTGCGCATGAGCAAAGACGAACAATCGACAATCATCGCAGTCAACCCTGAAAAGGTCATGACCGCACAAAAAGATCCACAAGTACGCGACCTCATTAACGGCGCAACGTTCCAAATCGCGGACGGCGTCGGGATTTTGCTTGCGTCGAAATTGAAAAAAGGCACGATTACATCCCGCGTAACTGGGGTAGACATGATGGCGCGCTTGTTAAAATTTGCAGCAGACGATCAGCAACCCATCTATTTATACGGAGCAAAAAAAGAAGTCGTTGAAAAAGCCGTGTCGAACATCCAAAAAGACTATCCCGGTATTCCGATTGCTGGAATGACGGATGGCTATGAACAAGACGAAGAAGCACTCGTCCAGCGTATCCATGACAGTGGAGCACGCATCCTATTCGTCGCATTAGGAAGTCCAAAACAAGAATTATGGATTCGCCGCAACATGGAGCGACTCCAAAACGTCCTAGTTTTTCAAGGTGTCGGTGGCAGTTTTGATGTGTTCTCTGGAACCGTTAAACGAGCGCCGTCATTTTTTAGGAAAACGGGCACGGAATGGTTCTACCGACTGTGCAGCGATCCAAAACGCATCAAACGGCAACTCAACTTGCCGCGCTTTCTCGTACGTGTGTTAACGGACAAATCGCAGTAAACATTACACTACCCATTAATGAAGGAAAGAGGCAAAATCCAATGAAAAAAAGCATTTGTATCGTAGGTCTTGGCTATATTGGACTCCCAACTGCCGTTATGTTTTCCAACCACGGCCACCAAGTACACGGCGTCGATATTAACGAACCTGTCGTAAAGAAAATCAGTAACAAAGAGTTACATATAGAAGAGAATGGACTTCAAGAATATTTGAACGAAGCGATCGACAGTGGCATGTTGACAGTATCGACAACTCCACAAAAAGCAGACGTCTTCATCCTTGCAGTTCCGTCACCGATTAAACCAGACAAAACGGCAAATCTTGAATACATCCGTTCAGCGGCGAAATCGATTGCGCCGTTTGTCGAAAAAGGCAATCTCGTTATCTTGGAGTCAACGGTTCCACCAAAGACTGTCCAAGATATCGTAATCCCTGAGCTCGTTCCAACAGGACTAGAAATCGGGACAGACGTTCTCGTATCCCATTCACCTGAACGCGTCATCCCAGGTAAAGTATTCGAAGAACTCGTTACAAACGACCGAATCATCGGCGGCGTTAACAAAGAATCAGCACGTGCAACATCAGAGTTATATCGCTCATTCGTAAAAGGGCAACTTCACGAAACTGATGATACAACTGCAGAACTAGTAAAAGTAATGGAAAACACATACCGAGACGTCAACATCGCATTTGCCAATGAACTTGCGAAACTTGCAGAAACGATCGACGTAGACATTTGGGAAGCGATTCGTCTTGCAAACTTCCATCCAAGAGTCAACATTCACCAACCAGGACCAGGTGTAGGCGGACACTGTATCGCAGTAGATCCATGGTTCCTTGTTGAACTGAATCCGGAACTTGCGAAACTCATCCACTTGTCTCGTAAAACAAACGACGGAATGCCAGAATACACCGCACAACTCACTGTAGATTTGTTGTCAGCATTGAATGCGGAGCATCCGAAAGTGGCTGTACTAGGACTAGCCTTCAAAGGCAACATCGACGACATGCGTGAAAGCCCATCACTCGACGTCATCGAACAAATGACAGAAAAAGGCCTAACTGTCTCAGCATATGACCCGCACATCAAATCCAACAACATCGACGTGCAAACACAAGACCTAGACGAAGCCCTAAAAGACGCATCAGCAGTCGTCATCTTAACAAGCCACGACAGCTTCAAACAACTCGACCCAGCAAAAGTAGGCACACTCATGAAGGACAAACTCCTCATCGACGCCAAAAACTGCATCGAGCGCACAAAATGGGAACAAGCTGGCTTCCGCACACACGTACTAGGAAACTCGAAGAACTAATTTTAGAGCAGTTTATTGCTTTTATAATTCAATGAACGTCTCTCTAAATAGAAGCACCGTCAATCGAAGCGGAAGGCGGCGACTCCTGAGGGATCAGCGAAGATCGAAGACCCTGGACTGAGCGTAGCGAGGGAAGCGGCTGAGATCGAGCCCCTAGGAAAGCGTCCGCCTGCAGCGTAGATTGACACCGTCATCTGTACCCGATAGACCATGAACTCATAATTAAACTAAACCATATATGAAAGAGGAACCTGCCCCAATGGAACTTAACCGACACAACATCATGCTCGCGCTCGTCGCCTTCGTCATGATCCAACCGATCATTGACGTCCTAACGACAGCGTCGCTCTTGTTCATCGACCTTCCGTTGACAATTGGCGTCATCATTCGACTCGCCTATCTAGCCATAATGGCAATCTGGATCGTCAACGAATCACGGAAAAGCAAACGTGCCAGACTTTATTTACTCTACCTATCAGGTCTAGCCGTATTCGTAATCATCAACTTCATTGTTGGCTACACCGTCAAAGAACCGTTTTATATTATGCAAGAGCTGACCTACTACAACAAAGTCGTTTACTTCCATGTATTGCTCTTCGGTTTCATATTATTACTAGAATCGATGAAAAAAGAAAATGGCTCCGACAACGCTCGACAGCTCGTCAATTATTTCCTAATTGCATCACTCACAATCAGTGTAGTATTCATCATCGCACACCTGACTGGTACAAGCATGGCAAACTATGCACGTTCGAAAGAAGGATGGACAGGCTGGTTCTATGCAGGAAACGAAATTGGGGCTTCGATGTCGATGTTACTACCGATCACAGCACTCTTTGCAGTTTATAAAACAACAACGACGCGCAAACTCTTACACTGGTTACCATTCGTCTTGTTGTCTATAGCAATGCTTGGCCTTGGAACGAAGGTCGGTTATGGCGGAATCTTAATCGTATTATTGAGTATCTTCTTCGGAAGTCTACTATTACTACTTACGACAAAAGAATATCCGGCTCGACAACGCGTAAAGGCTAATTCGTTCATTTCTTTAATTCTATTGATCGTGCTCATTGTGGCGACACCGTTTACGCCAGTATTCGGTAATATGTATGCCCACCTCGACATTCTAGGCATATCACTCGAAAAGCCACCTGTCGAACTGGATGACGACGGAAACGAAATACCGCCTGAAGATGGGGATGAAGATGAACCGCTCATTACAGGCGAGCAATTCGAGAATCTAGTATTCAGTAGTCGAGAAACCTATAAAGCGAATTATGTAGAGCAATTCAAAGACGCACCAATTAGTCAGAAACTATTTGGAATGGGCTTTGCAGGAAACTATGACGCACCTGAACCACACAAACCATTGAAGATGATAGAAATGGATTTCCACGATTGGTTCTTCTCGTTTGGAATACTAGGCTTCATTTATATGGTCGCGCCGATCATTTGGTTTGCAGGTAGTTTCATCGTGAAACTAGTTATGAATTTAAAACAAAACTTTAATTACTTTAGTATCCTTACAGGAATCTCCTTCCTGGTTGGGATCGGCATCAGTTATACAGCAGGTCACGTCCTAACAGCACCATCTGTTTCAATCTGGTTAGCATTCTTGTTAGCTGTTGTCACAGTAGTTTCGCGCGATGGCAATATACGACCTGAATTGTAAACGAATCTAAAACAGCCCCGAATCGGTATTTTCCGATTCGGGGCTGTTTAATATAGGTAGTGGAATGAAAATTTAAAAAATGATGACAATTATTTGGGGATGAAAAAGTAATTCTATTACATCCACGACAACGTTTTGAAGTATAATAGATACATTTCTTCGTTTTTGTAACGAAATAGAAATGTTTAAAGTCTCTCCAAACTGGTTGCAATAGACTTGGGGTTATGTATAATAGAATAAGAGTTAAATTATAACTATTTGTCTGTAATTCTTGAAATCTTTTTGAAGATTTGTAGATTTATATGGTAAGTAATGTTATAGTTAAACTGTGTTTCACCATTGGTGGAAACACCAATGAAATTGGATTACCTAAAACAGGGAGGAATACTACACAATGGCTCAACAATCTTACAAAAAGTTCGTAGCATCAGCTGCGACAGCGACTCTAGTTGCATCTGCACTTATTCCAGTTGCATCAGCGGCAAGCGTATCTACTTCTGCATTCACGGACGTACCTGCTTCTTATAAGGAAGCTGTAGATTTCGTAGTAAAAAACAATATCGCTTCAGGGATTTCTGAAACTCAATTTGGCATTAGCCAACAAATCAAACGTGGCGACGTAGCAATCATGATCGCTGCAGCAGCTGGCTTGAACGACGAAAAAGCACCAGCTTCTGGATTCTCAGACGTTCCAAAACGTGGAGCTTTGGCAATCAACTCTTTGAAAGCTGCTGGAGTAATCAATGGTAAAACAGCTACAAAGTTCGGATTTGAAGATAACGTTACACGTGGAGAAGCAGCTCTTATGCTACAAAAAGCATTTAAACTTGAAGCTGGCGACACAAAGAACTCTTTCACTGATGTTTCTGACCGTTACGATGCAGCAGTTGACGCTCTAGTTGCTAACAAAGTGACTAGCGGTATCAATGACAAGCAATTCGGTACAGGTAACAACATCAAGCGTGGAGACTTCGCTAAGTTCTTGTTTGCTTTGAAAGACAAGATTGAAGCACCAGCAGGAGAAGCTACAATTGAATCAGTAAAGGCGATTAACGCTAAAACTATCGAAGTGAAATTTAATAAAGCTATCGATACGGAAAAGGCTAAGTTTGAACTTAAGCGTGGAACAGTTAAACCAACAGTGAAAGCACCTGTCTTCTCTGAAGATAAAAAGACTGTAACAATTGAAGCTAATACTGCATTAGCTGCTGGAGATTACACAGTTACTGTTACTGGTATATCAGATGAAGCTATCACAGGTAAAACAACTGTTGCTGCTGAGAAACTAACAAAAATTTCTTTCTTGAGTGAAGTTGCGGTTATCAATAACGATGATATTATTGGTAAAGTTTCTGCTGAAAATCAATATGGTGAAGATATCACATCTAAATTGACAACAGCTTCAAATTCTAATATTACTGTAACTGCGTCTAAGGGAAATGGTACCAACTCAATTGATAAAGACGGCAACTTAACTGTTGGTGGTGCTGCTGGTACCTTTAATGTCGACGATAAAGTCGTTGTAACAGTAGTCGATTCAGTTACTGGTGTTACTGCTACTAAAACCGTAACAGTTGCAAAAGCTGCTGCTGTAGAGTCAATTGTTTTAGGTGAAATTAAGACAGATGATGAAGAACTAGCTAAAAAGCCTTTGAATGTTGCTAACATGAATGCAAATGCACCTAAATATTATGTTCCTGTAACAATTAAAGATCAATACGGTAATACACTTAAGGCTACTGAATTAGCTGGTGTATCTGTTGTATCTTCTAATGGTAGCATTGTTAAAACTAATGGTTTCGCAGATACGAAAAATGGAACTGTAATTAAGTTGCAAACACCTACTCCGACAGCAACACATGGTACAGCTGTACTTACAGTAATTGCTGCTGGAACTGGCAAAACTGCTAATACATCAATCGTAGTTAAAGAAAACTCTAAACTAGATACTGTAGCACTTCAAACGCCTTCAACAGTTCTTAAAAATGGTGTTGCTGCTGAACTTCCTTTATCAATTACAAACACATACGGTGAAGAAGTTGCACTTAAAGATGTAACTGTTGGAGGAAATAACTCTAACGCACTTACACTAGATACTAATACAACAATTAATGTAATTGGCGGTACTTTGAAAGTAGAACAAGATTACTTGAACAAAAAAGCAGTTCTTAAATTAACTCCATCACAAAAGAATGTTAATATTACTGTTGTAACTGCAACTGGTAAATCACAAGTCTTAAACTTAACTGCTGATGAAGCACCTGTAGTTTCAGGTATTAAAGGTGTATCAGAGGACTTCGTTTCTTTATTGGCTAATGATGTATCATTAAGCACTGATTTAGATACTGCTGTTGAATTTGTCGACCAATATGGTGAAGAAATTGCTGCTCCAACATTCGACGCTACAGATGCTACTAATGCTTTAGACTTTACTATTAAACCAAAAGATGTTAACAATGATGTAACAACTTATACAAATGGTAAAATTACAGCAAGTACAACTGCTGGTACTGAAGATTATGAAATCATCTTAAAAGATGCTACTGGTAAAGTTCTTGACACTAAAGACGTAACAGTTTCTGTAGTAGATGCAGACAAACTGACTTCATTTGGTATTGATGATTTGAATAAGTTCTATACTGGTGATGTATCAGCAGCACACGACCAGGAAGTAACTATTCACGGATTATATAATGGTAAGAGAGTGGAAGTTAATCAAGATATGGTTAAAGATGTATCTGCAACTAATGGATTGAAGATTGCTGCTAATGGTGAATATACAGCAGAACAAATTGTGACTGATTCTAAAGACGTTGCATCTACATTGACTGTATTGGTTGCTAATAAAGACAATACTTACACAGTTAAGAAAGAAGTACTTTACAGCGATGCTGCACCTGTTTCACAATCACTTGTTACTAAATATGATTCTGTTGAAGTTAAAGGTGGAGTTGTTCAGGTCCCTAGCACTGAGTTAAACGCCAAGTCTGTAGTTCCTGGTGTTGGTACTGCAAGTAAACTTCAGTTCGTTGCTAAGGATCAATACGGTGTACAGCGCGTTGGAACTGACTATAATGTAATCGTTACAAATAAAGAAACTACTGGTACATTTGATTCAGATGGTCTTGGATCAGGCTTCATTCCTGCGGACGCTGGTAAGTCATTACAATTAAATGTACGTATCGACGGTTTGTTACAAACTGTTAAGGTTATCGCTGGTTCTTAATAAAAATAAACGAAACGTTACTATATAAGCTAGGTTACTAGTGAAGTTAGTGGATTTAAACCCTATGGCATTTCTTTAACAAGATTTAGCCATGGGGTTTAATTCTAACTGTTATCGTCTATTTATTCGGTGTAATTCCGAATCTTGCTAAACAGTCTTTATGCAAGTGCCTAATCCTCCTGGATCCAGTGATGCGCTGATATTTTCGCAAAAGGGATTAAGTCAGGTGAAGTCGTACTCAAGCGTAATTGAGGCGGGGCTCCTTAAAAGACAGCTATGATTAGGTAGACGAATCCATGTAGGCAGGATGAGGTAGTGAATATCGCGACATTGCTAGGACCTCGGTATTCATCCTTTCTTCTGAAATGTAGTTAGGAGATCAGTACAATTGACTGTTAACCTGTTCTTTCTCACTCCTGGATAGTGGAGATCTAAGGCTGTCAAAACAAGGGACGGATGTAACGGAACGTTTGAAGTCTTTGTGAGCGAGGTAAGTCAGTACCCATGACCTCATGAAGATGGCAGCAGGTTCATAGTAGTGTGGATTGTTGGCCGTTTGTACTTGTAGGGTAACCTATGGGGAGGATAAAACCAGCAGGAGCGAAGGAACCTAGTCAGTGGTACGTATTCGAAAAGCTTATTTCCCTAAAAATACAGCTTTCCAATAGAATAGATGGGCCAATCGCTTATACGAGATTGGCCCATCTATTTGTAAAATTAGTAGGTATATTTTAACGGATTCAAAAGAATCATTTAAATCCAAGGGAATTGGCAGGGAATGAATACTATTGTTGATGGCACGCCGTATGCGGTGAAAGCCGCTTGTCCGGTGTAGGCCCTAATCGAAAGCTACAGAAATGTAGTATAAGAGGGGAATAGCACAGTATTAACACATAATGTAAGTACCGCAACGGGATTAAATAGTGCAATTTCAAAAGCAAATGATGGAGATACAATTAAGTTGACAGGTCCGATCAGTGCTACAGCAAATACTGTAACACTTAACAAACTAGTAAACCTTGATTTGAACGGTCAAAATTTAACAGGCAATGTAACGATTACTAGTGGAACTTCAGGAACTTTGAACATTTCAGCAGGTACTATAACAGGTAATCTAACTGTGGATGCTGCAAATGCAACAGTAAACAATGCGGCAACTGTAAGTGGTACAATTACTATTAATAATGTTAGTGGCAACACATGGAATGAAAATGCATCTAATAACAATATTGTTTTCAATGATCCAAATGCGGATACTAATCTTGTAATTGGTGCAAATCAAACAGTTTCTAGTCTGACTCTAAAGACGCCTGCAAAGGTTTCTGTTTCAACAGGTGCTACTGTAACTGCTTTAACTGTTGAAGCTGGAGCTGCTAACACAGCTATCTCAAATTCCGGTACAATTACTACGGTAACTGCAAATGGTAACACTTCATTAAAAGGGACTGCACCAAGTACAGTATATGGAACAGGGACTATTACTGGTGATGCTCTACCATCAGCTCCTGAAAATGCTGTAAAAGAAATTGTAGTTAATGGTTTATTAGCGAGTGATATTAAGTATTTAGCATTCAACTTGAACAATAATGGACCAGGGACAGAGAGTGCACAAAAGATATCAACTTTAGAAGAAGTTAAAAGTTTCGTATCGAATCAATACGGTGCAATTCTTGATACGACAAAAATAACTGTTGTTGATGGTAAAATTACAGTTGCTGATGGTCTATTGACTACTGAAAACTGGAATAAAGTAAAAATGAATGGTAATAAAGTGGCTCCTTACCAAATTACTGTATTAAACAAAGACAAAACGTCTAAAATTGCTAAAATAGCAATGTACCAAAATGGAACTGTATCTATTATTGCTCTTCCATAACTCTTCTAGTATGGATGAATTTCATTCAGGATATGAAGTTATATTGTCTTATATTGATACAAATAGAAAAATGCTCTCTAATCGATCACTCATCGGTTAGAGGGCTTTTCTTTTGCTTTCCCAACCGCTCTTGCCCAAGTAATTAATCTAATAAAATTCCCGTTAGTATAAATACCACGGCAATTGGTCATATTGATAGTAACGGAGATTGCGAGATGAAAAGAGGTGAACCAAACTGAGTGAAACGAAAATCTACTGGGAAAGTACCGCTGGCCATTTACTAGAAGAAACTCGACAAGCATTAAGTGAGTATTTACTCAGCTTGAAGTTGGCAGATAAAGCGGAAGCAACCATTGAGAAGTATCGCAGGATTATCGAAGCGTTCTTTCAACAGTGTACGATTCCGTTAGAAGAGATTACGAGTGACGATGTATTAACGTGGTTGACGACCATTTCGAAAGGAAAGAAAGCGCGCACGGTTGATTTGTATCTATCAGCTGTCTCTTCATTTTTCAGCTTTTGCTTAGAAGAAGAGTATATGGAGAAAACGGTCGTGAAAAAACGATGGCGCCCCAAAATACCTCACTCATTGCCAAAGTACTTGGATGAATTTGAATATGCTCGTGTAAAAGTGAGTTCTGAACAGTTACCGATTCGAAACCGAGCCTTGCTGTTGTTTCTCTTTTCAACGGGCTGCCGTGTATCAGAAGTAGCCAGTTTACACGTTCAGGATATTGATTTTGACAAACGAAAAGTGGACGTAACGGGGAAAGGACGAAAAATCCGGCAAATTTACTTTTCCGAAGAATGTGGACTTGTGGTTCAAGACTATTTGGATAAGCGTTCAGCAAAACCATCAGATCCATTATTTATGAATAAGTTTGGTGATGGCCTTCAAGTGCAGGGGATTCGAAAAGTATTAAAAAAAGTGGGCGGTGAAGCAGGGCTCGTTCAATCCTTTCATCCTCATATGTGTCGCCATACATTTGCGACCAATATGCTCGCAAGAGGAGCCGATTTACAGTTCATCGCAGACGTATTGGGGCATGCGGACCTCAACACCACAAGGATCTATGCGCAAATCCCAACAGAAGAGATGCTGTTAACCTATCAAAATATTATGGGGTGAAAAACATGAATCAAGAAGTCATTAAACAATTCTTTCTAGATAACCACAATCAATTTAGTCCAGAGACCGTTCGTGCGTACAAGTTAGCGCTCTCTCAATTCTTCACCGTGTGCGGAAAAAGCGTGGAAGAAGTAAAAGCGAGAGATATCCGGAACTGGTTAGAAGTCATGACGAATGATGGTCTTCAACCACGTAGTATCCAACTTAAGCTCGTCGCGCTGAAATCCTTTTATCGCTATTGTATGGAAGAAAACAAAATCAATAAGAATCCGACTTTGAAAGTCGTTACACCGAAAAAGGTCGATTCTCTTCCTTACTATCTATCAAAGCGACAACTGGCCATGCTGCAGGAGCACACAAAGGACAATATAAGAGATCGGGCAATTATTGAAACATTGTATGCCACGGGGGTACGAGTAACTGAATTACTGAATATTAAACTCGAAGATATCAAATGGGAAACAAGACAGATAACGATTCGAAAAGGAAAAGGAAATAAAGGTCGAATTGTCCTCTTTAGTCATGCCTGTGCAGAGCGATTGGAACGATATCTCGAAATTAGGAAGTATGAAGGTGACTACCTATTTTCGAATAAAAGAGGACAACCCATCAGTCGCGATTTAGTTCAAACGAAGTTTCGAGAGTACTCAGAAGCTCTCGGTTTCAAAGTGAGCCCGCACACATTAAGGCATACATTTGCAGCAAACTTAGCGGAAAAGGGAATGGATTTCACGTGTATTCAAGAATTACTGGGGCATTCGAATATCAATAGTACTAGAATCTATACGCGTTTGATGAATCCTGAACGGAAGAAAAAGTATGATCAATACCAACAGTAAGAAATAGGAGGATTAAGATGGCAGGATATTGGGAGGTGAATTGTAAAGGGCTGTCGGAAGACACTCACATCGTTCTCAATTTATTTTTAGGGAGCCTAAAAGAGAAGGATAAAAGTATTGAAACTGTCAAGCGCTACCGAACTGCTCTACAATCTTTTTTCTTAGCCCATCGAGTTTCGTATAAGTCGATTACTAGAGAAGAGGTTGACGTGTGGCTTACTAAACAAAGAACGCAAAAACAAGAGCGGACGGTGAAAGATTACTTAAAAATACTATGTGCTTTCTATAACTTTTGTGTTCAGGATTCGCATCTAGTAACCTTTCCGCTCGATGCGAATCTGCAGGTCATATCTAGTAAAGAGCGGTACTGGGAATTGAAAAGCACGCTTCCGAATCCAGACAATCAACTAATCGTGAATCAGTTCTTGCTTCATATGAAAACGCTAGGAAGGACGGAGCATACGATTGTGTCGATGCGAACTTATTTACAACGAATTTTCAAGGAAATCGATCAATCGCTTCGTCAGCTAACACGGGAAGAAATTGAACAACGGGTGATAGATACGCATCAACAACGCAGCGAATCGGCGAGGAATGGGATGTGGAGTACACTTCGGTCCCTCTATGAGTATTGTTGGGAGAATGAAATTCTGGAAGATACACCGCTCCGTAACAAAAGAAAGTATGCCGAAGTTACCGATCTCTACTGGGAAGCAAAAGGACGATTCACTCTTGAAGAGAACAAGGAAGTAATCAATGCGTTTTTATTGTATCTGAAGAATAAGAAGCGAACGAAAAAGACGATTGTTGAATATGGGATTGTACTGCACCGATTTTTTGGTACGAATCCTGTCCATTTTTCACAAGTGGATCGGAAGCAGATTGACGAGTGGTTTTCTCTTCAAGATCCCGACTGGAGCATTCGAACCATCAACAACTACAAGCAGGTGTTACGTTCATTTTATTTCTTTTGTGTCCGTAAGGAGTATATGGCGAAATCGCCCATCGACTTATTCTGGGTGGAGAAAAATGCGTCAAAAAAGTTCTGGGTGACAGATAAGACTTTTAGTAACCCAACCAACAAGGAAGTCGTGAATGAGTACTTGCAGTCGATGAAAATTTCGAATATGAGTGAACTGACGATCATTCTCTACAAGCGCACGTTAGAAACCTACTTTGTACAGAAAGAGGAAGACTTTTCAACGATATCGTTTGATGAAATCTTGCAATGGGTCATCCAACAACAAAAGGTTGTCCAAGCGACAACGGTGAACGGACGATTATCAGTGCTTGCTGCTTTTTTCACATTTTGTGTGGAGGAGGGCTATATGGAGTGCGTTCCCATTAAGACGAGATGGTATATGCGGGAACCGAGGTCGATACCTAGGTATCTTGAAAAAGAAGAGCTGGCAAAAGTACGACAATGTGCGGAAAAGGAACTCCTTCGAAATCGGATTATTATAGAATTTCTTCTATCTTCAGGGTGTCGCATAGGCGAACTCCATCTATTGGATAAAAAAGACGTGGACGTAGACACTCGAACCGCTTGCGTGTTGGGCAAAGGAGGAAAAATTCGTGAGGTGCATTTTTCTGCAACGTGTGCACTTTTATTGGAACGGTATTGGGAGATGGAAGAGGTAAAGGAAGAAGAACATCCTGACTTATTGGTTTCAAGAATAGGAACAAGGCTCGGCATATCCCGTATGAGGAAAATCATCAAACAACTTGGGGAAGATTCAGGAATTAAGGGTTCCTTATATCCGCATCGCTTCCGTCACACATTTGCGACCGAGTTATTAACTAAGGGTGCTGAACTTGATTTTATTGCGGATGAACTTGGGCATGCGAACTTAGAAACGACGAAAATTTATGCGCGGATTCCAAAGTGGAAATTAATTTGTTTATACAGAAGATATGTGGGTTAAGAAAGTGGGGGAAATCATGTCGATAGACACTCTTGAGCAATTCCAAAAAGATTATCAGCTTCGATTGACACCTAGCACAATCCGGGGGTACCAGAGTAACATTCTTCAACTTTTCGAACAGACGGGGATACCATTTCAACAGATCACCCGAAAGGATATTCGAAACTGGTTGATGTGGTTGGAGGAACAAGGGTACACACCCACGACCATCTGCACGAAGTTAATCGGGGTCAAAACCTATTTTAAGTATTGTTTGGAAGAAGGTTGGATTACCGCGAATCCCGTCCAGTCGATCCCGTACCCAAAGATTCCCGACAAAGTACCAATCTATTTATCGAAACCTGAACTTGTGCAATTCCGCGCCTGTGTCCAACATAGTTTGTTGGAACGCGCCATCGTCGAAATGTTTGTTTCGACAGGGATTCGAATGAGTGAGCTGGTCGCAATGAAAAAAGAAGACATCAATGAAACGGATCGAAGTATTCATATCCCGGATGGCAAAGGAAACCAAGGGAGAATCGTCTTGATTAGCCTTGAAAGCCTTCAGTATGTTCAGGCATACTTAGCGAGTCGGACCGATGAATTGCCGTATGTATTCGTTAATCATGACGCAACTAATCGGATACGCCATCAAAAGATCAATGCGAACTTCCAGTCCTATTCCGAACGGTTGGGGTTTCATGTACATCCACATATGCTGCGGCATACGTTCGCTGCACACCTTGCTCAAAAAGGGATGCCGGGCGAAGCAATTCAACAGCTGCTTGGACACCAGAGGCCAGCGACCACTCAACTGTACGCCAGATTGTTTAACCACGCACGAAAAGAAATGTATGACAAATGGATGTAAGTTGAAGACGCATGCAAGGAACAGCTATTTAGGTTTCTACATTGTCATTCTTCAACGGCATCATTAGGTTGATGCGGACGGCACAGGTTTTGCAAGACCATAATATTGTTATAAAAGCACGCGCACTGCACGATTCAGACACTGATCAGTTATTTTGATAGATGAATGAAAGGGAAGGTCCTTTGATCGAGAAATCGGTTCTAGGGCTTTTCTTTTTTGCCTTTACAACTCTACTTTCATTTATTAGAGGACTATTCATTTGCCTTCACATGCGAATCAACCAGCATTTCAAGTAGATATAATAATCATGAATACACGTAACGTCCTCATCCATTCAACCGGGTGAGGACGATTTCTAATTTAGGAAGTATTGTAGACAAGCAAGCACCAAATAGAGTCCACTTAGATTGTTATGCGGGCTCTAAGTTATGATTTATTTAAATTTCTTTGACACGTGACAATCATCTGGCAAAACTATCTGATCGGGGAAATAATGAATCCAACGCCTGTGGATCTGTAGAACCCTTCTGGGGAATTGTATGAGGTAGTTCAGTAGGTTCAAGTGATTCTCATTTTCAGTTTTAACAATGCTGTAAGTTTTCAGGAACAGTATCATATCAGAGGAAGACGGTTGAAAACTTGAGGTATTTGGCGATTAAGTCATTGACAATCTATTTTAATGTCTTGGGATTATAGGGGGGGAAGGATACATTTGATATGAAGGTTCTTTTAATATTTATAAATGGACAATTCTGGTATAATACTAATAAAAGAGATTAATCACAGTATTCAACAATTGGGCCGTGTATTTATAGAACAATTTTTAAATAGCGTAGAAAATAAATACTGAACAATATTTATTTTGAAATTAAGAATTCTTTAATTTGTTTCTCGGTTGTACTTCCTATCTATAGTTAATTGAATAGTTTAATTCCTCAATTTATTTTTTATTATAGGGTTTAAGTATTAAAATAGATTACTTTGTGAAGCAATTTGTATTTCTTATAGTAACCAAATAGGAGTGGGGAAATGGCTAAAACGTACGACTTAACAAAAGTTGATCAAACTGAAATTGCTATTGATGAAGAAACTTTTATAGGAGATGTAGATGTCCGATATTCTTTAACAATTCCATTTCTTAACAGAAGAGAGGATTTGTCAGTAGGTATTGTATTAATGAACCCATCAGAAGCCAACGCGAATATATCAGATAGTACCGTTAATAAACTAATAGATTTTTTTTATGACTATCAGGTACATAAACACCCAATTAAAAATATTACCATTTGTAATGTTTTACCCGTTTATGCCAGTAATACAAAATCGACTTTAACAAAGATTAGGGATTTACACGTAGCAAATGTTCTAGATAGAGTTCAAAAACTAAATGAAGCCAAGCTGAAAGTTAAAATGGAGAATAAGAGCCTAATAGTATTAGCTTGGGGGAAACCAGAAGTTAAAACTATTCCTAATTTGTTTTATTACAAAGAAGTTCTGCGCATTGTTGATTTACTTTCTACATTACATGAAGACAATCTATATGTTTTAGACATTAAGAATGCTATTAGCACTTTTACTGAGCATGGGGATCCGCGGCACGCTGGACGTTCTGTTACTTTAAAAGACTTAAAAAAGATAAAAACCTCAGATTTATTTGGTCTATAAAAGTTGTAGTAACATTTTTAAAGACAAATTGACTGACTTGTTATGTTATAGGGAGCGATAATTGGTGCGAAATGTTCCTAACTCAAATGAAAAGTGGCCACACAATTTCGGTAAAGATTTGTCAGTTTTAGGTTTCCTGAAAACGGAAGGGTTATATCGAGAAGTCGAATGAGGAGGTAACGCTCTGAAAGGCTTCCTCTGCGTCGAAACAGGCCAGTTAAATAAGAACATTCTAGGTAATCAGGAAGGGGCAAGAGCAATGGATAGATTTGTATTGCCTCACATGTATTTGTTTTTTGGAATCATAGTATTTATTTTGGCAGAGTTCACGGTTCAAGCAGGAGGCTTTTATTGGCTTATACTTTACATTTCAATATCATGCATTGTTATTGGATTGATTTGGAATGTCATTTTAATTTTTTTAAAAAAAGAGAAGTCAATCGAATAGCATAACTTATACCAATGAATTCTACTATCGGGAGGGGAACTGCAAAAGGTTATTGCCTCAAACGGGCCATTTTGAAGTGTAGGGAAGAAAACTGAGGTGCTATTATGCAATTGATGTTCAATAAAATAACGCTTTACAGCTTAACTTTTTTATCATTTTGTTTAATAGTAATAGGATTTATATTACGAGCCATATTTTTCCCTATACAAGATATAGATCTTGTAAGTAGTAAACAGCTATTGGAGCTTCAAAAAGAATATGCGATAAACTATCCCATCAGAACCGGGTTATTCTACTTAGGTCTGTTTCTAATAATTGTAGTTATCCTTCTAGTCATTACTAAGTTAATAAGATCAAAAAAGTAATAAGTATTCCTTAATCGGGCCATATTGTTGAAAAATAAATTCCCTAATTGTGAGATTTATTGTAATCTGTTTTATCTCTTTTGATGGTATAATATTTTATGTATTTTTAATTTATAAGGAAGTGAACTCATGAGTGAATTAGAAAAAATTAAACTCGTGAAGCCACCATTTCCCAAGCTACGATGTTTTTCTTTCAAACCTATAATTATTTAGGAGAGGATTATTTTGAAGAAAAACATCGGAAACAAAACACCTAGCTTATTATTACTAATTGTATTAGTAGGCTTCCCACAAATTAGTGAAACTATTTTTAGCCCATCATTACCTTCTATCGCAGAAGCGTTTGAAACTTCTATGAGTGATGCACAGCTTACGATGAGTGTGTATTTTATCGCTTTTGCCATCGGAGTATTTTTCTTTGGGCGTTTATCCGATAAAATCGGTCGTCGCAAGGCAATACTTTATGGGGTGTTTTTATATTTTGTTGGTAACGTACTTTGTTTAGTAGCTAATGAAATGACGGTTTTATTAGTCGCACGCTTTACTCAAGCGTTTGGTGCAAGTGTTGGCTCTGTCGTGACACAAACGATTTTACGCGAAAGTTTTTCTGGTGTTAAGCGTCATGAATTGTTTGCTCAAATTTCAGCTGCGCTTTCCTTCACACCTGCCATTGGCCCGTTAATCGGTGGCTTTACCGATTATTATTATGGCTTTAAAGTTGTATTTTTAGTGTTAGTGGCTATGAGCATTTTTGTATTTTGCTATACGTTTTTACGTTTACCTGAAACATCTCTTACTACAATCGAAATGAAGCCTTTACTACCAATAGTAAAGCGAATGATTACAAATGCGCGTCTATGGCGCTACGGCGTATTAATTGGCGGTATTAATGGTGTATTATTTAGCTATTATACCGAAGCACCATTTATTTTTACGCAATACTTTACACTAACAAGTGCGATGTATGGTTTTTTAGGCATTATCGTTGCGCTCGCCTCTATAGCAGGTGCGATCCTGTCTAAACGACTCGTTAGCCACACAAAACCCGAGAAGATTATCGTATGCGGGTTAGCTATTATGCTTATCGGTACATTACTCGCTACATTGGTATATTTTTTACCGAGTTCATTAAAAATGTCAACCATGATTGTTAGTGTGTTCATTATTTTATTTGGTACAGGTACCGCTTTACCAAACTGTTTAAGCTTAGCGCTTATTGACTTTCAAGACGTCGTTGGTTCTGCGGGTGCGATATTTAGCCTGGGTTATTATTTACTCGTCAGCGCTACAATCTATGGTATGAGCGTTTTCCATAACGGAACAGTCCTTGCGATGCCATTATATTTTTTAGCACTAGGTGTTGTTATGTTATTAATAAGCTTCCCCTTATTTTATCAAACAGATGGAGGAAGAAAATGGAGATAATAGAGCTACCAATTGAATTCGAGTTCAATGGGCAAACAAATTGGATTTATCCTAGTTTAATTGTATTGAATAATGAACTAACTTTGGTCGATACGGGGTATACAAATTTCTTACCTTTAATCGAAAATGAAATTTTGAAAAGTGGCTATGAAATAAAAAATCTAAAAAACATAATTATTACTCATTATGATGATGATCATATAGGCTCTTTATGTGATTTTAAAGAAAAGTTTCCTTGGATTAACATTATATCAAGTGAAGTTGAATCAAGATATATTAGCGGTGAAGTGAAGTCAGAACGCTTAGTTCAAGCTGAAAAGATGCTAGCAAACATGTCGGATGAGGAAAAAGAGTTTGGAGAATGGTTTGTACAGCAACTAAAGAATTTAAAACATCTCCCCATAGATGAAAAGGTACATGATGGTGATAGGATATTAGATAACAAATGTAAAGTAATAGCAACACCAGGACATACGTCGGGACATATTTCATTATATTTTCCGAGTGTAAAAAGTGTAATCACAGGCGATGCATCAGTTAAAGAAAATCAAGAATTAGTTATAGCTAACCCGCATTTTTGCTTAGATATTGATAAGGCAGAACAGTCTCTGGCAAAGATCAGAGAACTCGAAGCTGACACTTATTACTGTTACCATGGTGGTAAATTTATCTTATAGTATTTTATTTTCTGCAATCGGGCGCGATTGCTTTATAAGTGATCGCTCTATATCGCAATCGCGCCAAATTGTTGAATAACACCTGAATACCTATATTAAAGTTCGCCTACTTCTATTTTGCACTACACACCTATTTGTCTATACTTTTCATATCGCTGTTGTATTAGCTCTTCCGAGGATAGGAGTATCAATTTTTTTAGAGATGATTCGATTACAGATTCAATCATTTTTGCCTGTGATTTTACATCATTTTGTGCTCCACCTTTAACTTCAGGAATGATTTCATCAATAATTCCTAAATGATATAAATCTTTTGCTGTAATTTTCATATGTTCAGCAGCTTTTGGAGCATACTTAGCGTCCTTCCATAGGATCGATGCTGCTCCTTCTGGCGAAATTACAGAGTACCATGAATTCTCTAACATATGGATATGGTTACCGACACTAATGCCAAGAGCTCCACCACTTGATGCCTCACCAATTACAATACAAACAATTGGTACTTTAAGTGTAGCCATTTCAAATAGATTTCGAGCTATAGCTTCAGAAATTCCACGTTCTTCAGAACCTTTCCCTGGATAGGCGCCTATTGTATCAATAAATGTAATAATAGGGCGATTAAATTTATCAGCTTGTTTCATAAGTCTTAGCGCTTTTCTATAACCTTCTGGATGTGCCATTCCAAAATTTCTTTCTATACTTTCCTTTGTATTTCTACCTCTTTGTTGACCAATAACCGTAACGGGCATGCCTTTAAATTCTGCAATACCACCAATAATTGCTTTATCATCACCATACAATCGATCACCATGAAGTTCGAGAAAGTTTGTAAACAATAAAGGTATATAGTCCAATGTTGTGGGCCGGTTACGTAGCCTTGAAATTTGAACTCGTTGAAAAGGTGTAATATTAGAATAAATTTTATCTTGCATTTTATTTAAACGTTTTTCTAATACATGAATTTCTGGCAATAAATCTTCATTATTTTCTTTCATAAATTTCTTTAATTCATCAATTTTCTCTTTTAATTCCATAATAGGACGTTCAAAATCCAAACTCATCTTATCCTCCAAATCTTATGACTTATTTACCTCACTCTAATTAAAAGGCTTAGAGATAGAATCAATAAATAATTTAAAACCATCCACAACTACTTTTTGTTCTGATTCTGATAAATTATCGAGAATACTTTGATAAAATGTAATGGATTGCTCTCTTAAGCGATTAACAGTTATGTGACCTTTTTCTGTAAGATGCAGATAAAGTTCTCTTCTATTTTTTTCATTTACTTCACGATAAATAAGCCCCTTTTTTACTAACTTGTCAACCAATCTACTTACAGTTGAAGTCTCTAATCTAAGTTTATTGGATAGTTGCCAAACAGTTAATTTTTCCACCTCTAGTTCCTCTAACGCCATCATTTGAGAAGCTGGTAAAGGTTTTTCAAAATGTCCATTGGGCAAATTTTGAGATTCAAAAACCCCAGTTATTATAATCATTTTCTTAATATTTGTTCTTAGTTTTAAGGCATCTTCTCTTTTCAAAAAGGTCACTCTCCTATAACTGATGTATCATACATCAATTGTATTATACATGAATATGATTTTTTCACAAGCTTAACGTAAGCCAATACTACAACATGGACGAGATATTTCTTCTTGTTAAAATGATAAGTGGTTTGTCTTCTACAAATGGCAGAACATCAATTATGTGTTAGAGGCCTATAATAAAATGTCTGATTTTGAGCTAATATTAGTACTAAGCACGTTAGTTCAACGAGTTATCATCCTGACAATGCAACGTTAAATAGAAAAGAAATTATATTATATAGGTTGTCACGGGAGACAGATTGACATGGCCTTTGCCGTGCGCTGACCCTGTGGTAGACACGAAGTTCCTTCCAGTGTCCCTGGCACAAGGCATGCCCTTGTACCAGGACGCTCCAAAACAAACAGGCGATAACTGTAAGAATGAATTTTTATACCAGAATCTCACCCATGGTTTTCTCATATATTAATCAAATAAGAAAGGATTTATATATGGGATCAGAAGTTATAATAGATTTAATAATCCTTGTTCAACTAAACCAGCTAATAGAATCTATTCATTCATTCCATTAAAGGGAGCGATTGTTTAATAAGCGTCTCTGTTCTTATTAAACTAATGGATGCTTACCTTCAATAAGGAGTAGAGCATTTTTTACTAACGGGGCAGTTTAGTTTAATAGGGAGTGCTATAATAGCCTTAAGTTCAAAACGATATTAAGGAGTAAAACTCTAATGATTATACAAATTGACTTTGGTGACGATTTTATTCAATACATTTCTTGTTCTACAAAAGTAGGTAGGAAGATGGACAGTATTCAGGAGGACTTTCTAAATTGGATTTTTGACGAGGAAAAGAATACAGAATATTGGGCTTTAGAAAATGGGGAAAGAATTCACCCTAATTATAATGCAAAAGCAATTGTGAATGGTTAAACAATCTAAGATTTAAGCGAGGAATAGCGAAAGCTAAATTAATCACGAATCCTCAATTATGTGTTAAAAAGAAATTATATTTTTAGAGTGTTTCTTAAATGTTTAATGTTCAGACCAAAAGGTTGTGAAAAAATGCACTTCAACTAACGGGTGCTTCAGTCAAGTAGAGCAACGTCATAAAAGATGTTGCTCCTTTTATATTGTTACGTTTGAGATAAGCAAATCTAATTGCATATTTTTGCTCATGACTCTTATTTGCTTTATATAATGGATGGAAGTTTGCTTTAGATGGCGGACAAATACGCAGTTAAGGTTCGGGTTCTGCGCATAGGTTATTTGAGTTATAAGACAATTGGTTTTTAGAAAATTAGATAGATTAATGATTCAAAACTTCAGGAACTAGAGGAGTTGATGATGCTTTCGAATCTCATACAGTGGTTATTCAATACTCATTTTTATATTTATTTGCCATATTTAAATCTCTATATGAAACTTAAAAAATTTGTTCTGCTACCAATTCTGAAAGAGTTTTAATTCCATAGTCAATTTCATTTAAGGATGCATAAGAATAAGAAATTCTTAAATATTGATCAGAGTGAAACTCATACAAATCTCCAGGGTGAACAAGTATTTTCCGACTTAAGGCTTTAGTAAAAAGCTGGTACATGGATATACCTTCATTTAACTTAAGCCAGATGAAATATCCGCCCCTAGGGATATTCCATGTACCGATGCCGGTAAAATATTTCTTTAATGCTTCAAGAGCAACATCTCTTCGGATCTTAACATTTTTCCTCATTATATCGTTATGCTGATAATAAAGACCACTAGAGAATAGTTCTGTGGTTACATTCTGGGAGAGTGAGCTGGTTCCATAATCAGTTTGCATTTTTAT
Organism: Sporosarcina sp. D27; assembly: GCF_000586555.1. Classification (GTDB taxonomy): domain Bacteria; phylum Bacillota; class Bacilli; order Bacillales_A; family Planococcaceae; genus Sporosarcina. Next base: position 134,899 of record NZ_AZUC01000056.1, read on the forward strand.
ATCTGCCAATCTTTCAATGACTTTTTCTGATCCAACAATCCATCCAATCCTGAGACCAGGACTTAAATTCTTCGATATTCCACCAATATATAATACAAGTCCATTGTTATCAAATGCCTTTATTGGCTGTGGAGGTTGTTCATCAAACCAAAGCTCCCTATATACATCATCCTCGATAATAGGCAAACGTTCCCTATCACACGCATCAACAAGCGCTTTTCTTCTTTCAAGTGACATGACACTCCCGGTAGGATTTTGAAAAGTAGGTATTGTAAAAAGCATTGCTCCTTTTCTCCGCCTATGTCGATCAACCAATTCTTTTATTTCTATACCTTCTTCATCCAGCTTAATTCCCGAAGGCTGCATTCCGAACGATTGAAAGGTTCTAAGAGAGTATAGGTAGGATGGCTTTTCAACATATACTACTGAGTTCTTGTGTAAAAGGCCAAGGGAAATAATCTGCAGTGCCTGCAAAACACCAGAGGTAATCAAAACTGAGGATGGATCAGCTTCTATTCCTATTGTTTTAAGGTATGTGCATACCTCTCTTCTTAGATAGATATTTCCTTTTGGTTCTTCATAACCTAGCGATGCCATAGACTTAGACAGTTTTTTTAGTACGCCCTGAATCATTTTGTTAGGTATTAAATCAGTGGAAGGTTCGCAGGACCCCATTCGGATGATATCAGGTTGGAATTCAGCCTGATTGATCTGCTGCATTATATTTTGATTTGTTTGATGTAATCCCGAAGATATATAGGGAAGCCAATTATGTGAATGATTAATGGACATTAATGTCCATGTATTGTTTATTACTTTTGTACCTCCACCAGCATTACCGCTAATAAGGCCTTCAGCTGCCAGCTCTTCAAGGGCAGATACTACGGTACTTCTGTTTACGCAGAAAATTTCAGAAAGTGTCCGCTGACTTGGCAATTTGTAACCAACTGGCCATTCTCCAGTTGCTATTTTATCTTTTATGAAGTTAACAATCTGTATATTCAATCGCATAGGATTATTTCTATCAGGTCTCCAGTTGATATCCAACATAAAATCCCTCCGAAATCATAGTACTTTTACTATATCGTTTGGTTGGTTAAATAACAACCAAGAATGGTTGGAGACTTTTTTTGTTGTTCAAATACAATTACATTAACAGATATTAAAATTTTAAAGGAGAATGATAACTATGGTACCAATAAGAATTCTAAGTGATAATGATGTTAAGAACATTCTTGATATTAAGAATACAGTAGCATGTGTAGAAAAAGCCTATGCGCTTAAAGCCAACAATCAGGTGAGACTATTCTCCATGGTATCTGAGGTGATTTTTGAGGGTAGGGCAGAAATGGATATTAAATCAGGGATGCTTAATGAAGAAGATGTGTTTGGATTAAAACTCGTTTCATGGTTTGGTGATAATAAAAATCAAGGGCTTCCAGCTATAACTGGGCTGACTATGTTATTTGATTTGAAGAATGGGTTTCCTAAGGCAATGATCAACGCAAGTTATTTGACAGGAATGCGTACTGGAGCAGCAGGTTCAATAGGAGTGAAACACCTGTCAAAACAAGATTCAAAAACACTAATGATTGTAGGTACAGGAGTTCAGGCGATTTTTCAAATAGCAGCCACTCTATCTCAAGTTCAGACAATCAACAAGGTATATATATATGACCCCGTAAAATATGAAAATGCATCAAAATTCCAGAATTCAATAAAGACGGAACTAGATAAAATCATAAATGATATCAACGATACTTATAATAAGAGCTGGAAACAAAGAATTGAGTCAGTGCAGTTTGTGGCCGTAGAAAATCCAGTGAAAGCTTTGGAAGAAACCGATGCAGTAATTACGATAACGCCTTCGCGAAAACCATTGATTTTTAAGGAGTGGATTAAACCAGGCATACATTTCAGCTGTGTGGGGGCAGACATGACTGGAAAACAGGAAATAGATGAAAAGATCTTTGAGGTAGCTTCTGTATATGTAGATGATATTACACAAGCATCGACAGTGGGAGAAACACAAAGTGCTATAAGGGGTGGTATATTAGGCAAAAACAATTTGACTGAAATCGGACAATTCATACTTGGGAATGCGAAAGGACGTACAAGCGATGAAGAAATTACGATTTTTGATAGTACTGGCATAGCATTGCAGGATCTTGCAGTTTCAAAATATATTGTATCAAAAGCAGAAGAAATGAATGTTGGGACAATCGTGCAAATGTAAAATTGATATACAATTTGGAGGGATCATATTATGAAGTTAAAAGTTTATACATTAAATTCATTTGCAAAATCCATTGAGGGAGGGAACCCAGCCGGAGTGGTACTTAGCGCTGATTATCTATCAGATGAGGATATGAAAAAAATAGCAGGTATCATCGGTTTTAGTGAGACTGCTTTTGTCATGAAGTCAGACCTTGCTGACTTCAAGGTTAGATTCTTTACACCTAATGAAGAGGTTGATCTTTGTGGCCATGCAACGATAGCAGCGTTCTATACACTTTCAAGCCAAGGATATATTAAACCAGGAAAATATTCTCAAGAAACAAAGGCTGGAATTTTAAATGTAGAAGTAATGGATGACCTATTAATCATGATGGATCAAAATGCTCCAAGCTATTATGAAATAATAGACAAGGAGGAAATTGCAGATTCCTTAAATATTACTATAGATGATATGTTGGGGGATCTACCAGTGCAAATTGTATCTACTGGCCTTAGGGATATACTTGTACCGATTAGAAACTTAGATATATTAAATTCTATAAAGCCAGATTTTGAAAAAGTAACAAATATCAGCAGTAAATATAATACCATTGGTTATCATATTTTTACCCTTGAATCACTAAAGGGTTCAAATGCTCACTGTAGAAATTTGGCACCTTTATATGGAATTCCAGAAGAATCTGCAACTGGTACATCCAATGGTGCCCTTTCATGTTATCTGTATAAATATGGTAAAATCAAACCTGAACATGTTATTAATATATCTGTTGAGCAAGGTTACTCTATGAAAAAACCTTCAGAAATAGTTATAGCGTTAACTACTCAAGAAAAAGAAATTATTGAGGTAAAGGTGGGCGGAAAAGCATTGAATTTGTCTGAAACAGAGGTTGAAATATAATTGCAGAATATAAAATTCTGATAAATTTAAATAATAAAACAGTTTATTAGATGTTATGTTACATCTAGTATAGTGTTTTTTTCCTAATTAAATATCCTTGGTAATATATTGGCTATTATTATAGCCAATTATATTTTTAAATATAAATTCTGACTACATAGTATTTTTTAATCGGTTCTTCAACTTAAACTAACAAGAACTTTAGTTGAAGAAGTGTGGCTGTTCTTATTAAACCAGGATAATGTACTAAGTGCCAAGTTGACAGTGTGGAATGAAGCGATGTACTATTTTTTACTAGCGCCAGCAGAATACCGTAAAGTATTTTATATTTTAAGAGATTACAGTGTAAAGCGCCAAGAAACACTAGGTGAATATTATTTAAGAACATACAAGCATTTGATTCCAGATGATGTGGAAATTTTAGAGTATGACGAAATACAATTGACCGTGCACATAATCAAAGGCGCTAATGGCTGATAAAAGAAAGGATTGCTGAGGCGGTCCTTTTTATGTGGATAATTGTTAGGCTTCTTCTCCAACTATTGGGTGCTGCAGGGGTCACAGTACCTTTCTAATAAATTTGAACGTGAATATACAACATAGCATCCTCTGCCAATCCAGACAATGCTTTGGGGTATAGTTATGTTTATTATGGATAACATACATGTATAGTTTCTAGAAGAGGATACGAGCAGATCACTGTTTCGCTTTAAGGATTTCTAATCATTCTTTCGCTCCTGGTAGGCTAAGGGGGATTCCCTCGAATGCTCTTCATTTTCATTTAAAATCTTCTCTTTGAATATGTAGGCACGAACGGATGAAAATTTACGAATGATGAGAATATCATCTTCCACAAATCCCTCTATAGGAGTACCGGTATCAATATCCAATGCTCGTCTTAACTCCTTAGGGATCACAATTCAACCTAATTCATCGACGTTACGAGACATTCCTAGAGGCTTCATTTCTCCGCCCCATTTTTCGGATTCACTTGCGAAAGTAGAAGGTTTTTCAAGCTATTCACCTTCATTTCTCTCTTCGCGTTCTTTATCCATTTTCTTTAATACCTCTCGTTGTTCATCCTGCGAAAGGTTGGTATAGAGCACTGTGGTTTCTATCGTACTATGCCCGAGCTGATCGCGAAGACCAACTTTAACGTGAATTTTTCAAAACCGTCAAACGCTCCAATCCCTTGCGCGACAAGGGATTGGAGCGTTTTTAACACTTGCGGAACGGTCGGAAAAGGCGAATAACCAAATGACATTACCAAACATACCTTTCCAACCTCTCGGAGGGAAATACTTCTGGGAAACACTTACCTATTCCAATGGATGGGAACTACAAAAAAACAAATTAACTCTTCATTACCGCATTTTAGATCCTGCTAACATTAGAGAAAGCTGGAGTGTGGATGAGGAACAGATTTGGCATGCTTTCCGAGCACTTACAAATCAACAGAATAAATCGAACAGCGGCCGTTCACGTGAAAATACGTGAATGGTCTTTTTTATTCTTAGGAGGTGAAAGAGAATGTGGGTGAAAATCATTATTCCAGTCGTTCTTGTAGTTGCAGCCGAGGTTGTTGGGGGAATGAAAAAGTGAGTCCTCTAATCGAGAAATCGATTAGAGGGCTTTTTCTGTCTGTGTGTAGGTTGTGACATAGATAGCGTGCTTAATTATAATATGGAATTCAGGTTCAGCTATCGCTAAGAACATGTGCCCCGCACAATTCATTGCTACTAGCTTCAGCATGGATAGTGGTTTGCTACATACTGGTTTTTAGATGAGCATGGAACAACGGCAACATTCTTAAGTCCCGTAATAGTAATTCTACGGTGTGAACCGTTTCGATTTCGGTAACGACTCCGTATCTATTTTAAATAACCGTAGAAACAATAGTTGTAACGATTGACCATTCTGGCAGCAATAGAGTACTAGAAGAAAGAAATAGAACTTCATTCTCCAATTATTAACAGAAATATTAAGGTCTTCCAATGTAGTTGTTCTTTTCTTTTATGACGCATTCGGCGGATGATGCGTCGCACGGTATCTTCATTGATGGGGGAAAACGCTATCAAGGACAGATGGTTCCGACATCAGACTTATCAGGATTAAAATTTGTTTACACGGAGTTGATTTGATATGCCGGAAATTTCATTGCCTACTAAGGTCACGCAGGATGCAATAAAGCTACAGACCGATAAAATCCAGTCAATAAAAAATGACACTGCCAGTCTCCTAAGCAGACCTGCCAATGCGGGAATAAAAAATGTCCAGAGGGGGTTTGCAAACAGCAGATTAAATCGTAAAGTGATCACAATATCGCCGGTAAATTTAGCTAAGACCTTTGTGAATGCTCAACCATTTGGAGCAACAACCTCTGGGGCTGCGGGCATAAATGGCACAGCGGTATCATACCTAGAGGACTCCTCGACTTTGATTATATACTCCCCTGGGGTAGATGATATCAACTATTTCTGGGAAGTCGTTGAGTTCCATTAAATAATTGGAGATGAAATTATGTATTTTTACGCACACTTGAACAACGAAAACATATGTGAAGCCGTAAGTAGCACTGGAGAAGAAATCGAAGACCTTAAACTCATCGCAGTGGATTCCTTGGATATGGATTTATTGCATAGAAAATATGACTCTGGAACCTGGTCATCAGATAAGTACTTTTCACCCGCTGTGTCTGCACCAACAATTGAAGAACAAATATTGACCGAAAACCAATACCAAACGGCACTACTTGAAATGAATATGATAGGGGGAATGTAAGATGAAACCAGTTGATTTATGGAGAAAGATGATCAACGCCAAGGTGTACACGAAAGAGGTTGCCGAACGCCGTGTGAATGTCGTATTTGTAGTTGGTCAATTGAGTGTAGATGAGTATACGGAGCTTATGGAACTCATTGATGTGAAGTATGTAAATGTAGCTTAATATGCTGATTCAGCACTCTCGAAAGTGCGACATGAGCCAGCGTTAATTTTTTGTTTACAATTAAAAGAAAATCGATTATTCTACTTGACGGGGAAGTAAGTTTTGAAGATCTACCGCTGACGGATCGCCGTGTGCGATGAAAGTCGCCTGCATGGTGAAGGCTCGTTATAAAACTGAAAAGTATAAGACGAGAATAGCGAAAATATAGTACCAGAAAACCCTGCAATTAATCTACAAGCTATACCAGGTATCGCTGGATCTGGGGATATTTCGGTATCTTGGGCCGGAAATGCTGATTTGCAGTGGTCGCACTATGAAATGTATATTCTAGTTTCTCCAACGGGAGAAGCTGATGATACTATTCCAAAGTATGCTGATTTAACGCACAGAGGCAATGATGGTTTTGGTGCTTCTTATCCTTCTGGCACAAGAGTATCGTACGCACTCTATTCTGTAATGCAAGATGGATCTAAATCCGTTCAAAAAGTTACTGTTATAGCTCCTTAAATTTGTTGAGAAATGACCTCGCCATTATGGCGGGGTTTTCTTGCACATTCGGACCACCGCGCGTATCAGGTAGACCTTCTAATGGGCGTACCGCTAAGTGGTTAATTATGGTACTATCATATTGAATGATTCGTTAATTAATATAAAATTTAGATGAAAAGTGATGTTTGAGGTTCCGCTATCGTGGTCCAATTATGTTAGCAGACCTCATTAACCTTTTATCTAATTAAAATCTCGACGGATATTAAAGGAGAAGATAATCACTAAATTATGGTCGAAATATTAGTGCAATAATGCAAAAGGATATGGAGGTTTTCACATAGGAAAACTTGATTTCAATACCAAAGCTGACAAACGATACAGGCGCATAGGAAAAATACTAATTACAATCATGTTTATCTGTTTTGTCCTCATAATAATTGCTTTTATTAAGGGTCATGATTGGGTGATGAAACAAGAAGAAATAGTCACGGACTTGAGTGAAATAACATTGGTAAGTATTCCTAGTGCTTGTGTCTTATATATTATTGCAGCACTATTTTTGGGGAGTCCCAAATATGTATTTTTCTCTTCAATAAAGTTTAACAAGCTAAATTTTATCCTATTTTTATGTTTGTATTATTTGGGAGCATTTGTTCAAACTTTAGCATATTTCATCATTGGATTACCTACAACTGCTTTAATTATAGAAAAAACATTGCTTTCAGAAAGCGATATATTCGTGATAATGATGATAACCCTTTGTATAATCCTTGTTATAGACATACATTATAAATTTTACTCTAAACTAGAAAATTTTTTTGATAGATCAGTTCAAAAACTACAAAAAGGTGAACTTAGTAAATTACAAGAACCTGAACAAGAATTAAATAAAATCTACGACTTAGAGAAGCTCTATGCGATTATAGCAACGATTACAACAATTCTTGTAATTGGAGACGCAGCAGCCTCTATTGCTTTTCCATTAGAAGTACCTAAAGGAAGTAATCGATTTCAAGCCTATTTAGATAGTACAAGCTATATTTACATGATGATTTTCGTTAGCACTACTCTTGTCTACCTGAAAGAATTAATTAAAGGTGGAATAAAAAGGAAAAATGTTGTTGGCGATCAATTTAAGCTCTGAGATTATTAATACTTATTGCTCCTTGTGAATGTACTTAAACTAAATGGGAGTTAGTTGAACCACAAGAGATCCGTCTACTGATGGTCTTTTTTATTTCGTATTTGGACTATAATGCGTCGTGCGGGAGTGTCGTTATCGATGCTCTTTTCTATCTCCAAGCAGGAGTTGGCCGGGGTGCGGAATGAGATTGTGAGGTAGACGTAGCATAAGCTACCGTTATTTTTTATGCTTTGAAATTCACCCTTCTTTACCGATACATTGGGTAAAGAGGGAGTGTATATAATGTGTGATGAAAAACGAGACAGGAGAAAGTACATTCTTAATAAAATATTTATAGAATGGGCTTTTTCCTTAGTAATTGGTTTTTCACTTTTTGTAGTATTTAGAGATGACTTTAATACTAAGAGTGGAAGTTTTAAATTTGTAATATCAGCTATATTAATTGGGATGATTTTTAAAGGTATCAAACGATACAAAGATTACATGAAGAATTCTGAGAGATCAGACAAGCTATATAAAGCTAAAATGGGTTCACAAATAATAATGCTGGAACAATATTTATTAGCCTATGAAAAAAGTGTTGAAATTCAGAAACAAAAATTGAGTAATCTCAATACCTTTTCTCCCATACCAATAGTTATAGTATCAGTTGAATATTTCACGAAAATACTAAAAATAAATTTATCGAAAATCTTTTCAAATGTTACTTCTTTAAACTTCGAATTCGATATGAGTGAACGGTTAGCACTAATAATATTTGTAGTAGTTATATTTTATACAAATAAATATATAACTACTTGGCAAAGATATAAAAGTGCTGTTCATGGTAGTTATGAAGCTAAACGTCATTTATTAGAAGTTAAATAAAAATTACAGAGTTTCTTAGGTATCGAAATTACAATTGATAGTTTCGTTAATGGACCATAATGCGTAGTAAACAAAACACATTGAGGATTGAAAGGAGAGATAAAAATGAATAATGTGGAATTAACTGACAATGAAAATTCTTTAATTGCAACTTCTTTGGTGACTACCATTGCATCCACACAAACTTATATACAAAATTGTGGTCAAGATAAACTAGATGATTCTACAATAGGCGCATTTAATGATATGCAGAAACTATTGGATAAACTTGAACGCGAATTCTTTTAAAGGATTTCTCCCCATTCATATTGAATAATTAATTGAAAGGGGGATAGCGTATTGAAAGATAATATAAAACATTTAGCTGAACTGACAGGATTAGAAGTTAATGACCTTTTAGCAGCAGCTAGCGACAGTATACCTGGCATGGTTCCTATAGTAGGCGGAATATTTGATGCTATTAAACACAAAAGATTAATTAATAGATTAAATTCAATTGAGTGCAAGATTGATGAAATGAGAACTGAAATACTGAATGAAACTAATCAAGAAAAGTTTGAATTTATCCAGAACTTTGCATTTCCTTTGTTCTTACAAAAACTATTAGAGGAAGATGAAGAACTGAAAATTAAATACCTGATAAATGGAATCACGAGAGTTGTGAAAGGGACAAACTTAAATGAATCCCATTTGATATTGGTATTCGATATTTTAGACCAACTTAGAAGTATTGAAATTGGTTACTTGATTTCTTTAATAGAAGAAAGCTCTTTTATAGAAGAGGAAAACTTAAGTTCAAACATGATTAAATATATCGAATCTAAGCTTGAAAAGCTGGGATTATTAGAAGTGGCCAATAAAGTTAGTTTCATTGCGAAACCCGAGAAGGAATCTGTTGCTATGGCCTACGCGGATAGAACATCTGCAACTGAACTTGGAAAGGAACTAATCAACTTTATTGATTAAGAAGCTAAGAGCGGACATCTTAGCTATCCAGCATTTAATGGCACAGAGTGATCAAAGTACAACCATTATCAGACGAACTGAGAGAAACAAAAAAATTCTTAGTACAGTAATTTAAAGAGAACGTCCACACAGGCGTTCTTTTTGTTTGCCCAAAAATAGGACAAAGGGAAGTTAAGAGATGGAAGGAGTAAAAGCAGATGACGCATCTGGACCATAACGTGTCGTAACAACACCTTATATTTGTATAGGTTACACAGATATTTCACTCCTATAATACTAGGATAAGGAAGGGAGATGGACAATATATTTTTGGGCGAACGACTGAAAAAAGAAAGAGATAATAGAGGTTTGTCACAAGTTGATTTCGTTGAAAAAATATTTGTTAGTCGTCAGTCGGTTTCAAAATGGGAAACTGGAAAAAAACTATCTCAGCATTGAAGTGATTATCGAGTTAAGTGATTTATTAGATATCACTATCAATGAATTATTAAGGAGTGACGGAGACTTACAGAAAACTGTGGCTATCATTCCAGAAAGACTTGCAATCCTCCTATAAAATGCTCTCTCATTCTTGAAGGCAGCTGTCATCTCTTCTTTTGTGTAAATGACAAAAGGTTTCTGTGTTTCCAAAGAAAATGTACACTAGGAATGATAGATGGCTTTGTAGCTTAAAACGTGAAAATTTTCTATGAAGTGGTTTCGCTTTTTTAGAGTTGTTAGTGGTAACGGTATCGCCGATCTGGAACAACGAGTGATGTACATAACAATACGCCTTCTATGTATCTAAAGTACCTACTTATTTCGTGTTTTTCTGATAGATTGTAACTATTACGATGGTAAGTCTCATATAAAATATATTCCTCACATGGTAATATTAGTGAGTTCTTAATAGAATATGTTTTACAAAATTTTTAGGGTTCTTGTAGAAAGGTGGAGGTTGTTATATTTTCTTATTTATTGAAGCAAGTCGGTGCTGAAACGGAAGAGGATGTTTTGAAATGGTCAGTCATGTATGGATGGGGGCTCGTGGCTGCCAGTCTTCTGTCATTTGTCATGTTGGGAGTCTTTCTGAGTTTTCCGGAAAACATCCAGCCGATTCTTCTCATGAAATGCATTTCATTTGTATGGGTGGCTGCTTTTATTCTGTTCATTTTCCGCTATACTTCTGTAAAACCAATGCTGGGAGCTGCTGCGGCAGGCATTACGACTATCACAATTGCCAGTGTCTTTGACAGTTGGTCGGATCGGAGGGACAGCTCTCTGACGATGGGAGCATTTTTAGGTGTTGTTCTAGTGCTGTCGGTACTTTTGGCAAAGAATATTATTGTTAGCTGGTATTATCTGATATCCGAGACGGTTCGATACATGAAGTATCATCGCAAACAAATCACACTTGAAACAACGGTGCTGAAATGAAAAATTACATATTCAAGAGGACGCATGTAAAGTACCTAGCAGCAAGTCTACTAACACTGTTACTGCTCACTGGATGCCAATCAGGGGAAGGTAAACCAGAAGCGCAAACTTTGGAAGTCGGTGCAAAAGAAGCACAAAAAACTGAAATCGATTTGCCTAAATCAGACGAAGAATGGAAGGCACTCGCAGAAGAAAGTCGCTGGTTTGAGCCAGATTTGACGGCAGGTGCCGACATTTCCGAATTGCTTATGGCTGACTTGATGGGAGACCAAAAACCGGAAGCAGTAATTCCATATATTCTGCAGGAAAACAACGAAGAAGCCACGTTTGGGGTTTTGGTAGGCAGTTATGACGAATCAGCTCATGACTGGTCATTGATCGATGACTATCGGTGTAAGGAAAAACGTTTGCATATAAATGAAATTCAACCTCTCGGAAAGATGACGTCAGAGAAGGGGAAGGATGTCATCTTCCTGAACGAAGAACTTGTTTCAGCTAGTACAGTCAATACCGCTGTGCATGTGTTCCAGATGGCCCGTGACGAACAAAAACTGATTCACAGCGCTGAATTCGCAGCGGACTACTCGTCACCAGTAGAGCTGCAAGACAATCAGCTGACATTTAGTGAAGACGGCAATACAGTAACATACAAACGAGAAGACGTTATCTGGCTAAGAGGCAATGGCTATACCCGAAAAGTCTACCTGAAGCAGACACCGTCATTCTATGAGGAATCATTCATGGAGATGCTCGGTGATCACACTATTCTTCAAGCAAGAGTAGATTTGGGTGAGGGCTATGAGGAAGCAAAGAGCCGACTCGGAATACCACAAATAGAAGCTGATGACTTGGGCGGTCTGTGTGCACAATACGACGACTTTAATTTCTGTAACAATGGCCAAGACAATCAGATTGTCCATATCAGCCTGCAAGTCGAACCGACATTTACAATTGAAGATGTGAAACAGTACCTTGGAGAACCAGATGAAAAATATTTGTGGGAAATCCAGGAGTATTATTATGTCTACAACTATAACCTAGGAGATATGGAAATCAGTTATTCCACGGAAACGGAAGATCCCGATAGTCAAATTGAAGAGATAGTTATCATGGGTGCTAGAAGTGAAGAACTGTATTAAGAGAATTTAATAGAAGGCACCTGGCCTCGCACAATTCAGACAACTATGTAGGTGAATATAATAAGAAATTCTCCAAAACGAGAAATCTGGTTGGAGAGTTTTTTCTATCCTATTCTTTTCTACACAACTTTTAATCATATAATAGATTCGAATACCTATGCACAACACAGTTTGTACATTAATCAGACAATTTAACTGACGAACGTCCGTATCAATAACTACCTGGAATGGAACTACAAATACGATCTGAATGGGAACGTCACATCGGGTGCCCAGAAAATATAATATGGGTATTCTCCCACAGAAACGTTGACTTACATTAAAGGTATCTCCAAAATTGCTTCATTTACGCAGCGCTTCGGATTCGATGCTGCGGATCAGCTTAAGGCTATTTATTGAAATGGCTCAGTAGTAGAATCATACGGTTACTAACCGAATAGTGAACCACAACAGTGCCGATATGTAAATGGCGTCCACACGACGTATACGTATGACGCAACCAACAAATGGAGAACTTGAAAGTAACCAAAGGGGCCTCCATACTGTTGGAGGCCCCTTTGGTTATGATGTTCTCGGTCTTATACAATCGGTCACCTCGTCGGCTGGAAATAAGTCATTCAGCTACGACAAAGGAAACCAGCTGCTGTCCCAAGAGATTTCGTCTCCTCAGCTAAATGAAGTCTACACATACGACGAAGCAGGAAACTGGACTAGCCGTACCGCAACGAAAAATGGGGTGGCAACCAACACGGCTTATAGCTACAATGACAACAAACAGCTGAAAACCAATAATCATCAAAACTATTCTTACAATGCAAATGGAAATGGGACAAAAGACACCTGGTACAAGTTACACTTACAACAAATTTGACTAGCTGACGTTAATTATAGACGGTCAAACAGGGACATGGATAGTCTAATATACTTGCAATGACACCTGCCGCCGGACTTGCAAGACGCTCGACAGCCAGACCACAAATTATCACCGAGGAAATGGGCTCTATTATTTGATCAAAAGATATTATCAGTCAGCAGAGGTAATCTTTCTCAGTGACCCTGAAGCTGGGGATAAAGAGAACCACAAACAAAGAATTGAAATGTTTATGCTAGCAGTTATCCCGTTATAGATACGGATTCTGACGAAAATTACTTCTGACTAGATAAGGTTACTTTATTATTTGTACAAGTATTTTTAGATTATTTGGATCTGAATAGAAAATAGGAATAACAAGCATAATGATTGGAATTAATTTAGGGAATTAGATGGACAAGATGCGAGAAATTGGTATAATAAAAAAGTACTATTTCGAAAAATATATTAGTTCTAGGAGGAAGTAAATTGAAAAAATTTATTCTGGGTTTCGTAACAGCGGCGATGTTTTTTGGTGGAATCGGAACTTATGCAGCAACGAGTTCAAAAATTGATGTTTTGTGGAACGTTAAAGCAATCAAGTTCGATGGGGTAACAAAAACACCATCTAACAAGCCATTTGTATATAATGGATCAACATATGTGCCATTAAGATTCGTAGGTGAAAACTTAAATAAAGAAGTAATTTGGGATAAAGCTACACAATCAGTATTGATAAATACTAAGAAGTCAGTTCAACCAAAAGTTACTTACTTAGGGGATACTGTGAAATACATGAATTATCAAGAAAGTCATTCCTATAACTCAGCTATACTCGTTTATAACAATAAAATTGATCTACAAAATGGATACTATGATATAGCGACATCTAAAGATAACTTGGGTTCAGTATATAAACATTTCTTGGTGATGGATTTATACCAAACCTCTGGTGACCAATCTAATTCCTTGGTAGAGTTCCCGTTAAACTTTAAATATAATCAGTTTTCTACGAAATTGGGTTTAAAGGATGAATATAAAAATGACAGGAATACAGCTATAGTTGATTTTTTAGTTGATGGAGAAGTAATAAAATCAGTAGAACTAAAAGCGGGAGATTTTCCTGAAGATGTAACTATAGGTGTGAAGAACGGTAAGAAATTAGGTATTAGATTAACAAGAAGTGGATCTGAATGGGATTATACAGGTGTTATATTAGGTAATCCAGTATTGAAGTAACAATTGTTTTGTACTAAGAAGGCATCTCGTTGTGAGATGCTTTTTTACATTGAGTACGAGCAAATATTTTCTATACCGTTTACAAGGAAATTCAAGTATCTGTGCAACACACAATTAATCCATCCTTTTAAGGGAATTACCCATTTCTGGTTGGGTTCACTAGCTGTGAAATTACGTTTAACGAAATCCGGGGTAATTATGATACTCTCCCCCTATGATTGCCACTTTCGTTTGGGCTTGATACGACACAGTAAGTTATGCTTTTACATAAGGCTTTGAAGGGTATTGCGATTCAATTCTATATTATATTTCCGCTTCAAAAATGCTCTGATTTTTCTATGTCCATTCCGATTTATTGTTATATGTAGGGGGAAGACAAATTTATCAATGCACTAATAGTGATTGTAAACAAAGATTAACTAAGTTTGGATTGTCAATGCTCTATATGCTGATTATTTAAACGTAGATGAAGACGCAAAATATGTTCACAACGCACCATACGAGACAGGTGCCCCAAAGAACCGATCCTTATTAGCTGCCTTAAATGCTACTCTCTACGGAAGGTTTCTATTTTGGATTTTGCGCGATGCATCCTGACAAGAAAATCTTTGTCTGCTAGCTACAAATTCTAGTAGTTTTACCCGATAATATTCCTGTATAGGTACAGTTAGGATTAGGGAATTATGCTTATTTTGTACCCTTCTGATCAAAACGGAGAATGGGGAGGAGAAAAGGATGGGAATTGCAGCAGTTGGAGTAGCGATTGTCTTATTGTTTATGGTGTGCAGTAGAATTTGGAATATCAGGGTTATGAAACATAGTATGGTAGCTTTTGTGGCTATTGGTTTTTCAGGTCTTCTACTGGCTGGGTGTGGTGCCGATCAAGAGCAGGCACAGCTGTATGAGAAATTGGAAACTAAAAATGCCTCTGTTTTGGAAGCGAATCAGTCTCTTAAAACGGAATTATCAGCGCTTCAGAAAGAAATGGACAAGCTGAAAAGTGATTTTCAGGGGCAAACGGATGAACAGTCAAAAATTCAAGAAACCGTACAGACTCTGCAAAAAGAGAATACAGCTCTCACTGAATCGATTACTTCATTAAAGACAAAAAACACAGAACTGCTGGCTTCTGTTGGAGAAAAGGATAAAGCCATTCAGCAGATGAAAGAGCAGGCGGCCGCCTCTAAGACCGCTCCTTCCAGCACTACTTCACAAAGTTCCACTGGCGGACAGGCGAGCAGTCAATCTGCGGCCGCTGTATCGAGTCAAGGTCAATGCGATATTAAAGGAAGCAATTCAGGGATATACCATGTGCCAGGAAGTACGTATTACAGCCGGACCAAAAATGTGGCACGCTGGTTCTGCAGCACCGCTGAAGCAGAGAAGGCTGGCTACCGGGCGCCGAAACAGTAATATAATAGAGTCATTGTGCAACAAGCCTTTTGTCTGTAACTCGGATGAAGGGCTTGTATTTGTTTGGCTTCACTGAATAGTAAGAGGAATTCATTAACACACACATTAGGCATGGAAAATTCATCAACCGAAACACTGTATTCTTGATAGAGGTCTGAGAACAATTCTTCCAACAGGAGTTGTTGAGGACTTCTTTGAACTATTCAGGAAGCTGAGACATCTTTAGTTCTTTAGGTTCTTGAGAGTTAAAAAAGGTTAGGTAGTGGCATGTGGTAGCGAAAACTTGTTCTCATCAACTTCCTGATCGGTTGTTCCATCGTGCACTTTCCTCTGGTCAACAACAGGCAAAATAACATAAACATTTGCCCCACAATCGTTCATCACAGGTCGCATGTGGGATGCGATCGATGATTTCGAACCTCCCTAATTTTAGGAGTGCGCGTCTCACTATGGAGTTTGAAATCCCAAGCTCTGTTTCGATTTTTCTGGTGCTTCAAATGTGCCTACAAATACTTAACTGAGTAACAGCGAATCATATACAATACGACACGATCTGTTTTGTTCAGAGAATTTCAGTGGGTGTCGTCATGTGGTGGGCAGCCGTGTCCATTACCTCTACTGTGTTGAAATTGGCATAGCGAGAAAGATAGTGTGTCATGTGTCACTCCCCCTTTTAGCCCTATATAGAAATAGGTAAGGGGAAGTTGACAGTCAGTTTTATATTTTTTGTCTGCAAGAAAAACAGAATAGCGCGGTCACGTCAAACAAGTTAAACAGCGCTTTCTATCTGCAATACATAGAGGGCGCTGTTAGAGTTCACTTCTAAGTAACCATCGAGTTCCTTTTAGTTAGCTGTTTTCTCAATTTTAGTAGGAGTTTCTCTTTTCTTTTTTTTATACCTGGCACAGAAATTCCAAAATGAGTGGCGCATGCTGCTTGGGAAAAACGATCCACGAATAATAGACTCAGTAATTCACGTTCTTGAAGCGTAAGTTCAGAAAGCAAATCTTCCAATCCTCCATAATCCCTCTCACTTCGAGGATCAGCCCCTACATATTCCAAAAGGTCATCTTCCGCAGGCATATGCATGTCACTGAAACGGGCTTCACGTTTCAGCTCATCGAGCATCGCTCCATAAATGGAGCGGTAGGCATATGGCGCAAAGTCTCCTTTCGTTTCATCGAACCGCTGCCACGCTTGCCAAAGGGCAACTCGCCCAGCTTGGCGGAAGTGTTCAAAATCCCGATAGATGTGCAATTTTCGAATAACTGCAGATAGCATAGGTGTATATTGTTCGAGTACTTCTTGAAAAAATTTCAATTCAATCAGCCTTTTAAGGCCGTGCACGACGCGTTGTATTCCCTGGGTGACTTCATCATAGAGGGGGAGGAAGAAGAAAACGAATCATAGTTTTTGAAGTTTTGAATAGGTAAATCTAGAAGAACTGTACAGGGGAATTCGAGTTTTACCTAGGAGTCTTTGAAGAAAAGAAGTATTGATGTAAGGAATAAAAGAATTCATGGAGTCCTGTAGTACTTTTCCTGTGCCATATAGTTATTTTAATGTGAAAACAAACGATTTGTGTATGGATTAGGAACTATTTAGGTTTCATTCGACTAAAATAGTCAATAATACTACAAATACTCCTATATATTGCAAATTTTATATTGCTATTCACTCAGTTTATAATATAATAAAATTAATTAAGTGAATTCTGTTAATTGTTGTTAAAATGTATCGATTATTTGCCATGGCAGACTTAAATAGACTACGGGTTAGCACGATCAACACGCTGAGTATAGCTTGAATAGAAAATTATGGGGCAACAACAGCAGCTAGAAGTTTTGAAAACTCGGTAATCATATGACCGTATCATAAAGGAAGGGATTCAAAGAGGTGCTCATTTAAGGAGGTGAGGAGCAGGTGAGAATGGAGCACAAAAAAGCCTTAAGTGATAATAGTCCGGCTAGACCCAATCACTTAAGGCAGTGCAGCTGGGTGTACCAGCATCTATGCTAGTATACCCTTTTTTAACGAAAAATAAAGTGAAATCCAAAAAAAGGGGATAGTATGTTGAAAACTAATCACAAGTACATCATTACAACGGAAACATGCGTAATTTTTCCATACTTTAATGAGTGTGGGCGTTTGCTCTCGATGATTTTAGAAGGAGACCAGATTTTAATCGTCAATAGTACGCCAACGGAAATCGTCGATTTTAACTTGCGTAGAGCGGGTTCCAGCTTAAAAGGAGCCATTGAAGGCGCGAATGAGATCTTGGGAAGTAGCACCTATTCGCCGGTTGCGATTAGCAAGAAACATGGTATTTACATGACACCTACTTGTTCTCCAAAAGACCAGGAGTGTACTTGGGTGGCGATTGAACATGTGAAAGAATACGTGAAAAATGATGACGGCCAAGTATCTGTTACCTTAAATAACGGCAGTCGAGTGGACTTGCCAATCAGTTGTAATATTTTCGAGAATCGATATCTGCGTACATGCAAGTTACAGTACCGAATTGAAATGAATACTGATCAGGCAATGAAGGTTCGTGAAAAGTACACGCAGTCTTATGTTATTAAGAAAAATGGAAAAGGATTGAACTATTCAGAGGAGTAAATGTGGAGTGAGCTGTGCTAAGTTTTCATAAAGAGTAGGTCCCTTATCTGTTAGTTGGCTAAGGGTCCTTTTAATTTGCTGGGTATTTGTGAATATGAACAGTTGTTTAGGTTTGTTTTTGTCTAATAGTATATGAGAGATACTGAATAAAAATATGCAGATTGAATTGTTAGAACGATAAACTGAAAAGGGAGATTAGAGATGCGCATTCGTGAAATGGAAGCAAAAGATAATAGAGACATGGAGCAAATCATAAAGGTTTCATTGGAATCTGTAGGGTTGGATATTCCCGGAACGGCTTACTATGATCCTCAATTGGGGGAACTCGCGCAATTTTATAGTCTACAACAGAAAGCAAAATACTGGGTAGTCGTGGATGAAAAAGAGAACGTTGTGGGTGGTGTAGGCATTGCACCTTATAACCAAAAGAAGAGAATTTGTGAACTGCAGAAGTTGTATATTGCTCCTGTAGCTCAAGGTTTGGGCGTGTCGAAAGGATTGATGGGAACTGCACTCGAATTTGCAGAGGAACATTATAAATTCTGTTATTTGGAGACGTCAAAGAAAATGTCGGTAGCGAATCAGTTGTATAGAAAATTAGGATTTGAACTCCTTGAAGGACCTCTGGAAGGGTCTGAGCATGGCGCAATGGATGCATGGTATTTGAAGAAGTTAACAAAATGATATAAATGAAAAAGTGAATGCGCGAGGTATTCGAATTCTTGAGTGACCCGTGCTTTGCCATTACATAAAATTACATGCTGTAGTAATTAGCATACGCCCCATGGTTGCGTAATTAAAGTATTCATACAAGCAGAAGCCTAATATGAACTTCAAATGTGTAGACGCAGACGGTTACCGCAGTCTGATCCACCCCAATTCGTTTTTTCTCGTACGTATATGAATGGTTTTCTCTTTTATTAGCCATATAGCCTGGAAACTAAAGGTTATGAGTCAAATGCATGATGTCATTGATTATACTAAAATGGTAGAATTAAGGGTAATAGGAATTTTATATGAATGATAGGGCTAACATGGGGGTCGGAAAGTATATGAACGATAGGAAAGAGCTTAAAGAGATGTTGATAGGACTTCAGCGGGCTAGGAAGAAGATTGCTATTAAACGTTCACTGTTCGTGATGGTCGCGTTTGTCGCAATCCTTGGAGCAAGTGGATGTGTAGCGCAAGAGGAACCATCCGAAAAGGAGCAGGTCGAAAAGATTGGATCTGCGGATGGAAAGCGGGACAATACTAGTTTACAGAAAACAACGAACACTTACGTGAAGGCGACAAACACAGCATTGCCCGTAGAAGATTTGAAAAAGCAAGCTCTATATACGACAACACTTACTTCTGAGAGCAAGCAGTTAAAGCTGTTCGTATTGCCTACGGATAGTGGTGAAACGACTGTGATTTCTAAAAACGATGCCAATTTCACGGGTCAGGAAGGAGAAGAACTGTACAAAGGAAAGGTGGAATTTTACTTAGCGGAAACGGATGGGGAAGAAGGATATTTGCAAGATGTCGCGTCGCAGGATGTTATGTTGAATGTAAGCCAGGAGCCGATCGTCGCTCGTGAATGGAGCGATTTAGCGATAGTTCAGCTGTCGGAGTCTGTCACTTCTACATCTAAAGAGTTATCGCTTTGGACAGTACAATCGGGTAAACTTGTTCCGATATCTGTGGATGGACAGACGGCTATTTCAACGTCAACAAGTGACTTGAAGAGTGTCGATGATCGTTATATCCAGACCTATGATTATTTCACTACGAATCCAAATGGCTGGGCTTTCCGAACATATGAATGGGATCCTAAGAAAGTGGAATTGACACTCTTCGATGAAACCGAATTATTGGTAAAAGGGCCGTTCCACTATGACAAAATGGAAGCGGATATTCGGGAGTACTATCAACATATGATTGATAATTGGAATCGGATTGAGGAGTACACGTATCCATTTCCTCATCTAACTTACCCAGAGGATTTACCAAGTCGATTAGGAAAAGGATATTTGTTAGATGAACAGGGGACGGTAGGTTCTTCCCTTAAAAAGTATTTAGAACAAAACCCGAATCATCTCGGTGAGTATGACACAGAAGGTGGCTGGTATTATGCCTATCCTGACGGTCAATCGTTCTATTTCGATCGCGAAGACGATGCCATTCAAGCGGTTGAATTATCTGGTGGAAACTATAAAGAAACTGTTTCTGAGTTGAAAGAGATGTTGGGAGAACCACTTCATGATTCTAAAAATGATCCAGTATCTGAAGAAGATGAATGGTTAGTAGGAACCAATTATGATATTGGCGATGTTCTATCTTATGAATTTGGTGACTATCAGGTTCGGGTGATGTATCGAGATGAAAATGTAGGGTCGATATTATTGAGTAAGAAGATGGAATGAGTGGTTCAAAATAAAAACGAGTGTAGCTTTGTGAATCGCTGCACTCGTTTTTGTCTGTTCACTACTGATAAGTGACGGGATAATATGTAGTTGCAAGGTTTGGGTGAAAGGGCTTAAAAGTAAATTTGAGATATATAGCATAGAGGACTACCAATAACGAAACTTTAGGAGTACACTAAAAATAGATTGAGTGAGCCTAAAGAAATGTTTCCCTCAATTAATAAGAGTCGATGAAAAAGGCAAAGCCATTGAAAAGTGGTGACGCAAAACTGAAGGGACTAAGGGATACTTCCTATGTCAGCCAGTTGTCGAAATGCATTTTTTCACTCCTGATTTCTCTACAGGAAAAGATTCAAAAAAGGAGAGAGTTCGATGAAGAAATTTGCAAAGACTTTAGTTGTAATGGGAATTGTTGGTGCTACTGCTTTACTCACAACACCAGCTTTTGCTGCAGAAGAAAGCACAGAAAAAGAAAATTCAGTAGTGGACCAGGCTCTACAGGATCCTGGGATGACTCCTGAAAACACTTTTTACTTTCTAGACAAGTTTGGAGAGAAGTTCCACTTGTTGTTTACGAATAATGCAGAAAAGAAATCCAAGCTCTATCTAAACTATGCAGAAGAACGTTTGGCAGAGTCAGCTAAATTGACTGATGATGCAAAGGACAAGTATACAAAGGATTTAGTGACTGCCTATGTTGCTAATCTACAAAAAGCGCAAGAAAAGATTGCTGAAGTCATCGTGGACGAGAAGGTTGCAAGTGATGTGAAAAATCGATTAGCCACTAAATTAGAAAAAGTGACTACTATTATTACAAGTGATTCTGTAGAGTCCTCGTTAGACAAAAAACAGCGAACTTCTTTGGAAAACAAGAAACAAGAAGGATATCTTGTTGCTAATATGATGAAAAATATTGATCTTGAGAAGGTTAAGGCAATGCGTGAACAAGGATTGCATTTTGGGGAAATCGTCAAAGTAATCGCATTTGCAGAAGAAAGTGGTAAGAGTGAAAGTGAAATTATCGAGTTGCTACAAGAAAAACACCAGAAGTTCGGCACGATTGCAAAAACATTAAATATCCAACAAGGTGACATCTGGAAGAAGGTAAACCTTGAAAAAGCAAGAGTTGCAGAAAAAGCTTACGAGAACGCAGTCTTATCTGGCAACCAATCGGATATCGATCGGATCGGAAAAACGATAGATGGGATTTCCAATGAGCAAATTGCCTTAGGGATTGATAAATCAGATAGCCAAAACTTCAGAGGTGTGGATAGGAAGCTCGCGATAATCCAACAAAAAGCGGACGCCGGACTGATTCCCCAAGAAAAAGCAGACTGGATCAAACAAAAAATACAAATGAATCAAGACAAAAAATATGCCGGTTCAAATGGAGATAAAAACGAAAATTCACTGACTTCTAAAGAAAATATAGATAAGAGCCAACAAAATGCTGAAAAAGACGAAGCTAAAAAAGTGAAGAAAGAGCAAAAAGCTGAAGAAAAGGCAGTAGAGAAGACTAAGAAGAGTGAAGAGAAACAACAAAAGGCTAAAGAGAAAGCTGCAGAAAAAGAAAAGAAAGAGCAAGATAAAACTGCAGGGAAAGAACAAAAAGTGAAAGACAAAGCCGCAGAGCAAGCGAAGAAAGAACAGGAAAAAGCAGCGGAGAACGAAAGAAAAGCGAAAGAAAAAGCTGC
>NZ_AZUC01000057.1 GCF_000586555.1 Sporosarcina sp. D27
GAACGAAAGAAAAGCGAAAGAGAAGGCTGCTGAGCAAGCGAAGAAAGAGCAGGAAAAAGCAGCGGAGAACGAAAGAAAAGCGAAAGAGAAGGCTGCTGAGCAAGCGAAGAAAGAACAGGAGAAAGCAGCAAAAGAGAAGGAAAAACAATCTGGGAAATCTGAGGATTAAGTACGGTTTCGTATACGGATCCTGAAAACTTAAATATTATTGCGACCAAATAGATTCAAAGAAATAGTTGAAATGCCATCTGAATGGATAGAAAAGTCCAATCACTAAGTATCAGTGATTGGACTTTTCAATGTTTAAATTTGAAAACGAAAGTAGTAGAGCGACTTTGGGTATATCATTATTAACCTCGATGAAAAAACTTAGATAATGTCTCAAAGTAACCATTCCCTTCAATGTAATATCACTCCACCAACTCCATCGTCTCATCCTGTTTCACATAATCCATATTGATCAAACGCTCTGCTACTTCTAGCGCTTTATCGGGATTTCCTTTATCCGTATAATAGTTGAACAAATCACGATCGTAAGTTTGCGCAGTTAATGTGTATCCATGAGATTTCAAATATGGAAGAACGTTGTCGAATAAGTACGTATGATAGTCATCTTTCTGTTGGAACGCAGAATATCGGTGCAAGGTGAAGATGAGTCGATACAAAGTTTCATCACAATGATCTGCGATGGCTAGACCTTCTTCAATTAGCCCAATGAGTTCTTCTTGAGGTAAGAAATTCCCTATAAGTGCACTACGCGTGTAACCCTCCAAGGATAATAAGTAGAGCGGAGAATCGTTGTCTTTCAAAGCCATGGAATCTTTATAAAGCTGCCCGGCAGTATCGTAGTTCTGTCTTCTGAAATGTTCATAAGCAAAGTTATGTAGCACCTTCGCTTTCTTCTCTATAGAGTTACAAAGGTCACATAGTTTAATCAGGTTTTCATACTGTTCGATAGTATCGTTAAAATTGCGATATTGGTCAGACTCTACCTGTATGAGCATCAAATTTTCTGTGTCAATGATACGGAGGAATTGATTGGTCTTTTTAAAATGGTTTAAAGCTTTTTCGGCATAGTGATACGCCAGGACAGGCGAATGGACATTCTGATAGGCCACTGCCAAATCGTAATAGATAGAAGGATTGGAATAGAATTTGAAGTCAACGGTATTGAAAATATCAATGGATTTTGTATATTCATCTATTGCTATATAGTACAAAGCGAGTACGTGTTTGAATAAGTTTGACTCGTAAACGGACAACTCTTCAACAGTTCGTTGAATATCATCAATCCGTTTTTTTGCTTTTTTCGTACAGCCTTGCGTGAGATAGTAATTTGCAACAAGCAGCTTGTAATAGGTCGCGTGTTCTGAGAGTTCAAGAAGTTTGTATTCTTTCATCTCATTGTGAAGGATCATAGCGGCTTGTCGGTTTTGAGAAATCATGAAGTCATGCCAAATATCGAGTTTGCTTTTCAAGTTCTCTAAGCTAGTTATTTCTTGTTCCATATCAATTTGGAGACGTTTCGACAAGAGCATGGTTATTTCAGGAGAGTATTCCGTTAAACCACGTTCAATTTTACTAATATGCGTAACTGAACAAATCCCCCTGCCTAACTCTTCTTGAGTAATCTTCGCTTTCTGGCGGTAAAATTTAATGATTTTGCCTTCATACATCACAAATCCCTCCATTCGCAACATTTTATTTGCTTAAAATGAATATAAACCAAAAGACTTATTTTTCTGAAGATAAACATAGTTCATAGATATACATTAGGCGCTCTCCGAATAATTGGGGGAATTCAAAGATATGGACATTGATCAGTTTAGTCGTGGTCGATTTTCTCTTAACCTACTGGGGGGTAATGCAAATTTGTAATAAGCTGTTTCGTTTGTTGAACTATTCGGAGTTGAAAGTAATTATACACAATATATTGAAAAATGTAATTACCTTTAGCTATTAAACTACAATAAATGGAACCTTATTCCTTACTATATTTCTTCAATTAGGACCTTTTGTAATGCCTTCCTATTCGGGATGTAGTTCAATATACATTTTACAATAGTCTGAATACTAAGATTACCCCAATACAATAATGTTTGGAAATGATGTAGCGTTAACGTCACGGATGTGAGACAGAATGCAATCGCCTAGTCTACATCGAGAATTCGAAGGTGGAACTACTAAAATTTCGGGGGTGTACGTAATGGGGAAACGTAAGAAAGGGAACCAAGTCCAGTCGAAAGTTGCAAAAGTGATGCTGGCTGCCATGCTATTACCGGCAGCAGCATTCCAGCCGACACAAACAGTAGGCGCTGCGACTAACGTCAATGATGTAAAAGAAATATTAAGCAAACTGACCGATGAGCAACGACGATCGCTCAATGAAATCCGTACGGAGACGGGTTTTACAATTCAACCAGGCATTAATACCACGAGTGAGCAACCGGTGAATGTGATTGTAGAATTCAAGCAAGAACCTGCTAAAGTGCAACAAGCCAAGAATCCAAATCAGCTTACACTGTTTGAAGCTGAAGACAAAGTTGAAGCATCCCATAGGAAATTTAAAGAAGCCATTCAAGGGAAATCGAAGTTAAATCTATCTGTTGATGTGGAAATCACTCATGAATATCGCGATGCATTTAACGGTGTGTCCATAACATTACCTGGAAATCAGGTGGAAGACTTAGTCCGTATCGGAGAAGTGAAACGTGTTTGGAAAGATGATGTGGTACAACTAGATTTACCTGATCCGAAAGAATATCCAATGGATCCTAAAATGATCGACAGTGTTCCTCAAATCGGTGTGGACAAGCTCCACGATGAAAAAATTGAGGGACAAGGTATTAAAGTAGGAGTCCTTGACACAGGAATCGACTACAATCACCCTGACTTGCAAGGGGCATATAAAGGATATACAGCGAAAGAAGGTGTAGATCCGAGTTCGGTAAATCCTGACACTGTAAAAGGATGGGATTTCATCGACAACGATGCGGATCCTATGGAAGAAACGTATGAAACGTGGAAAAAGTCAGGGAAACCTGAACGGGATAACTATGGAAATGCCTATTACACGTCTCATGGAACTCACGTTTCAGGAACGGTTGCAGGTAAACAAGAAAACAATGTCGACAGTGCAGTTAAAGGCGTTGCACCTGAAGTTGATTTGTATAACTATCGCGTGCTCGGTCCTTACGGTAGTGGAGCGACTAGCGGGATTCTCGCAGGTGTGGATAAGTCCGTAAAAGACGAAATGGATGTCATTAACCTATCTCTCGGTGCGAACGTCAATAACGCACTTTCACCACTTTCCATTGCGGTGAACAACGCCATGCTTTCGGGTGTTGTTGCGACAGTAGCAGCAGGAAATGCAGGACCTGGTGCGATGACAGTTGGAGCTCCAGGGACGGCGGCACTTGCAATTACTGTTGGAGCGAGTGATGTCTCACAAAACATCCCGACTTACACAGCGAATGCTGAGGACCTAGGTTTTACAGATGTACAACTATTAGCTAAAAATTTCACAGATAAGATTGAAGAGTTACAGAACCAATCGTATCCAGTTGTTTTTGCAGGGCTAGGTAATGTGAAAGATTTTGAAGGGAAAGAGTTTGCAGGGAAGATTGCATTAATCGAACGGGGCACACTTGCGTTTGACGATAAAATCAAAAACGCTAAAAAAGCGGGAGCGGCGGCTGTTATTGTTTACAACAACGAAGACGGTCAGATCCCTTATTATGTCGGAGAAAGTACGGGCTACATTCCATCATTCCGTTTGTCGAAAAAAGATGGAGAGCAGCTGAAAGCTCAAGCAGAGGCGAGCGAAACAACATTCAAGTTCGGAGATTTACACAATACGAAATCTGAAGGGGATCATCTAGCGGATTTCAGTTCAAGAGGACCTGTCGCACAAAGTTATGACATCAAACCAGACGTAGTAGCACCTGGTGTCGCAATCTATTCAACGTTTCCATCTTATATGAATGATCCTGAAGGCAATAGTTACGATACGGCATACGCGAGAAGTCAAGGAACCTCGATGGCGGCGCCACACGTAGCAGGTGCAGCAGCACTCATTTTGCAGGAGAATCCTGACTACACGCCATTTGACGTGAAAGCAGCATTAATGAATACCTCCGTTGAACTAAAAGGAGACCAATCTGTGTATGAGGTAGGTGCGGGCCGCATTAACGCGTACGACGCCGTTCACGCAGATACTTCTGTAAAAGTGCTTGATCAAACAGAAACGGTCGAGGATGGCGAAGTGATTTCAATTAATAATGAAACCGCATCATTGTCGTTCCGCTCTCATTATCTATCGGATGACGGTAAAGCAATCGAAGTGTCACGACCTGTTGTCGTTAAAAACAGCAGCAAAGAAAGCAAGAAGTTTGCAGTGGACGTAGAATTCTTGGGCGCTAAAGACGGTAGACAAGATGCTGAGAAAAACGGTGTGAAATTTGCAGCGGATTCGACGGTTACAGTTGCAGCAAACGGTGAAACGAAAGTGGAACCAAAGCTTCAGGTGCCTAAAAACGCGGCTGAAGGAACCTATGAAGGGTACGTGCACTTTGTGAATGAAAGTGATTTAAGTGAAAGTTATCAAGTACCGTTTGCGATTCGTGTGACGAGCAAAGGGATTGACTATGTAGAATTGGAAAGACCCGTCATCACAAATTCTTGGTACAACTTCCATTCGTTCTTAATACCTTTCACACCGGTCACGTTTAAATTCAAGAGTCCGATGGAGACAGTGGATATAGTTATTGCAGATGGCGAAACGGGCAAACCGGTTGGCTACGTGGGATCGCTCTATGGAGCATCAGGCATTTTACCAGGCAGTGAAATTTATATTACACAAGGATTTACAGGAGTCGTCAATGAATTTACAGGTGATCCAAACTATCCGATTTCAAATGAAAACGTTAGGTTACCTGAAGGCGGCTACAAATTCATAATGATCGCAAAAGATAAGGAAGGCAATACGTACGTGGATGAAAGCGTTGCGGTCGTTGACAATACGAAGCCAGAAATTTCGTTCAAGGACTATAAGCCCGGAATCATTGAAGTGAATGATTCCATGTATACAGATGAGGATGGCCATCATGCGTTATGGGTTCACACAAACGTTTATGATGCATCCATGGACTATCTAAAGTCGAAGGGGCTCAATTATGACCAGTCGTCCAATATGACAGTTTACTATGAGAACTCCGCGTTTCCAAGTGGTTTACTTCCGGTTGGTGGAAATGGAGATATGAAGGTTGGGATTTTGCCAGAAGATACTGCCAAAAAGCCGCTAAAACTTTCGTTACAAACAGTAGAAATGGGGACAAGCACAAGATTTGACGACTATGTATTTGTCAAAGAAGGAATGGAATATGCCTCTGCTTCGTATGACAAACCTAAGGTTCGTAAAGGCGACGAGATTACGGCTACATTGACGTTGAACAATGTAAAAGATCTTCAAAGTGGAAAGTTTGATATCGGATTTTTGAATGAACTATTCAAGTTCAAAAAAGTAAAAGCGAATAAGGAGTTTAAGCAGTTTGCAAAGAAAAATAATCTTGAAATTGACGTAGCAAAACCTGTATTAAAGAATGAACACCGTGAAACAATTGCTTCTCTGGGAGCCTCACTGAAGGGGACTGACATAAAAGGGATCAGCGGGGAACAAGCTTTCCTAGATATTACCTTTGAAGTCATTAGTGATGAATCTTATTCAGATTCTCAAGGATTCTTCTTTAATAATGTGTCGTACACGGCGGTAAATAGCGACAAAGTGACTAAGATGGAAGCATTCTCGCAAAAACGATTCGATTTGGTGGCGTCTACTGGTAAGTTGGAAGGATATTTTGCACCAGAAGGTTTGATGGAAGAGACAGGAGAAATTTTCTATGATGTCGATTTAAGTAAAATCGGTGCGAAAGTTTATGTGAAAGGTCCAGATGGAAAGAAATATTCAGGAGATATACAATCTACTGGCGGATTCTTTGTCGAAGACATTAAAGCACAAAAAGGAAAATTCGAATTAGTTGTTGAAGTACCTGGGCATTTAAATTCAGTGAGTACGGTCGATGTAGCAACCTTCTCTGATGGAGAGTGGAGAGGTCTTTGGTCTCGGACGTATCCACCGATGAACTTCGCAGGTGATGTGAATAATGACGGTGTGATCGACATTATGGATGTAATGCGCATCGTTGCACAGTACGGAAAGAAGGACAAAGCGGCCGACATTAATATCGATGGAATTGTGGATGAACTGGATGTCCGTCTCGTTGAGCAGAACTTCTTAAGAAGCGCGAAAGATACGAAGAAAAAGCCAGTTGAAAAGATAGGTAACAAAGGCATCAACGAGTTGTTGAAGTCGATTGGACTTGAGCCTGCAGAGTGATAAGAAAAGTTTGTTTTAGTTTAATGTCATCACAATCTAATAGAATATCCGTTGATTGAAGCGGAAGGTGGCGACTCCAGAGGGATCAGTGAAGGTTGAAGACCCTGCAGGAAGCGTTAGCGACCGAGGAGGCTGAAATCGAGCCCCTCGGAAAGCGTCCACCTGAAATGCAAATCAACACCGTTGAATGATGCTATCTGTTTCAAAACTAACTATAAGAATATGGGGGAATACGAGAATGGTTAAAACTCAAGGGATGAAGAAGTCCAAGAACGTCTTACTTGGAACGGCGCTTGCAGGAGCTTTGATTGTATCGACTGGATTTGGAACGTATTCTTGGTTCACTTCAGAGTCAAACGCACAAGCGGAAATGAAAAACGGAATCTTGCAGATCAACGGTGGCGGAAATATCGATACACCAATTTTCACAGCCGAGCAATTTGCACCATCCCAACTTCACTACGGAGAGTGGCTATCGATTTCAAACACGGGAGATATGGACGCGCATATTAAAGCGACGTATACGCATTCTGTCGATAAGGCATCTCTAGAGGGATATGAAGTCGGATTCATTGCGATGAAATACACAGTGAAACCTGATGAAAATGCTTATGAAGATTCGAAAATTAAACTCGATCACCTATTCAATGGTACAACAAATGAAGTCTTATCCTCTAATAATGATGGCAAAAATCGCGTTGAAATGCTCGGTACTCTTTTATCCGCTAAACAAATTGAATCTGGTGAAATCCTAGTAGGTGACGGGGAGAACGAACAGTTCTGGGAGTTGGATGAAGGCCAGTATATCGACATCATGATGGGTATCAAACTGGATGAAAGTGCGGGGAACGAATACCAAGGGGCTTCTTACAAAGCAGGTCTGAATGTAATCGCGAAGCAAACAGATGATGGATCAACCTATGAAACGAAATAAGAAAAAGTGAATAGCGAAGGCAACACATAACACCTTGCCTTGTACTGGACAGGGAGATGGGGTGAAACTATGAAGAATAGCTTGAAGAAAATCAGTTCGCTAGTGTTTCGTCTGTTCGTCATTGTAGTTATCGGTTTAGTGATCATGACGGCTTACCAGAAGTTCACGAATAAAGGAGAGCCCACTTCCTTTTTTGGCTATCAACCGTTAACCGTACTATCCAATAGTATGAATCCCATCTTCGAGACGGGGGACATGCTATTCGTAAAAAAAGTGGATGCGTCGAACGTTAAAGTAGATGATATTATTACGTTTAGAGAAAGTGGCGGGAATTTAATTACCCACAGAGTCGTTGAAGTCATCAACAATTCCGGTGAAATCAGTTTTGCGACTAAAGGTGATAATAACAATATGATGGATGAAGAATTGGTTCGAGCAGGAAATCTGCTCGGAAAACAGTCATTCTTTATCCCAAATGCTGGGTATCTGGTGAAGATGATTCAAAGTCCGTTGGGAATGCTGTTGGTTGTGATTCTTCCGACATTAGGTTATTTCGCAATAGGGATTTTTAGTCGTAAAAGAGACGATGTGGATGGAGTTCCTATGGAAGGGAACTGAACGTACTCAGCGAAAGAAATAATAAATAAATGAGAAATCCCTCATATCTGAGAAATCGGAGATGAGGGATTTCTTTAATTTGAAGTTAGAGTGGATGGGTTCTTGACTCAGTGTTCACATTTACAAATCAGCTGTCTGACGTCCCCTCATTTCCCCTGTTCTTTCTTCAGGTTCTCCATACGTATCTTATAATCATCCACCAACGTAGTGATGCGATCCACTTCGTTCTGGATCAACGAACGTTTTTCCTCCTTCTTTGCATCCATCATGTCACGGTATTTTGTTCGAGTGTTTTCAATTATATCAAGTAATTCCTGTGCAGTTTGTTCGTCGATCAATTCATCTTTTTCAAGAATGCTGGTGGCTCCAGCGAAGCGATCGCTTTCCGTGTTAATGGCGAATGTGATCTTGTCGCTTGTGCGTCGAACTGTTTCGTAAGCCATGGCTTCTGGCCAGCCGACCGGTTTTTGATAGACCAGTGTAGCGAGATCTAGGTCGGAAGGTAGCCAGACTTTTGCGATGTTGGAAGTCATTTCTTCCAATGAATCTGCAGCCATATACGTCCCATTTCCAGCTTCAGCGACTTTTTTCAATTGGTCTTCTGCAGTTTGATCTACTTGGAATCCGATGACATTGACATGACGATCTTCCGCGAGTTCAGCGAAGCTTTTGGCTTCTACAATTGGATCCCCATCACACGTTTCGGCTCCGTCACTAACGATGTATAGAGTGATGTCTGCCTCTGTCCCTTCATGATCAAGCCGAGCTTGTTTGATAGCACCAGCTAGTGGCGTCCAGCCGCTCGCTTTTACTTGATCGACCGCTTCGTCGAACTTTTTCTCGTCATAGCTTGCTAGCGGATAGATTTCATCAATTGTGCCACAGGACAACGGTTTGTCCGATTTGTTTTGAGTTCCCGCGTGTCCGTATACATAAAGGGATAGATCGCTTTCCTTTCCCATCATGGAGGCAAATCCTTTTACGGCGCTTTTGGCGGTATCCATTTTCAGTTTCCCGTCAGCTTGGAGAAGCATGCTGGAGCTTGCGTCTAATAGGATGATGCCATTAGTTGGAATAGATTTTTGTGCCTCATCTCCCTGTATTTCTCGAGGTTCCGGTAAAATCGGTTCCTTGAACGAAGGGGAAAAGTCGATGAGTGGCTGAACGAGTTCTCCGTACTTCGCACCTCCGAGTAAGTGGATGAGTGCACCATGCAATTCTTTAGGATCTTTAGTGGATTCCGTTATGGATTTCATCTCAGTTAAAAAGTTTTCCCTGATTTCGGAAGGGACCTCCCGTTTGCTCCACATGGAGGTTTCCTGTTCAATCGTAAAATCCTTAGTTAACGTTCCGGGTGAGAGCTGCGCTAGTTCTTCGGGGGTAGTTGCCTGCGACCCTGCGGTGAACGTTTCAGTCCCCGTTTTTTTATCATCCATTTCTTTCTCTCCGCTATTCTTGTCGTCTTCATGTACGACGGCCGTCACTTTTTCATCATCGGTTTCTGCACCTTTTGAACATCCTGCCATCACGATGCATGCAGTGAGTAGGATCAAAGCGAACTTCGTCTTCATACATAAACAGCCTCCTTGTGAAAGGTTTACTATGTATACGGAAATTCTCAATGATAGTTTCATCAAAGTAAATTAGAAGTTTCGTCATGGACAGTTATTACTGCTCAAGAAGAAAATCCTCGCCCTTTATAATTCGGGAAGAGGATTTCTCAGTAGAAAGACATTTTTTTACTCTGAATTTCCATAGCCATCTCAACCCTTTTTTGGCTTCAATCGCTTCTGACAGCGCTGACCTTCGAGCATATTCAGAAGCGTACGTTGAATCGCTTCGGTTTCAGGGGAGCAGCAACCTGGATCTGCCAAATTTTTCGTTTCAAGCGGGTCGTGCGCTAGATTGTACATTTCAAATTGGTCAGGAACGGGTTCTGTTTTGACGACCTCAACGACACAGCCGTCTTCATCCACAAATGTCGTATCGCTGACGCCTGGATCCGTCCAAAACTGGGGATTGTCGAAGTAGCGGGCGAACTTCCAGATTTCTGATTTACCGGCAGGGCCAGTTTTAAGTGAGACAATTATAGCTTCTATTGAACTTGGTTGGACGACGGATTCATAAGGTTTTCCTGTAATGAGGTTTGTTTGATGAATTCCTTTGAACACGTTGTCGTCCGTCATGAAGTACAGTGGTTCATCTGCGCGGAAGAATGTTTGACGTTCTTCTATGAGTGGTGTTAAATCCCTTCCGACAAGAGGTCGAGCTTCCGTATGATCAATCGCTAATTTGTGCAGGATTTCAGCTGCGTCAATTCCAGCCAATCCAAGTAGTGTCGGTAAGATGTCGACGTGACTCGTAAGGGTAGTTGTCTGTTTTGCATGAGGGAAAAGCTGAGGACTGTGTATGACGAAGGGGACATGGATGGATTCTTCGTACATCGAATACCATTTTTGATAAAGTCCGCCTTGTGCACCAAGTTGTTCACCGTGGTCGGATGTGAAGACGATGATTGTATTCTCTGAAAAACTGGATTGTTGAAGCGCAGTGAGTACCTTCATCATTTCGTCGTCCACTTTTTTCTGCAAGCTATAATACAGTTGGCGATAGAAATTGGTGTTAATGATTGGCTGCAATCCTTTTGGATAGGTGAGGCGATAGCTGTCTTGCACAGAAGGTTTTGTTGCTAGTGACTCATGGGTGGTCGGAGCGGGTGGGATGTGCGGAAGTGTCGGATCTACATCGAACTTATATGAAGGCAGGAGCGCTGAAAATATCCCAAACAGCGCAATATCGTGGGGATTCACGAACGAACATTGGATGAACCACGGCGTTGTTTCTACCTCGCACTTCGAAGTTCGTTCCAATGCTTCTATCAATTCCACTGTTTCCGCTGCATAGACTTCGTCCCGTCCACTCGTTCCAAAACCTGCAGATGACCCAGAATTTCGTGGGTCGGTACCATGGGGATCCGGTCCAATCCAATCTGAAAAACCGAACTCTCCTAAACGGTCTCCTTCGCGATAAATCCTCTCTTTTTTCTTATCAGGGGCCCCTGTGATTGTGTTGTAACTCGGCAATGCGTTTTTCGTACCGGGAATTACAATATCTTGCTCAGAAGCGTGCCACTTTCCTTTCCAAAATGTATCATATCCGGCAGCGCGGAAGTAGTCTCCGACTGTAGGAACTGTGTTAGGATCCAACCAGAACTGGTCCGCGTCATAGGATCCTTTCGCTGCGCCAGGTGTTTGTGTGACTCCGTGTAAGGATGGATAGTGCCCGGTATATAATGTCGTCCGACTCGGTGCACAAGCTGTGCTGCCGGCATAATGGTTAAGAAATGTCATTCCGTTTTTCATCAACAGCTGCTGCGCTATTAAGTTTTCGCGGGTCCACTTTTGCAACTCTTCCGTCTCATATACAGGAGGGAACCGATCTTGGTCGACCATTAGGAATAGAATATTCGGCTGTTTGTTCCCCGAATCACAATTGGGAGTTGTATGATGTTCTTTCATAAGTTTCACCTTCCTAATTTGTAAGTACCCTCTAGTGTATGACGGACGAGTTCGAACGAGCGTGTGATTCGCGTAGGGTGGAAGGTGAATGGAGGGTGAATAGCATTAGAATTGCAGGAATCTCAAGATCTCTCCAATAGCCGTATCGGCAATGAACGTTGCGAGAAGAATGGAGGCGACTGTTGTGACGGCGATGTAGAAAAGGATACCGTAAAAACTATCAATGGATGTGGGTTCCTTGAATAAGATTTTTGTGATTGTGATTAAAGGAATGAGGATGAACGCGATGAAGATGGCGATAGCTAGAAGAATAGTGGATAGAGTGAAGGAATGAACGAATGTGAGCAGCAGGCTTATTGCGGAAAGTGCAATGGGAATGGCATAGAATCCCCCTAATTTTCGAGTGCATTCTGAGACGGATTCGGTGATTGAGAATAATTTGGCCGTGCTCGTGATTGCGATGAGATTTACGACGACAACTAGAAGAAAGAAGATACTTAAGTAGAGGCAGACTTGGAAAAAGGTTGGACTGAGAGCTGTAAGGCTTGTTGGGAATGCAGCGTAGAAGGTGGCGGATGTGAGTAGGATGAATAAAAGGACACTGAGAAAGCTGTTTTGGAGTGCAGTGTTCGTCGTGTGAAAGTGGGCAGATGGTGTTTTGAGTTGTTGTAATAGGAATTGCATGAAATTCTTTGCATCTGATTTTAACTTTTCAAGGGGTTCGTTTGGTGACGAGACCGGTATTTCTACAGATGCCGTTCGCTTGCGTATGGCGGAGAACGAGTTTCCGCATTCCCCGCAAAAATTTCCGTCAAGTTGCGTGTGGTTGCAAACTGGACAA
Organism: Sporosarcina sp. D27; assembly: GCF_000586555.1. Lineage (GTDB taxonomy): Bacteria > Bacillota > Bacilli > Bacillales_A > Planococcaceae > Sporosarcina. Next base: position 12,306 of record NZ_AZUC01000057.1, read on the forward strand.
GTTTTAATGGGTGTCACTCCTTTTTTAATGTTGGGTAGTGCTTGTTGACTGGCGTTGGGTTGTAATGTTCTTCCTTGTAAATGGTATGTGCGAAGGATGGAGAATAGAAAGGAAATGTATAGATGAGATGGGTGGGGGGAATTGGAGGTGGATTGAGGGTTGGTGTGTTGTCGGACACTTGGGGCGGGTTGACCGACATTGCGAGTAGTTTCTGTGGCAATTAGCGAGGTTTCTCGATAACATCTGTCCATTTCTCCATCACATAGCGAAGTTTCTCGATAACGGGACACAATTCAAGTGCTTTTAAGGGATTAATTGTGTGCGCTTCGCTTGTTTGAGGAGGGGCTACTCCACTGGGAGCCAGTGATAGTAACTTGTCGGACACTTAAGAAGGATTGCCGATCATTGCGAGTGGTTTCTGCGACACTTAGGATGTTTCTCGATCACACCGGACGATTTCTCCGACACATAGCGGAGTTTCTCGATAACGGGACATAATTCGTCCTTGAAAAGGCATAAGAAAACCCCCCGTTCCGCAGAGCGGACAGGGGGCAGAGATTTCATTCCAAAGTCAGTACTAACTTGCCGCGAGCGTGACGGGTTTGAGTCTTTTTTAGCGCCGCAAGTCCCTCGTCGAACGGATAAGTTTGCTCAATGACGAGCTTGTATGTACCCGCTGCGATTTCTTGAATGAGCTGTTTGACTTCATCCCCAACATCCGCCTTATGAGGGACGAATGCAGCAGTGATGCCGCGTTCTGGCTCGATGCGATCACCAGAAATGGTGATGACAGTGCCTCCGTCTTTTACGACGTGCATACTTTCAGTTCCTGTGCCAGGTTGGATGGCTATCGCTGCGTCGACACCGTTAGGCATCCAATCACGTATTTCGTTCGCCCAATTCGGGTCATTATAGTCGACAGTTTTATAAGCACCGAGAGATTTCATGTAGTCGTGGTTTTGAGGGGAAGCGGATCCTGCCACATTCCAGCCACGCGCTTTGGCAAACTGGATGGCGAATGTACCGATTGCACCCGAAGCGCCGGCGATGAATACGGAATCGCCTTCTTTCAAATGGAGTGCAGTGAGCGCACGCAAAACGGTGTTGCCTGCGACTGGTACTGCAGCGGCTTCTGCAAAATCCATATTTACAGGGATGGGTAAGATGAGTGAGTCTTGCTGGACCACTGCGTATTCAGCCCACGTGCCGCCTTTAGGTTGCATCATACTAACGAAAGCGATGCGATCCCCTTTTTGATAGTTGGTTACTAGACTCCCGGTTTCTTCAACAATACCAGCGGCTTCGATTCCAATTGGATAGGGATAGTCGATTACCTGAGGGAGAAAATAGGAGTCGTGAATTCCGACGCCGACAGCTTTTATGTGAACAAGTAATTCATCATCATCGATTGTAGGAACCTTCACTTCTTCAAACGCGATATCATCTGGTGCGGCACTCCTTTTAACGATTGCTTTCATGTAGGTGCAACTCCTTTAGAGATTTTAGTAAATTCAGTATATCATAACGTTATTGCTGAAGTGGTAAGAGAGGATTGCAAGTTTATTTCCAATAAATCACTAAATCTCTCTGTTCTAAAAGAAGAGGAGTCACAATGTACACATATAAATTCTTGACCATCAAGAGTAGTAGGAAGGGTACACCTAAAGAGGAAGTGGAGCAGGTTATGGAGAAGAATGCTGTGAAAGGATGGCGGCTGAATTCAATCATTCCGTTTTCTATGACTACAAATAGTACAACGGATTTGAAAACTGTATTTGAAAAGGAAGACAACATGTGATAAACATATGAACTTTGAGAAGCTTATCTGCTGGTCGGTAGATAAGCTTTTTACTTATTTTCAAATAACATTTTTTGTTAATGCTTTACTACGATAAAATATCTCTTCCTTTTGACTGAATTATCTTGTATACTGCATAACATAGATTTTTGTGGATGTTCACAAAGAATTTATGGAGTGCGTCATTGAGAGGTAAATTGATGACGATTTTGAAATCAGTTTAATCAGAAATTATAGGCGGATAATGAATCAGGGAGATAATGATTCAATTTCCATTAGGTGAAGGGGGAAGAACTAACATGCAGGATGGAAATGCGGCAATGGGATTATGGAAAGATTGGCGGTTGCATGCCATTGTTTTAGCGATAGTAATTGTTACGGAATTGATTGGTACGTTCAGCATCAAAATCGGCCCAGGGGTCATCCTGTTGTTGCCGATGTTGTACGCGCTCGGAATAGGAATTATTTTGTACTTTACACCGGCTGTGAAGGAGCGTCAGTCGATTAATGCAGAGCCAATTATAGTGCTAGGTGTTTCATTATTGCTTGCGAAAATCGGGGTCATAATCGGACCTTCGCTTCCTGAGGTGATTGCAGCAGGACCTGCACTTTTGCTTCAAGAATTTGGTCACCTTGTTACGATTTTGATTGCACTGCCTGTTGCGATTTGGCTAGGGATGAAACGCGAAGCAATCGGGATGACACACTCGATTGGACGTGAGCCGAACGTGGGCTTGATAATGGATAAATATGGAATGGGTTCGCCGGAAGGTCGCGGAGTCATGGCGATGTATATTTTCGGGACAGTTTTCGGTGCAGTGTTCTTAGGCTTGTTGTCAGGGCTTCTTGCGACGATTACACCACTCAGTCCCCTTTCGTTTGCGCTGGCTTCAGGTGTTGGAAGTGGGAGTATGATGGCTGCGGCAAGTGGATCGCTGATCGCAGCTTTTCCGGATCTTGAGACGCAAATCGTTGCGCTTTCAGGAGCGAGTAACTTACTCTCCTTATCAAGCGGTCTTTGGGTCAGTATCTTCATCGCACTGCCACTCACTGAAAAATTATATGGGTGGATGACTCGGAAGAAGGAGGGGTATTGATGCTGAAAAATATTCAAGAATGGGTATTGTTATTAGTTATAGTAGGCGTCAGTGGACTAATCGGAAACTGGATCGGTTACGATATCTTCCCGCTTTCTGCGCTTCCAGGTATGGCGGTCCTAATTGGTATCTGCTTGGCAGGGTTCATCTTAAAAGAGATTATCCCTTTGAATTTCCCGAGTATCGCTTACATATCCATCATTGGAGTGGTCGTGTCGATGCCGTGGTTCCCAGGGTCTGATAAAGTCGTAGAATGGACAACTCAAGTTCAGTTGTTAGCGTTGACGACACCAATTCTAGCATATGCTGGGATTGCGATTGGACGTTCATGGTCTGATTTCGTCAAGCTTGGCTGGCGTACGTTGATCGTCGCAAGCCTTGTCATGATTGGAACGTTCCTCGGCTCGGCAGTCATTGCAGAGATTATATTACGTTTCCAAGGGATTATTTAAATAGAGGATAGGGATGACCCAGTCGCATTTGAGCGGCTGGGTCTTTTTTGTGTACGGATGACGTTGTTGATCACTTAGAAGGTTTTCTCCATCAAAACTCTAGGTTTCTCCGACACATAGCGAAGTTTCTCGATAACGAGACACAATTCAATGGTTTATTAGGGGGTGTTTGGTAGCGCTGTGCTTGTTTAAGGATGGGCAATTCAACTACGCATGGCCAATTTCATGTTCTCCGACACATAGCGGTGAATGTCCGACGCTGTAAGTGATTTCTCCGTCAGTCGGGCGTGTTTCTCCATCACGGCTCAAGGTTTCTCCGACGCATAGCGAAGTTTCTCGATAACGGGACACAATTCAATGGTTTATTAGGGGTGTTTGGTAGCGCTGTGCTTGTTTAAGGATGGGCTACGCAGTCTATCGCATGTATATGGCTTAGGGAATTGTAGTATTAAAATGGACTTTCATTTTATGATTAAAAAACGAATAAAAGTTGTTGTTTTCTCTAGAGAAATAAAAATAAGTCAAATTCACAATTCGTTCAAAATGAAATACTTTTAGCCTATTGAAAAAACTTTTTAAACTATTTTTTTAGCATTTTAGATCTCTTGAAACCGTTATCACTACTACGTTAAACAATTATTTGCTTTTATTTCCATCTGTGGAAATCACCGAAATCGGTTTGTAATGAAAAATTAGGTATGATACGGTTAATAGTGTACTGGAAATTTGTTTTATGAAAATATCAAGGAGGAGACTAATGAAGAAATCGTTGGTTGGGTTTTTGGCACTCATGTTGTTAGTCGTTTTAGCAGCATGTGGGAAGGACAGTAGTGGTAGTAAGCTAGAAGATTTGAAAGAGAAAGGCGTTGTCAAAGTCGGCTTTGCCAATGAGAAACCGTATGCGTATGAAGAAGATGGGGAATTGCAAGGTGCTGCGGTTGCTATTGCCAAAGCGGTCTTTGAAAACCTGGGGATAGACGAAGTCGACGGGAAGTTGTCGGAGTTCGGGAACCTGATTCCAGGATTAGGCGCAGGCAAGTTTGACGTCATTACAGCGGGAATGGCGATAACACCTGACCGTTGTAAAAACGTAGCGTTTGGTGAACCGGAAATTAAATATGGTGAAGGATTGATCGTTGAAACGGGAAATCCGATGAACTTGAAAAGTTATAAAGATATTGCTGCGAATCCTGATGTGAAAGTTGCGGTCATGAGTGGTGCGACAGAGAAGGAATTTATGATTAAAGAAGGCGTCGCTGAGAGCCAAATCATGATGGTTCCGGACATTCCAGCATCATTTTCAGCAGTTGAATCAGGTCGTGCGGCTGTGACAACAGGAACAGAAATGACGATTAAAATGGCACTTGAATCTGCTAACATCGACAAACTTGAGTTTGTAAATGAATTCGAACAGCCGGAAATCGAAGGTGTTCCTAGTTATGGGGCTGCAGCGTTCTTGAACGAAGACGATGAGCTACGTGAAGCTTACAATGCGGAGCTTAAAAAGATGAAGGAAAACGGCGAAATTGCGGCATTGATTGAACCGTTTGGTTTTACTGAAGAAATGAACACGGTCGATGACGACATTACGACTGAAAGTGTTTGTAGCGGTGAAAATTACTAAGAAAACGATCGGGTCACGCCGTGTTCGGCATGACCCTTTTCTAGGTTATTAACTCGTAAACTAGTAAAGATTATTAAATCGTACACAATGGAGTGGTGTTTGTGGGTTCTTTACCCGATATATTTTCTACCCTCATGCAGGGCTTAAAAGTGACTCTGCTGGTGCTCGTGCTCTCGATTATCTGTAGTACGATCATTGCGCTTGTCGCAGGGCTATCGCGCGTTTCAACGAATCGGTTAGTTACAGGGGTAACCGGTTTCTATGTTGAAATTTTTAGAGGAACGTCATTGATTGTCCAATTGTTTTGGTTCTCCTATGCACTTCCAGGTCTTTTTAATATCCATCTGGGAAGTGACATTTGGGTCGCAGTGCTGGCCATTTCTTTGAACTACGGCGCATATATGTCTGAGATTGTCAGGGGATCGATTCAAGCGGTTCCTGCTGGGCAGACGGAAGCTTCGATTGCACTGAACTTATCGAAGTTCCAACGCATGCGTCACATTATTATTCCGCAAGCGGTTCGGATGATGCTCCCTGAATACGGTAACTACTTGATTCAAATATTGAAGGCGACTTCACTCGTTTCTTTAATTGGATTAACGGATTTGCTGTACTACGGAAATATTTACCGAAGCACACATTTATCGGATTCCCCGACAGTCTATTTACTTCTCCTCGTGATGTACTTCGTGATTGCGTTGCCTCTCATTGGATTCACTAAAAAAATGGAGAGGGTGTCGAAGAAAGGGGTGGCTCTCGGATGAATTGGAGTTGGACCGTATTTTTTGAGACCATTCCGCTTATTGCAAAAGGGCTTTGGATTACAGTGGGCTTAACGTTTGCGTGTTATTTATTTGCTGCGGTATTTGGATTCTTCTGGGTGTTCATGAGCCGCATTCCATCGAAGATTGTGCGCAGTATTTTTGGATGGATCGCAGAATTCATCAGATCGACGCCTCCGCTTGTCCAATTGTTTTTCATATTTTACGCATGGCCGGTAATCCCGGTCGTAGGTGTGTCGCTGAATCCATTCGTTGCAGCGATTTTAGGACTTGGAATCCACTTCAGCACGTACATGTCTGAAGTTTACCGGTCTGGAATTGAATCTGTGGATAAAGGACAATGGGAAGCATCGACTGCATTGAATTTATCCACAAGACAAAAGTGGACAAAAATTATTCTTCCTCAAGCAATTCCTCCGACAATCCCGATGCTTGGGAATTATTTAATCATCATGTTTAAAGAAGTTCCACTAGCGTCGACGATCGGTGTTGTAGCTATGCTTCATATTGCGAATGACTATGGATCGCAATACTACAAGTTCGTGGAGCCGTTAACGGTTGTAGCGTTGTTCTTCCTGTTGTTGAGCTATCCATCTGCGATATTAATCAGCAAATTAGAGAAGAAATATAACCGCAAGTTTGACAAAAAAGCAATGACTTCTTAAGGGAATGAGAGCCAATATGTTTATGATAAAGGAGATTTCGAATGGATGAACCAATAGTGAAATATCAGGATGTCCATAAATCATTTGGGGATATCGAAGTATTGAAAGGAATAGATCTGGACATTCAGCCTGCCGAAAAAGTTGCACTGATTGGACCGAGTGGTTCCGGGAAAACGACGATTATCAGAATGCTGATGACGCTCGAAGAACCAACGATGGGCGTGATCGATGTAGGTGGAAGAAACCTTTGGCAAATGGAGAAAAAAGGTGAATGGGTGAGAGCGGATGATTCTCATTTGCATTCCATTCGTGGAGATATAGGAATGGTATTTCAACATTTCAACCTTTTCCCCCACATGACCATACTCGAAAATTGTATGCTAGCGCCGGTCCTTGTGAAAAATGAAAGTAAGAAAGAAGTGAAAGCGACGGCTGTCGAAATGCTAGAGAAGGTTGGTTTGGGCGATAAAATCGATCTGTATCCAGCTCAACTTTCAGGTGGTCAAAAGCAACGGGTTGCGATGGCGCGGGCGCTCATGATGCGTCCGAAAGTCATGTTGTTTGATGAAGTGACGTCGGCTCTTGACCCAGAGCTTGTCGGTGAGGTGCTCGAAGTCATCCGTGATCTCGCGAAAGAAGGCGAAATGGCGATGATTCTCGTCACGCACGAAATGGATTTTGCACTCGATATCGCTGACCGCGTCGTCTTTTTGAACGATGGTGTGATTGAGGAAGAGGGGCATCCTGAAGACATTTTAGTGAACCCGAAAAGTGAGCGTTTACAAGATTTCTTAAGTCGCTTTACGGTGAATCGATAATATTATATAGAAGAGACCTGTCTCGCATTGGAGAGATGGGTCTTTTTTGTGTTGTTGATCACTTATGAACATTTCTTCATCACTCAGGGAGCTTTGTCCATCACTTATAAGTTTTTTTCCATCACATCTCTAGATTTCTCCGACACTCAGCGCAGTTTCTCGATAACGAGACACAATTCAACTGATTAAAGGGGGGAATTGGTAGCGAAGCGTTTATTTCTATTAGCAAAATGCACGCAAAAAAGGTAATCGGCAAGATAGGGGATTAATCGGAAACGTGGCACAAATTAATCGATGTAACGTATTAATGGCCAGCTACGCTTGATTTTGTTGTGCAATTGCGAAGTACTAGCTGAATCGCAAAAATAAAAAAAAGAAGCATTCCTCATCCAAACTGGCGAGAACTACTTCTTTTCAGAAAAACTCCCGTTCTGCAAAAAGCATAGAGATAAAGGAGACTGCTAGTGAAATGAGAAAACTGAACCAAATCGATGGAAGAGGTTCGCTGATAGCAGGGACTAAGTGAACGCTGATTGCACCTATGGGTACAGCATAGGGTAATAGACGAGAGAGTCTTCGTCTAGAGAGTATGACAAATAACATTACTGGAATCAATGCTGCATATAGGGTGCCGAAGAAAAAGAGAAATTCTAGTGCATCAAAGTTATAGAAGAGCGAGATGACTAAAAGCACGAATAATAAAATTCCTGAGAATTGATAGGAAGCCTTATACAATTGTTTATCGCTCATAGTAGGATGCAATTTGTATTGGATATGACGCACAAAGTGAACGGTTGTGGCGTGTAATTCTGCGTTTGTTGTGCTGGAAATTGTACTGAAACAAAATAAAAAGAAGATTGATAAGAGCAATAAGGGTTCGATTTTTTTCACGAGTTCAAATAACAACGAGAAGGTTTCGGTGAATGATTGGTCGTAAATGACAATCATGAGCATGCCGCCAAGTGAGAGCGGGATTGTAATCCAAACTAATGCGGTTAAGTAAAAACTGACTCGTACTTTCTTCAAGTCAATCAAGTAAAGACGTTGCCAAGTTGCACGGTCGGATATCATTTGACCGAATCCGATGAGCATGGCTGTGGCAGCGAAATAGACGGATTCTTGATTGTTGGTGAAGAGCAGATAAGGGTGAAGCAACCTTATTCCATAATAGATGTTTGTTGCCCCTTCTCGAATAAAGAAAAACATCGGAATGAAAATGATGGCACTAAAAATGAATACTATTGCAGGGCCTTCCAACCTACGAATCCATTTCATGCCGCCTATGCCTGCAACTAGAAATGTATATATAAAAAAAATGAAGAGGGACACCCAAACGGGAATCCCGAGTAATAGTTCAAAAAGAACAGAAGCACCGATTGCTTGCATAAAAAGTGAATCCAATCCAAGAAAAAGAATAATGGAAGACATTAAGTAATATCCGTCTTTACGAAGCCTCAACTGAAATAAGTCACCAAGCGTTAGCAAGTCCGGATAATACGTACGGATACGAACAGAGATGAATCCGAATAAAAGGAGCGCGACAGCTCCCATGAACGAATAGCCGATACTGCCAACTAAGCCGAACTTAATGAGCGCTTCTGGAGAGGATAATATCGTATTCGCAGTAATCCATCGTGCGAGTAAGGAGATAATAGCGGTTGAAATGCCTAGTGTGACTGCACCGGTGATGTAGTGATTATAGTGCTTCATACGGGCTTAACCTCGGTTGAATCCACAATTTGTAGACGATATGCACTTGGTGTGAGGCCAAAGTTTTTACGGAAAAGGGAACTGAAGTAATGTTGGCTATTAAACCCTGTATGGTCTGCAACCGCAGAAATACTTGCTTCCGGCTCGTTGATCAACATGCGTTTTGCCATTTCCAATCGATATGAATTTAAATAGTCTGCAAATCCAATGTTCATTTCTTCTAGGAATTTCCGACTCAAATATGTAGGACTTAAATGGATTTTAGCCGCGACTGTTGCTAAAGGGATTTTTTCTGCGTATTTCTCATGGATTATATGAAGCGCTTGCTGGATGGCATCTGACTTAGCATTCCATTTATGATACTTCTGGAGAATTTGGACGAGCTCTTTTTCAATTACCGGTTTTGTAATATAGTCGTTCACACCAATTCGAATGGATCGCTGAGCGTACTCGAAGGATTGAAAGGCGGTCACCATAATGATATCCAAATCGTACATCGCTTTCAGTTCCATGCCGAGGGACAATCCATCTTTTCCTGGCATTTGAATGTCCAGAAATGCGAGGGAAATCTTATATGATTTTGCTATTGTTATCGCTGTGATTGCATCTGTCGCTTTGAAGAAAGTCCAATAGGGGAAGTGAGGTTTCATTAAATACTCTAGCTGCTCCAGCTCAAGAGGTTCATCATCTACTAATAAAATATACATGTACTCACTCCTTTGTTATACTGTGTGACTTTCTCGATAAGGAATGATGATTTTGGCACATGCTTCTTCTCCGATATAAGACATGTCGAATGTGGCGAGCTCATCTGGAAACAAAAGATGGAGTCGTTCTCGGATGTTAGCTACTCCTAAACCATCTTCACGAGAAAAGTCATCGTGGTCGCTTATTGATTGTTTAAGATGGGTATTCCACACCTCCACATGCAGCAAGTTGTCATTGCGAAAGATAATGATTCTCAGAACTGCCTGTCCAGGAAATTTTTCAAAAGCGTGTTTAAATGTATTTTCCACCATGGTTTGAAGTGCGAAAGGCAATATATACGCTTTCTTAGCCTCTTCAGCAATTTGTTGATGAACCTGGACACGGTGCCCGAAGCGTAATTGCTGAATGTCTAAATAACTATTCGTATACGCAATTTCATCCATGATCGGAACAAGCTTTTCGTTTGTCTGATAATTATATCTCATGAACTTTGACATCACTTCAAGGCTTGAAATCAACTCGTTTTTCCGGTCCAATCTTGCGAGACTGAGCAACGTGTTCAGCGTATTGAAAAAGAAATGAGGCTTGATGCGCTGGTTCAACTGATAATACTGGGCGTATTGCAATTCTTTTTCTAGCTTCGAGGTGCTTGCAACGTTCTGGAGAAAGTCAAATCTACTTTCGAAGATCATCGTAAAGGCAAGTGTAAAAGCCCCAACTAGGGGGGCTAGTATGCAAAATAAAACATAGAGTGAAAAAGTTTCGATGGACATCACTTTGAAAACCTCCAACCAGAAACGGGTTGTTCCTATCTTATCAGACGATTTCTTCTTTGAGTAAACTTTCTGCATAATGACAAGCAACTTGATGGGTTTCTGATAAAGATCTTAATGCAGGGACTTCCTTTTTACAATAATCGGTAGCGAAGGGACAGCGTGTATGAAATCGGCAGCCGGTCGGTGGATCGATAGGAGAAGGGACATCCCCTTTTAAAATGATGCGATCTTTTTTATGTTGTTCATCAATTGATGGAATTGCAGATAACAAGGCTTTTGTATAAGGATGGCTAGGTGAATCGAAGAGCGAGTCTTTATCCGCAATTTCGACGATTGTTCCTAAATACATCACGATTACACGGTCCGAAATGTGACGTACCACGCTTAAGTCATGCGATATGAAAAGGAAGGTTAAGTCAAGATCCCGCTGCATGCTTTTTAGTAAGTTAATAATTTGAGCTTGGATCGAGACATCTAGTGCTGAAACGGCCTCGTCGCAAATAATGACTTTAGGGTTCACGCATAGTGCTCGGGCAATACCGATTCTTTGACGTTGACCGCCTGAAAACTCATGAGGATAACGCTCTAAGTATTCTGGACGAAGACCAACAAGGGACATAAGTTCAAGCAGGCGTGCTTCCATTTGTTCCTTCGGCATCACTTTCTGAATCGACATGGCTTCTTGAAGCATTTTGCGGATCGTTTGACGTGGATTCAACGATGCATATGGATCTTGGAAGATGACTTGAATATCACCTCGGACGTTTCGGAGTTCTTTTTTGCTGAGAGACGTCATGGAAGTACCATTAAATAGAACTTCTCCCTCTGTAGGTTCATCGAGACGCAATATGGAGCGTCCTGTTGTTGACTTTCCGCATCCTGACTCACCAACGATACTAAGCGTTTCGCCAGGATATAGTTTAAAGGAGATGTCGTCAACTGCCTTCACGGTTTGTTTTGGTGAGAAAAGTGATTCTTTTTTTAGTGAGAAATATTGTTTTAAGTGATTCACTTCTAAAATGGGTGACTTCGTGGTTATGGACATACCAATTCCTCCTTCTCTTCAATCACTTCCCATTTCTCTGTATGCATGAAGCAACGGACTTTAGTCTCTGCATTATTCGTCTCCAACAAATCAGGAGCTTCAGCTCGACAAATTTCCCGTGCATGTGGACACCGGTCTGCAAAGCGGCAGCCCACTGGATAATCATAGGGGCTAGGGACGGATCCTTCGATTGTTTGAAGTTCTTGCTGGTTTTCATGGATATTTGGAAGAGAACTAAGTAACCCTTGCGTATAGGGATGTAATGGTGTTTTGAATAGATCCTTAGCGTTTCGATGCTCAACGATTTGACCAGCGTACATGACTGCCACTTGGTCACATACTTCAGAAACAACCCCTAAATCATGGGTAATGAAGATAATGCTCATGCCGATTTGTTTTTGCAAGTCTTTCATGAGCTCCAAAATTTGAGCTTGGATTGTTACGTCTAGCGCAGTTGTTGGTTCATCGGCAATCAAAACTTCTGGCGTACATGCTAGGGCCATTGCAATCATAACGCGCTGGCGCATTCCGCCACTCAATTGGAACGGCTCTTGCTTAGCGCGCTTTTCAGGTGAAGGGAGGCCGACCATTTCCAGCAGGTCCACTGCTTTTTGCCATGCCGGTTTCCGAGGCAGACGCTGGTGTAAACGGATGGTTTCCGCAATTTGTTCACCAACTGGAATAATCGGGTTCAGACTCGTCATCGGCTCTTGAAAAATCATGGATATCTGGTTTCCACGGACTTTGCGTAATTCTTCTTCCTTCATTTTTACAATATCTTTATTGTTGAGTAAGATTTCGCCTTCTACAATTTTCCCTGGAGGAGTAGGGATGAGCCGCAGCAAGGAAAGGGAGGTAATCGACTTTCCACAACCGGATTCACCTACAATCCCGAGGGTCTCCCCTTTATGGAGTGTGAAATCTACACCGTCCACGGCTTTTGCAGTCCCCTTTGAAGTGGTGAAATGGGTCTTTAAATTCTTCACTTGTAGTACGACTTCTTTGTTCATCGGAAAATCCTCCTTTTAGTTTAAGTCGATCCGTTTGTTCACAGCACGGTAGAGTACATCCACGAGTAAGTTAACAAATACGAAAACCAGTGACGCTACAAGGACTCCACCTTGAACCATTGGTAGATCGCGAGTTCGGATTGCATCCACTATCATTCTTCCGAGTCCATTGATTGCGAATACGGATTCGACGAGAACAGTTCCACCTAACAAGCTTCCGAATTGCAAACCAACTACTGTAATAACAGGGATCAAAGCATTGCGAAGCGCATGCTTATAAATGACAAAGTGTTCTTTCAAGCCTTTAGCTCGTGCAGTACGAATGTAATCTTGCCCGATGACATCCAACATGCTTGAACGGGTCATTCGCGCGACGATTGCTGCACCACCAACGCCTAGTGTAAGTGCAGGTAAGATGATATTTAAGGGACCATCCCATCCTGCTACTGGGAGCCATTGAAGTTTTACAGAAAAGAGGTACATTAACAGTAATCCGAGCCAAAAGCTTGGTAGAGAAATTCCAAGAAGTGCAACAACCATGACACTCACATCACGAATGGAGTAGGGTTTGACTGCAGAAATGATACCGGCAGCTAATCCTAGAACAATGGTGATAAGGATACTATAGAAGGCAAGTTCCATCGTAATCGGCAATCGCAGTAAGATTTCATCGAGTACAGGTTGCTTGTTTTTCAACGAATTCCCAAGATCACCTTGAAATACATTGCTGACATAGGACATGTACTGTTCCGCTACAGGACGATTTAATCCTAAATCTTCACGGTATTGTTCGATTGTTTCTTGGGATGCTCCTTCTCCAGCTAATATCGCTGCAGGATCTCCAGGAACCATCTGCATGATCAAGAAAACGACAAGTGTCACGCCGAATATGACGGGGATAATTTGAACTAAGCGTTTTGCGATAAATAGTAACATGATTGGACCTCCTTATTTTTTTAGTTTAGGATCGAGTGCATCTCGCAATCCATCACCGAAAAGATTGAATCCGAGAACGAGAATTGAAATCATCAAACCAGGGAAGAGCGCCATGTACGGTGCGCTGAACAGAAAATCACGTCCGCTGGATAACATCGCACCCCATTCCGGTGACGGCGGCTGTGCGCCAAGACCTAAAAAAGAAAGTCCAGCTGCAGAAAGGATGGCTGTTGCTAGCCTCATAGAGCCTTGAACGATGATAGGTGAGAGAACGTTCGGGAAAATATGTTTAAAGATAATCGTAAAGTCATTTGCTCCAAGTGTTCGAATGGCGTCGATGTATTCGAGCTTTTTCACTTCCATCGTGGACCCTCGGACAATCCGTGCAAACAGGGGAATTGAGAATACTCCAACTGCGATGGTCACGTTAATAAGCCCCGGCCCAAGAGCGCTGATAATTGCGAGTGCTAATAGTATTCCTGGGAATGCGAGCATGACGTCTAGTAGGCGGCTAATAATAGTGTCAATCCATTTTCCGTAGTAGCCTGCGACAAGTCCTAACGTGATTCCGAAGAATGCTCCGAACAATACAGAAGCGAAACCGACACCGATTGATAACCGAGATCCATATAAAATTCGGCTTAAAATGTCTCGGCCTTTATCATCTGTGCCCATCCAATGTTCCATTGAAGGTGGTGTTAATTTGTCTTCCAATGAAATATCGTAAGGATCGTATGGAGCGACTATTGGAGCGACCAGCATCATGAGGAGGTAAATTCCTATAATAATTGCGCCGGCCATTGCCGCTTTGTTTTGTGTCATCACACTCCGAAACGAATGCCACCTTTCTCTGCGTGTGTTCTGTCTTGCCTTCGCTAACTCCATTGTTTGTGCAGTAGTTACTTTTGAAGCCATTTTCCATTCCCTCCCTGCGGTAGTCTGTAGAAGATAACTCAAATGTAAATCGCTTGGATGTCCCTGTAAATAGAAATTCTCTAAGTAGTTGAAATATTTAAAAAGGTGAGCAAGATAGTGAAAGTGATTTCTTGTTTTGTTTTATATAATCGGATTAGAACGATAAAACGAATTGAAATGGGGGAGCGCAGTGAAGAGCTGGAAAAAGTTTCTTACAGTAGTACTAACAGGGGTGTTGCTTCTGATTTTGCAGGCTTGTTCAACAAGCGGATCGAATTCAGATGACAAGGCAAGCGCAGATGGGGATAAGGAGAAGTCAAAAGATGGCGGTACACTAACAGTTGTCCGATTATCAGATGCAACAGGGCTGGATCCGCATTTCATCACAGATATCCCTTCAGCAAACGTAATTCACGGCAAAGTATATGAAACGCTCGTCCAGTTCGATAAGGATATGAACATTAAGCCGTTACTGGCATCTGAATGGGAACAGACGGATGACCTCACATGGGAATTCACACTCGTAGAGAATGTGAAGTTCCACGACGGGACACCATTTGATGCAGAAGCTGTGAAAAAGACGCTAGATCGAATCCTGGATCCTGCAACGGGTTCTCCGCAACAATCGAAACTTGGGATGATTCAAGAAGTTGTCGTGAAAGATCCAACTCACGTCACTCTGAAATTATCTGAACCATATGCACCTTTGCTTTCAATCCTTGCAAGCAATGAAGGAAGTATCATGAGTCCAAAGGCGATTGACGAATCGGCTGAAAAACTTGCGACACATCCAGTCGGCACAGGACCGTTTGTATTTGAATCTTGGAAGTCAGGACAAGACATCACATTAGTGAAAAACGAAGACTATTGGGGAACGCCAGTAAAACTCGATAAAGTAGTATTTAAAGTTGTTCCTGAAGATGCAACTAGACTTGCAATGATTGAACAAGGCGAAGCTCAAATCTCGGACCAAGTGCCAGTAACCGAAATTGATCGAATCGAAAGCTCTGATACACTTAATCTATACCGTACAGAAGGATTGGCTGTTGAGTACGTTGGATTCAATACGACAACAGCACCTTTTGATGATGTGAAAGTAAGGCAAGCTGTCAGTTATGCGATTGAACGCGAGGCGATTTTGAGTGGTGTCTATAATGACGTAGGAACACTAGCGAATTCTGCAATGAGCCCGAAAGTATTTGGATACAGCAAAAATGTTGAAGCCTATCCTTATGATATTAATGAAGCGAAAAAGCTGATGAAAGAAGCAGGACTGCAAGATGGAGTTACTGTGAAGCTACTAACGAGTGACCGAAAAGAACGTATCAATATGGCGGAAGTAATTCAATCACAACTTAAAGGGATCGGTGTTAATGTAGAGATACAAGTAATGGAGTATGGTGCTTATATCGATGAAGTTGATGGTGGTAAACACCAGATGTTCATTGGCGGCTGGGGGAATGCAACGGGCGATGGAGACTACAACCAATATAACCTGTTCCACTCAGATTCCATTGGCTCACCAGGAAACCACTTCTACTATCAAAATCCTGAAATCGATAAGTTGATTGAACAAGGCCGAGTGGAGATGGATCCTAGTAAACGTGAAGAAATCTATGAACAAGCCATGCAGAAAGAGATGGATGATGCTGTATACGTACCAATCCGAAACTATGAGCATCTAGCTGTATACAATAACGATGTAAAAGACTTCTATTTGAACCCATCAAACTATCTAATTATCAACGAAACCACTGTGAGTAAGTAAAAATAGAAGAGTAAGGTCCGAGTCCAGGACCTTACTCTATCCTTTTGAAGGAGTGATGAAATTGACAACTTTGTTATTGAAGAACGTAACGTTGGAAACGGGATTTCAGTACGAAGGGGAACGAGTGACTGGTACGAACACGACCGTATGTGATGTCTTTGTGAAAAATGGCAAAGTAGAGAGAATCGGTGAAACGCTGACGGAATCAGCAGATAAAATCATCGATGCATCTGGAAACTTAATCATGCCATCGATGCGTGAAATGCATATACATGTCGATAAAACCTATTTTGGTGGCCCATGGAAAGCGTGTGTTCCAATCACAAACGGAATTATTACTCGGATCGAAGAGGAAGAAAAACTCTTGCCACAACAGTTGCCAGTTGCGTTGCAACGTGCAGAGAAAATGATTGAATGGTTGTTGTCACAAGGTCATACCCATATTCGATCGCATTGTAATGTTGATCCGCAAATCGGAACAAAGCATATTGAAATTACGTTAGAAGCGTTTGCGAAATTCGAAGGCATGTTAACGTATGACATTGTAGCTTTCCCGCAACATGGCCTATTGCGTTCAAATTCTCAGGCATTGATGAGAGAAGCAATGCGTAAAGGGGCAACACTAGTGGGTGGTGTCGATCCCGCAACGATAGATCGGGATATTGAGCGTTCATTAGAAACGACGATGGACATTGCGACTGAGTCAGGGAAGGGAGTGGATATACATATCCATGATGGTGACTCTCTGGGAGCGTTTGAATTTAGGAAACTAGCTGAACTTACGGCACAAGCGGGAAAGATCGGACAAACGACAATCAGTCATGCGATAGCCCTTGGCGATTTACATGGTGCTGAACTGGAAGATATGACAGCGATTTTGAGGGAAGCTAAAATCGACGTCACGACAACGATCCCAACGAATCGACCAACAATTCCAGTCCAGTATTTGCAGAAAAATGGTGTGAATGTATCTATAGGTCACGATAGTCTGACAGACCATTGGTCACCTTATGGAACAGGAGATACTATTGAAAAGCTTTCCATTCTTGCAGAACGTTTTCGATTCATGGATGAATATTCATTGAATCGTACGTGGCAATATGCAACAGGGGGAATTATGCCGCTCAATGATGAAGGGAATGCTGTTTGGCCAAAGGTCGGAGACGACGCAAACTTCTTGTTGATCGATGCAGTTTGTTCAGCTCAAGCAGTCGCACGTCGTAAGCCAATTACACGAGTAATTTTCCAAGGGAAAGTGGTTTCTGAAAATGGCATTGTGCAGAACGGTGTGCAGATGGGGGGAGTTCAACGTGGCTAAAACAACGTGGCTGGTAAATGTTAAGTTGGAGACGGGGAATAAATGGATGGATAACGGAGCGGTTGAAACTGTGACGGCGTTGCATACTTTAAAAGTTGTGGATGGGCTGATTGAGGAGATCCATGATGCCGGAAGTCCAGTCAATATGGACGGAGAACAAATTGATATGAAAGGTAAACTTGCGGTGCCACCGTTAAAAGAAATGCACAATCATTTGGACAAAACCTATATGACACTGGATTGGAAAGCAGTTACGCCAGTAGCAAATTTGAAAGAACGGTTGCAACATGAAGCGGCGGAGCTTAAAGAATTGGCGGGTTCGACAGAGATGCGGGCAAAGAAAATGATTGAAACCCTTCTCGGATACGGCGTTACTCATATCCGCACGCATGTAAACATCGATCCTTATATCGGTTTAAAAAATTTGGAGGGTGTGAAAGCTGCTCTTCAAGCGTATGAAGGGATTGTGACTCATGAAATCGTCGCGTTCCCGCAGCATGGACTACTTCGAGGTGAAGTTCCGGAGTTAGTGCGTGAAGCGATGCGAAGTGGAGCAACAATCGTTGGGGGACTGGATCCTGCTGGTATTGACCAATCCATTGAACGCTCTCTGCATGAGGTGATGGACATTGCGACTGAATTTGACGCGGATGTCGATATCCATCTACATGACGGTGGAATGGTTGGCTACTACACGTCGGACAAGTGGATAGATATCGTGGAGGATGCAGGGTACAGAGGCCGAACAGCGTTGAGTCATTCGTTTTGTTTAGGAGATGTCGCTGCGGGACAGCAGTTGAAGATTGCAGAACGTCTCGCTGCACAGGATGTCTCCATTATGTCCACGGTGCCAATCAACCTAAATAGAATGTTGCCGCCGATTGAGTTGTTAGATGCAGCTGGTGTACGAGTACAATTCGGATGCGATGGTTTCTATGATTCGTGGAGCCCGTATGGAACAGGAGACGTGCTAGAAAAAGTGACACGCTTCGGAGAGCTCTCTCGTAAAATCGAAGAAAAATCATTGCGCCAATCGCTACGATTTGCGACGAATGGTGTGACTCCGTTAAATGCAGAAGGTGAGCGCGTGTGGCCGGTAGTGAAAGATCAAGCTGACTTTGTATTCTTTGATGCTGCGTCAACAGCTGAAGTGGTAGCAAGAAAACCGGTCGACCGATGTGTGATGGTGAAAGGTAAAATTGTAACTCTAGCAGTGTAATTAGTAAGGGATGGCTGAGTATAGCCATCCTTTTTTAGATAGTAGGTGAAACTATTTGGAACGCAGTCAAATGAAGATGTATCTGATTGGTTTGTTTTGTGTCACTGCGTGGGGGAGTAATTTTGTTTTCGGATCAATTCTAGTGAAGCAGTTTAATCCAGGAATCATTGCCATTATCCGTTTACTGTTCATATTAATGTTTCTATATACAGTGACTCGGCGGCAAGTTCGTGGTATTCGGATTGACAAAAAAGGTTGGCTGTTACTCATTGGGGGCGGATTTATCGGTGTTTCGTTTAATCAGTGGAGCTTTTATGCAAGTTTGCAGTACACGGATCCGGTGACAGCATCACTGATTTTAGCGCTCTCTCCGATCGTGACGGTATCACTTTCCGTTTATTATTTCAAAGAGAGGAGGCGACTGATATTTTGGGGCGGTGCACTGATAGGGCTTTGCGGTGTATGGCTTGTCATTACCCAGGGAACTTGGTTTGTCCCTTCCATAGGGCGCGGTGAGTTTCTAATTGCAGGAACGATGTTGTCGTTTTCTGTATTTCTACTTCTCGTTCAACATATGTCAAAAACGATGAGCGTCGGTGTGATCACTTGGTACACGAATCTCTTTGGCCTAATAGGCTTGTCGCCGTTTGTTTCCTGGAAGGCGATTCCGTCAACTATGCAAGTTGACTGGACATACTGGATATTGCTTATTGTCACGGCCATAGTGATGCATGGATTGTGTACATACTTGTGGAATGGAGTCATTCGTGAAGCAGGTGCATCGAACATTTCCTTGTTGCTAAACTTGGAGCCATTCATCGCGATGATTTTCAGTTATGTGATCTTACACGATGTCATTAGCTTGCCACAGCTGGTTGGTGGATTCATCATCATAACAGGAATTACCGTGTCGCTGCGGACTCAACAAGTTCAGACGGTTCAGGAGGCGGATTAGATTACGGAACTGTGGGGAGTGAGTTTTGATTTTTGCATGTTAGTTAGAGTTAGGATTAGACCTGTTTCGAATTGGCGAGATAGGTCTTTTTGTGTTGTCGATCACTTATGAACATTTCTTCATCACTCAGGGAGCTTTGCCCATCACTAGTAAGACTTTCTCCATCAAATCTCTAGAGTTCTCCGACACTCAGCGAAGTTTCTAGATAACGGGATACAATTTAACTGGTGTGAGGAACGAGCGCTGCGTACAGAGTTCCGAAGAAGAACAGGAATTCTAGGGCATCGAAGTTGTAGATCAGTAAGAGAATGAGCAACACAAACAAAATCAATCCCGAGAATTGATAGGTAGCTTTATGTAACTGTTTATCACTCATGTTATGTCTTTTATTTATTAATATTTTTTCAAATCAGATCTTTATAAAGTAATATCCTATTGTCTTTTGAAAATGTAAACACACCAGGACAAATCAGACGAAATCTGCCTCGTCCGACTTTTCGTTTTTCTTTCTACCTTGTGTTTCGTTAGGATAACCCGAATAAAAGCTAACTAGTAAGAACTAGTTAACTTTATTATACGGGCGCACTTAACAGGTCATTAAAGAATGAAAAGTGACATACTCTTCAGTAAGCGAAAAATCACCTTGAAGTTTTTTAGAATAAGAAGTCATTCCAAAAAGAGGAGTTCCTTCTACAACAGCGTCGTCGGTTCCGTGAAGTGCATCGATTTCTGCTCGTGCGTCGTCGGTTCCGCGAAGTGCATCGATTCCTACTTGAGCGCCGTTGGTTCCGCGAAGTGCATCGATTTCTGCTCGTGCGTCGTCGGTTTCGCGAAGTGCGTCGATTTCTGCTCGTGCGTCGTTGGTTCCGCGAAGTGCATCGATTTCTGCTCGTGCGTCGTTGGTTCCGTGAAGTGCATCGATTTCTGCTAGTGCGTCGTCGGTTCCGCGAAGTGCATCGATTTCTGCTCGTACGCCGGTTGTTGCTAAAAGGATCCTGGTACATGAAGCTACTTAACCCATTGTTGTTAGCTCGTTCGACTGCATTCTGAATATCGTCAAAAGCAAATTGTGACATACTTAAACCTCCTTTCATCTTTATTGGAGAAAGAAGGTAGATGAGTATCTCATGCTACTTCAAATTTCTTTCCCTTATTGTAAGATATGAGGTTGTACTAAAAATGTTAGAGACAATCGTATACTCTTCAAAAATAAAATTTAACTCCGTATCCATGTGTGGCATCATTCAATTTTACTTCATATGAATAAAGTAAAATTGAAAGGAAAGAATTCACGTGGATAACAACATGAAAATACCTGAATATCAGCTTTTTATTCATCCTTTAGATTTAAGTGAACTTAAGAAAGATATTTGGTGTGACGATCCTATCTCTGGGAAGCTAACGATTAACAAGAAAAAGTATGATATTGATATCGCCTATCGTGGCTCCCATATCCGGGATTTACAAAAGAAGTCGTATCAAATTTCGTTTTATAAACCTAGTACGTATAGAAAAGCCAAAGAAATTCATATCAACGCAGAATACAAAGATCCTTCTCTACTAAGAAATAAATTATCGCTCGATTTTTTTAATGAAATAGGGTGCTTATCGCCAAAGTCCCGTTTTGTATATCTGAAATTGAATGGGAAAAATGAGGGGCTTTATTTGGAATTAGAATCAGTTGATGAGCATTTCCTTGCGAATCGACAACTACCGAAAGGACCAATATTCTATGCGGTTGACGGTGATGCTAACTTTTCATTAATGAGTGATCTTGATAAAGAGGTAAAGAAATCACTTAAGTTTGGCTATGAACAAAAATATGGGACAGAGCAAGATGAATTGCATTTACAAGAAATGATTATTGAAATTAATACGATTTCAAAAACTGATTTTGAAAATGAAATTGTGAAATACCTCAATGTTGATCAGTATCTACGCTGGTTGGCTGGTGTGATTTTCACTCAAAATTTCGATGGTTTTGTTCATAATTACGCTCTATACCAGAATAGCGAAACAAAGCTATTCGAAATCATCCCGTGGGATTACGATGCAACATGGGGAAGGGATGTAAACGGGAAAGTGATGGAGGAAGACTATTTACGAATCGAAGGATTTAATACGCTTACCGCAAGGATTCTCGACGTGAAAACATTTCGACATCAATACAAAAACTTGCTAGAAGATATTTTAAACAACCAATTTAATGTAGATTATTTGAAGCCGAAAATACAAGATATGTATGATCTGATAAGGCCTTATATTCTAAAAGATCCTTATAAAAAAGATGATGTTCATTTATTTGATAAGGAACCGGAATATATATTGGAATTCATTGAAGCGAGGGCGAGATTTATAAGAGGAAAGTTAAATACGTTAGAATAAGTTGCTGCATCATCTGACGCGCCCCTTACCGAATAGTAAGGAGGGCGTGTCTGATTAGAACAATACTTGGTTTGTCCCTTCTATTGGGCGCGGCGAGTTTCTAATTGCAGGAACGATGTTGTCGTTTCTGTATTTCTACTTCTCGGTCAGCATATGTCAGAAACATGAGCTCGGTGAAATCACTTGGTACACGAATCTTATTGGCATGATAGGTTTGTTTACGGATGTTTCCTGGAAGGCGCTCCCGTCAACTATACAAGTGGATTGAACTTATTAGGCTTTGCTTATTGTCACGGCTATCGTGACGCATGGATTGTGTACATACTTGTGGAATGGAGTCCTTCGGGAAGCGGGTGCATCGAACGTTGCGCTGTTTCCGAAAATTGGAACCGTTCATAGCGAGGGTTTTTAGTTATGTGATCTTGCGAGATGTGCCACAGCTGGTTGGTGGATTCATCATCATTAAAGGAATTATCGTGTCGCTGCTGATTCAACAAGTCAGGAAGATTCAGGAGGAGAGTTAGCCCGCGGAACTGAGGGTGCTGATTTAGGATTTATCATGCAGTTAGTGTTAGGATTAGACCTGTTTCGCCTTGGCGAGATGGGTCTTTTTTGTGTTGTCGATCACTTATGATCATTTCTTAATCACACGGAGTTATTTGCCTCTCACTCGTAAGGTTTTTTCCATCATATCTCTAGATTTCTCCGACACTCAGCGAAGTTTCTCGATAACGGGACACAATTCAACCGGTTTAAGGGATTAATTGGTAGCGCTACGCTTGTCGGAGGATAGGCTACCCCGCTGAGAGAAGCAGCTCCAGCGTTCTCCGACACTTCATGATGATTGTCCGTCACTGCGAGGGATTTCACCTCTACTCAAGTGAGTTTCTCGTTCACTTAAGAACATTTCTCCGACACTCAGCGAAGTTTCTCGATAACGGGACACAATTCAACTAGTTTAAGGGATTAATTGGTAGCGCTGCGCTGGTCGGGGAATAGGCTACCCCCTGAGAGAAGTAGCTCCAACGTTCTCCGACACTTCATGATGATTGTCCGACACTGCGAGGGATTTCATCTCCACTCAAGTGAGTTTCTCGTTCACTTAAGAACATTTCTCCGACGCTCAGCAGAATTTCACGATAACGAGACACAATTCAACTGATATAAGGGATTAATTGGTATCCCTGCGCTTGACATTACTGAGCTAATCCATGGCTAAAAGGTTAACGGTATTATCAAGCGAAGAATCGGTGTCGAGTCAAAATTCCATGCGGAAAGAGAGAAAACAGTCAGGCTATACATAGAAAAGCATTGTCTCAAACACAGCGAGTAGGCTGTTTATTAGTCTAAATATACTAGGTTGATTTATGGGTATATTTCTAAAATTATGGTGACTTTAGACATCTATAAGACTATAATTGTTGATTGGGATGAAATGTAAGTACGTGTGTCTATTGTACTGTTACTAATTGTGAAAAAGGGAGTGACATGATTATGAAGAAAAGAATTAAATTTAAAAGCATTAGATCACGCCTTTACTGGGCTTTTGGGATTGTTATGTTACTAGTGCTCGGATTAGGTTTTTTTACGTTGAATTCGGTGCAACGAGTTAACGAGAAAACAAAGGACATTATTGAACACGACACTAAATTAGTTGCTGCAGATTTAAAGCTCGCAAATGCGATGGCTAGTCGAATGTCTGCTGTGCGAGCGTATATGTTATTCGGGGAAGAGCAATACAAAGAGGAATTCGAGTCTTTAACGGAATATGCAACTAATCTTCAAGGAGAGACTGAGAAGTTAGATGGGAATTTTGGAGATTTAGGAGATAGGGCTACTACTTGGACTGAAAAATTATCGACAGATGTTATTGATATGTACGACCAAAACCGGAAAGAGCGGGCCATCAAGAATTTGGAGAGTTTGTCTGTAGAGGGCACGGAATTGATTGCTGAGTATCATAGAGTCGCGAATAAGCGTGAAAAACAAACGGTTACTCATGGTGATGAAATCATTTACAGTGGAAGAATTACGCTGAGGTGGGTGCTAGCAGTCTCACTTCTGACATTGATAGTCAGCGGCTTATCTTCTGCTCTTACGACGCGTGTCATTACTAGACCGCTTATTCAAGTAAGGGATCGTATGAAATTGATGGCAGAAGGGGATTTAAGTAGGGAACCACTAGAAATTTTGTCGTCAGATGAAGCAGGACAGCTTGCGGTTGCGATGAATGCAATGAGTGAAAATACACGTAATATGCTGAATCACATCAATGATGTGTCGTCATCCGTTTCTGCGCATAGTGAAGAACTGACACAGTCATCAACTGAAGTGAACCAAGCTTCTGCGCAAATTGCAGTGACGATGCAGGAATTGACCTCTGGAATTGAAAGTGAAGCAAATACTGCTACCGATTTGGCGATGGCGATGGAACGTTTTGCGGAACGTGTAGAAAGTGCAAATGCACGAGGCGAGAAGATTCAAAAAGCTTCTGAAAACGTTATGGAACAGACGAAAAACGGAGAGGCTTTAATGGAATCGTCCACTGAGCAGATGCAACGGATTGATGCGATTGTCCAAGAAGCTGTCACGAAAATAAAAGGATTGGATGTCCAGTCACAAGAAATTTCGAAGCTTGTCGTTGTGATTAAAGATATTGCGGATCAGACGAATCTGTTGGCATTGAATGCAGCGATTGAAGCAGCTCGTGCTGGAGAGCATGGTAAAGGATTTGCGGTTGTCGCAGAAGAAGTGCGGAAACTCGCAGAACAAGTAGCAGTTTCTGTGACGGATATCACAGGAATTGTAGGTACGATTCAACAGGAATCGAGCAGCGTAGCGGGATCTCTTGAGTCTGGATACCAGGAGGTTGAAAGAGGGACTGCTCAACTATTGACGACACATGAGACGTTTGCTGAGATAAGTAGTGCTGTCAACGAAATGGCTACGAATATCGGCGTTATTTCGGAGAACCTATCTGAGATTGCGGCAGGAAGTGAAGAGATGAGCGAGTCAGTAGAAGAAATTGCAGCGATTTCTGAGCAATCGGCTGCCGGTGTTCAAGAGACGGCAGCTGCTTCAGAGCAGACGAGCAGCTCAATGGAAGAATTAGCGGGTAGTTGTGCGCAACTTGCGGTGTTAGGACAAGATTTAAATGAACTGGTAAATGAATTTAAGCTGTAAGAGAATGGATTTCACTTACTTAATTAGTTTTAACAAAATAGTAGCCTCTCCAAATGGAGCAGGTTACTTTTTTGTTTCATCCAAATGAGTCATGAGTTCATCTAGCCTTCTTAAGGCTATCTAGTAAACTATTCAAATTCTTTGAGATTTTTTTCTGCAGAGGTCATATTGCCTTGTTCGTAATGCGATGCTGGTGACTTTGTAAACAAGTCCTTTAGCGTTTCTCTCTATTTATAGTGTAAAACTACAAATTTGGATGTACCGAGGATTTATCGGATATACGCGTAAATAAAGATTGTAGACAACGGGACTAGAACAAATTGCAGCTTACGGTTAGGTCTATATGTTTAGAACATAGAGTATGAATTAGGAGAAAAAATTCTTGGGTCATTAATAAGAATGGTTCCAGTAGAGAGAGTTAGTGAAAAACGGTTAGAATTAAACGATACTTCCTTCCTTTTTTCTATTTTAAAATAATACATTAAAAAAACATAAAAATTAATGACTTTAGACCTTGAAAAGAATATAATTGTGATTAGGTAATATGTAATACATACTACAAGTGCGGTTCAAAAGAATCGTGAGAAGGAGAACGTGATGAAGAGGCGAGTTGGTTTTAAAAGTGTGAAAAGTAGATTGTTGACGGCATTTGGTGTGGTAGTCTTATTAGTCCTCGCGTTAGGTATTTATACGATACTGTCAGTTAACGCAGTTAATCAAAAGACCCAGGAGATTGTTGAAACAGATACTCAGTTAATGGCTATAGATTTGAAGTTGGCGAATACAATGGCAGGACGTATGTCCGCAGTTCGTGCCTATGTATTATTCGGTGATGAACAATACAAAGAAGAATTTTTCTCTTTAACAGACTCGGGTATTGAATTACAGGCTGAAGCTGAAAAGGTCGGGACATCTGACGAGTTCGGTGACTTAGTCGATAAAATGATCAACTGGCGCAAGAAGTTATCCACCGATGTCATAGATGTGTACGATCAAAATCGAAAAGAACGTGCCGCTAAAAATCTGGAGGGTTTGTCTGAAGAAGGCACAGAATTGATCGCTGAATATCATAAAATTGCTGACGAGCGTGAAAAACTGACGGAAAAGCATGGGGAAGAGATTATTGCGAGTGGAAAACAGACACTTGTTTGGATTTCAATCGTGCTACTTCTAGTTCTCGTAATCAGTATTGGAGCAGCCTTGTTTACGGCACGTGTGATAACAGTTCCAATTAAGAGTGTAATGGAGCGCATGAAATTAATTGCTGATGGTGATCTGAGCCATGAACCGTTAGATGTCACTTCTCGTGACGAAGTGGGCCAACTCGCAGCAGCTACGAATGAAATGAGTGGGCACACGCGTGAAATGCTCAATGACATTAATGATGTTTCTTCATCTGTTTCAGCCCATAGTGAGGAATTGACTCAATCTTCGACGGAAGTGAATACGGCGTCACAACAAATCGCAGTGACAATGCAAGAATTGACTTCAGGAATCGAAAGTGAAGCAAATGCCGCAACTGATTTGGCGATGATGATGGAACGTTTTGTGGAACGGGTTGAAGATGCAAACCAAAAAGGTGAAGCTATTCAACAGACATCAAAAAATGTTTTGGATCAGACAGCCAATGGTGCTCAATTGATGGAATCTTCTACTGAACAGATGCAGCGGATTGACGCAATCGTGCAAGAAGCTGTTACGAAAATCAAAGGATTGGATGTCCAGTCGCAAGAAATTTCGAAGCTTGTCGTTGTGATAAAGGATATTGCTGATCAGACAAATCTGTTGGCATTGAATGCAGCGATTGAAGCAGCGCGCGCCGGAGAACACGGTAAAGGATTTGCCGTTGTAGCAGAAGAAGTTCGCAAACTGGCTGAACAAGTAGCTGTATCTGTGACAGATATTACCGGGATTGTCGGAACGATTCAGCAAGAGTCAAGCAGTGTAGCAGGGTCCCTTGAGTCCGGATATGAAGAAGTGGAAAAAGGAACTGCACAATTGAAGACGACACGGGAAACGTTTGATGAAATTAGTGGCGCTGTCAACAAGATGACCACTGATATAGGTATCATTTCTCAAAACCTTGAAGAGATTGCGGCCGGAAGTGAAGAAATGAGTGAGTCGGTTGAAGAAATCGCAGCTATATCCGAGCAATCGGCTGCGGGCGTTCAAGAGACGGCAGCTGCTTCGCAACAAACGAGCAGTTCGATGGAAGAAGTGGCGGGCAGTTCTGCACAACTTGCACAACTTGCCGAAAACTTGAATGGACTGGTACGAGAATTTAAGTTGTAAGGGATTAAGGTTGGAGAAGAGCTCATCTGCAGGAAATGCGGGTGGGTTTTTTTGTTCGCCGTAATTAGCACTAGCTGGGGATAATCGGAAAGATAATTGCGGAAATCGGCATTATCGTGTGCAGAATCGGAAACATGAGGGGAATAATCGGCAACATCAGAGAATTAATCGGAATCTGGACACAATTCAACGCTGATAAGAGGACTGATTTGCAACAATTCGTTTACCTACACCTAATTCGAAATTAGCTGATTCATAGGGGGCAAGTATAGTGACTGTTAGCCCAAACAAAAACGACATCTCGCTATTTAAGGAGATGTCGTTTTTATTATGCTTCTTCTTCTAATCTAGGAACCAGGTCGAATATCTTTTGGTCTTCGAACGCATCGATGAGTCGGTCGAGCCAGTCGTAATATTCGCGGATGTATAGTAATTTTTCGATATCTGTCTCGATAACTGCGAGGAGTTCATCAGTTATGTCGTCAGCGTTTTTAAGTTCTTTCAACTCAGCCAATGATTTTCGGATTGCGGCCGTATGTAACGAGACGGCTCTTCTCCATTTGACGGTGAACATGTCGACGAAAATCTGATACCAGTCATCTTTTACTTCATATAAGTCTTTACGGACTCCGCGTTCCCATACCCGATCGACCAGTTTGGCTTCTGAAAGCGAACGGATCGATGTACTCATACTCGTTTTACTCATTCCGAGTTCTGCGGACATGTCATCCAAGGTGAGTGGACGATTTTCAAAAAACATCATACCGAATTGTCTCCCAGCTGAAGGCGGGAGTCCGTAGAGATGGATGTTTTGTGCAATCGATTCGGTGATTCGTTTACGGGATTTTTCTAGTTTTTCGTACGCATCCATCAGGGATGATCCTCCTTGTGATGAACTATTTTCATCATTCTTTGAACACTTCAGTATAGCTTAGAACAGATGAAAATGAAAAGCAATCAATACGTAC
Source organism: Sporosarcina sp. D27 (assembly GCF_000586555.1). Lineage (GTDB taxonomy): Bacteria > Bacillota > Bacilli > Bacillales_A > Planococcaceae > Sporosarcina. Next base: position 40,730 of record NZ_AZUC01000057.1, read on the forward strand.
AGAAAAAACTGTACGTACAATTTGTAAAGTGAATAATTTGTATTACAAACAGATTACAGCTATACTATGAAACATCGTGAAAATTGAATCGGGGGGTTCGCATGGAAGAGGCAATGTTAAAGAAGAAAATTGAAGTGAAAAACGCGTCGAAAATCTTCGGAAAATCGAGCAAACGCGCTGCTCAACTTCTTAAAGAAGGCAAAACGAAGAAAGAGATATTGAAAGAAACGGGTGCAACTGTCGGTGTCAATAACGTTGCGTTCGATGTGCTGGATGGTGAAATTTTTGTCATCATGGGTCTTTCCGGAAGCGGGAAATCGACACTTGTGCGCCTACTGAATCGTTTAATCGATCCGACATCCGGTCAAATTTTATTGGACGGAGAAGACATTGTGAAGATGAACAAAGAGCAACTTCGCAATGTCCGTCGGAAGAAAATTGGAATGGTGTTCCAAAACTTCGCATTATTTCCTCACCGAACGATTTTGGAGAATACAGAGTATGGTCTTGAAATTCAAGGCGTTGCAAAAGATGAACGCAACAACCAAGCAATTGAATCGTTACGTCTTGTGGGATTAGCGGGCTATGAATCTCAATATCCAGGGCAGCTGAGTGGGGGTATGCAGCAGCGTGTCGGGCTTGCTCGTGCGCTCGCAAATAATCCTGACATTTTACTGATGGATGAGGCGTTTAGTGCACTCGATCCATTGATACGTAAAGATATGCAGGACGAATTGCTCCAGTTGCACGAAGATATGGGGAAGACGATCATCTTCATCACCCATGATTTGGATGAAGCACTCCGTATTGGCGATCGAATTGCACTCATGAAAGATGGAGAAATCGTGCAAATCGGTACGCCAGAAGAGATTCTGATGAATCCTTCGAATGACTACGTTGAGCGTTTCGTTGAAGACGTTGACTTGTCCAAAGTGCTGACGGCGAATCACATTATGAAGCATGCCGATACGGTACAAATCGATAGAGGACCACGTGTTGCGCTTCGTTTAATGGAAAGTCTACGGATTTCTTCGATTTATGTAGTAGATAAAGGTGGCAGACTAATGGGCGCGCTCACTGCTCAAGATGCGGTTGCTGCTGCAGAGAAAAATCTTAAAATCGAGGATGTATTGATTACAGATGTCATCACGACAACGGGTGAAAGCGTTCTTACGGATCTCTTTGATATCGTTTCTACAGCAACGATACCTGTTGCGGTTGTCGACGAAAAGAACCGTTTGAAAGGCATTATTATTCGTGGTGCCATGATTGGCGCACTTGCCGGTGACAATCAATTCATCAACGAAAACGGCGAAATTTCAGATTCTGATCAGGTAGAAACGGAGGTGACGGCGCATGAATGAATTATTACCGCGCTTACCGTTTGCTGATTGGATTGATACGGGCGTTGACTGGATGGTAGATGTATTCGGACCGTTATTTGACGGCATTTCGACAGGTCTCGAAGCGACAGTTGAAACGTTTGTAGACATTATGGATTTTCCACCATCGATTTTACTTGCCGTGATTTTTGCATTGTTAGCTTGGTGGTTATCGACGAAGAGAATCGCGCTGTTCACACTGATTGGCTTTCTCTTCATTGACTACTTAGGTTATTGGTACCCGATGCTTCAAATGCTCGCGCTCGTTCTGACTTCGGTCGCAATCGCCATAATTATTGGCGTGCCGATTGGAATTTGGATGTCGCAGCAATTGATGGCTCGTAGGATTATTACACCGATTCTCGACTTGATGCAGACGATGCCGGCGTTCGTGTACTTGATCCCGGCAATCTTCTTCTTCAATATCGGTGTCGTACCAGGGCTTGTCGCATCGATTATCTTTGCTATGCCGCCGACTATTCGATTGACAATGCTTGGTATTGAGCAAGTGCCGAAAGATTTGATTGAAGCGACAGAAGCATTCGGTTCAACTACGTGGCAGCGCTTATTGAAAGTGCAAATTCCACTCGCGAAGCCGAACATCATGGCGGGTGTGAACCAAAGTATCATGCTTTCACTATCTATGGTTGTTATTGCGTCAATGGTTGGTGCTCCAGGGTTAGGTACGAAAGTATATCAAGCCGTTACGCAATTGAAAACTGGTGTAGGTGTTGAAACGGGTGTAGCAATTGTACTCGTTGCCATAATTTTAGACCGCATCACACAACATGCAGGTCGATCAAAACAAGGGGGAAAAGAATCATGAATTGGACGAAAAAGTTAGCAGGAATTAGCGCGGTTTCACTTTTAGCATTGGGCCTTGCAGCATGTGGGGATGATGATAAGGACAATGCTTCAGGAGGTTCGGATAAAACTGCTGGTGAGATGGTGGATTACAAAATCACAGGTATTGACCCAGGGGCTGGCATCATGGAAGCGACAGATCGTGCGGTTAGTGATTACGGGCTCGACAAGTGGGAAGTGACAACGGGTTCAGGCGCTGCCATGACGGCTGCTTTGAAAAAAGCGTATGACAAAGAAGAACCGATTATTATTACGGGGTGGACCCCCCACTGGATGTTTACAAAGTATGATCTGAAATATTTGGATGATCCTAAAGGTTCGTATGGCGGTGAGGAAGAGATCCATTCAATTGGTCGTCTAGGATTAGCAGAAGACCTCCCGGAAGCACACAAAATTCTTCAAAACTTCAAATGGGATGAAGAAGATATGGGTGAAGTGATGATTGCAATTATTGACGGGGAAGATCCTGAGGTTGCGGCAGAGAACTGGATTAATGACAACAAAGACAAAGTAGCAGAGTGGACAGACGGTGTCGACAAAGTCGATGGAGAAGAATTCAACTTAGCGTATGTCGCATGGGATAGTGAGATTGCAAGTACAAATGTAATGGCAAAAGTCTTGGAGGCACAAGGGTATAAAGTTAAAATGTCCCAAGTAGAAGCAGGACCAATGTGGACAGCGGTTGCGGACGGTAGTGCGGATGCATTACTCGCAGGCTGGTTGCCAGTAACTCACAAAACATATGCTGAAAAGTATGACGGCAAGTTCGAAGATTTAGGAACAAGCATGACAGGCGTAAAAATTGGATTGACTGTTCCAGAGTACATGGACATTGACTCAATTGAGGACTTGAAAGAGTAAGATGGAATGCAATAGGAGACCCCGCTGGCTGATGTGTTTGGCTGGCGGGGTTTTTGTGTTGTCGATCAGTTGCGTGAGATTGTCCGTCACTGGGAGTGGATTGTTCATCAGATGGGCATGTTTCTTCATCACATAGCCCAATTTCTCCGACACATAGGGGAGTTTCTCGATAACGGGACACAATCCAGCATGGTTAAGGGATTAATTGGTAGCGCTACGCTTGTTGAGGGATGGGCTTTCTCGTTGTGAGAGGGCTGGGAGCGTTCTCGATCAGTTGCATGGGATTGTCCGTCACTGGGAGTGGATTGTTCATCAGCTGGGGGTGATTCACCATCAGATAGCCCAATTTCTCCGACACATAGGGAAGTTTCTCGATAACAGGACACAATTCGGCATGGTTAAGGGATTAATTGGTAGCGCTACGCTTGTTGAGGGATGGGCTTTCTGGTTGTGAGAGGGCTGGGATTGTTCTCGATCAGTTGCGTGAGATTGTCCGTCACTGGGAGTGGATTGTTCATCAGATGGGCATGGTTCTTCATCACATAGCCCAATTTCTCCGACACATAGGGGAGTTTCTCGATAACGGGACACAATTCAGCATGGTTAAGGGATTAATTGGTAGCGCTACGCTTGTTGAGGGATGGGCTTTCTGGTTGTGAAAGGGCTGGGATCGTTCTCGATCTGTTGCGTGGGATTCTCCGACACTGGGGGTGGATTGTTCATCAGATGGGTGTGGTTCTTCATCACATAGCCCAATTTCTCCGACACATAGGGGAGTTTCTCGATAACGGGACACAATTCCAACCATATTCGATCAAAAAAACACTCGGATGAGAGTGTTTAATGGTGGAGAATATTTTCTTTAATATACCCTCTATTTTTAGTTGCTCCTATTGGTGTTAAGTTCATGTTGAGAAGTGTTCGTCTCATGAATTGTGAGCATTGCACGCCACAAAATCTTCTACATTCCTCGTTAGTTAAGGGACCTTCGAATAAATGATACCAATCATGTATGGCTTGCCGATGAGCTGTAGTCGATCGAGTTCTACAGCTTGGGCAACACCAGAATCGCCCGTTTTTCTTCATTCCTAGTGAATCACATGAAGGACAAACGACTCCAGTCAAAAAGTCCTCGGGTTTTATCGAATAAGATATAGAAATAGGTTTAGGCACATAGGGGCGATGCTCTTTGACAATACGTTTGGCTAAGCCCTCAAACTCTGCATTCGAAAGGAGAGGGTGATTTTTGTAAAGTGAGCGCACGTGTTGAGGAATTATGTTTGGGAAAAGGAAAGGGACCTCTGTTTTGAAAATGGATAATCTTTGTTTTGGGTATGCTAATACGACGCATCCCAGGACAGGAAGATTAATATTTTTGGCTGTCAGCCAGTCTTCGAATAACTGACAGGTGTTAGTAAGTTGAGCTATCGGACTTGGTAATCCAGAAATTTGACCGTTATTTGCAATACGCAGGAGCTGAGGGGGATTCTCCGTTATAGAGAGTTCGCCTGCAATATTTTTCACTTCGCAAATCAATGCGAATTCAGGGGTGAGGATCAGTGTGTCAATCTGGAAGAGAGAGCTAGAGGATAATGACACATCATTTAAAATGTGAGTTGGCATGGGGAACGAATAGTTACCAAGAATTCGGTCTAGTTCTTGCTCGCCTCCATACCCTGCTTTTGTTGATGCTACACGTTGCTTTAGTTTTTCGTACTCGGGATGAGCTTCAGGTAATCTTTTCAAAGCGACTGTTAGCCCATTGAGAGCGGCTGGAAAAGATCGTTCTTTGTAAATTATTGCATGTCACTTCCTTTCGTGTTGTAAAGTTAATTCTACCATACTTGTTGGAATAATCTATTAATATATACTGTGCAACGTTGTCCGTCAGTTACGAGGAAATGTCCGACACGGGAAGGAGCTTGTTCATCACATACAGCAATTTCTCCATCACCTAGCAA
>NZ_AZUC01000058.1 GCF_000586555.1 Sporosarcina sp. D27
TAGGGGAGTTTCTCGATAACGAGATACAATTCAACATGATTAAGGGATTAATTGGTAGCGCTCCGCTTGTCTAGGAATGGGCTATTTCAACCTGTCTGAACGCGCGCGCTATGAACAAACCTGCGCTACAGAATTTTCTGTTAAATCATCTTGCGCTACACAACTTTGAGTGGTACAATCATCTTCTGTTTCAAATTTCCCCAGTATCATATCATCATCCGGAAACGACAGGACAAATTCTAGGAAAGCGGAGGATCTGTACATGCAGAGACACCCTGATTTTGAGTTTGAGGCTGAGCGTCTGGACTACACGGTGCATTACATGCGACGGCTTTTGGAAGAGTCGCAGCGTGATGTCGACGCCTCTCAAGAACAAATTCGTCACGCAATGGCGGATTTGGATTATTTGGATTCCAGTATGAGTTACATTAACATCCTCACGAACACGCGGTTTTTCGAAATGGCACGCTCACAGAAGGAAGCATTTGAAGCCATCCAGAAGAAGCCGTATTTTGCGCGGATTCATTTCCAACCTGATGATGAAAAAGACCAATTTCTGTACATTGGTAAGACATCGGTGTTTCATCAGGAGACGCAAGAACCAATTATTGTCGACTGGCGGTCACCTGTCGCGAATGTTTATTATGACGGACGTTTAGGTGAAATGACGTATGATGTCCGAGGTGAAGAAGTCAGCGGGCATTTGCATTCAAAGCGGCAATATCAGATTGAAGAGGGCGAGTTGCTCGATGTTCGTGACATTGACTTGACGACGAACGATGAGTTATTGCAGGAAGCGCTTGCGGGCAAAGCAGATGTCAGGTTGACGGAAATTATCTCGACGATCCAGTCAGAACAGAATGATATCATTCGAGCGAGTTTGCGCAAGCCGATCATTGTGCAAGGTGCTGCTGGCAGTGGAAAAACCACGATTGCATTGCACCGGATTTCCTACTTTCTTTATACAAAAGGAACAGATTTCCCTGCTGAAAAGTTGATGATTCTTGCACCGAGCAAGTTGTTCATGGATTATATCGGAGATGTGCTGCCTGAGCTCGGAGTGGGCAGTATTTGCCAGACGACGTTTGAAGAATATGTTTTGAATGCGACAGGTTTGAAGGTGAAACTGACTGATACGAATGCAAAACTTGAGCGATTGGCATCATCAGATTCATTGGATGAAATGACGATAACCATTGCTAGGATGAAAGGATCCGGAGAGTATCGGTTGATTATGGCGAAGTACGTGGAAAAACTCGAACAACAAACAGTGGCACTTTTTGAAGATGTTTTCATCGACAATTATCGCATCATGGGTGCGAAGAGATTGCGAAAATTATTCATGGAAGACTTCGGATACTTACCAATCGAAAAACGGCTTGAACGCATTAAATTGATCATGAAATCCGAGGTCACGCGCAAGCGCAAACAGCTCTACCAACTTTTATCAGATAAATATGAAGCTGCGCTAGATAAAGCATTGTATGGAATTCGGGATGATGAAAAGCGTAGGGCTCGTATCACACGAATCATGGACGAGCGTGACGAGAGACTTCCTAAGATTGAGAAAGAAGGGAAGCAGAAGGTTGCTTCTTATATGAAGCGTTTCAAAAAGTTCAACGTCAAGCAATTGTATCGGAGTCTGCTGACGGATTCTGAATTACAGACAGAACTAGCGCCTGAGTGGTCGGAAGCGTTTAAGGTTTCATTCCAAGAAGTACATTTGAAAAATACGTGGGAATCTGAAGACTTGGCGGCACTTTACGACTTGCATGTGCAGCTGAAGGGGCTCGATAATGAATGGAAGATGCGAGTTGTTTTCATCGATGAAGCGCAAGATTACAGTGAGTATCAGTTGGCTGCGTTACATGATGGACTTGAGACGGAATTGTTCACGCTGGTTGGCGACTTGGCGCAAGGAATTCATAGTTATCGCGCACTTACGTCATGGGAACCAGTGCGGAACATGCTCCCGACAGCTACGTATACGACGCTTCAGAAGAGTTATCGGACAACGATTGAAATCATGAATCTGGCGAACACGGTGCTCGCGCAAATGGAGGAGGATTTGCCACTTGTTGAGCCGGTAGTTCGTCATGGAATCGAGCCTGCGTTTCATGAAATGAAAGAGTTGGATATTGGACGAGTGCGAGAGATTTACGAATCGATTTCGGGGCGTGGTCATCGCTCTGTCGCGATGATTTGTAAAACGAATGCCGAAGCGAAACAACTTTTTGGGGTGTTGTCGGAGGGTGGATTGGCGGTCCAATTGCTGGACGATCAAAGCGATATTGATGATTCCTGTATGCTCATCGTGCCGAGTGTTTTATCGAAAGGATTGGAATTCGATGCGGTCATAGTGGCAGCATTTGAAGATCCATTTCGAGATTCACCAATTGACCGCAAGTTGCTGTATGTGGCAATGACGCGCCCGATGCATGAATTGCATGTACTGGGCGATGCGGCGAAGGAAGTTTTAGGTAAATGAATTCTAGAATCCCGCGAGCGCTTCGTGCGCTGCGGGATTTTTTGTATGGAGAAAGATTTATCGGCAAAATGTCAGGGGGTATCGGAAGTTTTAAGCGAGGAATCAGAACATTGGATAGAGGAATCGGAACTTCCAAGCTAAGAATCGGCAATAGGGAGGAATTAATCGGAAACGAGACACAATTCAACACCGTAAAAGGATTAATTGGTAGCACTGCGTTTGATTTAAAAGAGCTCTCATCTTCTCCAAAAGATGCGGTTACATTTAGAGAATTATGCAGATTTAATCCAAAATCCAACAAATTCCTCAAACTACCATCGATTCCTTTGAAACCTCTGTCGATATTTGGTGTAATAGGGAAAAGAGAAGAAGTTAGGGGGACTCGTGTTGGAGGAGGATATTCAAACACCAACGCATTGTTTAGCTGTTGAAGCGGTACCTGCGCTAAGATGGGGATCGACCATCAGCCATGTAATCATGCTGGCAATTTTTGGGGTTTTATACGCCATCAGTGTGTACTTTTCTTGGTGGTCTTGGACTCATTGGATTGTATATGGATTCACAGGACTCACTCTGATATCGGCGGTCTGGTCAATTGGATTAAGGCCAGTCTATTTCCATAAGCATTTTCGTTATGGAGTGAATGATGAATTTCTTCAGATTAAATCAGGTGCGTTTCATGAAAGTTATGAGCTCATTCCGATGGCAAAGATTCAAGCGGTTTCGACAAATCAAGGACCGATTTTGAGACGCTTCGGTTTATATTCATTGGAAATAGAAACGATGGGATCGAGTCATGGAATACCTGCGTTGCCGAAAGAAGTAGCGATTGAAGTGAGAAATCAGATTGCCCGCTACGCAAAAATCAGGGAAGTGGATGAATGATGAAAATGAGGCGATACCATCCGTTATCCATCCTGTTCGAATTCGCCGCATTTTTGAAAAGCTATGCAATTCTTGCGTTTGTCGTGGTAGTCAACTACGGTTCAGACTCTTGGATAGCCCGATTGGGTCGTATACTTCTGTTAGTATCAGTAGCCCTTACAATCATCGCCAGTATTCTGAAATGGATCACCCGAAAGTATGCGGTTGACGAACTTGCGTTTCACCTGAAAACAGGGATTTTCGAGAAAACGGAGCGGACGGTCTATTTTGATAAAATCCAAAACGTGCAGCGCCATACATCGTTTTTACATAAGCTGTTCGGGATGACTTCCATAACTTTTGAAACTGGTACGTCTGGGATGAACTCGAATGTGAAGTTCGACGCTTTGACACGTTTGGAAGCGGATCGATTGGAATCCCTAGTAAAAGAGTTCATGCAATTAGGGAAGCCGACAACAGACTCTGAAACTGAAAAAGCTGCTATGACTTCGGATCGTGTCGTCCATTTCACACCGACTCGAAAAGATACCATTAAAGCTTCGTTCACATCGTTTAGCTTTTTGATCATCCTAGTGATTGGGGCATCTCTCTTTTCTAAGGTTGCTCAACTGTTCGAGGTAGTGGACTATGTGAAAGGTTGGGTTGCGTCTGTTCTGATATCGGGCTGGATTATCGGTGGAATAGTGGTGGGTCTAATTGTACTCGCTGTAACGATCGGAGTCATATGGACGTTTGTGAAATATGGAAACTATGAAATTGCTTCAGACGAAGAAAGGATCTATATTTCAAAAGGTGTTTTGGATGAAACCGCATTTTCAATCGGGAAGAAACGTGTGCAGGCAGTGGAAATTACGCAGTCCTTCATGAAAAGAATTCTTGGCCTCGCAGAAGTGAAGTTGATAAGTGCTGGTAATCTTGGAGATGATGAGGATGAAGTCAGTTCGTTGTATCCGTTTTTGCCGGTGAAGCGGGCGTATGCAATGATTGCAGAGTTGCTACCTGACTATCAAGTAGTTCCAGATACGGAACGGTTGCCACGGAAATCATTGTTGGCTCGTCTCATCAAGCCCTATTGGTTCTGGCTGATTGTAACGATCCCTCTCACAATTTTTAGACCAGAAGTATTTGAGTTGCCTATTGGGTGGGCAATTGTTTCAATCACACTTCTTGTCCTACTCATACTAAGCCGAGTACTCGGCTATTGGAACACTTCCTATGCGGTGAAAGGGCGATTCATTCAACTAAGTCAGGGGACATTTGAAAAAACGACGTTTCTGACGCGACGTGACAAAATCATCGAAGTATCTGTGAAACGGACGAAACTTCAGCAATGGTTTGGTGTTGCGACGATAGGTCTTATTAATCGTGCTAAACCGGTGCGCCATGAGACACTTCCAGATATGCCAATAAAAGAAGCCCAGCAATTTGTAAAGTGGTATGCGGAACGGACAAAAAATGTGCAACTGAAGTGAAATCGGTTTAATCGGGACGACTTCAGGAATAGACTAATTAGAGGCGTCTGTCTAAAAAAGGGGTGTTGGAATGGGACGACGGAAAAAGTTCGGGAAAATGAGTGTAGTTGTACTCGTGACATATCTAGTAATGATTGTGATGAACTACTTGGCGAATGCGCTTCCGCTGAACGGGATGACGACTGGAGAAGTGTCGGATTCCTATAGCAATCTGTTCGCACCAGCGGGTTATACGTTTGCAATTTGGGGACTTATTTATGTGCTACTTGCGTTTCATGTCATTTATCAACTAGGATTCTTCAGATCCGGTGAACGTTCAGAAGTGACGCAACTCGTGAAAAAAATCGCGGTCTATTTTTCGATTTCATCCGTAGCGAACGCATTATGGATTGTAGCATGGCATTATGGAAAGCTGGGGACTTCGATCGTTTTGATGCTCATCATTTTGGTGAGCCTAATCATTATCAATGGCATGACGGTGAAAGCTGATCTGTCATTTAAAGAGAAGTTTTTCATCCGGCTTCCGTTTAGTGTGTATTTTGGTTGGATTACAGTTGCCACTATCGCGAATATTACTTCGTATTTCGTTTCCATAGATTGGAACGGTTTCGGATTGTCAGATCAGACATGGACAGTCATCATTCTACTCGCTGGAACAATTATAGGAATTGCAACACTGCTCAAAAATTGGGTTGCCTCTTACGGATTTGTCCTCGTTTGGGCGTATATCGGAATTTACAACAAACACGTATCGCCTGAAGGGTGGAATGAAGCCTATCCTGGTATTATATTAACGGTTTCAATTTGTATTGTCTTACTTACCTTGCTAAGTTTGTGGGTACTGGTGAAACGACGGAAACGAACAAATCACAGTGGACGCATTCATACATTTAGGTGATTGAGCTTCACGAGAAGTGAGAAAGTTGTTTGATGTATTATTCAGATTTTTCATTGACCGCATTGGTCGAAGTATGGTATTCTTACTTCGACCAGTGTGGTCTAATTTTTTTGTTATCAAATCGACCGGGGTGGTCTAAAGAGGTGGGCAAATGGTAAAGGCGTTTGAAATGCTTGATGAATCTAAGAAAAAAAGAATTATAGATGCGGCAATACATGAGTTTGCGGAGCGTCCGTATGAACAGGCATCGACGAATCGAATTGTGAAAGAAGCGCATATCGGAAAGGGAATGCTGTTTCACTATTTTGAAACGAAACAAGCTCTTTATGAGTATTTGGTCGATCGCGCCCTCAATGTGATGGAAGAGTTGTATGTTCAATATATTGATGTGTCAGAACCGGATTTCATTGAACGGATGAAAGGTTCTGCCAAGATGAAGATGGATGTATATCGATTGCATCCGGACTTGTTTCATTTCATCGGTCAAGTGGTTTTAGAGAAAGAGACAAAAATTCCAAAGGCGCTTGCCGAACGATTGGAAAAGATGCAGCAGGATGGGATGACGAGTTTGTTGAGCGGAATTGACTTGTCCAGATTTCGGGAGGATATACCTGCAGATGAAGTGATGAAACTCATTAGTTGGTCGATTGAAGGATATGGTAAGGAGCTACTTGCAAAGCTGGATGGGCAGACATTTGTGGAATTGGAATTGGATTCGTATTGGCATGAATTTGACGCATTTTTAGATGTGCTGAAGAGAATTTATTATAAATAGGGGTGTGGGGATGGCGATTTTAGATGTAAAAGGATTGACGAAGACGTTTGGAAAGTTTAGGGCGCTTGATGGCGTGGATTTTGAAGTGAGAAAAGGCGAAGTGTTTGGATTCATCGGACCGAATGGGGCCGGGAAGTCCACGACGATTCGGGTGTTGCTGGGGCTGTTGAAACGGGATGCAGGGACAGCGACGATTTTCGGTCAGGATGTTTGGTCAGACGCAGTAGAGATTCATCGGAAAATCGCATATGTCCCGGGGGATGTGAATTTGTGGCCAAATTTAACGGGTGGAGAAGTCATTGATTTGTTTGCTAGTTTACAAGGCGATGTGAACGCAAAACGCCGTGAAGAACTAATTGTGAAGTTTAACTTGGACACCTCTAAAAAGTGTCGGACGTATTCGAAGGGGAATCGGCAGAAGGTTGCGCTAGTTGCTGCGTTTGCATCTGATGCGGAGCTATTCATCCTAGATGAACCGACGTCAGGATTGGATCCGTTGATGGAACGCGTTTTTCAACAGTGTGTGGAAGAGGTGAAAGCTGCTGGGAAGAGTGTTTTACTTTCAAGTCATATTCTTTCTGAAGTGGAGAGATTGTGTGATCGAGTCGGGATTATTCGTTCAGGGGTGATGGTGGAAACAGGAACGCTAGCAGAATTGCGTCATTTGACGCGTTCGAACCTGTATGTGGAGTTAAATTCACCTGTTACCGATATCAGGCAGATACCAGGTGTTCATGAGTTGGTGGAAGCTGGAGATGGTTGGAAGTTTCAGGTGGACGGTGATAAACTCGATGCTGTTATGTCGTATTTGAGTCCGTATGGCATCCGGAGGTTGGAGAGTGCGCCACCTACGCTCGAAGATTTGTTTATGCAACATTACGGAGACGTGACTGGAAGAGCAGAAGAAGGTGATTCTTAATGGGACGTTCTATGGCAGGAAGCGGTCGACTGACTAGGTTCATCATCCGACGTGATTTCTTCCGATTACTTCTTTGGATTATGAGCATTTCCTTTGTAACGTTTTCTGTACCGCTTGCATTACAGGAGTTGTATCCAATGCAGGAGCAGCGGGATGGAATAGCTGAAACGATGAGAAATCCTGCGATGACGGCGATGGTAGGACCAGGTGATTTGGAAAACTATACAATTGGTGCGATGACGGCACATCAGATGTTGTTGCTCACCGCAGTTGCTGTTGCATTGATGAATACCTTGTTAGCTGTCCGTTTTACGAGGTTTGAAGAGGAAGCGGGTATGATGGAAATGGTCCGATCCCTTTCCGTAGATCGACGTTCTCCACTACTTGCCGCGATGACTGTTTTGTTGGGGATAAATACAGTCCTAGCATTTGTTCTTTGGATAGGTCTCACGTGTTTGGGAATAGAGGGTATGGAGAGTTCCGGAGCGTTATTATATGGATTGACTCTTGGAGGAGTGGGTCTCTTTTTTGCTGGAGTTGCAGTAGTTTGTGCGCAGCTGGTAGAAAGCGCGCGCGGGGCGACGACTCTTGCGATGATTGTTCTGGTAGGTTCGTATGTGATCCAATCGTCAGGGAATGTTACAGAATCGGTAATGATTTGGTTGTCTCCATTCGGATGGGTAACTTCCGCTCAACCATTTAGTGAAAACAATGGATGGCCGATTGTGTTTTTAGCTGTTAGTAGTGTGGTGTTAGGGAGTATAGCTGGTATTTTGCAAGGGAAACGAGACCTCGGTTCAGGATTCATCCACCAGAAGCCGGGTAGGGAACATGCTTCTGCTTTCCTCAAAACTCCACTTGCGCTCGTGTTGCGGCTGCAACGGACAGGAATTAGCGTTTGGGCAATCGGAATGCTCATCCTTGGACTCTCATATGGTTCCGTCCTTGGTGATTTGGAATCGTTTTTCGATGGAAACGCATTACTAGCGAATATGCTTACTGGTAACTCAGATAGACCTGTCGCTGAACAGTTTTTACCCATGCTGATGCTCGTCATGGCATTCATTGCTACCATCCCTGGAATTCTAGCGCTGCACAAATTAGTGGGTGAAGAGAAGAAAGGTCGAGTCGATAGTGTGCTTGGCCGCCGCGTATCGAGGACACAACTAATGGGAGGATATGTATTCGTAGCAGTCATGAATGGAGTTGTGATGAATTCTCTTGCAGCAATTGGGTTGTGGCTAGCGGGGAGGAGTGTTATGGCTGAACCGCTAACGATTGCAACGGTATTCGGGGCGAGCGCTGTCCAACTGCCCGCAATCGCAGTGATGATTGGGGTGAGTTCCTTACTAATCGGTATCGCACCACGATGGAGCTCACTTGTCTGGCTGTATATCGTCTATTCGTTTGTCACGTTGTATCTCGGGAGCTTGTTTCAAGTGCCGGATTGGGCAGCAAGACTCTCCCCATTCGGGTGGGTGTCAGAGTGGCCAAGTGAATCAGTGAATTGGATGGCGGAATGCAGTTTGCTAGGAACAGCTGCAGTGTTAGTTGTCATTGGATTGTTCGGTTATCGAAGAAGGGATATCCTGTAGAGGTGAGTTCTAACGAGACTTAAATAAAGGCGAGTAGAATTAAAGGACAGAATAATAGAAAAAACTAATGATTTTAATAAAACCCATTGTGTCATTGATGGTCACGTTTCACTAAATCCTGTATAATGGCAGTAGGAAATTATTGGGGTGTGATTAGATATGAAACCATTTGATCAATTCATTCACTATATAACGGAACATACAGATGAACTAGCAGCGACCATCGTTGAACGGGTTTGCGAAAAACTACCAGTCGATGTCCCGCAAGTTGAGCAGCAACAGGCGTTGCTTATGTACAAGGAACTTTGGAAGTCACTAGGAGAATCACTACGAAGCGAGCATCTTGAAATTCCGGAAGCACTTATGACATGGAGTCGTAGCAATGCTGCCATGCAGACAAAAAACGGAGGTAAAATCTCTGTCATTGTCGATCGATATCCTTCCACACGAATTGTATTCTCGGATGTACTTGCTGAAATAAGTGAAAAACTGGAGCTTTCATTAAGAGAGTTTGCCCTTGTCAACAAACAAGTAAATGCAATGCTGGATATCAGTCTCAACGAAACGTATTATGCATTTGAGAAGCTATCTGAACTTTATCGGAAAAGTACTCAGCAGGAGCTTGCTAAGTTATCGGCACCCATTGTCCCAGTGCAGGATGGCATTGTCATTATACCGTTTATCGGAGAAATTACTGATGATCGAGCGTTTGCGATTATGAATAATGTCTTGCCTAAAGTTGCGCAAATGGATGTGGAGTGTACGATTGCCGATTTCTCTGGTCTCGTTTCAGTGGATGAACTAGTAATCCGATCACTTCATCAAATTGAAGACGCACTCAGTCTGATGGGGATTCTTGTCATTACGACGGGACTTAGACCCGAACTTGCACAGAAGATTGTTAATTCAGGTATGGATTTTGCGGGAACAAAGCATTATGCAACCGTTAAACAAGCATTAGAAAGTTTGTTGTGAAGTTATAAATCTAAGAAAAAGCGGGCTCTATCGTTTTAGAGTCCGTTTTTTTGTGTGGAATTTCGGTACTTTCGTAGGCGTGTCGTAAGATATAGAAAAACCAGCCGGATGATAACGGCTGGTTTGCTTTATAGAAATCCGATTTAGGATTGTATGTAGGTGTTCTTTTTGCTGCAAGATAGAAGTCTATTTTGAACAGAGAGTTCGTCTTCAGTAAGCAGACCAGATTCCCGTAAGTCCTTGAGCCGCTTCAGTTCACTTGCTAAAAACTCTTGGCGAGAGGAATGTTGGTTACTGTTCGGTTGTTCAAATTGTTTCGACTGTTTTTTTATGAAGACAAAACCTGAATAAAGTGCGCAGCACGAAAGAAGCAATACGATTCCTATACTTATTGACTTAGTAAATCCCCAAGTGACTAGCAGGACGAAAATACCGAGAACAGACCAGCTCATCTAGTTCAACCTCCACTGCATGATAAGACTATCTTATCTAGAAAATGAAAAAAAGTATACAGTACAAAGGAATCATATCCGCTTGTTCTGTAGGTTTTATTCAGCTTTCAAAAGGCATGATAGTATTAGAAAATGTGCGTTGTAAGAAACAGAGACAATAATAGGTTGCTTTCTAGTATGAAAACTGATTGTCTAGGACTATCTGGATTGTCGAAGCTGGAATTTAATAATAAACTCATTCGCCAAAGGGCTCAATAAGCTCTCGAGTGAGAGTGATCCGAGCACATAATTGACTCTCTTCGCTTTCATTCAACTCCGTCAAATAATTATTCAAATTGTATAATTTTAGTCGATATAAACAATAACTTAGGCATAGCTGATTACAACAGGGGGCAACGAATTGAAGAGAGATAAGAAAATCTATCAGAAGTGGGCATTACTAATTGTATTGATGATCACGATATCATTCATATCGCCGGTGATGGCGGAGGCGGATGGCTTTCGGGATGTCTCGCCTGCTTACGAAGAATCCGTGAATTACTTAACGAGCAAGAATTATACAAATGGAATTTCGCCGACACTTTTTGGTACAGGGCAACCGATTACTCGAGGAAGTGCAGCGGTGATATTGGCAAATGCACTGGAGTTGCCGATGAATCCCTCTGCCATTCGGGAATTTTCTGACGTTCCTGCACGTGCTAATCAGGCAGTGAGTGCTTTGAAATATGCAGGAATTATCCGAGGGAAGAGCGATAATTATTTCGGATTCACAGAGCCTATTAAACGAGGCGAGATGGCGCTTATGTTAAGCCATACGAAGGCTTATGCATTGCAAGGCGATGTTTCAAGCGTTTCGTTTCGTGATGTCAACAGTCGTTATATAAACGCGGTTGCGGGATTGGTTTCCAACGGGATAACTAGAGGGAAGTCAGAAACGCAGTTTGGCACAGACGATTTTCTGAAGCGCGGTGAGTTTGCGGTATTCGTGTACCGTGCTGAGATGGATAAAATAACAAAGTCCATGCCTGAGTCTTACGGTCAACTTGCAAACAAGTTAAAAAGCGAAAACGTGAAGTCCATCAAATTGATCGGCGATAGTATTACCGCTGGAGCTGGAGGAGATGGGTATAAGATACCTATAGATGGACGCGTGATTTTACAAGACGGGAAATCGACGTATCGTGAATCGGACCATGACGCGGATACGTGGGCAAATCGGTTCCGCACGTATGCTACAAAGACGGAATTTGGATCGATAGATTTCTTCAATGCAGGCATTAGTGGAAAGACGGCGAAATGGTCGTTGGAGCGCGTAGATAAACTCGTTTCATCCAAAGAAGATGTTGTGTTCGTCATGTTGGGTACGAACGACCGTCTTATTGGAGACCTCGATCAGTATGAGCAAACGATTCGCAAGTTGCTAAGCGAGGTGGAGAATCGGTCGGAGCTCATGGTTGTCATGGCACCGCCACCCTCTACAAACGAAATCGCAAACTATCAGTTCTCACCGGACAGTATCAACAACTTGTTGAAGCGAATTAGCAGTGAAAATGGGTATCTGTTTGTGTCGCATTACGATGCTTTGAATGCATATCTAGCTCAGCACCCTAACAAATCATATGAAGATTTGATGGAACCAGATAGTCCACATCCAACGAGCGCAGGGTATGCCGTGATGTGGGAAGCAATACAAGAAAAATTACAATTAAAATAAAGACAAGTAACCCCCTTCGAGATTTCTGGAAGGGGGTTAAATTGTGCTATGTTGAACGGCAATTTTAAAAGCCACCCTTTAAAAGGGTGACTTTTTAGCGAATCAAGAATCTGCACGAGCGTTTTGCAATTCATTGACAAACGTTCGGGTTATGTCACGGGGGCGTGTAATCGCACCGCCGACAACCGCAGCGTATACACCAAGTTCAAACACGCGCTTCAGCATGTCGGGTGTCGCGATGTTGCCTTCTGCAATCACTGGCGCAGACACTGCATTCAACACTTCCTTCAAGAATGCGAAATCATTGTTATACACTTTCTGACCTGTCGTGTTGGCGGTGTAACCATGTAACGTCGTCCCGATATAGTCGAAGCCGAGCTGATCCGCATGAACCGCTTCTTCTACGGTTGCAATGTCTGCCATGAGCTCGACATTCGGTGAAGTTGCGCGTACATAGTCAACTAATTCCTTGAGGGACTCTGCAGGACGCGATGCAAGAGTGGCATCCATTGCAATCACTTCGCAACCGCTCGCAAGCAATTCATCCACCTCAACACGGGTTGCTGTAATATAGACATCGGATTTTGGATAGTTCCGTTTCACAATCCCAATTACAGGCAGTGAAACTTCTTGCTTAATCGCTAAAATATCTTCTTTCGAATTGGCGCGAATCCCTTTTGCTCCACCTTGAAACGCAGCGAGTGCGAGTTTACTCATGATGAAAGATGAGTGTAACGGTTCGTCTTCAAGTGCCTGGCAGGAAACGATCAAGTCCGATGGTAAATGCATGAGATTTCCTCCTTATTGCTCTAAAATTTCTTCCACTTCGTTCTTCACGACAGAAACTTGAGGACCATATACGACTTGGACTCCAGTACCGTTCATGATGATCCCTTTGCTGCCTGTCGATGGGAAAACCTCTTTCTTCACGAGATCAGGATCTTTCACTGTAACCCGTAGCCGAGTCGCGCAATTATCGAGGTCTAGAATGTTACCTTTTCCTCCGAGGGCATCGATGATTGTATGTGAGCGGCTTACTTGAGGATCGATAGACGATTGACCATCAGCTGGTTCAACGGCTTTTTCATCTTCACGACCAGGTGTTTTAAAGTTGAACTTGCGAATCATGAACTTGAATGTGAAGTAGTACAGGAAGAACCAAACGATCCCGATTGGAATGACATACATCCAATTCGTCTTGGCCTCACCCTGCAAGACTCCGAAGAGCATGAAGTCGATAAAACCACCAGAGAATGTCTGACCGATTGTAATATTGAAAATGTCTGCCAACATGAATGCCAGTCCGTCAAATACGGCGTGGACCACGTATAGGGCAGGTGCAATGAATAAGAACGAGAACTCAAGTGGCTCTGTAATTCCTGTCAAGAAAGACGTCAATGCTGCAGAAAGCATGAGACCGCCCACAACCTTTTTGTGCTCAGGCTTCGCTGTGTGATAAATCGCAAGCGCTGCGCCGAGAAGACCGAACATCATTGTAATGAAACGACCGGACATGAAGCGGGATGTGCCTTCAAAGAATCGTTCGGTAGTCGGGTCACTTAGTTGTGCAAAGAAAATGTTTTGCGTTCCTTGGACGAGTTGACCTCCGATTTCTAGTGAACCGCCAAGGCCTGTTTGCCAAAATGGTAAGTAGAAAATATGGTGCAATCCGAAAGGTCCGAGCATACGTAGGATGAATCCATACAAGAACGTTCCAATGACACCTGTCGCATTGACCAAATTACCAGCTTCTGCAATTAGGTTTTGGAACAGTGGCCATACGAGATACATGATTGCTCCGAGTATGATAGCTGAAAATGCCGTTACGATAGGTATGAAGCGGGAGCCTCCGAAAAATCCTAAATACTGAGGCAACTCGATTTTGTTGAATCGATTGTGCAACATGCCAGCCATGATTCCGACAACGATACCACCGAATACACCCATCTCGAGCGTTTGAATGCCTAACGCAGTTCCTTGTCCGACAGCAGATAGATTGTCGACAGCGAGTGAATCGGTAATGATCAAGATTGCGTTAATGGTCGCGTTCATGACTAAGTAACCGACAAGTGCTGCGAGTGCGGCTGTCCCTTTATCGGATCGGGCTAGACCGATTGCAATCCCGACCGCAAAGATGATAGGGAGATTGGCGAATACAATACTTCCCGCGCTACTCATTATGGTAAATAGTGCTTGTAAGAAGTTCTGATCTAAAATCGGATAAGAACTGATTGTATTTGGATTGGATAACGCGCCCCCGATTCCGAGCAGCAAACCAGCAGCAGGTAAGATGGCGATTGGCAACATGAAGGATTTACCGAACTGTTGCGCTTTACCGAAAAAGTTTTTCATTAAAACTATACCTCCTGGAAATATTTTTAATAGAATAGCAAACGCTTTCACTATTGTCAATGTAGGAAACTGTATTTTCAAAGAGGTGTTAGCGGTTTTAGGCTATGCTATGATGAAAGAAACACCAAAATGTGAAAGGATTTGGCCTATGGACTTTGAAAATCGACTGCAAAAGCACAGCGCAGAGTTCACCGAGAACGATCGTAAAATTGCAGAACACTTGCTAGGTGAAAAAAATATCGCACAGAAATCGATTACTGATCTGGCTGAAGAAATCGATGTGTCGCCTTCTAGTATCACCCGTTTTTGCAAAAAAATTCGGTTTGCGAGCTTCCAGCAAATGAAGTACGCTTTGCTTGCGACTTACACCAAAAAACGTTCAAATGACGAAGAAGTGGAACGCGTAGCAAATTATTATCAGTCCATTATTTCGTCTACCCAACAATTCATGGACACAGAACAAACGGAGCGAATTGCAAATGACCTGATTAGTGCAAAGCGTGTGTTGTTTTGTGGCATCGGCAATTCAGGTTTGATAGCAATGGAATTCAATAGCCGCATCGAACGTATGGGAATCGATTCAGCAGCAGTCACTGATGCTCATGCAATGGTTATGAAAAGTGCGCTTTTAAGAGAAGACGATGTATTCATGTGTTTTTCATACACAGGTAAAACTCAAAGTGTGTTGGACGCTACGGAACAGGCAAAAGATTGCGGAGCGCGGGTCATTGTCATTACAACAAATGATGCAGCTGAGTTGACTGCGCTTGCCGATGAGAGCGTACTAATCTCTTCTCACATCTTCTTGGATGATGAAAAGTTCATTAACACTCAAATTTCCAGCTTGTTTTACTTGGATGTGCTGACATATCGATTGTTGGAAGATCAGATCCTTATGAAGAGTCGTCGAAAAACACTAGATGCGCTTAATCGCTTTGGATAAATGAAACAAATAAGCTGTGTTCTATAGAGACAAGAGAAGAAAGACACGATTGAAAAAAAAGCTAAATTATCCCTTCCCCCATTTGCCTACAGTTGGCAAGTGGTTTTTTTCGTTATAACAAATTATATTCTCATGGCGGGCATGAAAATTCATCAGTTTAAATGAGAGAAATAGGTCTCGTTTTAATAGACAACTCATTCATAAGAGGAGTTGAATTCGTGTATAGTTGGATTTTTATTCATATATAGGTATAGTTAGATTCGTTTAAATTAATAATAATTCCGCATTGACTACCTTTGTGTACTGTAGTAACGTATATAAAATCAATCGTTAGTCTGGTTGGAAAGTAGATTCTTATAACTGTTTATGCATACGTATACATATGTTAGGAGAATGGCCATTTGCGTGTTGTTACGTAGGTGCCTGCTTAGCAATTAAATAGAATGCAACAGGGGGGAAATGGATGTCAGAGAAGACAGGGAGTTCGAAGAAAAAGTGGAAAATGGAAGCACCACATCCATTCGTTATTTTATTTACAGTGATCATCATCATGGCAATCGCGACGTATTTAATTCCTGCGGGGGAGTATGATCGTGCCGTAAATGATGATGGCACCTCGTATGTAGTGGATGGGTCCTATCATCGAATTGACGCAAAGCCTGCAGGGATTTTGCCAGTGTTTGAAGCGGTACATAAGGGAATGGTGCAAAGCGCACCAATCATCTTTTTCATTTTCATAGTAGGTGGTGCGTTTAACGTTTTCCGGGAATCGAATGCAATTGAAGGGGCATTTGGCAGCATATCGTCTAAACTGGAAGGGAAAGAGATGTATCTGATCCCGATAGTGATGCTATTCTTCGGGCTAGGTGGAGCTGCAATTGGGATGTTTGAAGAATCGCTACCGTTCATCCTCATTATGATTCCACTTGCGATTATGATGGGATTTGACTCGTTAGTCGGGACAGGTATGGTGTTAGTAGGGGTTGCGTCAGGTTTTACGGCTGCCTTTATGAATCCTTTTACAGTCGGCGTGGCACAAGGGATAGCTGAAGTTCCGATGTTCTCTGGAATGGGATTGCGCGTTGTTTTTTGGGCCATTTATATGGTGGTTGCGATTCTTTACGTACTTCGCTATGCACATAAAGTACGTAAAAATCCTAAAGCGAGTCTTGTGTATGAAGAGGATAAGAAGCGCAATATCCGAGTGGATCTGGTCAAAGAACATACGTTGACAGGGAAGCAGATTACGACACTTATTATTTTGGTCGCAACGCTGATTGCTCTTGGATTCGGGGTTATCAAATTCGAGTGGTACATTACTGAAATTTCTGCTTTGTTCCTAATTATGGCGCTTATCATCGGTCTCGTAAACGGGAAAGGGATCAACGGCACGGCAGTTTCGTTTGTAAAAGGGTGCGAAGAATTGGTGGTCGGTGCCTTGGTCGTCGGATTTGCTTACGGTGCTTTGGTCATTTTGCAAGATAGTAGCACGATTGATACGATTCTATATGGAATTACCACGCTAGTTTCACAGATGCCTTCGAGTTTAGCTGCGATTGGCATGTACATTATGCAATGCTTGCTCAATATTGTTGTGACATCAGGAAGCGGTCAAGCTGCACTCAGTATGCCGATCATGACGCCACTTTCCGATCTATTAGGTGTGAGTCGACAAACGTCTGTACTTGCTTTCCAAATGGGTGACGGTTTGACAAATATCATTACGCCAACGAGTGGTTTACTACTTGCTGCACTCGCAATGGCCAGAATTTCATTTGCTAAATGGTTTAAGTGGGTTTGGCCATTGATTTTGATTCAATTTGTACTTGGAGCTATATTTGTAACAATTGCGCACGTGTTTGTCTGGCCTGCGTAACAACTAAGGAGGAATTGTTGTGTTAAATCAATTATTCGATCGTTTAGACGAACTATATCCTGAACAAGTCTCGATTCGCCGCGAGTTGCACCAACATCCGGAACTCTCGAACGAAGAGGTGGAAACACCGAAAATGATCGCGGAATACCTTAGGAAACTCGGTATCGATGTACGCGAAGGGGTTGGCGGTCGAGGAGTAGTTGGAACGTTAGTTGGCGGGAAGCCCGGTAGAACGATTGCGTTACGTGCTGATTTTGATGCATTACCGATCCAAGATGAAAAAGAAGTGCCATACAAATCGAAGGTACCTGGTGTGATGCACGCATGCGGACATGATTTACATACGGCGTCGTTACTCGGTGTTGCGAAAGTGCTGTCTGAAGTACGGGAACAGATCCCAGGTACTGTGATTTTCGTTCACCAATTTGCGGAAGAAACGACACCTGGTGGAGCAGATTTAATGGTTAAAGATGGCTGTTTGGATGGCGTTGACGTCATTTATGGTGCACACGTCATGTCGACTGAACCTGTTGGTACAGTGCAAGTAATGGAAGGGTATTCGTCTTCAGCGCAAGATGATTTCACGATTGAAGTGATTGGAAAAGGCGGTCACGGCGCGTCTCCCCATGAAACGGTTGACGCACTTGTTACAGCAAGTCAGCTCGTCGTCAATTTGCAGCAAATTGTTAGTCGTCGTGTGAGTCCGCAACAAGCGGCGGCTGTGACAGTCGGTTCGTTGCATAGTGGTGAAGGGCATAATGTCATTCCAAACCAAGCAATCATTAAAGGAACCGTCCGAACGTATAACGAAGAAGTTCGTGAAATGATTGAAGGCGCGTTGAAGCAAATCGTGAAATCCACGTGTGAAGCGGCGGGTGCCGAGTATAAGTTGGATTACATCAGTGATTGCCCTTCCATTTGGAATGATCCTGAAGAGACCGCGCGAGTAAAAGACGTAGCAACGAAGATTTTCAGCGAAGAAAAAGTGAGTTACGGTGAACCGATGATGGGAAGTGAAGACTTTGCCTACTATCAGAAAGCGGTGAAGGGTTCGTTCTTCATTGCTGGCGGAAGAAATCCTGAAATTCAAGCTGTCTACCCACATCATCACCCTATGTTCGATGTAGATGAACGCTCGATGGAATATATCGGGAAGACATTTATTGGACTGGTATTTGAAGAAGTATTGAACGAACGATTATAAGTGAACACTACAAAAGCTCGTACCCTTGTCAGTAAAGGGGTACGAGCTTTTTGTGTGGGGGATGTTAAAAAAGTACTTCGACTAACCCAATTATGATGAGCAATCCACCTGCAATTCCAGCTGGATACTTGCCAATCCACGTACGAGAAAGAATCGATCCGAATCGATGGCTTGCGCCAATTGTGATGAATGAAAAGAAACCGACCGAGGAAATCGTGCCAAGCATGGAGCTGCCACTAACGCCCATTCCGAATCCCGCCGCCAAACAATTTGCCGACAACAAAAAGCCGAGAGGGAGCGCTTCGCGAATGGAAATAATCCGGTCGCCATCAATATCCGCGACTGTGGGATTTTCAAATGGATTCGGTTGTACAGGCTTTGGCTGGAGCAACATCCAAACACCGATACTACTTAGCAACAACCCGCCTATGAGATCAGCAGTCCAGACTGATATATAGGTCGACAACCTGTCACCAGTGACCATTGCGAAATACGTAACAATCATCGACACGAGCGCAATGGTGACGTTCGATCGA
This sequence comes from Sporosarcina sp. D27, assembly GCF_000586555.1. Classification (GTDB taxonomy): domain Bacteria; phylum Bacillota; class Bacilli; order Bacillales_A; family Planococcaceae; genus Sporosarcina. The sequence continues at coordinate 19,085 of NZ_AZUC01000058.1, forward strand.
AGGGGGATCTTCGTTTTTTGAATCCCATAAGCTAATCCAATCCCTAAATTATCTAAGTTGGCAGCGATGCCAAGGAAAAGTATCATAATCCACTGCATAGTCCTTGCCTCCTCGGTGTACCCTGCAGTATATGCAGGGGGGACTGGAAGGAAGGGGCGTCTGCATTAGATGGTGGGGCGATTCTTAGGATTGAATTGTGTCTCGATGCCGATAAATTCGCCCGTGTTGCCGATTGTTCGGATGATAATGCCGATTCCAGTGTCCATATTGCCGAATCGTCCCGTCAAGGTACCGATAAGTGGTAGCATCTTTCCGATTCAACTTCACAGCGGTGGAGCCCAGCCCTCAACAAGCGAAGCGCACCCAATGTAATCCCTTAACCGTGTTGAATTGTGTCTCGTTATCGAGAAATGCTGCTAAGTGTCGGAGAAATGTCCGTGAGTGAACGAGAAACTCACTTGAGTGAAGGATAAATCTCTCGCAGTGACGGATAACCGCCAAGATGTGTCGGACAAAGCTAGAGCTGCTTCTCCCAGAGAGCTAGCCCATCCTTCAACAAGCGAAGCGCGCCCAATGTAATCCCTTAACCGTGTTGAATGGTGTCACGTTATCGAGAAATTCTGCTAAGTGTCGGAGAAATGTTCGTGAGTGAAGGAGAAACCCACTTGAGTGATGAAGAAATCTCTCGCAGTGACGGACAACCGCCGAGATGTGTCGTACAAAGCTGGAGCGTCTTCTCCCAGAGAGGTAGCCCATCCCTCAATAAGCGAAGCGCAGCCAATAAATCCCTTAACCGTGTTGAATGGTGTCTCGTTATCGAGAAACTTCGCTAAGTGTCGGAGAAATGCCCGTGAGTGAAGGAGAAATCTCTCGCAGTGAAGGACAATCGTCGAGATGTGTCGGACAAAGCTGGAGTTGCTTCTCCCAGAGAGCTAGCCCATCCCTCAATAAGCGAAGCGCTACCAATAAATCCCTTAACCGTGTTGAATGGTATCTCATTATCGAGAAACTTCGCTAAATGTCGGAGAAATGCCCGTGAGTGAACGAGAAATCTATCGCATTGACGGACAACCGCCGAGATGTGTCGGAGAACTCTCAAATGTCTCAATTTAATTGATTACTCAAAAAATCTACAAACTAGTTATGGAAAACCATTGCCCCAACCAAGCTCACTATGCTATTCTATAAATGTGTAATCGGTTACACATGGAAATGAAATTCCTGTCTACTACTACTTGAAAACAGGTGATGAATTGAAGAAACGTATTGTCGTTGTCGGCAGTTTAAATATGGATATTATTATTTCAACAGATCGTTTGCCAAAAATTGGAGAAACAATTTTAGGAAGTGAAGTCAACTACCTTCCTGGTGGTAAAGGCGCCAATCAAGCCGTCAGCATCGCCCGTCTTGGTGGCGATGTCACTATGATTGGAGCAGTTGGCCAAGACGAATTCGGGAAAAGCTTACTTGAACAAATGGACCAAAATCAAGTGAATACCGCGTTCATCGAACAAGTCAAGGACGTCAAAACAGGTATCGCAGATATTTTTCACGTCAATCATGATAACTGTATCGTCGTTGTTCCTGGCGCGAATTTCACACTGACTCCCGATAAAATCACATCAGAAATGGAGCAACTAATCGCTCAATCGGATGTGTTGTTAACACAACTCGAAATTCCACTTGAAACAGTTCAGAAAGTCTTAGAAATCGCAAACAAAAATAACGTCAAAACGATCCTGAACCCAGCTCCTGCGCAAACACTACCTGCAGAATTGCTGAAACTCGTCGATTATTTGACACCCAATGAAACCGAATTTGCTCTACTTGCTGAGCACACGTTCACAACAAATGACGAACTCGCGAACCTTATGAAAGAATGGGAAGCCGCGTATAACCAAACGCTGATCGTCACACTCGGCAAGCAGGGAAGTGCGTATTTAAAAGAAGGCAAACTAGTCATTACTCCCGCTGAAAAAGTGGCAGTCGTCGACACGACAGGCGCCGGTGATTCGTTTAACGGAGCGCTTGCAGTCGGCATGGCAGAAGAAAAGTCACTTCCTGAAATGATTGCATTCGCAACGAAAGTCGCTGCACGTGCCGTGACAAAATTCGGCGCACAAGACGGTATGCCGTACGCCGCTGACTTGGATTAATTCACACAAAAGGAGACGATACGATGGAAACGATTTCTGTCCAATGGATCGAAGAACGCCTCGATGGGTATCTCCGAGACACATATAAACATCTACACATGAACCCAGAATTGAGTAAGGAAGAAACGAATACTCAAAGCTTCATTCAACAAGAATTGGATCGCATCGGGATCACACACAGAGCGATGGCAAAAACAGGCGTCTGCGCGGAAATTTCGGGCGCGAACCCTGGAAAGACGATTCTAATGCGGTGCGACATCGACGCGTTACCAATCGAAGAAGACACAGGACTCGACTATAGCTCGAAAAACAAAGGTGTCATGCATGCGTGCGGTCACGATGCCCACACAACAATCGGTCTTGCCATTTTAACAATCCTGAAAGAGCGCAAAGACGAGTGGAACGGGACGGTTAAAATCATGTTCCAACCTACGGAAGAAGCGCAACCGGGTGGAGCGCAACCGATGATCGATGAGGGGATCCTCGAGAATCCGAAAGTTGACGCGGCCATTTGTCTTCACACGAATCCATTCCTTGCACCGGGCGTCTTTGAGATGAAACCTGGATACATGCTTGCGAACACGGATCGCGTGTACATTACGCTGATCGGTAAAGGTGGTCACGCTGCAGCACCACAACAAGGAATTGACGCAATTGCGATGGCAGGTCAATTTGTAACAGGTGTGCAAAATATCGTGTCGCGCCAAACGTCTCCGCTGGACAATGGGGTCATCACGTTCGGAACAATCAATGGAGGAACGACTTCGAACGTACTATGCGGTCGTGTAGAAATCTCGGGAACGGTTCGTACTATTAAAACCGAAACTCAAGATAAAATCGCCTCTCAACTTGAAGTGTTGCTCCGTTCTATTACGGAATTTTGGGGTGGATCGTACGAGTACAACTACAGTAAAGGATATCCAGCAAGCTGGAATGACCCTGAACTGACGGATGTATTGACGAAATCGGTCACTAATACATTCGGAGAACAGTCTGTCGTTGTCAATGAACACCCATATATGAGTGGTGACGATTTCTCGGTTGTAGCAAGTGAAGTACCGTCCGTCTTCATGTATTGGGGTACGGGTTCATCCGAAAAAGAGAATTTCCCTTGGCATAACGCAAAGTATCATGTGAATTTAGATGCGTTGAAGTATGGCGTAGCGACAGGCTTACACTGCATTACAGAATTACTAGAATGTGAAAAGGTGGGACAAGCATGAAAAAAGTAATCATTGACGTAGATACTGGAATTGACGACGCAATCGGGATTTTGCTCGCAGAAAAGAGTGGAATGGCTGACATCCTCGGTATTACGACGGTGAACGGCAATACCTCTCTTGAACAAGCGACTATTAACACACGTAAAGTGACGACACTCCTTGGTCGCGATGACTTGAAAGTGGTCCAAGGTGCAAATCGTCCACTTATGCGCGAACCATTTTTCGAAGTGAGTGTTCACGGGAACGACGGAATCGGTGGCGCGTTAAAAGAGATGGAAGTGGAAATCCGCGATGAAGGCTTTGCACCGGATTTCATCATCGAACAAGCCAAGAAATATCCAGGTGAAATCACTGTGATTTTGTTGGCACCACTCACAAACATGGCCCTTGCACTTCGTAAAGAGCCACGTCTAAAAGAATGGTTAAAAGAGCTTGTCATCATGGGCGGAGCTGTAGACCATCCGGGAAATATCACAGCAACTGCTGAGTACAACATGTACATCGATCCGGAAGCTGCGAAAATTGTGTTCCATTCAGGAATTCCCATTACATTGGTTGGACTCGATGTGACGGCGAATACATTGCTCACGAAAAAAGACGTCGAAGCGATCCAACCAGGACCAGCGCGTGATTTTGTTGAGGAGTCGACGGTTCATTACATGAATCACTACCTTCAGAGAAATGGTAAAGAAGCGTGCTCGATGCATGACCCGTTAGCGGTTGGTGTTGCGCTTGATCGGTCGCTTGTGAAAACTAAGAAATACTTCGTGGATGTTGAAACGAAGAGTGAACTATGTGATGGACAAACGGTTTGCGACTTCAAAAATTATTACAAGAAGGAACCGAATGTGGACGTTTGTTTAGAAGTGGATGAAGCACGATTCATCCAAACGCTTGTCGATACATTGAGTAAGTAACCGTTTATTGGAGTCTGACATTGGCCTGTCAGACTTTTTTTATTCGATTTTTCATAAAGAAAGCAGGAGGTCCTATGTCGCGTTTATCTACACCCGCTTTTTCAGTTGCCGGCGTGCAATGGCTGTTTTTCATGGTCGTCAATACAGTGGTCGTCCCGCTTTCAATCGGTACCGCATTTGGTCTGACAGAAGCGGAAACAGCTGGACTAATTCGAACCTCATTCGTCACGATAGGTGTTATGAGTCTATTACAGGGGCTGATTGGTCATCGTTATCCACTACTCGAAGGTCATGGTGGAATTTGGTGGGGACTTGTCTTAAGTTTGTGTGCGTCTGCCCCTGCAATGGGTTTAAGCTACTCAGAACTTGGTGGAAGTTTGGCAGTTGGGATGCTACTTGCAGGCGTAGTGACGATCGTTCTTGGAGCAATTGGATTTATAGAAATCTTACAGAAAATATTTAATCCCGTAGTCCTGGTAATTTACTTGTTCCTGCTTGCTGTTCAGCTCATCCTGTACTTTTTTAAAGGAATGATGGGAATTGGAGAGGATGGGGCTATCAATTTGCCTGTCGCGCTTCTGTCTGTTGTAATCGTCATTGTGGTACTAGTCATGTCGCTGAAAGGGAAGGGAAGCATCGCCAATTTTTCTATACTTTTCGGAATGCTAGGAGGATGGATTTCTTACGTGCTGCTCTTTGGGAGTGAATCTCCACCGACTAGTGGCGGTATGATTTTTCAACTGCTACCACTCGGAGGATTGAAACTGCATGTCGGTATTGTCGTAACTGCCTTCATCGCAGGGCTCATTAACATGGCAAACTCCCTTGTCGCGATTTCGACAGTGGAGGAACTGTATGACAACAAAACGTCAACTAGTCGTTACAAAGCATCTTATTATGTGACAGGTGCCGGTACGATTGTCGCTGGTTTGTTTGGATTAATACCACTAGGTCCTTATTCGTCCTCCATCGGGTTTCTGCAAAGTACAAAAATCCTTCAAAGAGGACCATTCATTTTAGGAAGCATCTTATTCGTTATTCTGGGTCTTGTGCCGGCGCTTGGCGGCTTTTTCTCAACACTTCCTGCACCAATAGGGGACGCGGTATTATTTGTTGCGTATCTACAGCTATTCAGCACGGCAATCAGAAATATCCGTAAGCTCCAGATCGAAACAGTCTCGCTATTTCGTCTAACGATTCCGATGTTAGTTGGCCTTAGTCTTTTAAATGCACCGCCTGAAACGTTCAGTTCGTTTCCTGTCATGCTGCAACCGCTGATCAGTAACGGCTTGCTAGTCGGTGTACTGCTGTCCGTCATCATGGAATTCATAGCCCGCAACAAGCAAAAGGAGCTCCCGGTTTAATGGGGAGCTCCTTTTGCTTGGCAGTTAGTTCATCGTCGATTGTTTGGCGCGGAGTGTAACGGGAAAGACTTGATCGGTCATGATGTCGTTTTCTTTTCTGATCAACCCAATCAAGGCATCCATGGCGGTTTTGCCTAGTTCGAAAATAGGTTGTGCAATTGTTGAAAGCTCTGGATTCAACATCTCCAGGCCGATTCCGTCAAATCCAATCACTTTCACGTCTTGAGGTACCTTATGATTAGTTTCCTGCAACGCTTTCAGCGCCCCAGCAGCCATTAAATCATTACTGGCAAATACCCCATCTAAATCGGGATGCAGCGCAAGTAGGTCCATCATGGCAGTGTAGCCGCCTTTTACCGTGAAATCGCTATAGCCGATTAAACTTGGCATAAACCAATTCGTCCCTCTACAAGCACGCTCAAAGCCAGCGGTCCGATCACGTGAAGAAGTGATTGATAATGGACCACAAATGTGGGCTATTTTTGAGCATCCTTGTTCCAATAAATGCTGGACTGCCAGTTCGCCACCTTGTCGATTTTCAACGGTGAGCGAGACGATGGAATCACTGGAGAATACGTTATCCATGAGGACTACAGGGATGGATTGTTTCTGCAAACCTGTTAAGTGTTCGGGCTTAATCGTATAGGAAGAAATGATGATCCCATCAACTTGCTTCTGGATGAGGGTATCGATGTACTTTTGTTCTTTCGCAGAATCGTTATCCGTATTGCATAACATGACGGTGTAACCATATTCGTTTGCAGCATCTTCAATTGAACGGGCAAGCTCCGGGAAAAAAGGATTTAGAATATCAGGAACCATCAATCCAATCGTAGCGGTTTTCATGCCTGCAAGACTTCTCGCGATATTATTCGGACGGTAGTTAAGCTTTTCAATAACTTCAGCGATAGTCTCTGCTGCTTCCTTGCTGACATAGCCATTCTTGTTTAAATAGCGAGAAACGGTTGCTACAGAAACACCTGCTAACTTGCTGACATCTTTAATTGTGGCCATCTGATTCTCTCCTATTATGTGAACGTTTACATAAATATACCAATAATTGCGAGTCAGTTCAAGATGCTTTAAATAGTATGTCACAATTTGTTATTGACGCTCCTAATGAACCTGTGGTAAATTATATGAAACCGATTACACATCATAAAACAATCCATTTACAAGAGGAGAACCTAATGAACATCCTAACTGGCTTACTCGGATGCCTCGTCATCCTATTCGTCGCTTTTTTGCTCTCAGACAACAAACGCAAAATCAATTACCGCGTCGTCGGAATTGGTGTTGCCATGCAAATCTTCTTTGGTTATATCGTTCTGAAATCTTCCGGAGGACGGGCAGTTATTGAAAAGTTTTCTGCCGGTATCCAAAATGTCATCCATTATGGAAATGAAGGACTCGCTTTCGTTTTCGGAAGTCTTGCGGATTCATCAGCTCCTACAGGTTTCATCTTCGGGATCCGGGTTGCAGCGATGGCGATTTTCGTCACTGCGCTGATTTCTCTTTTGTACCATTTTGGCATCATGCAATTCTTCGTCCGAATTGTCGGTGGAGGATTGGCGAAAATTCTAGGAACAAGTAAGCCGGAATCACTTACTGCAGCCTCTAATATCTTCTTGGGACTTCAAGAAGCTCCGGTTATTATTAAGCCGTACATTAAAACACTAACACGTTCAGAATTGTTCGCAGTTATGGTTGGTGGACTAGCTTCGGTTGCGGGAGGAACGATGCTTGCATACGCAGCACTCGGAATCCCGATTAACTACTTACTATCCGCAAGTTTCATGGCAGCTCCAGCAGGACTCGTGTTCGCGAAAATTTTAATCCCTGAAACGGAAGTTCCTAAGAACGTAGTTGACGACGAGCCGAAAGAATTGATTGGCGAAGGCGGAGTGAAGCCGGGCGCAATCGACGCAGTCACTAAAGGTGCAGCTGAAGGTTTGAAAATGGCGGGACTTATTATCGCTATGCTCATCGCGTTCATCTCACTTCTTGCGATGGCTAACGGAATTCTTGGAGGCATCGGTGGCTGGTTCGGATATCCGAACATTTCACTTCAGCAAATCTTCGGTTACATCTTCTCACCACTTGCGTTCGCAATGGGTGTTCCTTGGTCAGAAGCGTTGACTGCAGGTAACTTGCTAGGTCAAAAAGTAATCTTGAACGAGATGGTTGCGTTCACATCATTCCAACCAATGATTGAAGCGTTGTCGGATAAAACCGTCGCAATCCTTACATTCTCCCTATGTGGATTCGCTAACATCGGTTCTCTCGGGATTCTAATTGCAAGCATGACAGCATTTGCTGAAAACCAACGTGCAGTTGTTGCGAAACTCGGCTTCAAAGCAGTTATCGCAGGAACTCTAGCGAACCTTATGAGTGGTACAATCGCTGGTATGTTTATGTAAATGAATTATAAAAAAGCACTCGCAGCCGCGAGTGCTTTTTTTGTGTTGAATTGTGTCCCATTATCGAGAAACTCCGCTAAGTGTCGGAGAAATGTCCGCGGGTGACCGAGAAACCTAGCTGAGTGAAGGAGAAGCCTTGCGTACCGTCGGACACTGATCAAGATGTGTCGGACAATGCTGGAGCCGCTTCTTTCAGCGAGATAGCCCTCCCTAAACAAGCGAAGCGCACCCAATTAGTCCCTTAAAGCAGTTGAATTGTGTCCCGTTATCGAGAAACTCCGCTAAGTGTCGGAGAAATGTCCGCGGGTGACCGAGAAACCTACTTGAGTGAAGGAGAAGACTCGTGTAGCGTCGGACAATGATCAAGATGTGTCGGACAACGCTGGAGTCGCTTCTTTCAGTGAGATAGCCCTCCCAAAACAAGCGAAGCGCACCCAATTATCCCTTAAAGTAATTGAATTGTGTCCCGTTATCGAGAAACTCCGCTAAGTGTCGGAGAAATGTCCGCGGGTGACCGAGAAACCTACCTGAGTGAAGGAGAAGACTCGTGTAGCGTCGGACAATCATCAAGATGTGTCGGACAACGCTGGTGCCTCTTCACCCAGTAAAATATCCAGAACCACAGATAAATAAATTATCAACCTATTGACACTCGGAACTAATAGTGTAATAATACACTAAATGAATCATTTTAAGTGTCGGAGGCATACAAGTAATGCAATCGAACCGTTAACCGACAAAATGATTCAGTTTAAGGCTATGAGACCTGAGTAAAGATAGAATACGCTCGGAAGCAATAGAAATGAACAGGAGGAGTGAAACTTATGAAACGTTGGATAATCGCATTGATGGGCAGTTACTGGGTTGCAATCGGACTAAATTTCATGACATCGAGAAAATATTTGGAAATGGAATTGACACTTATGCAAGCTGTTCCCTCGCTACTGTTTGTCGCTATACTTCTACTAGTTGCTAGCCGCTCACGATTATCCAATAAGGCGTTAACATGGATTTTCTGTATCGGCGTTATTGCCACCGTTATGTATTTGGGGAGCAATTATTTCTACCCGATTTTCATGGAGTCATCTATATTGACTGCGTTGTTTCAAGTCCAAATTCCGTTGTACTATCTATTCGTGACGCCAGTGGATGGATTGAACTTCTTCCTGCATGTAAGGCCGGATTTATTCCCGATAGTGCCAATCGTCATTTATAGTCTGGTGTTCATCCTCATAAAATTCAAAAAAACAACGGGCGATATCTATGATGTCGATAACAAGCTCTTTATGAAATTGGTTCTATTTTCCATATTATTTGTTTTCCTTGGTTTCACGATTGTTTATGGCTACATGTTCTTATACTTAAGTAGTCTAGCTCAATTTATCCCCATCCTGATAGCAGTAGTGGTGTTTATCTACAGTGGACTTGTGTTGTATCACTTCCATCTATTAAATACGAAGCGTCGTGTGCGCATATTCGTGATGTTTCTAATCTGCGTCTCAATCGCAGTGTCGATCTGGCCGATTCAAGTAGCCTACTCAGAACAAGAAGTCCACGTTAACTCACAATCAGATATTGGTCAACATTGACTGAATTTTACTCAACGATAGATAGGCACTCTCACTTATAGCAGTGGATTGTTCAGTTGATATTCAGTGAATTGGAGACTAACTGAACGAAGTGAAAATAGAGGAAGAGTGTTCATGAAAACTAAATTAGCAGTAGCAGTCATGATAATTTTAGCAACATATTTAGGTGTTTATGGTCAGAAATATGCTTATTACTTAAATGATCATTTCTTCGATATAGGCCCTCTCATTTATTTAACGGTTCAAACAGTCATCAGTATCGCGTTGTATATCCTGTCATGGATGGTAGCTTATCAAAATGGTTATGGAGCGGGAACGGATTTCTGGTTGGATTTCTCTACTTTTCTCAGTTCTAGTCGTAATGGGAGGAGCCGTTTCGCTATGGTCCATCCTCGTAACAACATTGTGGTGGGGGTAAAAAAGACGTTGAGAAATATGGAATTTGTCTTGATATTCTTGATGCTTCCAATCATTATTTTTGCTGCGTCTATTTCCGGTTTCTAATCCATTTATAGATAGTTAGTCATGCGCCTGTAACTTAAGTAGTGTAACAAACAATATATTGTTCAATTGATAGGAGAGGTTTTCAGTGGCAGCTTTAATATCAGCTTTGCTACTCGTTGTACTCGTAATTCTAACTTTAATTGCCTTCATCATTGCGATGTTGAATGGAACGGCTTATCCCATACCTTTAATTATTGTATTCCCGACAGTTTTATATTTGGCTGTCTCCTTATCCTTATTCAGATTCTTCAATACGCGAAAGAGGATCTTCACCTTCATCGGCATTGCTAGTATTGCACTGGTGATTTCCGGGTACGTGCCACTTCGGGAAGCATACACTGAAAGCATTCCGACGGTGAACGAAGAAGTAAATCAAACGTTTTACCAGCCATTTAGAGAGGATTCTAAACTTGCTCAACTTGAAACACCTGCATCGTTGAAACTTCAGGAGAAGTTGCCGAAACTGGATGGCGAGACTTGGCTATATCCCATGTATGCAGCTTTTGTCGAAGCTGTTTATCCTGAAGGGGACTATCCTTCGTATATGAAAGATGGTCTCGTAATGGGGGATGGTGGAGGCTATGCGTTTACGCATTTGATCGAGGGGAAGGCGGATATGATTTTTACTACTGCACCTATGAAGTGGCATTATAAAAAAGCGAAAGAAGCAGGGCTTGAACTGACAGTGACGCCTATTGGCAAAGAAGCGTTCGTATTTTTTGTGAATGAGAAAAACCCGGTGCAGAACATGACAACTCAGCAAATCCGAGAAATCTATGCAGGGACTACCGAAAACTGGGATGAAGTAGGTGGAAAGGATATGCCCATCATCGCATATCAGCGGAAAACCAGCAGTAGGGGTCAGAAGGCGTTAGAACAATTTATGGAAGGCGCGTCTCTGATGAAGCCCGTGACAGAGGATGGGTTTGAAGATGGGTACGGCAACGTTCAGCAGCTTGCTGAGTACCGAAATTATGAAAATGCAATTGGATTTTCACATCGATTCACAACGTTAGAATTAGTGGGAAAGCATAAAATAAAGCTGCTGAATATAGATGGTGTGGCCCCGACAAACGACTCGATCCGCTCAGGTGAATATCCGCTAGTACGTGAGTTTTATGTCGTTACAGCTGGTACGGACAATCCAAATGTACAGCAATTCATAGACTGGATTGTATCAGAAGAAGGACAACAGTTAATAGAAAAATCCGGCTATGTTCCGCTACGAAATGGGAACTAAGGAACATAACTCGACAGCCTGCACAATGTCAATGTGCCTTTCGAACATCTTGAAAAACGATTATAAACTTGTCAAAAAGGAGTTGCTATTCGATGAAAAAGTCAACTCTCATACTCTCCCTTCTATTATTTGCAAGCATCGTCACTATATTGTATTTGGCCGTCGACAGATACAATTATCGTTCTTACTCACCCAACCTGGAGGATCAAGTGATTTTAGGAGAAATGACCATGATGGTACTTGGTAACAAACAATATCAGGACATAGCATCCAAGGAAACTGTCTACGCTATCAAACAGGGAGTGAATCGTTTTAATGTAGGGGACCCGGCTTCCATGGCTAACTACGAAGTGAATGTGGTAACCAATAAGCAAACCTATATATTTACATGTGAAGATCGAGCATGTACGGATGTTTCAAATGGCGGTTGGACATATTCCAGATACTTAGAGAATGGTCCGGTATTGCCGTTAGACTTAGATGAATGAATCGTGCATCATGGTGGGAAACGAAATTAGTATCTTGCTACGGCTGGACAAATAACAAGTGCTTTTACAATCGTCTCGTTACATACCGAACATTCAGCGATAACAGACCGTCTTTCCTCTAGTAAGGAGAATGACGGTCTATTTCTATTTTATAAGATTTCTCCCCTTATCAGGCTAAAATGAAATTTTAAAATTTTTAATCTTTTTGCAATGTCTTGCCACTTTTTTAAAGGGTTTGGCAATTGTCAGCATGCTATATTTGCCTTGGAAGGAGAAACCAATTCTCCACCAAAATTGGGATGCGCACCCCTGTGAAAAGTTCTTTCTGCGAGTAGGATTTGCTGGTTCATATGAATAATGAGGTTGCAAGCAAGCTATGTAGAGTACGGATCATATTGCAGGTGAAACCTGCGGTAAAGGAGTGATTTCAATGGATGAAACAATCGAACAAAGAAATCAGCTGGTTGTGGACAAAATTAGAGAAGGCGCACCTTTTCTAATTGATGTTGTACCCGCCAAAGAAAAAATAAAAGAGTTTAATGGTAGAAAACTATTGTTGCATGCAGGACCACCGATTGAATTTCAAGACATGACGGGTCCTATGCAAGGTGCCTGCATTGGAGCTTCTCTGTTCGAAGGCTGGGCAGAAACGGAAGCGGGAGCATTAGCGATTCTCCAAAATGGGGAAGTCGAGTTCATGCCTTGCCATCACGTGAATGCAGTCGGACCGATGGGGGGAATCACCTCAGGCAACATGCCGGTATTTGTTGTAGAAAATCGGTCAGAAGGCAATGAAGCCTACTGTACGATGAATGAAGGAATTGGAAATGTCCTGCGATTCGGAGCGTATTCAAAAGAGGTCATTGATCGCCTGGAGTGGATGCGGGATGTGTTGGGTCCAACGTTAGCAAAAGCGCTGCGTTCTATAGAAGGTGGCATGAACCTGAACGTATTGATCGCTAAAGCCATTACGATGGGTGACGAATTCCATATGCGGAATATGGCATCCACCCTTGTGTTCCTGAAGGAGATCAGTCCATATCTGATGGCTGTCCCAATGGATAAGGGCGATCGGAAAGATGTCATTCAATTCATCGCGGATGCTGAGCAGTTTTTCTTGAATATCGTAATGGCTTCTGGAAAATCAGTGCTCGATGGTGCCCGTAAAATCGAAGAAGGAACTATTGTTACGGCAATGTGCCGGAATGGAAAAGAGTTCGGCGTTCGAATTAGTGGTATGGGAGACCAATGGTTCACAGCGCCTGTTAATGTTCCTCAAGGGTTGTATTTCACTGGCTACAGTCAAGAAGATGCAAATGGTGATATTGGAGATAGCGCAATTATGGAAGCGTATGGACTTGGGGGCATGGCAATGGTAGCGTCACCAGGACTGGCACGCTTTGTCGGAGCTGGGGGCTATAAAGAAGCACGAGAAATCAGTGACGAAATGAGTCAAATCGTTACGAGTCATAACGCAAACTTCCCGATTCCGACATGGGACTTCCAAGGAACTTGTCTTGGTGTAGACGCAAGAAAGATTGTTGAAACTGGAATCGAACCTTTGATAAACACAGGTATTGCGCACAAAGAAGCGGGTCTTCCTCAAATTGGTGCAGGTCAGGCTCGTGCGCCACTCGCATGTTTTGAAAAAGCAATCGAAGCATATGCAGAAAAACTGAATGTCCATAGCTAAAAGAGGAGGTAGGTTAAAATGGCACAGCACTCTATGCGTGAACAGGATGGTGTCGGTCTCAAACGTGAACCGCTCATTCCGTATTGGGTTAAACTAGTCACCGTTTTCTTTCTTGGATGGGTTGCACTCTATGCGACACGAACTGTATTAAACCCAGTGATGGGGGATATGCAAAGTGAATTCGGCTTAACACAAGCACAACTTGGATTGATTGTCAGCGTGAACTTTATCGGTAACGTAGCGTTGCAAGTTCCTTCTGGGATAATGGGGGATAAAATCGGGAGAAAACGTGTACTCGTACCAGGCTTCTTAATCGGCGGAGTGTTCGCGGCTGTAGCTGGAGGAATGCCAACGTTCTTCCTATTCATGGCTGCATGGTTCATTGTTGGAGCCGGTCAAGGTACGTACTATGGACCACAGTACGGAATTTCTTCAGCAGCTATTCCTGCAAAACGAATTACACTCGGAAGTGCAATTATTAATAGTGGGATGGCGTTCGGTACGTCCATCGGGTACTACCTCTCCAGTTATTCTGTAAGTGAATTCGGTTTGAACTGGCGTGTTCCATTCTTTATCATAGCGGGGTTATCCGTTGCTGTTGCCATCTTGATGTATGTCGTAGTTAAACGAGATCCTAGTAGGAAAGAACGACAAGCGGCAGCAGCTGCTTCTGAAAACCCAGATGACACGGGCGAGAAGCTAAAATTAAGTGTACTGTTCAAAAACAAAAACTTGCTCGTTTCCTACATTATCATTTTCGCTTCAATCTATGGATTCTTCATGTTACTCACGTGGCTCCCTTATTACTTGGAAGCCGACAGAGGAATTGTTGGTGGGAAAGTAGCGTTTGTATCGTCCATTGTTCCATGGGCAGCGATCCCAGGTTCCCTTCTCCTCAGTATGTGGAGTGACAAAATCGGAAAACGTAAACCTGTTCTGCAACTCATGCTACCAATCGCATTTCTATCAGTTGCCTCCATTGTGTTCTTTGAAAGTATGACAATGGTGTACATCGCACTGATTCTTTACGGTATTTTCGGTAAGATCAGCACGAATCCGATATTAGTGGCAGTCGTAGCGGACAATGCACCGAAGCAAGCGTACAGTACTGCATTCAGTGTTTATAATTTCTTAGGGATGTCAGCCTCCATTTTGGCACCTTATATCACAGGTTTTCTTGCAGACAAAACAGGTAGTCTCGCGTCTGGATTCTATCTTGCCGCGATTCTACTAGTCGTCGGATTCATCGCCAGCTTCTTCTTAGATGAAAGCAACCGTCCGAACGTGGCGGATGAAGAGACGGCAAAAGCTTAATCTAAAAAACCTGTCTACGCCTTCAATTAAGGAGTAGACAGGGTTTCTACTATGTTGTCATTTATATTCAAAAAGTTATCCGCTAAATTATGACGGCACGGGTTCCGTTACTTCTACTTCTGAACACAGACTTTTCACCAAAATTTCCAGCATCACTGGCAAGCGCACAAACGCACTCTCAATATGAAGTCGTTCCGTACGTTGGTGGGCATCTTTGCCGAACGGTCCTACATTTAATACAGGTGCATCCAACTCCGTCATCGCTTCAAATGGAATACTATAGGTCTTGCCCCATACAGGCGTGTTGTGCTCGTAAGCAGTCCAACCTGTTGCATTCCCTGTATAGTGGACATAGCTTAAATCGCAAATACCATTGAAGTAATGGACTTGATCGACATTCGTCCCTAACGCCGTTGCCGTTTTTTTCATAAGATCAATGGACTTGATCACCAGTGGATCTTCTGACGTGTTCACAGCTGGGTAATAGGGAGGTGCAAACAATAGGACAGTTGCAGGCGTTAGCTCCTGACATTCAATGAGAAGCGCGTCTGTAATTTTGAAGCACTTATCCCGATCATCCAGCTCCTGATCCAGAATCGCTTTTTCGATCATCAACTCTACAGCCTCTGAACCTAGCTTCGATTGCGCATACTCCAGCAATTCCTCATAACGCATCACGCGTACTTCACCAACTGGTTCCGTTCCTTCACGTTCGCAAATCCTTTTATAGGAATCATTACAAGCACTCATCGCTTGGTGAGCAACGTCTGAAAAAAGGTCCATGATTTCTGCAGCGTCGCGATCCATTAGAAATACGTTAAATAATGACGCTGCACGACATGGTGTTTGCGTCGAATACGAAGTCTTCAAATCTTTAAGTTGAAGTGAGACAGGAACAGGGGTTGTTTCTCCATAATTCGTCTCTTTAAACAACGGATTGAATTCCATCTCCTGAGCTAAAAATGAGGAGATATACGTGGCTGTTAATCCTTTCAAAGGCTCACCCACATGCGTTTCTTTCCCATAAAACAACGCAGCGGGCATGATTTTGCCGATAGTCCCAGAATAGATATACTCTTTAGGATCTCCCGGTTCTTGTGAAAAGGTCGGCTCACTGTTTAAGAACAGCTTATAGGAAAGACCATACTCATCGCGCATTCGGACGAGTTCTTCGACAGCTGTGCGCATCCCTGCTGAATTCACTTCTTCATCAGGAACCGTCAGCAATACTAGATTAATTGGCCATTGTTCAAGAGTTGCCTTTTCAATGAGCGCCATGTGAAGGGCTAGACCCATCTTCATGTCCATCGTGCCGCGCCCAAATAAGTAGTCCCCCGACAATAAATCCTTCCGCGCATCTTCAGGAAGTTCATCCGCGAGTTGATGCAGCGTAGCAGTCAACTCTTCAGGTTGGAAAGCAAGGGGCTCCAATGTGCCATATTCTTCCGTCCAGACAGTATCGAAATGACTGATCAGGACAATGGTATCTGTTGCAGCAGGATTTTTGTAAAGTGCGAGCACGGAATTTCTTCCGAGTCCTGCGTCATGGAGCTTAAGGTGTTCCGGATGGTGCGTGAAATAAGCTAATGTCTTTAGTTTGTCAGCGACACGTAATGGAAATGTGCATTCACCATCTGTAGTTGTGCGACTTTCCCAGCTGACGAGTTCGTTTAGTAAACTTCTCAGTGAAGCGGGTGTATCCCATTGTGAAATGCTCATTCTATAGCCTCCTGAATTGAGATGTCAGTAATTCGTTAGTTATTCACTTTTGCTGGTTCGGCCGTTAATGTGCCATCCGCAAGGTGCTTTTTCTCGAGTCTAAATTTATAAAAAATCATGCAAGCAACAAAGAAGCCTATGCCGTATACCAAACCAATACGCTGCGAGGGATCAAACGCAAGGAAGACAAGGATAATCAGACAGAACGAAATACAAGTAAGTGGAACAAAGGGATAGAACTTCACTCGATATTGAAGATCTTCCAGTTTTCCTCCGTGTTTCAGGTAGCGTCTTCTGAATAATAATTGGGAAGTTGCGATGCCCATCCACGAAATCGTGACAGCAATCGCAGCGATGGACATTAGCAGGACAAACACTGCATCCGCTTCCATAACACTTGTTAGAAGGGAAAGTAGTGAAAATGCCATCGTGAAAATCAAGGCATTCAATGGTACTCGGCGTTTAGTCAAACGGCCGAAGAGTCCAGGAGCCATACCGTCGTTCGCCATGGACCATAGTAAACGGGTCGATGCATATAAACAGGAATTCCCGACAGATAAAATCGCTGTCAAAATGACGAAGTTCATAATCCCAGCAGCATATGGTACTCCGGCAAGTTCCATCAATGTGACGAATGGACTTTGCATCAACCCGAGTTCAGCAGAAGGGAAGATTGCAGATAAGACAACAATCGATGCGATATAGAATACGACGATTCTGAACAAAATCGTCCGAATCGCTTTCGGAATATTCTTCTCAGGGTTTTCAGTTTCACCAGCAGCAATCCCTACTAATTCAGAACCTTGGTAGGAGAATATGACATTCATCATCGTAATGAAGACAATCGCAATCCCTGCAGGGAATAGTCCCGAAGGTGCTAAATTCGTTAAGTGTGGCGTTGGTACGCCATCCAAAGGAATCCATCCGATAATCGCTGCTCCGCCGATTACGATAAAGGCCAAGACAGCAACGACTTTGATGCTCGCAAACCAAAATTCTGCCTCCGCAAAGCCTTTTGTTGTAAGTGCATTTAGTGAGAACAGTAAAACCATGAACACAGCACACCAAATCCATATTGGCGTATGTGGGAACCAGTGTTGCATCAAGATTCCAGCGGCTGTAAATTCAACACCGGCTGTTGCGGCAGACCCGACAAAGTACATCCAGCCGAGTGAAAACCCGGCAGATGGACTGATGTATCGGGAAGCGTATTTTTGGAAGGATCCTGTTACTGGCATGTAAACTGCGAGTTCTCCAAGACAGGTCATGACCATGTACAAAATCAGACCACCAATCAGATAGCCGACAAGTGCGCCTCCAGGTCCAGCTTGGTTGATCGTATAACCGACGTTTAGAAATAATCCTGTTCCGATCACGCCGCCCAGCGACAGCATCATCAAGTGGCGGCTTTTCATTGAACGATTTAATTGAGGTTCTTCCAGGTTTTTCATTGACTATCCTTCCTCTCGATCGGATCTCGTGTAGCGTTCTTTAGAAGCGAAGCGATAGGCAGCTTAGACCACCGTCATGTTTTTGAACTTCAGACATGTCTAATTCAATCGTTTGATAGCCAGCTTCGGTGAACTTGCGATTTGTTTCCGGGAAGCCGCTTGGAAGGATCACGTAATCGTTCATGCGGATACAGTTTGCTGAGTATTCGTCTTCTTTTCCAATGACGATTTTTTCATACGAGTCAAATGCAGGATGATCCACGAACTCTCCAGCGACAACTAACTGGTTGTTTCCTAAGTAAGCGATTCCTGTCTTCAAATGGAAAAACTCTTTCAAAGGAATAATTGTCGCTTTGAATCCTTCTGACTCCAAGATTTCCTTGAGCTGTTTAGCACCTTCTTCGTTCGTGCGCTCAGAGATTCCAATGTAAAAATGATCTTCTGCCTGTAAGACATCCCCGCCATCAAGCGTTCCAGGAGATTGTATAAAATAAAACTTCTTGTAGAACTTTTTAGTGACAGCTTCGATTTCAACGGTTTCCGCATTTCGAGATTCCGCCCCAGGGTTTGTGATAACTGCAAAATCCGTAGTCAATACAGCAGCATCTTCAACAAATGTCGAGTCCGGAAATTCTTCACTTTCCTCGAGTTTCGTTACAGCAACTCCACATTTTTCGAGTGCTTCCACATATGCTTCATGCTGTTTAAGCAAGAGTTCATAATCCGGCTTTCCTAAATCTGAAGTAGTTAGACCTTCCAAATAACTTTTTCCTGGTTTCTTAACGATTACATTTGTGAACATTGCATTCTCTCCTTATCAATTACGATTATTTTTTATCCTCGAACGACTGGGCATGTCAAACAAGTAGGACCGCCAGTACCTAGAAGACTAATTTCTTGTCCTTTATAAACGTGTACAGTTGCACCAGCATCTTTCAATTGTTGAATAGTGGAAGCGTTCTCATTCGTCAGCACACAAACACGAGGAGCGATTGCCAACACATTACAGCCTAACGTGTCATATTCTTTTTTGGGTACTTCAATTAGCTGGAATCCTTTTTGTAGTAACAGCTGACGGAGGAAAACGGGCATTAAAGGTGAATGCACGACAGCTAGATCATTGTCCACCACACTCAGGAATGACATCAGATGCAGACATTCTTCCTCGCCTTGGTCATGTGGGAGCTGTACTACGATGAATTCATCCACTAAATCAGCTGTCATTTCTTTCAGCTGACGAATAGCTTCATCATTTGTCCGGTAGCCTCGACCTACGAGTAAAGTTCGGTCATCAAGCCATACGATATCCCCAGCGTCCGAAACAGCGTCTCCAACAAGTTCTCCAATAATAGGAATTCCTCTTTCAGTTAGAAACTCTTTAAATACATTAGCTTCGGGTTGACGCAGTTTTTTACCGGATTTTAAGATGAGTGCGCCAGCTGGAGTGAACTTCACTGGATCATGAGCATAAATTGAATCCAAACCAACAGTGTCACTTGAAGGAAGGTAGTCGATTTGAGTGCCTTGCTGTTCTAATATGTTCACTAATTCTGAAAACTCATTGAGTGCTTCATCGAAGTTCGGTTCTCGTAGATAGTTGAACGTTTTCCAGTTTTTCGATAGATGATCTTGAGACTTAAATGCATCTCTTGGATGTTTCATAATCACGTGCTTTAGTGGACTGTACATCGAACTGTTGTATCTCATCATTATGCCTCCTGTTTTCCGTCTGGTGGAAAGTGTTTCCGCTGAAAGGAAACCTTATCTGTTAATATATTCTGAGTATGTTATAATGTCAATGTATTTAGAAAATAAAATTGAATTTCAACTCACAACTAGGAAGTGAACTTATGCAGACAATCAATCGAGTCATGCAGCTTGCCAAAATTTTAGCATCTGAAAATACTTCTACTGGCATCTCTATTTCAGAACTAGCTAAGGAATGTGACTTAGCATTGAGTACCCTTCATCGCATCTTGAAGTCGATGGTGAAACAAGGCCTCGCTGAACAAGTTGCTGATACGAAACTCTATAAATTGGGACCGGTATGGATGGAATATGGTCTCCGCGCTTACGATACGATGGATTATGTATCGTCCATTCGTCCAGAATTAGATCGACTAAGTAGGGAAGTAGAAGAGAGTATTTATTTGAGTAAATGTACGGGGTTAGAGGCGATTATTATCGAGAGAATTGATAATGAGAACAACCAAATCCGAATGTATGACAAGCTTGGTCTGCGGATTCCTATGAATATAGGGGCGGCTAATAAAACCATGCTGGCGTGTATGCCGACTTCAGAATCCGAGAAAATTATTCAGCAACTTGTGCCGGAGTACGAACAGGACGCTTTCAAGAAAATGTTGCAGGAGATTAGGAAGCAGGGCTATGCAATCAGTCACGGTGAGCGAACTGAAGGCACTTCTTCAATCGGAGTGGCAGTGTGTAATATTACAGGAGAAGTTGTAGGTGCTATTAGTATTGGGTGTGTGACGTTTAATCTTACGGAAGATAGGTTGCAGATGATGATTGAGGCAATTTTAGCTACGAAGGAACGGGTGGCTGAGAAGATCGGGCGGAGCAACTAACGAAATCGATCCCACAAAAAAGCAGAGAGGAAGTTGTTGAATTTCCTCTCTGCTTTTTCGTTTACACTTCTAACTATTTAGTTACTAAGGCAAGGGGAACGTCATAATAATCCTGTCGCTCTTGCTGCACAAATCCGATACGTTCATACAATTTCAAAGCGTTTTCATTCTGTGTTTCTACGTCTAACTTTATAATGTTTCCAGTAGGCAGTTCCTGTTTAACAATTGATTGCAGCGCCTTACCTCCATAGCCTTTACCTCTACATTCAGATATCACTGCGAAGCCGGATATATAGGATTCGTTCAGATTACGCATGACCCGGATCTTGCCAATTGGAGTTTCATCGACCTCGATGATATACCTACTTTCTCTTTCGCGGGACAATCTTTCGTTATAGTAGGATTCGGCGTCTTCTAATGAAAAGAAAAAGGCATCTGCATCCAATGCAGTTTCAAACGCTTTGTCTTCTGGTGTAGCTTCTCTCAGCACGATATCTTCTGATTTCGAAAGTTCTTTCTGATGCCAATGCATATGGAACTCTGAAAACGAATAGTCGCACGGCTGGTCTGACATCCATCCTTTGGCGGATTCTGAGGTTCCTGGTGCATTAAATAATACCTTCTTGAATCCATTGTCTTCAATCGCTTGTTGTGCCTCGTGCCAAAGTTTTGTAAAGTATCCATTCATGCGTTCTTGCGGTTTCACCATGCCGCATACTTCGACTGTGGAACCGAATCCGTATAGCGCTAAATAAGCAATCAGTTCATCATCATTCCACATAAAGAAATCTAGTGAATCACCTTTTCTTTCCCGAAGCATTTCCCAATTCAATTTCAATTCAATCGTTTCGTACTGTTCGCATTGCTGTTGTAACTGTTCGATCCCTTTGAGTTGTTTTGTTGTTAACATTTCGTACCTCCAATGATTAGTAAGTTAAACCGTTTAAGTTTTTCACTTTCAATGTTCTATCAAAAGTTGAGTTTTGTTGCTATGCTATATGGATTCAAAAGCATTTTATAATGAAAGAAGGAATAACCATGAAAAAAGATATGCGCTATATTTGTTACCCGTTTATGCGAGAATCCGCGTCTACGGTAGACTTTGAAATTCGAACAGACTCGCTGACCACAAGGATCGGAGAAGCGTTATCCCTGACGGAAGAGGTAGAGAAAGTTCACACGGATCTTCGCTGGTTACAACCACTTGCATACCATTTGAATGGGTCTGTCAGAGGGAAACTGGCTATCTTCCCTGATGACTTACAACGTCTAAGTGACATCTATGATGAGTATGTCGAAGAACTTGGTGAATTGATAGAACAATTTGTGCTCCCGCAAGGAACCCATGCGGCTACTGTCCTTCACGTATGTCGAAGTGAAGCCAAGAAATCCGTACGAGCACTTCACAAAGTATCGTTAGAGCGCGAAGTTCCAGAAATTCTATTCGATTTTGCCCAACTGATGGCAAACGTGCTATTCGTGATGGCGGTCTATACGAACAAAGCACAAGGTTGCGATGAAATCCCGTTTGTCAGTAAATCGTATCCCGAATGGAAGAAGAAAAAGAAACAAGCTGACACGGTAAAATCTTCTTATGAATCTTGAGTTATGAATTATAAGAAAGGCTTATGTTATTCCATCTAAACTATCGAATTACCTTATCTGTTGCAGAGGGGTATACTACAACAGACAGGGAGGTGAGTGAGTATGGATTACATATTGCTCTTTTTCACGGGTCTTATTGCAATGATGCTTGGAACACTTGCTGGCGGAGGCGGGCTTATTACGATGCCAGCGATGCTGTTAATGGGAATTCCGATCCATTCTGTAATCGGGGCAAATAAGATCTCCACAACTTTCAGTTCCTTTACTACATTCCTTACCGTTCTATTAAAGAAGCAGATAACTCTCCGTGAGTCGTGGTGGATTCTTCCAATATCACTTACAGCTGGCACGTTAGGCGGACTCACCGCGACCCATATTGCAGAAGCTACTCTTTACAAACTCGCAATTGTGTTGCTGATTGGGGCCTTTTTCACATCTTTTCTCTCTAAAGCGGACTTTGCAGGAGAAGCCACTCTGCAACCATCGAAAACAGGAGTGGCAGGACTTATCGGAATCGGACTATATGACGGGCTGTTCGGTCCGGGACAAGGAACACTGCTCCTTTATTTGTTCAATCAGTTGCGAATTTCTTACATGCGATCGATTGGATTTGTGAGACTCGCTTCATTTTCAAGCGGGTTAGGGGCTGCCATCAGTTTTATCGCAATGGGGAAAATCATTTGGCCATTCGCAATAGCGCTTGTACTGGGTTCTCTGTCCGGTGCTCAAATCGGTGTACGAATTGCAGAGAAGTTGAACCCAAAGTACGTTAAAATTTTGTTGCGCGTAGTAATTATTGGATTGATCATCCAACTAATCGTGAAAGCCATTTTAAAATGAAGAAACGCGAAAGCGGCCAACTCTATTGCCGCTTTCGTTTTTTATTGTCCAGAAAATCATTTTCGTAGGGATTTTGTAACTGCCTTCCAACGTTTTCTTTCAGCAATTTGTGCTTGGGCATCTGTTTTTCGATCCAAGTAGGCAATTTCTCGTTGCAATTTGAGGTAGCTCGCGAAACGGTCTTCTGCTAGAGAGCCTTCACCTAACGCTTGTTGAATGGCGCATCCTGGCTCGGTTTTATGGCTACAATCATTGAACTTGCATGACTCTGAAAGTGCTTCAATATCTGAAAAACTACCTTCGACACTTTCACTATCGTTCCATAACTGGAATTCCCGCATTCCAGGCGTATCAATTAGTACACCTCCAGCAGGTAACGCAATGAGTTCGCGGTGTGTCGTTGTATGGCGACCTTTCGCATCGTCTTCGCGGATTGTTTGCACCGTCATCGTCGCGTCGCCACAAATTGCGTTGACTAGGGAGGATTTTCCGACACCTGAAGAGCCTAACAGCGCCGCGGTTTTACCGTCTTTAAGCAGAGAGATGACCTGATCGATTCCGTCGCCAGTTTTACTACTGACAGCGAGTACTTCCGTACCGAATGCAACGCTGCGTGCTTGGTCGATAAAATCTTGTGGTTCATCACACAGATCGGCTTTTGTTAACACGATTACTGGTGTAGCACCCGAGTCATAGGCCGCAACCAAGTACCGTTCCAGTCTTCGAATATTGAAATCATCGTTCATGGAAGTGACAAGAAAGACAATATCGACGTTGACTGCAATCAGTTGCTCAGTCATGGTGTCCCCCGCAGTTTTCCTGGAAAAAACAGAAGTTCTCGGGAGAATTGAATGGATGATTCCGCGCTCTTCACCAGGCATTTGCTCAATCGCGACCCAGTCTCCGACAGCGGGGTAATCCCGCCGGCCGATTGCATGATGAAGTAGAGATCCGGAACAAACGGAGAGCCACTCACCTTGTTCAGTAACGACCCGGTACATATGCTTGTGTTCTAAAGTCACTCGTCCAATCGTGCAGTCGTTTGCTTTAAAGTCTTGCTGTTGTTCATTCCAATGTGATTGGTGAAGTTCGTTCCAACCATAATTTTGTAGTGTGTTCAAGTGAATTCCTCCTAAATATGGGCATATAAAAAAGCATGGGGTCCGTGGATCGGACTCCATGCTTTCACGCGCATACCAGAAGAAACATGCCTATACTTAAGGCATGGCAGGTGAAAGTATGGGTCCGATCCAATTTGCAATTGTCAAGTTGAAGTTTGCCATTGTCATCACCTACTTTCTGAAAGTTATATTTATCATAAAGGAGAAACGTTTTGAAGTCAACGAATTTTTTGAATAAGGAGTCGCGATATGTATGACTAACTGGGAATTTTTAACGAATTTCATTTCTCGACACCTACAACCGCAATGCGTCAGCGAACTATGATACACTTAATCTCACTAGCAAACTAATAACAGCATTAGATGAGGTGACTCTATGAAGTCTTATATAGTAAACATAACAATGGTTGACGTTGTACCAGTAGTAAGGCGAAGAGTGATTATGCCTGCAGGGGCGACGTTTAATCGTCTCCATGAAATCATCCAACAAATGACGAATTTTGAAAGTTACTTTACGGATCAACCGTATCACTTTTTTGAAGTTAGAGTGGATGGCCTGTGCATCACTGATAATCCTGTTCAACGAGAGGAACTTAAAGACTCTAAGATCCTTACTCCAAAACTGCCGACTCGAGTCAAAATCGATAAATACTTAGAAGAACACAAGCAACTAATGTATACGTATGACTTGGGCGATTACTGGCGCTTTTCGATTCAGCTAGAAGAAATCGTAGAAGATTATCACTTCGGTTTCCCGACGCTGTTAGATGGAGAAGGAACAGCACCACCGGAAGACGTCGGTGGTCCTCCAGGATATACATCGTTCTTAGCGATCATGGAAGATCCGACACATCCTGAACACGATCATATGAAGCAATGGGTATCCAATGCGAGATATGAACCGTACGATAAAAATAGGATTAATCAATCGTTAAAAATCGTTAAATATAAAAAGACGGAATGGGATTCTATTAACCATCAAAATTACGCGATTATTAGTGATCCGTACCGCGACACAGAACTTTCGGAGGAGCAAGTAGCTGCGAAACCTGAAAAATCACTTCCGAAGAAATCTGCAAAACATGAACTAACTTCAGAGCAGCAAGAAGAAGTGGAACTGTACATCAAAGCGATGACCCGGTTATATGGCATGGTGCAGTTTGAGCAAGTCATCACGTTGTACAATCAACAAAATGACCATAAGATCACTGTTGGAAACGTGCAAGAACTCCTTACTTCAGATGAATTGGATTCGCGCTTACAAAAAGAAGATATTCTCTATAAAGATACAGTTTTCCTAGGACCGAAACTTGCCGGAATCGTCCCTGAACAATTTGTAAGGGAAACGATTGAGAAACCGTATTATCAGCCGGCAAAAGAACAGTTGTTGCGCTATGCAGATCCTAGTTATTTCGATCAGACGCCGGAATTGCTCCATCTTGAGAAACTATTCCTGAAGGAGAACATTCCACAAATCCAGATTGACCGGATGCTTCATACGTTCATGGTCGGATTGTCTATGTGGCATGCGAACTTCATGGAAGTTATCGGTAGACTAATGGCGCAAGCAGGACCATTAGCGGAAGAACAGGTGAAAAAAATCGTCCCTGTTGCCATCAATGTCTCCAATGCAGTTCGTCTCATTGAAAACAGAGGACATACCCCTCAAGAGATGTTTGAATTGGAGCGATCAGAAGTAAAGCCGTTGACGGAACAGTCTGCTGTGCATGAAGTGAAGGTCGGGCGCAATGACCCATGCCCGTGTGGTAGCGGTAAGAAGTATAAGAAATGCTGTGGTAGATAAGCATTCATAAAATGCCCGTGTCTCTGTTATAAAAACAGGCACGGGCATTTACTCGTCCGCTTATTGATGGACATGGGTATTCAATTGTTTACGAATCAGCTCCAAAACATTGAAAAACCTGTCAAGTTCCCTGTCTGTACTTCGATACCTTCGTGGTTCTGCAATCCGACTTCGAAGAAATATTGGTCTCTATCCAATTATGTTTAAATATACCAACCGACCAAGGATTCACTTTTGCATGGTTATCCGTTTCTGTAATGATGATATGATCGCCCTCATGCAAGTTTCTGCCTAAGTGATAAGCAAACAAATGGAAGAAGTTTGTCACGTTTTGACTGAATGCGATTTCTGTATGATTTTCCGCACAGATTAAATCCACATCGAGTTGACAAGCATCGACAATCTTTTAATGCATCTGTGCGGTAAGTGCAAAATCGTCTTTTTTGTGCCTTGCGATGAATGTAATAGTACGAAACGCGGTCAATGACGAAATGTGACACTTGGGCGCCTGCTGAATTGTCCAACATACTAAGGGAGGTTCCTTTGACCAAGAAGGTGTTTTATAAATTAGCACGGGTTTTAATGCGCTGGGAGTCAACTAATTATGCAACATGTAATAATGCGAGTAAATTCGGTTTTACCACATAATCCTATTTCAAGATTCATTGTAAGGAAAAAAACTTCAACATCGAGTACACTGAAACTAGTAGAAATTTGATAGTGAAAAGGAGATAGGACATGGAAGGAAACAAAAGGGACACCGAGTTGTTAGAAGCTGTACATCAGGGAGACCATCCTCGTATTTCACATTTGCTTGAACAAAAAGCAAATGTTGAAGTGACTGATGAAATGGGGCGGACAGCGTTGATGATTGCCGTTCAACATAACGACACGGATGCAGTTGCCCAGTTGCTAATAGCGGGGAGTGATCCAAATCATCGAGATATCACAGAATTGACGCCTTTCATTTGCGCAGGAGCAAATGGGTTTACTGCTTCGTTACGTTTGATGGCTACTTCAGGAGCGGACGTAACTAGTGTGAACCGTTTCGGTGGAACAGCTTTGCTACCAGCAGCTGAAAAAGGCTATTTACATACTGTGGAAGCATGTCTATCAGTAGGTGTTCCAGTCGACCATGTTAACCACCTTGGATGGTCCGCGTTGCTGGAAGCGGTGATTTTAGGGGATGGCGGAAGGCTGTACGCAGATGTAATTCAAACATTGCATGAAGCAGGAGCATCTGTTCATCTACAAGATTTCGATGGGAAATCAGCAGTGATGTACGCGGATGAACAAAAGCAAGAGCGGGTTCTTGGATTACTGACAGATACACTCGAAGATCCACAACATCCAGCAGTTCTTGAAGCGAAGTCTTATGCAGCAGATAAAGATTGGACAGCCGCTTCACAAACTGTACAAGTAGCACTCGAGTCCGATGGAGACAACTTGGATCTACTATTTTATGCAGGGTTTTATTTAGCTGCCCAAGATCGTTTTGAAGAGGCTTTGGAACAATATAGCCGGGCGTTAGTGGTTGCTCCAGATGCTTTGGAGTTCTATTTTTACACAGCCTATTGTTACCGGTTAATGAACCAACCAGAAGATGCGCTTCTTGAGTTTGATAAAGGCGCGGCGCTCTCTTTTGAAAACGCATTTCATCTCTATCATAAATCGAATTATTTACGCGAACTCGGGCGTCACGAAGAGGCGGTCGAGGTGATGGATGAACTCGTAGAACGACATCCGACACGATATGATTTCTGGTTCCATAAAGCGAACAGCTTACGCTCACTTAATCGCCACCAAGATGCAATTACGGCGATTGAACATGCAATCGAGTTACAGCCGGATAATCCGCTTTATACGAAACATAAAGCACAGTCTGAACTCTTGTTGCAGCGCTAATAAATGGATGGACAACTGCCTAGTTATTGGACTAGGCAGTTTTTTGAGTGCTTAAACAAGAAATTGATCCGGATGGTGTATATTCGTGCTCATCGAATCCCCTCCTTCTATAAGAGGAACTTCCATGATAAACTGTATAAAAACTCAGAAATGGAGTACACCATACATAATGAACAAACACATTCTGATCTATGGTGATGTATTTGTCGATTACATCGCTGAAGACGAAACCAATTCATCATTTAGTACGTATTTAGGCGGAGCAACTGTCAATGTGGCAGCTGGCATCGCTCGTCTAGGCGCACCAGTATCTTTCATCACTATAACCGGGGATGACGAAACATCTGAATTTGTGCGCATAGAGCTTCAGAAAGAAGGGGTTGACTTGGCAGCCGCTATCCTTGAACCCGCAAAACGTGTGAATGGCGTTTACGTACATCTAACACCAGAGCATGATCGCGTTTTTTCAAATTACCAAAACGAAACACCGGATATTCAAGTAACTGCACAAGATTTACGGGAAGAAACGTTTGAGCAAGCGTCTATATTACATATTTGCTCAGGCACTATGTTTCATCCGACAGCTCTAGAAACGACTCGAAGAGCAGTGAAGCTTGCGAAAGAAAAGGATACACTTGTCTCATTTGATGCAAATATTCGCCCCTTACGATGGGAAAGTGAAGAAATCTGTCGTGAAACAACGACATCTTTTTTGACGGATGCAGATCTTGTCAAACTAACGGAAGAAGAGCTAACATTCATGACGAATAAGGAGACGTTGGAAGAAGGGGTGTCTGAACTTGAAATGTATGCGATTCCTGTAGTCTTAATTACGCGAGGTGACTTAGGCACGATTGCCATTATTCATGGTGAACAGTTTCACATTCCTTCAGTCAAAGCGGTGGCAGTAGATACAACTGGAGCCGGGGATGCATTTATGGCTGGGGTATTACGTCAGATTCATCTACATGGATACCCAGTAAATTCCTCTGAGTGGAAAGAAGTGGTTCGTTTCGGAAATCAGATGGGAGCGCTATGTGTGACGAAAACAGGTGCATTGTCCGCAATGCCTTATGCGCATGAATTGGATTATATTATTTCGGAATAATAATTTTCGAGGTATTATTTGATTGGATAAACTTTTTGAGTTGGCATAAATTATTCTAAAAATAATTTAAAACTTTTTTCAGACTTCTGGAAAAAGTTTTTTTATTTATTTGAACATCTAAATACTGTCGAAAAGTGATATACTATGTTGGTTGGACAAGTCGTGGATTATCAAAGGTGCGCACAATACAAAAAAGAATAAGGTGGGACTAGTATGGAAAAGACAAAAAGTAAAATTCATTACGCATGGTGGATTTTAGTTGGGCTATGTTTAATGGTCGGACTTGGAAAAGGCGCGCTCAATAATACAGCGGGTCTATTCATTACCCCGGTTGCTAAGGATTTGGGAGTTGGAATTGGGAACTTAACGCTGTACTTAAGTATTTCAGCTATTGTAACGTTAGTATTTTTGCCGATCGGTGGAAAGTTGATGGCGAAATATGATACGAAAACACTTCTTGTTTTTGCTATAGTTTTACAGGCAGGCGCTTTCGCTGCCTTTGGATTCATGAAAGCTGTATGGGGTTGGTACGTATTCTCTATTCCATTGGCAATTGGTGGTGTGTTCATTACTGTTATTGCAGGACCAGTCTTAATCAATCAATGGTTTAAGAAAAGTAATGGGCTGGCGCTAGGGATTATGGGTGCTGCTGGAGGTGCAATCGGTGCGATTGCTCAACCTGTAGTTGGAAATCTTATTGCGGGTCGAGGCTGGAGCCAGACGTATATTATTGTCGGTGTCGCAGTAATGATTATTGTCATACCAGTGATTCTGTTACTCATCCGTAAATCACCAAAAGACAAAGGCTTGTTGCCTTATGGTGCAGCGGTTGCGTCTATCGATGGAGTACCAGCCGAGGACACAAATGACAAAGGTATTTCTTTTGCAATTGCACGCAAGTCAGGAGCATTCTATTCACTAGCAGTATTTTTCTTCCTAATTACGGCAATTGCGAGTTTCTCCATTCACATACCAACGTTTCTTGCAAACAAAGGTTATTCTGTTGGTTTTTCAGGAACAGTGATGGGGGTTTCTATGATAGGAGTGTTGGTAGGAGCACTGGTGCTTGGAGTACTAAGTGATAAACTGGGCTCTAAAAATACATCAGTACTTGCTATGCTTCTCGGAGTTGTGGCGATTGCAATGTTCTTATTCTTTGCTGAAAATGGTGTGCTTGTTACAATTGCTGCAGGGATTTTTGGATTTACTACTGCATCCATTGGGACACTTGCACCAACGCTTGCTTCAACGCTTTTCGGAAGTAAAGACTATAGCCAAATTTACGCGACTGCATCATTGGGTCTTGCTGTGGCATCCATCATCGCATTGCCTGCATATGGGTTTGTATATGATTTTTCTGGAACGTACACAATCGTTCTTTGGATCATCGCCGCAATGTTTGTTATTAACATCCTAGCAATTCTTTTTGCATTCAAAAGTAAAAAGAATCTTGTCGAACAGGGCCATTGGAACTGATCGAGCTATTCTATCCTCACTTCTATTTCTGGAAGTGGGGATTTTTTTTCTATTTCCACCAAGTCAAAAAAGGCTGCTTGCCCGTCAATAGAGACGGACAAGCAGTCTTTTTTATCGGAAACGATCGGAATGCCCCGAGAAACGAGCGTTTCCGTACCTTGAATGGAATAGTGAGAGTTATTTCACTTTCAATAATGTTGAAAGGTTATATGTAATCTCAATTTCTTCCGCGGGTAGTGGCTTACTGAACAAATAACCTTGCCCGAATTGGCATCCACACTGTGCGAGAAGTGTTGATTGGTCAACTTCTTCAATTCCTTCTGCAATAAGTTCCATATCGAGATTACGTCCCATATCGATAATCGTCTGTACAATGGATTGCATGGGTTCATGGGTCAGCATCTCCATCGTAAAGGACCGGTCAATTTTTAAATAGTCGATTGGTAAAAATCCGAGTTTACTCAAGGACGAATAGCCGGTTCCGAAGTCATCAATTGCTAATTTTATGCCGAGCGAACGAATTTCCTCGATGACTCGGACAGACTCTGAATCATTCAACATCATGGATTCTGTAATTTCTAAAATAAGTAAATGAGCAGGGAATTGAGTAATTTCCAGGACGTCTTTCACGAAAACTGGGAATTTTGGATCCTTGAACTGTCGGATGGAAACGTTGACTGCAAGACCTAAGTTATCGTTGGCACTGTGCCACTCTTTCACTTGTCGGCATGCTGATTCCAATACCCATGTACCTATATCGTTGATCAAACCTGACCTCTCCGCAACGGGTATGAACTCTCCTGGGGGCACGAGTCCTAATTCAGGATGCTTCCATCGTACAAGTGCCTCGAAGCTTTTAAGACGCCCCGTCGCAAGATTGACCACCGGTTGATAATGGATGAGTAACTGATCGGTCTCTAAAGCATTCCGGAGATCATTTTCAAGCATCAGTTTCTTCAGTTCTTCATTTTCGGCAGATTGGGAAAATACTTTATATGTGTTTCCGCCTAGCTCTTTGGCGCGATACATCGCCCGATCGGCATTTTTTAATAGTGTCACTGAATCAGAACCGTGTTCAGGAAGGTGGCTAATTCCAATACTTGCAGACGTATAAAGGAACGTGTTGTTGACTTCAAATGGTTCCTTGAACGCATCCAGTATATGTTGTGCAATCTCAACGGCTCGTGAGTTTGGCAGTTCAGACAAAATGACGAACTCATCGCCTCCGTGACGAAAAACTTGGGAACCCATGGGAATCGTTTGCCTCAGTCGCATACTAACCAATTTAATGAACTTGTCGCCTGACAAGTGCCCCATTGTATCATTGATCGACTTGAAACGATCAAGATCGAGAAAAAGGATAGCGAGTTCGGAACGCTCTGCCGTCATTTTGTCGAGTACGCGAAATAATCTATACCGATTTTGAAGACCTGTTAGAAAATCATGATTGGCATTGTAGTCCAATTCGATGTTGGTTAACGTCAGTTTCTGCTGAATTTCTTTATTCTCTACAAGTTGTTTTTGTAGAGAATAAGCAGTTTTATCAGCTTTTCGGAACAAGTATATGAAAACCGGTGTGGAAAAGAGGAGCATAGTTCCGGTTCCCAAGAGGCTATACCAAATTTTGTTATTGAACTCTAAGTGATAAATCCGAATAAGCGATTCTTCAGCAATAAGAGGCAGAATAACTACGAAAGTGATGATTAAAAAAAGTCGCTTATATTTGTATGTTTGAGTTGCTAGCTCCATAGTAGACCGCCATCCTAAGTAATGTTTGATAAATTGAAGTAAATGGGAAAGAAACCATCTGAAGGATATACGTCATTTATCGACAAAATTTTGACGGCTTGAATAGGTTTAATGGCATATGTATTGAAGTTATAAGACCTATTTAAGAAAGTGCTAACTTCAATATATTTAACATTTTTGGATAGTGTAGAGAATGTTCGCATACAGTATGCTATAATTATTTTGAAATTTACTATTATTTAGAATTTTGATGCAGAAGGTTGATTATAAGATCCGGTTTGTCGGTGAAAATACCGTTCACTCCCAGTGAAATGAGAGTGGAAGCTTGCTCTGATTGATTGACAGTAAAAGGGTGTATCGCTAACCCTGACTGATGCACGGCTTCCACAAGCTGTTCTGTAACAACCTCTGCGTTTACTCCTATACCAGAGGCATATCGTGATACTTGTTTCAGTTTTGCAGATGACAAATTCGCTTTTTTCTTAAATGAATATAGTTGGATCAGAGGAGTGGTAGGACTCAATTCATGTACTTTTTTTAAGCTGTCACTGCTGAAAGATTGGATGATAACTTTCGGAAGCGGATCATCTCGGTCTAGCAGGTGATGACCGTCCAACTGTTCAAAAAGTTGCTGTTCAATACCTGGATAACGATCGGGAGACTTGATTTCAATGTAGTAATTGGTTTGGTCTCCGAATTCACGCAGTACTTGCTCAAGGGAAGGAACACGAAGACTAGTAAACCTCTGAGATGCGAATTTGTTATCCGGTCGATTGAATTCATCTGCAGGTTTGAAAGCGCTTAACGTATCTGTGGTGATCTCATCAATCTCCAATTCACTGCCATTCAATTCAATTGAATCGTTGTGAAGGACGACGAGTTTGCCGTCTTTCGTCCGATGGAGATCGAGTTCAATATAATGTGCGCCCATTTCGATCGCGAGCTCATAGGATGGAAATGTGTGCGCTGGCGCATACGCAGAGGCTCCGCGGTGTGCAATTACAAGAAACGGTTCTGACGGTAGAGAAACAGGTTGTTGGTAAGTAGGAGAGCAGCCGGAAAGGAAGAGAAGGAGAATAGTGCCGACCTTTAGTAGCTTCAAGAGAGTGACCTCCGATCCTTTTGAATGTAAATCTCGTGTAAAGTTGATGTTAACTTATGTAAATAGTACGAAAACTTGTTACTGGAAATGATACCATGACCTTGATAAGAGCGACAGGTCAAATGGAAGTTGACTACCCGAAAGGATGGATTGGATGAAGAAAGTCGAACTGATTGACGTGTCAAAGTCTTATGACAAACAAGTCGATGTGATTTCGAATATCGACGTAACGATCGAACCCGGAGAGTTTTTTGTCTTAGTCGGTCCTTCTGGGTGTGGCAAGAGTACAATGCTGCGGATGATAGCTGGACTGGAAGAAATCACTGGTGGAATAATTGAAATCGGCGGGAAACGTGCAAATCATTTGTCTCCGGACAAGCGTGATCTATCGATGGTTTTTCAAAATTATGCTTTGTATCCACATTTGACAGTGCAGCAGAATATAACGTTTGGGCTCGATGTCAAGAAGGTGAAAAAAGCCGTCCAAACAGAAAGAGCTAACGAAGTTGCAGAGATGCTTGGGTTAACCGACTTTTTGAAACGTAAGCCGCGTGAACTTTCAGGTGGTCAGAGACAGCGAGTTGCTCTTGCACGTGCGATTGTAAGCGAAGCACCGATCTGTTTGATGGATGAGCCGCTTTCCAACTTGGATGCGAAATTACGTGCTCACATGAGGATGGAGATTCGGCGAATTCAGCGTAAGCTTGGTATCACGATGATATACGTAACGCACGACCAAGTGGAAGCAATGACAATGGGTGATCGGATTATGATCCTTCACGAAGGGAAGATCCAGCAAGTCGGAAAGCCAATCGATATTTATAATTATCCTGCGAATCCGTTTGTCGCAACATTTATCGGTTCACCGCCTATGAATATTAGTCCAGCCAGGGCGGAACCGACCAAGTCTGGTGTTTTCATTGAAGATACGATCCATGTTCCGATGAATGAGCAACAGCTTGTAGCGAGTTCTGCGAGATCGTTGCTAGCAGGGATACGTCCAGAGCATATAAAACCACTCGTGTCTGGGACGGAGAGTGGAAATCGGATTCAGGTTGAGGTGACGAATGTCGAAATCCTTGGCAATGAAACCGTATTTTCTTTCCAAGTCGGACAGCGTGAATGGATGGCGAAATGGAGTGGACAATGGGATATAGCAATTGGTGATCATATTCCTATTTTGTTAGGCGCTGAATACTTCTGTGTATTTGATGAAGAGACAGGAGAGCTGATTCGTAAACCAGAGGGTCTTGAGCACCTCTCGATTGCGAAAGAGGTGATCCTATGACGACGGTTCGTGCTCCAGGTATCTGGAAACGTTCTGCAAACTTACGTGTTGGATTTTTATATCTTTTGCCGTCCATCATTTTATTTGCGGTCTTCCTCTTTTATCCGATGATCAGGACGATTTACTTAAGTTTTTTTCTGACCGATCAAAACGGAAATGCAGCGGTCAATGTGGGGTTTGAAAACTACAGCTACTTACTCACATCTCCTGCATTTTTGAATAGTATGAAGGCAACTGGGTTATTCGTCCTGTATACGGTGCCTATAGGTATTATTCTCTCATTATTTTTTGCATTGCTCGCAAATGAAAAGCTGAAAGGAATTGGCTTTTTCAGAACGATGTATTCGTCAACAATGGGAATATCTGTTGCCGCATCCTCAGTCATCTGGTTGTTTTTGTTCCATCCGAGTGTCGGTGTTTTCAATCGGATTTTGCTTGTTCTCGATTTTCCGCAAATCCAGTGGTTACTGGATCCGGAATGGGCGCTTATATCGATTGCGATTTCAACGATTTGGATGAATACAGGGTTCTCGTTTCTGATTCTTCTCGGTGGATTACAAAACATTGACGAGCATCTGTACGAGAGCTCACGCATTGATGGGGCAGGGTATTTTTATAGACTTCGGCGCATTACAATACCTATGCTATCACCTACGTTATTTTTCATCATTACCATTTCACTGATTAATGCATTTCAAACTTTTGGCCAGATTGATATTTTGACCAAAGGAGGACCTTCTCAGTCAACAAATTTAATTGTGTACTCGATTTATCGGGAAGCGTTCATCAATTATCAATTTGGAACGGCAAGTGCGCAGGCGGTTATTCTTTTCGTTATCATTCTGGTGGTCACCATCCTTCAATTTAAGCTTGTCGAAAGGAAGGTGCATTATCAGTGAGAGACTCGACGCTTAAGAAAGTTTGGATTTACTTTCTATTGACTGTCACATCCTTTCTGGTGTTCTTCCCTGTGTTGTATGCTTTTATGATTTCATTTATGAGTGGACCTGAAATTCTTCAAGGTCGATTTTTTCCGGAAGCATTTAATTTCGATAATTATGCGAAGGTGTTTGACAGGCTTCCGTTACTTAAATACTTGTTGAATAGTTTCATTGTTTCACTTAGTGTCATGGTTGGGCAGCTCGCAGTTTGTAGTTTGGCCGCCTATGCATTCGTTTTTATTCCGTTTAAAGGAAGAGACCTCGTATTCTTCTTATTCATCTCCACGATGATGATTCCATGGGAAGCGACGATGATTCCGAACTTTTTTACGATTCAAAAGCTCGACTGGTTGAATACTTATCAAGGAATGTCCTTGCCATTTTTCGCACTCGCATTTGGAACGTTCTTGCTGCGCCAGCATTTCAAAACGATTCCGAAAGAGTTGCAGGAGGCTTCCCAAATTGCAGGGCTCAGTCGCTTTGCGTTCTTTTGGAAGGTGATTTTACCAGTTTCCAAAACAAGTCTCGTCACACTTGGGGCATATGGCTTCCTGACGACGTGGAATATGTATTTGTGGCCATTGCTGATCACGACAAATAGTTCGGTGCGAACAGTTCAAATCGGATTAAAGCAGTTGCAGTCCCAAGAGATTTCAACCGATTGGGGGGTGGTCATGGCTGGTGTCATCGTCGTCATCATTCCGACGTTATTGCTGTTGTTCATCGGACAGAAGCAATTGCAAAAAGGCTTGTCGCAGGGTGCTTTGAAGTGATGGTGTTATATAAATGAATCATTAACTTCAAATATACTCCGTTGATTGGAGCGGAAGACGGCGACTCCTGCGGAATCAGCGAAGATCGAAGACCCCGCAGAAGCGTAGCGCCGAGGAGGCTGAGATCGAGCCCGCGGAAAGCGTCCGTCTGAAGCGTAAATCAACACTGTTTATTAGCAGAACAATAGAATGAAAACTATGAGAGATGGGGTGTAGAGGAAGATGAGAAAAACTGTGAAGCTCATGCTATTATTTTTAACGGTACTCAGTCTGGCAGTCCTTGCAGCGTGTACGAATAGTGACTCCAGCACGAAGGATGAAGAGAATAAGGGAGAAGACACGAAAGGCGAAGCTACGAAGACAGAAGATGGCAAAGTGTCCATCGAGTTTTGGCACGCCATGTCCGGGACTGGACAAACGTCGTTGGATGAAATCGTTGCAAACTTCAACGAGTCTCAAGATAAATACGAAGTGAAAGCCGAATTCCAGGGGACGTATGAAGAGTCGCTGACCAAATTACGTAGTGTCGGCGGAACGAAAGACGCTCCTGCGATCACACAAGTTTTTGAAATCGGTACAAAGTATATGATCGACAGCGGCTATATTGAGCCAATCCAGAAGTTTATTGACAAAAATAATTTTAACGCTGACGAGCTCGAGCAGAACATCTTGAACTACTACAAAGTGGATGACGAGTTGTACTCCATGCCTTTTAACTCTTCCACACCAGTTATGATCTATAACAAAGATGCGTTCAAGGAAGCTGGACTCGATCCTGAAAAAGCACCTGAAACGTTCGCAGAGGTCATCAATTCCGCTGAAAAGCTGACAAAAGGTGAAATGTACGGGTTCTCCATGCTGACGTATGGTTGGTTCTTCGAGCAACTATTGGCAACACAAGGTGGCGACTATGTGAATGAAAACAATGGGCGCACAGGTGATGCAACGGAAGCTGCCTTCAATAGTGACGAAGGACGCCTCGTGTTCCGCACACTCGATACAATGAACAAAGCGAAAACGTTCGGAAACTTTGGAACAAACTGGGATGATATCCGTGCAGCGTTTGCATCTGAAAAAGTAGCGATGTATTTGGATTCATCCGCAGGGGTTGCAGGAGCAATCGACACTGCGCCGTTTGAAGTCGGTGTTGCATATATCCCACATGCGGACGAAGTGAAACGCAATGGCGTTGTAATCGGCGGGGCATCACTTTGGATGTCGAAAGGGATTGCAGAAGAGGAGCAAGAAGCTGCTTGGGAATTCATGAAATACTTAACGACTCCTGAAGTTCAGGCGAAGTGGCATTTGGATACTGGTTACTTTGCGATTAACCCAAAAGCATATGACGAAGAAAACGTGAAAGAGAAGTGGGCCGAATTCCCTCAATATAAAGTGACTGTGGATCAGTTACAAGATACGGTCCCAGGCTATGCAACACAAGGCGCGCTCATTTCCGTGTTCCCAGAGTCGCGTCAACAAATTGTGACAGCACTTGAAGATATGTATCAAGGAAAAGATCCGGCTGAAGCATTGGAACAAGCGGCAGAAGGAACGAATCGTGCGATTGAAGTGGCAAATAAAACGAAAAAATAAGAGTGAAGGCGCTCCACTACTGTGGGGCGTTTTTGCATGTGATAGGAAGGATTAAAGAAGGATATGTAGAAGATACTGGGAATTGAGTGTGGAAGGGGTGGCGGCGTGTGAATGGAAAAAGAGCTAAGCGTAACAAGAAGAAAGAAGAGAGTGGTTGCTTGTCAGATTTGTTTTTTGTCGTACCCGATATAGTGTTTGCGCCGATTCAATGGCTGTTTCGTGGTGTTATAGCATTTTTTAGGAATGTTTGGTGACGGCTAGGTCGCTACGAGAGAAAATCGGCAACATGGAGGCTGTTATAGGCAGTTTGCCGTTAGGAATCGGAACTAAGGTGTCGTGAATCGGCATTATCAAGAGAAGAATCGGCAACGAGACACAATTCAACATCATTAAGGGATTAATTGGTAGCGCTTCGCGCGTTTTTGGAAGGGTTAGTTTCACTGCGAGCTGTGCATTTTACGTTCTCCGACAGTTCTCATAGAATGCCCGACACTCCGATTGATTTCTCAGACACTGGGAGACTTTCTCAATCACTCCGACTGATTTCTCCGACACTTAGCAGAGTTTCTCGATAACGGGACACAATTCAACTGCTTGGAAGGATTAATTGGTAGCGCTTCGCGCGTTTGGGGCAGGGCTATCCCGCTGCGAGCTGTGCATTCTACGTTCTCCGACAGTTCTCGGGGAATGTCCGACACTCCGATTGATTTCTCCGACACTGGGAGACTTTCTCAATCACTCCACCTGATTTCTCCGACACATAGCAGAGTTTCTCGATAATGGGACACAATTCAACTGCTTGGAGGGATTAATTGGTAGCGCTTCGCGCATTTGGGGCAGGGCTATCTCGCTGCGAGCTGTGCATTCTACGTTCTCCGACAGTTCTCGGGGAATGCCCGACACTCCGATTGATTTCTCAGACACTGGGAGACTTTCTCAATCACTCCGCCTGATTTTTCCGACACATAGCAGAGTTTCTCGATAATGGGACACAATTCAACTGCTTGGAAGGATTAATTGGTAGCGCTCCGCGTGTTTTGGGGCAGGGCTATCCCGCTGCGAGCTGTGCATTCTACGTTCTCCGACAGTTCTCGGGGAATGCCCGACACCCCGATTGATTTCTCCGACACTGGGAGACTTTCTCAATCACTCCGACTGATTTCTCCGACACTTAGCAGAGTTTCTCGATAACGGGACACAATTCAACTGCTTGGAAGGATTAATTGGTAGCGCTTCGCGCGTTTGGGGCAGGGCTATCCCGCTGCGAGCTGTGCATTCTACGTTCTCCGACAGTTCTCGG
Organism: Sporosarcina sp. D27; assembly: GCF_000586555.1. Taxonomy (GTDB): domain Bacteria; phylum Bacillota; class Bacilli; order Bacillales_A; family Planococcaceae; genus Sporosarcina. Next base: position 58,356 of record NZ_AZUC01000058.1, read on the forward strand.
GGAATGCCCGACACTCCGATTGATTTCTCAGACACTGGGAGACTTTCTCAATCACTCCGCCTGATTTTTCCGACACGTAGCAGAGTTTCTCGATAATGGGACACAATTCAAGTGCTTGGAGGGATTAATTGGTAGCGCTTCGCGCATTTGGGGCAGGGCTATCTCGCTGCGAAACACGGAAATTAGCACAAAAAAGCCGTTTGCGTCATGTATTTGACATGATGCAAACGACTGCTCAATTTTCTATTAGCCTAGAATTCTTAACTCGCGAGGGAATGTAGAAAGCACTTCAACTTCGCCAGCTTCATTAATATAAACGGTGTCTTCGATTCGAACGCCGCCTTCACCTGGGATGTAGATGCCTGGCTCAATTGTGAATACGAGTCCGGGCTCTGCGATTTCTTCGTTGTTCATATGGATAGAAGGTTCTTCGTGTACTTCAATTCCGAGACCATGGCCGACGCGATTGTTGAAATACTCACCGAATCCAGCTTCTTGAATGACATTGCGTGCAGCGATGTCGAACGTTTTCAATGGATTTCCAGCTTGGACGGCGTGGATTCCGGCCTGGTTCGATGCAAGTACTGTATCGTAAATGAGTCGCTGGCGATCGGATGCTTCTCCGATAATGAATGTACGTGTCGTATCAGACATATAGCCGTCTTTCGCCACTCCGAAGTCAATTAGCAAATAATCACCGACTTGTAGTTTACGCTCGCCAGGTTCGCCGTGTGGCAACGCAGCTTTTTCACCGGATAGTACAATCGACGAGAAAGAGGGACCATCTGCGCCAAATTTACGCATTAAGTATTCGAGCTCGGCTGTCAGCTCGGATTCCGTCATTCCGACTTTTACGAGCTTGATGCCTTCTTCAAGGACACGCTCGATAATTTCTATTGGTTTCTTCAATGCAGCGATTTCTTCACGTGTTTTACGTTTACGCAGCTTGTTGATGAAAGCCTGAACATCCGCCACTTCTGCTGCAGGAAATGCAGTACTGAATTCGTTGTATCGGAAATAGCTAAACGCTTTCGCTTCGATTCCAACGTTTCCTGAAAGGTCACCGACAGTAGAACGAATGACATCGAATGGAAGTTGTTCATCGGAAATTGAGACAATTGTTTGGATATCAGAGCTTTCTGCAGCTGCATCTTTGTCGAGTGCAGGAGTGAAGAAAATCGTTTTCCCTTTAGATGCCTCTATAAAGAGACCTAAAAATCGCTCGTGAGGGTCTGAGTTGAATCCTGTGAAATAGAATACGTTGGCAGGATCTGTTACAAGCACCGCAGTAAGTGATTGGTCCTGAAGATGAGTGCGTAGGGCATGGCGCCGTTTTTCGTACATGTCAGTCATGATGAATTCCTCCTGGATATGCAGTATATAGCTTTATTATGACGTAATTAATAGAAGAACAACAGGGATATGCATAGCGAACAAAAAAACCGGCTACCATGAGCCGGTTTACAATGTTAACTAAAGATATTTATTGTAGTAATGATGATTGGCATCGAAACGACATCAATCAGGAACGCACCGACAATCGGTACGATTAAATACGCTGTGCGAGATGGGCCATAACGTTCGGTTACAGCGGCCATATTAGCCATTGCATTTGGTGTAGCCCCAAGTCCGTGTCCTGCAAAACCCGCACACATTACCGCTGCATCGTAGTTTTTGCCGAGGATGCGGAACAGAACGAAAATCGCGAACAACACGAGGAATACTACTTGTACAAAGACAATTACGAGTAGTGGAAGTGCTAGACCTGCAACTTCCCAAAGCTTAATGCTCATAAGTGCCATGGATAAGAAGATGCCTAGAGCGACATCGCCGATAAGGGTGATGCTACGCATGTGCACAATATTTCCGTTAATACGATCGACAACATTACGAATAACAACTGCGACAAACATCGCGCCCACATAGTTAGGCAAGACGATACCGTTTTCCATAAAGCTGCTTGTGAATTTTGTGAATGCATCACCTAGCAATGAACCGCCTGCCATTGAAGCGACAATGAGGAACGCTTGCATCGTGAAATTATCGACTGAAATTGCAGGGTCATGTGCCTCTGCATCATATTCGTATGATTCTTCTACTTCAGTAGATTTTAAGTCGTGTTTTTTGATCAAATACTTAACAAGAGGTCCACCGACCAATCCACCTGCAACCAATCCAAATGTTGCAGCGGCAATTCCGATAGAGAATGCGGAGTCGATTCCCATCGCTTCCACAGTCGTTCCGTAAGCAGTCGCACCACCATGTCCGCCTTCCATGGAAACGGCTCCAGCCATCATTCCGATTAGGGGATGAATGTCGAACAAGTATGACATGGAGACACCGATGAGGTTTTGCATAATCGCAAGAAATCCACAAGCAATCCAATAGATGATCAAGAGTTTTCCGCCTAGTTTTATGAGTGCGAAGCTTGCGCCAAGCCCGACAGTTGCGAAAAACGTTAGCATGAATAAGTTTTGGAGAGATGTATCAAGTGTAAAGTTCACAAGCCCTGTTGCTTTCAAAATTGTTGCAAGAATGGCGAATAGCAATCCTCCGACAACTGGTGCAGGAATACAAAACTTTTGTAAAAACTTGGTTTTACGCACGAGTGCCGTGCCGAGTAAAAACAGCGCCATTGCGAGGAATAGCGTTGTTACCTGATTCAATTCAATTGTCATTCTGTGTACCTCCAAGCAGTGAGACAATCGCTTCATTCGTTAAGTAAGCGCCGAGTTTAACAGTACGGCCGTTCTCATCGAGGGAAGGATTGATTTCTGAGATGTCAAATGAAAGCGTTTTCTGTGCAGACGCAACAATACGAATGAGTTCTCGTACTTGCTTCGGAGAAAGTCCGAATGGCGAAGGCGCACTGACGCCAGGTGCTACAGCAGCGTCCAATACATCTGAACAAAGCGTAAGCATAATATAATCTTGAGTAGCGATAAATTGATGGAGCTGGGTATAGATGTGTTCAACAGGTGTCTCTTCTAATTGTCGTTCTGTTATATAGTGAACGCCAAGACGATCTGCTTCGTCAAATAATAATTGTGTATTACCAAATTCTTGTATGCCTAAGACGAAATAAGAGGTGGTTTCATCTGTGTCGAGCATTTGTTTAAACATGGTCCCTGAAGACGTTTGTTTTTCATAACTGCGTAAGTCGAAATGGGCGTCAATGTTAATAACACCAATCTTCGCATCAGGTCCTACGAATTTTCTTACTCCTAAATAATGCCCGAAAGCGGTTTCATGGCCGCCCCCAAGAATGACAGGCTTTCTGTTATCAGTTAAGCACTGGCGGACAGTTTGTCCAAGTTCACGCTGGGCGTCTTCTAGTTTCCCATCTTCGCAAACAACGGTTCCTAAGTCAACAATTTGGTGTGACTCTGGTTGTCGCCAAGGAAGTTTCGCAAGTTCACGGCGAAGTGAATCTGGGCCAGCAGCAGCTCCGGTGCGACCGTTATTTCGTCGAACTCCTTCGTCAGATGAAAACCCGATCAGTGCACAAGTAGGACTGGTAGCGCTTTCTTTCGGAGAGTTCAGCTGCATCACTTGATGAAGACGAAATGCTGCACGCTTGGTAACATCGTCGATTCGGCCACTCCAGACTTCTGGATTTGTTGCGTTGATCATAGGGATCACCCTTTCAAAGTTAAATGCAATACGCTTCATTATACGAGCAGTCATTTATTATTTCAAATATCTATAATTCATTTACTTATGCTTTTAGGTTATAATAGATCGAAAGAAGGAGATGAGGACAATGGACATCAAACAGCTTCGTTACTTTGTAGCTGTCGTTAAAGAAGGTGGTTTTTCAGGAGCTGCCACTAAGTTACATTTGTCTCAACCTTCACTCAGTAAAGCGATCCGGACGCTTGAAGGGCAAATTGGCTTTCAGTTATTGGATCGGACAACAAAGCGGGTGGATTTGACGGAATCGGGTCGCGTGTTTTACGAGCGTGCCCTTCACATCTTATCTGAAATGGATATTTTTGAAAAAGAAGTAAACGAAGTGAAAGTGGCAGGTAGCGGAGAAGTAAGACTGGGCATGATTGAATCTGTGAAAAACTGGATTCCTAATGTTTTGAAGTGGTATAGGGAGGAATATCCTGATATGCATGTCGTTCTCAAAGAAGTCCTTGGACGCAATGATATTGAGAAGGCTTTACGCGATTATGCGGTACATATTTGTTTGACGAATGAATTTATCGATGAACCTGATATTGTAACCGCGCCTTTGTACAAAGAAAAATTGGTACTCGTCTTGAATGCAGCGCACCCTCTAGCGAGTCGGGCATATATTGAACTGGGACATCTAGCCGATGAGCCGTTTATCATCACGAGTAGAGGATTTCAAACACGTGTGAATATTAATGAAGCGTTTAAAGAAGCGGGCGTAAGCATGGATATTTGCTACGACGCGGATCGCTTCGAAACCATTTTGACTTTAGTGGAGGCAGGGATAGGAGTCTCTATTATTCCTAGAAACTACATTGGGGAAGTTGTGCCAGAAACTCTCGCAATTCGAGAACTGGATAGCCCAAGTCTTGAACGGACAGTGTATTTAGCTTATGTGAAAAATAGATATCGCCCACCAGCAATTGAAGCATTATTGCAAAGAATGCTAGCGAATATATAATCCGATCTGGAGATAGAGTGACCTTCCGAGTTGAAAGGTTGCTCTTTTATTATTCGATGAAATCGGAAACTGGGTATAAATGTGTTGCAAGTGGGTAAAAAGTGGCATGAATGCATTTGTTTTTGAAAGAGACAGCTTTAAAGACGAACGATTAATGATATAAAAACATTATTGTTCATAAAATGCTTGTGATTGAATAACAATCTATGTATACTGACGAAGTGATAAAAGTGAATATAATCTCGTATATGTTCAGTAATACGGTCTGAGCGTCTCTACCAGGTTCCCATTGAAAGAACCGGACTACGAGTTGAAGAATAGTGTGTAAGCATTGTGGTTTTTTGTGTTCTTTAGCATAAAGAAATCGTGAGGTCTTCACACACCCTTTGACTTTCGTATGTCCGGCTTGCAACTACTTGTTGCATGCTGGACTTTTTTATTGCATGCGTATGCAATAAATAGAGACACAAGAGATATTACGTTAGTACAAGTAAGTATGAACGATAATTAGGAGGTTTGCAGATGAATGCAAAAGGGATAACAGAGAAATTGTTTAAGCTAAAAGAATTCGGCACGACGCCTCGAACGGAAATGGCTGCGGGGTTAACGGTTTTCATGACAATGCTGTATGTTCTGATTGTCGTACCTGGCATGTTGGACAACGCAGGATTGCCAAAAGGTCCTGCGACAGTAGCAGTTATTTTGATGACGGGTGTTATTACTATCATAATGGGGCTATACAGCAACCGGCCGTTCGCACTCGCGCCAGGTCTAGGATCTGTTGCTTTTCTATCGGTCACACTTGTCCTTTCAGAAGGAATTCCTTGGCAGACGGGTATGGGGATGGTGTTCATCTCAGGTATTCTGTTCGTTTTATTTACCATTTTGGGACTTAGAAAACTAATTGTACGGCTTATGCCGCCCGCCATCAAACTCTCCATAGGTGCAGGGGTAGGGCTGTTCATCGCTTTGATTGGATTCAGAAGTGCAGGTCTTGTACAGGCTAGCGAAAAGTCAAACTCGCTTCAGTTAGGTGATCTAAGTTCACCGAATGCGATTCTCGCACTGATTGGATTTTTCATCATGGCAGTGCTGTTGGCTCGTAAGGTCCGTGGGCATTTGTTGATTGGAATCGTATTAGTAACAATCATTGGAATCCCGATGGGCATAACAAAGCTACCGACCTCGGTATTTTCTATGCCAGAAAGTATTGCACCTGTTGCATTCAAATTGGATATTTTAGATGCTGTGAAATTGGAGTATTTCCCGTTCTTACTGGCGTTTTTCATTCCTGACTTTTTCTCAAGCCTAGGAACGATGTTAGGTGTCGGGAGTAAAGGGAATATGTTGGACAAAAATGGAGACTTGCCGAATATCGATAAGCCATTTCTCGTCGATGCAGGCGGAACGGCACTTGGATCGCTATTTTCCGTACCCGTGATGACAACGTATGTAGAATCTGCAGCAGGTGTGGAAGCAGGAGGTCGGACTGGACTAACCGCGGTTACAACTGGACTTTTATTTTTGCTAACGATTTTCATCACCCCGCTGATTATGATTATCCCGACTGAGGCAACTGCACCTGCATTGATATTGGTAGGATTGACGATGCTATCTGCTGTGCGCAACATCAACTTTGAAGACGTGACGGAATCACTTCCAGCGTTCATGACGATTGTCATTACAATTTTCACATTCAACTTCGGTAACGGAATCGCAGCAGGGATTATCATTTACGTTATTGTTAAGGCACTTTCAGGACGTCATAAAGAGATTCACCCTGGGCTTTATGTGCTTGTTGTACCGCTCATTTTATATTTTGTTACAATTGCAGAATAACTATAGATAGGAGATAGATTTTATGTATACTCGGAAACAAATTACAGCTGCTGCACGTGGAGATGTCCGGATGGATACGGTGATCGAAGGGGTTCAACTCGTCAACGTATTTACGGCAGAAATCTATCAGGCGGATATCGGAATTAAAGAAAATCGATTCAGCGCGATTGCCAGATACGAAAATGGACAACCAGACTTCAAACTAGAAGGGGAGATAGTCGTCGATGGTCGTGGAAAGTACGCGATTCCGGGATTGATTGACTGTCACGTCCATATCGAGAGCACGATGGTGACACCAGATATGTTTGCCCGGGCACTGATTCAACGGGGGACGACTGTTGCTGTAATCGACCCGCATGAGATCGGAAATGTACTTGGTGCAGAGGGTGTTCAGTATATGGTGGAAGCGAGTCGAGGACTTCCTGTTCAAATCTTGACGACGATTCCTTCATGTGTTCCCGCTGTACCGGGCGTGGAAACGGCAGGTGCTGAGTTTGGACCTGCTGAAGTGGCGGAGTTGTTGAAATTACCTGATGTTGTCGGAATCGCAGAAATCATGGATTACATTGGGGTCATCCAGCAGAATGAGCGAATGGCAGGGATTGTACAAACCGGTCTCGATGCAGGCGTATTGAATGAAGGCCACTTGCCACGTGCTGGTGGACGTGATCTTGCGGCGTATTTAGCAGCTGGTGTGAATTCCGATCATGAAAGTCGTACAGTTGAGGAAATCGTAGAAAAATTGCGTGCGGGGATGCTCATTTACATTCGTGAATCGAGTGTTAGCCAGTTCGCTGACATCGCAGCACAAGCATGGCAACAGCTACCTTATGCATCAAATATCGCAATGTGTACAGACGATGTGGAACCGAATGATATGTTGCATAATGGTCAGTTGAACCGTGTCGTCCGTCGCTGTATCGAAGAAGGAATTCCAGCGCCACTTGCTATTCGTTTTGCCACGTTACATGGGGCGCAACGATTTGGGCTACATGATCGTGGGGCGATCGCACCGGGCTACATCGCGGACTTCTCCTTAGTGGAATCACTCGAAACCATGAAAGTGGCAGACGTTTGGTCAGAAGGTCGGATGGTTGTGAAATCGGGCGAGATTCTTGAAACAATCGAAAGCGCTGTGCCTCCTTTGACAAAGAATACTGTCAAGCTCCCGGAACTTAATGCTTCAGATTTTGTTCTTAAAGCACCGATTGAAAACGGAAAAGTCACTGTGACATCAATGGAAATGACGAAAATCGGGACAACAGCGCGCGGAACAGTGGAATTACATGTTAAAGATGGTGTGATTTCTGAGTTGCCGGAAGGGTATCTATTCGCATCGGTTACGGGGCGTCATGGACAGAATCGTAAGCCATTCGTTGGTGTACTGAAAAATGCAGGTCTTCGTGAGGGTGCATACGCAACGACTGTCGCACACGATAGCCATAATCTAGTATCCGTCGGTACAAACGCAGCTGATATGTACGCTGCATCACAAGCACTAGCAGCATCAGGTGGTGGATTGTGTTTGATAAAGGATGGGATCGTGCAAGCACAAGTGGATCTACCAATCGCAGGGCTGATGGCAGCTGAACCAATCGAACAGCTCGGTCCGAAAGTTGAAAAGTTCAACGAAGTCGCACGCTCAATGGGAGTTCAAGTCGGCAGAAGATCACCATCCATGGCCCTCTCATCGCTGACACTTACAGTTATCCCAGAAATCCGTATCACAGATCTCGGATTGGTTGATGTTCACACACAACAGATGATTTCTTTGTTTGCGGAATAATTCTGATGTTGTCCTATTAGTAACTTAGAAGCTAATTCTCTATTAGCTCCGTTGTTTGAGTGGAAGACTGTGACTCCAGCGGAACAATCGAAGAACGAAAACCGCCAACATCCGAATATGACAATAAAAAGAAACCGTGCATGAACGCCATGCACGGTTTTTCCATATAACTAAATAGACGGTTCATGCATTACTTGTAATCTTAAGAAAGTCTTCATGAATTCCCTAGTTATTTCAAAAGAAAGATTTGTCATACTAAAGATGTTCAGCTTCCAAAAGAATGGGTAAAACATAGTATACAAGAGAAGTGAGAGGAGGGAGATCGATGAGGAAGGGGATACTGACTTTCTTTGCGATTCCAATACTGATTTATAGTTTGTACACATATGCGGCCACGCTACTTATACGCATAACGAGTATCGGAATCCGTAAAAAGGTGTGTAACGGCACAGGAATTGCGCTTACATTCGACGATGGTCCAAATCCAATTTATACACCGAGATTGCTCGATTTGTTAGCACATTATAATATCAAAGCTGTTTTTTTCGTCGTAGGGAGGCATGCCGAAAACTATCCGGAAATCATACAAAGAATGCATGCGGAAGGACACTCAATTGGCATCCACCATTACGAACATGTGTCAACTTGGCGACTCACTCCTCAACAAACTCATCAACAGATCAAGCGTACCGCCAAAGTGATTAAAGAACTCACTGGAAGTGAACCTACTTTTTATCGTCCTCCTTGGGGACGTTTCAATCTAGCGACCTTGCCCGTCTCACGTCAATTCAACACGATCATGTGGACACACATTGTGGGAGATTGGAAGATTCGTACATGCGATGAACAATTGTCTAAAAGGTTGCGTGCAATCCCAGCGGATGGATCGATTGTGGTGTTGCATGATGATGGAAGCAACCCGGGAGCGGATGACGAAGCTCCTGCACATATGCTTCGCGTGCTGGAATCTTATATTCAGGAAGCGACTAAAAAAGGTACCCGATTCATCGCACCAGATGAGCTGATGAAGTATGGACAGGAGCATGGTCATGTCCATTGAAGCGATGACAGACTATCTTCTTCAGTATGGTAGCATCGTCATTTTCATCCTCTTGTTCTTTGGGATTGTCGGCATTCCTTCACCTGAAGAATCGCTGATCTTTTTGATCGGTGTCTTGATTGCGCAACATCAACTTCATCTGATTCCATCTTCAATCGCTGCGGTACTGGGCGCATTGACTGGCATGTTGACCGCTTACGCAGGAGGTCGATTCATTGGATACCCACTGTTACACAAAGTCGGGAAATTTATCGGTCTGACACAAGAACGCTGGGGAAAAGCGGAGCAATCGTTTAAACGGAGACGCAAACGCACAGTTTTGTTTGGGTTTTATATGCCGGGTATTCGGCAGATCAGTCCATACTTTGCAGGATTGACAGCTATGCCTTTCTTTCAGTTCATCGGGCTGGCTGTTTTTGGAACCATTCTTTGGGTGGTGCCTTTTCTGATAGCAGGATATGTGCTCGGCCGTTCGTTCCATGTTAATCCAAGTTACGCTTCTCTCGTAGGTCTATTTTTCTTAGTATTGATGATCGGCTGGTTCCTTTTTAAAAGAGTGAAGTCGAAAAAGAAAGTGAAAAACTATAAAACACGTACATAGGAGGTGCAAAAGATGAAGAAGGTCTTGTTTTTTCCGTATTTACAAATGCAATCAGGACATCATCAGGCAGCGGAAGCACTGATGGATTTAGTTCAGCAGCGGTATCCTGACGCTGAAGTGAAAAAAATCGACTTGTTGTCGGAAACGAATAAAGTGTTGGAAAAAGTCATTACAACAGGCTATTTGCAATGGATTAAACGAGCACCTCGTCTGTATAGCAAGACATATAAAAAACTCTATTTTAGCCAAGAGCCACTGGACGAACAGTATATTTGGCATCAACCGCTGTTTTTGCATAAGTTGAAAAAAATGTTGAGAGAGGAGCAGCCAGACCTCATTTTCTGTACGCACAGTCTGCCCTCTTGTATGCTCAGTAAACTGAAACTATCCGGCCAATGCCACGTACCGGTCGTTAATGTCTATACGGACTTTTTCGTTCATGATTACTGGGGACATCGTGGAATCGATGCACATTTCCTGCCAACTTTAGAATCGAAGGAGCAGTTGACGAAGGATCAGAACGTACCTGGACAGCTAATTGTCACGGGAATTCCAGTTCACCGAAAGATCAGGCGTCCTGACAGCAGAACGTCCTTGCACGACCCACACCACAAACCTATGATTCTTCTAGCAGGCGGAAACAGTGGATTAGGATGTCCATCCCGAATGCTTGAAGAACTGGAGCAAGTCGATGATTTTCAATTTGTTGTGCTTTGTGGACACAATGAGCGATTGTATCGAAAAATCGAGTCTTGGAACCTCTCCCATATCCAACCGATATCGTACGTAACTTCCCGAGAAGAGATGAATGATCTCTACGAGGCTGCAGACGCCCTTGTCACAAAACCGGGTGGAGTTACAGTGAGCGAAGCGCTCCGTAAAAGAATCCCGATGTTTATCCATTCTGCATTACCTGGTCAGGAAGAAATGAACTTAGAAACCCTGATTCCAAAAGGATTGGTCACACAGCTCACGCCTGGTACTCCGTTAGTTGATCAGCTGCGAGAAATGTTGTCAGACAAGAAACGAATGGAATCTTGGAAAATTGCGATGGATGCATATTCAGACGAATTGGCTATCCAAACTGACGAACAGTTTGTGAGTGTCATTGAACAATTGCTTGCTCCAAAAGGGGAAAAAGTACAAGGCAAAGCGCCATCTTTAAAGCGTCGATCGATAACAGTGACGTAAAGACAAGTGCTCCAACAAGTAACGGATCTCATAATACATCGATTTTTAGCCTGCAAAAAGCATTGCAGGCTTTTTTGTTGTCCTTGGTAGTTGATTTGAAGCATAGAGGTGGATGAGAATTCCCTTTTTTGAGTACCAGAGCTAAAGGGAAGAGACACTTAACGAGCTGAAATATCGGAAAAATGAAAAGACATGTATTTTAACTTTAAAAAAATGTCGTTTGGCAAATATGATAAAGACAATGAAGTAAGCGATTACAAAAATAATAAATACACAGAAAAGTCGAAAGGTGTCGAAAAAACTATTTACATATAAAAATATCGGTGATATATTGAATATCTCGCATCTAAAGAATTGCGAAATACTAGAAAAATCACAAAAGGGGGATGAGCCGAATGCTTTCTAATCCACTCATAGCAACTGTACTAGTACTTTCATTAATTGCCCTCGGCGAATGGTTATCCATTGTCTCCAGAGCACGAATCCCGATGTTGCTTACAGCAATGGTCGGATTCCTAGTTCTCACTTGGACTGGAATATTCCCGAAAGATATTTTAGAAGTCTCCCAATTCGCTGCACTCGGTGCTATTTTAATTGGACCGGCGATTGTACATATGGGAACGATGATTCCATTTTCACTTGTGAAGTCGCAGTACAAGGCGGTCCTTATTGCCCTTGGCGGTGTAATTGTCTCAGGAATCTTAATTTTACTCATCGTTCCATTGATTTTTGATTATCCTACAGCGGTTGCAGGGGTGGGGCCAGTTAGTGGCGGCATCATTGCCCTTCTTGTAACTTCAGAGAAATTGAAAGAACTCGGATTGACGTCAATTGTCATCATTCCTGCGCTAGTCGTGGCTTTTCAAGGTGTTGTCGGAATGCCGCTTGCAATGCATTTCATGAAGAAATATGCAGGAGTCATCCAAGGTCAAATCGACGATGGTTCTTTTGTTTCAATGGCGGGTGAGTCTATGGAGACAGAAGAGGCAAAAGTTGTACAGAAGAAGAAAAGTCCTTTACGCACGAGTGCTGTTCTTAAATTATTCTTCGTTTTTGCTGGAGCAGCAATCGGAGTAGCGCTTGGTACTGTCACACCTATCCACTACACACTTTGGTGCTTATTGATTGGGATTGTGGGCTTGAAATTAGGCGTATTTGAATCGAGCGAACTGGAACGTGCAAATTCATTCACGATTACAATGATTGGCATCATCTTTGTCGTCATCGGTTCAATGGCTGGCGTGACACCAGGTCAGGTGATTGAGAATTTACCGGCGATTATTACTATCCTTGCAATAGGAAGTATCGGGATCTCAATTGGTGGATATCTCACCGCAAAACTTGTCAAATGGCACCCTTACAAAGGAATGCCTGTCGCTCTTACAGCATTGTTCGGTTTCCCTGGAGACTATATCCTCTGTGAAGAAGTGAGCCGGAGCTGTGCACGAGACGAGAAAGAAGAAAAAGTGATTTTCAATGAATTGCTAGCACCAATGGTTATCGGTGGGTTTACGACAGTCACTGTTGCATCCGTAGTCATTGCGGGAATCTTGATCAAAACATTATAAAATGGAGGGTTTTTCATGACACAAACAATTATTAAAAATGGACTACTTATAGACGGAACAGGTGCAGAACCAACAAAAGATAAAATTGTCGTCGTATCCGGAAATCGGATTGACTACGTTGGGGATGAAAAAGGATATAAACCAACTGGTAATGAGAAGGAAATTGATGCGCAAGGCGGCGCAATCGTTCCAGGATTCATCGATACGCATGTGCATATGATGATGGAGTATTCACCAGTCTCAGAGCGTCTTGCTACACCGTTTTCGTTCATGTATTACCAAGCTGCAGAGTACTTAAAAACTACGTTGCACGCGGGCGTCACATCTGTTCGGGATGCACTTGGTACGGATCTTGGAGTGAAAAAGGCAGTGGAAGATGGTTTGATTTCAGGACCACGAATGCAATTGAGTATTAACGCATTGACGACTACAGGTGGTCACGGAGATGGTTATACGGTTTCAGGGAAAACAGTGGACTTGCTTGCTTCAGAATATCCGGGCATGCCGAACGGAATGTGTGACGGTGTTGAAGAAGTGCGTAAGAAAACGCGTGAAATGCTACGTGCAGGTGCTGAAGTCATTAAAGTCCATGCGACAGGCGGAGTGTTGAGTGCGACGGATCATCCGGAATTTACACAGTTTTCATTGGAAGAGCTGAAAGTTATTGTAGAAGAAGGGAAGTTCCGCAAAAACACACGCGTCATGGCACACGCTCAAGGTGCAGAAGGGATTAAAAACGCAGTACGTGCAGGCATTCACTCAATCGAGCATGGGATTTTCATTGACGATGAAGCCATTGACCTTATGATTGAAAATGGAACGTATCTTGTGCCGACATTACTAGCTCCTGTTGCGGTTCTTGAAACAGCAGATGCAACTGGGATGCCAGCAAGCGCGGTTCAAAAGTCGAAAGAAGTCATCGATCATCATGTTGAGAGTTTCACGAAAGCATACAAAGCCGGAGTGAAAATCGCGATGGGGACTGACGCTGGTGTATTCAAACACGGTACGAACTTGCGTGAACTTGAACTCATGTGCAACGCAGGGATGACACCGATGGATGCAATTGTAGCATCTACGAAAACTGCGGCGGAATGTCTCGGTTGGGAAGAAAACGTCGGCACAATTGAAACAGGCAAATTTGCCGACATTGTCATTACTAAAGGTAATCCGTTAGAAGATATTAAGTCGTTAGCAAATCATGATACGATTCAAGTTGTTATCAAAGACGGTAAGATCGAAAAAGATATTCGATAATTTCTATATGTGAAAAGGCTATCCCAGAAGGTCAATGACTCTTCAGGATAGCCTTTTTAGCATTTCATGAATTAGAAATGAAACGGTGTTGATTTACGTTTCAGGTGGACGGGGCGGACAGGATGTAGGTCATGCAACCGGTGTGGCAGCAAGCCGCGAACTTAGGTCGTTTTCAATAGTATTCCTTCCGAAGTCAACACCCTTCACTTCAATCAACGTGACTTCTTACTATATAGTTTTGAAATTCCTTTCAACACAGTTCATCTAGATGAACTGTGTTGTCAAAAGAATTGGCTGCCGAAGGGATCAGTTTCTACTGACAATCTTGACAGCCTTTTTCAACCAGTCACGCACTAGGTATCGGATGAGTCGTATCAACTTCAGTAATACGTTCAGAACTTATCAATACCTTGCTCAGTTTATCCCGATCCACTTCGTATCCAATTCCATCTCCAGAAGGAACTTGAATGATTCCGTGATCCATTACAATTTCTGGTGTCACGATATCTTCTTTCCAATAATGTGCTGACGGCGCTGTGTCTCCTGGAATCGTGAAGTTTTTTAACGTAGTCAGCTGGATGTTGTGCGCACGTCCAACCCCTGTTTCTAGCATGCCACCACACCAAACAGGGATGTCGTGTTCCATACATAAATCATGAATACGCTTTGCTTCATATAAGCCACCGACGCGTCCAATCTTAATGTTAATGATTTTGCAGCTGCCTAATTCAATTGCCTTACGCGCATCGTCAAGTGAGTGAACGCTCTCGTCCAAACAGACAGGAGTTGTGAGTTCTTGTTGCAAGAGCCGGTGATCCACAATGTCGTCATGGCTTAGAGGTTGTTCAATCATCATAAGATTCAGTGAATCCAACTCTTTTAAGTGGTTAATATCTTTAAGTGTATAAGCTGAGTTTGCATCCGCCATCAAAGGAATAGTTGGAAACGCATCGCGAACAGCTTTTAGATACTCTATGTCTGCTCCGGGCTTAATCTTTACTTTGATTTTTTTAAAACCTTCATCAACAAACTCTCGAACCTTTTCAACTAATTTAGCAGGAGTATCTTGAATGCCAATACTTTTACCCACCGCAATTTCTGTTTGTGTTCCACCAAGTAAGTTTGCAATGGAGGTATGATTTTTCTTAGCGAATACATCCCAAATTGCAGTCTCAATCGCCGCTTTAGCAATATTATTTCTTCTAACAAATGACAGCATATCGTGTACAACGTTAGGATGAGAAATCTCGTTCTTCAACAAACGGGGGATAAGAAATTCTTTTAGCATATAAACGGTTGTAGCGGTGGTTTCTTCATTATAATAAGGCTCATTACTTGTAACGGTTTCTCCCCAGCCGGATACTCCTGTTTCGTCTACTACTTCGACTAGGCAAACATCTTTTTGCTCCATTGTTCCAAAACTCGTTGTAAATGGGGCAATTAGCGATACCTCCGTATGGTGGAGGATTACCTCTTTAATATGGATGGATTGCATCATTCAACTCCTCCTTCAGCATGTAATTTGACAATGGTCGTCAAAATATCAATGCCGTTGTACATCGCATCTCTATCAAATGTCATATTTGGGTGATGAAGACCGGGCGATAAATTACAACCTAGCCCAATCATCGTAGCTTTTAGATGCGGCTTTTTAATGGTGTAAAAGTGGAAATCGTCTCCACCGGGTGTAAGAATGGGCTCTACAGTATTTTCTTTACCGAGACTCATTTCAATTGCACGCTGCGCGACTTTTTGTGCATCAGCGTCTACGCATGCTGCTGCAATTCCATGTTCTTCCGTGATTTTTACGCTAGATTCAAACAACTTATTTGCAGAGTCGATAACTGCGTATACTTTCTTTTGTAACTCTTCCATTAGTTCGTTCGTTTGAGCACGAATGTCGATTGCTAATGAGGCGTTACCGGGAATGATATTTGTATTCTGTCCTCCTGCTTGGAAGCGAGTGACTTTTGCTGAATGTGGAATTGTAGGATTTAGATAGATCGTATGAATGGCGTTCACTAAGTACGTTCCTACCTCTATCGAATTCGAATTTAAATGTGGACGTGCTCCGTGTGCGTCATCCCCACGTATTTCTAATTCTATAGAACCAGTCGCGCCATGAATAATAGCTGGCGCCGCTTTCCCGTTTTCTGTTTCTTGGAATGGACGCAAATGGATTCCGTAATAATAATCCACGTCATCCACGACACCGTGATCGACAAGTTTCAACGCTCCGGCGCCGACTTCCTCAGCGGGCTGGAATATGAAGCGGACGCCCACATTTTTAAGTAATTCGGGAGTGTCTTTCAGTTTCCAAAGTACCCCTAGCACCATCGTCATATGGGCGTCATGACCACATGAGTGATTCGCCTGAAGGTTTCCATCAACTTCTTGCCATAATGCATCCATATCCGCTCTTAAAGCGATGATTGGATTCCCTTCATCAAAATTCCCAATATCCCCAATAACTCCTGTGCAATCCTCGAAGGCACGAACTTTGCAGCCAGCTTCTTCGAGTTTTTGTTTGACAAATTCTGTCGTCTTAATCTCTTTCCAGCTCAATTCAGGATTAGCATGTAAGTGCGCGAACGTTTCGGATACTTTCTCTTTGCTGAATGCGGTCATGTTAAAACTCCCTTTCAATTGTTATCAGTGTCTTCATTGATGAAATAATTACTCGTCGGGTTTACAAAGCTTAACTTTCCAGTTTTCTTGGCAATATGAAGAAGGATGCTATTCAAAAACGAAAATGTCACAGGTCCTTTTTCCAAAACCGATTTCTGAGAAATTGGTATGACGAGGGTATAATCTGCAAACTCATTGGCGGGGCTCACGAGGGAATCCGTAATGATAATAACGGTGTTCTCCCGTTCCTTCGCTTCCTTTGCTAATCGAATTGACCCGAGCGCGTAACGATAAAATGAAAAAAGAACGACACAATTCCCTCTACCAGAAGTAGAGATGCCAATTTCAGTTTCTGGGTGATACAACGATGTATTACCTAGTAAACTGTTAAGCAAAAATGTGAACCAATGTGCATAAGCATAAGATTGATAATAACCTACGACTTTTATAGATGTAGACGTAGAAAGATGGTCCACAACGGCTTCTGTAGTTTTCCAGTCTAGCTGGTTGGCGATTTGAGCAATATTTTTACTATCGCTTTCCATCACACCAGAATAAGGGTCGGAAACAGTTGTGGATTCGACTCCGTTTGGGGGCGTGAGCGACAAAAGACTTCTCTGAATTTCGGTCTGTAACGTACCAAACCCTGGATAACCAATTGATTTTGCGAACCGGATAATCATCGTTTCACTTACGTCAATTAGGCTTGCAATCTTTTTTGCTGGATGCGTAGCAAACATAATGGGATTGATTAATAAAGCGTCAGCGACCTTTTTCAACCCTGATGTTAAATTGGGATAGGCAGCTTTTGTTTTTCCGATAAAGTCCATTAACTCTCCAACTTTCGAATGAATCTTATAATTTATTATTGTCAAAATAAATTATAGGCTTTACTATAGTGTTAGTCAACGAAATGTTACGACAATTCAGAATGGGGTGTTTTGATGGAGAAAGAAAAACGGAAAAGAAAGATAGGTATTCCGGATGCATACGTAATTCTCTTTTTAATATTGGCACTTATGGCTGTTTTGACGTATATCATTCCAGCAGGGGAGTTTCAACGGGAAGAAATTGATGGTGTTACAGTCGTCGTTCCAGATGGATACGAACAGGTTGCCAGCACACCGGCCAGTCTCATTGATGTATTTCTTGCGATACAGGAAGGAATGATTAGTTCTGCGCCATTGATCTTTTTAGTGTTAATCATTGGCGGTTCCTTTGCAGTCATTGAATCGACAGGTGCGATTGACGCCATGATTCTAAAAACAATTGAGAAGACGAAGAACAAAGAGCTTGTCTTAATCACAATTGTAATGGTTCTGTTTTCTATTTTTGGAACTTTAGGAATTATTGTAAATGCAGTTATTGCATTCATCCCGATTGGAATCATTTTAGCGAGGTCGATGAAGTTAGATGCTGTAGTAGGTGTCTCAATTATTTACTTGGGAGCATACGCAGGATTTAATACTGCATTTCTAGATCCACTGACAACAGGGACTGCACAACAAATTGCTCAGTTGCCTTTATTCTCAGGAATCGGATATCGTATTGTTATTTATATCGTTATTCTATTAACGACAATCCTATATGTCTCTTGGTATGTGAAAAAGATTAAGAAGAATCCTTTGAAAAGCGTTTTGGGTTCAACCCCCTTTCCAAAGATTGAAGAACGTGAGGAGTTAAATAAAGAAGTCGAAATTACAGGTACTCATAAGTTGGTGCTTATCTGGCTCGTCTTAGGCATCGCTACCTATGTATTCGGTGTTTTTAAGTTCGAGTGGTCACTAAATGAAATGGCAGCTATTTTCTTAATCATCGCTGTAGGAACTGCGATCATTGCAAAACTATCACCAAATCGACTAGTTTTAGAATTCTTCGAGGGAGCGAAAGGATTAGTCTATGGAGCTATGATTATTGGGATGGCTCGTTCAATCGTAGTTGTTCTTGAAAAAGGGAACATTTTGGACACCATCGTTAATGGAATGGCACACGTAATGACTCCTTTTACAAGTGTTAGCGGGGCTGTAGTCATGTTCATAGCAAACGAATTGTTCAATATTCTCGTTTCATCAGGAAGTGGACAGGCCGTTATTGTCATGCCAATTATGACGCCACTCGCTGACTTGATGGAAATTCCTCGTCAAGTAGCCGTTCAGGCTTACAAAATGGGAGACGGATTTACAAACGTTATCACACCAACTTCAGGGATTCTTATGGCAAACTTAGCGATCGCAGGGATCTCATGGACAAAATGGGTGCGCTTCGTTTTCCCACTGTTACTGATTTGGACTGTCCTGGGTATTATCTTCCTTATTATTGGCGTGCTAATTAATTGGGGGCCGATGTAACCCGTTAGCAGAATCCCCTTGACGATAGTTCGTTTCAATTTCTAACTTGATACACAAAACTCGGAATAAGCTATCTCAAAATGTAGTTCTATAAACTTTTGAGATAGCTTTATTTTTTTATCTTTTGAAAGGGAAAGTTATTAGGTCTACCGCTCTTAAAAAAATCGTAGGATGGATGAAACGTTCTAACTCTACTTTTCTTAACATCTATATTTAACAAAATATATGTCGTGTATTGACGAATCTTGAAATACTATTTACTATATAGTCAGTCTATTGTTTGTATTCAATATATTAAGGGGGAGAGGCATATGAGTTTGCAAGCATTCACAAAAGACTATATAAAACACCATGCTACTTATTTTGAACAGGTCAGCGAATACATTTTTTATCATCCGGAAACTCGGTTTGAGGAATATGAATCTGCCAAGTACCTATCTGAGCAATGTGAACAGCAAGGATTCAAAGTGGAACGCGGTGTAGGTGGTATTGAAACCGCATTCACAGCGACTTTTGGACAAGGGCATCCAGTCATTGGATTTCTGGGGGAATTCGATGCGTTGCCTGAGTTAAGTCAGGAACCGAACTGTATCGAAGAAAAACGCTGGGAGCGTCATATTGGTCATGGTTGTGGACATAATCTACTCGGAACCGGTGCATTTGCCGCAGCATGCGCAGCGAAAGCGTACCTAGAAGAGCATAAGCTGCCTGGAACTGTGAAATTCTTCGGTTGTCCCGGTGAAGAAGGTGGATCTGGTAAGACGTTCATGACGCGTGAAGGTGTCTTTGATGGTACTGATCTTGCTCTAACATGGCACCCATCGCCAACAAACAGCATTATGAGCTTGAGCACACTTGCGAACATCCAAGTGTTTTA
Organism: Sporosarcina sp. D27; assembly: GCF_000586555.1. GTDB lineage: Bacteria > Bacillota > Bacilli > Bacillales_A > Planococcaceae > Sporosarcina. The sequence continues at coordinate 78,153 of NZ_AZUC01000058.1, forward strand.
TCGATTTAAAGGGGTTCCATCACACGCCGCGAACTCACCGCATTTAGGACGTAGTGCACTTGATGCTGTTGAGCTCATGAATACGGGTGTTCAATATTTGCGGGAGCACATGCCGGACGAGGCACGAATTCACTATGCAATTACGAATACGGGTGGATTTGCACCAAACGTCGTTCAAGCAAATGCGGAAGTGTTGTACTTAGTTCGCGATGTCAATACAGAACGTGTCATGGATTTGTTTGAGCGGGTGAACAAAATTGCAGAAGGGGCAGCTCTTATGACAGAAACACAAGTGACCGTTGAAGTGGATAAAGCCTGCTCGAATTACATTCCGAACCGTGCACTTGAAGAAATCTTGTATGAAAGTTTACAAGAAATTGGAATCGAACCACCAACGGATGACGAACAAGAGTATGCAAAAGGCATCTTTGAATCACTATCAAAGGCAGAGCAGAAAGATTATCTTGGCGTTATGAAAGGATTTGGATATGTAGGGGATGGTTCTGAATTCGTTGGGAAATATGTGTCTGATTGCATAGCGCCGTATGAAGTTCCAACAGAAATTTTGACTGCGTCCACCGACGTTTCGGATGTAAGTTGGATTTTACCAACCGCACAATTGTCGACTTCTACGTCAGCGCTAGGGACACCGCTTCATACGTGGCAGATGACAAGCCAAGGGCTATCGTCAAATGCACACAAAGGGATGTTACGAGCGGGCGCATCCATGGCACTCACAGCACTTAAAATTTTTGAAAATACAGACTTACTGGCGCCGATTCGCGATGAGTTTGTCGAGTTTGCTCAAGAAAATCCATACACATGTCCGATACCCGAAGGCGTTCAGCCTTCACCGCTCGGTAGCTGAATAGAATAGGAGGAATGAGAGTGGAAACAGCAAAAAAGGGGTTCTTTAACAAAGCATTGAATGGCATCGAACGGTTGGGGAACCGTTTACCAGACCCGTTCATTCTATTCGTAGGCATGGCAGTAGCAGTCATGATTGCATCGTTCATATTCAGTCTGTTTGACGCATCGGTGAAGCACCCCGGTACAGGAGAAACTTTGCCGATCAACAACTTACTGTCAGGCGAAGGTTTGCAATACATTCTGGAATCTATGATCACGAACTTTACAGGCTTTGCGCCACTCGGTATCGTGCTTGCGATGATGCTAGGAATTGGTCTTACTGAAAAAGTTGGCTTGTTCGATTATGCCATAAAGAAATCGATTATGAAGGCGCCTCCTTGGCTACTAACTTATGCAGTCGCATTCGTAGGGATTATGGGGAACATTGCATCTGATGCAGCGATGCTTCTTGTTCCACCACTCGCAGCAATGATTTTCTACAAAGTAGGGCGTCATCCACTCGCGGGTCTAGCAGTTGGTTATGCTTCTGCGGGTGCTGGATTTACTGCGAACTTATTCATCGTAGGAACAGACGCATTACTTGCTGGAATTACAACAGAAGCTGCGAAGATTGTAGATGATTCGATAACCGTTTCACCAGTTGATAACTGGTACTTCAATATAGTTTCTGTGTTCATGTTAACGCTGCTAGCAGGCTTCATCACGTCTAAATTCATCGAACCTCGTCTAGGGAAATATAAAGGCGATGCCGTTGAGTTGGAGATGGACGAAGAAGATCCTCGTTCAGGAAAAGCATTACGTAACGCAGTGATTGCAGGTCTTTTATATCTTGCAATCCTAGCAGTAGGAATCTTTTGGCCAAATAGTCCCCTCCGTGGTGAAGGAGGCACCATGATTCCGTCGCCGTTCATCTCAGGGATTGTTCCAATTATTTTATTCCTATTTTTAATCGTAGGGATTACGTTTGGAATATCTGTTGGGAAGATTAAGAGCGGAAAAGATGTTGCAGGTTACATGGCGGAGTCTATGAAAGACATGTCAGGCTATATCGTTCTAATCTTCGCTATTTCGCAATTCATTGCCTACTTCGGATGGTCGAACATAGGTACATGGATCGCAGTGAATGGTGCTGAATTCTTGGAATCTGTCAACTTTACCGGAATTGGACTGATTATAGGATATATCATTTTTACATCACTCTTGAACTTCTTAATTACATCCGGATCTGCAAAGTGGGCACTGGAAGCACCGATTTTCGTCCCACTGTTCATGCAACTAGGTTATCATCCAGCATTTACACAAGTAGCGTATCGTGTTGCCGATTCATCAACAAACATCATTACTCCGTTATTGCCTTACATGGTTGTCGTTCTGACATTCATGCAGAAATACGATAAAAAGGCAGGAATCGGCACGCTCATTTCACTAATGCTTCCATTCTCAATTTGTTTCTTAATTGCTTGGATTTTGCTCATTCTGTTATTCTTCTATGCAGGTATTCCATTCGGACCAGGCGTTACACCATTTTTGAAGTAACCGTTAGGAGGGAGCAAGATGGTTGTAAAGTTACACGAACAACTAACGGAATGGCGACGCGATTTGCACCGTCATCCTGAGCAAGGATTTTTGGAAATGCGGACGGCTTCCATAGTTGCAGCGGAAGTGACGCGTCTCGGATTTGATGTCCGACTTGGAAAAGACGTAATGGTAGAAGATGAAATATTGGGTAAACCTTCAGTTGAGCAGATAGCAGCTCATGTACAGTGGGCTGCAGAAAATGGAGCAGTTGAAGAGTTCTTACCTTATTTTGAAGAAGGATTTACAGGAGTTGTCGCTGATTGGGATACAGGACGTCCGGGACCTGTCACTGTGTTCCGTGTCGACATGGATGCATTACCGATTTTTGAATCGCAAGATGACGATCATGTTCCTGGCAAACTTGGTTTCCGTTCCATTGCGGAAGGTTCCATGCATGCATGTGGGCATGATGCACATACGACAATAGGACTTGGGCTTGCGACACTGGTAGCGGAAGATCCTGAAAGCTTTAACGGAACAATCCGCATAGTGTTCCAACCAGCTGAAGAAGGAGCTCGCGGTGCGAAATCTATGACAGAAGCAGGTGTTGTCGATGATGCGGATTTCTTCATTGCAATCCACATCGGCACAGGTGTCCCACATGGTGAGTTTGTTTCAGCGGCGAATGGATTCATGGCGTCCACGAAAATGGACGTTACTTTCAAAGGACGCGCATCTCACGCAGGAGCACAGCCGGAAGAAGGGAAGAATGCGTTACTAGCAGCAGCCAGCGCAACGTTAAATTTGCACGCGATTTCTCGTCACTCAGGAGGGACCTCACGTGTGAATGTTGGTGAACTCCAAGGTGGCGGTGGACGCAACGTCATAGCAGATACCGCTACCATGAAATTGGAGACCCGTGGTGAAACTTCTGAAGTGAATGAGTTCATAAGGAAGCAAGCAGAGAACGTACTTCGTGGTGCGGCTGTCATGTATGACGTAGAGTGTTCAATCGATATTGTCGGTGAAGCCATCAGTTGTAAATGCTCAGAAGGGTTAGCTGCAATGGTTGGTGCAGTTGCAAACGAGACGATCGGCATTACAAAAGTCCACCATGCAGACAATGCATCTGCAGGTTCCGAGGATGCCACGTACTTCATGGAACATGTGAAAAATAACCACGGCCAGGCGACGTACTGTATTTTCGGTACTGAGCTTGCGGCAGGTCATCACAACGAACGTTTTGATATTAAGGAAGATACATTGCCAGTGGCAGTAGATGTATTGTATCGGACTGTACTTGCTTTGAATGGTAGGGAATAGAATATCGGATCCCCAGTCGAGCCTTTACTTGTAACGGGCTTGCTGGGATTTTTTTACTTCATCTCTTAAATGGACATGTCCTCAAGTTTCTCTGAATTATGTACATTACTATTCATTGTAACAAAACTCCTTGGAAATAGGTCATGACTCATATATTACTAGATGAGAATGATAGCATTGTAGATAAAGTGAGTAGTATTTTCGGGGGAAAGGATAGACTACTATTCGTCTGAAGAATTTGTTTGATAATTCATATAAAAATTTAAAAAATATCTTGACTTCAATTCTTTAAGTATTTAGAATAGTGATATTCCCGAAAAGGGAACGCTTTCATAAAGAGATTTTGAAATTATACATATCGGGCAGAGATAATGAGAAACCCGGTGAAGTCCAGACTGTCGTTACACACGTAATGTGTGGTACACGATTATTTGGCTTTGCCGGTTTTTTTGTGTTCCGTAAAAGGAGAGTGGACAGGAGAAAAATGTATTGTATTGGGGTGTACGATCGGGAGATTTAGATTTCATAGAATAACAAGGAAAGAAGGGGAACCAGTAATGGCTTATGATTACTTAGATAATCCGGCAAATCCGGAGAAATTACGTAAATTTCAGCGTAAAGTGAAAATTGTTTCAGCGGGGGGGACTTTTTTAGACGGATTTGACTTAACTATTATAGCGGTTGCGATGCCACTCATATTAAAACAATGGGATATCATGCCGATTGAACAGAGCTTGCTCGTAGCATCTGCGATTATTGGTTCATTTATTGGGGCTGCTTGGTTAGGGAGTCTTACGGATACATTCGGTCGGAAAGCGATGATTACAATTGATTTACTAGCTTTTGTCTTATTTGCTATTTTAACAGCTGTAGCGCCAAATGTTCTGTGGCTAATAGCGTTTCGTTTCTTACTTGGAATAGGGATAGGTGCCGATTATCCAATCTCAGCGACGCTTGTAGCCGAATTCAGTTCTACGAAAAATAGAGGAAAGCAAGGAACGTTTCTTGCTGCAATGTGGTTTGTGGGTGCTGTTGTTGCCTATATCAGTGGACTTGTCCTTGCGCCGTTAGGGGATCATGCATGGAGATATATGTTCTTACTAGGCGCGATAATGGCAATTATCATCTTTATCTTCCGGATTGGACTTCCAGAGTCTCCAAGGTGGCTCGCTTCAAAAGGAAGAGAGAAAGAAGCTGAAAAAATTATTTATGAGCTTACAGGTAATGTAGTAGAAGTGAAGCCTGAACCCTCACAAGAAAAAGTGAAAATCAGTGCTTTGTTCTCTCAAAAGTTTATTAAACGTACCATTTTCGTTTCAGGATTCTGGTTTTGTTATGCGACATCCTATTATGGGATTTCCATGTACACGCCTACCATATTGTCTGCGTTTACTGGAGGATCATTGCAACTGACTTATATTGCTTCTTCGATTGTTAGTATTCTCGGGTTAGGCGGTGCAATAATAGGGATGAATTTAGTAGATCGATGGGGACGTCGTCCATTACTGATCACTTCATTCACAGGTTTGACAGCGGGGCTTTCGGTACTAGCGTTTAATCCGAATCCGACGCTTACGTTTTTAGTAGTGTTGTTCAGCATTGCTGTTCTATTCGCGAATATGGGTGGAGGAATTTTAAACTTTGTATATCCGACTGAGTTATTCCCTACAAGCATTCGGGCAGGTGCATCAGGGTTTGCTACTTCTGTCAGCCGTATTGGTTCAATTCTTGGGGTTCTCGTATTCCCGAATGTGGTAGCAGTTTGGGGGAACGCAGCAGCACTTGGTGTTTTTGCTGTCGTGGCGCTTACAGGTCTAATCATTACCATATCACTGGCACCTGAAACGAAAGGAAGAAGACTCGAAGAAATTAACCCGGAAACACATTAATTTTTTGTGAAAGGATGGATTTTAAATGGAAAAATGGCTTAGCTTATGGTCAATTGGCCAATCTAAAACTAAAGAAGATATGAAGGCTATCAAAAACGCAGGATTTGAAGGTGTGGAAATTTGGGCGGAACACAAATCTGCTAAAGAAGATTTAAAACTAGCGGAACAATGCGGATTGAAGGTTGGCTTACATCTTCCTTTTCATGACTTAAATTTGGCAACTCCTTATGAAAAGGTTGGTTCCTTCATTTTAGATATCACTCGTCATTGGCTTGAGGAACTTGGCAAGTATGGTGGTGGGCATGCTGTTATCCATGGAGGCTCTGCATGGGCATCTGAAAATAAGGATGAAGATCGCTTGAAAGTGATCGAACGCCTTAAGAGGATTCGCGAGATAGCAATCGAACAAAAAGTGGAATTGCTTTTTGAAAACCAAATTCCGGACAGTTTAAATTACATGCATATCTATCCCTCTTCTGTAGAAGAATGGTTGAATATTTTAATACAGACAGATACAACAGCTTGTTTAGATACAGGACACTTAGCAGTTTTAGGAGCATCACTTGATGAAACTGTAAAAACGCTAGGTAATCGATTAGCATCTGTACATTTTTCGGATAATGATGCAAAAGGGGATCTTCATCAGCTTCCAGGTGATGGAGTATCAAAGGTAGGGACGGAAGAACTTCTCAAGATCCTTCACAAAAACAACTATAAAGGGCCTGTGGTCTTTGAAATAAATCCGTACACATACTCACTTTCAGAAATCCTATTGCATTCTTCCGTTAAAGTTGAAATAGAATAAGAAAGGATATTGTCTGAGGAGGTGGGCACGTGGAAGGGCTCGACATTGAACTGATTACTAAATTGAGTATTTCTGCCGTGCTAGGTCTGGTCATTGGACTGGAAAGAGAATTGAAACGGAAACCACTTGGACTAAAAACAAGTTTAGTTATTTCGATTGTCAGCTGTTTGCTGACAATCGTCTCAATTGAATCCGCTTATTCGTTTCCTGACAGCAATGGCGTGAGAATTCAAATGGATCCTTTGCGTCTTGCTGCCCAAATTGTATCAGGAATCGGTTTTCTCGGAGCAGGAGTTATTTTACGTCGTGGGAACGAGCGGATTTCCGGTCTAACGACAGCAGCTTTAATCTGGGGAGCAGCAGGTATTGGAATTGCAGTAGGTGCGGGATTTTATGTCGAGGCAATATTTGGCGTATTGCTATTATTATTGAGTGTTGAACTTATTCCATATTTAACTACGAAATTTGGTCCGAAGAGACTTCGACGAAGAGATTTAACTTTCCGGATTACAGTAAATGATCCTAAAAGCATCGAAACTGTGATGACTGGTTTAGAACAACAAAAATTTATCATTAACCAGTCCCGCATTAAAGATTTGCCTGAAGAAAACGTTCATTTACTTGAAATAAAATCTAAAGTTAGTGCAAAGCGCACACTTCCTGAGGTCTACTATCTTATAAAAAAGATGGATCACGTTCATACAGTGGAAATTATAAGCTGACGGCGAGGAGATTAGTATGCAAAAAGGATATATATTTGATCTGGACGGAACAATCTATTTAAGTAATGAACTAATTGAAGGCGCACAAGAGGCGATTACAGAGTTACGAGATCGTGGAGATAAGGTAGTGTTCTTAACAAACAAGTCCATCGCCAGAAGAAAAGACTATGTAGAAAAGTTAAATGGTCTTGGAATTCAAGTGTCTTTGGAAGAAGTTGTTAACTCTAATTATATTACCGCCCACTATTTAAAGAAGAAAATGAAATCTAACGAAAAAGTATTCGTGATAGGTGAAGAACCACTATTTGAAGAGTTATTAGAAGAAGGTATTTTACTAACTCCGAGTTGGGAGGACGCTAAATTTGTAGTGCTCGGCTGGGATCGATCATTTACTTATGAAAAAATTAATGCTGCTTTTCAAGCATGGAAGAATGGTGCAATCTTAATAGCAACAAATCCGGACCGTACTTGCCCTGTGGAGGACGGTGAACTTCCGGATTGTGCGGCAATGATAGGGGCGCTCGAAGCCGTTACAGGCGAACCAATTACTGCAATTACAGGAAAGCCATCAGCACTCATGGCTGAATTTGTTATGAAAACAGTTCTTGGCATGGCACCGAACCAATGCATTATGGTTGGGGACAGGCTTGAGACGGATATTAAAATGGCGAATATTGCTGGAATGACATCAGTACTTGTACTTACTGGAATTACAAATGAGGAAGCGCTGAAAAATGCCTCTATTCAACCAGATCATGTTTTGGCAAGCGTCGCTGCGATTCCGTCAGCAGTTTAGTTATAATTCCAAGTTCCACATATCAGGATTACCTGATGAGACTGCCAATGCTCCTACTTTTAGTGCGTCGTGTACTTCGGAGATTTCTGTGATCAGTCCTCCTGCAATTACTGGATAATTAAGCGTTCTAGATAGTTGATCAATCACTTTTGGGATAACACCTGGCATGATTTCAATCGCATCAGGTCGACTGGTATTTGTCATTTCAATCCCTTTCGTAACGGCACCCCCATCTAGCAGGAAAATCCGTTGAATCGTCATAAGCCCTAGTTCAGAAGCAGACTTGATGAGATGGCTTTTAGTTGTAATAATACCCGTCGGTTTCCAAGTTTCAGCTACATATTTCATAGCACTTTTAGAGTTGGATATCCCATCGATGAAGTCTAAATGTAAAAAAACTTGTTTGCCGGCCTCTTGAAGACGGGTAATGTATACACCAGTAGACAGTAGATCACCTGTTAATAGAAAAACTATATTTACTTTGCTTTTAATTGCCAATTCTAAATTTTTTTCGGACTGTACAGATGCAATCATCTGTGATTCTACTAAGTCAACAAGATTCATGGGACCATCCTTTCGATTAACAGACTTTATCTAGTATACCATGCTGATGAATGAACTGAATACGGCCAGAGACGATGAGAACGGCCATTACAATTAACTGCATGGATGCGGGTTTTATTGTGATGGTTTTTAATTTGAAATTAGAATCAAAGGAGAGGATACGGGTGAATAGTTTCTCGTTTAAACAGAGGAAAAACATATTTAACGAGTTATCAACAGCTTCATATGACGTCATTGTTGTAGGGGGTGGAATTACGGGTTCTGGTATTACTTTAGATGCAACGACAAGAGGGTTGAAAACGCTACTCGTGGAAATGCAAGATTTTGCTGCGGGAACATCTAGCCGCTCCACAAAATTAGTACATGGTGGATTGCGTTACTTGAAACAATTCGAAATAAAAATGGTCGCAGACGTAGGCAAAGAACGTGCAATCGTATACGAAAATGCTCCGCATGTAACACATCCGGAATGGATGTTGTTGCCGTTTTATAAAGGAGGTACATTTGGGAAATACTCTACATCCTTTGGACTTCGAGTATATGATTTTCTTGCTGGAGTTAAAAGGACGGAACGTAGAAGAATGCTAACTAAAGAGGAAGTACTAGGGCACGAACCTTTGTTAAACAGTGAGGGGTTAGTTGGTGGAGGAGAATACGTAGAATATCGCACAGATGACGCACGCTTGACGATTGAAGTGGCGAAAAAAGCTTACGAGCAAGGTGCGGATTTGTTGAATTACGCTAAAGTATCCAACTTTATATATGATCAGTCTGGTAAGATTAAGGGCATTGAAGTAATCGATCAGTTGACAGGGACGAAGTTTATAGCGAACGGTTCCGTTATCGTCAACGCAGCAGGTCCATGGGTGGAACAAGTAATTGAGATGGACGAAAAAATAACAGGAAAGAGCCTATTATTGACGAAGGGTGTCCATCTCGTCTTCGATCGCCAGAAGTTACCACTTCATCAACCGATTTACTTTGATACGCCGGATGGCAGAATGATCTTCGCGATTCCACGTAATGGTAAAACATATGTGGGGACGACAGATACTGTATTCCATGAAAACCTCAAGAACCCTGGAATTACACTGGAGGACAAAGAGTACATTCTTCAGTCGATTACAAAGATGTTCCCAGATGCTTCTATTAGAATGTCTGATATAGAATCGACTTGGGCTGGCGTACGTCCGCTGATTCAACAAGAGGGTAAAGGGCCATCTGAAATTTCTAGGAAAGATGAAGTATGGACGTCTAAAACGGGCTTGTTAACCATTGCAGGAGGAAAATTGACTGGGTACCGAAAAATGGCGCAATCCATTACTGATACCATCTGTAAGCGGCTGAAAGCACAAGGTATAGAATCAGGGCCATGTGTAACGAAAACGTTACGTCTTTCAGGTGGAGAATTCAAAAAATCAAGTGTTTACCATCCCTATGTAGAAGATTGTGCAAAGGAACTGACGAAACTTGGTCTAACCTTTCAAGATGGACTCAATATTGCTTCCATGTATGGTACGAATACGAACCAAGTCGCAGAACTCGTGAGTCGTGTAATCCCATCTAGTCGACTTCCTCTCGCTATCCAGCTGACACTGCTCTATTCGATTGAATATGAGATGGCGATGACACCAGTTGACTACTTCATGCGCAGAACGGGGGCCATATTCTTTGATATACACTGGGTCGAACAATGGAAAAAGGATGTCATTTCTTATATGAAGTTAGTTTTTAATTGGTCAAGTGAACAAACGAGCCAGTATAGTGATGAACTAGAAGCAAGGCTAGCAGAAGCGAAGGGGTAAGTTTACTTGCTAGTCGTTTAGGGAAAAATAAGGACAGCCTTGAAGTAGAGGAGGAATTATTCAATGAGCACATATGTTAAAGAAACAACTAAAACACGAAACGAAGCGATACAAGCGATTGAAGCATCCTTGCAAGAAGCAAAATTTGGAGTGCTTTGGAACTTTGACCTGAGTGCAAAACTTGAGGAGAAAGGGGTTCAACCACCAGCGCCGTATACAATTCTTGAAGTGTGTAACCCTTCTATCGCAGCCAACGTATTGAATGAGAATTTACTAGCAGGTGCTTTCTTACCGTGTAAGATTGTCGTGTTTGAAGAAGATGAAGTAATCAAGATTGCCATGCCATTGCCAACGAAACTGATGGGAGAATTTGGGGACGAGCGCATTCTTACCACGGCAAAAGAAGTGGAGCAGCAACTGATTACATGTATTGATCAAGCTGCTGAATAAGGCCTGAAATATTATAAACGCCTCCTTGGATGGAGGCGTTTTTACTTTGTTAGAGAATAGAAGAGCTGGATACGTTGCTGCATGTTTATTAAGCTTATATCTTACTCATAAATCACGGAAA
>NZ_AZUC01000059.1 GCF_000586555.1 Sporosarcina sp. D27
TCACGGAAAGTGCTCATAAAGTTAAGATTCCGCTCATAAACCAGGGGAAGTGCTCATAAAGCTGAGATAGTGCTCATAAATCATGGAAAGTGCTCATAACCTTACCCTCTCCGCAAATGCTACGAATCTAATTTACTAATCAGGTGAAACAAGTTCTTTGACAATCAAAGATACTCTGTGTAATATACGGTACAGGGTATTCGAACCTGCATATATTTTTATCTGAAATTATACCCCGAGGGGTAATTGGGAGGCGGAAAATTGCGATGAAAGAAATAACACCTCAAGAAGTACAGCGGCTACTAGCTGATAAGCAACCTATTCATTTGATTGACGTGCGTGAAACCGAAGAAGTTGAAAGTGGCAAAATTCCTGGAATCACACACATTCCACTGGGTCTTCTTGAATTCAAATTACAAGACTTAGATAAAGTAACACCCTACATTATGGTGTGTCGTTCGGGTGGACGAAGTGGTCGCGCCGTGCAAATTCTTGAAGATCACGGTTACCAAGCAACTAACATGGTAGGCGGAATGATGGCTTGGGACGGGTCTGTGGAATAACTACATTTGCTTTTATAGATCAAAAAAGGAGGCGATCGTATGATGGAAACTGCTCATATCCTAGATGCAAAAGGGCTTGCATGCCCGATGCCGATCGTGCGTACGCGAAAAGCAATCCAGGGTTTATCACCAGGGGACGTACTGGAAGTATTAGCGACTGACAAAGGTTCTACGGCTGATATAAAAGCGTGGGCAGCGAGTTCCGGACATGCCTATCTAGGAACTGAAACAGAAGCTGATGTGCTGCATCACTTCTTGAAAAAAGATAGTGCTCAGATCGAAGTAAAAGAAGGAATTCCTGTAATGGATTTGAAGACTTTTGTAAAAAAAGTAGATGAAGACAAATCACTCACAATCGTTGATGTGCGGGAAGAGCGGGAATACCATGAAGGGCATTTTCCAGGCGCACTTCATATTCCTTTAAGCGAAAAAGAATCACAAATGCATGAATTGAACAAAAGCGAAGACATATATCTCATTTGTCAAACAGGCAGAAGAAGTGGAATCGCAGGGATCCAACTAGCAGAAAACGGATTCAAAAACCTATACAATGTCGTGCCTGGCATGACCGAGTGGACAAAACAAACAAAAAAAGGGGAACTGAAATCATGACTACACGGACAGCAATTATCGCAGCAAATGGAGAACTTTTTGACGCATACAAAGTATTTAATATCGCCACTGCAGCGGCAGCAAGCGAACACGAAGTAACAATCTTCTTCACGTTTGAAGGGTTGAACTTGATTCACAAACAAGCTTCTGCAAACCTTCCATTACCTAAAGGGAAAGAGCATTTTGCAGAAGGGTTCAAAAATGCAAACGTGCCATCCATTCCGGAATTGATTGCGATGTCGCAAGAACTGGGCGTGAAATTCATTGCGTGCCAAATGACAATGGACGTTATGGGATTGGAAGTGGATGCTTTTGTAGATGGTATCGACGTTGGTGGTGCAGTAACTTTCCTGGAGTTCGCGAAAGAAGCAGACGTGACACTAACGTTTTAACTAGAGGATTAATCAAAGAAAGGGGTAGCAATCATGACAGTTCGTATTATGAAACCAGTAGAAGTTGCAAGATACAGTATCGACAAAAAGCCGCTCTACATCCTAGACGTGCGCAATGAAGATGCGTTTGTAGATTGGAAAATCGAAGGGGAATCTATCGAGTACTTGAATATTCCATACTTCGATTTATTGGATGGTGTCGATGAAATCAAAGGAGAATTACCTAAGGACCGCGATATTCTAGTCGTCTGTGCTAAAGAAGGTTCCTCACAAATGATAGCGGAAATGCTCTCTGAAGAGGGGATGGACGTTGCATATCTTGAAGGCGGTATGAAAGCTTGGAGTGAATACTTGGAGCCTGTGAAAGTGGGCACGTTGAAAAGTGGTGGAGAACTCTATCAATTCGTTCGTCTAGGCAAAGGGTGTCTCTCCTATATGGTGATTGACGCAGGCAAAGCAGCAGTCATCGACGCAACGCGCATGACAGATCTGTTCCTCGACTTCGCGAAAGAAAAGGGCGCAACGATCGAGCACGTTTTCGATACGCATTTGCACGCCGATCATATTTCTGGAGGACGTGTCATTGCAGAAGCAACAGGTGCGACGTATTACTTGCCGAGTCAAGATGCAGAGGAAGTCGTCTTTGACTATCACAAATTAGGAGATGGGCTTCGCGTCACAGTCGGCAAAACTTTAGTAGAAGCGGTATTCTCACCAGGACATACGAGCGGATCGACGTCGTTTGTCGTGGATGAGTCTTACTTACTAACTGGAGATATTTTGTTCATTGATTCGATCGGGCGCCCTGATCTTGCAGGGATGGCGGATGATTGGGTAGGTGACTTACGAACAACACTCTACAATCGCTATGAACAATTATCCGAGGAACTCGTCGTGCTACCAGCGCACTTCATGGAAATGAAAGAAGTGAATGCAGACGGCAGCGTAGCTAAGAAACTAAGCACTTTATTTTCAGAAAACCACGGCTTGCAAGTTGAGGATGAAAACGAATTTCGTGAACTCGTAACAGAAAACTTACCCCCACAGCCAAATGCTTATCAGGAAATCCGAAAAACCAATATGGGCGTGCTCACTCCAGACGCTGAAACACAGCGCGAGATGGAAATTGGACCGAATCGTTGTGCCGTTCGATAACTAAGGAGGAATTTTATAATGAAAGCAGATCACTTTTTAGATGCAACGGGGCTGTCGTGCCCGATGCCAATCGTTAAAACACGCAATGCAATGAAAGACGTCAACTCAGGAGAAATCCTTGAAGTGAAGACAACTGACAAAGGTGCGAAAGCCGATTTGGCCGCTTGGACAAAGTCTGGTGGACATGAACTGCTGGAGCAAACAGAGTCAGACAATGTTTATACATTCTTCATTAAAAAAGGATAAGTTTGAAATGAGAAGGGGGACATGTGTGCCTCCTTTTTTTCTTGAAAGGAGGTTTGTGAGATGAGTATCAGTTTCATCGTCATTTTATTTCTAATTGGGTTTGTCGGATCGTTTTTATCCGGAATGGCCGGTATAGGAGGCGCCATCGTCAAATATCCGATGCTCTTGTACATCCCGCCTCTATTCGGATTAACTGCGTTGACTGCCCATGAAGTGAGTGGAATCAGTGCAGTAGAGATCTTCTTTGCGACGATTGCGGGAGTTTGGGCATATCGTGGAACAGGACTTCTGCACAAGACGCTCATCCTTTATATGGGTGGAGCTGTGTTGGTAGGAAGTTTCATCGGGGGACTTGGGTCTAGTTTGTTGTCAGAGCAATCGGTCAACCTGGTGTATGGAGGGCTTGCAGTGGTGGCCGCCGTACTTTTATTCATTCCACGGAAAAAGGTGGAGGATCGACCAGCGAGTGAAGTGACGTTCAAAAAGTGGCTAGCGGCGGGACTCGCTTTTGTCGTTGGGATAGCTTCAGGAGTTGTTGGAGCGGGGGGAGCGTTTGTGCTCGTACCGATCATGTTAACGGTCCTCGCAATCCCGACTCGAATAACGATTGCCTCATCACTTGCAATCACATTCATATCCTCGATCGGTTCTGCGACAGGCAAAATCGCGACTGGGCAAGTGTTATGGGGACCAGCAATTGTCCTGATTGTCGCAGCGCTCATTGCTGCACCACTAGGCGCGAAGTTAGGGCAGAAAGTGAATCCAAAAGTGCTGAAATGGATTCTTGCGGTGCTAATTTCAGCGACTGCCATCAATATTTGGAGCGATTTATTATAACTGATTCGGCTATCGGTGTATGATAAGTTACGACTTGTATTGTTTTTCAATCGGAGGCTGTTATGACAAATCGCAACAAAGGAATTTTATTATTATTAGCGTCGGCACTTGGTTTTTCACTTATGACCGCATTCGTGAAATTATCCGGTGACGTCCCGACGATGCAGAAAACAATTTTCCGCAATGGTGTGTCGATGATCATCGCATTTTTCTTCGTCATTCATTTCAAAGAAAGACTGTTTGGAAAGCGTGAAAACCAACGTCTGCTATTGTTGAGGTCGGCACTTGGCGCAATAGGTATCGTGTTGTACTTCTACGCGATTGACCATCTAGTACTTGCAGATGCGGATATGTTGAACAAAATGAGCCCGTTTTTCACGATTGTGTTTGCGGCGATATTTTTGAAAGAGCATGTAAAACCATTTCAGTGGTATAGTATTTTACTCGCGTTTCTCGGAACGTTGTTCATCATCAAACCGTCGTTTTCACTCGATGTTGTTCCGTATGCAGCTGGTGTTTTATCCGCAGTATTTGCGGGTGGTGCTTACACAGTATTACGAGCACTTGGAAGTCGTGAGCAGTTTTACACCGTCGTTTTTTACTTCTCGACATTCACGACCGTTGTCCTATTGCCGTTCGTGATAATCACCTATCAACCCATGACTTTACAACAGACTGTGTATTTACTCGCGGCAGGAGTGTTCGCGACTGTGGGGCAATTCGGAATTACACTTGCGTACAAATACGCACCTGCAAAAGAGATTTCAGTGTTCAACTATTTTACCGTCGTATTTTCTGCAATCCTTGGCTTTGTGTTGCTCGGACAAATTCCGGATGTCTATAGCTTCATTGGTTATTTCATTATATTCGGCGCGTCGTTTTACATGTTTTTACGCAATCGAGGCGGGGAAGATGTACCTGCAGAATTGGCAAGGAAAAAAGAGTAGTGGATATGAATAAAACCCTCTTTCTCACGAATTTTCGTGGGGAAGAGGGTTTTTGCGTTATTTGAATAGTTGAGTCGCATCGGGTCCGAACGTGTCTTTGAGCAACTTTTGTTTGCGTATTTGAATCTGCAGTGCAAGTTCATCAGCCTGTCGTTGCAATTCTGCAATCTCTTGCAGTTCTTTTTGCAACGCTTTTTTAGAAAGTAAATCGTCTTGGTCGAAGTAATCGATCTCCTGCTGTACACGTGCAAACGTTTGATGACGCTTCATGGTTCCTGCAGAGCTATGTGGTTCTTCCTGCAAAATCTGTTCCTTTTGTGCCGTAAATCGTTCAATCGTGCCCATTTTGATCACTCCTCAAAAATGTGCCAAACAAAAAACTCTTCCCCCGAACAGAGAAGAGTTGCTTAAGCGCAAATTCTCCTCATCGGCCAGGTTTCCCTGTTGGCAGCAGCACCTTGCGAGAGCAGGTTGCTGAGACGTCATCGGGCCAAGTCCCTCGGTCTCTCTGGATAAGAAAAGAGTCGTTCATTTAGTTAAAGTAAGTGTAGCATATCGCGCTGGGCAGGGCAATATGCCCTGCGTTGGAATGGCCGGCTGGCGTGAGGAATCGGAAAGATTGGGACGGTTATCGGAAGTTTGTCAGTAGTTATGGGCAACATGCTGGCAACAATCGGCATTATCCTGAAAGGAATCGGTAACATCGTGGAGTTAATCGGATTCGAGACACAACTCACATGATTTTAGGGGTTAATTGGTAGCGCTTCGCTAGTTGAGCGAAGGGCTGCCCGCTATAGGTGTTGTCGCACATGTTGTCCGACAGTTCGTCGTAAGTGTCCAACACTCCAGCAAACTTCTCGATCACGCCGCAAGAATTGTCCGACACATAGCGAAGTTTCTCGATAACGGGACACAATTCAACAGCTTAAGGGATTAATTGGTAGTGCTGTGCTTGTTGCAGGATGGAGTGACTCATAAAGACATCTAGTAAAACCTTAGTACCAATTCTGATAATTTAATTGACAATGATTCTCATTATCGATTATACTCTGTTCATTGAGAGCGATTCTCAATTAAAAAGGGGGAAGTCAAATTGAAGAAATTTATAGTGGTATTAGTATTAAGTGTTTGTATGACAGTGCTTGCCGCGTGTGGTGGTGCTAATAGTAGTGATGATAGATCTGTAGAAAAAGCGCCTTCTACTGAAACGGCAGGAGCGAAAACTTCTCAATCAGACAAAGCAAATGAGAATGAAAAGATAGAGATTACGGATGCGACAGGTCAGAAGATAACATTTGAAGAAGCGCCCACATCCATTGCGACACTCAGCAGTGGAGATTTAGATATGTTGCTTTCGCTCGATGCAAACGTGGTTGGCCGTCCTTCATCTCAAGGAGTACCAGCAGCAGAGTTGAAAGACATTCAAGAAATCGGAAATCCTCATCAACCGAACTTTGAAAAAATTGCAGAAGTCCATCCCGAAGTGCTGATTGCGTCGCCAAGTTTCAAACAGCACGCAGCTAATCTTGAAGCACAAGGAACGAAAGTCGTGTACACACAAGCAAACTCTGTTGAGGACATTTTACAAACAATCGAGATGTTTGGAACGATGTTAGGAAAATCCGATGAATCACAAAAAGTAATTGCTGGGCTGAATGAACAATTGGATGCACTCGCGGGAGCTGAAGGGGAAAGCGGTGTTAAAACGCTTCTTGTTTATGGAGCTCCTGGATCCTACTTAGTCGCTCTTCCGAATTCATTGTCTGGCGACTTGCTTGAACGTGCTGGCGGTGAAAACATTGCTTCAGATTTTCCACAAGAAGAAAAGTATCCGCAGTATGCAAGCTTAAGTACTGAAAAGATTATTGAGCGTAATCCTGAAGCGGTCATGCTGATTACACACAGAGATCCGGAAGCCGTGAAAACAGCGTTTGAAGGAGAAATGGAAAAGAATCCAGCGTGGAAAAATTTAGACGCTGTAAAAAATGGAAAGGTGACAGTATTGCCATCGCATTTATTTGGTACAAATCCTGGAACAAAGATAGCAGATGCACTTCAAGTGATGAATGACAGTTTGAAAGAAGCTAAGTCTAAATGATTGCGGTTAATGAACAAGAGAACGAAAGAACCGTCAGTCATCCGCTGGCAAAGCGCCGAACTACGGTCCTAATAGGAGCTGCTGTGCTGCTTGTTATTGCGGCAGCCGCGAGTTTGATGATCGGATCCGTTTCGTTTTCGTTCACTGAAATTATGAATGGTTTATTCAATTCGGCAGACACACTTGAACGTCGAATCGTATGGGAACTGAGGCTTCCTCGGCTGCTGATCGGCCTTATCGTAGGCATGTGTTTAGCAGCATCAGGTTCCATTTTGCAAGGGATTATGAGGAATCCACTAGCTGATCCAGGGATAATTGGCGTTTCGTCCGGTGCAGGACTTGCGGCAACAGCTATCATGATCTTGTTCCCAGCGTATATTATGCTTTTGCCTGCTGCTGCATTTCTCGGAGCACTTGTGACAGCACTTGTAATTTACGCAATGTCTTGGCGTGGTGGGACTTCCGCGGTCAGGATTATCCTAGTTGGTGTTGCAGTGAATGCTGTCATTGGGGCATGTATGAGTGCGCTTATGCTTCTTTATAGTGACCGCGTACAATCCGTATTGCCTTGGTTGGCTGGTGGAATTGCAGGTGCTGGTTGGGTGCAGTTCGAAACAATTATCTGGTATGCATTTGCGGCGCTAGTCCTAGCTATTTTTGCGATACCTCATATTCGGATTTTACGGTTGGGAGACGAGGTCGCAAAGCTGCTTGGACATAAAGTCGAGCGTAGCCGCTTTTACTTGATCGTATTGAGTACATTGCTTGCTGGAATTGCGGTTAGTGTTTCGGGGTTGATCGGATTTGTGGGTCTTGTGGTCCCTCATATTATGCGTTCACTTGTGGGAGGAGATCATCGTTTTCTATTACCTGCTTCTGCACTAGGCGGTGCATTGCTTGTTGTAGTGGCAGACACTGTTGCACGAACGGTGTTTAGTCCAATTGAATTGCCGGTTGGAATATTACTTTCCTTCTTGGGTGGTCCGTTCTTCTTGTATTTAATCCAGAAACGGAGGGATTCGTTTGCTGACAGCTAAAGAATTGTCGCATCGCCAGTCGGAAACATTTAGCTTGAAAGATATCAATTTGCACATTCCTAAAGGGGAGATTGTCAGTCTAATAGGGCCGAATGGTTCCGGAAAATCAACGTTTTTGAGAGTCATTTCGAGATTGCTGACACCTGACGCAGGTGATGTCATTTTGGACGGGCAACGAATAGTGCAGATGGATACAAAAGATGTCGCCAAAACATTGGCGATGCTACCTCAAATGCAAGACCATCAGCTCGATTTAACGGTTGGGGAGCTTGTGGAATTCGGCCGCCACCCCCATCGTAATCGGTCTGGGAGATTCTCTGCAGAAGATCGAGAAGTGACTGAATGGTCACTTGAAGTAACGCATATGAAATCATTTCGCAATCGGCTACTGAACTCTTTATCAGGAGGCGAACGGCAACGGGCCTGGATTGCCATGGCAGTTGCCCAACGTCCGAAAGTCTTGTTGTTGGATGAACCCACGACCTATTTGGACATTGCTCATCAACTGGAAGTGATGGAGCTGGTGAAAGAACTGAACGCAACATTTGGAATGACCATCGTAATGGTGCTGCATGATATTAATCAAGCTGCACGCTACAGCGACCGACTCGTTGTATTGAAAGATGGCTGTATTCGATTTGACGGAATCCCGCAGTGTGTTTTATGTAAGGAAATGTTTCAGTCAATTTTTGAAATCGATGCGGAAATATTTACGAAGAATGGAATGTGCTTTTTCACACCTACTAAATTGCAAAGGGATGAGGTATATGCGACAGGAAGGCGAAAAGAAGGGGCAACTGGATAATGCGTTGGTAAGGGAGTTTATAATCGCGGCTCATGGGAATTTGTCGGAAGTAAAAGCCCTAATTGCAGTGGAGCCTGCACTTGTGAATAGTGTCATGAACTGGGGCGGAGATGACTGGGAAAGTGGTCTAGGCGCTGCAGCTCATACTGGGAATCGGGAAATTGCAGAGCTGCTGCTGGCAAATGATGCGCGAATGGATATCTTTTCAGCAGCAATGCTAGGGGATTTGGCAATCGTACGCAGTCTGATAGAGCGGTATCCATTAATGATTGACGCGAAAGGGGCACACGGCATTCCACTGCTTCGTCATGCGGAACGCGGTGGGGTGGCCGCCCGTCCGGTACTTGAGTATTTATTAGCAAAAAAGGAGACGTTGGTATGAGCCAAATGACAGCAGTGAACGCGATTAGTATTGAAAAAGGAAGAGCCCAGGAAGTGGCTGCTCGGTTTGCCAAACCGAAGTCAGTCCATACATTCCCTGGATTTGTAAGGATGGAAGTGTGGATGAAAGAGAACATCGAAGATCACGATGAATTACACATCTGTACGACGTGGGAAGATGAAAAGTATTTCAAAGATTGGTTGAAAAGTCGTGAGAATGATAAAGCGCACGGGCAGTCCATTCAAGAGCCTGGAACGACAGTGAAACCTAAATCGAATCCGATTCTTGGTGCGAAGTTATCAACCTGTGTAACACTTGTTCAGCACTTGCCAGCCGTGGAAGTATAATAGAAGAAACGAGAACGCTTTGCCTGTGGATGAAGCGTTTTTTTAGTGAACCTATCAAGGGTTCTCCGACAGTTCTAATTGTTTGTCAGACACGGAGAGATTTTTCTCCGTCAAGGACGGAAGTTTCTCCATCACATCGGCCAATTTCTCCGACACTTCCAGAAGTTTGTCGATAACGGAACACAATTCAACAGCTTTAAGGGATTAATTTGGTGCGCTTCGCTTGATTAAGGCTGGGCGATCCCGATGTTTGTGAGAATCGGTAAGATGGATCCGATTATCGTGGCAGTAGGTATAGGCAACAATAGGCATGATTGCAGAATTAATCCGAAACAGGACAAGTTTCAGCTGAGGGAATTCCCTATTTCAGTGGCGGGAAAGTTGTCTGGGGATTCAGGCAGGCGTATGCTTTAGTTAGAAGTCATATGTATGAGACACTATAGATCACAATATCCATGTACAAAAGTGGATTTGCCAACTACAAAGGAGGCGCTCGTATGAGCCAGATGACAGCAGTGAACGTGATTCGTATCGAAAAAGGAAAAGGAGCCGAAGTTGCGGAACGCTTCGCGATACCTAAATCCGTCCATACATTTCCTGGATTTGTTCGTATGGAAGTGTGGCTGAAGGAAGATACCGAAGTTCATGATGAGCTCCATGTTTGCACGACTTGGGAAGACGAAAAATACTTCACAGAGTGGCGCCAAAAGCGTGCAATCGAAAAGGCGAAGATTCGCGCTGAACAAGAGAAGAACCAAACTGGTACACCACCGCATAATCCGATTCTTGGTACTGAATTATCTACGTACGTCACAATGGTTCAACATTTACCATCAAAATAAAAATAGATTCAAGAAGCTTTGCCTCGTGCAAAGCTTTTTTTTATGGAAGAGTAAAAGTATCTACAGAAAAATATGATATACTGTATAAATTCCAATATATTAGAATACTTATAAAGGGGGGATTCTATGAAAATTTTCGACTTGCATTCAGATTTGTTTACGGACATCGCCTTCCGAAGATCGCGCGGCGAGACGAACGTTTTTGACAGAATTCATTATCCAGCACTGAAAAAGGGGGGCGTGAGTTCAATTATATGTGTGTTTTGGACGGAACCTATTTTTTCTCATCAACCACTAGAGCGTTTTCATGAGCTTATTAAGTACGTTGAAGCAGACTTAATAGAGTCAAAGCACGCGGATATTCAGCCACTCAATGGTATTCATGAAGAGACTATGTTAGACAATAAAATCAAGGTTTATCTAGGAATCGAAGGATTGTCCTTCTTAGATCAGCTAATAAGCCAGTCGAAAAATGAAACTATCGATACCGCCTTCTCATTCATGCAAGAAAAAAATATTCAACACATCATCATGGCTTGGAACGAACAAAATGCTTTCGCGAGCGGGACGGGCACACCTTCTATCGATAGAGCGCGCGGCGTAACTACACTAGGGCTGAACTTACTTTTAAAGTCAGAAAAATCGGGTTTTCTCATAGATGTATCCCATCTGGATGAACAAAGTTTCTGGGATGTCATCCACAACACAACTTCCCCCATCATCGCTTCGCATAGCAATGCACGTGCTATATGTAATCATGAACGGAATTTAACGGATGATCAAATCCGTATCATTTCTGAACGAAACGGATTAATCGGACTGAATGCGTATGGTGAATTTGTAGATGAAAAACATCCTAACGTTGACCGGTTTATAGATCACATCGACCACATAGTATCCGTTGCAGGGATCAATCATGTTGCATTTGGGTTCGACTTTCTTGATTACTTAAGTGATCACTCGCTAGGTGGAGGTATGGATATTTTAACGGTAGGGCTGGAAGATGTTACGAAAGTTCCTGCACTTTTGAAACAGATGAGCCAACGTGGGTATTCTCAAGATGACATTGAAGCAATCAGTCATAAAAATGCGGAGCGGTTTATAACCAATTTAATAGTAGGAAGAAGGCGTACATAATGACGAATACTCTGATTCAGCCTGACGACACGCTCACACTATGGGGAATCATTGTCGTAGTGGCATCTCTCAGTATCTATTTAGAACAACGTTTCAGTTGGGCCTCCAAGATTTCAGGAGCAATCATTGCGCTAGTTGGCGCTATTTTTCTATCAAATACAGGAATCATACCCACTAAATCTCCAGTGTACGATGCGGTGTGGGGTGTCATTATCCCACTTGCAATTCCGCTCTTACTTTTCCACGTCAATATTAAAAAAATATGGACAGAGAGTGGTAAGTTGCTGGCGTTATTCCTATTAAGTTCAATCGGAACCGTAGCAGGAACGATCATTAGTTTCTTTCTTTTAAAAGATCACATCCCCTATCTGGATAAAATCGGCGGGATGATTAGCGCTTCTTACGTTGGAGGTGGTGTGAACTTTGCAGCGATGGCTGGTAAGTTTGAAGCACCCGGTGACCTCGTATCTGCAACAGTCGTCGCAGATAATCTCATGATGGCCATATACTTTGTCATTTTAATGCTGATCCCGACGATTGGATTCTTTAGAAAACGTTATTCTACACCACATATCGATCAGGTGGAAAACGGAGTGACGCAAGAGGACGGGAAGACATTAGCGGAAAGTTTCTGGAAGAGAAAAGACATATCGTTAAAAGATATCGCAATGGCAATTGGTACAGCTTTCTTTCTTGTTATCGTTTCGTTCAAACTTGCAGACTTTATTGGCATTCTAATTCCTTCGGGTGAAAATGTTTCAGGAATCATGAACTTGGCACATGCCATTTTAGGAGATAAATACCTTGTATTAACCACGGTGACGTTTATCGTTTTAGCTTTGTTTCCATCTTATTTTGAAAAAATCAATGGTAGCCAAGAGTTCGGGACATTTTTGATTTACTTATTCTTTGTGGTCATCGGGATACCGGCATCGATTCCATTAATCATACAGAATGCTCCACTGCTTCTCGTTTTTGTATTCATCATTGTCATGGTCAATATGGTCGTTTCGTTAGCGGCAGGAAAACTGTTAAATGCTAATTTGGAAGATACGCTTTTAGCTAGTAATGCCAACATTGGTGGACCAACTACTGCCGCAGCATTAGCAATCGCAAAAGGGTGGAAAGACTTGATTGGCCCAATATTAGTGGTTGGAACTCTTGGCTATATTATTGGGAATTACATCGGTACGGTGCTAGGGCTTTGGTTTTCAACTTTAATTTAAGTAGTATCCGAAATGTCACCGATACATGTCTATATCAAAAAAACGCTTTGCCTTCTGCGCAAAGCGTTTTTTTGATATGACAAGTGTCATATGAATCCGTGACAGAAGGGACTGCAACGTGCTCTCGACTTTCAGTACGATAGAGTCAAAGGAGTGATCGTATGACAACTATCATCGATTGTTTGGGAGTGGGAAAGTCATTTAAAGGAAAGGTCGCTGTAAGAGACCTTTCTTTTCAGATTGAAAAAGGAGAAGTAGTGGCGCTATTAGGACCAAATGGAGCTGGCAAAAGTACAACAATCCAGATGCTACTTGGTCTGTTGGAACCTTCAACAGGGAGGATCACCATTTCAGGACAGAATTCTAAATCGAAGGCAGTCCGTGAACGAATAGGTGTGATGTTACAGGAAGTTCGGTTGTTGGATACAGTTACCGTCAAAGAAATACTTCAATTGGTTCGAGGGTATTATCACCGACCGCTCTCTATGGAACAGTTATCTAAACTAACCGGGTTAGATGAAACCTCACTGAATATGCGGACTGAAAAGCTGTCTGGTGGCCAAAAACAACGTGTCAGTTTTGCGCTAGCGCTAGCTGGGAATCCAGATATTCTGTTTTTGGATGAACCAACTACTGGCATGGATGCCACTGCACGAAAAACGTTTTGGAAATCGATTCGGGAACTTGCAGAGCGTGGCACAACTATCATTTTCACTACACATTATTTAGAGGAAGTGGAGTATGCAGCGACCCGCGTTTTGATGATCAATCACGGTGAACTGATTGAAGATGAATCGCCTGATATGATGAAAAAGAAGTTGGTGATTCAACGAATTTCATTCCTAACCGACGAGGTGTATCGTCCGGAAACTTTTCAAGGGCTTAGTGTTTCGGACATTCGTTTAGATGGAAAGAAAGTGACCATTCTCACTGGAGATGCAGATCACTTATTGAAAGTCTTGTATGAACTTGATCTTGAAATCAGTGAAGTGACCGTAAGTAGAGGTACACTGGAAGAAGCTTACAGTCAGCTAACGGACAGTCGGGAGGTGAGTTGATTGAAAATATTATGGAACGAATGCAGATTGGAAGCATTACGTGTCTTCAGAAATCGCTACTTCATCTTTTGGTCGCTCATCATGCCAATTGTCTTTTACGTGTTTTATACAAAAGTCATGGTTCAAGATGTTGGGGATCCCAAGCTTTGGGAAAAGCATTTACTTATGTCAATGGCCGCGTTCAGTGTAATGGGAAGTTCGATTATGGCACTTGGACTGAGGCTCGTTCATGAGCGGAATCAGGGATGGACGATGTATTTGAAAACGACTCCGGTCTCTGGAGTTGTATATTTTATTGCAAAGATGGTGGGACAGACGGCGGTCCATGTCTTTACGATTATAGTGATCTTTGTAAGTGGTGGGCTAGTTAATGGAATTTCGATGCCTGCTATCGAATGGATCACAGCAGGCATATGGATATTACTTGGAGCGGTTCCCTTTCTCGCACTAGGCGGATTGATCGGTACAATGATGAAGTCGGATACTGCATCAGGCGTAAGCAATCTAATCTATTTAGCCCTCGCAGTATTGGGGGGGATGTGGATGCCTATGGAATTTATGCCGAAGCTTCTGCAACAAGCGGCACAATGGATACCCTCTTACCAATATGGCGCAGGCGCATGGTCGATTATTCGGGGAGAAACGCCTAGTCTAGGCGGTATCCTAGTATTAATCGCGTATACCTTTGTTTTCATGATACTATCGATACAAAGAAGGCGGATGCAGGAGGCGATTTAGTGGATGAAAACATTTGAATTATTTCCACGGCGATTCGGCTGGATTCCTTATGTATTTCTTGCCTATCTCGCACTACCGTTATTTCATGTGTTGACGGAGACCGGTATGAAACGAATGGTTGGATTTGTTTTGTTGGCTGTATTTGTTGTCGCTTATCGGGAGGCCTATCGGCAAGTGACGGATGCTAGCCTTATCGTCTGGTCTGCTATCCTATTGGTTCTTATTCTGGCATTGGCTTGGTTTTATCAACCATATAATCTAATGCTGGCTTTTTATATCTCGAACTTCATTGGATGGATTGGAGATGCACGTCTATTTAAGCGATCGGTAAGTGTGTTTGGCAGTGTGCTAGTTTACTGTGGAGTTATATTAGTCAATGCATATGGAATACAAACCGGGGTAGTTGCATTTCCATTTATTATTGTAATGGCGTTCACGCCAATCGCGGTACGTAATAGCGCGGAGCGTGGCAGACTTGAAGAAGAATTGGATGCTGCGAATGAACAGATCCGTGAATTGAGTCGGCAAGAAGAGCGTGTTCGTATCGCACGCGATCTTCATGATACACTCGGTCATATGTTGTCATTAATAACATTGAAAAGTCAGGTGATTCAACGTGTTCGAAATGATTCTGATAGGGTCTTAGAAGAAGCAATGGGGATTGAACACACATCGCGTTCAGCGTTAAAACAAGTAAGAGAACTTGTGAGTGACATGAGAGGGAGTTCCGTTGCAGAGGAACTTGTGCAAATGCAAGAAATTCTTTCGGCTGCATCCATTGAGCTAAAGACGGATCTTCCTACCCCCCTACCTGATCTACCCCCACTAAAACAAACGATTATTGGGATGTGTATCCGGGAGTTGGCAACAAATATTGTCCGGCATAGCGGAGCTTCAAAATGTCTAGTATCGATTCGGGAAACAGATGGCGGGTTGGTGACGTGTGTAGAAGATGATGGGATTGGCATGACAGGGTCTCACTATGGAAACGGCCTAAACGGTATCGTCGAACGGCTAGCGTTAGTGGAAGGAACGCTTTCAATAACAGAGCAATCTGGTACTCAATTTAAGCTAGTCGTGCCACTTCCCATTACAACAAAAGGGGGAGAAACTGGATGATTTCACTCGTGATTGCAGAAGACCAAAAAATCTTACGGGGAGCACTTGGTACGTTGCTCGATTTTGAAGAGGATCTGACAGTAATTGGGCAGGCCCAAGATGGTGAAGAAGCATTACGATTAATTCATCAACTGAAACCGGATGTGTGCATTCTAGATATTGAAATGCCCAAAAAAAGTGGTTTAGATGTTGCAGATGAATTAAAAACAGCAGGATCTTCATGCAAAGTTGTTATTTTGACGACATTTGCGCGACCTGGTTACTTTGAACGTGCACTCCGAGCGGATGTCAGAGGATATTTGTTAAAGGACGGATCAATAGATGAGCTAGCGAATGCGATCAAGAATGTGATGGTAGGCAAACGTGAATTTTCTTCAGAACTTGTGATGGGGCATTTCTCTAATGAAAATCCGTTGACTAAACGGGAACAAGAAGTATTAAGTCATGCAGCAAATGGTCTCACTTCAAAGGAGATAGGGACAGCGCTGTATTTATCTCATGGAACTGTTCGAAACTATTTGTCCGAAATCTTGCAGAAGGTCGGTGCAAAAAACAAAGTGGAAGCGCTTGTGATTTGTCGGAATAAGGGCTGGATAGATTGAAGGATAATAGTGAAACGGAGGCCGCCCACACGTAATTGTGAGAGCGGTTTTTTGTGAGGTAAGAATTTGAAACTTTCATTAGCCTTTATCGTAAAATAGATAGTAGATACGATATGAAAAGGAAGTGATGAACATGCAAAAGCTACCCCAACATGTAGAAACTCACAAAACAAGGGTTAATCGAGTTTGTGACTTCATTGCCATCGGGCTCTTTGTCGCCGTTATCTTCTATACACTTATTCAATGGAAACAGCTACCTGAGCAGGTTCCAATCCACTTTAACGCATTGGGGGAAGTAAATAATTATGGATCGAAATGGGTCTTGTTGCTGGTACCAATGATTAGTGTGGGACTGTTGGCTTTGCTTGAATTTTTTGAACGCCATCCAGAGTGGCATAACTATCCCAGTCGTTTAAACGAAATGAACGCGCCACGGTTTTATCAATCTAGCCAGGAACTATTAAACCGAGTGAAAAACCTCTCAATTCTTTTAATGGCTTATATCCAGTGGGAAATCGTTCGCGTCGGACTTGGTCATTCAAATGCAATGAGCCAATGGATTTTCGGTGGATTACTTGCTTTGATGGTTATTGTAATGATTATGGGTGTGGTTCAACAAAAGAAGATAAATTGAAAAGAAGCATCCTCCAGTCTAGCTAGTGGAGGATGCTTCTTTTACCGTTTGGACTTCAATTGTTGTCTAGGACATATTATATAAATATATATTTGATAGACACCGAATAACAAGGTGAGTGCCAAGACTGGAGCTAGAATATTTTGTGGCTCGACGATGAAATAAGCACAAGCTAGGGCAATTACGTATACAAGGTATCCAATTGAAAAGAGTTTTTTACTCGTCAATGCATTCCCTCCTAGTGTTTGGGGAGCTTATCGTTCGCAGGCGATACCGTCTTTGTCGCGATCTAATGTTGTATGGGCGTTGTAAATTGCAGCATTCACAGTCGGTGCATATTTAGTTTTTCCACCTTTGTTGCGTACAGTAGCGCTCTTCGCCACTCCGCCCTTGTATGTCTGATTCAGCATTGTACAATTTTTGAATTTTGCAGGTGCAGCATCAGCAGGTTGTACAGGGATAGCTGAAACTCCAACTGCTAATACTGTTGCGGTTAGAACAGCTCCAATTTTTTTCATAATAAGCTCTCCATTCGGTTGTTAAATTTTAAGATAATTATACAAGGTTTCCAGATGGATGGAAACACAAATTATTGAATAAATTGATGAATTGTACACGGATGTTGATTAATTCTACGGTGTGGCCGATTCATCATGCAATTTGGATGATTATGCTTGTCACCTGGCTGATAATAGGCTCAAACTGGCCAATCCGACTCGCGCATAGTGCAATTCCATCCCTGATCGCGCGAAGCGCCACCAATTAATCCCTTAACGCATTTGAATTGTGTCCCGATATCGAGAAACTTCGCTAAGTGTCGGAGAAATGAGCCCATGTGATGGAGAAATTTCTTTCGGTGTCGAAGAAAGCTCATCAAATGTCTGAGAAACCTTAAGAACTGTTGGAGAATGGAGAAAAAGTAGCTGACAGAGAAGCAGCTCATCCCTAAATGCGCGAAGCGCCACCAAATAGATCTCTAAAAGTCATTGAATTGTGTCCCGATATCGAGAAACTTCGCTAAGTGTCGGAGAAATGAGCCAATGTGATGGAGAAACTTAGTCCAGTGTCGAAGAAAGCTCTCCACATGTCCGACAAACCTTAAGAACTGTCGGAGAACGGAGAAAATGTAGCTGACAGAGAAGTAGCTCATCCCTAATCGCGAGAAGCGCCACCAAATAGAACTCTAAAAGCCATTGAATTGTGTCCCGATATCGAGAAACTTCGCTAAGTGTCGGAGAAAAGAGCACATGTGATGGAGAAACTTAGTCCAGTGTCGAAGAAAGCTCTCCACATGTCCGACAAACCTTAAGAACTGTCGGAGAACGGAAGAAGGGGGCTGGAACAGAGGTAGACCGTCCCTTAACGTGCGAAACGCAACCATTTATTCACAAATTTCTACAAACCTTAGAAACTTGTGAATGAACATTGTCAAAAGGATCTTACTTCAGTCATAATGGAAAGAATAGTGTAGGAGGCGATCGGAATGTTAGGACAAATTAGAGGGAGATTGAGTCAATTCTCTAAAACAGAACTACGAATTGCGGAGTATATTCTGAACCATGCGGAACTGATCCCAACAATGACAACTAAAGAATTGGCAGCAAAGACTGACGTTAGTGAAGCTTCAGTAGTACGCTTTACGAAAGCGGTAGGAATTGGTAGCTTCAAAGCATTCAAGATTTTAATGGCACAAGAGCTTGCAACAACGGAAGAGTATATAACGGACTTTTCAATCACTCAAAAAAAGGATTCACCATACGAACTATTTCAGAAAGTTGTACATGTCAATCGAGGCGCTATCGATCTACTACTTGCTTCAATCGAAAAGAAAGAACTCGAAAAGGCGGTAAAAGCGTTTCAATCGGCGCACAGAATATTGTTTTATGGGGTAGGTGGTTCTGCGATTGCAGCGATGGACGCTCAATTCAAGTTTTCAAAACTCGGGTACCAAGTGGAGTATCATGCGGATTTCCATTATATGCTCTCGGTTATCCCTTTTTTAAGCGAGAACGATGTGTTTGTCGCAATCAGCATGTCTGGTGAAACCAAGGATGTCATTGAACTCGCAAGGTTTGCGAAAAAACAAGGTGCTACTCTTATCGGCATTACCAACTTGAACAAATCTCCTTTGTCGAAGGAATCGGATATTCAACTTGCAACACCGAATGTTGAGAAGGATTTTCGAGTTGGAAGTATTACATCACGTATGACTCAACTTACAGTAATCGATAGTTTGTATATTAGCTTAGTAAACCAAATGGGCGAGACTATAATAGATCGCTATCAGAATGCTCGGGAACAGGCGGTGAAATTGAGAAGATAACGAGTTTTGCATAAAATGAAATTATATTTCATATAATTCAACTAAACTATTGACTTGTAATTTCCTTAAAGCGTACAATGAAGCCAATGAAACGTTGAAAGGAGTGGGCGAATGCTTGAGAAGTTAGGCACTGAACAACGCAATCCTCATACGATGTCATTGGATACTATGAGTGTTGCAGACGTACTGACCGCTATGAATAAAGAGGATGGATCCGCGATTGAGGTGATTCATGCACAGTTGCCGACCATTGAAAAAACGGTCAATGCAGTAATAGATTCGTTTCAAAAGGGTGGAAGGCTGATTTATATCGGTGCTGGAACAAGTGGACGACTTGGTATTTTGGATGCTGTTGAATGTGTGCCGACGTTTGGAGTATCTCCTGACATGGTAGTCGGTTTAATAGCCGGAGGATTGAAAGCGTTCACAAAGGCTGTGGAAGGTGCCGAAGACAATCCAGCGCTCGGAATCCAAGATTTAAAGGACATCCAGCTGAATGAAACCGATACGGTCATCGGTATCGCAGCAAGCGGTAGAACCCCTTACGTCATTGGCGCACTGGATTACGCACGCAAAACTGCTGCTCATACAATTAGTATTAGTTGTAATGAAGGTGCTGAAATGAGTAGTCATGCAGACATTGCAATTGAACTTCCAACAGGACCTGAAGTGTTAACGGGTTCAACACGACTAAAAGCCGGAAGTGCACAGAAAATGGTGCTGAATATGATTTCAACGGCTGCAATGATTGGCATTGGAAAGGCGTACGAAAACTTGATGATCGATGTGCAAGCGACGAACTTGAAACTTCAAGAGCGCTCTAAACGCATCATTATGGAAGCAACTGGGGTGGATCTACATACTGCAACGTCTTTCTATGAAGCTTCTGGCAAGCATGTGAAAACAGCGACCGTCATGATCTTACTTGATTGTTCCAAAGAACAGGCACAAGAACGGATTGAAGCAACAGGCGGATTTGTTAGAAAAGCTACACAGCAAGCATAAAGGGTTTTGAAAAATCATTCACTAGTAGGAAGAGAGAGGGAGGGTACAGGATGAGAAAAGAGCAACAAATGGCGACGGGCATACTGGAACACGTTGGCGGCAAAGAGAATATTCGTAAAATCGCCCACTGTATGACACGACTTCGCCTAACATTGAAAGACGATAGTAAAGCAGATATTGCCGCGTTGAAAAAAGTTGAAGGCGTCATGGGGGTTGTCGTCGATGAAACACTACAAGTCGTCATTGGCCCTGGAACTGTAAATCGAGTTGCGGATGAAATGAGCCAGTTGACGGGTCTTGGCATCGGAGAAGAGTCTGAGCCGGAGTACGACAGTCTGACATTTGAAGAACGCGCTGCGATTGACAACGAACGTAGAAAAGAGAAAAACCGTACACCGTTCAAAAATTTCTTAAGACGTATTGGTAACATTTTCATCCCACTGATCCCGGGACTTGTTGCTTCAGGGATTATCAATGGAGCTGCAAACTTTGCGAAAAACGCAGGTGTGGATCCTACTCAGACATGGATGCAGATTTTACTACTTCTCGGATCGAGTGTCTTCACGTACTTAGCGGTGATTGTCGGTTGGAACACTGCGAAAGAATTTGGTGGAACACCTGTACTTGGTGCGATCGCCGGAATGTTCTTATTCAATCCATTCCTTGCAGAGATTACGATTTATGGTGAACCTTTAGTTGTCGGTCGAGGTGGTTTATTCGGAGTCATTTTTGCAGCATTCCTTATGACGTTTGTTGAAAAGAATGTGCGTAAAGTGATGCCAGCAGCGATTGATATCATCTTTACACCACTAGTTACCGTACTCACTGTCGGTTTCTTCTCACTCTATGCAATTGTACCGGTTGCGGGTCTGTTAGCTGACGGCATTACAAAAGGATTGATCGCCGTTCTGGACGTAGGTGGGGTTGTCGCAGGTGCTGTCCTTGCAGGATTCTTCCTTCCGCTCGTTATGGTCGGATTGCATCACGGACTCACACCAATCCACTTGGAATTGATCAACACATATGGAAATACGGCATTGCTGACGGTTCTCGCAATGGCTGGAGCTGGGCAGGTCGGTGCAGCAATGGCAATCTTCGTGAAAACGAAAAACCGTCGTCTTCGTAATATCATCAAGGGTGCATTACCTGTTGGCTTCCTCGGTATCGGAGAACCATTGTTATACGGGGTTACGTTACCACTCGGTCGTCCGTTCATCACCGCTTGTATGGGTGGCGCACTCGGTGGTGCCTTCCAAGCAGTGATGCACACGGCAGCGACAGGAATAGGTGTATCAGGGATATCACTCATTCCACTAATTGATGATGGCAAGTACTTGTTCTACTTCCTTGGACTGCTCATCGCTTATGGTGGCGGATTCCTATTCACGTACCTGTTTGGTTTTAAAGAAGAAATGGCACGCGATATTTAACAAAAACAGCATTCATCTCCATTAGCTATAATGGGGATGAGTGCCTTACTTTTTTATACGAGAAAAGGATGGTGAACGAGATGCTTGGCATGTCTGTCTATTTAGGAACAGTAAGCTTTGCGGAACACGAACAGCGCATAAGAGAAATGAATGCTGCTGGCTTCCAGTCTATTTTTACATCACTTCATATTCCAGAAAATGATGCATCTGCATATAAGGATGAAGTTCAACAACTTGGGAAATTAGCACGAGAACTCGGGATGGAGTTGATGGTGGATGTGAGTCCAAGTGCGCTCGATAGTCTTGGATTCACATTGGACCAAGCAGAAGGATTACTAGAATGGGGAATCAGCGGATTACGTCTAGACTATGGGAGTGCTCCAAAGGTCATAGCTGAGTTGTCGCAAGTAATGCGAGTTGCGTTGAACGCTAGTACAGTCACACATGAAGAACTGAGTGAGATGAAAGCTGCTGGACTTCGACTTGAAGCAACCGAAGCGTGGCATAATTTTTATCCACGACCGGAAACGGCACTTGGTCTCGAAGATTTTTTAAAACGAAACAACTGGCTCCACGAGGAAGGTGTGGAGGTCATGGCGTTTGCACCCGGTGATGGACAACTACGAGGGCCGCTGTTTGAAACGTTGCCGACGCTCGAAAAACATCGACAAGCATCTCCACTTGCAGCAAGTTTGGAACTAATGACCGATGCACATGTTGATAAAGTACTCATTGGAGATCCTGGATTAAGTAAGGCAAGCTTACTACAATTTGGAGCGTATCAAAAAAACAAAATCCGTCTCCGTGCGAAGGCGGCAGAACAAGCAGATGACCAAGCACTGGAAAGAGCTGCGACCCTACATACGAATCGTCCAGACAGTGCGCGCGACGTCATTCGTTCCAGCGAATCCCGTCCAGCGGCTATGAAATCAGGCAGTTCAGTTCCAGCGCAGTATTGCGCACCTCGACCAGAAGGAACAATTACCGTCGATAATGAGCGATATTTGCGCTATCAAGGTGAACTTCAAGTGACGAAAACAGAATTGGCTGCTGACGAGCGTGTGAACGTCCTCGGACAAGTTATTGAAGAAGACGTAGACTTACTGAATTACATCGGTGGCAATCAGCAATTTGAAATAGTTTGGGTTTGAAAACATCTCCTCTGACGATGTGCAGAGGAGGTGTTTTTAGTTGGCTTTAAATATATGAATCAGTAAAAATTAGTGCGATGTGGAACTATTTTTCAATTTAATGAGTCTATTAGCGTCGGACTATGTTACTATAAGAGGGAATAAGTTTTTAGTTTTTATTCCCACTACTATCTAGTGTGATTGCGGAGGAAATGCGAATGACAGACGAATTGTTGACTTCCATGCGTGAAAAGGCTTTAGAGTTACGAGTGGAAGGTCGTTATAAAGAGTTAATTGAGCATTGTGATGTATTACTAGAAAAAGGATTGAAACAACAAGACCATAAGGCTGTACTGTGCGCGCATATTCATCATGCCTCCGCTTTCTATAGCGTCGGTGCGATTGAAGAGGCGTTTTTAAGTGTCGACGCACATCTACAATATTGTTCCCAATATGGAGATGAAAACGAACAACTGAACGGGATTAACATCCTTGTCATTTTGTACGATTACAATAGAGAATACGAAAAAGCAAAGGGCGCATTAATGCGAGGCATAGAATTGGGTACACGTCTTAAGCATTGGAATATGGTTAGTAATGCCTACAGTAATTATAGCCATATTTGTGCGTGTGAGAAAGATTATGAAGGTGCTCTTGAAAATGGTCTGATTGGGCTTGAAATGGCAGAAAGGTACGTGCCCGAAGTTCCAATCCTCAAATTTCGAGTGAAGTTAAACATTGCGAATGCTTACGTGGGACTTGACGATACAAGTCATGCAGGACCGATGGTTGAACAGATGTTGGCAGACCCTATTTTATCCACATATATACGGGAAAGAGCTCAGTGTTACGATTTGTATGGTCGCTATTTAGTGAAGAACAATGAGTTTTCAAGTGCTCTGGAAGCATTTGAAGTTGCTACAAATCACGCGACAGAGATTCAAGATCTTCTATTATTGAAGGAGATTCAAGAAAGACGCTGTGATTTATGTGAAATTCTAGATGATCGACAACTAGGATTTGTCGTGCAGCAAGAATATATTAAGGTTTTAAAGACTTTACAAGAACAGGAATTAGCAAAAACTGCGTTAAAACTTGAAGTGAAGCATAATGTTGCCTCCATTGAACGCAATGCTAAAGTAGATTATCTGACTCGATTATTCAACAGAAGACATTTAGAAGATGTCGCATCGAATTGGTTAGCACAAGCTGCTGAGGAGGGCAGATCTGTGACCTGTATTGCACTGGATTTGGATAATTTCAAGTCAATCAATGATACATATGGTCATTTGGCGGGCGATGAAGCCTTGCGTGAAATTTGTACAACTTGCCGAAAAGTATTGTGGAAGTCGGACTCAACGGAATTATTAGCACGATATGGGGGAGATGAACTGGTTTTCATCTTAAACGGGGAAACTTTGGATAACGCGAAGGAGCGAGTCAACCAACTTCTAGCTGAAATTCAGAAACTGAGGATTACTTTCAATGAACAGCCAATACCTATCACTGTGAGCATTGGCATGACAGACAATGCCAACGGAGCGTACTCAAAGTTTGCTGATGTATTTTATCGTGCCGACCAAGCATTATATCAATCAAAAGCGAATGGAAAAAATCAAGTGTCTGCATTTGAGAGTTCTGTAATGCAGTGATGTTGAAGTAGCGATCACCTTCTATCATGGAGGTGTTTTTTTCGTTCTACAGAGGAAGAGAAGTGGGTATTGAACTTGTAGGGCATCAAAAAAACGCCTCGCCATAAGAGCGAAGCGTCCAGAATCATTGGTTATCAAGTTCCATCTTTTTCAAATGGATCTTTGAAATCTTTCCTGCTGCCGTCATTGGAAATTGTTCAAGGAATTCGAGTTCGCGCACCTTTGAGTAGTGGACGACACGCTCGTTCGTATATGTCATCAGCTCTTCTCCGCTAAGCGTACTTCCTGGTTTAACGATAACAAATGCTTTTGGAATCTCACCGACACCTTCTGCAGGCTTTCCGATGACGATCGCATTTTGTACATCAGGATGAGAGACGATTACTTCTTCAATTCGGCTCGGATATACATTATACCCATTATAAATAAGCATCTCTTTTTTACGATCCACAATCGCGAGGTAGCCGTCTTCATCAATAATCCCGATATCTCCGGTGTGTAGCCAGCCACCACGTAATGTGGAAGCAGTCTCCTCGGGTTTGTTGAAATAACCTTTCATCACTTGAGGTCCATAAATACAAATTTCACCGCTCTCACCAGGTGGAAGCGCATCTTCGCTCATCCCATCGAGGGAAACAACTTTAATCTCTGTATTGTATGTGGGCAGTCCGACTGTTCCTATTTTATGGGTACCCCCTGCCAAGCAGACGCTACCTGCTACTGATGCTGTCGCTTCTGTAAGACCATAGCCTTCACCAACACGAGCATTCGGGAACATTTCTTTCAGCAAGCCCATCTCTTTTTGAGAAAGCGGGGCAGCTCCTGAACTGACGTTACGAATCGTTGAAAAATCGTACGAATCGATGCCTGGTAAGTTCAATAAGACATTCCACATTGCAGGTGCTCCATTAATTGATGAAACTTTGTATTTCTCCATTAATTCCAAGAATTGTGTAGGCACAAAGCGATCAGGTAGTAGTGTTGTAACTCCTTGTGCCATCGGGGAAACAATCATTCCGATGCCTCCAGTAATGTGAAACAGGGGAGAGGGACTTAACCGGATTTCTTCCCCAAGAGGAATCAAATACTTCTCCTTGTAAGCCTCCGGATCTTGTTCTACCGCTACAAAACGAAGTGCTCCGTCTTCATCTACTACTGGCAATGCCCCAGCTGTCCAGGCTGCTATTTGTGTAATGTTGCTAACAAGGTTTGCGTGTGTGATCATAACGCCCTTAGGACTTCCAGTTGTACCACCCGTATAAGCGATGTGCACTAAATCTTCTTGAGGATCGATACCAGGATTGAATTCTTCATCAGATGCAGCAGATTTTAATGCTGCAAAACTATGCCAGCCGTCGTAGGAAGACACATCAACGGGGGTATCGTTGGTATAAATCTCAGATTCACCAGTCATGATGACGTGCTGGACACCTGTAATTGCTAGAACTTCCGCGAGCGTACCCGCAACAGATTCATGGGTGACAACTACACGTGTTTCCGAATCATTCAGCTGATACGTTAAATCACCAACTGGCAAATACGGATTTAGAGGCGAATACGCTGCGCCAGACAGAATAATTCCATAGTACGCAGCGACGTATTGAGGGCAAGTAGGCAAATGGGTAGAGACTGTCATGCCGCGACCTACTCCGAGTGTGCGAAGTGCATTCGCAAATCGTTTTGCTTCAGTGTAAATCTGGTTATACGTAATAGGTGTATCACGATAGATGTAAGCATCTTTCTCCCCGTATTGCTTCACGCTACCTTTTAATATGGCACCTGCCGTGACGTTCGGAATGTCGAGTGTTTCTGGCAAATCTTGATCGTAGTTTTCTCTTTTCGAAAGTTTAACGTTCATTTAACCACCGCCTTCTCGAGATATGTCCCAATCCATGAATCGTACGAAGTTTGTAGTGTCCCGGCAGGTAATGAAACCAACCGAGACGCTGAATTACAACTCAATTACACATGCTTTCTCTCGAGAATAGTCCTCGATTGAGTCAGTTCCGAATCCACTACTCTTTACGCCACCAAATGGAAGATCCACTCCAACTCGTGCATACGTGTTTACCCATACATTTCCTGCTTCAAGTGAAGCAATCATACGATGTGCGCGACTTAAATCCTTCGTCCAGACGCCCGCAGCTAGTCCGAATTCTGTTCCGTTTGCTAGCTCTATTGCTTCTTCTTCAGTATCGAACGGAATCATAACTGAAACAGGACCGAAAATTTCTTCCTGACAAACTCGTAATGTATTGGACTCTGATTTAAGAAGAGTAGGTTCGATCCAATAACCATCCGCTAAGTCGCTTCGATCTGGAATAAGTTCAGATCCACCGGAGCGTCCACCGTAAACAAGTTCTGCACCTTCGTCCAACCCTAGTTGGATATAAGAACGTATTTTTTCATACTGCGATTTGTTTGCGATAGGGCCAGTAGTTGTCGTTGAATCTAGAGTTGCTCCAAACTGTTTCAACTCTGGATTTTGAAGATAATTTTTAATCCCTTCAGCTACCTGATCAATAATCGACCGATGAACGAGCAGACGTGAACTTCCGACACAAAGTTGGCCAGAGTTTCCTGTGAAAATACTATATGAACTAATGGCCTCAACCGCTTTTTCTATATTGGCATCTTCAAATAGGATATTGGCAGACTTTCCACCAAGCTCAAGGATCAAAGGCTTTGGTTTGCCAGCCGTTGCTTTCGCAATTGAGGTAGCAGTACCCCCTGAACCTGTTAAACTCACTTTATCAACAGCAGGGTGTTCGACGAGTGTATCTCCAATTTCAGAGCCTGGTCCACAAATGACGTTGAGAACGCCTTCAGGGAAAACATCTTTCAACAGGTTAGCAAGATGAAGAGAAGAGACCGCCGATTGTTCGGACGGTTTGATGACAACTGTGTTTCCTGCAGCTAGTGCATAAGCCGCTTTAATTGAAAATGTAAACAGAGGCGCGTTCCACGGTGTAATACCAACGACGACTCCATAAGGTTCCCGTAATGTGTACCCAAGACTTGTTGGACTCATAGGAACGGTTTGACCTCGATTTGCTTCTGAAGCTTTGCCCGCTGCATCTATCCAAACTTGCTGCAAGACAGGAATTAGTCCGTATGTGGTTTCCCGAATTACCCAGCCATTGTCTTGTGTTTCAAGAGCAGCGAGCTCGCCGCCATTCGCGGAAATGATTTCAGCAGCATCACGCAAACACGCTGCTCGTTCTCCAGCAGATAATGCTTTCCACGCAGGAAATGCTTTCTGAGCCGCTTCGATTGAGCTCACTGCGTCTTCCTTGGAACTTTTTGGAACTCGTGCCCACGCTTTACCAGTAGAAGGGTCAATGCTATCTGTAAGTGCACCATCTGTTGCTGCACGCAATTCTCCACCAATCAAGTTTTGAAACTCTTTCAAGTCTGTTGACACTGCCATATTCATTCTCCTCCTTATTTAGCTATGATTTTTTCTTGTGTATCGTGGGTACATTTCGTCAACATTGCAAAGTTCCTGTAAATTATGGAATGTGATCATAAATTGCGATATATCCCTCATAAACCGCAAAAAGTGATCATAAACTCTAGAAAGTGCTCATAAACCGCGAGAAGTGCTCATAAACTCTAGAAAGTGCTCATAACCCGCGAGAAGTGCTCATAAACTCTAGAAAGTGCTCATAACCCGCAAGAAGTGATCATAAACTCTAGAAAGTGCTCATAACCCGCGAGAAGTGCTCATAAACTCCAGAAAGTGCTCATAAACCCGCGAGAAGTGCTCATAAACTCTAGAAAGTGCTCATAAACTTCAAAATGTGCTCATAACACATTAACCATCAGCCCGATCCAGCTATTCACATGCTATAAATTCAAGAAACCGGGACTGCATCACGTTTGGCAGGAGTTGAATGCCAGCCAAGTGATTGTGCGGTTACTCTACGCGAATCACGCACGGAACCGAAATAGTTTTCATAATAGCGTGCACGCTTCAAATACAGCTGCACATCGAGTTCTTCAGTGAATCCGATGCCGCCATGGATCTGAATCGAATCTGCCGCAGCTTTGATAAATGCCTTGGAAATGAACGACCGAGCGCTATGGACGGCAGCTGCTTTATCCTCAGAATTCGTTTCAACAGCCCAAGCAGCATAGTAGGAAAGGGAACGTGCTGTCTCTAAATCCAGCTTCATATTGACGATGCCGTGCTTAATCGCTTGAAAACGTCCGATTGGCTGATTGAACTGCACACGAATCTTTGCGTATTCTCCTGTCATTTTGACGAGTTCATCCATTCCTCCAACCATGCTGGAGCATAGAGCTGCATTGAAATGTAACAAACCATCTTTCAACATGTCAGTGGCATGACCCGGTTCACCAAGCAACTCACCCGGTGCATTGGTTAACGTGATTTTAGCTAGCTGTTGGGTTTCATCAAGTACAGAAAGCGTCCGGAATGATGCAACATCACTCGCTTTTACAAGGAATAACGACTTACCTTCAGCAGTTTGTGCACTCGTAATGAACGTATCGGGATCTCCGATTACAGGGACAAGAGTTTTAGTACCTGTCAGTGCATAGCCACTTTCTGTTTTCGCTGCAATACAGCTAAAGGAATTTGGGAACAAACTACCGTCACGCTCATACCAGGCGACAGAAATAGAGCTTTCTCCAGATGCAACTTTCGGAAGGCGAGTTGCCTTTTGTGCAGTTGTCCCAAACGCCTCGAGTAACGGAACTGCGAGTGCCAGCGTCTCAAGTTGAAGTCCAGGTAATAAGACTCTTCCGGTTTCTTCGAAAACTGGAACAAGATCGAGTGCGCCAAGACCGAGACCATCTACTTCTTCAGATACGGGGATAGCGGTTACACCCATTTCAGCAAGCCCGGATGTAGCTGTAGCAACAACATCCAATTTACCGCTAATGACGGCACGTGCGGCTTCCGTTCTGTCTAAATCATTCATATATTTACGAATCGCTGTTCGAAATAGCTCTTGTTCTTCGCTTAATGCAAAATCCATAGTAGTCACCTCACCTTTTTCGTTATCGTCCTAAGTCTTTCGGGAGTCCGAGAATACGCTCACCAATTGTATTGCGCTGAA
Source organism: Sporosarcina sp. D27 (assembly GCF_000586555.1). Taxonomy (GTDB): domain Bacteria; phylum Bacillota; class Bacilli; order Bacillales_A; family Planococcaceae; genus Sporosarcina. Next base: position 29,405 of record NZ_AZUC01000059.1, read on the forward strand.
CTTCACTCGTCCCTCCGCCAATCGTTGCTCCGAATGATGCAAGATACTGGCTTTGCATCTCAGCATCGAATATGGAATCATCGTTCGTTAACACGCCAGCATGACCTTGAATTGTCATTGCGAAGTCGAAAAGTTCTTTCGTTAACTCACTGACTAGCAATTTATCAAGTGAACTTTCAGGGCCAGGACGACCATTTTTGAGCGTGTGTGTAATATTCCGATAGTAATTTAGCTTGGCACCGTTAATACGAGCATATAAATCAGCAAGTCCGTCTTCAACGAAAGGGTCATCGATCAGTAGACAGCCATTAACACGGACAGTTCTCGCCATTTCAATTACTTGTTCGAATTGTTGCTCCAGCGTAAACACTTGAGCTGCGATACCTGAACGTTCGTGAAGCATGAGTGCAATGAGGACAGCCCATCCTTTTCCTTCTTCACCGACGATATCCTCGTCAGTTGCGATGGCATCGGTTAAATAGACTTCGTTGAATTCTTGATGCCCATCCATTTGAACAATCGGACGCGTTTCGACACCATCTTGGTCCATATCGAGAAGGAACACGGTAATGCCTTCGTGTTTCTTTTCCGATTGGCTCGTTTTCGTCAGTAGGAAACACCGGTCTGCCAGATGTGCAAAACTCGTCCAAACCTTTTGTCCGTTAATGACCCATTTGCCATCTTTTTTCACAGCAGTTGTCTGGAGAGCGGTAAGGTCGGATCCTGCACCCGGTTCTGAATACCCTTGGCTCCAAACTTGTTCACCAGTTAGGATTTTTTCGATGAATTCTTCTTTTTGCGCATCCGTTCCCATTTGCATGAGGGTCGGCGCGACCATGTGAATACCGATATAGTTCACAAGGGGAGGGGATTGGACGCGAACCATTTCTTGGTGATAAATGATTTCTTCCATAAGCGTCGCATCACGGCCACCGTATTCTTTCGGCCAGGAAATCGCTGCCCAACCGCCTTCATATAGCGTCCGTTGCCAATCGCGCAGGAATTTCGAGTAGTGTTCATTGTCATCAGAAAGCTTCCGATCACCTTGCAGCCAACCTTTCGGCAAATTCACCTCAAGCCAGCCACGCAGTTCCCCACGAAACTTCTCCTCTTTTTCCGTAAATGTAAAATCCATAGAGACACACCCTTTCTCATTCTTTCTCTCTTTCTTACTTTCTTTTTAAAAAGGTAGATAGTAGGGCTTACCTGATCCGTTGATTGAAGCGCAAGACGGCGACTCCAGCGGAATCAGCGAAGATCGAAGACCCCGCAGAAAAAGTCGTAACGTAGAACGGCTTTTGCGACCATAAGCAAAGCGTTGGGAGCACAGGGATGCCTTAATTTCTGTAAGGTGCGCAGAAATACGGCAAATCGAACTCTTCGTGGTTCGATTGGCTGAGATCAAGCCCCTCGGAAAGCGTCCACCCATAACGTAGATCAACCCCGTCTACTACCCCCGTGCCAGTACCCACTGCGGCAACGCGCGGTCATCCGTAATATCCACCCACGTCATCTTCAATGGCATGCCAATCTCAACATCTCCCGGATCACACTCAATAATATTCGCCATAATCTTCACATCTGGCGCAGCATCCAGTGCAGCCACCGTGATCACAGTCGGCAACTCATGCTGGAACCCAGGTAAAAATGGTCGATACGAAACGATATAGGAATACACCGTCGCCGAAATATCCGAACCCAGCAGTTCCCACTCCGTCTCCGGACTTCCGCAAGTCGGACAAGCTGGGCCAGGGGGGTGAATGAACGTGCTACACGCAGAACACTTCTGAAGTTTAAGTTCATGTCGATCCGCGGCATCCCAATACTCGTGATTATCAGGGGTCTTCAACGGAATCGGCTTTTCATATGCAGTCTGTTTAGTCATCAAGACGCCTCCTTTAATTTCGTAAAATCATCGCACCTGCAATGTCAGGACCGGCCCATCCAGTAGCAATCCCGAGCTCGCAATCCTTCACTTGGCGCTCTGTCCCTTTATAGTCATGTCGTAATTGTCGAACGAGTTCCAAGACGTTATTCATTCCATGTGTATAGCCTTCAGAAAGCATGCCGCCGGCAGTGTTGGAAGGAAGACTTCCTCCCAATTTCAAATTGCCCGCCGCAACGAAATCACCGACTTCACCACGTTTCGCAAACCCGTATGATTCAAGCTGTCGTAGAACAACCCAACTGAAGCAATCGTAAATCGAAGCGACTTGTATATCTTCAGGTTTCACACCAGCGGACTTGTATAGATCAGCTGCTGCGTGATCCGCGGCCACTTCATCGACTTGTGTCCAGTAATGCACTTGGGAATGTGTCGTCCGAGGTGCCATGCCAGCAATGAAAACCGGCTTCGATTTGCAGTTTTTCGCATTCGATGCAGACGTCACGATGATTGCATTCGCTTCATCCAATTCCACACAACAGTCATGGATATTGAATGGCATACTGATGTCAGGTGTTGCGAGATACGTTTCCATATCGAGTGGTTTTCCATTCAAAAATGCATTCGGATTCCGTTGTGCGTGTTCATAAAAACTAATACACACATGTCCTAAATGCTCTTTCGTAATTCCCGTTTCATGCATATGTCGATTCGCGAACATCCCGAACCATTGAGAAGGGCTTGCAGAACCGTATGGCATGATGAAACTACCACCTGGCAGCATTTCCTGAAGCATGTTCGGATCATAACCTCGTCCTACTTGTACACCCGAACTCCCATTCATCGAACGATAAATGAGAACGGTTTCTAACATACCGGCTTCAATTAATGCAACTGCATCTGCAATCAGCAGCTCCGTACTACTGCCACCTCCACTCACGTCTTTTACATATTTAGGATGACATCCAAGGTAAGTTGCGAGTTCGTGTGAAGGGCATGAATCGCCGCCAGTGGAATAGTTCATGATCCCATCGAGATCTTTAGCTTCCAACCCAGCATCTGCCAATGCATTACGTGCTGCAGTGAGCGCCATATGAAGGGGAGTCGTACCTGATTTGCGGGAGCGCTGATTTTCCCCGACACCGACGATTGCGCATTGATTTGAATAAGTTGACATCTGTGCGACCTCCTTAGTCAGTCGTTCTCGATTTTACAAGTAAGCGTTGCAGATCCAGTTCCAACACGTTCACCAGGTGCTTTCTCTGCATTCAATTCAAGTTCTGCTACACGTTTGCCATCGATTTCAATGAGTTGCTTCACAACACCACTACACGTAATCGCGTCACCGGGCTTCGTCATCGCGCCGAAACGCATGTTGAATTTGCTGACGATTGCTTCAGTTCCAGCAAGTTCCTGAACGTATTGTCCGAGAAATCCCATAATGAGCATGCCATGTGCAATGACACCATCCATGCCGATGCTTTTAGCGAACGCATCATCAGTATGGAGAAGATTCAAATCGCCTGAGGCTTGAGCATACTGGACGAGTTGTTCATGTGTTACAGGTGGTTTCGCGAGAGAAGGAAGTTGCATCTCCTTGTGCAATTCTGAAAACGGAATTTTTGTAATCGCTTTCATTCAATTAGCCCCCTTTTTTGCGGGTCTATAGATAATCGTGTTTCGCGATACTGCGGCAAGAACACCATCTTCAGTTTTCATCTCCGTATCGAGAACGAGGAATTGCATCGTCCCGCTTTTCCCGACGCGGTCGTACACATCAGTTACAGTCATCGTACATTCAAGTCGATCTCCAATTCGGACTGGCTTGTGGTAGATGAATTCCTGTTCACCATGCAACATTCGTTTGAAGTCCAATTTCAGTGGAAACTTAGCATTGCTACCAAGTGCAACTAAAAAGGTGGGTGGAACAGTCATCCCTTCATAAGCAGTGTCAGCCGCGTAGGTTTCATCAAAATAGAGGGGATTCTCATCACCGACTGCTTGAGCAAAGCGGGTGACACGCTCTCGATCGACTTCAGCAATATAAGGTTTGCTTGCGATCCCAATCATGCTTTTATCTAAATCCATGAGGCACCTCCATAAGTATTCTTTTAAAATTCCGCCTAATTAAAATAGTATGTTAATTTTATTGACAGCACAATGTATGAATCTCTATAGTTAGCAGTAGATAATTAGAGATTATTCCATAGAGAGAAGGAGAGCGCTGTGTCACTACCTATTGAAACCTTATTAAAACGGATTGGAATCACTTCTCCTTATTCAATTTGGATTGCGAAGGATGAACTGCAACAAGTCTATCCGCTCGTCAACCCGAATGGAATGTCTCCTCCAAAAACGACGCAAGGAAAACCTATTGAAGTCATACAAGATGAAGGAAGAAGTGCCATGCAGTTCACGTATTCCCAAGATTATCGGGTCATCTTATTAATAGATGGAGAATTTAATTTGGATGAAATCGAACTTGAAATGCTCTTCGACTTTTTGCACAAAGAATATTCTGAGTATTCTGATGAAACCGGGCGTACCAAGCTAGCGCGCATTGTCGACAGCATTCGCTATACGACCGCGTCACTCGACTTGGAAGACGTATTTTCGAACATATTGACGCATACGCTCGACGTCATCACGAATGCCGATTATGGAACGCTTTGGTTGTTGGATGAAACACGAGGGAAAATCATCTGTAAGGCATCGGAAGGGTATCGGTTTGAAGAGATTCAACAAATGGAATTCGACTTAGGGGAAGGCCCAGTTGGCTATGCATTCGAAGTTGGAAATCCCGTTCTAATTACGGATCCAAGAGATTTGGAATATGAGAAAGTCAAACGGATCTCACAGGAAAATAAGCGACGTTGGGGAAGAAGAGTTGAGGATATCACCAATATCAGGTCAGTGATTGCCTACCCAATCGGAGTGGACGGTCGTATTGAATGTGTCATGTATTTAGGGCAGATAAATTCAGACCAACTGCTGACTGAGCGGGATTTGTGGCTGTTACAAATCTTTACGACCCAGGTTGGAATCGCAATCCGCAATGCAAAACAGTTCGCCAACATTCGTGAATTGAACGAAAAGCTAGTGCAGCGGGATGCCATTCACGCAACGCTCACTGAGTTGTCGGTCCGAAATATGGGAACTGAGAAAATGATTGATGAGTTAAGTAAGATGGCGGGGCAACCTTTAGTGTTCGCGGATTTGTTAGTCAACGAAATGATCCCATCATCTGCAAATCTACCTTCAGGCGTATCATTCAAAGATTTGCTAGAGAAGATTAAGCTAGAAGGTATTGCAAAAACAATTATACTAACCGGATCGGGTGACATCGTTTTGTATCCGATTCGATCGGGATCTGTTGTTCTCGGCTGTCTTATTTCTACATCCTCGCAAAAGTTAGAGCGGATTGGTGAGTTAGCTATTGAACAAGGAAGTGTCCTACTAGCACTGGAGCGGGTGCAAAAGCAGAATGTGTTGGCGTTCTATTATAAAACTCAGCGAGAGCTGTTTGATGAATTATTACACGCAACGAATCCAGACGTTTTGAATAAAAAAATGGAAGCGCTCGGTATTCGGAATATGGATGGATTTGTGGTTGCAATGCTCCAGGTAACTGGATGCTCGGATCCACAGGAGCTAGAAGCCCACATATTCAGATTGATTGCAGAACTGCGTTCAACAGTAAGCGGACTCATTCAAACGATATTCGGATGGCAAAACAAAGTGATTTTAGTAGCAGGAGTGGCAGGACAATCACAATTATCAATTTTTGAGAAGAAGCTCGAGGACTTAATATTCCAACGAACCAAGGCGGACTCAGACTATGAACTTCACGGTGGAATTGGTTCACTCGTTCATGAAATGAGCCAAATCGAACAAACGTATCGAGAGGCAGAAATCGCACTGACCAATCCGCTTGAAGGACAGCGGAATCATCAGCTGGTACGCTATATCGATATTGGAATTAGCCGATTGTTCACGAGCCGCAATACGGAAGAAGTGAGTAAGTTTCTGACAGATATCTTTAATCCGCTACGTGAAGCAGATCGGTCAGACGGAACGCTGGAACAGACTCTCCTTACTTATTTTGCAAGTAATCGCTCAGCAGGCGAAGCGGCTAACAAGTTACACATACACATTAATACGTTGTACCAACGGTTAAAAAAGATAGAAGAAACATTAGATCTCTCGTTGAAGAATACGGACGACGCCCTCCAGTTGCAACTCGCTTGTTACTTAAGGCAACGAGCTTGATCCAAAAAAATGCCGCCAAAATCGAATGACTCGATTTGGCGGTATTTTCAATTAGAGCATCGTATCGTCATCTGAACGCCGTCGAGCAGCATCCCGTTGCTCTGTGAAATCGGGTTCCTCTCCGAATTCTGTTCCGTAATTAGGATTTGAGAACCGAGTGTGCTCCACATCAGAATCGGTCGCATCATCCGTTTCAAACAATATCCCGAGACTGACGATTCCGCTGATTCCTACTAATGTGTAAACAATTCTAGACAAAATAGAAGCCTGTCCGCCGAACAAGGTGGCAACTAAGTCGAATTGGAATAATCCAATAAGACCCCAATTTAACGCCCCGATAATGACGAGAACGAGTGCAATTCGTGTAACGATTCGCATGTTTTCAACTCCTTTTCTAATTAGGACTTCATTTTCTAATTGTAGAAAATCATCCAACCTTAGCTTTTGTTAAAAGTTGTTTTTCATACATCCATAAACATTAAAAAAAGCGACCTAGAGAAGGTCGCTGAAAAATATCATATCGTTATCGATGCAACCGCTCGCTATTAAACAAAAATTGCTCAAAGTAAAGCTCTTTCTTTGTTTGGGCAGAATGACTAAGTAATGTGTGTAATCGACCATTTTGTTGATGAATGATATGTAAAGAGGCTGCTACTGTTACTTTGATACCAGTGGAAAACGTAAGTTCAGTCGTCTTTTTGTCAATTTCTCGAGTTGTGAAGAAATGATTGAAAATCCAGCAGCACGTATCGTGTTTAGAGGAGCTGGTCGGAAAAACTCCGACGCCTTCAGAGAGAATGAATGGAGGTTTTTGCTTAAACTTCAACACTTCAAAAGCCGCTTGTTTTTGTATACGTTTAGTTGTTTGGTTATGCAAGCAGGCTAAGTTGAGAAGTTCCACAGGTGATTTTTTTGAAGTGTATGTTCCGTGTAGTGTTACAATTTTGGATCGACTTCCATAATCATCTTTGTGAGCCATTAGTGCTAAAGCTTGGCTATCAAGCAAATAACTTTCACAATTCATTCCGATTCATCTCCTATAACTGTTTAATAGTTCCATTATACGACATTCTTAGTAATTGGAATAGTGTGAAAAAGTAATTATTTTACGACATAATTCGACAGATAATTAGGGCGTTGGTATGGTAGTTGATTAGATTGAATATGCCTACATCGTAGTTATTGAGTTCACCATGTTTTGAAAAAAGTACTATCGAGTTGCTGAGTGAGTATTATTGATCTAATATAAGCGCGTATTAAGAAGTAACTTCTTTAAGATCAATTCAAAAAGTATTTATAGATACTTTTTGCGGTCATTCGAAATCCACAGGCTAATATAGATCCTGAGCACGTGTTTCGATAGCGGATAGCAGGGGAAAGTATTCTAAAGGATTTGGCACTGTATAAGAGTGCGGTTTTGCCGTATTAGCGATTCAAGAAGCCGAAAATCGCTTAAGAATTTGCACAGAAAATCTATAAGTATTTGAAGCGATACGAAAGTGCGATGACTTTGTTGGTATGGAGTGGAATGAAGTTAGAAAAGATGACGACTATTTAAAGCCGAAAAAAGCACATCACAAAGCGTATGGATGAGGAGATTATTTTTGTTGATAGGAATGAATTGCATTTCTTGAGTAAAGGAGGAATTTAGATGCACACGTTTAACAAAGCGCTGCTCATCTATAATGAGCATGCTGGGAATGATGACGTGGAAGCGAAACTTGCGGCGGTTATGCCGGTTCTTGGGAAAGCAGTGAAAGAGTTGACGGTTGTGCGCCCAGAAAGTTCTGATGAAACGCGCCGTATTTGTGAAACGTCAAGTGACATGGAGCTCGTTATAATCTTGGGTGGGGATGGAACGGTTCATCAATGCATAGACGCGATTTCGAAGCTTGACGTGCGACCGCTACTTGCAATTTTACCTGGTGGGACATCGAATGATTTCACGCGAACACTGGGCATTCCTCAAAATTTACGGGATGCTGTTGAAGCATTGCTAACTGGAGAAATCCGATCAATCGATGTAGGAAGAGAAGGAAGTCAGCATTTCATTAACTTTTGGGGGATCGGGCTCGTGACAGAAACATCTAAAAATGTCGATGACGGACAAAAGAAGAGTTTCGGTCCGCTAAGTTACATGGCAAGTACGATTCGAACGATGCGTGAAGCGGAAAGTTTTCCGTATCATATTGTTTCGGATGGAATCGACATAGAAGGTGTGGCCATTGCCATATTTGTGTTGAATGGTAGCTCGCTCGCGACGACGCCGATTCCAATAGGAGCAATTAGTCCATCTGATAGCAAACTGGATGTACTCGTAGTGAAAAATTCCAATTTAACGACGCTTCTTGAGTTGATGTCGCTACGGAAGCCTGAAGCGGATACGTCGCAACTCAATATGTTGGAGTATATGCAAGTGAATGAGTTGCAAATAGATGCTCCGAGTCAGCGGAGAGTGGATATGGACGGGGAGCTATACGATTTTCAATCAGGATGTATTCAATTACTTCCTGGGCACTTGAGGATGTTGGTACCCATTATAAAGTGAAGTATTTTAGCGCTTCGTCTTTCGGGATGGGTCGTTTTTACGTTGTCGATCAAAACTGTCGTATTCTTGATGAATTGCAAGGGTTTGTCCATCACATAATCTAATTACTCAATCATACAACTGCATTTCTCCGACACATCACAAAGTTTCTCGATAACGGGACACAATTCAACTGAGTTAAGGGATTAATTGGTAGCGCACCTCTTGTTGTGTAGGCTATTCCGCTGCATAAATGTTCCCTGTGACACTAGGGAACGTTTCTCGACCAGATAAATGAGTTTGTCAGACACTTAGAGCGATTTCTCGATCGCATAGTGCCCTTTACCAATCAAATTCCTGCATTTCTCCGACACCTCCCGAAGTTTCTCGATAGCGGGACACAATTCAACGGCGTTAAAGGATTAATTGGTAGCGCTGCGCTTGTTGTGTAGGCTATTCCGCTGCAGAAACGCTCCCTGTGACACTAGCGAATGTTTCTCAATCAGATATATGATTTTCTCCGACACTTAGAGCGAATTCTCGATCACATAGTGCCCTTTACCAATCAAATCCCTACATTTTTCCGACACATCCTGAAGTTTCTCGATAACGGGACACAATTCAACCTCATAAAGGGATTTATTGGTTGCGCATAACTGCACTGTACTTCGCTGAGTTTGTCCAAAATCACATCCAAAACAAAAAAGCGCACCCAATTCACTCGGTGCGCCCCTTCAAACTTCACTTAAATACTTGAGCAGCCTTCACTGCCTTTTGCCAACCGCCATATAAAGAATCGCGTTCTGCATCGTCCATCTTCGGCTCAAACTCTCGATCGAGCTGCCAACGATCCGCAATCTGCGAGCAATCTTTCCAGAATCCGACCGCAAGGCCCGCCAGATAAGCAGCTCCGAGTGCGGTTGTTTCATTAATAGAAGGACGTTCAACGGGTACGCCTAATAAGTCCGCTTGAAATTGCATTAAGAAGTTGTTAGCGACAGCACCGCCGTCTACTCGCATAGACTTCAACGAAATACCTGAATCGGCTTCCATCGCGTCCAAGACATCTTTTGTCTGATAGGCGAGAGATTCAAGAGTCGCCCGGATGAAATGCTCTTTCTCCGTTCCGCGAGTCAATCCGAATACAGCCCCGCGGACATCGCTATCCCAATGAGGTGTACCGAGCCCGACAAACGCTGGGACCACGTATACGCCATCGGAAGACGTGACACGCTCTGCATAGGCTTCGCTTTGTTCGGAACTGCGCAACATCCGCAGTCCATCGCGCAGCCATTGAATCGCTGAACCGGCCACAAAAATACTTCCTTCCAACGCATACTCAACTTTTCCGTCAAGTCCCCAAGCAATTGTCGTCAATAGACCGTTTTCGGATTGAACAGCTTCTTCACCCGTGTTCATCAACATGAAACAACCTGTGCCATACGTACTTTTCACCATGCCTTTTTCAAAACAAGCTTGCCCGAAAAGTGCAGCTTGCTGATCTCCAGCAATGCCTGCAATTGGAACCGCGCGACCGAAAAACTTACTCGGTTCCGTTTGCGCATACACTTCCGAGGAGGGTCGGACTTCCGGAAGCATCGCGGCGGGGACATCCAAAATATCCAGCAATTCTTCATCCCACTGCAAATCGTGAATATTGTACATCAGCGTACGGGAAGCGTTTGAGTAATCTGTTATGTGCGCCTCGCCACCCGATAATTTCCACACAAGCCAAGTGTCGATTGTACCGAATAACAAGTCCCCACGTTCTGCCTTCTCGCGAGCGCCTTCCACATGGTCAAGAATCCATTTCACTTTCGTACCGGAGAAATAAGGATCAATAAGAAGCCCTGTTTTCTTGCGAATCAAATCCGAATGGCCAGCCTTTTTTAACTTTTCACAAATACTAGATGTTTGACGGGACTGCCATACAATTGCATTGTAAATTGGATTACCCGTTGCTTTATCCCAAACGACCGTTGTTTCTCGTTGGTTTGTAATCCCGATACCTGCAATTTGATCAGGAGACAAATTTTTCTCTGACAACACACCTGCGATTACGGACAAAATTGAACTCCAAATTTCGGTGGCATTATGCTCGACCCATCCAGTTTGTGGAAAATATTGCTTGAATTCTTGTTGCGCAGTGAACACTGATTCACCTTGTTCATTGAACAAAATAGCCCGTGAACTGGTTGTACCTTGGTCAAGTGCAAGCATATACTTCTCTTTCATAGAAATTCCTCCAATCATAGTTGAGTACTTTTCTAATAGAGCCTTTTCTTCAGTCTATCATATCCGGAAAATCTTAGAACACACATGGGTGAGAGTAGGCAGAATCCCCTTGTTTTGTTACACTTGTCTCTAACGAAATTCACGGATCATATGGATCCTGTTAGGAAGTGGGAGAATGGAAAACTTAGCATTAATCAGCGTAGTCGCAGTACTCGCGCTCGGAATCTTTTCCCAGTGGCTTGCCTGGCGGATTCAGTGGCCGTCAATTGTTATCATGTCAATCGCAGGATTGCTTATTGGTCCTGTTTTAGGATTGATCAACCCGGAAGCCGCGCTCGGTGATTTATACGGACCACTCATTTCACTTGCGGTTGCGGTTATTCTTTTTGAAGGTAGTTCGAATCTCGATATTCGTGAAATTAAAGGGATCTCTAAATCCGTTACACGTATTGTTACGATCGGTGCGTTTCTCGCATGGATTCTCGGGTCCCTTGCGGCGCACTATTTTGCTGGACTGCAATGGGAAATTGCCTTCATTATAGGAGGGTTATTTGTAGTTACGGGTCCTACAGTGATCATCCCGCTGCTTAGGAGTGCAAAATTGAAATCCCGAACAGCTGCTGTATTGAAGTGGGAAGGGATTATCGTCGATCCTGCGGGGCCTCTTCTTGCGTTATTTGCATATGAAGTAATTAAAGTGTTGAGCAATGATAGTTTGACGATGAGTAATTTGCTCAGTTTCTTTGGAGGCGCAGGTCTTGCGGTTCTTCTTGGACTTGGAGTGGGGCTTCTCATCACGGTTATGGCGTCAAAAGGACAGTTTCCTGAGTACTTGAAATCACCGATTGTACTTGCTTTGGTCTTGATATGTTTCATGCTTGCAGAAGTGATCATGCACGAAACAGGCATGCTCGCAGTCACCGTGATGGGTCTGACTATTGGTCGTTCTAAGCAATATGTGTCATCGATTGGAAACCTTGGGCATTTTGTTGAAAATGTCTCTGTCATGTTAACTTCTACGGTGTTCATACTCTTGACGGCATCTTTGCCGAGAGAGACGATCGCTCAAATGTTTACACTACCGATTCTGGCATTCGTGTTAGTGACGTTGTTTGTTGTACGTCCGTTGTCGATTTGGATTTCAACGATCGGTACGGAACTTGAACGGAATGAGAAAATATTAATCGGATGGATTGCGCCACGCGGAATCGTTGCGCTTACTGTCGCCGGATACTTTTCGAGCATTCTCGTCAATGATGGATATGAAGAAGCGAGTCTTCTTACAGCCTTGACGTTTGCGCTTGTCATTATAACCGTATGTGCGCACGGCTTCACAATCGGCCCGCTAGCGAAAAAGCTTCATTTAGCGAGCAATGAACCACCTGGAATCCTGATTATCGGAGCAAGTAACTTTTCAGCATCGCTTGGTGAGGAGTTGAAAAATTTGGGAGTTCCAGCATTGATCATGGATCCTTCTAGAGGACGCTTAAACTTAGCAGCCGCAAAAGGTGTTCAGACGTTCGAAGGTCAAATTTTGTCGGAACAAGCGAGATTTGCAGTCGACTTAACACCTTATAGTACGATTTTGTCGATGACAGGAGACGCGTCGTATAACGCTCTCGTTTCTCAATCATTCGCACCTGAATTCGGCTTTAACAATACGTTTTCATTGCCGGTTGCTGTAAATCATCAAATGAATGCATCGGAGCTTCCGATTTCACTGAAAGCCCATTTACTCTTCAGGGAAGATGCGACTTTTGCGGAACTCAACCGGAAAATTAATACAACATTTGAAATCGGCGAAATTGCTACGAACGAGATTGAAAATGTCGATAACTGGTTAGATGAATTGCCAGAGCAAATCACTCCACTTTTCATTAAGAAAGAGAACGAGACAATCGTACTCGTTACGTTGCGTAAAAAAATTAATCTAGAAGAAGGCGACATCCTTGTCGTCATGCAACCTGAAAATGAGAAAAAGGAGTCTTCCGCTTAAGCGGGAGCTCCTTTTTCCTTTAAACAATATTGGTTACTTCGTGCGCCTGGCTTTCTAACTCAGCAGCAGACGAGGCAAGGTGGAAAAATGCATCCATTGCAACTTCCACTTCTTTTTTACATTCATCGATGTTGGCCTGTGCTCGCTCAGTTCCAGAAGCAATCAAGGTAACTTCTTTCTTGATGGATTCTATTCCGTCACGTACTTCTACAATGGAAGCCTCCACATTGGATGACAGTTTTCTAACTTCTTTAGCAACAACGTCAAATCCTCGACCATGCTCACCAGCACGTGCAGCTTCAATGGCAGCATTCAATGCAAGTAAGTTCGTCTGTGAAGCAATCGCGCGGATCGTTTTAACGATGCCTTGAATGTTTTCTGAATGCTTTTGAAGTACCTCTAAGTTATTGGTGTTGTTGGTAGACACATCAGCTAACTCACCAATTCGCTTTAACAATTCTTCGTTTCGATTTCTTCCTTCGTCTGCCTGCTCAGTGAGGGATTGCGCCATTTGATTAAGTTCCGTTACGACGCCTAATGCAGTATCGTGACGCTTCGTTACATCTGTCGCCACCTTTGTGACACCGAGAACAGTCCGCTTGTCTTCGCTGAAGACAGGCATATAGGTCGCTTCTAGCCAAACAGTTGAGCCATCTTTGGCTTTCCGCTTAATTTTTCCAGAAGAAGCGACTCCTTTATGTAAGTCTTTCCACATTGCTCCGTAAGCAGGGCTGTTCGCAAATTCTGGGAAACATAACTTTTCATGAGGCATACCAATCATTTCTTCAGGACGATATCCAACAGCAGATGCAAAGTTCTTGTTTACATAAGCGATGCGTTTGTCGATTCCAAATCGAATAATCGCAAGGTTTTCTTCTAACGCGCTTACAACGAGTTGGTCGGATACAGATTCAGACGTTGATACGTTCACTTAATTTCCTCCTAGGACTTCTGTAATGAATTATTATCCATTATACACAGTGTGTATCATATGTACTAGTGTAATTAACGTTTTGACATGGTATATACAATAATTCAAATTAGAAGTGATTTAATAGAACTAGTTTTTGGGTAAAGTATTATCTTGAGAAAATGATATAGAAACTAAAATAGGTTTTTGGATAATCTAGATTAGGTCAAAGGGTATGAATTTGACTTTTCATTTATACCCGATAAAGAAAAATCAAAACTCTTAACATGTAGAGGTGTTATTAAAACAAAGAAACAGAGGCTAAGTGGAAGCCTCTGTTTGAAATGTATATAAGAAAAGAAGTTGTTAATAATCTCGTTTATTCAACGGTTCATCAAAGAAATCACCTTGTACCGGTTCATTCTCTACACGCTCTTTACGGGAGATTAGTGAATCTCGTTCAAGTTCTTCGGCAATTCTATCTGGACTACCATTCACAGCGTCTTGAAACTCTTGGCGACGCTGTTCCTCTTCAGGATCACGTCCCAGTTCACCAGCAAAATCAGTCGTTTCTAATCCGTTGGAAATCGTATCATCCGCTGCTACACTGAATTCAGAACGCTCGATTGAACGCTCGCGTAATGGTGTTACTCTTTCTTGTGTATGTTGGGGGTCGGGCATCGTATCGCCGAACGCCGGTTGCTCAGGTACACGCGTGACACCGTCGCCTGGAGGTCCGACCCACGTATTTGCACCAAGATTCGGATCTCCTACATTCTCTCCGATGCCGAACTGGTTACCAACCTCTTGGTGCTGTCCAGGCATGTCGCTCGTTTCATCCACGTACAGCAACATGCTGCCATTGTTAACATCTTGGTAAAATCCAGCCTTCTCATCTTCAGTAAACCCGAGATCATCCATCATACTTCTGACGCGATCTTCACCTGTCATGAAATCCATGAATTTATCCAGCCAAGATTCATGAGTCGTTTGAATCTCGGCATCCGTTCGACTTTGCAACATTTTTACATTATCTTCACTTTTAGCAATTACAAAGATTTGATGATCTACATAACCTTCTACTTTTAGCTCTTCTACCTTAGCCAATAGTTCTGGCTCTGTATGAAACATTCCGATGAATCGTTTGCCTGTTTCCATTTGTAAACGCCTCCTATTGAGTTAGTTTGCTAGTATTCAAATGATTCGTTGTTAGTGTTTGAATACCCAGGCTATAAGCCACGGAAACCTCAATAATACCCATTGAGGGCAAACGTCATCAATTTGTAATCGAGTTGTCATCTATTATGGAATCCTAAGTGGAGGTTTCTTTAATGTAGAAAAACAAAAACAGAGATGCAATCGCATCTCTGTCACCTATCTTCAAATTAGTATGCACCATACAATTTCTTTTCAAAGTCTTTCAACGAATGAATCGGAGAAATTCCTTGGCGCTTTAGTTCGTATCGGTTGTCACCGAGTTTTACGTTTCCGGGGTTTGTCGTAAATGCCATCCGAATGCCAGCAGCTGAAATGGCTTTTTTACTCGTTTCATTAAATTGGCCGAACGGGTACGCAAGATATCGAATATTGGGATCTAGCATGTCAAAAGCTTTCGAAACTTGGAAACGACCGAGATCGATATCAGCTTTAATTTCTTCAGGTGTAGATGTTGTCAAGTAAGGTTCTCGTGTACCAGGTCTGCGTAGATGCAATCCGTGAGTGTGGTGTTGGAACGAAAAGACATCAACGGTTTCACGGATCTCTTTCAGTCCTACATATTGAAACGCTTGGTCATCCCAAGGTTGAGCCTGTTGCTTAATACGGGATGTAATGAGAAATGAAGTTGCAGTGAACCCTTTTTCCGCTAACGAAGGATATGCATACTTTTGAAGTGAAAGTAGACCATCGTCAAAAGTGATTAATACGGTTTTATCCGTAAGATTTTTACGGAGCATGAGCCAATTATCCAATTCTTCAGGAGTGATAGTTTTCCAGCCATTCTTTTTTAAGTAGTCCATTTGTTGTTGAAATGGAGCCAAGTCAATTACCATGTTATTGTTTGCAAAAGGTGTAGCTGCCCGATTTTCAACGATTTGATGATACATGAGAACAGGAATACCTGGATCTGCGGTCACGAACGCTTTGGGAACGAATCCCAGAACGCCACCGAGGTTTACTTGTACATGGGTTTTAGTTTCAGCAATAACCGGGAGACGCTGTCCAGGGTTAATGTATCCGACCCGATATCCGCCACGCAGTGCACTTGCAACGGAGATACGACTTTGTGTAATTACGGTTTTCCGTCCTTTAGGCAAAGGTTTTGCCTTCGACTGAGGAGCGGGTTGAATAAGATGGATCGGGACTACCAATTTATCGTTTCCAAATGACAAATACCCGTACTTTTCATCTTGCGCAACCATCTCGTAAGGAACACCTTTCATGAAAGTTGCTGTACCAATCAACTGATCCCCATCAATTGCATAACCGCCCGTAGACTTTGATAAAGTAACCATTGAACTTTGAGTAGCAGCTTGAGCACTAGGTTGTGACACTACAACTAGAAAACACACTAACAGACCAGCCCATAAAACAGACCAGCTTTTCTTTTTTAACACATGCAACATTCCTTTTTTTTATAGTAATAAAACAGTTCTAATTCCTTAGATGATTATAACATAAAGGAATCAAATATTTGGATAGAATTAGAAAAAATATAAATAAAGTCAGCCATTTGATGCATACTTCTAAATTGGGTGTTGAATATATAGTCGGAACATTTATAATAGTTTAAATAAATACGATTTATTTAAGGGGGAATAACATTGCTCACATTTGTATCGTCTATCGTTTTGTTATTCGCAGGATATTTCACATATTCGAAAGTAGTAGAAAAAGTATTTGTTGTAGATGATGCCCGTAAAACGCCAGCTTATACGAAGACGGATGGGATGGACTATGTGCCGATGAGTTGGTGGAGAGGTTGGCTCATTCAACTCTTAAATATTGCAGGTCTTGGCCCGATTTTTGGTGCGATTGCAGGTGCGCTTTACGGTCCTGTAGCTTTCATATGGATTGTCTTAGGAAGTATCTTTGCAGGTGGTGTACATGATTATTTTTCAGGAATGCTCTCGCTGAAACACGGGGGTGCACAATTTCCTAAACTAGTTGGGGAATATCTAGGGAGCACTGTTCGAAAAGTGACAAGTGTAGTTTCAATTGTTTTAATGGTCCTTGTTGCAGCGGCATTTACAGCAGGACCCGCGCAACTTATTGCTTCCATAACTCCAATCACTTTTACTATGGCATTAGTACTCGTATTTGGTTACTTTACATTAGCTGCAATTCTACCTATTAATAAAATCATAGGTCGAATTTATCCGATTTTTGGAGCAATCTTAATCATCATGGCAGTAGCGATTGCAGGGGCACTAGTATTTGGAACTGCTAAAATCCCCAACTTAACTTTTACAAATATGCATCCGGGGGAACTTCCAATTTGGCCACTCCTAATGGTCACAATTTCATGTGGAGCCATTTCAGGTTTCCACTCAACGCAAAGTCCGATTGTTTCCAGAACAATGAAGAAAGAATCAGAAGGTCGTAAAGTTTTCTACGGAGCGATGATCGGAGAAGGGGTTATCGCCTTGATATGGGCAGCTGCAGGAATGACGTTTTTTGGTGGAACAGGAGGTCTTCAAGGAGCACTCGCTGCTGGCGGACCTGCAGGAGTAGTAAATGAAATATCGGGCACGCTGTTAGGGACTTTTGGTGGGATTTTAGCAATACTAGGTGTCATTATCTTACCGATTACAACAGGTGATACTGCTTTACGTTCTGCACGTATGATGCTGACGGAAGCAACCTCTCCTTGGATTAATCCTGATAGACGATGGGTAGTACTCCTAGCAACTGCAGTTCTAGGTGTCCCCATGTTTTACTTATCGATGATTGACTACTCTTTTTTATGGCGTTATGTAGGGGGAACCAATCAGTTTGTCGCTGCAATCATGTTGTGGACTGCAACATCTTATCTTCTACGTGAAGGGCGTGCGCATTATATTGCAGGCATTCCCGCTTTGTTCATGAGTGGGGTCGTAGCAACTTACTGGTTGTATGCTCCTGAAGGATTGCAGTTAGGCTATGGGATTTCCGTAACAATTGGTTTAGTCGTAGTTGGGATACTTGCTATTTTCTATGGGGTGAAGATTGTTCAGCTCAGAAAAGAAAGCGGAAAACAAGTTGTCCCCAAAACTACCTATTAAGGAAGGTGCGAATCATGCACCTTCTTTTTCTTTATATCGCACAGTTCGGCTCGTATGGTATACTTCATGACAGATTAAACTACTAAATTTGTATGTGGGGTATACTATGATTTTTAACTCGTTTGAATTTATATTTCTATTTTTACCAATCGTTTGGATAGTATTTTTCCTTGTCGGGAAAGTCGCGCCACCATTCGCAAAAGCATGGCTATTGCTCGCTTCATTGTTTTTCTATGCGTATTGGAATCCTGCCTATTTACCGTTAATTATCGGTTCCATGATTGTGAACTACATCATTGGCGTATTTCTAGGGAAAAACAAATGGGTCCCAACGCGTAAAGTAATTCTGACACTCGGTATTTTGTTCAATGTCAGCCTGTTAGGTTACTTCAAATATCGGGATTTCTTTGCAGAAAATATAAACTCAGTCTTGGGAACACACATTTCTTTGATCCAAGTTATTCTTCCGTTGGCCATCAGTTTCTATACGTTCCAACAAATTGCGTATCTCGTTGACTCCTATCGGCTTGAAACGAACGAATACAATTTCTTGAATTATGGTTTATTCGTTTCTTTTTTCCCACAGTTAATTGCTGGACCCATTGTACATCATGGGGATATGATGCCTCAGTTCAGTGATCGGAAAACCTATCGCATCAATCATGAAAACTTAGCGAAAGGACTCGTTATTTTTTCTATCGGTTTATTTAAAAAGGTAGCTATTGCAGATACTTTTGCAGGGTTCGCAAATAGCGGATATGGTTCCGTTGAAACACTGACGATGATAAGCGGATGGTTTACGTCACTTTCGTATACGCTTCAACTCTATTTCGATTTCAGTGGGTATTCGGATATGGCGATTGGACTCGCGTTATTTTTCAACATTCGATTGCCGATTAACTTCAACTCGCCTTATAAAGCACTAGATATCCAAGACTTCTGGCGTCGCTGGCATATTACATTATCCGGTTTTTTGACGAAGTACATTTACATTCCACTTGGTGGGAGTCGTAAAGGTATTCCTCAGACCTACGTCAATATCTTTATCATCTTCTTGATTAGTGGATTTTGGCATGGTGCTGGATGGACGTTCGTCATTTGGGGAATTCTCCATGGACTAGCGAGTGTCATTGCGCGAATCTGGAAGCGTTCAGGAGGGAAGTTACCGAAGATATGGGCATGGGGGATCACATTCCTGTTTGTTCACTTAGCGTTTGTTATCTTCCGCGCTCCGGATATGTCCGTTGCAATGAGCGTCTACAAAGCTATGTTTGGTCTCGAAGGATTCCAGTTGACAGGAATCGTTTCGATATTCAATGAAAGTATCATGTATCTAGCTCTTTATTTACTTATCGGATTAGCAATCGCACTATTTGCTAAGAATTCCGTTCAAATTATGGAAACACAAAAGCGGACTCCGCTCATGATGCTATTTGTCGTCATGTTGCTGTATTACAGCTCGATGCAACTTCAGCGCGTCAGCGAATTCCTATACTTTAACTTCTAAGGCGGTGAGTCAATTGACAGATAAAAAATTTGCACGAACAGCACTATTATTATTTCTGACGTTGGCCGCCGCAACGGCTGGCGTCAATTACTGGATAGACCCACTTTGGCATTATGGACATGCCAACGCGTTCAACACCGTTCAGAAGGTGACCAACGAACGGGAACAGAAAATTGCTATGCTACATTATGGGCGTCATGATTATGATACGTTACTGATTGGAAGCAGTCGTTCCACATATATTCATCCAACCGCGTTTGAAGGATGGGATGTATTTAACTTTTCTGTCGCCAATTTGTCTATACGGGAAGTGCATAGTTTCATGATTTATAGCCAATCTCAATTGCCTGGTTTGGAGCGCTATCTAATCGGAGTGGATTTCTTCAAGTCGAGTGAGAAAGAAGCGGGAGCTCCGCGTGCTTTAACGAATTATGAGAATAAGATAGACCAACCTTTTTATCGGACGAAGAATTTATTGTCTCTCGATACTTTGGAGATTTCCATTCAGAACTTCAAAAAATCAGTGACTGACACTGTAGATGAAGATCGTCTCTACAACCGAAAAGGGGAAGCGTTCGCTAATCGACTGACAAAAGAAGAAGTGGAAGAAAGCACAAGTGCGAAAATTGCACGATTTGAAAAAGAATTCTACGGAAGTAACTACACGTACTACAAAGATTATCCGATGATTCTTCAAAAAATTAAGGATGCAGCAGGGGACGATGAGCTTTCTGTCTATACCACGCCTATTTCGACTGGATTGTTTGTGTCCCTAGTTGAATCTGGTCTTTTGGACGAGTACGAACATTGGATACGGGATTTAGTTAAAGTGAACGGCGGCGTTTGGAATTTCATGTATCCGAATTCGATTACGAATGACAACATGAACTATATTGATGGACACCATTTCTATCCTGAAATCGGGAAGCTTATTGCTAAACGAATACAGAATACAGATACGACAGAAGTTCCTGAAGATTTTGGTGTATACGTAACAGCTGATAATCTAGAAGAACATCTTCAAGATGTACGAGAACTCGCTGAACAAGCAGTACGAGAAAGTGGAAATAAGTAAATAATCTTGATTCGATAGTATCTCATTACAAAGCGGATATTGCCTAATACCGTGCAAAAAAATGGGGATTCGAGTCTAACTCTATATGAAGTAAGACACATTAAAGACTTCTGAGCTAAGGTGATACATCGTTAATAGGATAGTTGAAAAAAACTGTATGCAATTGTGAACAAACTAGCACATGAAAACTTCTTGATTTGGTTGGGAAATAGACACAGAAAAACAGTAACGATGTAAGTATTTTCATGTTAAAATATTCATCGTTGTTTATCAATCAAAGGGGTTGCAGTCACTCGAGACTGTATACCACATAAAAGGAGATTTTATAAATGGGAAGAGTTGCTCAGAAAGTCGCATTGGTTACAGGTGGAGCATCAGGAATCGGTCTTGCATCTGCGCAGTTACTTGCTAAAGAAGGCGCAAAAGTTGTTATCGGTGATTTCAACATTGAAGGTGCAAAAGCTGCTGCTGAAGAAATCAAAGCAAACGGTGGCGAAGCATCTGCAGTATTTTTAGATGCTACTAAAGAAGATTCCATCAAAGAAGCTGTAGAATTCACAGTGAACACATATGGTTCACTTACTGTAATGTTCAACAATGTTGGAGGAACAAACCTTAAAAAAGATTTGGACGTTGTCAACCTTGACTTGGATGAGTGGGATCGTTTGATGAACATGAACTTGAAGAGTGTATTGATCGGCGCGCGTTATGCAATTCCACACATGCAAAAAGCGGGTGGCGGTTCTATCATTAACACAGCTTCAACCGCTGCAGTGGCTGGAGACGCAATCCGTTCAGCGTATGGCGCTTCTAAGACAGCTGTAACTGGTTTGACTCGTTACATTGCAACTCAATACGGAAAAGACAAAATCCGTTGTAACGCAATCGCACCAGGACTTATCTTAACACCTGCCGCAAAAGATAACTTGCCTGAAGAAGTACGCGAAATCTTCATGAAGTATAATGCGCTTCCTTACCACGGTGAGCCAGAAGATATCGGAAATACAGTTCTGTTCTTGGCTTCAGATGATTCTAAATTCATGACAGGTCAATTGCTTGTGGTTGACGGTGGTCACTACATGACAAGCCCTACAATTTCTGACGTTAATACGTATGCAGCTAGCTTCCAAAAATAAGTTTTAGTTAACGAACTCCTTCTTTGCCAATTCAGTTTGGTGAAGAGGGAGTTTTTTCATTTACATATAAACAATATAGATTTGCACCTCATGCGGACTGAGCAATGGACTGAATAGAAATTAGAAATGTAATCTCTAAAATTAGGTTGTAATAGTTTAAAGGAAATTAGGTCTCTAAGTACAACGATGGGAGAAACGTATGTTGGCGTATTGGATAACCATTTTGCAGTTGAGGAAAACTATGTAACAACAGAAGGAAACGGTAGTTCAACGAATCACAAAAACTCTTCAATTTTAATGATTTTTTAACTTCCGGACTAGGCTGTTGGGGATGGGCTAGCACGTAGAAAGTAGGCGTACTGAAGCTACTCTTAGTTGCGTTAGTAATACAATAACAAGATTTGCTATAAATAATCGAACAGATATAGTTATCATTACAACAAACCAATGCATAGACTGACAAGGCGCCATCCAATCCGGACGCGGAAAGGATGGCGCTTTAGTATGCCAAAGGACATATAAAACTATTAATATAGTAGATAAATATTAACAATTCACTGAAAACAATAGAATGATTGGGAAAAAACTGGTATACTGAATTTACCAAATAATATTTTGAGGAGGGGTTTAATGAAACGCTTATTTACTTTGATTACTGTGCTAGCACTCACGCTGGTACTTGCTGTGCAACCAGCAGCTGCAGCTGCTAAGTTCCCAGATGTCCCCAAAACCAATCGCTTCCACGATGAAATTCAATTTTTAGTTGATAAACAGATTATAAGTGGCTACTCAAATGGGAGCTTCCAGCCAAAACGTAACGTAACACGCGGAGAGGCGGCAATTATGATTGGACGCACGCTCGGATTAGATGGAACGAAGCGCAATACTA
Source organism: Sporosarcina sp. D27 (assembly GCF_000586555.1). Classification (GTDB taxonomy): domain Bacteria; phylum Bacillota; class Bacilli; order Bacillales_A; family Planococcaceae; genus Sporosarcina. Next base: position 52,096 of record NZ_AZUC01000059.1, read on the forward strand.
AGTTTAAAGACGTACCGAAAACCTATGGAGCAAGTGGATATATTGCTGCTGCAACAGAGAAGGGAATCATTGGGGGATATCCGGATGGTACATTCCAGCCGAACAAATCGATCTCTCGTGGAGACATGGCGATCATCCTTTCACGTGGGTTTGAATTGCAACTGGGCAGTAAAAGAGAGTTCAAAGATGTTGGATCTAACATGAAAGCTTCCGAAGCGATTAATCACATGGCGGGTAACTATATTACAACTGGTTATCCGGACGGTACATTCCGTCCACAAGGACTTGTAACTCGCGAACAATTCGCGGCTTTCGTTGCGCGCGGTCTAAGCCCTGAATTCAAACAGCGCACACAAAATAAAGACGGCTATGCGTACGACCTCACGAAAACATATGTATATGGCCAATCTGACGGAGACCTCCAAGTGACTTATAAAAAGGTGAGTACTAAGTTTGCCGAAGTACCATTCACAGGCTTTCTTTGGGAGTTTAAACATTCAGGGACTGGTAAAATAACTTATTTAGCACAGGATGAATCAGAAAGAGGACTCATGTTGGTCTATCCTATATCGAGTGGGGTATTGGAACTCGCTTATCCAATTAAGATAAATTCAACATGGCAGACTGGCTATGATATGGATGGCAGAAAGACCATTACAGGAGTCAACAAAACTGTTAAAACACCTTATAAAACATTTGCGAATGCAGTTGAAGTCACTGATGATGGTATGAAACATTACTTCGTCAAAGGAATCGGATTAGTGAAAGTTATCACGAAATCAGGTGAAACGATCTCTGAATTGAAATCAATTCAATAAGCGATTCAAAATATCAGTTCAAAATAGGAGGGAATAGGGATGAAGAAATTTATAACTATTGTAGCAGCAGGAGCACTCTCACTTGTGGTAGCAGTGCAACCGGCTGCAGCGGCAGCGAGTTTTCCGGATGTACCAAAATCCAACAGATTTCACGATGAGGTTAACTATTTAGTAGGTAAAGAGATCATTAGTGGCTACTCAAATGGAAATTTCCTGCCGAAAAAGAATGTAACACGCGGAGAAGCGGCTATCATGATCGGACGAATGCTTGGAGTGGATGGAGCTAAACGTGATACAAAGTTCAAAGACGTGACGAAAGCGTATGGAGCAAGTGGTTATATAGCTGCCGCAACTGACAAGGGAATCATCGGTGGCTATCCAGATGGAACATTCCGTCCAAACGAGCACATATCGCGCGGGGATATGGCGATTATTCTAGACCGTGCGTGGAGGTTGGAATTCGGAAGCATCCGAGTTTTTAAAGATGTAGGAGAAAATATGAAGGCTAGCGGTGCTATTTATAATATTGCAGGAGAATATATCACAACTGGATATAACGATGGCACGTTCCGTCCAAAGGGCACGGTAACTCGTGAACAGTTTTCAGCTTTCTTAGCGAGAGGTATGAGCCCCGTGTATAAACAACGTGTGATAGGGAATAACGGATACTCCCTAAACATGACAAAGCAATATACATTTGGCACATCTGATGGGGATCGTCAGTTGGTTTTCCAGCAAGGGATTCAAAGTAATCTAGCTCCAAATTACAAAGGATTTGCTTGGAAAGAAACCAATCTGAGGACAGGTAAAGTAGATTATTCATTGCAGGAAGAAACATCGGATGAAATGATAACGGGATATCCGTTCTCAGAATACTATACTGACTTGAAGTATCCACTTAAAGCAGGCGTTCCATGGTATAACGGTGAGGGCGAGGACACAGTTAAGATTACAAACTTGTCTAAATCTGTGAAAACACCATACAAGACATTTACGAATGCAGTGGAAACGACTTCTCAGAGCGGCTACAAGTTTTATTATGTAAAAGGTGTGGGTCTTGTTAAGACAATTGATCCTGCAGGAAAAGTAGTACGAGAATTAAAATCTATGAAGTGATGAAAAGTGTCAGCCTTGTGCTGGCGCTTTTTTTATTTCACTTTGTCAATTTGATTATATTGGTGCGTTTTACTTATATGGAATAGAAGAGGGGGGGCACTCACTCAACTTCATACATGCAGTTTCATTTAACGGATCGATTTGACACGTAATCGTCGTATTTTATGGGAAAAATTTCTTAATTATTACTTGTAGTAGTTTGCTATAATAAAGCTAACCAAAAAGAGGAGAGTGTGTATGAAGAAGTTATTAATGACAGTTGCCATTTTAGTAGGTTCTCTTGTAGTATCTATGCAGCCCGCTGCGGCGGCAGTAAGTTTTCCAGATGTACCGGCGTCAAACCGGTTTCATGATGAAATTCAATTTTTAGTGAATCAAGAAATAATCAGTGGTTACCCGGATGGTAGTTTTCAGCCGAAACGGAATGTAACTCGTGGTGAGGCAGCGATTATGATTGGACGCGCGCTTGACTTAGATGGTACGGTGCGCGATACGAAGTTCAAAGATGTTTCTAAAAATAATAGAGCTAGTGGCTATATTGCCTCTGCAGCGGCGAAAGGAATTATTGGTGGTTACCCTGATGGTACGTTCCGACCTGACCAACAGATTATCCGCGGAGATATGGCTATTATTTTAAGTCGTGTATTCGGATTGGAGTTTGGCAGCATTCGTGAGTTCAATGATGTTGGGATGAACATGAAGGCAAGTGAAGCGATTTATAATATTGCGGGTGAGTACATTACGACAGGATATGAAGACAATTCATTCCGTCCTAATGGGAAAGTCACTCGTGAGCAATTCTCTGCATTTCTATCAAGAGGGATGAGCCCTGAATTTAAGCAGCGCGCTGTGGGAAATGAAGGCTATGCTCTGAATATGACGAAGCGCTATGTGTATGCAACCCCTAATGGAGATGTGGAAGAAGTATTCCAAAAGGGTCTAGAAGGTTTTGATGTTCCGGACTATGCCGGATTCGCATGGAAAAATACAGACTTGACGACTAAGGAAGTTGCTTACTTCTTCCAGGAAGAAACAGCAAATGAACTTGTTACATTATTTCCATTCTCAGACGGTTTCGTAGACTTGCTATATCCGATCGAAGTCGGTGCAGGTTGGTATATCGATGAGGAAGAAACGCTTGTAGACGAGATTACGAGTGTTACGGAAACTGTGGAAACTCCATTTAAAACATTTACCAATGCTGTTGAGGTAACCTCTGACCTTGGATACACATCGTACTACGTCAAAGGCGTAGGGCATGTAAAGACACTTGACGAGAATGGTGATGTAGTAAGCGAATTGAAATCGATGGAATAACAGGAAGGCGCTAGCATTGAGCTAGCGTTTTTTTCATTCCTACGTCTTTTTTGTTTGATATACTAGACGTATCTATTAAATGAAGGAGTGAGTACATGAAACGAATCATAACGATGTTTGCTGTTCTAATGTGTTCTCTGGGGATAACTGCACAGTCTGCTGCTGCTGTGAGCTTTCCGGATGTTCCAAAATCGAATCGATTTCATGATGAAATTCAATACTTAGTATCTAAAAATATTATCTCGGGATATCCCGACAAAACGTTTGCACCTAAAAAAGATGTCACACGTGGAGAAGCTGCGATTTTCATTGGACGTTTACTGAAGTTGGATGGAACGAAGCGTGCGACTCAGTTCAATGATGTCGGTAAGAATTTATCCGCAAGCGGCTACATTGCCTCCGCTGCGAAAGAAGGCATCATCAATGGATATCCGGATGGTACGTTTCGTCCGAATGCGTTAATATCTCGTGGTGATATGGCGGCAATCGTGGACCGTACGTTTGACTTGCAGTTCACCTCTCAGTTTTTGTTCACTGATGTCGGTCCCAACATGAGATCCGCAATATCCATTCGTAAAATATCTGCAGCATCGATCACCGCAGGATATCCCGATGGCACATTTAAGCCAACGGGTAACGTATCACGCGAGCAATTTACTGCATTCCTAGCGCGAGGATTATCTGCCGACTTTAAACAACGTTCAGCAATTGCAGACACTTTTGCCCATGACAAAACTAAGCAATACACATATGGAGGGTCTGCTGGAGATCGCATTCTCACTTATGTGAACAGTACACTTGAAATATCCGGCAGTAAACTTGGATTCGTATGGCAAGAGAAGGATTTGAAGACTGGGGAGAGCCAGTATTTCATAGAGGATGAAACCTATCAAGGGTTTGCAACAGGGCTCCTACAATCCAATTACTATACGGAGTTATTATATCCAATCGAAACGGGCAAATCATGGAACTACTATCAAGAGAAGAGTACCTACACAGCTGTGCATAAAACGGTTGTAACACCATACAAAACCTTTGCCAATGCTGTAGAAGTGACGACTTCGACTGGGTACAAAAACTATTATGTAAAAGGCATTGGAATTGTTAAGGTTTTGGATAAAAACGGGAATACCGTGTCTGTGCTGAAGGGGATTAAGTGATCTAGAGAAATGAGTGCTCATAAAATTTGAAAAGTGATCATAACCCAGGGGAAGTGCTCATAATCCAGAGAAAGTGCTCATAAAGTTTGAAAAGTGATCATAACCCAGGGGAAGTGCTCATAAAGTTTGAAAAGTGATCATAACCCAGGGAGAATGCTCATAAAAGTTGAAAAGTGATCATAACCCAGGGAAAGTGCTCATAAAAGTTGAAAAGTGATCATAACCCATGGGAAGTGCTCATAAAGTTTGAAAAGTGATCATAACCCAGGAAAAGTGCTCATAACTCACAAAAAGTGCTCATAAACTCAAAAAACAGATCATACTTCTTCACAAATAACCAAAGACACGAGCCCTTTCAGCCCTAAACAAGCGAAGCGCTACCAATTAATCCCTAAACCAAGCTGAACGATATCGCGATAGTCACCCAAGTATCAGATCATCATAATGCCCTATCCACCACAAAAAAAGCCGCCACTCCTGCAACTAAGGAGTGGCGGCTTCACTATACCATCAAACAAATCACTTAACAGCATCTTTTCCGTACTGTTTCCCGAACAACAAATCATACTGGAGCAACTGATACTCTTTACTCAACTTCTTCGCATCAGAAGGTATCTCACGGGACAGTTTTCCATCACCATCGATCTTCACATCTCGTGTAAATCCAGGGATTTTTGCCCCGAACTGCTCGAGTAGTTCATAATAAACAGGTTTTTGGATACCCGCCATACTCAACACAGCAGGGCCGAGCTGATTCGGACTCAAATGATCAATGTCAGGAATCGGGGACTCAAAGTTATTCCACAACAACAAAGGAGTGGAACGCGTCTTCTCGAAATCACCCAAATCCCACTGACTTTCACCTAAGCCTCGAGGAACAAAGTCAGCAATTTTGTACAATCGGTAGTCTTTTCCAATTGCAGGTAAATGATCCCCGAAAAAGGCAATCACAGTCGGCTCATCTGAATCTTTAAAGTGGTCAATTAACTGCTCTAATGCTTTATCCGCATCGTAAACGCCTTGTGTGTATGAGCGTAGCAATACGTTAAATACGTCATCAATATCTTCAGGAACTGTTGTCTTGACGTCAAATTTCTCGTATTTGTCTTCCGCATATCCAGTATGATTTTGCATCGTTACTGCGTAAACGAACATCGGATCGTCGGATGCTTCTGTCCGCTCGATAATTGTCTTGGTTACTTGTTCGTCGGAAATGAATGGACCTTTATAAATGGGATCCTTAAACGATTTATCATCAAGGAACTCATTGAATCCAAAATGCTTGTATACATTCTCACGATTCCAGAACCACTTTGCATATGGGTGGATTGCAAGCGTGTCATACCCGAGGCCTTTCAAATAATTCGGCATTGCAGCAGGTTGTGTATCCTTCACATATTGCTGATACGGCACGGATCCGACAGGCAAGAAATTGTTTGAAAAACCGGTCAGTACTTCGAACTCTACATTACTCGTTCCGCCCCCAAACGTAGGCGATAGCAACCAACCTGTCTGGTTTTCACGAATGAATGGCATCGGATCAGGTTCAAACTGAATCTTTTCAAGCAACGTTGGATCCCAGAACGATTCACTCATCACAAAAATAATATTGGGCTTTTCACCGGTAGGAGTCTTTTGCTGATTCGCTTCTTTCTCAAGCTTCTTCACGATATCCTCAATGGCCGACTTGCTGTAGCCGTTCGGTGCCAGCACAATCGCACTTTGCATATTGAGCATAAACGCTCCGTAAAAGCCATTTTGTTGATAATTCCGCTCTTGGTTAAACGTGATATTTGTGATTTCAGCTTTCTTAAGCGCTTGCTCCATATTTGGGAACGTCCGGTAGAAGATGAAAGCACTTAAGTAAGTAGCACCGAGCACAATGAAAAGAATTCGCACCCACCAAGGTAGCCGCATAACGGGCTTTGGGCGCTTTTTTAACATGTAGATGAACAACCCGACCAGAATCAGAAAGACTACGACAATTCCAACAAGTGCGGCACCGACATTCGCCTCTTTATATAGATTCGGCAATAAGTTAAAGATATTATTGTATAGCAATAAATCCCATGGATACAAATTCTCACCGAGAAAGCTGAATTTGAAATAGCTGAACACGGGGAGCAGAATAACGATAACGTTCGTCAAAAGGAAACTGATTACAAACCGATTGATGATTCCCATCATAACTAGGAATAGAGCGAAGACAATAAGGACATTCAACAAATAAGTAGTCGTTCGCTCCTGACTCCATGTAATTGCTTGTTCAAATGAGCCAAGTAAGAAGGATTCTACACCTATGATCAGGAGGAGAAACCATATCATCGCGAACAACATAGCGATAAAAGACTTTACATCAAATTTAAATTTCACAACGGGCACCTCTTCTCTGATAGGAGATTTTCATTCCCCTATTGTAACATATTGGTTTCGAACACAGTTTTAGGACAGAGAAAAACCCTGCAGAATTTGCCTGCAGGGTGATTATTTACCGAACCTTAAATTCAGTCACACTGTCTTTCACCATCGATACTCCTTGAGCATTTTTGGCGAAATGCGTGACAACAAGACGATAGTTTTTGCCAGCCGTATATCCGGAAGCAGGTGCTTTCACGCTGACTTTCCGAGCATCTGCTGTTTTTGAAACTGTGACAGCTTGGCGTTCTCCGAATTCATCTTCAACATATACATAGCCATTCGTAAAGTAACGCTCATCCATCGCTTGCGTAAATTTCACAGTGAATGTTTTATTTGCATTTTCAGTACGTGCGGATGAAGAAGGCTGGAATGCGCGTTCCTGATATGTTTTATCAGAATATCTGACTTGAAGTTGGTCAAAGAGTAAGAACCCTTTGTCCTTCTTAGCAGAAGAGCGTTCCGCAACGTAGACTTTATCAAGTTTTAATGGAGCTGGAGCGGAAGAAGGAATGCTTGCAGTGACGTACTTCCAGCCTCTCCAGTCTTGTCCATTTTCCTTCGTGAAATCTACGATAACTTCCTTACCATTTGCATCACGCAGTGATCCGCGTAGCCAATGTGCGTTTCCGTCACCATACACCCAAACACCAAGTTCTTTTGGACTGGATGCTAATGGAAGACCGCCAGCAAAGTTCAGGTACGCTGCAGACACACCGTCCTTGTTTGCTGTGTAATCATAGTTTAGGCGGGCAGAGACCTTACCTTCATGTGCTTGAATTCTCTTTTCCGAAGAGAGGGAAGCGGAGGCACGAATACCTGTTGCGCTCATTCCGGCAGTTGACTCGAATGATTCAAGACTTATAGGTTTGTCGGTAACCGTAACAGGAACTTTTTTCGATGTCCGTCCATAGGTTGCTGTGAGTGTTCCAGTACCTTCTTTTGCTGCAGCAGTAAACGTCTTGTTATTCACCGTTCCGATTCCAGCAGATGCAGTCACGTCAATCGCATTTGGATTGAAGATGACTTTATTATTTTTAGATGTACCGGAAACGTTCAATTTAATCGATTCACCTGTACCTAGTGTGATGACAGAAGGTGTAAAGACAATGTCATCGATCGAGTCTGTAACTGTAACAGGTACATTCACTTTTGCATTTTCATAACCAACTGTAACCGTACCAGTTCCAGCTTTCACACCAACGAATTTATTATTTTCAATTTTACCGATGCCACTAGAAACGCCAAGTAATTTCACATTTGCTTGGTTGACGGTGCGTACATTCAAATATTGGTCGAGTGCAGAGTTGACTTTGAAACCGACTGAAGCGCCAATTCCGACTTGTCCTTCTTGTGCTTGACTTGCGGAAATTGTTGCCGCTTTGTCGTATGGAGCTGTGCTGACTGCTTCTAGAATTGCACTAACTGAACGGTCAGTTGCCTCTGAAGGGCGGTTCGCAAGTGTTGGATAGACGTTTCCAGGTTTGCGGGTCACCATAGTCGTTGAACCGCCACCATCCAAGTTCAACGCGTTGTACGCACCGATCGAAACTAGGTATTGAGCGAATTCCTTCATAGTCATTCCTGTACTTTTCCCTTTCAAACCAGCATCGGCTGTAACAAGATATACCTGCTGACCGGTTTTATCCGTCGCAACAGCTGTACGCGCGGTGCGCCTTGTCGCCTTATCAGTATTCGGATCAATCGTCATATCGACTTTACCGTTTTGGACGAGCAATGGACCTGATGCAAGCATGAATTTCGAGTCGCGCCATGATGGATCCACGTTGTATGAAATGGAAACTGTATCGCCTTTTTTCATATTGCGGATTTTATCAACTTCCTTGCCGTGTGCAGAAAGGACGAACCCTTTACTATTTTTTGGGACCGTCGCAGGGGTCTGCTGTCCGAATGGGCGAATGCCTGTTACGGTTCCAGTCACTTTTTCACCGAGAGCGAAACCACCTTCCGCAGATTTGGAAGTCTCAACGACCACTTCAAGTCCTGTCGCATTTGTACGAGTGGTTTCGTACGGCCAGCTGGAAGTGTAGAGGATGCTTTCATTATTTTCACGCTCTCGGTTCAACGAAGTCATCGTGACAGACTTACCATTATGTTCAACCGTTGGGGATAGCGTATATGTACCAATCTTACCTCGATTGTCTGCGGTCATACCGAATGCTGCAGGCGTGTGCATGAAATCGTTATAATTCGTAGAAACCGCACCGATATGCTGGATTTGACCGTCTTTTGTCAATAAATAACTAGGATATCCATTTTTGAAGTGGAAGAGGGACGCATTGATGGCACCGACTACATGGTGGTTAACTTGTGTATGCGCAGTTGCCAGTGAATTGACAGTAGCCAGTTTGTTAAATGGTGTATTGATGCCGACATCTACTGTTGTGTAAGGCTTCGTCAGATTAATGTTCAACTGATTGAGCGTTTGAGCATTGCCATTGACTGTAATCGATTGCTTTGTATGATAGACCCCTTGTGAAACAGAAGCAGCTTCTGCTTGTAGCAATACCGTGCCGAATAGGGCAACAGCTGCAACGCTAGAAAGCAGTGTGCGTTTCAATAACATGAAAAAACTCCCTTAACTCTTATGATAAGACCAGTATAAGGAAAAATTTAGATGAAGGATATAGGACTAACAATCTAATAATTACAAGAATGGAGAAAAATAGGCAAAAAGAAGCCTGGAGACACAGGGGGTCTCCAGGCTTCTTTTTCGGCCTCAACAATTCTTGCTATATTCAATAAAACAGGGTTTACCTACACGTATTATCTTACCACACTTTCACGATAACACAAACACATTCGTTCACTTTTTTTAGAACCTTTGCAAGGGTGTCTTCAGCCTTATTTTTTCCAATTCGTCAAGAAACTTCTTCAACTTCAGGTGGTTCAATTTTAGATAACCCTTCTGACTTGTAAATGAAAATCGCAAATTCTCCGCGGGTAATGGGATCAACGGCACCAAACTTAGTAGGGGATTTCCCTTGTGTGATGTCGTTTTGAACGAGAGCACCGACATATGGTGCGAACCGCTGGTTAACATCAGTAAACGGAAGGGGGTCAAGTGAGGTACCCATTCCATAGGCGATAGCGATAACTCTTGCCATTTCGTTACGAGTCATCGTATCGGATGCACCAAATTTTGTAGCTGTTTTTCCGGAGATGACATCTCGTGAAGCAAGAGCATTGACAGCCCAAGCTCTACTTTTAGGAACATCCGTGAATCCTGCATCAGGCAGATTGCTCGACTCGGAGAATCCGAGTGCACGGGCAACCATTACGGCAGCGTCGATACGCTTAATTGAATTGGTTGTCCCAAAAGTCGTGCTCGTAAGACCATGTGCATAATTGTTCGATATGAGGTAATTGACTTCCTTTTCATAACGTGGACTAACGTCTGTAAATGCAGCGAGTGATGTGGACGCAGACATAGTAAATGCTAAAACACCTGCGGCAAGTGCAACAGTAATTTTTTTCTTCAAGTTTAGTGCCTCCTTCAGTATATTCTTTGTATAAGTCTACAATGTTTTCCAGTTACGTGCAAAGGGGCGAATGGCTCAATAGATGAAATCGGCGAGAAGTGGTGTGTTGCTGAAAGTGGAATCGGTATTAGGGTGCGTGATATCGGAACTGTTACTTGGGTAATCGGAAAGTTTGGGGCTGGAATTGGAACTTTCGCACGAAGAATCGGCAAGATCGGAAAATTAATAGGAATCGAGACACAATTCAACTACTTTTTAAAGAGATTAATTGGGTGCGCTTCGCTTGTTTAGGAAGGGGGAAATCACGGACTTTTGAAATCTGTAATTTAGGGTATTGAATCAGTATTAAGAAACGATTCAGTTACACAAACTGATTTGCGCAAACGTGTCGTCAACACCAGACCTACATTTTATCTTTCTGTGCTATACTTCAGCTATATAATTATGAACAACTCAGGAGGTTTCCATGAAAACAGTAAAAAAAGTGATCATACCAGCAGCTGGGCTTGGCACGCGCTTTTTACCTGCCACCAAAGCTATGCCAAAAGAAATGCTTCCAATCGTCGACATGCCAACAATTCAGTATATCGTGGAAGAAGCGATTGCATCAGGGATTGAAGACATCATTATTGTGACAGGAAAAGGCAAACGTGCAATTGAAGATCATTTCGACAATGCGCTTGAATTGGAAGAAAACTTGATGCAAAAAGAGAAATACGACTTGCTTGAGAAAGTCAAAGAGTCGGCTGCGGTCGATATCCACTACATTCGTCAAAAAGAACCGCTAGGACTTGGACATGCAATCTGGTGTGCGCGTAACTTTATCGGAGATGAGCCTTTTGGTGTCTTGCTTGGCGATGATATCATTCGAAATGATAAACCGGCGCTAAAGCAATTGATTGAACAATATGAAGCAACTGGTTCTAGTGTTATTGGGGTCCAGGAAGTACCGCATGAAGACATTCATCGATATGGTGTCATTGACCCGATTACGACTGAATCAAGGCTGATGAAAGTCAGAAATTTCGTGGAGAAACCAAGTCAAGAAGAAGCACCATCGGATTTCGCAATCGTTGGACGGTATGTTCTGACGCCGGAAATCTTTGAGATTTTGGATCATAAGGAAGTAGGTAAAGGTGGAGAGATCCAGCTGACGGATGCGATTGAAAAGCTGAATACAACTCAAGACGTTTATGGCTATGCGTTTGAAGGCCGTCGCTTTGATGTTGGGGAAAAATTAGGGTTTATCGAGACGACGATGACGTTTGCACTTGAGCGCGATGATTTAAAAGATGATGTGCTTGAGATGATGGAACGTCTACTTGAGACCTATAAAACGAAGGTAAACTAAAAAGCATCGGCGGGAAGAGAAAAATTCTCTTCTGCCGATGCTTTTTTATATAACGAGACAAACTGCCCCAATTATGATTAGGCCAATACCGAGTAACTTACGTTTCGTGATCGGCTCTCCTAGAAGGAAATAAGAGAGTGCAAATGTCCAAATGTACGTGATCGATGTTAGCGGGAACACGACCGTATAAGGCAAATAGCGCAGAACAATGATGTTCAGTATCGCACCTGAGCCGTAACTCAACAATCCGATGATGAGCCATTTTACGAGCGCAGGAAAATCCTTTTTTAAATCAGTGTCTGAAGCAAGCTTCAAAAAGTAACCACCGAATGCACCGCACCATGTCATGACGAGCAACATTAGAATTAGCAGCAGATTAATGTTCGTCGCCTCCAATCAACCAAACCCCAACAAGAATCAGTACAGTGCCGATTGTTAAGGGAACAGTCAAAGGCTCATTCAAAAAGCTGACTCCGTAAACTAGTGCGATTATATATCCGATTGTCAGAAGTGGATGAAGTACGGAAAGCCTCCCGAAGCGGAACGCAATCGTCATAAGGACCGCACCCATTCCATAGAACACGAATCCGATCCATAAGTGCCAGTCGAATAGCCCCCCACCAGCTGCAAGTTTCCAAAAAAACTGTCCTGTCGCTGTGCTGAATGCCGCTGCGACCATAAGGAGGATACCGAGTTGTGACGTCGACCGCGCTTCAGTCATCTTTCGCCACCTCCATCACCAGCGGTTCGAATTTCACGAAACTAATCAGAATCAAGGGCAACATAATCATCGAGTTCGCAAGGAGGTAACGGAAATCTTGTGCAGGAATGCCGACGAACACAGCACCTGTATTGAGGGCAACAGGTAGTAACAATAACCACGCACGCCAGGTATTACGTAAATACGCAATATACGTAAACAATAAGGCTAGAGCTGTGTAAAAAGCAGGGCGCCATAAGAACGGGATCGAATCATCTGCCTCTTTTAAGTAACTGAAGGCATTCCTTTTAAGATCATCATTCAACACAGTATTGACAAGACCGAACTCATTATTAAGGTAAATGTTCGTGGTGTATTTACTCGTATAGCCGTCAGCAGGTTCATTGATTTGCCAGATGAGCGATGTTTGTTTGAAAAGCGCTCCTGCAGCAATATCAGGGTTCTGTTTCACGAGATGTAAATAATTCCGAGCATAGCGACCCCAATCGTCATAAATTGTAAAACGATCGTAGTCGCCCCAAGAAAACTTAATGGAGTCGACGCTGTATGGATTGTATTTCTCATGCCATTTTTCAATTGGGAAAATCCGGTTCACGTAGTCCCGCTGTTTTTCTGTCATGTCACCGTCTTCAGTGACGATCGCTGCAATTTGTTGCGTCGGAATAGAGAGCATTTCTTGCGGATCGGAAGGGTGTACCTCCAGCGCAGTATACACAGGGTTCACGATGATTTGATAGATCAATATCATGCCAGCAGCAACTGGCAATAGCTTTATCCAGTAGGATCGATACATGATCAGGACAAACGCTGTAACAATTAAAAATACAGGGAATCCATTGTGACGGAAAAACATCACCATAAATCCAATCAATGCATACCCGGCAATGAACGGCCATCGTTGAAGCACTCTTCCAGAAGAGCGGACAATCATAAACATGAGTAAAGTGAACAACAATAGCGCAGCACTATATGCGACGTCTTTCCATAAGGTGATAGAAGAGATGGCATGAACTGGACTGATTGCAAACAGCAAGAGTGAGACCCAGATGAAAGGTTTAGGAACCCGAGCGTGCTCGAGAGACCATCCAGCAAGTCCAGTACCCGCGCCGATCAATACAATCTGAAAAATTGCAATGATTGCGGGGGAATCCCAAATTTTTACTAGAACACTTAACAGCATCGTATGGATGACAGGGTGCCAATCCGTATACTTATGCGTATGTGCTTGATCCCACTGGGCGAGTGAGTCGGGTGTCATTGCACCGGGATAAAAAGCGAGTAGGAAGTACGACGATACAATCAGTGAAGGAAGTGCATACAAGGCGATTTTCCAAGGTGATACTCGCCTTTTGATAGGGCTCAAGGTGGCGGTTAAACACCAATATATGATTGCTGTTACAATGGCCAGAACCGCAAGGAAGACACCAAACCATACAGCCAGAATGACAACAAAATGATTATCCGTTAAATAAGGCTGTTCACCACGAATACTAACTGCGATGAACATTGGGAAAAGCGTGCCGAAAATGGCAAAACTAATCTGCTTGCCTTTAGGTAGTTTACGTAGCATCGGCCAAAATTTAAGTGCGTAATAGACGCATCCTGCCATGAGAGCAGTTACTAGTAAAACAATTACTATTGAAACGTTTCGAATCGGCATAAAAAAGAACAACATCGATCCACTAAGATAAAGACCAAAGGCAGAAATGATCACCCAGCGAAGAATGTTCTTCGACATCGGATCACCCTCTCTCTGTGCGTTCGCTAATACGATTCAACTGTAATTCATAGTTTTTGCGGTGCGTACCCGCGACGGTATCCAAAATAAGTCCGCATGCAAGCGACAGCATAGCAAGTAATACGAAGCCTACTGCAAGAATGGCTGAAGGTACTTTACTAATGAAGCTTGTCTGGACGTATTCCATAATGACAGGTGTGCCAACAGCTAGACCGAGCACTAGGAAAAGAGCCGCCCACACCGAGAAGAACAGCATCGGTTTGTAATCTTTGAACAGCGTAAAGATCATCCGTAGCACTTTTATGCCGTCAGTGATTGTGTTCAACTTCGACTCACTGCCTTCGGGACGATCTCGGTAATCGATCGGTACTTCTTTTATCAAAAAACGATTATCAAGTGCATGAATGGACATCTCTGTCTCGATTTCAAAACCAGGGCTTGTGACAGGCATGGACTTGACGAACAGTCGATCGAATCCACGGTAACCTGTCATGATGTCCGTTATGTTGCTTTTATAGAGCTTATTAATGAGACCTTTGACGAGATTGTTACCAAATCCGTGGAATTGACGTTTGTTTTCATTAAAATAAGTACCATTTGATAAACGATCGCCGATTACGAGGTTCGCTTCACCATTTTGAACAGGTGCTAAAATATCATGCACAAATTCAGCCGGATAGGTATCGTCTCCGTCTACCATAACGTAATAATCGGCTTCGATGTCACGGAACATGGAACGAACGACATTTCCTTTTCCTTGGCGCGGTTCAAACCGTACGATGGCACCGTGCGCACGAGCAACTTCGGACGTTTTATCGGACGAGTTGTTGTCATAGACATAAATTTTGGCATTGGGCAGTTCTCGCTTAAAGTCATCGATTACATTACCAATAGTCTGTTCTTCATTGTAACAGGGAACAAGTATTGCGATTTCCATAGAGTATCTCCTTTTGTGAGTAAGCTTAGAGTGCATTTTACCATGAACAGTATTGATTATACAGCTTAGTTTTGCTAGTGGTGCTGTAAGATTACTTCAATCACTAGTTGTTTCTTAGCTCCAAGGTATGAAAACTGGTGTTTGCTGTTATCTGAATACCCTTTTATAAATTAGGAAAACCAGGATCTACCAATGTTTTGCTCTAATTGGTTGAAAATAGTATACTTCGACTATAGAAATAGACAAAAAAGATGAATATATTTTAAGGGGGCGAAGGTTGTGACAGAAGTGATAGATAGATTTCAGCAATGGTTAGGTCAGGAAGAGTTGCCTGATGTTCTTCTCGATGAATTGAAAGCGATTGCGGAAAGTGAAAATGAGATTGCTGATCGATTTTATAAGTGGCTGGAATTTGGGACGGGTGGCATGCGTGGTTTACTTGGTGCAGGTACGAACCGTATAAATCGATGTACGATTCGTAGAGTAGCTGAAGGGTTGGCCAGAATGATTGAAGAACATGGGCCAAGTGCAAAGCAACGGGGTGTCGCAATCGCTTATGATACGCGTTACCAGTCGAGAGAATTTGCACTCGAGACAGCGAAAGTCCTTGGAGCACATAACATCCGCTCGTTTGTGTTCAGCGAACCAAGGCCGACACCTGAACTGTCTTTCGCTGTCCGCGAATTGGCTACATTTAGTGGTGTAGTCATTACTGCGAGCCATAATCCAAAAGAATACAACGGCTTCAAAGTATACGGGGAAGACGGGGGGCAATTGCCTCCTGAGAAAGCTGCTTCAATTGTAGATCATATGGAAGCAATTGAAGATGTTTTCTTCATTGAAGCCCTGTCTGAAGCCGGATTAAAGGAAAATGGTTTGCTCACGTTCCTTACTGAAGATATGGATGCATCGTACCAGGAAAGACTGAAAACCCTACAATTAGGAGAATTCTCTCGTGATGAAGTGAAAATCGTCTATACGCCCATTCACGGAACCGGAAACGTCCCGGTTCAACAAGCGTTGCACAACTTCGGCTATGAACAAGTAACGATTGTTCCTGAACAAGAACAACCAGATCCAGAGTTCCCCACGGTGTCTTATCCAAATCCGGAAGAAGAGGAAGCTTTCAAGCTTGCAATCCAACTCGGGGCAAGAGTAGATGCAGATTTATTACTTGCAACTGATCCCGACGCAGACCGTCTTGGTGCAGCAATCGCTTTGCCAACAAGAGGGTACGATTTGCTGACGGGTAATCAGCTCGGTGCACTGCTGCTGAACTATTTGCTAGAGCAGCGTCAACAAGCAGGAACGTTACCGGATAATGGGCTCCTATTGAAAACGATTGTCACGTCAGAAATGGGACGTGCGATTGCCTCACAATATGGAGTCGCTACAGAGGATACGCTCACTGGATTCAAGTACATTGCTGAGAAAATCGAAGAATATAACACATCCGGAGAATACGAATTTCTATTCGGATATGAGGAAAGTTACGGATATTTGATCGAAGATTTTGTACGTGATAAGGATGCCGTACAAGCTGCGCTGCTTACAGCAGAGGCGGCTGCCTACTACAAAAGTCAAGGCAGTTCGTTACATGCACAATTACAAAAGCTTTACACGAAAGTCGGTTATTACAGAGAATCGCTACAATCAATTACGATTCCTGGCAAAGAAGGGGTGGCAACGATCGAAAGAGTGCTCACAACATTACGGAATACGCCACCTATAAATCTTGCAGGCATTGAAATAGTAGCAATTGAAGATTATGAAACAGGCAAAATTCTATCAACAGACGGAACTGAACAACCAACAGGTCTACCAAAATCCAATGTGTTGAAATTCCGCCTTGCAGATGGGTCTTGGTGTTGCGCTAGGCCATCTGGAACGGAACCTAAATGCAAATTCTATATCGGCGTCCGTGGTGACAGCGGGATGGACGCCGTCAAAAAGTGTGAAGCGCTTGAAGAAGCGGTCTTGGCACTAGTCGAACCTCTATATAAATGAAAGAAGACTGCGCAGTCTTCTTTCAATCTATCAACTAAACTATTCAAATCAGTTCCCATTTACGAAAAAACTTGTATAGTAATCTACGAAACAATTTTGTGAAAAAAGTAATTTTGTTGGAATATTTATGATGTGAACGTAATGTTTACCACTATCATTCTATTGGGTATTAACATAGAATAGAATCCTATTCTACTTCGGATGAATAGAATCTAATTTTTAGTTTGAGAGGAAGATTTATTAATGAAAAAGTCTAATAATTACTCTAAATTCGTTGCAACAGCAGCTACAGCTACACTCGTTGCAACTGCAGTCGTACCAGCAGCATCCGCAAAAGAAATGAAATTCTCAGACGTCAGCGATCGTTATGCAGACGCTGTAAACTATTTAGTAGAAAACAATATTACACAAGGAATCTCTGATTCTAAATTCGGCACACAATTAAATATTAAACGTGTAGACGTTGCAGTTCTCATCGCTAAAGCGACTCTAACTGAAGATGAAATCAAAAAAGCACCTGCTTCAACATTTGGTGATGTGCCGGCTCGCGCAACTAAATATGTAAGCGCATTGAAAGAAAAAGGCATTATCAATGGTAAAACCAATACATCATTCGGTTCTGACCTTTCAATTACACGCGGTGAAGCAGCAATTATGCTTTCAAAAGCTTACGGTATCGAAGGCGACACAGCGAACGTGAAATTCGGAGATGTGGGTACACGCTACAAAGAAGCAGTTGCAGCTCTAGTGGATAACAAAATCACAACAGGTAAGACAGATACTAGTTTCGGAACTGCGCTATCTATTACACGTGGTGAGCTAGCAATCTTCTTGCATAGACTAGAAACTCTTGACGCTCCGGCTCAAGAATACAAGGTTGAGAGTGTCGAAGGCGTTAACGGCACACAAATTGAAGTGAAATTCACCGATGCAGTCAATCCCGCAAGCTTGTTCAAAGACGGCAAAATGGGAGAGTTTAAAGATGGCGTATTCACGATGTCTAAAGTAAGCAATGCTGCTGAAACGGCTACTGGTTCACTTTCAAAAGACGGCAAAACATTAACTGTAACAACAGGTAAAGTAGTTGAAGGCGATTACACAGTCGTTATTGATAAAGTGAAATCAGCAGATAACAAAGCAATTGAAAAGTTCTCTAAAGTCGTAACAATCGCTGCAGATAAAACTGCACCAAAAGTTCTTACAACTGAAAAAGTAAATGCTTCCCAATACAAGGTGAAATTCTCTGAGCCGATTAAAACGTTAGGCAATATTACGTACAAAGGCGAAGATGGCAATACAGTTGACGCACTAGCTAATACATTTAAAGAAGGTGCAACAGAAGTTTTATTCACGCTTCCATCGACATTAGAGGCAGGTAAAGCAATCAACTTACAAATGGTAGCGGCGAAAGATATGTCAGGTAACCTAATTTCACCAAATCCTACTGAGTTTACACTAACTAAAGGACAACCTGACGGAGTGGCGCCTACTGTCAAGTCCATTGAGCAGATAAATGCAAACCAATTCACAGTCTTATTCTCTGAAGAACTAGTTGGAAACCCTACAGTAACGGTTGGCGGAGTAGCAACTACTGTTGAGAAGGATGCTGGAAATCCACTTAAATATGTGGTGACAGCTGGAAATAGCCTAACAACAGCACAAACAGTAGTTGTAAATGGCTTCTCAGATTTAAGTGGACAAGCTGGTACAGACTATTCAAAAGTAATCACATTCACAGAAGATACTGAAGCACCAGTTGTGACAGGAACGAACATCGTTGCAGATGCAACTGACTTGAAGCAGTATGTAGAATTTACATTTAACAAAGACGTGACACTTACCGATGCAAAAGTTTCTGCAAAAGGAAGCTATGTAAAAGACAACGTGACAACTCCTAAAGTGACCTTAGATGCGAAAACAGTTTCGTACAAAGATGAGTCTAATAAGAAAGTAGTACGTGTTGCGCTTACTGATCTACTTGGCGACACTGCAGATGTTGAAGGGGCGAAATATGACTTAACGTATACACTTTCAGGAGTTAAATCGCTATCAGGTGTTGCCTTAAGTGAGAACACGGGGAATCTTAAATTTACTCGTGTAGCGGATGAGACTCCTGAAAACACAGAAGTAGTTGGGATCACATCAGTTCAGGCATTTACAGACACTGATGGAGTTGTGGATAACAACAAAGTGAAAGTAGTGTTCGATAAAAAAGTGGATGGAGCATCTGCAGTAAACAAAGCAAACTACTCTATCCAAGGTGCTACAATCGATTCGGTAACGTTACTTGCGGCTAAGGGAGGCACTCAAGAGGCAATCTTGAATTTGACAACAGGTTCAAGCACATTCAATGGCGAGCGTGCAATGACAATTAAAAACATCAAAGCGCTTGGTTCAACAAAAACAATGGAGCAATGGAATGGTTCAGTTGATTTGAAAGAAAACGTTGCACCAACGGTAACTTCTGCAAACTTGACTGAAACGAATAAAATTACTTTGACATTCTCTGAAGCAGTTACAAGCGGAGCTTTGGCAGACTTTGCAATCTTATCAGATGGTAAGACAATCGCAGATGCAAAAGAAATGAATGCAGTAATCGGTGCTGACAAAAAAACAGCGACAATTACTCTAGACACAGCATTGACATCTGAACAAATCAACAAAGGCATCACATTGAAGCCAGTTGAAACAATGGACATTAAAGATGAAAACGGCAATTTGCTATCTGTACCAACAAACATTACCGTTTCAAATTAAGTTAAACTAAAAAGGCTCTTCGCAGAAGCGGAGAGCCTTTTTCAAACCTTAAATTTATATCTATTTCAGTACTTAGTAGGAATATCCCGCAAATTCGTATCTCGTGCCTCAGCACGAACATCCCGCTCCAGCATTTCATTACTCTCAGGAATATTGAAACTACCAAGATCCTTCTTTTCTATCACTGCAGAAGTCAGGTCTCCTTTATCATGATTAGATGCATCCCAAAAATCACCTTTATCTACATACAATAAGAAGGCACCGTTCTCTACAGCGGCCAGGTAGCGATCTGTCTCATCTTCAGTCAAATCCATCTGAGTCAATGCTTTTCGTGCAGGTTGTTCATCAGACAGAAATGTCGTGAATCGGTCCCACCATGAGGCATCCGCTTTTTGTATTTCAGCTTCTGTCATTCCGCGAACGATTGAGACATCTTCTTTGTCTTCTGTAACCACATACATATTTTCTTCGGCGATTCCGTTTTTGTGCAGTTCATGGATCTTATCTAGCAACTCATTCTCACTATGGAAAATTCCAGCAAATTCTCGATTCATCTTCAATTTCCTCCATTCGGGTTAAGAACGTATACTATGAGACTTTGTTTATTGATACCCTTTACGCTTAACCTGAAACAAGAAGATTGAATTGTTCGTCAATTAAAGAGGGTCAGACTGATTGTCCCGATGGTATTCGGAAAGTTGAATGACTCGGACGTTTGCAGTGTTCAGTTCATGGTAAATTTCCCGACTGTCCCAAAATGAAATATAGCGGTCTCGTTCACTTGCGAGTAGTGCGATGACCTCGTCCGCTGATTCATAGTGAACAAATCGACGGATGTAGTGTTCTTCGTCAAAGAAATACGTGATTTTAAATTCTTTCATCGGAATCATCCTTTCAATTTTATAATGAAAAACGGGCAGCCTCAATGGATGCAGGCTGCCCGTTTCGTTTAGCCCATAGTCCACGTTTTGCGTGATTTGGAACGAAAAAGTTTGAAAAGTTGAATGATGATTAAAAATACGAGTGCTCCGGACATGTCGAGCATGACATCTTGCCAAGTTGCGGTGCGTCCTCCTGTGATCGATTGATGGAATTCATCAGCCGAGGCTGCGAGAAATGTAAGGAGTGCAGCCATGAAGAAGCGAAATCTCATTTTAGGTAAGAGCCAATAGAATACTGCAGCGAGTGCACCGAATGTGAAGAAGTGAGCGCTTTTCCGTACTAGAAATTCGATGAAGTAGTAATAGCCACGTTCGTCGACTGAAATGGTTTTCCCCCAGTATGGGATCTGTAGTTTGGATAACGGTTGTTCGAGCGGCTGGTTAGGCAACAGTTGTTGCAGTTTTGGAACAATCGTTTGTTGTTCGTAGGTTTGACTGGAGGATATGAAGAGCCCTGCGATAATGCCAATGAGTAATACAACGACGACTAGTTTTTTCATGGTGCGAGTATAACATATTTTGGGCGGTTGTGCAGGGGGAACTGGTGTGAGACCGCTTGGCGCTGGAGGATGCCTTTCGCAAAGAGCCAAGGAAGTGCGTCTTGTCTCTTTGCTTCGGCGACCTCAGCAGACGCCTGCGCTGTGGTTTTCGTTGAATCAGGATGAGATAGAGTTTACTGGTGAATAAGGGGGAATGCCTACAAGTGACAAAGGACTTAGATCTAAAAATGAATATCAGCCATTTCCATTGTACGAAGTGGAAGACAGCCTAAGTTTCGCTGAGACCGCTTGAAACATAGTGCAATACCGTCGCTGATGCGGGTACCTACTATTACAGAGTGTTTACAATCTGCATAACCAAGTTAGCATCAGTAGAATATGGGGAATAAGAGAGGGTACATCTACATAATGAGTGAAATGAGGGACGACTATGAAACGGCTTGTCTATATGGATTGGCTCCGCATTCTTGCGGCACTTGCGGTTGTGACAATTCACGTTTCGGCGGGGGTTGTGACAGATGACGCGCAAGACTATAAAAGTCCATGGATGGCGGGCAATTTTTATGAATCGATTTCAAGATGGGCGGTACCGATGTTCGTCATGATCAGTGGAGCGCTCATGCTGGGCAGTACACGGGAAATCACAATATTGTCGTTTTTGAAGAAGAAGTTAGCGAAAATCCTGATTCCGCTGTTTGCATGGAGTGTCATTTATTATGCGAACGAAGTACGAAAAGATGAAATAACGTTTTCCGTTGCTGACTTCATAAAACGTTTTGCAACCGATGACATCATGTATCATCTATGGTTTCTCTATATGATTGCAGGGTTGTATCTCATTACTCCTCTGCTTAAAATACTGATACAGCACGCTAAGCGTAAAGATATTGAGTATTTTTTAATACTGTGGCTTTTTGCATCCGTCTTTTCTAATTGGCTGGAATATTTCATAGGGTATCGTTTCGAAATCGAATTATTCTTCGTGACCCATTACATAGGTTATTACGTGCTGGGCTATTATTTATTTACATTTGAATTCCATGCTAAGTGGAGAATCCTTATATATATTGGTGGAATTGCAGGCTTTGTCACTACGTTTTTCATGACTTACCATGAGTCGTTAAAAATCGATGAACCACTCGAACAGTTTTGGTATGACGAACACTCTCCGAACGTACTTCTTATGGCAGTGGCACTCTTCATGGTGTTCAAGTCGAGCAAAATAGGTGAAGTAAAGGTGCCATGGATTGGAAAAGTCATTAGCCAAGCAAGCTTTGGAATCTATCTTATCCATGTCTTGGTTATGCAGACGCTTTACGAAAAATTCGATTTTGTTTGGTTCGATTTGCATCCGATTATTGGCATACCTTATAAAGTGTTACTCATCGTTACAATTAGTACAATACTGGTTCGTTTCATCAAGAAAGTGCCGGTATTAAGAGGAATTATACCTTAAGGACTGATGTGATATCATGTGAATTGGTCACGTTAGGTTAATTGAAGTGCCGCTAGCTGTTACATTATAAATAGGTTGAAAGCGGAAGATATATAGGACAAGTCGTATATTTAAAAATTCGCTAATTATGATTAAGCACGGAAAAGGTTCTGGGTGCAGGATTGAGATATGATGTACTTGGAGAATAAAGAATCAAAGCCCATCGCAGATTTGGTGATGGGCACTTTGTCTTTACACTTTTCTCGAAAATGAAAGCAAAGAGAATGCGATATTTAGAGAACTCACTTATTTAGTAATGGATAGTGAAATTTTTCATTGAACCTTTAATGGAACTAAGTAATCTTGGATAGTGGTAATGCGTTTAGGATTTGAGTTAGTGGAAACTGATGTGGAAGAAGGGGTGGTAATGATGAAGAGGAAGGAGAATTAAAAGACGGCGATTTTTTGCATAATGTTTGTATTTGTTTTGCATAAAGGGAAGGTCTGCTCGTGCTTTTCTGAAAAGATTTAGTAAAGCACCTGCCTGTGTACCACGAAAATTAATAGCTATTCAGAATAGTTCTGGCTTTGTGTTGTACACAAGCAAAGCTTTTAAACTACAATCACTGTACCAACCATTTGTGAAACTAACTATAGAGTTGTTGGAATTATTAATGGAATATTATTAGTTCGGAGTATTGGTCTGTGCATGTCTTGTATATATGTCTGTATTGTAGTTGCGACTAGCAGGGACAATATAACGGGAACTAGGAGGGGGAGTGAAGTTTATGCCGATCGAAGTAGGAATTTGGAAGGTGGAGAACGACCACCCGAAGCGCTTGCATTATTCAGCTATCCAGTCCGAAAAGAAATTAGAGACATTGCTAGAAAAGGATACATCTATTCTTGGGGAGGACGTCCTAATCATTGGCCGACAAGTGATGACGGAACATGGGAAATCGATAGATCTACTTGGCATGGACCGTGAAGGGAATCTGATTATTTATGAACTGAAGAAAAACCAGACATCGAGAGAAGTGGCGGCTCAGGCGATGGATTATGCAAGCTGGGCCCAAACACTGACTTATGAGGCCGTGGAGGAACTATATGAGGGGAAATATAAGGAGCCGCTCGAAAAAGGATTTGCTGCACAGTTTCAAGAACAACTGCCGGAAGAGTTGAATGCAAGTCATCGGATGGTGATCGTCTGTGCAGAGCTTGATTACGCAACAGAACGAATTATTAACTACTTAACGGAGAATTATAACGTACCGATCAACGCATTATATTTCCGGTATTTTGTCGAAAATGATGAAGAGTTTCTTGCAAGAACGTGGCTGATTGACCCGCACTTACCTGAGAATGCCTTAGTCAGCAGCAAGGCAGCGAAAAAGAAAGAGCCATGGAACAAGCGAGATTTCGTCGTCAACTTTGAAGATGGAACACATCGCAGTTGGGCAGATGCGATGAATTTTGGATTTATCGCTGCGGGCAATGGAAAGTGGTACAGTCAGACTCTAAACAACTTATTTCTTGGTGCCCGGATTTTCTGTATGATTCCAGGGAAAGGCTATGTCGGTATAGGAAAAGTCGTGAAGGAAGCGGTTCCAGCAAAAAAGGCGGTTGTTTTGCTGGAGGAAGGGGAGCGCCGACTGCTAGATTGCAATCTGCATAATTCGAATATCGGGCACGACGCCGATGACCTTGAAAAATGTGAATATGTCGTTGCAATTGAATGGCAAAAAACCGTTCCAATCCAGAAGGCATTCTGGACACTAGGACTTCGCTCCAATCAAAACTCGGCATTCAAACTGCGGAACCAGTATACGATTGATAAGGTGGAGGAGTTTTTTGGGATTTAAAAGGGCTGCCTGTGCACCGCAAAATCCGAACATTAATTAGACTTGTTCTGATTTTGTGTCGTGTACAGGCATCGCTAATTATAGAGGATATTAGTGGGAATTAGATGGGGGCTTTAAGCGAAGATAATATTGGAAAAGTACTTGAGTGGTCATATAATAAGGTTATCGAGGGTATTCCAGGAACGGATACGGCTTACGAGTTAGCAGATAGCTACTTAGAGAAAAACTTAAATATAGACCAAGATATAGATAGTCTAATCAATTGGCAGACGACAAAGTGTGCTACTTCAGGTTTTATTACTGGGCTGGGTGGAGTAATCACTTTGCCCGTGGCAATCCCAGCTAACATTGCATCATTAATCTATGTTCAAATGAGAATGGTTGCATCGATAGCCCATTTAAGAGGTTATGATGACCATGTGCAAACATTTGTATACGCATGTTTAACTGGACAAAGTGTGGCGGAAGTAGTGAAGTCCGCTGGAGTGAAAATTGGTTTGAATGTTGGGGAGGCTCAGGTTAAAAGAATTCCAACACAAGTATTAGTAAAGATTAATCAAAAAGTTGGTTTTCGTTTGGTCACTAAGTTTGGTCAAAAAGGTATTATCAATTTAGGGAAGATGGTTCCGGTTTTAGGCGGAGTGATTGGAGGAAGTTTTGATGTTGTTAGTACGAAAACAATAGCAACTGCAGCAAAAAGAACTTTCAAATTAAACGGCTATGATAAAGATAGAAATGTGATTAAAACTATGTAGTATGAAAAGACTTGTCAGTGTACCTAGTAAAACTAAGAATAACTAGGCACCACTCAATAATTCGATAAGTTATATACAACAAGAGTAGTTTTTTTATAAAAAAATAAATACATAAGGTGATTGGATGATTTCTGTTGAAATTTATAAAAATGGTGAGTTGTTGAAAGAATGTGAAAGCATTCAAGATGCAGGTCGCTACTTGCAACAGTATACAGGAGATCGATTCAAGCGATTCAATGCTATCCAAAATGGGTACTGCTATGGAGATATCTGGAGCTATAATGGTGCAAGTTATACTTTTAAGGTATCAGCCGAATTTGCAAATAAGAGAAAAAGACAATTAGAATCTAAATAAGATGATATAGTAAGGTAATAAAAAAACGACCGCCTGAGCACGACACAACTCCAGAATTGTTCTGGAATTGTGTCGTGCTCAGGCAACGTTATGTACTTTTTCATTTCAAAACTATGTACTTCTATTTTGCACTACACACACGCTAAGCGTCTAGTCGAAGTAGCGAAATTAGCTATGAGACCAAAAGTAGTAGAGAATAAGACATAAGGGGAAAATAAGCAATGGAGTTTATTGATTATCTTAAAATTAGACATACCTTAACTTCAGGGGAAAAGCAGTTGAAAGATAATTCGGCAGAGCAGTACAATAAACGCTTGCTAAACTTGAAGAGGCTTAAAATATATAATGGAGAACCGGAGTTGACAGAAGAGATGGAGAAGCAGATTGCTGTACATTATAATGATTCAGTAAAAGCGTATTCGCGGACGATTAAGTACTATATTGAGTATATGAATTATAATGGGCGATGAATTATAGGAATGCGAAATTTGTGTTTAAGATGGCCTACCATTCCCGCTTCTGGAGGATATAATGTCCAAAGGAAATCAGTAGAAAGGAAATCAGTAGAAAGGAAAAGACGCCTCCCTGGTTGCCGGCCATTACCGTGGTCGTGGGAGTCGTCTTTCACAAATTTGATAATTGTGAATTAATAGATTGTCTGTGCGCAGAACAACTCGAACACTATTCAGAATTGTTCTGGAGTTGTGTTGTACACAGATAACATCTTAACAATATAACTAATACATCTTTATTTACTTGCCTTTCTTCTTACCTGATGAAAGACCGATTTCATGAAGTGTGGGTGCCACACCATCCCATTCAATCTTGATTTCAAATACATTTTTAGATTTAGGTGTGCTAAATACATTCTCAGATTTAGTTAGCGTACCAACTTTAGACCAACCATTTTCAGTTCTTATTGAAACAACTGCATTTGAAATAGTTGAGGGGTTTTGGTTTACAGTAAACTTATTGATATCAGTGCTATCAGAAAGTTTGTATACCAGGCTGCCACTCTTAGGTGCATTTACATTTGGTTTAAATGCTGTGTTTAATTTACTGTCGATGATGTTAGCTGCTTCAAATTTAGCTTCAGCAGTTGGACTAACCTCAAATGTAACATCATTATTGGAATATTGTACTTCTAAATTGGTAATATCAAATGTAACTGCATGTTTTGTGTTGTTAATCAAACGAACATAATTTGCACTTCTAACCTTTGTTAAATCCGTTACTGCTGTCCATTCAACACCATTGATGGATGCTTCTAATGTTAATTGTTCATTGTTTGTAACATCAGCAATGATCGATGTTAATTCTTTAATTTTGTTGAGTTTGATACCAACATATTGACCTTTTCCTAATTTAATCCCTTTTAGATTCTCAAGTGTCGCGTTCGATGGGTAGATATCTACTTGGTTTGTTGCTAACTTTTTAACGTTTGTGTATACATTTCTTTTAATATGATCCGCATCATCTTTGTTGATGGATAATTCACGAACAGATATCCAGTTATTCTTAAGTTCACCTGTTGGAATTACTCTTATATGTTTCGCTTTTACATGTAAGTCATCGATAACGATTTTTTGCGTATTAGGACCATATATTTTTCCATCTACGTCTTTCCACTTTTTCCCGTTCATGGAATATTGGAATTTAACATAGTTAAATGAGTCACCAGCACCTGGCTCACCCTGTTCAAAAGTAATGCTATGAACGTCAGTTACTTTATTTAATTCTACCGCAACAAAGTCATCTTCCTTCGCACCGCGGCGTACCCACATAGTTGATAATCTATCAGTACCACCATCTACGATATTTTGAATATGTCCCCAATATAAGTTTGGTCCCATGTTTGTGTAAGGGAAGAGTACTAATCCATTCGTATCTGGATTATTTTTTTGATTAAACTTTTCGCTTATTAATCTTGATAAGTCATTAATAAATGGTACTAAATATTTTGTTCCTGGTTCTGGTCTAGTTTGACCATTATTGATTGCTGGAACTCTATGGGATTTTGAAGCAGTGTATTCATCTTCACCTTGAACATAGTACTTCATGGCCTCATCATAATTACCTTGTTCGAAAGCTACTGCTGCATTTATATAGGCAATTGTTGATTCGGCTTCATCTCTTAACGAATCAACCCAACCTTTAATTTCTGTCTTTAATAGTTCATTTTCAGATTTTTGTGCGAAGCTATTTGTATCATCTACAATCTTGCTATACTCTTTTAACAAGTACTTGCTATCTTTTTTAATGGACTTTCCAGCAAATAGTTTTTTTGTGAAATCTTTTATATAGGGAGCTAATTCTTCTGACTCTTCTAAAGCTAAACCATGCCAGTTTGGAGTTGGATCACTCATATGTTTTGCAAATGTGTGTAACTCTTCTGCTGCATCTGGTTCGATGTACTTGAAAGAATCCTTCCAGCTTTTGTCCATGTCGAAACCTGCTCGATTCCAACCGTAGTCTGCGATTGCAAATAGAGCTACTTTTGAAGATTGAGCTTCTTGCATTGGGTTCGTTACAATACCACGGAAGTTGGTAACAGATGGGTCTAGCATTTCACCTTTCCCCATGAGTAACCTCTTATTGTTAATATCATTAACTGGCCAGTTTAACCACATGAATGCTTCACGGCCAACTGCTTCTTCAAAGAAATCAAATGTTTCTTTATTTACATCACCAAGAACTACGTCACCTGTCCACATAATTTCAGTAGATTTAGGCATTTGTCCAATTGTATTCAAATATTCGTTATTAACATCGCCACCTGCAGACTCTTTTGTATATACCTTAGGGACGAAGATAAAGCTATAAACATCGCCTTTCGATATGCTCCACTCTTCTAAGTCGTTCATTAACCTTACTTGATCTGCTGCTTCTCCTTCTGCTGCATCATCACCAAGTACACCAAATTGACGTACACCAACATCGTATAATTGCTCAAATTTAGTAATGATTGTTGCTAAATCCTCTTGATATTTTGCTTCATCCTCAAATTGAATTGGATTGTGTAAGAATGGATGAATCGTCCAAATGAATTTGTTCTTTGAAGCAGCTCCAACTTCAACCAATTCTTTAATTTCAGTTAACTTTCCGACTGGGTAGGGTTCTCTCCATTTAAGACTGTGATACTCATCATCTTTTGGTGCGAAGATGTAAGCATTCATCTTAAAGTCTCCACCAAATTCCATTAAGCTCTTACGGTTTTCATTGCTCCAAGGAATACCATAATATCCTTCAATAAATCCTCGCCAATGCCCATCTGAATAATCTTTTAGTAAGAGGTTTTTAATTTCATAGCCTTCTAATTGCTTAAAGATTAATTTTAAAGATGTAATCCCATAGAAAGCAGAATCTGTATCTTTACCTAATACAGCGATTACATTATCACGAACAGATATGATATGAGAATCGTTTTCTTTAAAATGAGCTTCATCATCTAACCCTTTTGAATTGAAGTACTTATCAACGATTTCGCCTGAGTTGTTGATCCCAACAATAACGTTTGTTTTTCCTTCTTGAATTTCTGTACCTACTGTATGGTTAATATTTTTAATTGCTAACACTTCGTTTAACCGATTTTTTGTTGCTTCATCTAAACCACTTTCAAAGACAACGTTAATATCTGAACCTAAGTCAAGATTTCCTTTGTTGTATACAATGCTTTGAGGAAGTGGGTAAATTTCATAACCTTTCTTATCTTTTGCTTTTGCCGGGGTACTAACTTTTTTGCTAGCTTCTTTTTTTCCTTCTTCTGCTTGTACAATAAAGCTAGGTGGTAGTAATGAAATTAACATTACCAAAGACATCAGTATTGCTAATAAAGAATGTTTCTTTTTTCTAGATAAATGCATGTGAATTCCCCTTTACTATTTAAAATAGTTTACGTTCCTTCTTTTCTACTTAATGACTACGAGTGTCATTGTTTTTTAACGTACACACTTTTTTAAAATACATCGTCCACTATGAAAAATATGAAAATATTGGATACCCTCCTTTTTATATTTATGGAAAAAGGTTATGCACATAAAAAGAATCTCCCTCTAAAACAACAAAAGTAAGGTTGAAATCCCGAGCGCATAACATGATCAATAAATCACTGTATCCAATTAAAAAAAATCTGCCTTGCACCATGCGATTTAAATACTATTCGGAATTGTTCGTGATTACAATAGGTACCCGGACCCTACACGATTCATACACTAATCTAACAATTTAGGCGAGAAAAATGGATAACCTTTGCTTGTTATGTAATTGGTAGGTAAAAGTGAGCATCAAATAGGCTAAAGAAATAAAAAAATCGCGTGCCTGTGCACCACACAATACAGACATTAGTCTGATAATTCAAGAACAGAAAACGAGTATTAATCTCCCAGCAATAGACCGTGGCTGGGGGGATATTTTTATATTTTTAAAAGCCGTGCCTGTGCTTTGCACAACTAGAACGCTATTCAGAATTGTTCTGGAGTTGTGTCGTGCACAGGCAACGCTATTAATGCACAATTCAGATTACGTACCTAGATAGTAGGATTCCAGTTGTCCCTATCGATATTCTAAATAATAATCAAAAAGCCAAAAATAGCTGCATGTGCACCGCGCGATACATAAACTAGTCTGACAATTAAAAGGTCTTATCTAGATAGTAGTCTTCCAGATGTTTCGATTGATATTCCAAGAAGCCAGTGAGGATGGTTAAGTCCACACTGGCTTCTTATCCACTTGTAGCCGATGAACAACACTACTCAGAAGTGAGTTGGGGTTGGGTTGTGCACAAGTCCCAAGTAGCATGATGAGCCGAAGGAACCCTGATCGGGTACGGTTCCGGAAGAGTTGTTAAATTATCCGTCATAAATGGGGAATTGTTGTGAAAGACAGAATAATTCCACGTGCGGATTTAAAAGAACTTTAATAAAAGTGACAATCCTACTTTGAAAAAATGAAAAGTGCATACAAAGAGACTATCAAAAATCGAAAGTATACAGACCATTTCATCCATCTTTATCATTTATTGAGTCTGTCGCCAATGATTTAGGTAAAGATTATGTAAAATGTAGTTGAAATATCGAAAAATAATTGTATGAATATTTGATATAATCTAAATAACTAAAACGCGACTCGAGGGGGTAACTAATTTGAATAAGATTCGAAGGCTAAGAAACGGAATGATTTTAGCGATGGTTATTATGGTTCTGGCTGGCTGCTCAACCGGAGAGAAAAGCGTAATGACAGAAGAGGGGAAAGGGAAAGGTAAAGGCGTTAGTTCAGAAGATACGTTAATTATCGCAAGACTTTCAGATGCTGAAAGCTTAGATCATCATTTTATGTCAACCATTAATGCTGCCAGTGTCACTCATGGAAATATTTACGAGGGATTGGTCGGACGTGATAAAAGTGCGAACCTTCAACCTTTGCTAGCCGAAAGCTGGGAGCAGCTCGATGACACAACGTGGGAGTTTAAGCTTCGTCAAGATGTTGTATTCCATGATGGAACCAACTTTACGGCTGATGCTGTCAAAGCTACCTTAGATCGTTTATTGGATCCAGCGGTGGGATCTCCAAAAGCAGGTGTATTTTCAATGGTTGAAGAAGTGAAAGTTATCGATGAGTACACGGTTCAATTTCTATTGTCCAGGCCATATTCTCCACTGCTTTCTATTCTGGCAAGCCATGAAAGCGGAATTATTAATCCGAAAGCAATCGAGAAGTTTGGCGGCGATGATATACAGGAACCAAGTGGAACGGGACCATTTAAATTTGAATCGTGGACGTCTGGTCAAACAATTGTATTAAATCGAAATGAAGACTATTGGGGAACAGCAGCGAAAGTGAGTAGAGTTGAATTCAAAGTCGTACCGGAAGAGTCAACGCGGACATCGATGGTTGAATTGGGAGAAGCTCATATTGCAGAACCATTGTCGATTTCTCAAATGGATGCAGTGAATAATTCTCAAAACTCGGAAGTTTACCAAAGTGAAGGATTTGGAACAGAGTATATTACATTCAACGTTGAGAAAGAACCCTTCGACGATGTGAGAGTTAGGAAAGCAGTTTCACATGCCATTGAAATGGATGCGATCCGAAAGGGAGTCTATAATAATGTTGGCGGAGAAGCGAATTCACTATTAGGTACTAAAGTCTTTGGATACCATGATGGATTGGAAATTTATGAATACAATCTATCCGAAGCAAAACGATTGCTTGCTGAAGCAGGCTATTCAGACGGTCTCGAAATTAAGCTGACTACAATGGATAATAAGGAGAGAATTGGTTTAGCGGAAGTGGTCCAGTCCCAATTAAAAGGAATCGGAATCAAAGTAAACATTGAAGTGATGGAATATGGAACTTTTGTGGCGACCACGCACTCAGGTAATACAGAAATGATCATTACCAGCTGGAGAAACGTGACGGGTGATGCTGACTATAATCAGTACAACCTGATGCATTCAAGTTCAAAAGGAGCAAGCGGCAATACATCGTTCTATGGCAACTCGGAAGTGGATGAATTAATCGAGGACGCCCGCAAAGAATCGGATCCCGAAAAGCGTCTTGAGATGTATGCAAAAGCACAGGAAATTGAAACGGAGGATGCCGTTTATATTCCGGTTCGGATAATCGAAAACGTAGCAGCGATTTCTAAAGATGTCAGCGGTTTTGAAATTAGTCCATCCGGCTATTTGGAAATCAATAACGTCTCCATAAAATGATATGTACAGAAGGGGTATTCGAGTAGGATATCTCTTCTATACTTATTAGGTAGTAGAACTAAAGCATAGGAGGACTCACATGTACATCCTGAAAAACATCTTATTAGAAACTGGTTATAGTAAAGAAAATGAACAGGTAAAGGCTACAGAGACTAAATCGTTTCACCTAAAGATTTCCGATGGTCATATTGCTGAAATCATCAACTTCGAAAATGAATTGCCCATAGATGAGAAAACGATAGATGGTAAGGGGCAGCTTGTCTTACCTTCTTTCAAAGAACGGCACGTTCATCTTGATAAGACGTATATGGGGGAACCTTGGCGTGCCTGTGTACCGGCTTATTCTGTCATCGAGCGAAGTGAAATTGAAAAGAATATTCTTTCGTCAATGGATGCGGGTACCGAAGAAAGAGCGAAAAACTTATTGGATGTTCTGCTATCTCATGGATCAACTTCGATAAGAACCCATGTAGATATCTATCCGGAAGTTGGACTGGCAAACCTAAAAGGTGTGCAGAACGTATTGACTGATTACCAACATAAAGTGGATTCGGAGATTGTAGCTTTTGCCCAGCATGGTTTGCTCCATGGAAATACAGTTCAGCTAATGAGAGAAGCAGTACGCAATGGAGCTGGTTTAGTTGGAGCAGTTGACCCAGCAACGGTTGACTTGAATATCGAATCCTCTCTCGTTCAGTTAATCGATATAGCAGTGGAAGGTAATGCCGGAATCGATTTACATCTGCATGATCCGGGTCATCTAGGAACATTCACCATGAAGCGTTTAGCTGCCCTGACTATGGAAGCTGGATTACAAGGAAAAGTTGCAGTTAGCCATGCGTTTGGATTAGGAGATGTTACACCTGCAGAAGCAAGAGACGTGGCAGAACGATTAAAAGAGGCTGGGGTGTCGGTTATCTCCAGTGTGCCTATTGGCAGAAACATTCCGCCAATTCCTCTGTTGGATGAGGTTGGAGTAAACGTGGCACTTGGTAATGATAATATTTACGATTCATGGTGGCCGACAGGGAATGGAGACATTTTGGAGCGGCTGGGTAGACTAATAGAGATCAATCGTTGGACAGATGAGCTCTCCCTGTCTCAATCCTTGCGTTTTATCACGAATGGTGTGACACCGCTTACGTTGAATGGAGAGCAAGTATGGCCTGTACAAGGAGACTTAGCTAACTTTGTTCTAGTCGATGCAAAGTGTTCGGCAGAAGCAGTAGCCAGGCGGGCAAAACG
Source organism: Sporosarcina sp. D27 (assembly GCF_000586555.1). Classification (GTDB taxonomy): domain Bacteria; phylum Bacillota; class Bacilli; order Bacillales_A; family Planococcaceae; genus Sporosarcina. The sequence continues at coordinate 85,742 of NZ_AZUC01000059.1, forward strand.
AACAGCTGTTTTTCACAAAGGAGCGCTTGTAGCTGGGGAACTTAGTTAAAAAAACTGAATGAAAAAAATCCTGCCTGTGCACCGTGCAATTCAGATACTAGTCTGATAATTAAATAGTCCTTTCTGAAAAGCAGTCTTTTAGCTATACAGCATGCTGGGAGACACTTTTACTTCATGTATGAAAGCACTGCAATTTACAATAAAGTGGTCATCTAGATAAGTTCGACGCTAGATGGCTATTTCTGTGATATATATATTATTCTTGAGAAGTATGTGGAAAACCCGGCAACGATATCAAAGCCTTCAAATACAACGTTGGGAGGGTTTTTGCGTTCTATTTCAACAACCAAACCACGAATCTAGAAAGGCTGCCTGTGCACCACACAAATCGGTCACTATTCAGAAATGTTCTGGAATTGTGTCGTGCACAGGCATAGCTTTTGCGAAGAAGATTGCATCCAGTCGATGGCACTCATGAATCCTTCGTATTGTCGAGGAGATTCCCTCTTATATAATTCTTAGATGACAAATAGGCTCTGTCGTCGTATCAAGGGCAAAGGGAGTACCTCCAGTCTTTTTTGGTTTTTTAGTTGACTACCATTCTACTAGACTTGGGGAGGTACTTCTTTTTACGTCTCTAAATCTTTAGTGTATAAGGGCTGAGAATAATGAAATTCACTCACATAAGTTCAAAATGAAAACAGAAGAAATTTAAGGCATTCTATCATCGGATAAGATAGAATGCCCATCAAATGCTTTTAGCTAATATTGCAATTGTTATTCAGTTGGTGCAGTGTTTGTTTGAAAAGAATGTGATTTTCTTGTAGCCAGACTGATGACAAACATCAAGATAATGTTCGTAAACAGTGCGATAATTCCAATGTTTAAGTCTTGTATGACACTCGGAAGGCTGGGGAATAATTGCGCCATTGTTGTTTTGGAGAAAGTGACATATATGACAATGGCTACGCCTGTAAACATCCCGATGCCAGCTCCGAATTTGTTAACAGTATTCGTTTTCCTCAGACTTAAGTATAAAGAAGGTGCCATCTGTGTAATGAGACTGAAAGATGTCAAATACAAAGTGGCCAGTGTTTCACTGCCGCTCATTGAAAAGAATGCGCATACTAAGGATAGCAGTACGACAAAGCCTTTTGCAGACAGGGATTTACTTTTTTCGGAAATCGTTGGTTTCAGCGGTTCGATGACATTAGTGGTAATCATGGTCGCTGCTGCCATGAGCATCATAGAACCGGGTACGAGGGTGGCCAGCAAACCTGTTGCTCCGATAATGCCAACAAACCAAGGATTGAATGTTTTCATGGACAATTCCAACAAGGCGAAATCTCCGTTCTTAAGCCCTGGCAGTTCTACAATTGCTGTGAAACCGACAAAGTAAATGAATAATACCATTATTGCATAAAGCGGCAGAAGAACGGCGTTCAACCGAAAGGATTTTGCACTTTTGGAAGCATAGATGGTTGGTGCGTTATGTGGCCACATGAAATAAGCAAACGCACTGATAGCAACCGTTGAGACAAACCAGGAGACACTCATGCCTTTGGAAGGGAGTGTGAGCGCTTCCGGTTTTACCTCCTTGACTGCTTGAAACAGACCATGAAAACTTCCATGATAATGGATTGGTAAATAAATACCTAAAAATAGAATGACAAAGAATATTAAGATATCTTTTACGATAGATGTCCAGGCAGAACCGTGAATGCCGGACGCCATTACGTATGCTAGTAATGCAAACATACCAATCCAAATGGCAACCGTTGGCGAGATGGCCCCGTAAGAAGTCGTTGCGACTAAGATTCCCATGGATTTGAACAAAATCGTAATGTATGGAATCAATGCGACTACGCCGATTATGGCTACAAATACACCGAGTCCTTTACTGTTGTATTTTACAGAGAAAAACTGGGACTGGGACACAATATTTTTCTCTTTCGCGTATTTCCAAATAGGAGGCAAAATCCAGTAGGAGGTAATAGTGCCCAATGCCGTAAAGGCCAGTAAATAAAAAGCAGCTGCGCCGTTGTTAAATGCTAATCCACTTGTTCCGAGTAGAGTAAACACGGAATAGGTCTCACCTGCAAGGAGTAAGAAAATGAAGATTCCGCCAAAACCCCTGCCCCCGATAGCCCACTGCTCCATGCTCATATCTTTCCCGCGTTTCGCAAGCAGTCCGAGTGTAATACTTAATACCAGGAATACAATTATTATAAGCAATGCGATATTCAATCTTCTTCACTCCCTTTATTTAAAGGATCTAATTGATAGATTGTAAACATAATGATGGAACAGAGAACTGACCAAAGGATTATCCAGAATAAGAAGAAGGGGAGACCTAAAACGTAAGGTTCTACCTTGTTGACAAAAGCGGCGCCTCCTAATATTGCTATAAAAGGGAGAACAGCCAGCAGATAATAGGGCTTCATCAAATCACCTGACCTTTCTAATTGTAGTAATGCAAACGCTTTCTTCTGAGGAGAAAGAAAAGAAGCTCTTTTAGGAGCTCTTTTCTATTATATTTTTTATTTTGCTGCCGAACCTGGTACGAATTTTCCGTAACCCGGCTCTTTTTTTACGTTCTCGCCATCATATACCTCTTCACCGCGTACAATCGTTGAAATGACTTTTCCGCTCAATTTCTGCCCATTAAACGGAGTCAGCTTTGAATGTGAGCGGAAGCTTTCCTGGTCAACAATTGTTGTTTGCGCAGGATCGATAACTGTAAAGTCAGCATCGTAGCCTTCGCTAATTTTACCTTTACCGGGAATAGAAAAGACTTCTGCTGGATGGGTAGACATTAAATCGGCAAATTGATTTGCTGTCAAACGTCCTTCCGCCACTGTGCTATTAAACATCAGTGGTGTCATGACTTCAACACCGGGCAGGCCAGAAGACGCGAGGAAGATATTGTCGTTGCCTTTTGCTTTATGTTCAGATCCCCAAGGGGCATGGTCGGAAGAAATCAGGTTGATATTTCCATCCTCCAGGTGATTCCATAGCCCGGCCACTTCTTCTTTTTCACGGAGAGGAGGATTGTTTTTCGCTATCGGTCCCAACTTGTCCAAATCGTCTACATCCAACAGTAGATAAGGATAGCAAGTTTCACAAGTAACATTTACCCCCTGTTGTTTAAAGTTTTGAATCAAATCGATTGTGCGCGGATGGCTGACATGAACGATATGAAGCTTTACATTCGTCCAATATGCAAATTCCATCAATTTTAGGACTGCACTGGTTTCCGTTAGTGGGGGACGGGTTTCGTTATGAGCCTTTGGATATACTTTTCCTTCATTTTGATAAGTGTCAATCATATCCACAATAATCTCATCATTTTCCGAGTGGAAAGCGGCACGTAATCCGGTTTGTTCAATGAGTTCCATAGCCCTTAGGATTTCTGGATCAGGAATCCGGGGGAAACGGTATTCGTCTGTTTCGAATGTAGACATTTTGAATGCGATGGCGCCTGCTTCCGCCATCGGGATTACTTGGTCCGTTCCATTCGTTTTGGAAATCGTTCCCCAGAGACAAATATCCACGACCGCTTCCTTTTCCAGCTGTTCCACTTTCTTTTTAAAGATATCGACATTATTGATTGGATTCGGCAAGTCATAAGGCATGTCCATAAAGGTTGTTATTCCGCCGGCTGCAGCAGATGAGCTTGTTGTGACAAAGCCTTCTGCCGGGTTGCTGAAGCAGTGCACATGCACGTCAATTATTCCTGGGAATACATATGCTTGACCGAAGTCCTGGACGTTGTCTGCTGTCAGTTTCCCTGATCCTTCGTGGATAGCGACTATTTTACCGTTTTTGATGCCAACTTCCCCTTGTATGGTTCGGTTTGGCAATACTAGGTGTCCTTGAATGATGCGGTCTAATTTTTGATTCAATTTAAACACTCCTCTATAGCTGTACTTCGATTTTTGTCACAGCTTTTCTGATTTCGGCTACAAACTCCTCTGCCGGTTTCTTAGTCATTCGGTCTCGTGGGCCAGCAACACTTAAGGAGCCCAATAATTTGTCATCACTATCGAAAATAGGAAGGCCAATGGATACTACACCTTCATCGATTTCACTGTCTGAATATGCAAAGCCCACTTGCCGTATTGCTTCTAAATGTTCCTTCATCTTCTTTGCCTGGATAATCGTATTGTCAGTGTGAGCCTCGATAGGAACACGTTCGTACAGTTCATCTACTGTGCTATCTCCCATGAAGGCAAGTAAAGCCTTGGAGGAAGCTCCACCATATAGAGGTACAATATTACCCTGTTCAGACGACACTTTTACCGGATGGCCGGATGGTACGGAAGACAGGCAGACTGCTTGCATATTGGAAGGTACTAGTAAAATGGAGGTTTCACCGGTCACTTTGGTCAGTTCCCGCATCGCTTCCTGAGAGATAACTGGAAGGTCGGTATCCATTTTGATAATCTTCGCGAGCTTCAGAAAAATATAGCCAAGGCAGTACACACCAGGAGAATATTCAACGATATATCCTTTTTCCTTAAGTAGACGCATATGCCGATAGACGGAGCTTTGTGGCTGCTGAAGTCTTTCAGCTAGCTCAGGTACGGTATATGCCCGATTTTCAAAATCGAATTGTTCCAGTATTTCCAATGTTTTTTCAGCGCTCATATAATCACCTTTTCTGATTAGTAGTTATCAATTCTCTATATTTGATAATATAGAGAATTGACTACTCATTTACAATTATTTATTGGACGTAATTGCTTTCAGAAATATCGGCGATTAAAAGGTGCGACTTATTTGGACGGCTTGCCGACCTCTAATACAGTGTTCAGCAAAGTCTGGGCGCCCTTTGCCAGATCTTGTTGGTCAGCCCATTCTTCTGGACAATGGCTTCTTCCGTCTTTGCAGGGGATGAACAGCATACCGACAGGTGCCAGAAGGGACATCTGATTCGCATCATGACCCGCACCGCTAGGCAATTCTAAGAGCCTGTCAGTCACCTTACTGCCTGCCTTGTGAAGAAGGGACTGGATGTCCTTGTCTATCGTAATCGCTTGAGAGCGAGAAATATCTTCATGTGCAACGTGGACAGCCCGCTGACTGGCGATATTTTGAGCTTTTTTGATAAATGACTCACTGACTTCATCAATTGCCTTTTCGGACGTGCTTCTGATCTCCAAAAGGAATTCTACTTTTCCTGGTACTACGTTGGAGCCATTTGGATAATTAGCAATGACACCTGCCGTGCCAACGACTGACTCTTCGTATGTTCTACTAGCTACTTCTTCCAGTGCAAGAATCATTTGTGAAGCAGCAGCCAGTGCATCATTCCGTAAATGCATAGGTGTCGTACCGGCGTGATTGGGCTTGCCATCTACTATTATTTTATAACGTTGGATACCCACAATACCTGTCACAATTCCTAAATCGGCTTGTTCGTGTAAAAGAACTGGTCCTTGTTCAATATGGAGTTCAAGATATAAATAGATATCGCGCTGTTTTTTTAAACAAGCAGCAATCTCATCTGGTTTTCCTCCAGCGAATGCAATAGCTTCACCTAATGTTTGGCCTTCTGTATTGGTATAAGTAAGCATCTCTTCAGACAAATTACCGCTCCAAGCCCTGCTTCCTACTGTGGACAGCCCATATTCTGAAGGTTCTTCTGCAGTGAAGTCGACGATTTCAAGCGGGCGATCCAATTGAAAGGAATGATCATGCAGCGTACGGGCAACTTCCAAACCTGCCAGCACACCTGCAATCCCATCAAATCTTCCCCCGTCTGTAACCGTGTCCGTGTGGGAGCCGATGATTATAGGTGGTAATGCTGGATTTTTACCTTCTAGGCGTCCTATAACATTAGCTGCTGCGTCCATCTTGACTTCCAATCCACACGCTTTCATCTCTTTCATCAGCCACTGTCTGCCCTCGTTATAGATAGGAGAAAAAGAACGTCTTGTCCAAGGTTTTCCTGGTATTGTGAATCCAGCTAATTCATGGACCATATCCCACAACCTGCTTGAATTGATTTTCACTTAGGCATTCTCCTTTTATAGTTAGTTGGAAAGTTGTATCACTTTATCAAGTAATGCATTCTGGGCACCAAAACATCTACAGGGATAGGCATTTTCAATGGTGTCAGGTAATTCCGTGCCATAACCGTAGCAGTCTAAAATCACGAATTCAGGCGCATACTTTCTGACCTGAGCCATTATTTGTGAATAGTGGCATTCCGATTTAGGGCCAACTGCAAAAAAATGTTTGTCACCTTCGACACAATCCCATTTAGCAGGGGCTGTAATGAGCTGTTCAGGGATAGGAACAAAAATTGCAGTTCGATTGTTTGAGCGGATCACTGAACTCTGCACCTTCAATTCCTCGAAAGGAAAAAGCAAGGGAACCTCACTGGATAGATGAGAAAACTCACTCATACACAAAATCGCAATGGCTTCGGACGTAGGTTCAAATTGATGTACAAGTTTTTGTAACCGCTGCTCGATAAATTGATGACCGACAGTAGCAGAACCGTCATTCAAAACTGCGTATAGTTTCTCTTCTTTATCGGAAATCGGCAACTGATGAATCGCTTCTGGTGTAATATCATCCAGCGCGCCAACCAAACGAACATGAGAAATATTCTTCGAAACAAAAGGTGCCAGTAAGTCGGGTCTTGGAGTTTGCCCAATCGTCAGTAAAGTGATCATTGCATTCCTCCTATTCGGAAAGTCTTTGAATCTCTAATTTCTGCTTCATATTATCTAAAAAAATTATCAAATGTCAATTTCACATTATCAACATTTGATAAAGAAAATTATGTTAATCGTTTTTTCTAACTATTTTTCATTTTGAAAGCGCTATCTAAAGGGTGTTTTATTATTTCTTTTTATTATTGAATTCTCAAATATTAAAGAAATTTTAGTAAGCATACCTGTATAATTAATTGAAATGGCTGCCAATGCACCTCGTAATAGGAACACTAGTCATAAAGTTGAAGAGTCTTACCTAATATCCGTTTGTCATCCATACAATACGTTGGAAGGCATTTACTTTTCCTACATTGATAAGTCGTAAACTGCAAGATTAAGACGTTATCCAGATTATTTGATAAATGAATAATGTATTCCGTAACATAAGACATTGCAGTGTGTTTGCTAGGATATCAAAAGATGAATTTATACATAAATACGAATCACCCTTTGGTAGCTGGAAGAGTATAGATGAAAATAACTTTTCATGAAAAATCTTGCCTGTGTACTATGTAATTCAGGTAGGGTTCAGATAACTTTATAGACATTTCAAATAAAAGTCTGCCAACTATACAACATGTTGTCAGACTTTTTGAGTAAAAGATTTGGCTGTTGAACGTTGAAGCCAAAAGCAGATAGCAGAGAAGAGTTGATGCCTAAAATGATTATATTGCTCTGCGTCACACAACTCGAGTGGAATACATAGCATTGTTCGAGTTGTGCATTACTCAGGGTCTTATGGTGGCATTGTTTAGTTACTTTGTCAGTTGCATGAATTCATCCACAACATTCACGCATAATTGGATTGCTTTTTCCGGGAAGTCCGGCTTTGTCAGGCAGGCGTCCAAGTGCTTTAGAGCCAAATCTTCCACAGTCATACGGCCTAATTCTTGTAAGAGGGCGATACAATCGTCCTCCAAATCGCTCCCACATTCTCGTGGATGTGCGTAGATTCCAAGGCTGAACAAGTACCCGATGTGTACAGGAAATTGTAGAAAGGAGTCCTTGTTTGGTGAAAGTACAGTTTCGACTCCTAAAATATAGGATCATATTCGTCAAGCGTGTCACAGTACTCTTCTTTTTTTGCATTGACCATTAAATCATTAAGCTTTTCAACCGGGACCATGCCATTTTTTCGTTATTCGTAAAACTTTGCACTCGCTATGGAATGGTTACATCAATTTGCGTGTCGGTACGTGCTTTAATATGAGAAATGAAGTGAGATTCTAAATACAAAACAGGAGGTTGGCCAATGGATAAGATTATCGATTTACATCTTTCCTTTATGGAGCAGCTGGTAGAAGAGGGAATCGTGTTGCACGTACTTGAACGAGTGGGCATTTCTATCTTGTCTGGGTTCACGGATCAGTCAGAGCTTGTCCAATCGTATTCTCAGATATTTTATTTCAAGCCTGGACAGCGTATTGTCTTATGCGGCATTAATGAGTTGACTTGGAAAGTCCTCTAACATTACTGGCAAGAGGACTCTGAATGTATTATCATACACAACAAACTTGAAAGAAATTTATCTAAGTATGTGAGTGACAGATCCGCGCTTTCAGTAATCATTTTAACAACACACCCTGACAAAAGTGAACAATATAGAATAGTATAAATATCATGTCATTTGAGAGTGGCATCTGGTAATATTAAGAAATAGAGAATATGGCGTGAGAAATCAGATGATAAAGAAAAGTGATTAAAAGATGTGATTTTGGTTTGTGAAGAAGGAGGGGTGACCAATGGACAAGATTATCGATTTGCATCTATCTTTTATGGACCACCTAGTTGAAGAAGGGGATGTACTGCGGGAGTTGGAACGAGAGCGCATTTCTATATTGCCTGGGTTTACAGAACAGGCGGAACTTGTCCGCTCATATTACACAAAGTATTACTCCAAGCCGGGACGACGTATCGTCTTTTGTGGTATTAACCCGGGTAAATATGGGGCAGGGAAAACGGGAGTGCCTTTCATCGACTTCCACGGTATTAGTCGACTGCTACCCGGACATGACCGACAGGAGAAGGAGAGAAGTGCCCAATTCATGCTGTCCATCATTGAGGAATATGGAGCCGGTGAGTTTCAGGACTCTGTATATGTAACCAATCTTTCCTGGTATGGTTTCATGCGTGACGGCAAGAACTTGAATTATTATATTCTACCTCGTCACGTTCGTCATCATTTTATCGAGTCTTTTGTGGAAGAGATGAAAATTGTACAGCCTTCTTTCATTGTCCCTCTCAGTGAAGAAGTGGGAAGAACTCTCCGTCAAATGGTAAAAGACGGCCAACTGGACTACCCGATTGCAGATCGTCTTCCTCATCCTCTTCATGGTTCGTTTCCTACGAATTTGAAGAAATCTCGGATGAGGTATCACAAGTGCATTGAACAGCATACAGGACTGCAACGCAAAGAAATTTACCGCATTGAATGATGAATTACTCTCTAATAAAATCGTATACATATTATATCCTACAGTTCAGACGCAACACTGTGCATGTTGGTATATGTTTATAAGTAAGAGTCTAATAGAGCCCACCTAGAATGTTAGGTGGGCTCTAAAATATGATTTATTAGACTCCCTTAGTACGTAACATTCATCTAGCACAGGATGACTAAGTTAGTGAAAAGTACTTACGCAAGAAACTTTCAGCTTATTTTCAAGTAGGCACTATATAACGCTTATTTTATGAGATAGAGTAACCCTGCCATTGGACTAAAGCTGTCGAATGGCAGGGTATTTGTTTTGGATATAAATAAGGTATTTGTGCACGAATTATGGGATTTGTTTAAACATCCATGTGGTATTCATACATACGTACGTACCTTTTAAAAAATGAATTACTCAAAAGTATACGACAATTTTTCTGAGAGAAGGCTTGCACATCACCTAACCAATGAAGATGAGAAGATCAACCGACTTCTTCTCCTGCGATATTGATTATTGAGGTGGGTTCTTTCCTTGTTTTCGCAATTATTAAACCTATAAAAAATCCTAGGGTACCTGTGATAATCCATCCAGCACCATTTTCAAATAACGGTATGAAATTGAAAACACTGTTAATTGTTTCTGTTGCGATGTTCGCATCCTTTAAAGCATCTAGAATTGCGACAAATCCAGCACCAATTACTGTACCAACATAAACCGATTGATGGCCATCAAACAAGTTATTTGTAAATATCAATACGATTAAAGAAATTGCTAAAGGATATAGTAAAAGCAAAATTGGAGATGCTAGTGTCAAAATAGTAGTAAGTCCAAAGTTTGTAATGACTAGACCTAAAAGAGCAAAGACAATTAACCATTTCTTATAACTGATAGATGGAATGATTCTTTCGAAATACTCTGAAACGGCAGCTAAACAAGCAACATTTGTTGTAATACCAGTTAATAGAATGACGACCCCGATGATATAAATTCCAATTTGTCCAAATAAGGCTATGGCGCTTTGAGCCAACACTTCTCCGCCGTTTTCTTTATATCCAATTAAATTTATGCTAGAAGCACCTATCCAAGCCATGGAAACTTGTAATGCAACCAACCCGACTACTGTAATTAGGCCAGCTTTGATAAATACCTTGGAGATCGCCTTTTCAGATTTAATGCCCAGTGAGCTGATGGACTTAATGAATATACCACCAAATACAAAAGCTGCAAGAACATCCATTGTATAATATCCTTGTGTAAATCCTTTTAAGAAAGGAGCTGTAATATATTCACCATTAGGCTCTCCAAAGACTCCCATAGGTGTTAAAATGGACTTGGCAACTAAAACTACTAATAATACGATAAATATAGGCGTTATTACTTTACCTAATCGGTCTACAAATTTTGTCGTATTCCACGAGAGAATGATGGTAAGTATAATGAATAGCAAAGAGAAAATAAATAAATAGACACCTTTACTCGATTCTGTTTGGACTAATGGATTTATACCAATTTCAAAAACAACAGATGTTGTTCGGGGTATCACATAAATAGGTCCAAGCGTCAAAAAGAGTAGGACGGAAAATACAGTTGCGAATAGAGGATGTACCCTTCCAGCAAGTTTTTCTACTGTCCCTCCTCCGCGTGTTAACGCGATAATTGCAAGAAAGACTAGTCCAACTCCTGTTATTAAGAAGCCGCTCATGGCAATCCAAGTGTTTGTTCCAGCCTCTTGACCAAGCATTGGGGCGAATATGACATTACCTGCCCCTAAGAACATAGCAAAAAGCATAAAACCGATGATGATTATTTTTGAAAATGGTACGTTTGTCTCCATCCTTGTTCCCCCTTAAGTTGTAAATGTAAGCATGCATCGCATATCCCTTTGTACGGTTTACTTATTAATGTTCTTCTTGCTTATTCTCCCCAGTAGAAATGCTGTTGTTCCAATTCCAATTAATGTATTAGTTTTTTTATTGAATACTTGTTTAGCGACAAGATTAAGGTTTTGAGGACGTTCTGCTAATCGACGCATGAAATAGCCGTACCAATCAATGCCGAATGGGACATATGTACAGAAATTATACCCCTCACCCGCAAGTTCGAGCTGCAATTCTTTTCTAAATCCATAGAGCATCTGGAATTCAAATTTATCTTTTGGAATCTTATGTTCTTCTACAAACTTTTTAACATGATTAATGACATGATGATCGTGTGTTGCAATAGATGTGAATTTACCATTTAGCAAGTGGTACTCAATCAGCTTGATATAGTTCTGATCGATTTCTTTTTTGTCTTGAAAAGCTAAGTTCACAGGCTCCTTGTAAGCTCCTTTTACAATACGTAAACGGTAGTCCTTGTACTTTTCAATGTCTGCTTCCGCTTGATAGAAATAGGCTTGAATGACAGTTCCAATATTCGAATAGTCTTTTGAAAGTTCATCGAGCAAATTGAATGAAGGCTGCAAATGACTGTAATCTTCCATGTCAAAATTGATAAATATATTATATCCATTCGCTTTGGCAACGATTTCTCTAAGGTTATTCAAACAAAAGTCATATCCAATATCCAATCCAAGTTGTGTTGGTTTCAGTGAAATATGTGCATCCAAGTTATATTCATGTATCGCTTCTATAACCTCAAGAATCTGTATTTTCGCGTCAATGGCTTCCTGTTTTTCAAAGACAAATTCACCTAGGTTATCAATAGTAACGGATATACCTTTTTGGTTTAATTGATGAACACTTTTAACCATTTCTGGAATAGTTGTACCTGCTACAACTGTTTGGGCACCTAGTTTTAATCCCCAACGTTTTGCACCACTATTTAACACCTTATTTTGTGAAAGCATAATAAAAAAGTCTCTTGTAAAGCCCATTTTCCATTCCTCCAATAACTTAGTGTACACTCATTTTTTTACTCAAGAAGTGCTACTACAACTTCTTTATTTCAATAAAAAACCTTCTCTATAGGGATCTGTTGCATCAATTGAAAACTTATGGATACCCGTTATCCAAGCAGAACCTGTGATTTTGGGAATAATCGCATCAATACCGTTTACAGTGGTATAACCGACGATTTCTCCTTTAAATTTTGAACCAATAATACTCTCTTGGATGATTGGTTCATTTTTATTGAGATTTAAAGTGGCAAGTTTAGCACAGGTACCTGTCCCACAAGGTGATCTATCTACTTGTCCATCACCAAAAACAACTGTGTTTCGGAAATGATTTTTTTTCACTTCCATGGTGAATTCAACAAGGTCAATTGTGTTTATTTCCGGGATTCCCGGGTGCATTATGTTTAATTGCTCATTAGCGGCTTTTCGGATTTCCATTCCAAGTGCGGCTATCTTATCCTGTTCCTCAATGATTAGTTCGAAATTGAATTGTTTCGCATCGACGATGGCAAAAAAGCTTCCACCAAATGCGATGTCCATAGAGATAGTACCAATTCCTTCTATTGAAACGCTTACATTCTTTTTCAAAACAAATGCAGGAACGTTAATGAAAGAAACCTCCTTAACCCGATCATTTTCGTAAGCAATATGGCATTCGACAATTCCTGAAGGGGTATCCAGTAATACTTTTTCTTTTTTTGCTATCAAGCCATTATTGATGGCTACAGTCACTGATGCAATTGTTCCATGACCACACATGTTCAGATAACCGCCACTATCCATAAACATAACTCCCAAATCGCATTCTTCATTGCAAGGATCAGTTAAAATTGCTCCAAACATATTTAAATGCCCTCTTGGCTCATGCATCAGTAATTTTCTTATAGAATCCATTTCAGATTGCATATAAATTTTCTTTTGCATCATAGTATCTCCAACGATTTCTGGAATCCCTTCCATTACAATTCTAGCTGCTTCGCCCATCGTATGGGCATCAATCGTTTCGATATAATTTTTTAGTATGACCACTAGATTCCAATACCTCCCAAATAGATGAATTCGTTACTTCAATAGTCTCTATTTGCAAGATGCGTGCCAACTTGTCGAAATGTGTCTAATGCTTGTATTGCAATTTTTTTTCGTACTCCGTAAAATGAAAAGTGTACAGTATGTTTACAATTGTGTAAATACAACTATGATGCGCAATCATTATTATTGAAAAAGGGTGAGTAAAATAGTTAAAACTCCAAGTAAGCATTTATTTCATTACTTAAATACATTAATTGAAACGAGTTCAGATGCAATAATAATTATTAACACACTAGGGGAAGTAGAGTATTGGAACTCTCAAGCAGAACAAATTTATGATATTCCGTTTACTACCATTAGAAATAAAAAAATTATCAACTTCTTTAAAAAAGAAGACTTAAAAATTTTAGAGATTCTCGAAACAAAAGAAAAGGTTAGTAATGTCTATCATCTACCACGACCGGATAAACACGTATTAATCAGTTCATCTCCAATTTTTGATGACCAAGGAAATTTAATTGGAGCAATTTCAATCGATCAAGATATAACAAGTATTGTAAAACTAAATGACAAGCTAGCCTTAACAACGAATGAATTGCAAAAAATCAAACAGCAATATAACCTGCAAGAACAGATGGGACCGTTATCTGGGATTATTGGAAAGGGTGCCGCTATACAAACTGCAAAAGAGCTAACACATAAAGTAGCTAAAACGGATGCGACCTTACTAATACAAGGGGAAAGTGGAGTAGGTAAAGAACTATTTGCGAAAGGTCTGCATGAAGCTAGCCTTAGAAAAGAGGAACCGTTTATCCCCATTAACTGTGGGGCTATTCCAGAAGCTCTATTTGAAAGCGAATTTTTTGGATATGAAAAAGGTGCTTTTACAGGTGCTAACAAGGACGGTAAAGCTGGAAAAGTGGAAATGGCAGACGGTGGCACATTATTCCTGGATGAGGTCGGGATGTTACCTTTGGATATGCAGGTGAAGTTATTAAGGGTCTTGCAAGAGAGGGAGGTATCACGTATAGGAGGAGTGACTTCAAGAAAAGTTGACATTAGAATTGTAGCAGCAACCAATAGCGACATGGAAAGCATGGTTAAAAAAGGATTATTTCGAGAGGACCTGTTTTATCGGTTGAATGTCGTATCTTTGAACGTACCTCCGCTTCGGGAAAGGCTTGAAGATATTCCGGATTTAGTAGCTAGCTTAGTTCATGAGTTTTCTACGAAATACAATAAACAGCGTCCTAGTCTGTTGAATAGTGCAATGGATACGTTTATAAATTATCAATGGCCAGGTAATATTAGAGAACTGCGTAATATTGTAGAAAGAATGATAATTTTTACTGATAAACCTACTATACATGCAGAGGATTTAATAAATATTATTCCTGTTACCATGAATAATGCAATAAATAAAGAGGGCTTGGCACAGGAGAAAGCCTTACTAGAGTGCGATAGAATTAAAGAAACACTACTGGAAACTTTCGGGAATAAAAGTGCTGCGGCAAAAAAATTGGGTATCTCGAGAGTAAGCCTTTATAATAAAATTAAACAATACAATATCGAGTGAGCACTGTGTACCACACAATTTGGGCGAACGAGTATTCGAAAAAGCGCTGCTTATGCATTACACAAATATCCATTCGCTCTATTTTTTTCGTTAGTTCAGGGTCGGTCTTTTGGAAGCTATAAGATTGACTTACTTAAAAAAATCGAGTCGTTATCCCTTAATGGATGTATTCCTTTGTTCGCCTCACGGAACTCCCTCCTTTTGAAAGCGAGTTCCATGTATAAAGAAAAAGCAAATATAAAACTAAAATGTTAGTTTGGAGATTACGAAGAGTTGAATTGTCGCTGTTATAGTAGATTCACATGTATGAAACTAAAATTTCTAGGTAGACACGTTAGTTTCGAACATAGGCACATTTCTATAAATGATAACCTTAAATTAACTTGTACTTTTCGTATGGCAAATGATCAAGTTTTTGAGTCCACCGTAATCCTGATACTTCAGGTAGTAAATCTCTATGATGACCCCAATTAAGAAGATGTATATCTTGCAATTTTGAATCAGGAAGTGAAGTGATGCTTCTAGCATTATAAGCCGGCTTATGGACATAAATTAATAAGCGCTCTGCTAAATCAATCTCCATTGACCATTCTTCTTCACTTTTGTTTACCGGCCCATGTAATCTTCCAACATAAATTTTAGTATTATTGGAGTCGTTCGTATCGAGCCAATTTTCCTGTGATATTCTTTTTCCTAGCGTTTGAAGGTCTGCTTTACCGATATACAGTAAAACGTCACTTCCGTAAACAGGGTGCTTTCCATAAATTTGATAAATTCCATAATCCCATTCTTCATGATTTAAGGATGGGATATCCGCTAATTTATATGGCCCCTCCCATTGAAGTTGAACTAAATGCGCTTTAGCCACTTGCATCATAATCGACAACCCTTCCTTTATCTAGTAGGTCTAATAAAACTATAGGTGTTTCACGACTCAATACTTTTTAAGTCTGTCTGAAGATACTTGATAATTGCTTTGCCGATTTGAGCAAGGGTCTGTTGACCATCATGGTTATATTCCCAATCTGTCGTCAGTACGGCGATGTTGACGCACCTTTCACCGTTTTCAAAGTAGGCGATGTCGTGTTCGACACCAGGGAGCGTGCCGGTTTTGTTACCGATTATTAGCGTTTCATCGAATATCGGCTGGAAGGCAGGGAGCTTATCGATCAGCTGCTGGTCACGCATGATCGTTTTCAATTGTTGTTTACTTGTCTGTGATAGGTTTTCACTTGCTGGGTCCAGACACATAAGGAAACGGACCATGTCTTTTGCGGTTGCAACATTTTCTAGCCCTTGTGCCAACGCGTCATAGTCCATGAATTTCCGTGTCAGCTGCGAGTGAGTGGCACCGACGTGTTTGAAGAAATTCTGAATGCGCTCAATCCCTACATGCTCAATGACGAGGTTTGCTGCCGAATTATCTGAGACAATGATGGACAAGGTCAAGGCATTCCGCAACGTTATCTGTTCCATATCGCTCATGTACGCTAAAACTCCAGAGCCTCCGACAGGTTCTTCTATTTTCAATAGGGTATCCAAGTCAATCTCTCCTCGGTCCGCTGCCGCAAGACATGCCATGGCGACTGGCACTTTCAAAATGCTGGCGGATCGTTTCACTTCATTCTCTCGTATAGCAATCACCCCGTCAGGTGTAGTTGCGTAAATCGAGACGTCTCCCGTTGTTTCATAAGCGATTCTGTCTAGTTCTTCTTTTAATTGTACGTAATCCATATCATTCACCTGCCCAGTAGAATGTGAAACTGTTATTAAATCTCATTCGGTTGCTGAAGTCTGAATTGCAACTTATTTTTCGTTTTAATCGTAGCATCAGGCAGCTGAAAAAGCTCTACCTTTTTTGGGGAATTTAAGAGTGCAACTGGATTACTTGCAAGTCTTATTTGTAATCATTTAATAATCTAGAGACACTACTGTATTACAGCGCAGCTAGGCAGGTATTATAACAGTTTTGAGTGAACGTATACCCGCTTCATTTATAGTTATATCAGTACTTCACGAGAGGGTTATTACACTGACTCCATGCTGAATAATATGCTAAACTGAAGTTATATTTTGCGGGTGATTTAGGAATGAGATAGGTAAGGGGACTGTATCTTTTACAGCGTCTTTTTTATGACTGTTATATATACGTGTATTG
Organism: Sporosarcina sp. D27; assembly: GCF_000586555.1. Classification (GTDB taxonomy): domain Bacteria; phylum Bacillota; class Bacilli; order Bacillales_A; family Planococcaceae; genus Sporosarcina. The sequence goes on from NZ_AZUC01000059.1 coordinate 102,561, forward strand.
AGTATTTCGGAATGAGTACCAGAACGGTGTGGAAATAACGGTAAAATACATAGTACGCAGAATGACTGAATTTAACGAGAGAAAGGAGGAAAGCCTCATGGCGATTATTAACGTTTCTCAGCGTGTGATTTCAAACTATCAAACCATCACTTCCGCAATACAGGCAGCTCTGCCAGGAGATACAGTGGAAATTGATGAGGGCATCTACCATGAGTATTTGGACATCGATAAGCCACTTACCCTCAGAAGTTTAAATGGGGATGCTCGTTCGGTCTGTATAACAGGCGGTGTTCATATTGTATTAATCGATGTAGTGCATATTGAATCGATCACTGTTGGAAGCGGCCCTGCACCGATTGAGTGCGGACTTCATATTGAGTCAGGGCAGTTAACTCTACATCACTGCCTCTTCTCTGAGATTCAAGGAATTGCTATGCGAGTTGGTGCGTCTGCAAAAGTATCAGCAGAGCATACGATATTTAAAAAGAATATTCATGGTATCGAAGTGTCTGGTCGTATGTCTCTGTTCGATTGTATCGTAGAAGAAACAATCGATAAGGCACAGCTTACTGTGCGCGATGGAGGGGAAGTCGCACTAAACGATTGTGGAATTTTAAGTGGTCAGGAAGAAGGGATTAGCCTGACTGGTGGCAGTCGATGCACGATTACGAAGAGTTCCATCATTGGAAATAGTGGAGCGCAAATTTGTTTGGAAAAAGATAGCTTTTTAGATTTAGAACAGACGAATTTCTATATGGGGAAGGCACAGGGGATTTTTTCTGACCATTCAAAAGGAGTCATGAAAAACTGTGCCTTTAACATGCAAGATCTCGCTCATGTAGAACTTGCAAATGGATCGCATTTTGAAATAGTAGCCAGTACGTTAGAAAATGGGGAATCCGAGGGAATGACCATCAAAGGCTCTTCTGTTGAAATCTCAGATTCGATGTTTAAAGGCCAAAAAGGTGATCAGTTGACCTGTATTGAGAAAAGCAATGTTTCGGTTAAACGAACGCAGTTTCTTTCAGGGAAAGAACGAGGGATCGTTTGCATGAATTCAATTTGTACAGTCACTGAATCTGAGGTGAAGTACAACCAGATGACGCAGCTGACTGCATCTAGTCAAAGTAATTTAACAATCCTTGGTTGTGAAATTGAAAATGGGAAAAGCATCGGAATTTATTCAGCTGGCAGTCAAGTGAAGATATCTGATTCGCAGGTCAGCCATCACGGTGATATACAGATTTTTGCTACTGAACAATCAGAACTAATCGTTTCAGCAACTGAAGTCAAGAGTGGAAAAAGTGCTGGTGTGTCCGCGAAAGAATCTACAATGGAAATTGCTAACTGTATCCTCATTGGTCACAAAGGGTCGAACATCTTACTGAGTTCTGATGCGAAGGCAGAAATAACAGACTGCAGGATTTCAAATGGAGAGAAGAATGGAGTACTTGCAGGTCCTGGCGTAATTGTTTCACTGGAACGGACGGTTTTGTTCAATCATAAGAGACAGCAAGTAAGTGCAACGAAGTCTGCCGAAGTTTACCTGACGGAATGCGAACTCTATGATGGCAACTCATCTGGGGTGTTGTTGAGTGAGGTGCGACGAACTGAAGTGACGGATACTAGAGTCCACGGACATCGTGAAGACCAAATCGTCATGCAGGATTGCTCTACCTCTATCTTCAAATCAATGCAGGTGATGAACGGAGCGAAGGCGGGATTAATGCTGGAGAAATCAGCACCTGTACTTGAAGATTGCCGCTTCGCCAACAATCGTGCGGGGGATTTGAAAAGGCTAGATGATAGCAAACCGGTGCTGAAAAACACTGAATTGTTGATACCTACGGTGGCTAGTCGACAAGATAGAAATTCTAGAGTAGGAGCACTGACAGAACAGACTGAAAGACAAGTAGTCTTTAGCAATCCAGAAATGTTGGACATTTTAATGAGCGAACTGGATGAGTTCATTGGTCTTGAAAACGTAAAAGACAAAATGCGCGATATGATGAATCTAGTGGAGATCAACCACTTTAAATCGGAACGTGGATTGAAAACCATTGAGTTGACAGCACCTCATATGATCTTTCAAGGAAATCCAGGCACTGGGAAAACAACGATTGCACGACTCATGGGCGGATTTTTTAAGTGGCTAGGTCTGTTGAAGAAAGGGCATCTTGTTGAAGTGAAACGAGAGGACCTTGTAGGAACACACGTAGGGAGTTCTGAGGAATTAACGAAGTTGAAGATAAAAGAGGCGATGGGCGGGGTCCTCTTCATTGACGAGGCTTATTCTCTAACAGCAGGAAAGAACTCAAGCAACGATTTCGGAAAAAAGGTAATCGACACATTGCTTCCAGCAATGGAAAATCATCGTGGGGAATTTGTTGTAATTGCAGCAGGTTATACAGAGGAAATGGATAGCTTCTTAAACTCCAATCCAGGATTGAAAGATCGTTTTACTGAGAAAATCCACTTCCAGGATTATACGCCTGATGAGCTGATGCAACTCTTCTTAAACAAATGTGAAGGAAGTTATTCGATAACAGATGCTGCCAAGAAGGCTCTGAACAATGAGTTCATTGTACGATATCGCAAGCGTGACGAGACATTCAGTAATGCCCGGATGGTGCGCACGCTTTACGACCAGATTGGGGTAGCCCAGTCCTTAAGGATCTCGAAGTCCCCGCGTGAGCAATGGACTGAAGAGTTATTGACGGTTTTTGAAGAAGAAGACGTTCTTCAAGTAGTGAAAGAGCGTGATGTAAAGAGTTACGAAATTCCGATTGATGAGGAACTGCTCGAAAAGAAAAGAGCGGAACTCCATCAGTTTATTGGTCTTAAGACAGTAAAAGCTGAAATTGATGAAATGATTGAACTGATGAGGTATTACAAAAGAGAAAACCACTCAGCCGAAAAGCTGATGAACCATACATTGCTAATTGGAAAACCTGGGACAGGCAAAACAGAGATTGCCCGCGTGCTTGCTGGCATCTACCAAGCGCTTGGATTACTCGAAAGAGGCGAACTGATTGAAGTGGATCGAAGCGATTTAGTCGGTACACATATTGGCGAAACAGAAAAGCGTACAGCTGACCAGATTGAGCAGGCGATGGGCAGTGCGCTGTTCATCGACGAAGCTTACACCTTAGAAGGTAGTAGCGAGAATGACTACGGAAAAAAAGCGTTGGAAGTGCTGCTGAAGCAGATGTCCGATCGACAGGGTGAGTTCTTGCTGATTGCAGCAGGCTACGAAAAAGAAATGGATCGCTTCTTGGACAGCAACGCAGGGCTACGCCGTCGCTTCGGGCTAACTTTACATTTTGAAGATTATACTCCAGAAGAACTGATGAAGATTACGGAGCTCTACATTCAAGGATATGACATTACGGCGGAAGCGAAGGAAGCGCTAGTTCGACATTACCAGGACATCTATGAAAGAAGGGACGAAACCTTTGGTAATGCGGGTCTATCTAAGAAGATGGCGAAAGAAATGACCCGAAAAGTCGACTACCGCCTGGCAGTGGGGAGCAGCAACCAGTCGAGTGATGTATTGAAAAAAGAAATTACTATAGATGATTTGGTTTTATTGGAGAGCTGAATGGTTTCGAGTGAAAGATTTTAAAAGTACCTGTACATGAAACTTTCGTGTTTGTGTAAAAATTCACGTTTGTTTCGCGAACAGGTACTTTTCAAAGTAGAATTCAACAGTGTTGATACAAAACACTCAAAGTTTTCATCAATAAAAACTCAACTGTTTACTCTGTAAGTAGGGCTAGCCTTTAATTTTTCCTAATGCTGTTTTGCTCTTCACTATAGGTTATAATCTAAAAAAACGAGTCTCGTCAAATGGATACTAGATTCAGACCGATTTGTAAATGTTTGGTGGAGATAATCTACAAAAAAATTATTGAAAGACAGAATAACCAGGAGATGAACTAATTGGTAACGAAGAAAAGTAGTAAATTAAAATGGTTGTGGATTTCGCTTCTCATCGTATTTCTATTGGTTGCGAGTATCGGAATTTACTTATTCACAGTTTATAGCTCTATCAAATCTACGGTTAATGAAACGAGCCATGAACCTGTAGAAGCGATTGATACCGAAGTGACAAAGAAGAAATTGGAGAATCGAGAATCATTGAATGTATTATTGCTTGGAGTTGACGAACGCGAAGGCGACCGCGGACGATCTGATACGATGATTGTCATGACATTGGATGCATCGCATTCTAGAATGCAAATGGTTAGTATACCGCGAGACAGTCGTACTGAAATTATCGGCAAAGGCGTAGAGGATAAAATTAACCATGCTTACGCTTTTGGAGGTAGTGAGATGTCTGTCGCTACTGTAGAAAACTTTTTAGATGTTGACTTGGATTACTACGTGCGAATGAATATGGAAGGATTGGAACAGCTAGTCGATGCAGTTGGTGGGATTACAGTAAATAACGCATTAGAGTTTAGTCAGGATGGGCATACATTCACTAAAGGTACGAATACGCTAGATGGAAAACAAGCGCTCAGCTATGTACGGATGCGCAAAAAGGACCCAGAAGGTGATGTGGGACGTAATGAAAGACAACGTCAAGTCATTCAAGGTGTACTTGAGAGTGGTGCAAGTTTGACGTCTGTGACAAAGATCCATAAATTGATAGATATTCTTGGGGAAAACATGGTAACGAATATGCAGTTTGCCGATATGCAGAATTTAATGACGAACTATAGAAATGTGAGCGCTAACACGACATCTTACCAAATGACAGGTCAGGGGAAATTCATTAATAATATTTGGTATTTGATGGTACCCGATGATGAGTTATCAAAAACGAAGGATATGATTACCGAATATGGTGGCTAACGATTTAAATGTGCAGTAAGAAAATTTTTTATCGTACCATTCAGGAACTGAACTGACAACTTGGAATTCGTTTTTAAAGTAGCCTTCTAGTCAATCAACTGACTAGAAGGCTATTTTTATTCCTTGTATTTTAAAATTTCGATCGATTTTGCTAAAAAGTACTCAAAGTGTTTAATAGTGATAGAGCTTTTTATCGCCCTATTCTAATAATACGTTGGTGAGATTCTCGTGTTAGTATAAACATTCATGTTTGTTTTCGCATACCTTTTAAACATAATAAATATTGGTACAAAAATTTTCTGGTTGTTTTAACATTCCCGTTTGTTTGGTGAATAGGCATTTACTACCCCTTTAATCTAAGTATTCTGAATCATTTATAAAATATTCCTCTTTATCTAGTCGCCATGTGGTATATTGCTATTATCAACTGGTATATACCAGTTATATATGCCAGTTGATGACTAGAAAATAATTACAAAACTAAAAGGGGGAATGGAGCTTGAAAAAGAGTAAAAAGTCTATGGCAAGTTTGGCTGTTGCTTTACTCATGTTGGTAAGTACGATTGCTGGGTCTATCGGTTTGTCTGGAGTCCAAGTGGTGCACGCTGCTGAACAGACAGCTGAAATGAAACCGTATACAATTTACCCGAATCCACATGAGATTACGTATAGTGGACAGCAATTCGAAGTGAGCGATTCAGTTAACGTTGTTTATGAAACACAAGTAGATCAGTATACGAAAAATCGAGTGGAAGAACTGTTGAACTCGAAAGACCTCACTATCACAGAGTCTGCAGAAATCGTTGCAGATCGAACGAACTTTTTGGTCGGAATTCACCAATCAGGTGAGACTGTCGACAGCTATTTTAAGGACAACCAGTTGACGGACGATACAATCTTGGCGAAGCTCGATGCAAATATTGTCTCCGTTCAAGATAATGTCATTGCCGTACTAGGAAAAGATATCGATTCTGCTTTCTACGGAGTTACTACGGTTAAGCATATTTTTAAGCAAATGCAGAACCGTTCGATTGAAGAATTAAACATTAAAGATTACGCAGATGTTAAAGGTAGAGGATTTATCGAAGGGTATTACGGTGAACCGTGGTCAAATGAAGACCGTGCGGACCTCATGACTTTTGGCGGCGACTTTAAAATGAATTCATATATTTATGCGCCAAAAGATGATCCTAAACACAATGGTAAATGGAGAGAATTATATACACAAGACGAGTTAGTGAAAATCAGTAGACTTGCTGAGGCAGGAAATGCAAGTAAGACGCGATTTGTATATACTCTGCATCCATTTATGAATAATGCGATTCGATTTAATACAGAAGAAAATTACCAACACGATTTAGCGATTATAAAAGAAAAGTTTACGCAATTAATGGATTCGGGAGTGAGGAAGTTCGGTATTTTAGCAGATGACGCTGGCGTTCCTCCTCAAGGAGCGGAAACTTACGTACGATTAATGACGGATCTAACGAATTGGCTAGTGAAAAAACAAGCTGATTACGACGGTCTCGTCACTGATATGATTTTCTGTCCGAATGATTATATGGGATGGGGAGAAAGCGGACAAATTCAGACACTAAGAGATTTGCCGAAGTCTGTGAGCGTGATCCAAACAGGTGGTAAGGTTTGGGGAGAAGTATCGAATAATTTTACTTCAACGTTCACTAAAAATGCTGGAAGAGGGCCATTTCTTTGGATTAACTGGCCGTGTACGGATAACTCTAAACAGCACTTAATCATGGGTGGGCATGAGACATTCCTTCAGCCTAATGTGAATCCAGAAAACATTGAAGGCATCGTGCTCAATCCAATGCAACAAGCGGAGCCAAGTAAAATAGCGATTTTTGCGAATGCAGATTATGCTTGGAACATATGGGATAGTTCTGAACAAGCAGACCAAAACTGGAATGACGCTTTTGCTTATGTGGACCACGCCAACAATAATGAAACAGAGGCATCGAATGCGTTGAAAGAGCTGTCGAAACATATGATCAACCAAAACATGGACGGTCGTGTAGCGAAACTAGAAGAGTCGGTTGAATTAGCTCCGAAGTTGAATGCTTTTAAAACAGCACTTGGAAAAGAACCAATCACAGGTCAAGCAACAGAGCTGATTACAGAATTTGAAACTATTTTGTATGCGGCACAGACATATAAAGAGAACCCAGGGAATGCAAGAACACGTGATCAAATCATTTACTGGTTAGATAGTGCGATCGATACAGCGAATGCTGCGATTTCATTATTGGAAGCAGAAATTGCGCATGAAGCAGGGGACAAGCCTGCAGTATGGGAGAAATACAGCCAAGGGCAGGCTGCATTTGATGCTTCAAAAAATCACCCGTTCAGCTATATTGACCACTATCAATATGCAGAAGTAGGCGTACAACATATCGTGCCATTTGTGAAGACACTACTGAACGATGTGTCATCGAAAGTGCAATCCATTGTGAATCCAGACTTGAACAGTGTACGTGTCATTACAAATCGTACGGACACACCAACTGGAGATTTGAAAAACCTTTTAGACAACAATACGAATACGGATGTTGTCTATAAAACACCGAGTGCTATCACGGTCGGAACGTATATTGGTGTACTTTATGAAAAGCCGTTTACATTGGATTCAGCTCGCTTTGAACTGGGGAGAGTTGGAAATAATAACGATACATTTAACGCAAGTAAGTTGCAGGTGACAGTAGACGGGACAACATGGACTGACGTCGATGGACAAGTGTTTGGTCATGTCACGCAAGCTGCTGTCGAAAACTTGAATTTAAAGGTCAAAGGTGTTCGTTTAATTGCAACAGAAAATCGTGAAGGAACTTGGTTTGGAATTAAAGATATTGTCATTAATGAACAACAAGATGAAGTCGAAGAGTTGGAAACAAAGTTGATGGTACCAGACCATTTCAAACTCTATCAAGGAACTGAAGCGAATCTATTTGATGGAAATGACACGACGTTTGCTTGGTACAATCCTTCAGGTACAGTGAAAGATACGTCAGTTGTTGGCGATTATATTGGTGTGGATTTATTGAAAGTAAGAGATATTGGGAAGGTATCATTTGCTATCGGTAGAGATAATGTAGATAAGTGGACAGACTATCAGTTGGAGTACTCGACAGACAATGTAACGTATACAAAGTTCAAAGAGTATAAAGGGAAAGCTTCAGGAATGGATAAAATCGAAGAAGATTTAACAGGTATAGAAGCGCGATATGTACGTGTTAAAAATCTCAAAAACGTTCCTGTTTGGCTGAAGTTTAGTGAAATCAAAGTAGAGTCTGCGAAATCGAATTCTGAGTTTACGTATACAAACAATGAATCTTACAAAGGAATTCCTTCTCAGCATTCCCTAGAAAACACGAGTTTGAATCAAACAGCGGGCATTACACTTCAACCAGAAGAGTATATTGGTGTGAAATTAGAACGCATTAAGGAATTGGATGTTGTAAATGCGTCTGAAACGAGCGGCAAACTTACACTGCAGGCTTCTGCGAATTCAGTGGAATGGTCAACGCCGCAAGAAGGAACAATTGCACGTTATGTAAAATTTATTAACAATACGAATGAAGCAATTACTTTCAACTTGGACGAATTCAATGTTTCATCGAAAGAAATCCACGGTCCAGAATTTGTAGAAACAACAATGGGCATTGCGCCAAACTGGTCGGAAAATGACTCTAGAAAGAAGAATACGCTCCTGAATTTGTTTGATAAAAAGCTTGGAACGAAGACAATTTTCGCGGACTACCAAAGAAAAGGTGAATACATCACCTATTCGGTAGGTGAACCAAGAGTCTTTAACAGTCTTCGAATCTACAATGATGAAAATGATAGTAACTATATTCGAGACGCGGTTATACAATTGTCGATGGATAACAAAACATGGACGGATATCGCAACATTGGGCGATGGTCAAGATAATATGGCAGGAGGAAAACCGGATTATTCAGACAAGATTAAAGATGGCTACACCCATGATTCTGTAAATCCTGGGAATTACTATTTTGGGAACGAAAAGATTGGCGGCATTGAAGCGAAATATATTCGAATTCTCTACACAGCCAATTATCCAGCGCGATTTGCGCATATCAATGAAATCTTGATTAATGGCGGGGAGTTTGTGAAGACAGAGAATAACCCAACATTTGCAACAGATCCAATTGAAGAAGAAGGATTTGGTCCGGGGCAGTTATTTGATGGTGATTTGACAACAGCGTTCAAGCCTAACATGACCGACCGAACTGATGGGTCTTTGATATATCGTTTATCAGAAAAGACAGATGCGACAGCAATTACAATCGTGCAAGGCTCGAAAAATATTTCCAATGCTACCGTAAGTGCTAGAGTCGGTGAGGACGAATGGGTGAGACTTGGGACTTTGGATAGCAGTCTCAATACCTTCTATAATTCATCGTATGACAATATTTTTGAAATTAAATTGTCTTGGGAAGATGTCCAGCCGCTTATCTACGAAATGAATATTTCAACTAACAAAGACTTGGTTGAGAAAGTTGATAAAACAGCACTTGCTTCGACCATCGCGGAAGCGGAGAAGAAAGAGCAGGCGGACTATACTGCGGAAAGCTGGAAAGTGTTTAGTGAAACATTGCTAGTAGCGCAAGAAGTGAATAAGAAAACAACAGGAACTCAATCAGAAGTGGATCAAGCGACAACTAACCTAAGGGCAGCATTGGACAATTTAGTAGTCAATCTTGTGACTCTTGAATTAGAGGTTGAAAACGCAACAATCACAGCTGGAGAAGAGTTGGATTTACGCTCTCTGATTACAATTGCTTTAGATTCTAAAGGTAACGATGCGACTCAATTCGTCGTTATCGAAGCAGATGGTTTTGATAATAACACACCTGGCACTTACGAAGTTACGTTTACGTTGGCGGAAGACAAAGTAGAAACAGTAGTGAAAACTGCAACTGTCACTGTAGAAAAAGTACAACCCCAACCTATTACTGAAATAGCGGATCTCTATGTGCTAGTTGCTCAATACAAAGAGTCGGATGATATTTTAGATAAGAAAGTAGTCAAAGACTTAGAAAAGCAGATAGGTAAAATCGAGAAGGAAGATAACAAAGACAAAGACAAAGACAAAGACAAAGACAAAGACAAAGACAAAGACAAAGACAAAGATAAAGACAAAGATAAACAAAAGAAGGAAGAGGAGAAACGAAATAAGAATGTCATTAAGGAATTAAATAAATTCAAATCTCTGTTGGACAAGCAATTGAGAAAGAAACAAATTACTGATGTTGCTCATCAAGGACTTACTAAAGGTGCGGATGTACTAATTGAAAAGCGGTTAGAAGAATAAAGGGAAATATTTGTGATTCATACGCTGTATACTGGATCTATGCTAAACACAATTGAGGAGGTAAAATCCCTATCTAGCTGATAAATCATTGCTAGATAGGGATTTTTTTGATTGTCGGATTTTTACATAGCGATTAAGCAGTGAGATAGTACTTACCTGTGTTCATACTTAATGGACTAATAACATCTTATTAATGTGATTTTAAGAAAGATTATTGGTTGAGTAAATGACAATTAAAAACACGTCACTTCACATGAAATAGGTGGAATTGTGTTACCATATACAAATATAATAAATACATAGAGTTGAACAAATTCCTCGGAAAACAATGAGATTTTTGGATGTACGAGCCATAGGAGGATAGGGTTAATCCTATCCTCTTATCGAGACTTAATTACATTGTTGATACTGAATCTATCAAGAATAGGAGGAGGAAACTTGCAAAAACATTTAAACGATAAGGGCAAAGTTCTGTCGGCTATTCTAGTGGTTGCAGTGGTTATTCTATTAGTGGAATTAGTTATGCCAAATAAGAACGATGAGGCTGCGTCCACTCTACATAAAAATTCTTTAGAAACATTGCCGGTTTCATTTGAACCAATGGAAGGTTTTGAGGAATCCCCATTAAGGCACTCCATTATTTTAAAGGAAAGAGCAGATAAGGAGGTTACTAGAAAGCAAGCAGTTGCCAAGCAAAATGAAATCGATCAACAGGAGAAATCGATTTATTTAACATTTGACGACGGTCCGTCTGCTGTTTCGGATCAGTTGCTAGACATCTTGGATGACTATCAAATGAAAGCCACGTTCTTCATGATCGGACCAAATATAAAGGAGCACTCCAAGTCAGTAGTCCGCATGAAGAAGGAAGGCTTTGGTCTCGGCTTACATGGGATAACTCATGAAGCAGGAAAAATCTACAGCAGTCCGTCTGCTCCAGTAGATGAAATGTCCGAGGATCGGGACATTCTCGAGAACGTGACGGGAGTCCGATCCAATCTTATCCGACTTCCTTACGGGAGCATCCCGTATTTAACCGAAGATATGCGGTATTTATTGGACAAAAGCGATTTCAAGGTGTGGGATTGGAATGTGGATAGTCGTGACTGGGAACTAAAAGATAGACGGTATGTTCAACATACAAAGCAGGAAATCGATCGCTATATGCAAGCGGGGGTTACACCTGTCGTGTTGCTGCATGATAAGCCCCATACTATTGAATACTTGCCCGAGCTACTATCTTACATTAAGAAGCAAGGGTATCAAACGAAAGTACTAACCAATGAACAGCCACCCGTAACATTTCAATGTGAAGGTCGCTGTCATTCAATCAGCTAATTCACTGATTGAATCGAGGAGGGATTTAAGTTGAAACGAGTAGTTTTTCTTGTCATGCTCTTAGGTTTGTTTACTTTGTTGTCTGGTTGTCAATCTGATCATAAGCAAGCCGCCGAAATACATGAGAAAATGGAGGAGTCGGCATCCATCGAAGAGAAATTCGTGGAGAACCAAAAGGACTTAGATGTAAATAGAAAAAGGGTACAAGAGATTTACCATGATGTACTAAGCCTTGACAGTAATGACACTGACGCCATCAAACAAAGGGTGGGGGATCACGAAATATCCATGGAAAAAAAGAAGTTGAACGAGGCTGAAGAAAACTTCCAAACTGCTTATAGTAAACTGATGTCCATTGATGAAAACATTGAGCTGATTAAAGATGCTGACCAAAAGAAGCAAGCAACGAAGCTCATGACACTCATGAACAATCGGAAAAAGCTGATGGAGAACTTTTTTGACACCTATCGAGATCAATTGAACTCACAAACTACATTCTTTGGAAATCTTGAACAAGGAAAATTTGAGCTGAATACACTTGAAGATGAGATCGATGCCATAAACGAAGATAGTATACATATGTCTGAGGTTGTTGAACAATTTAATCAGGTTACCGAGCAGTATAATAAGGTAATGAATGATTATTATAAGATGGCTGATATAAGTTAGGCTGATTATCAAATTCCTTGATGTCGATTACTGAATTCGCATGCTACTTTACAAAAAATCACTTGCGTTGCAGTAATTTAAACCCGATAGTAACAAATCACTCAAAAATAAAATCAAAACAAAAAGTCCTTTATAATGGTAAGTACAGGTAGTTCCTATCCAAATCCAAAACAGAGGACTATAAAATTATATGAAAAACTTTGTTTGAAGAAGAGGTGAACGTACATCGTCTAAACTCTACACAAAGATGCTGTACATGTCTCCATTTTAGAAATATCCTCCATTTGACAATCACTAGACTTCTGATAATATATTACGTGCTGTAAAAAAATGCCCATAGCTATATTGTTAACCTGATATTATTACTGAAGGAGTTGAGCTGATATGACATGGGCTTTGGCTAGTTCGATATTGATAGGATTTGTTTTCAAAATGTTAATGAGTCCTCCAAGTGCAGTTGTGGCATGGGGGTTAAGTAAATTTGCACTACATCCACAACTTGATACAAAAGATGTTACGATAACGTTTAACGGAAAGCATTTAGAAGGAGAAGAAAAAAATAGGTTTACGGACTATTTCAATAAATCTAACTTCTTGAAAAAACACGATATATTTCCAGGCAATGAAAAGTTATTTCTCCATCCAGTGACTAATGTTACTCCATTTGTCATCAACGTAAAAAATAGAAAAAAAGAGATTAATTTCTTTGTTTATAGTTCCGACAATCAAGTTGATGTAGTCAAACAATACAAGGAGAAAGTTTCTTCTTATAGTCTTAGTTCTGACTATCTACAAAAATTCACTATGTAAACTAAGGGATTCAATTAGCATAAATTCAATAAAAGAAAAAGCATGATATCTATTGCAGGATCCTTTGTTTTGGAGTTGGATAGGTTAATACCGCGAGCCCATAATAAAGGATTTTTTGTGTAAACTGATAGTTATAGAATTTTGGTTTTCGGAAATTACTTACTTTAACGCTACGCTGGTTACTTTAAATGTATAAAAGAGTACCACTGTCTGATAATGAATCATCAGGCAGTGGTACTCTTTTATTTTCCAATTATATGATGAACGAGCGACTAGACGAAACCTAATAGGGATCAACCCTCATAAATAGTAACCAGTTATCAAGGGGGAATTAGCAAATGGAAACAAGGATGGTGATTAGAATAAACACGTAACGCTCAAAACGGTTTGCAGGAATCGTTCTGTGTAAAAAGGGTTTCCAAGAATGTTGCAGTCCAAGAAGAGAGAAAGAAAACCAAAATCGAACAATTAATCCTTTGTCCACAAGCCACCAACTGCTTGTCCAAAAACGATCAATGCCCCGGAAATTAGGAAGTGTGCTTGCAATGTCCTGCGGTTTCAATCCGGGGTATTTAACAATGCCAACTCAAATGTTTTAAACAATAAAGGCTTTGCAAGAGAGCAATAAGACATTTGATATCTCCTATTCTAAAGAATCAATTGACTATTCTAATATATTTCAATTATACTGAATTTAAGTGCCACTTCAATATTGGGGTGAAATTAAAGAGGGAGATGGAAAAATGATTATTAACAAGATGATTTCAACAGTGGATATGCATGTATCAGGTGAACCTTTACGAATTATTACAGATGGTTTTCCAGAAATTAAAGGAAACACGCAATTAGAACGTAGAGAGTATTGCATGGAACATTTAGATGAGTTTAGAAAAGTGCTCATGTATGAACCAAGAGGCCATCATGGCATGTACGGCTGTATTATTACACCGCCCGCAAAAGAAGATTCGGACTTTGGTGTTCTGTTTATGCATAACGAGGGTTGGAGCACAATGTGCGGTCATGGAATTATCGCAGTTGTCACGATGGGAATCGAAACAGGACGGTTTGAGGTTACTGAAGAGCGACCTAGATTTGTAATTGATAGTCCAGCTGGCGAAGTAATCGCATATGCCAATGTGGAAGGGAATCGAGTGAAATCAGTTTCGTTTGAAAACGTTCCTTCATTCGTTTTAGAAAAGTCGATTGAAATGACAATAGAAGGCAAGGACTTAGTCGCAGATATCGCTTTCGGTGGTGCATTCTATGTAGTTATGGATTCGAATCAATTAGACTTCAAAGTATCCAAGAAGGATCTTCCACAATTACAAAAGTGGGGCACGAAAATCAAGCATTATGTCGAGGCGAATTATAACGTGGTACATCCTGATGAGCCAGGACTAAAAGGGATCTATGGAGTAATTTATTCTGATTCACCTGTAAAAGAAGACTCAGATTTACGGAACGTAACCATTTTTGCAGATGAACAAATTGATCGTTCTCCTTGCGGTACAGGCACATCCGCTAGACTTGCAACTTTATATACTCATGGAAACATGAAGAATGGGGATTCCTTTATTCATGAGTGTATTACAGATGGTCAATTTAAAGGGGAAATTATCGGAGAAGAGACGATTGCTGGCATACCTGGGGTTGTCCCACAAGTTGAAGGAACTGCTTATATTACTGGTTTCCATCAGTTCGTAACGGACCCTAACGATGAATTGCCGACGGGCTTCTTATTGGAAGACAAGTGAGTTTGACGGGAAGGGGTTACTAAATGGGATGGTGGAAAAAACAGCATCTGTTTGTTCAAGTTGCAATTGGGGCGGTTGTAGGAATTGTGCTAGGACTCGTTCTGAAAGAGAATGTGAGCTATATAGCTCCTATAGGAGATATGTTTATTAGATTGCTTCAATGGCTCATCGCACCTTTAACCTTTTTGGTATTAATAGATGGAATAACGAATCTACCTAGTGTTAAGTCGTTACGATCGATAGGCGGCGTTACTATATTCTATTATATGGCTACTACTGTTATTGCTTCATCGATCGGCATAGGGGTTGCCTTAGTTATGAATCCAGGTAAAAATTCTGTAGGGATGCTGACAGACGGGGAAACGGTATCACCCGAAGAATTCAACTTCGTAGACAACCTGGTATCCTGGACGCCTAATAATCTATTTGGCAGTTTTGTTGAAATGAATATGTTGCAGATCATCATCGGCGCTATCATTATCGGGGTTGCTCTTCTAAGTCTGGGAGATAAGGCTAAAACAGTAAGGCTGTTCTTTCATGAAGGGGCAACCTTAATGCTGAAGGTCACGGATATGATTATGTTCCTTGCACCTCTTGGTGTACTGGCGCTTATAGCGAAATTAGTCGGAACGACAGACATGTCCATCATCTCTTCTGCATTGTACTATGTGCTCAGTGCTCTTATTGGGCTGGCAATATTATTGTTAATTGTCTATCCGACATTCATCGCGTTGTTCACGAAGTTTAAGCCATTGGAATTTTTACGTGCAATTAGCCCGGCATTGATGCTAGCTGCGGCAACGTCTTCTAGTAATGCCACTTTACCAGCTTCCATGAATGTTTCAAAGAAGCTGGGTGTGTCAGATAAGATTTATGGCTTCACGTTACCCTTAGGTGCGACCATTAATATGGATGGTTTGGCGGTAACATTTGGCGTCACTGCAATTTTTGCAGCGAATTTGTATGACATCCCTATAACTTTTGGCTTGTTAGTTCAGTTTGTTTTTCTCGGGCTGGCTCTTTCAATGGGGACAGCTGGAGCTAGAGGGGCAGACATCGTGATGATGGCCATATTGATGACATCCTTAGGGTTACCTATGGAAATTGTAGCAATATATGCAGCGGTCTCACCGTTAGTGGACGCAGGGAACACGACGAATAATATTGCAGGTGATTTAACAGGGACTGCTATTGTGCATTCTAGGTTTGGAGATAAAGTAGAAGAATTATAAAGAAATAGCCGATGAGATCACTTGGTCTCTTCGGCTATTATTGAAAATCATGAGAAACGCACAGGAAGACAACTTCTTCGTCAGTGTAGTTATACCAGTAATGTGTTTGGTTAGAATCGAACATGATCGATTCATGTTCATTTAGTTCGATTTTTTCATTATTAAGTAAGACGGTAAGTACACCTTTTAATACAAAGAGGAATTCTTGGCCGTTGTGTGTAAAGGCATTCCCTTCATTTTGACCGGGCTTCAAGTTAACAAGTAGGGGTTGGAAAGCATAGTCTTTCAATGAATGATGCAAACTTTTATACATGATATTATGATGGTTCAATTTTTCTGTTTCTGATGATGTGTCGTAACTACTCGTATTGTTTCCTTCATCAAAGAATATGGCGGGACTTACATTTAAAGCTAAAGAGAGCTTTTTTAAAGACTCCAACGTGGCATTACTCTTACCTCTTTCCAATTGCGAAAGAAAGCTGATTGAAAAGCCTGTTCTCTCTGCTACTTCTTTTAAAGTCATTTTGTTTTCTTTACGTATGTCACGAATTCTTTCACCAATGGGTTGATCCATCACAAACACGCTCCTCTGAAATTCTTTACCTATATAAGGTATATCACATTATCAAATACGATAAAAGAAAGGGTTGAACGTTTTGATCGTACTCGACGAAAAAACAATTCAAAGCATGTATAAAATGGATAAAGCAGTTGAAGATTTAAAACACCTCTTAAAAGCGAAAGTAGAGGAGCAAGTGGAAAATCCGCTTAGGACAGTTATTGAGTTTAAAAAACATGAGGCAAGTGTTTTGTATATGCCGAGTGCAGACTTGGATAAGGAATTGATGGCGATGAAAGCAGTCACGATTTTCCCTCAGAACAGGGAAACTGGAGGAAAAACTACTCAAGGTGTTACACTCGTGTCTGATGCAAAAACAGGCGAACATGTCTCACTCGTTAACGCATCCTATTTAACACGTTTAAGGACAGGGGCATTAAGTGCGATTGCAACTGATCTATATGCGTTGGAAAACGCAGAAGTTTTAACCTGTATTGGTACTGGCGGAATGGCTTTTGAACAAGCACTCGGTGTATTGGAAGTACGAGATATAAAGACGATTAATCTGGTGAATCGAACAAAATCGAATGCTGAAAAATTTAAAGAAAAATTAATAGAATTCGGCATCCCTACTTCGATAAACATCGAAGTAATACCAGAAGAACAAAAATCTGAAGTCGTTAAGCAATCACAAATCATTAATTGCTGCACTAGGTCCGAAACGCCTGTATTCAATGGCGGTGACATACAACCAGGCACCCATGTGAACGGAGTAGGCTCATACTTGCCTCATATGAGAGAAGTGGATCATGCATTCATATGCCGTGCAGACAAAGTTATAGTGGATGATTTCCACGGTGCCACTGAAGAAGCAGGAGAGTTAATTCATGCAAATGCTCAAAATGACTGGTCATTTGACGAAATTCATGGGGAATTAAAAGATGCTTATGTCGGTAATTTAACAGCTCGCGAAAACGAACACGAAATCACATTCTTCAAATGCGTCGGTGCCGCCTACTTTGACTTAGCTGTCGCTATCGGAGTTTATGAAACCGCAAGAGAACAAAAATTAGGTCAGTATGTAACCATCTGAACGATACGATGATGGTTCTTTTTTAGAGAGGTTACGTAGGAGCTTGTGCCCCATTAATGTGTGCTTGAAATTATCCAAAGGAATTCGGAAGCAGCTATCCCATTATTTAATATGATACTATCTCCTAGTAGTCACGTTGATTGAAGTGGAAGATGAAGACTCCGGAGGGATCAGCGAAGTCCGAAGACCCCGCAGCAAGCGCAGCGAGCGAGGAGGCTGAGGGCAAGCCCCTCGGAAAGCGTTCATCTGAAACGTAAATCAACACATTTAAAATTACTATTCAAGGAAGGGGCTATCCCGAGAAGGCATTTACATGACTCTTCGGGACAGCCCCTTCTGTTTTTAATAATACTTTAAATAGTAACTTCCACCTTAGCTTGTTGACCATACTCTTCCCAATACTGTTGGAGTTTCTGCTTGCCCTCTTTTACAGCAGGATGGAATTGAATAAACGCATTATCTCGAGTATGTTCAATCCTTTTAATCGCTTCTTTGATTTCAACTTCCTGTTTGCCACCACTGAGATTATTCGCAATCGCAAGCCCTGCAGTAACCCCTTGGCTTATTGCGACTTTAGCACCTTCAACACCTGTTATGTTTCCAGCAACATAGAGCCCATCCAATACTGTCTCCATTCGTTCATTATGAAGAGGTACATATCCACCCAATTCCTCGATGTAATAGAACGGACAGCCAGCAACTGCCGCTAACTCTGCCAAAGGATACAATCCACCAGCGATACAAACGAAATCTGCACTAATGTTTTCTTCAGTTCCTTCAATCACTTCTCCCGATGCATTAATCGTAGCAATCGTTACACCTTCTACAGTATTCTCACCGTAAATATTGATGACGGCTTTGCGGAGCATGATTGGAATATCCCACATTTTGACGCCACTCTTCGGAAAGAATGTAATTCCCATCTTTTTCATGAATTCATTTTTCATCAATTTACTTCCGAATTTAACGAACGCAGAAGGAGCCATATGGGAAACGTGTAATAGTGAATTCATAACATCCATTGGATTGCCCGATTCTTTGTTCACCTGATTCTTCTTTGGTAGCGTGATGCAGGCAACATCGATATCGGCAAGTTTCAATTCCATGGCAATGGCGGATGACAACACATTTACACCGATAATTACTCCACGATTTCCGGGTTTGACTCTATGTACATTCGTCATGACTTGAGCGGCACCAACCGACATCACACCTGGTAGCGTCCAGCCAGGTATCGGTAGTGGTACTTCAGCTGCACCCGTTGCAAGCAAGAGATGGTGAGTATAGTACGTTTCTTCATCTGTATAAATTACCCAGGAACCATCCGTTTTTTCAATGTTGGAAACAGGGGTACCTAAACGAATCTCAATGCCAAGTGCAATGGCTTTATCATGTAAATTCTTGGATTCTTTGATGCCGTTCCACCATTTACCATTCTCTTCTTCATAAAGCTGACCTAACAAACGTCCACCAGCTAACATATATTCATCGAGAATTAGAACTTCATATCCGCTTTCTGCGATAGTGATGGCAGCAGATAATCCTGCGGGGCCAGCCCCGATAACAATGACTCTATTCATTGTTCGACCTCCAATCTTTCACAGGTGTCAGAAACTTTTCGCCGCTTGAGACTGTCATGCCTTCTTGAACAGGAGTTAGGCATGCTCTAACCCCTTGTAGACCGTTAACGGTGACACGGCATTCAAAGCAATGTCCAATATTACAATAGATTCCACGAGGAGTGCCGCTTTCTTCGTGAACTCGCAACGTTCTGATATTATTCGCTAGTAGTGCGGCAGCAAGTGACTCGTTTCTCAACCCGTGAATTTCTGCGTTGTTGTATGTGAAAGTAACTATATCTGTGTCGTCCACTTTATCCAATACGGGATGGTTAATTATTCTACTTGTCATTTTGTAATCTCCCCCAAACTACCGAAACTTACTGGTCTAATGGGTGGCTGATATTTTAAAGTGACTTGTGTAACATCTCTTTCAGTAGAAGAGTGTGCAATGCTGTCCACCATGGAACGACACGTTCTTCCTCCGCAATACCCCATGCCCGCACGAGTTCGCAATTTTAGTTCTCGTGCGGAACAATTATACGTTTCAGCTGTATTCTTCAACTCACCATAAGTTACTTCTTCGCATCTACAAATGATCATTTCATTATCCGACAAGTCCATCACCTCATCCTTAAACTTTGTGTATGAGCATACTTAACTTATATGCAAGAATGTAGCCAAGTCTCAAATTCTATAATTGGATTCCTAATTTGTTCATCCGATTATACAGAGTGGCTCTTGTGATTTCTAAGTTCTTAGCGCAAAGAAGTTTGTTTCCATCTACTTTACTCAGTTCTTTCAGGATAATATCTTTCTCGTAAATTTGTAATTGCTCCTGTAAAGAAAGTTTTTCAGTGATACTTGGTTGATAGGGAGGGAGGACAACCTGATCATCTGAGGTGGACTGTGGAATTCGTTCCATTTCGTTAGGAAGATCCTCGATTCTAATTTCCCCATTCTCCGAAAACGCAACGAGTCGTTCAATAGCGTTCTTCAGTTCACGGATATTTCCTGGCCATGCATGTTGCAACAATGCCTGCATGACAGCTTGTGAAATACCATGGATTGGCCGGTTATACTTCACGGATAATTCGTACAGAAAGTAATGTGTTAACTCAATAATATCTTCAGGTCGTTCACGTAGCGGAGGAACTTTGAAGTTCACGACATTCAACCGGTAATAGAGATCTTCTCTGAATTTCCCTTCATTAATTAATTCTTTTAAATCGCGATTCGTTGCGGCAACAACACGGAAATCGACTTCAATTTCCTTAGTACCGCCTACTGTGTAGAACTTTTTTTCTTGCAAAAGCCTTAGGATCTTCACTTGCATCTCCATAGGCATTTCACCTATTTCATCCAAAAACAACGTTCCGTTTTTCGCAAGTTCTACTTTCCCTTTTTTCCCTTTTTGGTTGGCACCAGAGAATGCTCCTTTTTCGTAACCAAAGATTTCACTTTCGAACAATCCACTAGGAATGGCTCCGCAATTAATGGCAACAAATGGGGAACTTTCAGGCTCTCGCAAGTTATGAATTGCTTTTGCAAACAGTTCTTTCCCAACCCCGCTTTCTCCATAAATTAGAACAGCCGCATCTGAGGTGGCAGCCTTTCTAGCAATCTCGAGTGTTTGTTTAATTGCCGGACTGTTTCCCTTTATATAGGAAAAGGGAGTAACGGATGGCGATGTCTTTCTAACTTCTTCCTCAAGAGTGAATAATTTTTCAGATGTATTGTAGAGTTCATTGTTCAATAGAATCTGACTCGTTATATCTGTTTCTGAAACGACTGCCCCGATGATTTCTTCATTTAAATACACGGGTTTGGAATTGATCATAACGACAAGATCCTTCCGAGCGTGGTGTTGACTGTGGTAAAGGGAAGTCCCGTCATTTAAGGATTTTAAGATTTCCAACCTTTCCGGGCTGAAAAAATTGGTGATGGGTTGTCCGATAATATCCTTTTCTTTTACAGAAAATATTTTTTCAGCACCTTTAGTCCAATAAAGGACATTCGCATCTTGGTCTATGACTGTGCAGGATTCATCGATGGTTTCCAATATAGTTTTCAAATAGGCTTGTGCTCGTTGGTATTCAAGAAATAAGTGTTTTGAAAACACTTCATACGTCAGAAATCCTACATACTCATTGGAATCATTTGTAATGAGTGCTATGTCGGCAGTCCTAAGCTCCTTAAAAGCTTCTTCAATTGTGCTGTTTACCGATAGAGTTCTGGACGGGAGAAAGAGAACTTCGTTTGAAGGTTCAATGATTTCTACACATTGAGGACCTTCAGCGGTTATTTGGAATACTTTCTTTGGCATCTCTTTGGCGATTAGATGCGCTAATGAACTGTTGTTGTTCACTGATTCAACAATTGTGAACTCTGTATTTACTATTTTGCTGAGTAGTTTTTGTGAAAACATCATTGGATTAAACACCTCTACTGTCAAAATATTTTAAACGTATAAATAATTTTACACTAGTTATTAGATTCTTCAATAGAATTAGATGATTTGATAGAGTTTTAATTTTGGCACGCTACTTGCAATAGATATAAACAAGCGAGCGAGAGGGGGAATATTGTGGTGAAAATGATACATCGAGATGTCGTCGTCATTGGCGGTGGGATCATGGGGGCTTCCATTGCTTATTATGGTTCAAAGGCTGGACTTGATATTACCGTCCTTGAAAAGAAAGAGTTAGCAAGCGGTACCTCTTCTAGATGTGATGGAAATATCCTTGCGATTGATAAAGATCCTGGTTTCGATAGTCAAATGTCTTTGAAAAGTCAGATGCTCGTTCATGAGTTAGATAAAGAACTTGAAGTTTCTTTTGAATATCGCAACCCAGGAAGTATTTTAGTGTGTGAAAATGATGCTGAAATGGAAGCAGCGAATCAGTGGGTTACCAAACAGCAAGAAGTGGGACTGGAGTTCAAAATGTTGGATCGTGAAGACTTACGCAACGAATCCAAGTACTTTGCAGATGATTTGTTTGGAGGATTGGAGTGTAAGACAGATTCTACAGTTAATCCATATATGATGACGTATTCCATGTTTCATAGTGCCGAAAAACACGGCGCAAAAATACATACGAATACAGAAGTGAAAAACGTATCGAAAAATGAAACAGGTCAGTTTGTAATTGAAACTAATAATGGGACCTATACTGCAAAAAAAGTCGTCAACGCCGGTGGGGTATGGGCTCCTAGACTTGGAGCAATGATGGGGCTCGACATACCAATACTTCCAAGAAAAGGTCAATTGATAGTCGCTTCACGCCAACAACCTGTGGGCTTGAGAAAAGTGATGGAGTTTGGATATCTGATTTCGAAATTTGGGGGCGAGAGAATCGTTGACGCCGACATGGAAAAATACGGTGTTGCGCTCGTGTTCGAGCCTACAGAAAGCCAAAACTTCCTAATTGGAAGTAGCCGAGAGTTCGGTGGTTTTGATACGAGAGTGAATCACGAAGTGTCGAAACTCATTGCAAAGCGTGCCATCAGGTTTTATCCGAAAATTGCAGATATGACTGTCATCCGCACGTATGCAGGATTGCGTCCATGGACAGAAGATCATTTGCCGATTATTTCACGAGTGGAGCACATTCCAGGTTATTTCATAGCAGCTGGCCATGAAGGGGATGGAATTAGTCTTGCAGCTGTTACAGGTAAACTGATTGAAGAAATGTTGAATGACAAAGAAACGTGCATTCCAATTGAGCCACTACAGCTTAGCCGATTTAAAGAAAGGGTGACAACCTGATGAATTACCAGCGACTGTTCACAACAATCGATACACATACAGGGGGGAATCCGACTAGAACATTGATTAGCGGGCTTCCACCCTTAGTTGGCGAAACGATGTCTGAAAAGATGTTGTATATGGAAGAAAACTATGATTGGATAAGAAAATTTCTGATGAATGAACCACGTGGACATGATGTAATGTCTGGTGCTTTATGGACAGAACCTTGCCATCCAGATGCCGACGTTGGTGTTATTTACATTGAAACGGGCGGTTATTTGCCGATGTGTGGTCACGATACAATTGGTTTCTGTACAGCACTGGTTGAAGCTGGGCTGATCGAAGTCCATGAGCCCTACACGGAACTCAAGATCGATACACCCGCAGGACTGATCGCCGTTAAAATCAAAGTCTGCAACGGGAAAGCTGAAGAAGTGACATTTAACAATGTGCCTGCATTTTTATTGAAATCGATTGAAATTGACGTTGAAGGTATCGGCCATGTGGAATGTGATATTGCTTATGGTGGGAACTTTTATGGAATAATCGATGCTCGTAAACTGAATATGCCACTGGTCGAGAACAACGCAACAACGATTATCAATCAGGCTATCGACATTCGTAATGCTATCAATGCTACTGAGGAAGTAATCCATCCCGAGTTTCCATTCATATCAGGGTTGACGCATATTGAATTTTACACAGATCCGGTTCATCCAGAGGCTGATGTTAAAAATACAGTAATCGTTCCGCCAGGCGGGATTGACCGATCTCCATGTGGAACAGGGACGTCTGCAAAACTGGCGACGTTGTATATGAACAATGAAATTGGTATGGATGAATTATTCGTTCACGAAAGCATCGTTGGCACGTTATTCAAAGCAAAAGTACTAGAAGAAACTAAAGTGAAAGAGCTAGATGCAGTCATTACAGAAGTGACAGGTTCCGCTTGGGTGATGGGAAATCATCGCTTTTTCTACAATGAAAGAGATCCACTGCGTGAAGGCTATTTGCTCATACCGCCTATGGAACATGAGTCCGTGAAAGAAGGTGTCTAAATGAATTACGAAAAGATGTACAGTACGATTGATACTCATGTGGCAGGCGAAGCATTTAGAATCGTGATTCAATCACCAATCAGGCTGGGTGGAGATGACATACAAGCTAAACAAGATGAGTTGAAAAACAACTTTTCAAATGAAAAGAATCTTTTGCTGAACGAGCCACGCGGACATCGAGGCATGCATGGATGTGTAGTTACTCCGTCACGAGTTGCCGATTTCTCGTTATTATTCTTCAATCACCAAGATGTGAGTAACTTCAAATATGAAGGGTTACTTGCGACGGTAACGGCTTTAGTTGAGACTGGGAATTTGAATCGAGCTGCAAATGATCTTTATAAAGTAGAGACAGTTAAGGGCATCTATACTTTGAAAGCGCTTGTAGAAAACCAAGAAGTAACTTCTGTTTCGATTGAAAGTGAATCGTGTTCCGAAATCGAAGCTAATCTGGACTACACGTTAGTACGCGTTGATGATGACCGTAACTACTTACTTTACACACTACCGGATTCAATTCCGAGCATTGAATTGGAACACTTGGCGAAATTGAATCGATGGGGATTGGAACGTACGACGGAATTGATGAACGAAAACATCGATTATGTGGGGATAGTCGTTGTTGAATCAGTGTCTTCATCACCGGGGAAGATTCGCTCTGTAACATTTGAAAGAGATGGCTATATCTTACGTTCTTCTGGAGTCGATAGCACGTTTGCCATTCTGACAGCACTAGGACAAAAAGAAAATAGCGAATCTGAAATTGAAAATCATAGTATCTTCGGTAGTTCACTTACTGCGAAAAGAATAGCGGGTGATGAACATCGATTCTCACTTGAAACAGAAGCATTTATCACCGGCAGTCATGAGTTCATCTTTGACCAAGATGATCCGTTAAAGGAGGGGTTTTTATTGGCGTAGAAAGGGAGGCGTAGCTTGAACTAGAATAGTTGCATAGGAATGATGGGGAATGGTCACGGGAAATTAGTGAGGGGGAACGGTATGCAAACTGAAAAAAGATTACCCAGTTTAGGTGAGACACTGTTTGTATTAATCGGTTTTGGTTTGATCATGATTTTGTTCATTATCAAGTTTGATATCTCAATTCACTTGGCGCTGCTGACAACGTGGTTCTTGATCATTATGGTAGGTTTGAAAATCGGCTATAACTATAGGGAAATGCAAAAAGGTCTTTTGAACGGAATTAGTGACGGACTAGAAGCTGTTCTCGTTTTACTATCAGTTGGCGCTTTAATTGGAACTTGGATCTCAGGGGGAGTTGTACCGTCCATTATTTACTATGGTCTTGCGATTATCGATCCGAATATCTTCTTAATGGCGGCATTCATCATCTGTACGGTAACTTCTATTGCTACTGGAACTTCATTTGGCTCAGCAGGAACAGCTGGTATCGCGATGATGGCGATTGGAGCAAGCTTTGGTTTTCCATTGCCTCTTGTTGCGGGGGCTGTTATTTCAGGGTGTTACGTAGGAGATAAGCTATCACCATTATCAGATACAACAGTTATGACAGCCTCGCTATCGAAAGTGGACTTGATTGATCACATCAAATCAATGCTAACGGTCAGTCTCCCGGCGTGGGTGATTGCGGCAGTGTTATTTTTGGTAACGGGTTTCTTCTTCAATGGAAACGGCGATTTAAGTGCTGCAACGTCAACGATGGCATCTTTAAATGAGTACTTCAGTATTAGCTGGTATATGTTGATTCCAGCAATTGTTGTTATTGGTTTACTAGCTTTTAAAATGCCATCCATCCCTGTTATTTTATTCGGAGCGTTTTTAGGGACAATCTGGGCTTACTTATTCCAGGGAGCAACGTTTTTACAAGCATTCAACATAATGTACGCTGGAAATTCAATTGAGTCAGGCGTTGCATTCATAGATAATTTGTTGAACCGCGGTGGAATTGTATTCATGCTGGATGTCATCGCTTTAATTATCTTTGCGCTTGGTGTGGGTGGACTGATGGAGAGAATCGGCGTGCTTCGTGCGATTGGAAACTACTTGTCTAAATGGGCAAACAATCCCGGAAGAACAACAGTTTCTACGCTTCTAGCAGGGTTCCTAGGAAATCTATTCGGCGGTGCGTATGTCTCGATTATCACTGCTAGTAAAATCACAGGAGATAACTATGATCGCCAACATATCGACCGGAGGGTACTGTCACGAAATACGGAGGCAGGCGGAACCGTCACGACGCCGATGGTACCATGGTCCGATGGTGGAGTATTCATGGCTACTGCACTCGGAGTCTCGACAATTAGTTATCTACCATTTCTATGGTTCAACTTATTAGTGCTACTTATATCGGTGATTTACGGATTTACGAACAAATTCATTTGGTATACGGATTCAAATATAACTATATCAGAGGAAATTGTTGAACTAGACGAGTCAAACAGAACGAAGGAACCAGCAACACCTGTTGGAAGTTAATCTAAAAACAAAACTTAGGAGGAATTTATATGGTAAAACTTGAAGGGGTATTCCCAGTACTTATTACACCAATGCTTAATGAACAGGAAATCGATTGGGAAGGTTTTAAAAATAACATTGAACACTTCATCGATTCAGGTGTAGCAGGTCTGGCGATTAATGGAAGTACAGGTGAATTTGTCAGTTTGACGAGAGAAGAACGCTATAAAGCGGTTGAAGTAGCAGTTGCACAAGTCAACGGACGGATTCCACTCATAGTGGGGACGGCAGCTGAAACAACGGCAGATGCGATTGAATTTACGCAACAGGCTGAAAAGGCTGGTGCAGATGCATCTTTGCTTATCAACTCGTATTACGCACACCCTAAAGAAAATGAGATTTATGAACACTTTAAAGCAGTGGCAGAATCTGTTGAATTCCCAGTAATGATCTACAATAACCCATTCACATCGGGGGTCGACATTAGCACGGAAACAATCCTGAAAGTTGGTCGTGATGTGAAGAACATTACACACGTTAAAGAGTCTAGTGGCGGGATCGGCAAAGCCCGTGATATTGCGAGACAAGGCGAAGGTTTCATTGAAGTATTCTGTGGTTCTGAGGACCTTGCAATCGAATCATTTCTAGTAGGGGCAACGGGATGGATTTGCGTATCAGGAAACATTGCTCCACGCCTTGTGACAGATATGTACAATCATGTCCAAAACAATGAAATGGATGAAGCTTGGGCACTTTACGACAGACTTCTACCGCTTTGTGCATTTCTTGAAGGATCAGGGAAATACGTTCAAATCGTAAAAAGAGCAATGGATCTCCAAGGCTTAGCAGGTGGACCATGCCGTAGACCAAGACTTCCACTTAATGACGAGGAAGAAGCAACGTTAAAAGAACTTCTACAAAGCTTGGAAATCGTTACTAACTGAGAGAGGGAGGCGATCTAGGAATGAAAGTAACAGACTATAAATTGAAGCCGAAAGTTGAAGAATTCTTACTAGGGGTTAAAGGACTTTATATTGACGGTGACTACCAACCCTCTATTAGCGGAAAGACATTCGATGTCATTAATCCGGCGACGGAAGAAGTAATTGCGCAAGTAAGTGAAGCGCAACCCGAAGATATCGATATTGCAGTAGCTGCTGCTAGAAAAGCGTTTGATGAAGGCGAATGGACGAAAATGGAAACTGCTGAGCGGTCTCACCTCATCTATAAATTTGCGGATCTCCTGGAGGAAAACCGTGAAGAACTTGCACAACTCGAGGCATTAGATAACGGTAAGCCTTATGAGGTTGCACTGGCAGACGATGTAGATGGTACAGTTCAACATTTCAGATATTACTCGGGCTGGGCGACAAAAATGGTAGGGCAAACAATCCCAGTTTCCAATGATTATTTGAATTATACAGTCCACGAAGCTGTCGGCGTAGTTGGCCAAATTATTCCTTGGAACTTCCCGCTAGCAATGGCTGCGTGGAAGTTAGGCTCTGCACTTGCGGTAGGCTGTACAGTTGTCATCAAGCCTGCGAGTGAAACACCACTCTCTCTTCTTTATGTAGCAAAACTATTTAAAGATGCTGGATTCCCAGACGGAGTCGTCAATGTTGTACCTGGAGCAGGAAGAGTAGCAGGAGATGCCATTGTCACTCATAAAGATGTAGATAAAGTTGCGTTTACTGGTTCTACAGCTGTTGGAAAAGGGATTATGCAAAAAGCTGCCGATCAGCTAAAGGGTGTCACACTTGAACTTGGTGGGAAATCACCAAGTATCATTTTGGAAGATGCTAACCTTGAGGAAGCAATTGAAGGTGCATTCAACGGAACGATGTATAATCATGGACAAAACTGTAGCGCTTGTACGCGAGTCTACGTCCATCGTACCCTTCATGAAGAAGTAGTAAGTGGATTAGTAGAACGTGCAAATGCATTGAAATTAGGGCCAGGCATGGATCCCGAAACTGAAATGGGACCACTCGTTTCAGCGAAGCAGCAGCAAACGGTTCTAGACTTCATCGAAAAAGGGAAAAGTGAAGGTGCTCGTCTTGTAGCAGGTGGTAGTAAAGCATTCGAACGAGGTTACTACGTGCAACCGACAATATTTGTAGATGTGGAAGATAACATGACGATTGCGCGTGAGGAAATCTTCGGACCCGTCCTATCCGTGTTTGTTTTTGACACGGTAGAAGAAGTGATTCAACGCGCAAATGATAGTATTTACGGACTTGCTGCAAGTGTTTGGACAGAAAACATCAAAACAGGACATTACGTAGCAAAAAAATTGAAAGCAGGAACCGTCTGGATCAACGACTTCGGTATCGAAATCGAAACGATGCCATTCGGTGGGTACAAACAATCCGGAATCGGACGCGAAATGGGCGGAGAGTATGGATTGGCAAACTACACAGAAGTGAAAAGTGTATTTGTAAACATTAAGCAATAATTTCATGCTCAACAAAATGGTCTTGGATTTTTTATCCGAGACCATTTATTCATATGGTGAATTAGCGTGTTTTTTCTGAATAAGTGGAATTTATTAAGGTATTTAGTATATAATAAGAAAAATGAATGTCTTTCCAAAAAAGGAGCTAAACTATGGGGCTAACTTATTTTTTGGTACTGATGGTGAGCGCTATCATGGTTACATCACTACTCATGTGGGTTGGTGAAAAGGTAATTTCGATAACTTTTCGACAAGAAATATCACCAATTGTCAAAAGCGTAAGTTCTCTTGTTTTTGCGACTGTCATTCTTTCGACGCTGTTCTATACACTGGAAAAGCCCTCTGGATTGTATATGATCTTAATAAGTGGGGCAATTATCGGTTTTAACAGATACTGGTTTGGTCACTTTTCAGTAGAAAAAATAAAGTAGGTTAACAAAATAGGAGGGAGGGGATATCTACAGTCCCCTTCCTCCTATTTTTTATGGTTATTATACTTGAATTTCCTTACGCCTGTTGGAAGATGGGATTCGTAGCTCTTCCCGATACTTGCTAATAGTTCTCCTAGATATCGTAATTCCTTTTTCGGTACTGAAATACTCCGCTATTTTTTGATCCGAATATGGTTTGAACTTATTCTCTTGAGCGATGAAACTCTCCAACAGTTTTTTTACCTTGGTTTGGGAGACGGAATTTCCATCTGATGTTTCCAGTTTTGAAGTGAAAAGTAACCGAAGATCAAAGGAGCCAAAAGGTGTTTGGATTACCTTGTTCGTAGTTGCCCTACTAACTGTAGACTCATGCATCTCAATGACATCGGCCACTTCTTTAAGTGTAAGAGGTTTCAAGGACTGGAATCCGTTTTTAAAGAAATCCTCCTGCTTCTCCAAGAGAACATGCACGATTTTAATGATTGTATTTCGACGTTGTTCAATGCTACTAAGTAGCCACTGATAATTCTTATATTGTGTTTGGATATATTTAGATACATCATTTTTGGTGTGCAGATACTGTGAATAATTGTTATTCATCTGAATACCTGGTAAATAACCGTCATTCAAGTGAAATGTGAATCCCTCTATGCTCTCCTCGACGATAATGTCAGGCGTTAAGTACTTTGTTGTATCGTCAGACGTCATGGAGCAAGGTCTTGGATTAAGGGTCTGGATGAAATCAAAAAGATTTTTCACTTCGTTCATGCTTATGTTCATTTTTGAAGAGATTTCGTTCCATTTCCGGTCGGCAATTAGGTGCAAATGATGCTCAACTAAATAGTAAGCTAATTTGTTTTCAGGATAATTGTACATGATTTGCAGGAGTAAACACTCTTTTAAGTCTCTGGCACCAATTCCGATTGGCCCTAGTTCTTGAAGGAGGTGGATTCCTTGCACTATACAATCTTCAGTGACCGCTATATCGGCGATCGAAGTACGTTCGTTCAGTTGTAAAAATCCACTATCGTCCAGGTTGTAAATAAGATAGGTTAACAAGTCTTGCATTGGGACATCAGAATACATTAACTTTGCCTGTTTCAGTAATTCCTCCCGCTTGTTTTCATCCGCGCATTTCACCGCATCCATAGGCATTTCAGAACTCCCAAATGAGGCAGATCGGCGATGCAAACGTTCCTCATAGACAGGTTTCTCTTCTCTTTCTTTCAATTGAATCAGCGGGTTTTCCAATTCTTGCTCCCGGATATATTGTTCGAGTTCATAGGTGGAGTATTGTAGTAGTTCTATAGCTTGCCTTAACTGGACAGTCATTAATAGATTAAGTTCCTGCCGTTGCTGAAGTCCCAGCTCCATGACTATTCCCCCTCGTATAATTGTTTTTTAGAGTGCTTGCTCTGCTTACAAAATTCTATGTTAATTATATGTAGAAATTATTAGTTATAGCTTTAACTCAATGTTATGAAAGAATGTACATATATATTTTTGTGGCCATCATGTAAGCGCTTTATTAAATTTGTAAAACTTGTATGAACTCTTTTGAATATAGAGTTTATTATAACACGGGTGTACTTAAACTTCGACAAGAAATTCGAATATTTAGATTGGATGATAGTGAGTTGGCATAGAAATTGCAATACTACTAATGTACTCGGTGAAGTGATAACTAATTTTATGAAAAGAGGGGATGTGAACGGTTAACTGCTCATAATAAAAAAGAGATTACCATATTTCATTTTTAACTCAATATCATTAGTAATCTAGTTTTTAAAGTGGAATACCAGGATCAAAAGACGGAATAATTAGAAATATAACCCATTCATTTAGTCGACAAAGTAGTCTACAAAGAAAAAAAGTGTAAATAATATTTGTTTTAAAGTTTTTAGATGTTAAATAGTCAAAATAATTTGACGGTGGATAAATCAATATTTAGTTGTCTGTAAAGTAATTTTAACATGTATGAAATTATAGACACCATTATTAGGAGGCGAAAAAGATGAGAAAGAAATCTCTATGGTTCTTCATGATGATTATCACAAGTCTAGTTTTATTGGCTGGTTGTTATGGTGGAGGTAATGTTCAAGACACCGAGAAGGATGGCGACTCTAGTACTGATGGAAAAACAGAGAAGAGTGTACTTCATTTGGCGGTTGCGGGAGAAATTCCAACACTGAAAACGAATGGCGCAATGGATGGACTATCTCAAACGATGATACAGAACGTATTTGAAGGCCTATTTAGAATAGATGCGGATGACAAAGTTACTGAGGGCCTCGTAGATACTTATGACGTAAGTGAGGACGGTTTGACATATACGTTTCACTTAAAAGAAAACGCATTATGGAGTAATGGTGACCCAACAAAAGCAACAGACTTTATCTATGCTTGGAAAAAAGCACTACACCCAGATTCAATCTCTCCTCACGCTTACTTGATGGAATCAGTAAAAGGCGCTGCGAACATTCAAAATCCTGACCATGAGATGTACGGAAAAGTTGATGAACTTGGTGTGAAGGCTCCGGACGATTTTACATTAGAAGTTGAACTGGAAAATGATGTACCTTACTTCACTGAACTTCTTACAAATCCAGTTTTCTATCCACAAAACGAAAAGTTTGCAGAGGAGCAACAAGACAAATACGCGCTCGAACCAGAAAATCTCGTATTCAATGGTCCATTTACATTAGATTCATGGGATCATGACCAAAAGTGGACGTTAAAAAAGAACTCAGACTACTGGGATGTTGAAAATGTGAACGTTGATGAAATCAATTTCAAAGTGGCAAAAGACACTTCGACGGAAGTTAATTTATATGAAACGGACACAATCGATGTTGCGAATCTTTCATCGGAATTTGTAGATGTATACAAAGATCACGAGGAATATACGACTTCGCTAAAATCTGAAGTTTACTTCTTACGGATGAATCAGAAAAACGAATTCTTGAGTAATACGAATATCCGGAAGGCCATCGATATGGGGTGGGATAAAGAGCAAGCTGCAGAATCTATCTTGAAGAATGGATCAAAAGCTGCTTACTGGTTAGTATTCCCAGGATTTGTACAATCACCGGGTGGTGAAGAGTTCAGGGATCGCTTTGGTGAGTTGAACAAAGGAACTCCTGAAGAAGCGAAAGAACTTTGGAATAAAGGTCTCGAAGAACTTGGTGTGAAAGAAATTAACCTGGATTTACTAAGCTATGATGACGGTCAAAGAAAGTCTGTAGCAGAGTATATGAAAAACCAATTGGAGAAAAATCTGCCAGGCTTAAACATTACAATCAATCAGCAACCGAACAAACAGAAGTTAGCATTGGAAGATGATTTGAATTATGACTTGTCTTATTCAGGTTGGAGAAATGATATTGCGGATCCGGTAGAGTTCCTTTCGGTGTTCCTTTCAGACGGTGCGTATAATTGGCAAGAATTTAAAAATGATCAATTTGACAAAAACGTGAAGAAGGCTATGGTCGACTTTACGGATATTGACAAACGTTTTGCTGAACTGCAGGAAGCAGAAGAAATTCTAATTGGAGAAGAAGCTGCTATCTCTCCTATGTATCAAGCAGGATCTGCACGACTCATTAAGCCTCACGTAAAAGGATTCACTGCACATGCGAATTCTACGTATTCTTACCAATGGGTAACAATAGGCAACTAATTGTTCTAAGTAATCTGCACATCGTATCTCTTCAATAAGAAGGTTGAATTGAAGAGATACGGCAGGTTAATTCACAAAACTATAGGTGGTGACTTGTATGAAAAAATATATTGCTAGCAGAGTTGGATATATGTTGTTCACCTTTCTAATTATTGCGACGTTTACATTTTTCTTAATGCAAACGCTACCAGGATCTCCATTTAATGACGAGCGTTTATCATCAACTCAAAAAGAGGTTTTAAATGAACGATACGGATTAAATGAACCATTATCTGTTCAATATTTTAAATACCTCGGGAATATCACGAAAGGTGATTTTGGAGTTTCTTTTCAATTTGATGGTAGATCCGTCAGCAGTATTATTGGTGAACGAATAGGTGTCTCAGCAATATTAGGTGCACAATCCTTAGTAGCAGGGATGATTATAGGTCTTTTCTTAGGAATTATAGCTGCTTTGAGGCACAACACATTCATTGATTACGGAGCCATGGTTGTCGCTGTCCTTGGACTATCGATACCGAACTTTGTATTGGCAGGTCTTCTCCAATACTGGGTAGGTGTAAGACTCGGATGGTTACCAGTTGCGTTCTGGGAGGGCTTTGAATACTCGATCCTTCCAACGATTGCGCTTGCAGCATTTGTAGTTGCTACAATGGCTCGATTTATGAGAACAGAAATGCTGGATGTGCTGGGCAATGAATATATTACGACTGCAAGAGCCAAAGGTATTAAGGAATATACGGTAATTATGAAACATGGTTTACGTAATGCAATGATCCCGATAATTACGATTTTAGGGCCATTAACTGTGTCGTTAATGACTGGAACATTAGTAGTTGAAAAGATATTTAGTGTACCTGGACTAGGGGAACAGTTCGTCAAATCGATTTTGACAAATGACTATCCGGTTATTATGGGCGTGACATTATTTTATAGCTTGTTATTTATCATCGTCATATTAATCGTGGATATTTTGTATGGTGTGGTTGATCCGAGAATTCGTCTTTCAGGAGGTGGGCGTCGTGAAGGTAAATGAATTTGAATTAACAGATGACCTATTTGAAGAATCAGGGAAAGAGTTTGAAGAAAAGAAAATTATGAATCGCCCATCATCCACTTTCTTGAAAGATTCTTGGATTCGTTTAAGAAAGAACAAAGGCGCATTTACGGGATTGATCCTCATTATTTTGATTATGTTTCTTGCGGCTTTCGGACCGTACATGAATTCACATGGCTTTGATGAACAAGATTTAACGAGAGCAAATTTACCGCCGAAGGTACCAGTGTTGGAGAATTTACCTTTCATAGGATTAAATGGTGTTGATATCCGTGGAACCGATCAATACGCTGCAAAAGAAGTGACTGAGTACTATTGGTTCGGAACAGATGACCTAGGTAGAGATTTGTGGACCCGGATATGGCAAGGTACAAGAATTTCACTATACATCGCATTTTTAGCAGCTACATTAGATTTGGTGATTGGTGTAGCTTACGGTAGTATTTCTGCATATTATGGAGGTCGTATTGACAATATAATGCAGAGGATTATCGAAGTGCTGATGGGAATTCCAAACTTAATTGTCGTTATCCTTTTGATCTTAATATTGAAGCCGGGAATTCTTTCGATCACATTGGCAATGGTAATTACAGGGTGGGTAAGTATGGCGAGAATCGTACGAGGTCAGGTCTTGAAATTGAAGGGCCAGGAATTCGTTTTAGCTTCTCGTACATTGGGTGCCAAAGATAAAAACCTCATTTGGGGCCATCTTATACCTAACTCATTGGGGCCAATAATTATTACAACGATGTTTACTATTCCGACTGCGATCTTTACAGAAGCATTTCTTAGTTTTATAGGATTAGGACTTCAACCGCCAATCGCGTCACTTGGAATGATTGTAAATGATGGTTTTAAAATGTTGAAAATATATCCTCATATGCTCATGTTTTCTTCTGTCATTATCAGTTTAATAATGATCAGTTTTAACTTGCTTGGTGATGGTCTTCGGGATTCGTTCGATCCGAAAATGAAGAAATAGAGGTGAATAAAGATGGGAAAAATCTTATCTGTAGATGATTTACATATCTCTTTTGACACGTACGATGGGGAAGTGCGTGCTGTCAGAGGAGTTACATTTGATTTATACAAAGGTGAAACGTTAGCCATTGTTGGTGAATCAGGGTCAGGAAAGTCGGTTATGTCAAAAAGTATCATGGGGTTAATACCCAAACCTTCAGGACGGGTTGTCAAAGGGACAATTAAATACCAAAATCGTGATATCACTAAAATTTCGAATAAAGAATTAAGAGAACTCAGAGGATCTGAAGTTTCTATAATATTTCAAGATCCCATGACCTCACTGAATCCGACAATGACGATTAACAATCAAATTATGGAAGGAATTCTCGCCCACCAAAAAATATCAAAAAAAGAAGCCGAGAAAAAAGTAATTTCTTTGCTGGAATTAGTAGGGATTACGAATGCTGTGGACCGGGTGAAGCAGTATCCCCATCAATTTTCTGGTGGAATGCAACAACGCGTAGTTATTGCCATGGCATTAGCCTGCAACCCTGCAATATTAATAGCGGACGAACCTACAACTGCTCTTGATGTTACAGTTCAGGCTCAAGTTCTTGAATTGTTAAGAGATATCCAAAAGAAAATGGATACATCTATAATTTTTATTACGCATGATTTAGGTGTTGTTGCAAATATTGCTGATCGAGTAGCGGTTATGTATGCAGGGAAAGTGGTAGAAATCGGAAAAACGGAAGAGGTTTTCTATAATCCACAACATCCATATACAAAAGGATTATTAGCTGCGATGCCTGACTTAACGATTGATCAAGAAGAATTGAAAACCATCCCAGGTTCTCCACCCAATTTGTTATATCCACCACCAGGTGATGCGTTCTCTATACGAAACGAACATGCACTTAAAATAGATTTTTTACATGATCCACCGATGTTTAAGGTAACTGAAACGCATTCTGCCGCGACTTGGCTATTGCATGAAAAAGCATCCAACGTTACAAAAGAAATAGAAGGTAAGCAACAAGTGAAAAAAGCTATCAGCGATCAGATGCCAAAGAAAGAAATCGGAAAAGAAAAGTTACTCGAAGTTAAAGAGCTGAAGCAACATTTTAAGGGTGGTAAAAATTCTGTTATTAAAGCTGTCGATGGCGTATCTTTTGATATATACGAAGGAGAGACTTTTGGTCTTGTAGGAGAGTCAGGATGTGGAAAGTCAACAACGGGAAGGACTTTAGTTCGTTTATATGATGCGACATCTGGTGAGGTCTATTTCAAAGGTGTTGATATTCATAAAAAAAACACATTGAATTTAAACAAAGATATCCAAATGATTTTTCAAGATCCCTATTCCTCATTGAATCCGAGATGGACCGTAGCGGACATAATAGCTGAGGGAATGGATATCCACGGATTATATACTTCAAAGGCCAACCGAATGGAAAAGGTGTATGAATTGTTGAAGACAGTCGGTCTTGCTGAAGAACATGCAAATCGATACCCACATGAGTTTAGTGGGGGTCAAAGACAGC
Source organism: Sporosarcina sp. D27 (assembly GCF_000586555.1). Classification (GTDB taxonomy): domain Bacteria; phylum Bacillota; class Bacilli; order Bacillales_A; family Planococcaceae; genus Sporosarcina. The sequence goes on from NZ_AZUC01000059.1 coordinate 139,162, forward strand.
GAATAGGTATCGCTCGAGCGCTTGCTGTAGAACCGAAATTCATCATTGCAGATGAGCCAATCTCGGCTCTGGATGTTTCAATCCAAGCTCAAATTACAAACTTACTAAAGAAACTTCAGAAAGAGAAAAACTTGACGTATTTATTTATCGCCCATGATTTATCAATGGTGAAGTATATTAGTGATCGGGTTGGTGTTATGTATCAAGGAAAACTTGTTGAAGTGGCTGATAGTAATGAGTTGTATGACAATCCGCTACACCCTTACACTAAATCATTGTTGTCAGCTATACCTGTTCCGGACCCGGAGGTTGAGAAGAAAAGAATTAGAATACCTAAAGGTAAATGGGCCATCGACTCTGAAGATTGTAAACTTAGGCAAATAACAGATGGACACTGGGTGGCGTGCACTGAAGACGAGGTCGATTCGTATAGAACAAAATCAGAAGCTACAGCTCTTTTGGTTTAATAATTTTTCATAAAGGACTGTATGTGATGGGAAAAAAATCGGTAATTACTATTGGTATTATTTGTTTGATAGCGCTGTCATTTTTAATGCTAGATGTAAGTATTGTATTTTGGGATGGCTTTTTTCTACTTGGTTTAGTGATATTCATGGTGGGTGGAGTTCTTTTATTGCTGGAAAAAGGAATATTCGACTTCTTCTTTTATAGCTTTAAGAAGTTCTTGAAGACCTCTTCGAAAGTGGAGAAGTACGTATCAGAAGTGAATGATCAAAATGAGTTTGCAACATCTACAGCCGAAAATGCTACAATTTCACGAAGTGTCCTGTATGTAGGAATCTCAATTATTATTGTCACGGCAGTTTTTCCAGTTTATCTCTTGTAATAAGTGAAAATGAAATATAACAGTATTTAATCTGACAATGGAGGGGAAAGAATGAGTAGAATTGCTGAACTTCAAAACCAACTTGAGGAATTAAAGATTGATGGGTTAATGATTAATGGAGACTGGAACCGTAGATATGTAACTGGTTTTACGGGGAGTAACGGGGTTGTACTTATCACGAAAGACGAAGTTATTCTCGTAACTGATTATCGCTATTTTGAACAAGCAAAAAATCAAACGGGTTTACATGTGGTTTTACATTCAGAGCACACAGGCCATAAGCATAAAATTTACGATGAAGTAGCAAAGCAAATAAATAGAATGGATATAAAACGTCTTGGGTTTGAACAACAGCATCTAAATTTCGGGAACTATTCCAAATTGGACGCACTAGCTAAATGTGAAATGATTCCAACTTATGACGTAGTAGAAAACCTGAGGATGGTTAAGTCGCAAGAAGAAATCGAAAACATCCGAACTTCTAGCAAAATTACGGATGAAGCCTTCGTAGAAGTGTTAGACTTCATCCGTCCAGGTATCACGGAGTTGGAAGTCGCCGGAGAACTAGAAAGCTTTATTAAAAAGAAAGGTGGAATTACTTCAACTTTTAGTCCGATTGTTGCATCCGGAAAACGAGCATCGCTTCCGCATGGACGGGCAAGTGAAAAAGTCATTGAAAAAGGCGATATGATTACAATTGATTTCGGGACAAACTATAATGGCTACTGGTCCGATATTTCCCGTGTTGTATCTGTGGGTCAGCCGAGTGAAAAAATGCTAGAAGTACAGCAAGTTGTTCTTCGGTCATTTACTAACTGTGCAATGAATATAAAACCAGGGTTGACAGATCGGGAAGTCGACAAATATATGCGGGACGTCTTAATTGAAACTGGCTATAATCATTTATCGGGGACAGGTACGGGCCATGGTATCGGACTTGAAGTACACGAGAAACCACTATTCTCCGTGGATTCTGAAAAAATTCTGCTGCCAGGCATGGTTGTTACTATTGAACCGGGTATCTACCTACCTGAAGTAGGTGGAGCCCGTATTGAAGATATGCTGCTGATTACAGAAAAAGGCTGTGAAGTATTGTCACCGTCTACGAAAGAACTAGTTATTTTGTAAAAAAATTATAAATGGAATCAAGGTTATTCACTAAATCATACAAAATTCCCCAGAAAAGTCGAGTTATCAACTTGCCCTTTTCTGGGGGATTTCTTTTCCAATAACTAAATGGAAAAAGAATCTAATTTCGTAAAGGACAATTCGCTCATCGAAAATTCCAATATTTACAGCTAGTTTTCAAAAATGCAAACGTTAGAGTTAGATATAACTAATTCATGATTTAGATTTCTTCCTCAGTTTTGAAATGAAAAACAATTAAATTTGAATTATTGGCATAAATATTGCAATATATTTTAAGAAGGGGAGGAATATAACTATGTCAAAATTGGATCATTTACGTACCACCTTACGTGCAAAACAAGTGGATGCAATCATCGTAACGAACGATCAAAATCGTCGTTACTTAACTGGCTTTACAGGTAGTGCGGGTACAGTAGTCGTAACACAAACGAAAGCTTTTTTGTTTGTGGATTTTCGATATACTCAACAAGCGATGGATCAAAGTGAAGACTTTGATGTTCGGGAAATTGAACGAAAGTATTTATATGAAAACATCCAACAGATACTTGATGAGGAGTCCATCCAGGCAGTAGGTTTTGAGCAACATCATGTTACATATTTTGTGTATCAACAAATGACCAGCAATATATCTGCAAAATTAAAGCCATTAGCCAATGTTGTAGAGGATTTGCGCATGGTTAAGACGGCGAAAGAGATTGAACTTATTAAAAAAGCGGCTGTGATTTCAGATAATGCATTTGCACATATTTTAAATTTCATTAAACCTGGTGTAACAGAAATTGAGGTTGCGAATGAATTGGATTTCCATATGCGAAAAAATGGAGCTTCAGGAGCAGCTTTCGATATAATTATCGCCTCCGGACAACGTTCTGCCTTACCGCATGGTGTAGCGTCTGAAAAAGTTATTGAATCGGGGGATATGATCACACTCGATTTTGGCGCCTATTATAAGGGGTATCTATCGGATATGACAAGAACAGTCGCAGTAGGTGAGCCTCCTGAAAAGTTAAAGAAAGTCTATCAAATTGTTCATGAATCCCTTCAAAGAGCATTAGACAATATGAAAGCTGGCATTACAGGAAAAGAAGTAGATGGCTATACGCGAGACTTTATTAAAGAAAGAGGATATGGGGCCAACTATGGACATGGATCTGGACATGGAATTGGTTTGGATTTACATGAAAATATTTTCATGTCAACAGTCTGTGAGGATATATTAGAAGAAAATATGGTGATGACTGTAGAGCCAGGTATATATATTCCGGAACTTGGCGGTGTACGGATTGAAGATGATGTCATCATAATGAAAGATGGTATTGAAATTATCACTCATTCCCCTAAAGAATTAATTATTTTGTAACATGTCATCCTAACTGGACTAAAGAAATTAGTAATTCATTGGTATGGCACTTTAAATTGTGTCTACATCTTTTATTTACTAGTGCATGTATCACCTTTCCATATAGATAAAGAGTTCAATGTGACGGATTTCCTTTTTCGGGAAATCTGTTTTTTTATCTTTTATACACTAACCCTTCTGATGTCCATTTTTTATACATCAATCAGCTATTTCTAGTTGGATACTTAAGTGTCTCTGTACTTTTTTGAGAGGTACAGCTATTCAGCGTGCAAAATTTTAAGTGCACGTAAATACTGTCACTTTAACATTTCGTATTTTGTTGGTCAGTTTGTTACACATGCACGCCCCCATACAATTAGGTATTATTAAATGACAGACAAATCGAAAAAGAGGTGTAAAAATGAAAGACAATCTATCGTTCTTTTTAAATGTTGTAAGTGGTTATAGTCCCGCAGTAATTCCTGATACGAACAAATTTACTTTTATCAGCAAAAAAACGGGGATTCCTCAAGCGTATTTATGGAAAGGTGCTGATGATGACGTACAATTACTCGGTCAGTTTAAGGAACGAGTCATGTCCGTCTATCATTCTCCTTCTGGGAAAAAAACGATTGTGGGAATGGACGATAAAGGGAATGAGAAACAGCAGTTGTATTTAAAGAAGGACGATGGGAGCTACGAAGCACTCGTTTTTTCTCCGGAGCATTTTCATAATTTTGGTGGTTGGAAATCCGATGAGCGTAAAATTATGTACGCTAGCAATAGACGGAATATTGGTTACTTTGATATTTATGTACTGGATTTATCGACAAAGAAAGAAGATCTCGTCTTTAAATTTGATGGAATGTGCACACCTGTGTGCTGGCTGAAAGATGATGAAAATAAAATCGTCATTTCCATTCAAGAAACGAATATTTTTAAATCATTAATGATTGTCGATCTGAAAACTAAAAGGATGACCAAAATTGGTTTAAGTGAAAGTCAGGCAAGATATCAATCGCTGGTCTTTTCGGGTGATGGCAAAACAGGTTATGTGCTCTCTGATGTGAATGGAAATAAGTTGGGACTATACCGTTTTCAAGTGAGTAATCCTAGTGAATTAGAGCGACTGTTTATGGATCCACAGTGGGATCTAGAAGAAATTTCGCTGTCTCCTACAGATGAGAGCCTGATTATAAACGTAAACGCAGGCGGGACATCGGTTCTAAAAAAATATGATGTATTAACTGACGAAGTTGCGATTTTGGGAAATGTGCCCGAAGGTGTCATCAATTCGATTTCATGGATGAATGATCAGCGCTTATTATTCGCTGTTAAGAGTTCATTGATGCCAGGTGATATTTGGAGTTATGATCTGCTAGAGCAGAAAACTGATCGTTTAACCTATTTTGGACAGTGTAAAGAAATTGAGCATCTTCTAACGGAACCTGAGTTATATACGTTCCTCTCCTTTGACGGTCTAGAGGTGCCTTACTTTTACTATGCAAAGGAACAAAATCCGAAAGCCACGGTAATTTACGTTCATGGTGGGCCGGAAAGTCAGATTCGAGCTGATTTTAATCCGGTCATCCAATACTTAGTTTCCAAGGGGTTTGCGGTCGTTGCGCCTAATGTAAGAGGAAGTTCAGGATATGGTAGAAATTATATTCAATTAGATGATGGGCGTAAACGAATGGATGCAGTTGCGGATCTCGCGAGTCTTGTAGACGATCTGATTCTAACAAAATCCATCGACCAGAATCGAATTGGAATTATGGGACGAAGCTATGGTGGTTTCATGGTGCTTGCTGCGTTAACGCACTATCCTGATATCTGGGCAGCTGGGGTAGATATTGTAGGAATTTCTCACTTTAAAACATTCTTAAAAAATACGGGATCTTGGAGAAGAAAAATCAGGGAATATGAGTATGGAACACTGGGTGAAGATGATGACTTTTTTGAAGAAATTGCCCCACTTAATCATTTGGATAAGATCCAAGCACCTTTACTTGTCTTTCATGGCAAGAATGATACAAGAGTCCCAGTTAGCGAAGCCGAGCAACTAACTAAGCAAATGTTAGAAATGGGAAAAGATGTAGAGCTAGTTGTTTTTGAAAATGAGGGACACCAGACGGAGAAAATAGAAAATCATATTTCCATGAATAGTCGTATTGTGGAGTTTTTTGAAGAGACGATGAAAACTGGTGAGTATCAGCTTAGAAACTAAAGGCTAAATAGACAACTGAACAAATAAGAAGGTCCTTAGCAGATATTGCTGGGGACTTTTCTTATCTTAAATTGTTTACGGTATAATTTGCACATTATTAAGAGTTATTTTCAAGTTGTATGGTACACGGATACCCGAAAATTCATAAGAGATAACTTTCTCACGTTGACTCGTTGAAGCGATTGCTGTAATTTAATAATATTAACGTCTATTAAGCGACAATTGGACGTTTAACGAATACATAGTTAAAGGAGAACGGAAAATGCCAAGTAGCAAGAAGCGAAAGTTTGTTATTCCCCATACGTACGCTATTATTTTTTCTATTATTCTAATAATGGCTGCTGCAACCTATTTAATCCCGGCAGGTGAATATGATCGGGAAGAAGTGAACGGTCGACAAGTAGTAGTCGATGGTAGTTTCCATTCTGTAGAACAAAATCCAGTTTCGATTTTTGAAATCTTTAAATCTGTTCCACTTGGAATGGAGAAAGGTGCAACCATTATCTTTTATATTTTCTTAGTGGGGGGGGCATTTGGCGCGATTCAAGCAACTGGAGCAATTGACGCCGGGATTAATAAGTTAGTTAGGAAGTTAGGAAACAATGAGAAACTATTAATTCCCGTTGTGATGTTCGTATTCTCCATTCTCGGGTTTACAACCGGAATGGCGGAAGAATCGATTATCTTTGTGCCGATTGGTATCGCGATTGCACGTGCGCTAGGATATGACGCCATCGTTGGTACAGCGATGATTTCACTTGGAGCTGCAAGTGGTTTCATTGGTGGGATGATGAATCCGTTTACAGTAGGAGTTGCACAAGGTATCGCGGAAATTCCAATTTTTTCTGGGTTTTTATTCCGTTCCGTTGTTTATGTATTCATTCTTACTGCGGCGATGTTTTACGTGATGCGTTATGCGAGTAAAGTGAAGCAAGATAGAGCGAATTCTGTCATGTATGACTTGGAGTTGGAATCGCCTGTTGAGGATCCGAACACAATTCAAGATAGCGGTGCATTCACCAAAAGACATATATTAGTCCTGCTTACATTAGGTACAGGAATTGCTATCAATATGTACGGCGTATTGAACTGGGACTGGTTCTTGAATGAATTGGCTGCATCGTTCATCATGATTGGTTTGATTAGCGGGATCATTGGTGGTCTTGGCATTAATAAGACGTTTTCTTCTTATGTCGATGGGATGAAGCTTGTCGCATTTGGTGCTTTGATTGTCGGGTTTGCTCGGACGATTTTAGTCGTTATGGAAAGCGGAGTGATCATTGACACCGTTATCCACTCTCTGGTCGGTGTTATCTCTGAACTACCAGCGACATTAACCGTTCTTGGAATGTTTTTATTCCAAGTGGTTTTGAATTTCTTTATTCCATCAGGGAGTGGCCAAGCAGCAACTACAATGCCTTTGATGGTACCTCTTGCAGATTTGCTTGGTATGGAGCGTCAAATCGCAGTTCTTGCATTCCAATATGGAGATGCAATTAGTAACTCTGCAATTCCAACTTCGGCGGCGCTTATGGGATACCTAGCTGTCGCTGGCATTCCATATGACCGTTGGTTGAAGTTCATTTGGAAACTTATATTGATCTGGATAGGGATTGCAGCAATCGGTCTTGTTGTGGCTGTGGCAATTGGTGTTAGCTGATAAAAGATTATAAATATAAAGGAAAAAGAGTCTCCTGACTGAGTGATCAGTTGGGAGACTCTTTTCTATAATTTGAGTAAGGCTCTTGTGATAACCTTGAAGTTAACTGATAATTGAGTGAGCGATTATGTTGAAAAGGGGTGCGACAATGGTAGCGAAAATCGAAATGGATTTATACAAAGCGAATAAGCTGTTGGAAATCAATAAGATGCTGACGCAGTCTTTACAACTGAACGAAATCTTGCACAATGTTATTCAGGCGGCTTGTGAATTGGTGGAAGTGGCGGATGTCATCATTATCTATTTATATGATGAAGAGACGAAATCGCTCCGTTTTGCGAAGGGTGAAGGAGTTAATGAAGAAGCGTTGGCACGTGTGGCATTTGCTGAAGGGGAATCGATCACGGGGAAAGTGTTTGTTCATCAGCAGTCAAAGTTGTTTACATCTCGTGTAGAAATCGAACAACATATGGAGAATATGACCGAGGAGAATGCCCATTTTTACTATGAAGGAGTTCAGCAACGTAGTGTGAAAAGTACGTTCTGTGTACCTATCTTGAATAAAGATCGTTGTTTGGGTGTTGTGGTAGTTAATAATTATAAGCAGGACAGTATTTTCACTGCAGAAGATATGAATGTAATTGAGGTTGTTGCAGGACAGAGTGCGATTGCGATTGATAATGCAAAAGTGTACGAGCATTTGCAACAAAAGAACTTGCTGCTCGAGAAATCGATTTCCATTCATAACACGTTTTACCAACTCATTATTGAAGGGCGAGGCATTGAAACCGTGCTTTCATTGCTTGAAAGAATGATTGGATCTTCTGTGAGCTATCATGATTACCTCGATGAGACGGAAGAAGAGTATCCATTTCCGATTCGAAGAGGATTGGATACGTTAGGTTTTCTTTCACTAGGACAGCCTTTTAAGGATTTCAGTGAAATGGAGAAGATTACAATCGAGCAAGCGAGTTTGTCTATTGCACTCGAACTCATTAAAGAAAATGCATTGTACGAAAAAGAAATCCATTTTAGGGAACAAGTTTTTAATCATTTGTTGGAAGGGATTTCGGGGAGGGAATTAGATGCAGCGCTCCATTATGTGAATTGGCGGACTGATACACGTATTCAGTGTCTGATCATTGAGGGAAATCAGAAGCCATTATGGAACGTGGAACAACTGATTGAAAAAGAGAAGCTAGTGAAGTCTGTTGAACAAACGTTACGGTCTGAGCGGCTCGATCCTTTAATTTTTGCGCGTGCGTATCAACTAATTTTAATACTCCCAACAAGTCCGGATTATACTGCGCAAGAACTACTTTCTAAAATTCGTCAGCTGTGGCTAAGAAATTCCGACATCGTTTTTGGAATTGGAAGAGAAACGACGATTCAGGAATTGTCGTTGTCTTATAAAGAAGCTTCTCGATCAGTCGGTTATGCGAAAAGATATCATATTCCCGTTGTTGAGTATTCAATGCTTGGGCTCGAACGGTTGCTGTATGAGGTGGACCAAGAGTTGTTGGAAAGGTTTATGAATGACAAGTTACGCCTTCTTCAAACAGCGGATTCGACGCTAATCCACACGCTTAAGCTGTTCATCCAATTCAATAAAAACCAGAAACAGACGGCCAAGGAGTTACATATTCATCCTAATACGCTTTACTACCGTTTAAAAAAGGTTGAGGAATTACTGGAAATCGACTTTGCGAATGAAAAAGATTGGATAGACTTTGTTGTTGCATTCAGAATATATGTGGAGCTCAACGAAAAATGATCGCAAACTTTGTGGTAACCCACATTTAACTATTCAATATTTTGATTTATCATAATTGATAGATATATCGAAAGGGGATGGCTATGTGAGTTCTACTTATCATAATTATATTAATGGGGAATGGGTTTCGTCGAAAACGAATGAAACATATGCTAGCTTGAATCCAGCGAACCAAGATGTACTAGGATATTTTCAAAAGTCGAACGAAGTCGATGTAGGGCAAGCGATTCAAGCAGCAGAAGATGCGTTTCCAAGTTGGGCGAATACTGCTGCGCCTAAACGTGGAGATGTTTTGTTCACACTCATTCAGTTGCTGGAAGCTCAACAAGAAGAATTGGCGACAATTATTACGAAAGAAGTTGGAAAATCGTTTCGTGAAGCGAATGGTGAAGTTCGAAAAACAATTGAAGCGATGAAACAATTCAGTGGAGAAGCCACCCGGATGACCGGAGAAACGGTTCCGTCGCACGAACCAGGAATTTTTGGATATACAATTCGAGAACCTCTTGGCGTAGTGGGAGTGATTGCTCCGTACAATTTCCCTCTTGGTATTGGGATTTGGAAGATTGCCCCGGCCATTATTGCTGGTAATACAGTGATTTTTAAGCCAGCGAGTAATACGTCTTTGATCAGTATTAAAATTATGGAGTTGTTTGAACAAGCAGGTGTTCCGGCAGGAGTTATTAATATGGTAACAGGACCGGGTGGTGTGATCGGAAACGCAATCGGCAGCCATGAAAAGATTAAAGCGGTATCGTTTACAGGATCTACACAAGTCGGGCTTGCACTTGGTAAAGCAGTGAGCGAGCGAGGAGCGAAGATGCAGGCTGAAATGGGCGGTAAGAACCCGTCGATTGTGTTGGAAGATGCCAATCTCGATGAAACCGTAGAAAACTTAGTTATTAGTGGATTTTTGGATAATGGTCAGCGGTGCACAGGTACGAGCCGCTTAATTGTCCTTCGTTCCATTGCGGATGAATTGACGAAGAAACTTGTGGCTCGTGCTAAGAAGTTGAAAATTGCAGACGGCTTTACAGAAAATGTAGACAATGGACCCGTTGTCGATGATGGGCAGTTGAACACGTATTTACATTATGTGAAATCTGCGATTGCAGAAGGCGCAATACTTGAATGTGGTGGAAAGCAGTTAACGGAAGATGGTTTAGAAAAAGGTTACTTTGTGGCTCCAACATTATTCAGTGGCGTGACACAAGAAATGACAATTTTTAAAGAAGAGATTTTTGGCCCTGTAATGGCGATGACAGTTGTCGATACGTATGAAGAAGCATTAGAGGTTGCAAATGATAGCGAATTCGGGTTGTCTTCGACGATCTATACGAATGATTTGAACAAGGCGTTTCATTTCATCCGTAATATTGAATCGGGTGTGACCCATGTGAACATCCCGTCCAATTATTTTGAGAATCAGTATCCGTTTGGTGGGAAAAAGGCGTCTAGCATCGGTCCGCGAGAGCAAGGTTCAACTACGTTGGATTTCTGGACGGATTATAAGACGGTTTATATTCGACCGTGATAACGGAAAGATTCAACAAATAGGTGGAATGATTGGAGGGAATCATGTGCATAAGATTGGTGTTGTTGGATGTGGTCTTATGGGTTATGGGATCGCGACAAATCTAGTCAGTAAAGGTTATGAGGTTACAGTATTTGATACGAATTTGGAAGCAGTTAAACGAGTAGTGAGTGAAGGGGCAAATGGCGCTTCTTCAGTATCAGAGCTGGCGAAGTCAAGTAATCTTCTAATTTTGTCTCTTCCATCGACGGATTTAGTGGAAAAAGTATTGATAGACGGTAGCGATGGAGCTTTACAATACTTAGAGCCAGGTAGTGCGATTATTGATATGAGTACGAATGACGTCGCAAGGACGAGATTATTTTCGGAAGCTGCCAATGTTGTTGGTGTTGAGTATTTCGACTGTCCGGTGAGTGGGGGTCCGGAAGGTGCTAGTTCAGGGGCACTTACCATCATGGTTGGTGGTTCTGAAGAGAAGTTCTCACAAGTTTCCTCTGTTCTCCAAGCAATGGGAGGATGCGTTGAATATATGGGGCCGAGTGGATCCGGACAAATTGTGAAATTGTGTAACAACATGGTTGTAGGCGGCATCATTTCCTTGTTAGGGGAAGCTTTGTTGACAGGAGAGCGAGCAGGATTATCTAAAGAAAAGTTAGCAGAGCTCTTTCAAAAAGGGTCTGGACAAACTAAAGTGATGGACGTGTTTGGACCGACTATGATTCACGAAACATTTGATGATGTGACGTTTTCACTAGCCAATATGGTGAAAGATTTATCATTATATAGGAACTTAGCCAACGTGGAAGGGGTTCCTACTGCAATTAGTGATGCGGCGTACCAATTGTTTACACGTGCGAGTTCAGAAGGTGCAGACAGACGAGATTCAACGGCAGTAGTGGAGTTGCTTGCTCACGAAGTTCGTACCTGATCCATTGTAATGAGAGGAAGTAAAAAAAGGGGGGATTTGGATGGAGGGAAATGAGAATTCGCTTTCAGGAATTTGGAAAGACTGGCGGTTGCATGCGATTGTACTCGGGATTGTCGTTGTCACAGAATTAATTGGCACCTTTAAGATTCCAGTAGGGCCAGGTGTTATTCTTTTGCTTCCAATGTTATATGCACTCGTGATTGGACTTGGATTTTATTTCACACCGGTCGTAAAAGAGAAACAATCTAAAAACGCAGAACCAATAATTGTTCTGGGAGTGTCGTTATTATTAGCGAAGATTGGGGTCATCATTGGACCATCTTTACCTGAAGTTATCGCTGCAGGACCAGCGTTGCTATTGCAGGAACTCGGAAACTTAGGGACGATCTTAATTGCGTTACCCGTTGCGATATGGTTAGGATTGAAGCGTGAAGCGGTCGGAATGACGCACTCGATTGGCCGAGAACCAAACGTTGGACTCATTATGGATAAATTCGGCATCAACTCCCCTGAAGGACGAGGAGTTATGGCAATGTATATCTTTGGTACAGTGTTTGGAGCAGTTTTCCTCGGACTCATCTCTGGATTACTTGCGACGTTAACGCCGTTAAGTCCGCTGTCGTTTGCGATGGCATCAGGTGTTGGAAGTGGAAGTATGATGGCAGCCGCAAGTGGATCGCTAATTGCTGCATTCCCGGAACTTGAATCTCAAATCGTTGCTTTTTCAGGGGCGAGTAACTTATTATCGCTCTCAACGGGCCTCTGGGTGAGTATCTTCATTGGACTTCCATTAACTGAAAAAATCTATGCACGTATGACTCGGAATAGGGAGGGATACTGATGCTGAAAAACATACAAGAGTGGGTACTATTGCTTGGAATATTTGGCATTACCGCTCTAATAGGGAACTGGGCAGGATATGATATTCTGCCACTCGCAGCTATTCCGGGTATGATTACGCTCATTGTCATCTGTTTGGCAGGGTTCATCTTAAAAGAGGTAATCCCAGTGAACTTCCCGAGTATCGCGTACATTTCAATTATCGGTGTCATCGTTTCTATGCCGTGGTTCCCAGGATCAGAAAAAGTAGTCGAGTGGACGTCAAAAGTAGAATTGCTGGCGCTTGCGACACCAATTTTAGCGTATGCAGGTATTGCAATTGGTCGTTCATGGACGGATTTTGTAAAACTAGGCTGGAAAACGATTGTGGTTGCGACTCTCGTGATGCTCGGAACTTTTCTCGGTTCCGCAGTTATTGCAGAACTTATTTTGCGAGTCCAAGGAATTATTTAAATTCACTCTGCACATCTCGAAAATAAGCTTTACGATCTCGTTTAGTATTTAAGTAATGAGAGAAATGATGATCCGGACTATATCCTAATTATGGGTGTTGGTTCTATAAATGTGGAGTTGTAAAGGGTTTGCAGATGTAGTAATAATGAAGGTACTTAGATAGTTAATCGAATAGGTCGCGTCCTCAAAAGGAGCTCTCCATCATGAGGACGTGACATTTTTATTTTATCTTTGAAGTACTTATGGTTGTAAGTTGATGGACTTATAATCCTTAAAAATCTCCCCAGCGATTCCCATTGCTTGAATTGCTTTCGGGAATCCGACATAGCCTGTGCAATGGATGATGATTTCAATGATTTCTTCTTGAGTCACACCAATGTTTAAGGCAGCTTGGATGTGAACTCCAAGCTGGTCGAATGCGCCTTGAGTAATAAGAGTTGTAAGTGTGATGTATTCGCGTTGCTCCATTGTGAGTGTATTTCGTGCATACAGGTCCCCGAAACCAGATGATACAATCATATCCCAAAAATCAGGCGAGATCTTTTGGATGTGTCGCATACCTGTTTGTACTTCTTCAGAAAATAGTTCGTTCATTACCTGTATTCCTTTTTCAAAGCGCTCATTGTTTTCCATATCATTGTCTCCCCATCGTTGGTGGTATTTCGTGCTCATCGACTAATGCTTCGATGACGAAAGGTTTTTTCGTTTCTTGAATGCGTGTGAGTGCCTTTTGAATCGAATTGCAAACTTCTACTGGCGTATGGCAAGTAATCGCCTCTAGTCCCATTGATTCTGCAAATTTAGAGGCTTCAAGAGGGGTTTCATAAATGCCTCCAATGGATGTCCCAATCATTTTTCTCATTCCCTTTTCAACCATATCCAATCGGCCATTATTGACGACGATGAACAGGACAGGGGAGTCGTAGTTATATGCAGTGGACAATTCTGTCCCGTGCATGAACATGCACCCGTCACCAACTAAACAAACGATCATTTTTTCAGGAGCTGCAAGTTTTGCACCGATAGCATAGCCGATACCATTACCCATGGCACCAAAGATGTCATCAAAGAAGAACGTACCAGGCTTGTAGATATCAAAGTGTTGGATGCCATAGAACGAATGACTGCCATCATCCCCAAAAATAATTGCTTCTTCGGGCAGCGCGTTCCGCATTGCTTTCAGAACTTGGATTGCCGACATGCGCTTTCCAGGAACGTTATCTTCCAATGGTTTTTTCTCAAGTTTCAATGCAAATTCGTCACTATCTGTTTTTGGAACATCTTTTAAAATTGCCGTTAAGTTTAATCTGATATCCCCGAGTATCGGTGTGGTCGGTACTAGAATTGATTTGCCGATGAACGTTGGATTATAGTCGAAGTGAAGTATATGTTCAGGATACATCGCTTCAGATAGGCCAGCAGTTGACATATCGCTGAGTTGTGAACCGATAACAATAAGCAAATCGACGCCTTCGCTGAGATAAGCCGACGCTTCAGGCGTTCCACCTAATCCGAAAGCGCCTAGAGAAAGTGAGTGATTGGAAGGAAACGATCCTTTTCCACCTGGCGTTGTGATGACAGGAATCTTCCAATATTCTGCTAGATGTTTCACTTCTTCATAAGCTTTGCTCGAGTGAACGCCTTTTCCTAGGAACAGAAGAGGACGTTTAGCGTTATTCAATAGTTCATTCACTTTATCGAAATAAGGTGAAATCAGCTCATGGGACATCGGGAAATCGAGTAGAAATGGTTCGATCTCTTCCAGTAAAATATCAAAAGGGATAGATAAATGCACAGGTCCTTTAACACCGGAGACCGCTTTTTCTAACGCATGTTGCAAGAAAGGCATCAGCATATCCCCGCGTTCCACACGGGCACTAAATTTTGTTACTGATTGAAACATATCTGTCAAATCGGTTCCAAAAATGCTTGAATCTTGTCCCATCGCTTTTCCCGTATCTTTCATAGAAGGGTGACCGGTTATGAGTAAAAGTGGGATATTGGATGCTTTTGCTTGTCCAGCAGCTGAAAGTGAATTTGTGCCGCCGGGGCCAGATGTCCCTACTGCAACTCCAATCGTTTCATTCATTAACGAATACCCGGTTGCTTCATATCCTGCTGCACCTTCATGTTTACTAAGTACAAATTCCATTTCATAATTAATGAGTTCAAAAAGAATGGGCGAAACGGCCTTCCCTGGAATACCGAAAACATGATGGATTCCCCAGTGTTTAAAGTTTTCAACTAATACTGATGCAACTTTCTTCATACTCTATTCTCTCCCAATCATAATTAGTGTAACAAGTAAAATTTCTCGATATCAGAAGCAGACAATGGTTTGCTGAAGAGATGCCCTTGTGTAATATCGCATTTATGTTTTTTTAGAAAATCAAGCTGTTCTTGTGTTTCTACACCTTCTGCAATTACTTCCTTTTTTAGGTTATGAGCAAGAGTGATTGTAGCAATCACAATGATTGCATCATTTTCGTCATTCATCAGTTCACTGACGAACGATTTGTCGATTTTAATATAATCTATTGGAAAGTTTTTAAGATAGTTAAGGGAGCTATAGCCGGTTCCGAAATCATCCATACTGATGCCGATGCCAAGTTTTTTCAGTTCTTCTAGAACGTAAATAGAATGTTCGTATTCCATCGCCATATTTTCCGTGATCTCTACGACGAGATATTTTGGGTTTAGCGATGTTCGTTCCAGTACTTCCTCTACGAATGAAATAAGATTTCGAGTTAAAAATTGTTGGGTAGACAAGTTTACAGAAATCTTGACAGGCATCATGCCTGAATCTTGCCACTTTTTGTTTTGTAAACAGGCTTCGTTAATGACCCACTCCCCAATTTGGGTGATTAACCCATTTTCCTCAGCAAGTTTAATAAATCGCCCAGGAGCAAGTAATCCTAAACGAGGATGCTTCCAGCGAATCAGTGCTTCAAAACCTATCAATTCTCCAGATACGTTATGAATTTGTGGTTGGTAGTGCAACTCAAATTCATTGTTCTCAAGCGCATTCCGTAATTCGATCTCGAGGACAGATTCCGCAATCATTTCATCCGATAAGTCACTTGTATGAACGACGAATTGGTTTTTTCCTAAGGCTTTTGCCTGGTACATGGCATTATCCGCATAAACCAAAAACTTTTCCACGGAAAGTGGAATGTCAGGATAAATTGCAACTCCGATGCTCGCTGTTGTATATAACTCTTTGTTGTTTACGAGAAACGGATCATGGAACACCCGGAGAATTTCATCTGCTTTTTGTATAACATAACTTGGACTGTCAAAGTCAGTTAGAAGGAAAATGAATTCATCTCCACCCATCCGTGCGAGTGTATCATTTGGTCCAAGGCAAGTGGACAAGCGCTCACTAACTGTGTTGAGCAGTTTATCCCCATAGGAATGGCCAAAGTTGTCATTGATAATTTTAAAGCGATCCAAGTCAATAAAGAGCAGTGCGAGATGGCGGCTTTGGCCATCATTGATGTCCTGAATAATTGTTTCCATAGCATTTTGAATGTATCTTCTGTTTGGAAGATGGGTTAAATCATCATGATATGCCAGGTAGTTATACTTTTCCTGTAATAAATATCGATTCGAGATGTCTCTGAACTGTCCGAATGCCCCTACCATTTTATCATCCTCGAAAATAGGTTGAGCATCGAACAGGCAGACTATTTGCTTGCCTTCGGTATTAACGAATTTAATTTCTTCATTATTAAAGATTTTCCCTTCATGCAAAACCTTTTTGAAGTATTCCCCAGTGAGTGGTGAATCACAAATATTCCTGCCGATAACAGATTCCCTGTTGTTATTCGATATCTTTTCAGCAAACTCATTGAACTCGGTGGTAATGCCGTTTTCATCAGTAATGACAATCCCGTTCCTAGTCCTCTCTAACATGATTTGATTCATGATATTGAGTTTACGATTCTGTTTCCGAAGGAGTAGTTCACGTTCAATAGAATCTACGACCTGAGCGAGCATCGAAAGGAAAAGGGGATTCTGAAATTCAATCGGCATCATGATCGAAATACTTCCGAGTAAATTATTTTCTTCTGTATTATGAAAAGCTGTCCCATAACACGCGATTCCATAGAGAGGTGAATGATAATGTTGCTTTCCAATGATGCTGATAGGATGCATTTGTTGCAATGAAAGACTCACAACATTTGTACCTGTATCCTCCAGTGTGAATTGTGCGCCAAGCTTAATGCCGAATTGGTCGCTCATCGCCTTGATGGTTTCATCACCCTCAGAAGAAAGGAGATATCCATTCTCATCAGAAACGACTACAAGAATGGGTGTCCCTTTTAAAGAGTTCAGTAATTTGTTTGAAAAAAAACTGACGACCGATAAGATTTCGCTATATGCTTTTCTCTTTTCCTCAAATTCTGACGTATTTAAAAAATGTTTAGGGGCGGACATTTCATTTGAATTCATCCTTGCCTCTTCACACATTTTATTGGCCGCTATAATGTAATGGGGTTCTGACATCCTTTGAATTTCCTCCTAACCTTCATTGAGATGAATTGTATAATTATAGTGATTTCAATAATGGTTGTAGTCCTAAAGGATTAATACAAATGCTTCATTATTGAATACTTTAACATATAGTTTAAAATTAGCATAGGTGTTTGGACTTGAAAAGTTGCTGATTATAGAACAGTTAGTATTACAAATATATTCATGAAATATGAATATACTTAGTATCGTACGTCTATTATTTCAATGTATGGGCAAATAGAACTGATTATCATAAGTTTTACTGAAAAGATTATGGTTTTTTAGAGGTAGTAATTCGTTAAGCAGAATAGAAGTTGATAATTATTAATCTCATTTTCACTATGAGATTGAATCATCGTCTTATTCAGAAATAACATTGTTAAACGGAGGGATAACTTGTAGACTTCATCTTAAGGTGTCGCTTTTTTGTGGTATAGTCAACCTATTATACAAATTCAAAAAGAAGTGAAAAGTAGTAATAAGAGGAGTGGAATCGATGACTGAATCAGAAACCTTATTTACAAAATTGACTGCTGGATATGATCAATCCCTATCACGTGGAGGCGTTGATGGCAGAAGAGTGGCAGAACGATTGAGTACGTTATCGATGATTGGTGCATCGTTAGAAGGTGGAGTAACCCGACCTGGATATTCTTCTGAAGAAAAGCAGGCAAAACAGGTTGCGAAGTCTTGGATGAAACAAGCGGGTTTGCAAGTGATTGAAGATGGGGCTGGAAATGTCGTTGGTCGATTAGAAGGAACTGAAATTGGAAAGGTGATTATGTCTGGTTCGCATGTGGATAGTGTACCAAATGGCGGTAACTTTGATGGACCTCTCGGAGTAATTGCTGCGTTGGAAGTGGTTGAAGCATGGAATGAAACGGGCTATTTACCTCGAAAAACATTTGAAGTTGTTATTTTCTCGGATGAAGAAGGTACAAGATTTGGTGCCGGTCTAACTGGAAGTCATGCGATGACAGGACAATTGACTGAACAAGAGACGAAATTGAAAATAGACAAAGATGGCAAATCATTTGAAACCGTAATCGAAGAGTATGGTAGTTCACTTTCATCTGTATGGCAAGCAAAGCGAGAAATGAGAGAAGTTGAATTGTTTGTAGAATTACATATAGAGCAAGGAAAGCTTTTAGAGAAAAATGATCTATCTGTCGGAGCTGTCAAAGGTATTGCTGGACCGGTATGGATGAACGTGACATTTGAAGGGGAAGCAGGACACGCAGGAAATACGCCTATGGATGATCGAAGGGATTCAATGGTAGCAGCGAGTCACTTCATTCATAGTGTTTCATCACTACCTCATCAATTCAGTGAAACAGCTGTAGCAACTATCGGTAAACTGAATGTCTATCCGAACGGTATCAATGTAATTCCTCAGAAAGTCGAGCTGACTGTAGATATACGTGATATCCACGAAGACAAACGTGACGCTTTAGTAGGAGCTATTATAGAGGCAGCTGAACAATCAGGATTAGCACACAATGTTGTCGTTAATTGCCAAAAGACATTAGCCGTTCAGCCGTTGTTGATAAACGAAGAGTTACTATCCGATATGAAAGAATCCATCACTAATTATGGAATTGAACCGATGGAGCTGATCAGTGGTGCCGGTCATGACGCTATGGTGATGGGAAGAGAAATTCCAGCAGCCATGTTGTTTGTACAAAGTAAAAAAGGAATCAGCCATAATCCGGAAGAATGGACGGACTTGAGTGATTGTGTAATCGGAGTGCAAGTATTGAAAAATTTCATTGAGCAACAGATGTCACGATCTTAAATATCGGTGAAAAATATAAGAGGGTGAAGTGATTAGTTTGGAAAATATCGCTATGTTCGGTGCTGCCAATTGGCTGAATATCGTATCCGCTGTGTTCGTGATCGGATGTTTGTACTTCACACTGTCTTTCTTCCAACATCTCAAAATGGAGGATCAGCGGCTCGCACAGCAATCGAAAATTGCGGCTGTCGTTTGCCTTGCAATCGCCCTACTCATTCCAGCATTCTATGGTGTCTATGTGTATTCGAAAATGAATATGTGATCTCAATTTCCTCACACATTGCCCAACTATGAATACACTGTCATAGAGAACGGGAACTGGAGGAGATGGATTGACAAATCAGAATTGGATGCCACCAAACCCACATTGGGAAAACCATTGGCAAAATCCTCGATATCGTGTGATTTCTATCGAGGAGGCAATGATGATCGCCTTGCAACAAGTACCCGGGCAGGTAGTGAAAGCAGAATTGGAATACGATCACGGATCTGTAATCTATGAGATCGAAATCCGCACACGCGATGGTCAGAAGTATGAAGTGAAAGTGGATGCGAATTCAGGTAAAGTGTTGAATGTGAAGCTCGATTAATTTGAAGCATGGGAATAGCTGGCTACAGGAAGGTAAACCTGTAGTCAGCTATTTTTGTTTCCAACAAGCTCCACTCGTAGTCTCGTAATAACACTAAATTAAACAACTCAAAAGAACGTATTGAAACGCATTTTTTAAAAAAACAGATGAAATTTGTAAATAGTGTTGTATTGTGATTTAACATGATGTAAAGTATTAGAAAATATTGAATAGTGGGAGAGTGGTTGTGTGATAGCTGAACGATTAGTAGATGCAGTGCGGGGGGGATATATAGAAAGCGGACATACAGGACACATTGCAGTGGTCGATTCTAAGGGGAAACTAGTCTACAGTTGTGGCGATCCTAATCGCAACACATTTGCACGGTCCTCGATGAAACCGCTTCAGGCTATACCGATTATTGAAACAGGAGCTGCAAACCACTATGGAATGCAAGCTGCTGATATTTCACTTGCATGTGCTTCTCATAACGGTGAAGACCAACATACACTCAGAGTGAAAGACATTCTGAATCGTCTGGAACTAGAAGTAGACGATCTGAAATGTGGCATACATCCACCGAGATGGACTGAAACCTATGAAAACGTCATTAAAACAAATACTCCGATTACACCTGTTTACAATAACTGCTCAGGTAAACACAGTGGGATGCTCACAACCGCTAAGTATATGAATGAAACGACAGATGATTATTACCAATTAGAACATCCGGTACAGCAACGTATTCTTGAAGTGATCAGTGACTTATCAGAAGTCCCAGTTGAAGAGATTGAAATTGGCATCGATGGATGTGGGGTTCCTGTACACGGGATTCCACTTGATCGATTGGCACTTAGCTTTGCAAAAATGGCGAACCCAGAAAACTTCCCTGAAAAACGGAAGCAAGCGATAGAAAGGGTGACTTCCTCCATGATGGCTGCGCCTGAAATGGTTGGTGGTACGGATCGCTTTTGTACTGACTTTATGAAAGTCATGGATGGGCGAATGTTTGGGAAAGCCGGAGCAGAAGGCGTCTATTGTATCGGGGATCTTGAAACGGGATTAGGGATAGCGATTAAGATCGAAGACGGGAATGGTAGAGCGGTCTATCCAGCGGCTGTAGAAGTTCTTAAGCAATTGAAATTGCTGACGGATGAACAATTAAAAAAGTTAGCTTCCTACCACGAGCCTGCATTAAAAAATGCACGCAATGAAATAATCGGCCACTTGAAACCAGTGTTTACGATGAAAAGTGCTTCATGCATTTTATCATAAACGAGTCTAACAAAAAGGGGAGAAGAAGATGAAGAAGACCTACGGTTGGCTATCGGCATTTGTATTAGTCTTGTTGCTTGTGTTAGTGGGATGCAGCGACTCCGGATCTAAAGAAGGGGCTACAGAAAAAGAAGGCGATGGAAAAAAAGCAACTAAAGAAGGCAAGGACCTAGTAATCGCGGTTGCGGATAACTTTACAACACTTGATCCACATGACACGAATGATACGCTTTCAAACTCTGCTGAAAAAACAATGATGGAAGGTCTTCTTGGGTTTGATGAGAAAATGACAGTTGTTCCACTACTTGCTGAAGAATATAAGGCGAATGATGAAGCAACAGAGTTCACGTTTAAGCTTCGTGAAAATGTGAAATTCCATGATGGTACTCCGTTCAATGCAGAGGCAGTTAAAGTGAATTTTGACCGACTGGCTGATCCGAATAGTGGCTTAAAGCGTCACAGCCTTTTTGCTTTGATCAAATCGACAGAAGTTCTGAGTGACTATGAAGTGAAATTCACTTTGTCTGAACCATTCGGTGCAATGATCAATACGTTCGCGCACCCAGCAGCTCTAATCCACAGTCCGAAAGCACTTGAAGAGTTTGGAGATGAGGTCGGTAAAAATCCTGTCGGCACAGGGCCATTCAAATTTGTTGAGTGGAAGCCGAGTGAAGGATTGAAAATCGTGAAGAATGATGATTATTGGAATGAAGAGTTCCCGAAAGTCGATTCCATTACATTTAAACCGGTTTCAGAAAACGGATCACGTATCGCGATGCTTCAAACAGGTGAAGCGGACTTCATCTACCCAGTGCCGACCGAACAAGTGGAAGGAGTAAATGGCAAGAACGGTATTGAAGTCGATAGTAAACCATCCATTGTTGTCCGTTATATGGCAATGAATACAATGAAAAAGCCTTACGACGATGTGAAAGTGCGCCAAGCTTTGAATTACGCAATTAACAAAGATGCATTCATCAAAGTTGTCATGAACGGTCAAGGAGAAAAACTAGACTCCGTTATCGCACCGGACGTACAGTTCTATTCACAGCAAGAGCTTTATGAGTTCAACCTTGAAAAAGCAAAAGAACTTTTGAAGGAAGCAGGTGTTAAAGAAGGACTGAAAGCGAAACTATGGGGTGGTAATAGCTCTAGCACAGTGAAAGCAATGGAATTCCTGCAACAGCAACTCGCAGCGGTAGGTATTGAAGTTGAAGTGGTACCAATGGAATCAGGTACA
The DNA here is from genome assembly GCF_000586555.1 of Sporosarcina sp. D27. Lineage (GTDB taxonomy): Bacteria > Bacillota > Bacilli > Bacillales_A > Planococcaceae > Sporosarcina. The sequence continues at coordinate 161,310 of NZ_AZUC01000059.1, forward strand.
TTGTCGGACAAAATCTGGTCTGTTCAAAACGCAGATGACGCTGAACTTGAGTTGTACTATGGCGGTTGGTCGCCATCCACGGGAGATGCAGACTGGGGGATTCGCCCATTGTTAGGCGGAGCAGATGCATTCCCACCAAAATCTTATAACGTATCTTATTATGACAATGAAGAAGCTAACAAATTGATCAGCGCAGGATTACAGACTGCGGACGAAAACAAGCGTGCAGAAGCGTATGCGGACGTCCAAAAGCTACTTTGGGAAGATGCACCGTGGGTATTCTTATCAGCTGATAACACGTTGGCTGGAAAGAAAAACTATCTAAAGGGTGTTTATCTGTTGCCTGATGGCTCGTTAAGTGTTTCTGAAGCTGAAATTGAGTAAGAGATGGATACAGGAGCGCTAGATTTTTAAGCGCTCCTTCTTTATCTAAAGGGGGCTTACGAATGTTACGATTTCTCGGAAAACGATTGCTGCAGATCATACCCATTCTCATATTGGTGTCCATCTTTATCTTCCTTTTTGTACATATGATTCCTGGAGATCCTGCCAGGCTTGTGGCCGGAGAGGATGCTACCATTGAAGATGTAGAACTCGTCCGTAAAGAATTAGGTCTCGATAAACCGATAACGGAACAATACATCACGTACATGAAAAACTTGTTTCAAGGAGATTTCGGTAAATCGTTGAAGACCAATCGTGATGTCAGCTACGAAATAGGAGAACGCTTCATGCCAACGTTCTGGCTGACAGTATGGAGTATGTCATGGGCGGTAGTTGCAGGACTAATCATCGGGGTGATATCTGCAACAAAGCGAAATAAGTGGCAAGATTATTTAGGGATGTTTGGAGCGGTATCAGGATTGTCTTTACCATCCTTCTGGCTAGGACTCATGCTCATCCAATTGTTTGCGGTTACATTGGGCTGGTTGCCGAGCGGTGGTATGGACTCATGGAAAAGCTATATTTTGCCTGCGTTCACACTAGGGACAGGAGTAGCGGCAGTTGTTGCACGTTTCACAAGATCCTCTCTAATGGACGTATTGAAAGAGGATTATATTCGAACAGGTCGTTCTAAGGGATTGAATGAACGAAGAATTACATGGGGACATGGATTACGGAATGCAATGATTCCGGTCGTCACAATGACGGGTCTACAGTTTGGATTCCTACTTGGTGGATCAGTTGTTATTGAATCTGTTTTTAGTTGGCCGGGACTAGGCAAGCTATTAATCGATTCAGTCGCGTATCGGGATTATCCGGTTATTCAAGCTGAAATGCTGATTTTTGCGCTGGAATTCATCCTCATTAACTTAGTTGTTGACTTGCTCTATGGAATTTTGAATCCGCAAATTCGTTATGAATAGGAGGGGATTTTGTGGTAGAACTCAAGTTATCGAATAAAGAAGCCTACTATCAACAGACCTTAGAAAATATTCCATCTAAAACACCATTTTCTGAGTTCTGGAGAAAGTTCAAGAAGCAAAAACTAGCGTTTGTTGCATTTTTCTTTGTTATCGCACTCATTTTGCTCGCATTTATAGGGCCATTCATAACTCCATATGACATTACGGAACCGGATTATGAAAATGTGTTATCTGGCCCTTCTGCCGAGCATTGGGCAGGAACAGATGCGTATGGTAGAGATATTTTTAGCCGGGTGCTCGCTGGCACTCAGATTTCCCTCTATGTTGGACTGACATCGGTATTGCTCGGTGCAATCGGCGGAACTTTTCTCGGGATTGTTGCCGGATATTATGGCAAACGAATTGACTCGATTATCATGCGGATTTGCGATGTTCTGCTAGCGTTTCCTGGAATTTTGCTGGCGATTGGTATTATCGCCATTCTCGGTCCGGGTCTTGGCAATGTCATTATTGCCGTTGCGATTTTCAGTGTACCGATGTTTGCACGCATTGTACGAAGTTCTACGCTCGCTGTGAAATCCACGCTGTATATTGAAGCTACGAAATCCATCGGTACAAGACCAAAACGAATTATTTGGAAACACATTTTCCCAGGAACCGTTTCAAGTATCATTGTCTACTTCACAATGCGGATCGGTTCAGCAATTTTGACTGCTGCAAGTTTAAGCTTCCTCGGACTTGGCGCACAGCCACCTTCACCAGAGTGGGGGGCGATGTTAAGTGGTGGTCGTGATTATCTGAACATGGCACCTCACGTAACAATATTTCCAGGACTTGCAATTTTCGTAACTGTCCTTGCATTCAACTTGCTAGGTGATGGCCTTAGAGACGCACTTGATCCAAAGATTAAAGAGTAATAATAGTATGGAAGGAGGAGCATAGAATGGAAAAGAAGGTTCTCCAGGTGAGAAATCTGCAGACACACTTCACAAGCGATGCTGGGGTTGTTAAAGCTGTCGATGGTGTATCGTTTGAAGTGGGCAAAGGTGAGACGTTAGGGATTGTAGGAGAATCAGGAAGCGGAAAGAGCGTCACATCACTTTCTATCATGAGACTGTTGAAAGACACCCCGGGGAAAATTGCAGGCGGTGAAATTCTTTATGAAGGTCGGGATTTGACTAAAATCAGCGAACGTGAAATGAGGAGAATCCGAGGCAATGAAATCGCAATGATCTTTCAAGAGCCGATGACTTCATTGAACCCTGTTTATAAAATCGGGCGTCAATTAGAAGAATCGATTATTCTGCATATGAAACTATCGAAAAAAGCGGCACGAGAGCGTTCCATTCAAATGTTGAAAGCAGTAGGAATTTCAAGGCCAGAAAAGATCGTATTTGAATTTCCACACCAGCTTTCAGGCGGGATGAGGCAGCGCGTGATGATCGCCATGGCGATGGCGTGCAATCCAAAAGTACTCATTGCGGATGAACCAACGACTGCTTTGGATGTAACCATTCAAGCGCAAATACTGGAGTTGATGAAGAGTTTGACAACAACGACGGATACAGCAATATTACTCATTACCCATGACTTGGGTGTGGTTGCTGAAATGTGTGATCGTGTCGTAGTCATGTATGGTGGCAGAGCGGTCGAAGAAAGCGATGTCGTATCTATTTTCACCAATCCGAAACATCCTTACACACAAGGGCTGCTGGAATCCATCCCTAAAATCGGGGACCGTGTCGAACGCCTTTCTTCCATTCCAGGAAATGTTCCAATTCCTGCACATATGCCAATGGGATGTAAATTTGCTCCGCGATGTCCACATGCAATGGACGTCTGTTGGGACAAAGAACCGTCATTTGATAAGTTGACGGATAACCATTCTGTACGCTGCTGGTTACACAAGGAGGTGCCGACAGATGAACCAAACCTTGTTGGAAGTTCAGAACGTTAAAAAATATTTTCCAATACCTTCAAAACTATTCAGTCGAAAGAAAGAATTCGTCAAAGCGGTAGACGGTGTTTCATTTACCGTGAATAAAGGTGAGACACTGAGTATCGTCGGTGAGAGCGGATGTGGGAAGTCTACGACGGGTCGAATGATTATGAAATTACTTGATATCACGGAGGGGAAAGTGATATTCGAAGGGCAAGATATCACTGATATGACTGATGACCAGATTCGTCCCTTACGTAAAGAATTCCAAATGGTCTTTCAAGACCCATACGCATCCTTGAATCCTAGACTAACGATCAAAGAAATTCTTGAAGAACCCCTCATTGTGCACAATTTTAACAAGGGAAACCGTAATCAGCGTGTTACGGAGTTACTAGAAGTGGTTGGGCTTAACAAATACCATGCAGATCGATATCCTCATGAATTCAGTGGAGGACAGCGTCAACGCATTGGGATTGCACGAGCCTTAGCAGTGAATCCGAAACTCATTATTGCTGACGAGCCTGTTTCTGCGTTAGATGTGTCGATTCAATCTCAAGTACTGAATCTGATGAAAGACCTTCAAGAGGAATTCGGTTTGACATATGTCTTCATCGCCCACGATTTAAGTGTCGTTGAGCACATTTCCGATCGGGTTGGTGTGATGTATTTAGGCCGACTAGTTGAACTGGCTACGCGTGATGAACTTTTTGGTAAACCATTACATCCCTATACGAAAGCCTTATTGAGTGCGGTTCCGATACCCGACCCTACGGTCAAGCGAGAACGAATCATTTTAAAAGGAGATATTCCAAGTCCTGCGAACCCGCCATCCGGCTGCACATTCCACACGCGCTGTCCATTTGCGCAAGAAACGTGTAAAATTCAAGTGCCGGAATTCCGGGAATTGGAATCCGGACATTATGTGGCATGCCACTATGCTGAGGAGCTTGAGATTAATTAACATGAAAAAACTTCATATCATCTCGATTCAAAAAGAATATTTAACCATCGTCGCCTATCAACTATTTGATATTTTTGGTGATCAAGTGGAGTTATACCCTATTACACTACAGCAATTGACAATGGAGACGGTAGCTGAGGGCGATTTGGTGCTGTTATCGAAGGAAATCCTGAGGGGAATAACAGCTTCATTCATCCCTGCTTCATGTCCCGTCATTGTAGCAAATCGGGAAGTGAACATTGCTGCAACAGAAAAACTATCAGAGCTACCATTGGGTCAGCGTATCCTGATTATCAATGATACGGTAGAACATGCAGTTGAAACGGCTACTTCTTTAAAAAAGATTTATTATGAGCACCACTATAAAACCTATGATCCGATGAATGCAGTTCCTTCGGATATCGACTGGATTGTTACACCTGGAGAGATGGAATTGGTCCCAGCGGCGTTTAAAAATGTAATAGACATCGGTCCACGAACTCTGGACTTTTTAACAATCGTACAGGTTGAGGCAGAACTTAAAACAACTATATCTGAAATCGTCCTGATGAACCGCTTTTTCAAATCACAAGTTTCGGTTGAGTTGAAACGAAAATTGACTACTATGGAGAACGAAACAGGAACTACACAAGTAGATATAGTAGCAGTTGAAAATCGGAAAGAAAGTCACTTCACACTTAGCTTGAGTGAGATTGACGGGATTAAGGATAAAATAGAAACTCATGGATTCCTAGATGAAAGTCTTGTTATTTTGTCTATATATAAGGAAGGAAAAGAATCGTATGAGCTATTAGGTAGAACAAAAGTGAAGGAGCGATTGGTTCAGAGAGGAATAAAATTATCTGACCAACAATTGCGGTTACGACTTGAAATTATGCAGGATGAACAACTAATTCATGCTCGAATTGGGCGGGGAGGAACACGGATTTCTGAAAAAGGGGAAGCGTTTCTTGAGTATTTCATGGGCATGAAAGAATAAGAGGTGGATCATGAGGATCTATATTTCCGCAGATATTGAAGGCGTGTCCGGTGTCGTTCATGGTGAGCATACGTTGCGCGACGGGAAAGAGCACGATTATGCACGTAAGCTCATGACCGAAGAAGTAAATGCGTGTATCGAAGGGGCGCTGGAAGCAGGTGCAGATGAAATTGTAGTCAATGATTCACACGGAACGATGCGCAACATTTTACCAGATCAGTTACATAGTAGAGCAAGGTTGTTAATGGGATCTCCTAAAAAGCTTGCTATGGTGGAGGGACTCACATCTGAATATGATGCGGTTCTATTCGTTGGCTATCATACCAGGGCGGGATCTAATGGCATTCTCAATCATACGTTTAGTGGCAGAGTTATTAAAACGATTAGAGTCAATTCCATCGATATGGGTGAATTTGGACTAAATGCATTAGTCGCAGGATATTATAAAGTTCCCACTGTATTTGTTTCTGGCTGTAATTTACTGGCGGATGAAGCCCGAGCAGTCATTCCGGAAATTGAGTCGGCAATCGTAAAAGAATCGATTTCCCGAACGGCAGCTTTAAATCTAAGCCCAGCGGAATCTCGGTTGCTGATACGGCAAGGTACAAAGCGGTCATTGAAGGATGTCCGCAGTAAAACACCATTTAGGATGGAAGGACCTTTTACGGTGGAAATCGAATTTTTGAATACAGGATATGCCGATGCGGCTGAAATCGTGCCAATCTATGAACGCAGCAATCCGTTGACGGTTCGTTTTACGAATCAGGATTGGTTGCATTGCTATCGTCTCATTCGTGGTGCAATAATGATCGCTAATTCAGTTCAATGACAAAGCCCAAGGTGAAGGAGAGGTTGTAAATGAACCCTTTGATTGGAATTACATGTCATCATGATTTGGAGTATCAATACATGCTCAATCATTCTTATGTTCAATCCATTACTGAAGCGGGAGGTATTCCGCTGTTGCTTGCAACGGGGATGAAGAATAATGTGGGGAAGTTGGTAGAGCGCTTAGATGGTCTTTTACTGTCAGGTGGATTCGACATTAATCCATTATTCTATGGCGAGGAACCAATCAAAGACCTTGGAGAAATCTCACCGGGGCGGGATGACAACGAAATGGAATTAGTTCGTGCCTTTCTTCAAGCTGATAAACCCGTCTTAGGGATATGCCGTGGTCATCAAGTTTTGAATGTCGCTCAAGGAGGCACCTTGTATCAAGATATTCACGCACAAATCGAGGGGGATGTCCTTCAACATGTGCAGAAGGCGAGAAGGGAACACTTGTCCCATCGTGTTAAATTAGTGGATGATACCAAGCTTTCAAATATCTTCGAAACATCTAGTATTCTTGTGAATTCCTTTCATCACCAAGCAGTTAAAGAAGTCGGTGATTCCTTTATAGTATGCGGTACGTCAAGCGACGGTGTTATTGAAGCAATCATGAGTGAGAGGCACAAGTTTGTTATAGGCGTTCAATGGCATCCTGAAAACACAGCATGTGCAGGAGACGGTCCGTCGAAGAAGCTGTTTGAGGCGTTTGTAAAAGCGTGCAATTAGGTTAGAAAGTCAATACGCAAAAAGAGGAAGCCGACTCCAAGTGAAGAGGCTTCCTCTTTTTAATTTAAATTCTAATGTGATCAGTTCATGTTGTAAGGATCTTTCTTATGATTGACCAAGTACAAGACCCCTTCAATTGCCAGTACAACTATCAACGAAATTCCAAATAGAGGCATGATGATTCCTAAAATTACCATTAACACAATAAACCCGATGGAAATGCCGCTCGTTGTTTTAGGAGGAGACGAAAGATTCCCTTTTCTCTTCCTCGACAGCCACATTTTAAAACCATAGAAAATCAAGAACAAGAATGCAATACAGACAACTAAGTTAATGATTTTATTGGGCCATCCGAACAAATGGCCTTCATGTAATGGAATTCCCCATGTAAACCATTTTGCCAAAATCCCATAATCGTCATAACCGACTTTGGAAATTAAATCTCCACTGTATTGGTCAAAATAAGAAGTCATTTCCTCTGCAGGGCTGACGTCTAATCCAGTGACGCCGGTATTACTTCCTTTAGACACAGTGAATACTCCATCTTCAGAAAAAGGATAAACAATTGAATACGGTTTCGAGATTCCAGCGTCTCTTGCTTTCCACAAGAGTTTTTCAACTAGAATGCCATCATTCCCCATATCCATTCCAGGCATCTTACCGTGACCTCCATGATTTGCGTGTGGATCAGGCTTTTCTGATTCAGGCGCTTCCTCTTTCCGAGTTGCCCATGGAATTTCGCTCATATCGGAAGTCGGTGGTTGCTGCTGAAGCAACGGCGTTCCGATGGAAGGGTGTTCCTGTGATGCTGTGTAGATGAAGTTCCCCATAAACGCAGACCAAGGAAGACCTGTAAAAATGAGGAAGATCATTGGAATCGTAATGATTGTCCCGATGAGTGCATGGATCCTTTTAAGTCTTAAGCGGGGTGTCGATTTCTTAGGTTTTTTTAGCGCACGACTTTTAAATGTCATATAAAGTCCGGAAAATAATAAAAAGATTGCCCAGCATGCAGCCAATTCAACTAAGTAATTCAAGACGGTTCCACCAACAAAGAGTGAACTATGGATGTTTCTCATAATGTTAGCGTACGTATACTTTGGATTTTGTGATCCCACGATTTCATTATGTTCATCTAAAAATACATACTTCTCTTCGCCAGATTCAGATGACAACGTTATCCTCGTATTATAAGGTTCATCCATGATCATAATCTTGGCTACTTCAAATCCTTCATTCTCATGCTTTACAAGAGAAATTCCTTCGTCGATTGTTAGTTGATACGTTTCTTCGCTGTTGCCAAAAAAGAGATCTTTATATGCGACGTTTTCTACATTGTTATAAAACAAGTATCCGATACCGCTCAGCGTCAGCGTAATCAGTAGTGGAGCCATGAACAACGCACCAAAAAAATGCCATCGCCAAAATCGATTATACATCCCCTTTTTCATCTCGTTCCCTCCTTGTTCAGTTAGTTATTATTTAGAAGCTAACGTATTCATTCACAATTTGGATCACTATTTTCAGCATAATAATAGGTTGTCCAAAAAAGAGCGAGAGAAAACGTGTGATTGCTTCTACGATAGACACCTAGACGTTTATAACATTCAATTGTGAACTAAAAAAGAATAGATGCAAAACTTTAGCTAATTTTTTCTCTTCACAAAATCTTTAGCAATAGTCCGATTTTTGTGTGGACTTTATTTTTTAAAGCATTATGATTGAATTAATGGAAAAATATCACAATAACTAGAGTCGTGAACAAAATCGTTTAGGCAATAGAAAGAGGGGCTTATTATGTCTGGGTTTTTTGAAGGAATTTTAACTGGTGTATGGATGTATACCAAGTCACCGCTATTTTATGTGTTAATTGGTCTTCTGCTTTTGCGTGGAGTGTATCGGATCAAACGTCCTGCTATCCGAGGGGCGATAGGTGAGTGGATGGTGAATCGAAAACTTACGAAGCTTGGTGCTGAATATCATATTTTTGCAGACGTATATGTACCGAATGGGGAGGGCGGATACACACAAGTCGATCATATCGTGCTATCGCCTTACGGAGTGTTTGTCATTGAGACGAAGCATTACAGCGGTTGGATATACGGAAGTGAACGACAGAAAAATTGGACGCAAGTGATTTACAAGCGCAAGGAACGTTTGTACAATCCGATTTGGCAAAACTACGGACATATCCAGTCACTCAAAGGTTATTTACATAAGGAAGAATTGGACGTGCATTCGATAATTTCGTTTTCAAGTGATGCAACTTTCAAGTTTAAGGAGCCATTTGAAACTGCATATGTTATTCATGTCAATGAGCTGAATCGTGTCATTAAAAACTATCACGAAACCGTGTTTACGGAAATAGAACTCAGTCACATGAACCAGTCGCTTGAAAAGTTGTTGATTACAGAGAAACAAGAAAAACGGAAAGTGAAGAAGGAACATCTCCATTCTGTAAAAAGCAAACAGAAGGAACAGAAGCCAAGACAATCGGTAAATACAAAGTCAAAACAGCAGAAGAACGCTAGCAAAGAACTAAATCAGGTAGAGTTAAAAAAACGAGTGGATGTGACGAAACCAATAGAATCGGTTGGCAACTGTCCTCGTTGTGCGAGTGAACTCGTTCAGCGCAAGGGGAAGTTTGGAGAATTCACGGGCTGTAGTGCTTATCCTAAGTGTCGTTATACGTTGAAAACTAAAGCATGATCGAGGAGAGTTCTTCTGCTTTAGATTTTCAATCATAGTATCTGTAACATTTATTGTTTATCCGAGTCTACTTACACAAAGGGAGAGATGACGATGAGACTTCTTGTAGTTGGAATCGTACTTAGTGTGCTAGTTTTGACGAGCTGTACCTCGCGATCAGGTACGATCACTGAATCCTCTAGCAAACCTCCAGACGCAGACGAGGTGTTAAGACAAGAACCGGACGCAGACATCTTTCAATGGGACGGTTCTGTCTACCAGGCAGACGTGGAGTGGGTCCAAGAGTTGGAGCTCACTAAGAATGAACTACTTGGTGAAATCGTTAATAATGCCCAAAACCCGAAAGACTTTCAAAATGGAACGGCTACAAAGTTGCCTATTGGTTCTATGATTTATTCAACGAATGAAGGTGGATTGTATATACTCGTCGAAGTGGATGGTGAATTGCGGAAGTATTTGCTGCTAGCAGAGGGCTAGGTTTACGTTTTAAAGCGTCATTATATAGGAAAGAAGGAACGTGATGAAAACACATTCAATTGAGCTTCGCAAATTAATAGAAGAAGACAAATATAGACTATTGAAATGGCTGACGGATCCACAAGTTCTTCAATTTTATGAAGGGCGTGATAACCCATTTACTCTGTTCAAAGTGGAGGCGTCCTTCTTTGATGGAAATCTGGAGGAAACGAGATATATTGTCATTCGCGAGGATACCCCGATTGGTTACATTCAGTATTACCCGATTGGGGAGGACGAAAGGAAAATCTATGAGTATAGTGATTCGCAGGATGTCATTTTTGGTATGGATCAGTTTATTGGCGAGCCTGAGTACTGGGACAAAGGAATCGGAACTGATCTTGTTAACTTAACGATTGAGAGGATAATTATAGAAAAACAAGCAAGTCGTATTGTGTTGGATCCTCAAACGTGGAATGAACGGGCGATTCGTTGCTATGAAAAGTGTGGTTTTCAAAAAGTGAAATTGCTTCCTGAACACGAGTGGCACGAAGGGGAATATAGGGATTGCTGGCTGATGGAGTATGTTGTAGACATTCAATGATGTCGTCAGCAAGATTATCAAGAAGTCATAGCAGTCTTCTAAGGAGGAGTATCATTGAATTACATACAAAATATGCGCAAGTTGATTGGTCATGAAACACTCTTTACTGTCGGATGCGGAGTGATGATTGTTCAGAATGACCAGCTCTTATTGCAGCATCGAACTGATGAAGACAGCTGGTGTATTCCAGGGGGAGTTATGGAGCTGGGAGAAACGTTTGAAGAAACTGCGAAACGTGAAGCGCTTGAAGAAACTGGATTATCTGTCGAACGGCTGGAGTTGTTTGGTATATATTCGGGTGAAGATTGCTATGTCGAATACAGTAATGGAGATCATGTCTATAGTGTCCAGGTGATTTTCACTGCACATTCAATTTCCGGGGAATTGCTTCAAAAAGGAGAGGAAAGCAGGGAGCATCGTTTCTTTGCTTCAAGTAACTTACCTGATAATCTAAACTTGAGACAGCAATCTTTTATCTTAGACTGGGCTAATGGGGCACAGTTACCAGTTATACGCTGACTATATGTTGTTGAATGAAACTTCCTTTAACTTTGTAATTCAAGGCAATTTAATAAAATGGGAGTAGTATGTTCCTCGTGAACTGATGAAGTGAACAGATGTGGATTATTGAGGATGGTGGAACCATCAAGTATCCGAAAATCGTTTCATAACTCATTCCAAACAGTCTCTTACTACGAGACTGTTTTTTTGTGACTGAATACCCATTTTAAATAATCAGAAATATAGAGCGTATGACATACTGGAAAACCATGAATATTCCCATAAAGACGCATAGTCGCTATTCCATGGGAGTGGTACTCTTGAATTGAAACTAGGATTCTTACAATAGATAGTTTATCTATTGAACGAATTCATTCCAACGAGGAGTGTGAGGCAATGCACGGTCGAACGGGGAAGAAATGGTTGAACTCATTGATGGCAACAACGCTTGTGGCGGGATTGGTCGCACCAGCTGTTCCAGTGTATGCAGTAGAATCACCGGCTGTAAAAGCATCCGATTTACTGATTTCTGAGTATGTGGAAGGGTCTGGGTTCAATAAGGCGATTGAACTGTTCAACGGGACAGGTGCTGCACTTGACTTGAGCGGCTATTCTATTGAGCTCTATGCAAATGGAGCGGTTACACCGACGAACAAACTAGAACTGACGGGTACACTTGAAGATGGAAAAACGTATGTCATTGTGCATAACCAAGCTTCAGCCGATCTCAAGGCCAAGGCCGATATGGAAATCGGCAGTGTGACAAATTTCAATGGCGATGATGCCATCGTGTTGAAAAAAGGGAACACTGCGATCGACTCATTTGGACAAGTCGGTGCTCGAGATAATTGGGGTACGGATGTAACACTCGTTCTAAATGCGGACGTTACAAAAGGTGATGGTGTCATTGACGATACGTTTGATCGGACAAAAGAGTGGACGGTTTATCCGAAAGATACGTTTTCAAATTTAGGTTCCCATGAATTGGATGGATCAGGTTCAACGGATCCCGAAGAGCCTGAAGTACCTGGAGATGTTGTGTCCATTAAAGACGCACGTGCATTGCCGGCTGGAGAAAAAGCGACAGTGAAAGGGATTGTCGCTGCAAAACTAAAAAATACAATTTCGATTCAAGATGAAACTGGTGGCATCGCTGTTCGTCCAACGAGTTTAGCCGTAAATGTTGGGGATGAAGTGACTGTGACTGGGAAGATTGTTGACTATCGAGGATTATTACAATTGGACGAAGCTGCAGTTCTTGAAAAAGTTGAGGGAACAGAGCCGACTGCAAAAACAGTAACAGGGGCAGCAATCGGTGAAGACGTTGAATCACAACTTGTCACAGTGAATAATGTGACGCTTTCCGGAAAAGAATCAGGTCCAGGATGGGCAAACTTCATTGCCACAGATGGTACTGAATTTACGGTTAGAGATGAAAAAGACAGCCTTGGATTGCAAGCAGGTATGACGTATGACTCGATTACAGGGATTGTTCAGCAATTTGACGATGTCTATCAGGTGATTCCACGTGGTCCTACAGATGTTATTGCAGACTCCACAGTGGTCCAGCCAGTTGTTGCTAATCCAGGAAGCGGAACATTTGTTGAAAGTGTGGACGTGACGTTGACATCTGGAACCGTCGATGCAGAAATTTTATACACACTAGATGGCACAGATCCGATTGAGAACGGCTCAACGTATGCAACCCCGTTGAAGATCACCGATGACGTTCAGTTGAAAGCAGTTGCAAAAACAGACGATGGACGTGTGAGTGCTGTTCAAACTTTTGACTATACAATTACAGATGCGCTGCAAATCCATGACATTCAAGGGGCAGGTCATGAGTCACCATTTGCAGGACAAGTCGTTGATGGTGTGCAAGGGATTGTCACGTATAAATACGAACTGCAAGGATCAACGTATTATCACATTCAAACACCAGATAATAAACGTGATGGCAATTTGAACACTTCAGAAGCGGTTGTCTTGTACAGTGGACGTGATGCATGGAACTTGAAGAAAGGTGATCTAGTTTCTGTCAGCGGACAAGTGAGTGAGTATGCGATTGACGGTTACTCCGATCGTCAGCAAACGGACTTGAAAACGACGCAAATCAATGTTCGTGAAGATCGTGGTGGTGTTGTAACGGTTGTGGACAGTAATGTTGAACTTCCTACACCATTTGTTATCGATGAATCGAATTTACCAAAAGAACAAATTCTTAGCGCAGGTTTAAAAGAATTTGATCCGGCTAAATATGCAGGCGATTTCTGGGAGAGTCGTGAAGCGATGCTCGTTGAAGTAGGCAACGTGAAAGCAGTTGGTCCCCAACAGCATGGTGATTTGGCAACAGTTTTAGAATCTCGTAAAACAGAGACGAAAAACGGAGGCGTGCTATTGAAGAAAGACGCTCCGAATGCAGATTTGGTCCAATTTCGATTGGAGCCGAATGGCGCTGCACGTGATTTTGAAGTAGCAACAGGTGACCAGTTTAAAGGTCCAATCGTCGGAGTGGTCGGATACTCATTCCAAAACTATAAGATTTATGTGGGATTGGAAGACATGCAGGCGAAGTTTGTGAAGGGCAAAGCGGTTCCTGAAACGACAACGATTGTGAAAGACAAAGAGAAATTAACAATAGCATCGTACAACTTAGAGAACTTCTCAAACAATATGAAAACGACTTCTGCCGATAAAGCGAAGAAGCTAGCGCGTGCTTTCGCTGTGGACATGCAAAGTCCAGATATTGTTGGCGTTACTGAAGTTCAAGACAATAATGGTCCTGATGCGGGCGGATCCGAAGCCAATCAAAGTTACGAACGTCTGATTCAAGCAATTGTAGATGCAGGCGGAGTGAAGTATGAGTATGTCAACATCGATCCGGTGAATAACCAAGATGGCGGGCAGCCGAATGCCAATATCCGTGTAGGATTCTTGTATAATCCTGAGCGAGTTTCAATGAAAACAGGGGCACCTCACGGGGATGCAGTGACGGCAGTTGGATATGAGAATGGTGGTTTGACGGTGAATCCAGGAAGGATTGATCCGACAAATGCAGCGTTCAATAGTAGTCGAAAGCCTCTTGCAGCAGAGTTTACCTTCCAAGGTGAAGATGTCATCGTCATTGCAAACCACTGGAATTCCAAAGGTGGAGACACGCCATTGTTTGGCGCAGTCCAGCCACCTGTGTATAAGAGTGAAATTCAGCGTAAACAGATTGCGCAAATCGTGTATAACTTCATTGATGATGTGAAGACGAAAAATCCTGATGCGAATGTTGTATCTCTTGGCGACTTTAACGACTTCCAATTTACAGATGCGCTCAAGATCCACGAAGGTGAACTAATGACGAATCTTGTGAATAAAGTCGAAGAAATGGATCGCTATTCGTACGTTTATCAAGGGAATTCTCAAGTGCTTGACCATGTACTCGTATCGAACAATCTAGCAGATGCTTCTGAAATCGATATGTTGCATATCAATGCAGATTATACCGACATGGCGGGACGCGCAAGTGACCATGATCCGGTCCTAGTGCAGCTTGCTCTGAAAACAAAGAGCGATCAAGATCCATTTGAGTGGGAGAAGGTTCCAGTTACAAAGTATTACTTCTTATTGAACTATAAAAAGCCAAGTTTAGCGGTCGATGCGAAAGGATCTTCCATTACAATGGATTATCGCTCGCGCGTAACGAATGGGATTACGCTGACTGGCCAGTATGCGATTTTAAGCGGGCTGGGCTTCGCGAATAACAAAATCATTTTGAAACCGACTGAAAAAGGCTTAACTGTCGATACGAAGTGGACAGTTCAAGGAAATGTCGTTGTGGATGGGACGAATCCACTTCGAATCTTTGGAGCTGAGAATGTTTTGAAGATTAGCTATGTGAATGGGGCAAGTGCTGAAAATGTTGAGTTTTTTGACCGCTTTGGTCGCAAACTTACAAAGCCTGGCATTCAATGGCCATGGCAAGATGTGGCTAGCTGAGTAGATTTTGAGGAGAGGACGATGCCTACGGGTGTCGTCCTTTTGTGTTGTCGGACAGTTGAGAGTGTTTGTTGATCATACGGGCTAGATTCTCAATCACATTATGGAATTTGTCCGACACTTAGAACGATTTCTTCGACACTTGGCGAAAATTCTCGATAACGAGACACAATTCAAGTGCGAAAAGGGTTTAATTAGTAGCGCTTCGCTTGTTCAGAGAGGGGACCATCCATAATTAGACTGGTGATTCTGTTGTCCGACAGAACTGGTTGAATGTCGGACACTGGGTCTGGATTGTCGATCAAATCACGGAGCTTGTCCGTCACTTAGAACGATTTCTCCGACACTTAGCGGAGTTTCTCGATAAGGGGACACAATTCAACGCACAAAAAAGCAGCCTTTCGACAAAAGAAAGACTGCTTGTAAAATCACCTAAGAACGATTCAAAAATCCGTGTTGCCCTGCGGTCCACAAATCACGAAACGCCCGATTTACAGGAGAATTTTCCAATACAGCCTGCATACCCAATCGACGGAATAACTTGACCGCGCAATCAGTTGCGATATTTGAACTCTCCATGCATACAGCGGAAAGTTGATCAAGTTCATGGTCGTCAAGGGAACCATTCAGATGCTTTTCCCAGCTTCGTTCCACTGTACTATGGAAGAGTTGCTCGACAAGGTTAAAACGCTCCTGTTGTTCCTCCAGCAAACGCATTGTTCCAGCAATCTTTTCTGCAGCCCAGCGTGACTTGGCTTGTTCTGCAAGCTGTTGTGCTTCTTCCAAAAAACGGGCACCCAGTCCAAGACAAACAGCCGCAAATGAGACTTGTGAAAATTGGACGAATGGGAACGAATGAACAGGTAAACCAAGTGTGTTCTGAGTTTCAACTACTGAAAAGGTTCGATCGTGTGGTATAAATGCATCCTTTACACGGATTGTGTGGCTTCCTGTTCCTTTCAGTCCTATCGCATACCAGTCTTCCACGATTTCGACTTGGTCTGGCATGAAAATACAAGCGCGCATTTCGTCTGTTTCCTCACCGTCACGCCAAATGATCGTATTCGCTGTAAACATGGAAGCGTACGGTGAGCCGCTACAATAACGCCACTTACCGGAAACGCGATAGCCGTTTTTTACAGCATGTGCTTCGCCAGTTGCATATCCACTACCTGCAATCACAGCGTTTGGTGGTAAATACAGTTCTTTCGCTTGTGCTTCTGTCATATTTTCAAGAAATAAATTACCTCCAGATCCGATTGTCGTCAGCCATCCAAACGATCCATCTTCAATTGAGGCGTCTTTAAATACATGGGCAGCATCAGGTAATGATAGCGCCCGACCACCTAATTCTTTCGGCAAAAACAGCTTAAATAACTGTTCTTCATAAGCAACTTGCAATAAGTCGTCTGGCAAGGTACCAGTCTGCTCGATTTCTGTCGAAGCACTGCGAATAATTTTTGAGAGTTCATTAGATAACATAGCTATCATCCTTTCTAATCAGTAAAAGTGAAACGTGAGATGAATTATCAATACGTGAGTCGTGCTCCCTAATCTACTCCCTCTATGACAAGAAAGTAAAGGTTTGCAAAGTTTTAACTTTAACATCAGAAGACATTGGAACTACGAGAAATATATGGTATGTTTGACTAGTACGAAAACTATTTGGTGAGAGGGAGATGTTAATGTCTTTGCTTAAAAGAATCGGCTTCAGTTTTCTTGTCGTTTTGCTGACTCTAGGTAGTTTGATTATACCCCAAGGAGCAAGCGCTGCTAAGTCAAATGAGGCAACTAGAGGAGAATTTGTCCAAAAAGTTGTACAAGCACTTGATTTACCGACGGGCGACGGTTCCACACTTAAATTTACAGATGTGGACAAACAGTTAGCTCCTTATGTTGAAGCTGCAGTGAAAGCAGGTCTGGTTCACGGTCGTTCAGCTACAAAGTTCGACACAAATGGTTCACTAACTCGTGAACAGGCGTTTGTTATTTCAGCACGTGCCGCAAAAACAGATAAAACTTATCCGATGAGCCTCCTTGACCGTTTTAAGGACAAGCGTGACTTCGGTGCTTCGTTGCGTCCAGAAATGGCGAAAAGCATCGGTTTAGGTCTTATGAAAGGCTATTCAGACCACACAGCAAAACCGAAACAGGCAGTGATGAAAAATGAGATGCGTGCAATCGTTAATCGTTTAGTAAAAATAAGTCAGGAGTACCCTGGTACTGATGAAGCAACTGTATCCCTACGTGTAATGGGGACGACTGATCTTCACATGAACCTCGTAAACTATGACTATTATCAGGATACTAAGGTAGAAGACTATGGACTTACAAAAGTAGGTGTATTGGTGGATGAAGCACGCGCTGAATCCGAAAACACGCTTATGTTCGACAATGGAGATTTAATCCAAGGGAATCCGCTCGGTACATATAAAGTGAGTGTAGATCCGTTGGAGAAGGGTGAAGTACACCCCGCATTTGCAGCGATGCAAGCACTTGACTATGATGTTATGTCTCTAGGAAACCACGAGTTTAACTACGGACTGGAATATCTGGACCAAGTGATCGATGAGTCTGGTTTCCCTGTCATTAACGCAAACGTTTACGATGCGAAAACAGGTAAAAACCGCTACAACCCTTACATTGTAATGGATAAAGAAGTAACAGACTCTAAAGGTGAGAAACATACATTGAAAGTCGGCGTTATTGGAGTCGTTGCACCAGGTATCCTTCGCTGGGATGGCGCAGTACTTGAAGGTAAAGTAACTGTGGAAGATGGTGTGGATACTGTAGAAAAGTTCTTGCCAGAAGTACAAAAAGCAGGAGCGGATCTTGTATTCGTCATCGCGCACTCTGGTATTGGTGATGAAGTACACGAAAAAGGCGAAGATGACATTACATGGCAGGTTTCAAACATTGACGGCGTTGACGGAGTTCTAACAGGCCACAACCACGCGTTGTTCCCTGGAGACTTTAAAGACGTAAAAAATGCAGACGAAAAACAGGGGACATTGAATGAAACTCCTGTTGTGATGCCAGGTAAGTTCGGTAGCCACCTTGGATTGCTCGATTATGAATTGAAAATAGAAGATGGCAAGTGGGAAGTTCTTTCCGGAAAAGGTTCACTCCGCTCAGTTCACAAAGATTCAGAAGAAATTAACCAAGGTGTCATGGATGCAGTCAAGGAAGCTCACGAAGGAACACTTGAGTATATCCGCACACCGGTTTCTAAAACAACGGCACCAATTACAAGCTATTTCGCGCTTGTAAAAGATGATCCATCGATTCAAATTGTTACAGAAGCACAAAAACGTTATGTAGCAACGCAGATTCCGGGTACAGAGTATGCAGACTTACCAATTCTGTCAGTAGGTGCACCGTTCAAAGCTGGCGGTAGATATGGGTCTGATTACTACACAGATATCCCTTCTGGTGACATTGCCATTAAAAACATGGCAGATCTATATGTATTCGATAACACAATTACAGGACTAGTTATGACAGGAGCCGATGTTAAAGAATGGCTTGAAATGTCAGGTGGTCAGTTCAACCAGATCGATCCAAAAAAATCTGGAGAGCAAAACGTGTTAAATGAAAATTACCGTTCCTACCTGTTTGATGTTATTGATGGTGTCACATATGAGTATGACGTGACACAACCAAACAAGTATGACGGTGCAGGTAAAGTCGTCAACGAAGGTGCAAACCGAGTGAAAAATCTTATGTTTGACGGAAAGCCGATTGATCCGAAACAGAAGTTTATCGTAGTAACTAACAACTATCGTGCGAGCGGGGAATTCCCGGGAGTTCGTAACGCAACAGATACGATTTCTTACCAATACGAAAACCGTGAAGCGGTTGTCGACTACATGAAAGCAGTAGATCCAATCGACCCTTCTGCAGACGGCAACTGGTCCATTCAATCAGTGGATGGAGCAAACATGATCTTCGAAACGTCTGAAAAGGGTAAACAACATCTTGGTAACGATACCCGTATCAAGTACGTTGGACCAACAAAAGATGGATATGCGAAGTATGAATTGAAGTAAGAACTAGAAAAGAGACGTGCTCGTTGCGTCTCTTTTTTCTAGTCATGTTCTGATAAAGAGAAACAGTTTCTTTATATCTTAATCTATGTAATTTAGCAGGGAGTACTAGAGAAATACGTTATATTTAGATTGGATAAAATTGCACATTGAAAAGGAGATGGAAATTTGCTTAAAAAAGTCGGGGTTAGTTTTCTTATCGTATTGTTAACTGTTGGAAGCTTAGTGATCCCACAGAAAGCAAGTGCTGCAAAGTCAAACGAAGCCACAAGAGGAGAATTCATTCAACAAGTTGTGAAAGCGCTTAATCTTTCGCTAAGTGACGGTTCAACGCTCAAATTTAAAGACGTGGATAAACAACTCGCACCTTACGTTGAAGCTGCCGTGAAAGCAGGTCTTGTTCATGGGCGGACTACTACGGTGTTCGACACAAATGGAACATTGACACGTGAGCAGGCATTTGTAATTTCAGCACGTGCAGCGAATACAGACAAAACGTATCCGATGAGTTTGCTTAATCGTTTTAAGGATAAACGAGACTTCGGTGCTTCATTGCGTCCAGAAATGGCGAAAAGCATAGGACTTGGTCTTATGAAGGGCTATTCAGATGGAACAGCAAAACCGAAACAGGCAGTCATGAAAAATGAGATGCGAGCAATAGTGAATCGACTGGTACAAGTTAGTCAGCCACATCCTGAAGAAGCGACTGTAGCACTTCGTGTTATGGGTACGACGGATATTCATACGAATCTCATGAACTATGATTATTATCAAGACAAAGTGATTCAAGACTACGGACTTGCGAAAACAGGAGTTCTTATCGACGAAGCACGGGCAGAAGTTGAAAATACGTTGCTGTTCGATAACGGAGATTTAATACAAGGGACGCCACTAGGTAGTTATAAAGTGAAGGAAAAGCCGCTCCCAAAAGGGGAAGTACATCCTTCTGTTGCGGGATTAAATGCTCTAGATTATGACGTGATGTCATTAGGAAATCATGAGTTTAACTTTGGTTTGGATTACTTGGACAATGTTATTGATGGCGCAGAATTCCCAGTTCTGAATGCCAACATTTATGATGAAACGACAGGTAAAAACCGCTTTACACCTTACGTCATTCTGGACAAGGAAGTGACGGATTCTAAAGGGGGCAAGCATACTTTGAAAGTGGGCGTAATTGGAGTAGTTGCTCCTGGAATCTTGCGTTGGGATGGTTCGAATTTAAAAGGGAAAGTCACAGTCGAAGATGGGGCTGATACCGTAGAAAAGTTCTTGCCACAAGTACAAAAGGCAGGTGCTGACGTCGTATTCGTTATTGCCCATTCTGGAATAGGTGATGAAGTTCACGACAAAGGAGAAGATGATGTCACGTGGCAGATTTCTGCACTTGAAGGTGTGGATGGTGTATTGACAGGTCATAACCACGCACTCTTCCCAGGCGATTTCACAGATGTAAAAAATGTGAACTCAGAAGAAGGTACACTGAATGGTACTCCAGTTGTCATGCCAAACCGTTTTGGTAGTCACCTTGGATTATTGGACTATCAATTGAAAATGGACAATGGCGAGTGGATAATTGTTTCCGGTAAAGGATCAGTACGTGAAGTTCATAAAGACTCTGACAAGGTGAATCAAAAAGTGGTAGATGCAGTGAAAGAAGTCCATAAAGAAACATTAGATTACATTCGTACTCCTGTTTCTAAAACAACTGCTCCACTTACAAGTTATTTTGGGCTGATTAGAGACGATTCATCAATCCAAATCTTAACGGAAGCACAGAAACACTATGTTGAGGAGAAGATCAAAGGAACTGAGTATGAGAAACTTCCGATTTTATCTGCAGGATCTCCATTAAAGTTCGGGGGACGTTACGGCCCGGATTATTATACGGATATCCCAGCTGGGGATGTGTCTATTAAAAACTTAGCGGACTTGTATGTCTATGATAATACGGTCGCGGCTGTTGTTCTTACAGGTAAGGACATAAAAGAATGGCTTGAGATGGCTTCAGGTGCACTCAACCAAGTAGATCCGACAAAGACGGAAGAGCAAAATATTGTGAATGAAAACCACCGTTCTTACAACTTTGACGTAATTGATGGACTGACATATGAGATAGATATTACACAGCCTGCGAAGTATGATAGCAAAGAAGGGAAGCTTGTAAATGAAAACGCGACCCGCATTCGGAACTTGCAGTATAAGAATCAACCGATTAATCCCAATCAAGAGTTCGTGGTCGTAACAAATAACTACCGCGGTAGCGGAAACTTCCCTGGTGTACGGGATGCAAAAGAGATCATCTTCTATCAAGATGAGAACCGGGAAGCCGTTATTGAGTATTTCGAAACAATCGATCAAATTGAGCCCTTTGTCGATAACAACTGGTCAATTCAACCTGTTGACGGAGCCAAGATGATCTTTGAAACATCTGTAAAAGGAAAAGAACACATCGGTGATGATACGCGCATTAAGTACATCACGCCAACTAAAGAAGGCTATGCGAAGTATGAACTTAAATAAATTTCAAAACAAAAAGACGCCATTCAAGCGTCTTTTTTCAGACTGTAGACAAACTACAGAAATCATGGGGCTTGCCTACAGTCTTTTTCTTTTACAATAGAATTAACTATGAAAAGTTGATTTTCGCTG
>NZ_AZUC01000060.1 GCF_000586555.1 Sporosarcina sp. D27
TTGCTCTCAGCCGCTTCCCTCACTTTGCTCAGTCCAGGGTCTTCGAGCTTCGCTGATTCCTCCGGAGTCGCCGCTCTCCGCTACAATCAACAGGATCTACCAACTATCAAATGAAGTAAAGGAAATGATGATGAAGAATCAAATCAAAGAACGGGAACAGATGAAGATGCTTACAATCTAACAGTTAGTTCCGCAAGACCATCGGGTCCGTAAATTAGAGGCAGCAATTGATTTTTCCTTCATTTATCAATTGGTTGTAGATTAATATTCACTACTCGGGAGATTATGCATAGATTCCGCTGTTTTCTATAATATGTAATTTGTTCAATGCCCTAAATCCTCTTATGGTTGTCTATCGCATACCCTGCTTCTCCTTGGCATCGGCAAAAACGCGTTCAACGGTCTCTTTACATTTCCATAGACTTCTTTGTTTTCATATCGGTGTCTCAAGTCTTCTGCTGCATCTAGTTATTCTGACCAGCTGGACATGGAGCACTCCGATTGCGTTCTTTGATTGAATGATGTGAATGTCTCATGAGAAATTCAGTTGATTGAAGTGCAGGGCGGCGACTCCTGGGGGATCAGCGAAAGCTGTTACGAAGAACAGCTTTTGCGAGTAAAAGCGAAGCGTTAGGAGCACGTGTTTTTGAAGACCCCGCAGAAAAAGCCGTAACGAAGAACGGATTTTGCGAGCATAAGTGCAACGTTGGGAGCACATCTTTGCTTTCGAAGCGACGAGGAGGCTGAGGGCAAGCCCCCCGGAAAGCGTCCGCCCAGAACGGAGATCAACGGCTCTTGACCAGTTGCAGATTTATACGCTCAAAGACAAAAGGGGTGAAAATCATTTTGATTTCCACCCCTTTTGTCTACAGTCTGGGAGACGCATTCATTGCGTCTCTTTTTTTGCGTAATTTAGCAAAAAAATAAGCGATCCAGCGGTAAGTTATTCTGAAATAATTTTAAAATGAAAATTAATTTGAAAATCTATTACTTTAAATATAAATAATCTAAATCATGAGCCGAAAGTATAAGTATGCTTTTACTACTTACTAGAAATGAGAGATGGCCTATGTCAATTGGGAAAAAGTTGTATGGAGGATTTGGTGTACTTATCGTTGTTATTCTACTTTCATCGTTATATAGCTTTAATCAAATTGCTAAAATTGAAGATGAATATAACTTTTTGTTAGAAAGTCGTGTTGCACAAACCATACTCGCAAAAAATATACAGGCAGAGAGCGGTCTAGAAGGTGTATACATACGCTCGTATTTGTTGCTGGGGAAACAGGATGATTTGGATAAATTCGACGAGCATTATGAAAGAATCACCCAATCTATCGCAGGGATTCGTCAACTTGCCCAATCTGATAAAATGAAAGGATTGATAGAAGAAATAGAAAAATTAAATGCAGAGTTTTACGCAGTATCACAAGATGTCATTAAATTGAAAAAATCTAATGATGTAGAAAGTGCAATTCAATTGATGGATTCACAAATGAGCCAGATAAATGATGGTATAAGAGAAACCTTAACAGAAATGACAACGTATCAAAATGAGCATTTAGAGATCGGAAATAAGAACGCACTCAATACTGCTAACAATGCAAAACTTGGTTTGCTTCTGGCAAGCATTATCTCATTAGTTCTAGCTGCACTCATTTCAACAACCATTACTCGCAGTATTTCTAAACCTGTGATTCGGCTATCTAAAGCGGTATCTGTTGTTGCATCTGGAGACTTGTCAGATGAGGACATTCATCTGAAATCCAAAGACGAACTGAAAGATCTTGCGAATTCATTTAATGGTATGAAACAAAGTCTTCGAACCCTAATTGGTGGGGTGAATGACAATGCCCTGCATTTGACAGCTTCTGCAGAAGAGCTGTCTGCAAGTACGTATGAGGTATCTCAATCCTCTGAAGAGATGGCGAAATCGATTGACGCTGTTGCGAAAGGGGCACAACTTTCAGCTTCTGCTGCAAGCGAAAGTTCTATTGTAATGGAAGAAACGGCTGTAGGTGTCCAACGAATTGCAGAATCAGCAACACAACTTAACGACAGTGCTGAACAAACCATGCATATCGCGACTGAAAGTGGTCAAACGATTGAAACCGCAAAAGAGCAAATGGACATTATTTATAGCTCGTCAAATCAGACTTCTGAGCTGATCCAACGGTTGAGCCGTCAGACTGAAGAAATTGAGAACATTACGAATGTCATTACTAGCATTACGGAACAAACCAACTTGCTAGCACTCAATGCTGCAATTGAAGCAGCACGCGCCGGTGAGCACGGAAAAGGATTTGCCGTCGTCGCAGATGAAGTACGCAAACTGGCAGAGGAATCGAAAAAGTCCGCGAGTCAGATTGTCGAGTTGACGATGGCGATTCAGACTGATACTAAGAACGTGGAACAATCGGTCTCAGAAAGTATGGTGAATGTGGAACAAGGTGTTCACGTCATTGAAAATGCGGGGCGTACGTTCTTGGAGATTGTGAAAGCTGTTCAGGTCATGTCCGGTCAGATTGCAGAAATCTCCGCTGCAACTGAGCAGATTTCTGCAAGTGCTGAAGAAGTATCAGCTTCTGTGAATGAAATTTCAGGTCAAGCTACAAGTGCTTCTGCACAAACCGAACAGAACGCAGTTGCGATGGAAGAGCAATTGGCAACTATTGAAGAAATCAATGCAGTGGCTCAAGACCTTAGCAACAAAGCTGTGGATTTACAGGAAATGATTCATCAGTTTACAGTATAATTAGCAAATGGAAGTCCTTTTGTCAGCATTAGCTGACGAGAGGACTTTTTTTAGTGCTAGCGGATGTAGGAATTCACTTGATACGTGCATAAGTAATCTAACACATTCATGCTACTGTCCTCATACAAAAAAAATCAGCTGCCCGGTTTGAACAGCTGATCTTACGTTAGTATAGGGACAGGAGAACGCCGCTTTCCTTAAATGGTTTGGCTATTGCGACAAGTTAATGAATGAAACAAAGTAAACTACGTTTATTCACTTCACACTTCAGTAAGTTAATAAACTCAGCACTTAGTTCTAGTTCCATGGCTTTTACATACGATAGGATGAGCAGATCATCGGGGAGTTTGTTCACAAACACGACACCTTCTTCCAGCATTGTATTATTCAATTTCCCCAAGTACGAGGAAAGCGGCTTGGTTCTAACTTATCAGATAACTAAAAAAAGAACAACCGTTCGGTTATCCACATTCGTTAGTGGATAAAGTGTGGACAAGCTGTTCATAGGGGTTGTTAGGACTATCGCAGTCAAGGGGATAACGTGGAAAAAGTTATGCACACTTGTGGACTGTGCGAATTTTGTCGAAAGATTTTTTGATTTATTGCAAGCAGTTGATCAAAAAAATTTATAAAAAAGTGCGATGTGCAATATATCGCGTGGTTGAGGCATTGTAAGCGTATACATTTTCACTATATATTCTAAATTGAAAAATAATTTAAAAAACACGGTTGACTCTTTATTTCTTTCGCTATATGATAACAACAATCTACTTCAGCGAAAGGTTGTTTCAACTACCTGGTTGCTGAAATTATCGTTCACCCGTTGGTGCCATTGTGAGGAGTGAGTTTCATGAGAAGTGACATGATAAAGAAAGGTGTCGATCGTGCACCGCATCGAAGTCTACTGTATGCGACAGGCGTGCGATCGAGAGATATGGAGAAACCATTCATTGGAGTATGTAACTCATACATTGATATCATTCCCGGTCATATGCACTTAAACAAATTTGCGGAAGTCGTGAAAGAAGCGATACGTGAAGCAGGAGGCATTCCTTTCGAGTTTAATACAATCGGTGTTGATGACGGAATAGCGATGGGGCATATCGGTATGCGGTATTCATTGCCAAGTCGTGAACTCATAGCCGATTCAGCAGAAACAGTTATTAACGCACACTGGTTTGATGGTGTGTTCTACATTCCGAACTGTGACAAAATCACACCAGGGATGCTGATGGCGGCGGTTCGTACGAATGTCCCTTCCGTTTTCGTCTCAGGAGGTCCTATGGAAGGTGGAACTTCAGCTGATGGTAAGCCGCTGTCCCTCGTATCTGTGTTTGAAGGAGTCGGTTCTTACAAACAGGGGACCATGACAGCTGAAGAGCTGCTCGATATTGAACAAAGCGCGTGTCCAACATGCGGCAGCTGTTCAGGAATGTTTACAGCTAATTCGATGAACTCACTCATGGAAATGCTTGGCGTTACCGTGCCGGATAATGGCACAATCATTGCAACTTCGGATGAACGTCATCGGCTCATTAAAGAAGCGGCCCAGCATCTCGTGAGAATGGTGAAAGAAGACATTAAACCAAGGGACATTATTACAAAAGAAACGATTGACGATGCGTTTGCACTTGATATGGCAATGGGCGGATCTACAAACACGGTCCTTCATACACTCGCAATCGCACACGAAGCGGAAATCGAGTACGACGTCCGTGATATCAATGAAGTCGCTAAACGGATTCCGTATTTATCAAAAATTAGTCCGGCATCCGATTATACAATGCACGACGTCCATCTGGCAGGTGGCGTCAGCGCCATTATAAAAGAGCTATGTGAAATTGAAGGCGCGGTACATCCAGATCGGATGACAATCACAGGAAAGTCACTCTATGAAAATGTGAAAGACCGGCCAATCAAGAACGATCAAGTAATTCGTCATAAAGAAAATGCTTATAGTCCAGTCGGAGGTCTTTCCGTACTATTTGGAAATATTGCACCCGACGGCGGCGTCATTAAAGTCGGAGCGGTCGATCCTTCTATCAAAGAGTTCAGAGGTGAAGCAATCGTCTTTGAATCTCAGGAAGCAGCTCAAGAAGGTATTGACGATGGTACTGTGCAAGCAGGTCACGTAGTGGTCATTCGCTACGAAGGTCCAAAAGGCGGTCCTGGAATGCCTGAAATGCTTGCACCAACTGCAGCGATTGCAGGTCGTGGACTTGGAACAAAAGTAGCGCTCATCACGGATGGTCGTTTCTCAGGAGCATCCCGAGGCATTTCCATCGGGCACATTTCTCCAGAAGCAGCTGAAGGTGGTCCAATCGCACTTGTGGAAAATGGAGATATCATAGAAATAGACTTAACCAATCGGACAATCGAATTGGAAGTCGATGAAGCTGAACTTGCCAAACGCAAAAGCCAATTGAAACCATTTGAACCAAAAATCAAAAAAGGGTATCTTGCCCGTTATTCCAAATTAGTGACATCCGCAAGTACAGGCGGTGTTATGAAAATTTAATAGACGAACTCGATGATGAGGTAAAAGTGTTTGGATCCTGCATTCCCAGAGAGCCGGTGGTGCTGAAAACCGGTAATGCAGCCAACGCGATATCGCCTCGGAGTGAATAGCTGAACTAAGTAGGCTATTTCGGGCAGTTGTGCCCGTTATGACAAAGGATGCGATTCTTTCGCGTCCATGAGGCGGTAGAACGTTACCGTGAACAAGGGTGGTACCATGAAAGCTTTTTCATCCCTTGCGCAATAATTTTTTGCGCGGGGAGAAAAGGCTTTTTATTATGAAGAAAAATGGATTTCCTATAAAGCCATTATAGAGATGGATGATGACAAGGAGAGATGCAAATGAGTACAGAATTGCAGTTGAAAACGGCACCTGAAGCTAGTAAGAACGATGCCGCTCCAATGCGGCCAGCTAATGGATCGGATGTTCTGATCAGATCCTTGAAAGAACAACAAGTGGAAATCATTTTTGGATATCCAGGTGGTGCAGTGCTCCCAATTTACGATGCACTGTATCAAAATCCGATTCAGCACATTTTAGCCCGCCACGAACAAGGAGCGATTCATGCTGCTGAAGGGTATGCTCGAGTTTCTGGTAATCCAGGAGTCGTAATTGCTACATCAGGTCCAGGTGCAACCAACCTTGTCACAGGCATTACAGATGCCATGATGGATTCCATCCCACTCGTTGTGTTTACTGGCCAAGTCGCAAGTAGCGTCATAGGTACAGATGCATTCCAAGAAGCGGATATCATTGGGATCACGCAACCAATCACGAAACATAACTACCAAGTAAGTTGTGTGGAAGATCTGCCACGTATCATTAAAGAAGCCTTTCATATTGCATCGACTGGTAGACCGGGACCTGTCGTCGTGGACATTCCAAAAGATATCGCCACAGCTTCTGCAGAAAACGTCCCAGAAGCTCCAACTGAACTTTATTTGCCTGGTTATCAGCCTACTGTTCATCCGAATTACCTGCAGATTCAAAAAACAATTTCGTTAGTTAAACAAGCGAAAAAGCCCGTAATTTTAGCAGGAGCTGGTGTCTTACACGCTAAAGCGACTGAAGAATTGAAGGAATTTGCTGAAGTGAATCGGATTCCAATTGTCAATACACTACTTGGGTTAGGCAGTATTTCGGGAGATCACGAACTCTTCCTTGGTATGGCGGGTATGCACGGTACGTACACCTCAAATATGGCGATAAGTGAATGTGATGTACTCATCAATATCGGCGCTAGGTTTGATGATCGATTGACAGGTAATCTAAAATGCTTTGCACAGAATGCTACTGTCGTTCACATCGATATCGATCCAGCGGAAATCGGAAAGAACGTCCCAACGGAAATTCCAATTGTTGCTGATGCAAAGGAAGCGTTACTTGCACTATTGAAGCATCCAGCATGCAAGCCAGACACGGAAGTTTGGTTAACAAAACTCGAAAGTCTGACAAAAAACTTCCCACTTTGGTATGAGGAAGATCCGGATCATCTCCTTCCGCAACAAGCATTGGAGCTGATCCATAAAATAACCGAAGGAAATGCGATTGTGACAACGGATGTCGGACAGCACCAAATGTGGACCGCCCAGTATTATCGACTGAATCATGCAGATCGATGGGTCACTTCAGGTGGACTTGGAACAATGGGGTTCGGATTCCCGGCAGCAATCGGTGCGCAACTCGCGAAACCGGATGCACGAGTAATTGCAGTTGTTGGTGACGGTGGCTTCCAAATGACTGCACAAGAATTGTCGCTACTGCAAGAACTACGAATTCCAGTGAAGGTTGTGATTTTGAACAACGAAGCACTCGGAATGGTGAGGCAGTGGCAGCAGACATTTTTCGAAGAACGCTATTCACAGTCATTAATTCCTGTTCAACCGGATTTTGTGAAACTCGCTGAAGCTTATGATTTGAAAGGCTACCGCATTAAAAATGCTTCAGAAGCGGAAGCAGTATTTATGGAAGCTTTGTTATCAGATGAACCCGTTTTGATCGACTGTCGAGTGAAACGTATGGAAAACGTCAATCCGATGGTGGCGCCGGGGAAAGGAATTCAAGAAATGATTGGAGTGAGTGCGCCATGAAACGAGTCATCACAGTAACCGTTATCAACCAAAGTGGCGTGCTGAATCGGGTCACTGGGTTGCTCATGAAACGACAATTCAACATTGAAAGTATTACAGTTGGCCACACGGAACAAACGGGGATGTCGAAGATGACGTTCATCGTCCATGTGGAGGATGAACGCAAAATCGAGCAACTCGTGAAACAGCTGCAAAAGCAAATCGATGTCATTAAGGTGAATGATATTACCGACAAGTCGATTGTGTTGCGGGAGTTGGCGTTAGTGAAAGTGACGTCTCCGCCACATGCAAGGGGGGAGATGAACAGCCTAGTAGAACCGTTCCGGGCAACGGTCGTAGATTCCGGAAAGAACATCGTGACGTATCAAGTGACGGGAGATCCGGAAAAAATCGACGCGTTCATCGACTTGCTGAAGCCATATGGCATCAAGGAGCTCACACGAACAGGCACGGCAGCATTCGTACGAGAAGTCCAAAAAGCCCCATCTCCATTGTTATCAATTTTGAAATAACTTGATGGACGGGGTTGATTTACACTGCAGGCGGACGCTTTCCGCGGGCTCGATCTCAGCCTCCTCAGCGCTTCGCTTCTGCGAGGTCTTCGATCTTCGCTGATTCCGCAGGAGTCGCCGCCTTCCGTTACAATCAACGGAGCTAGTTGGCAATACTTATTCTTTTGGAAAAATGAAAGTGAAAATAAAACCCACAAACCCTAGGAGGAATTCATTATGACAAACATGTATTATAACCAGGACATCAACGAGAAAGTATTGGACGGCAAGAAAATCGCGGTGATCGGCTATGGTTCACAAGGTCATGCACACGCACAAAACTTGAAAGATTCCGGATTCGACGTTGTTGTAGGAATTCGTCCAGGGAAGTCATTCGATAAGGCAAAAGAGGATGGACTTGAGGTAACGACTGTTGCTGAAGCTGCAGAACAAGCAGACGTAATCATGGTATTGCTTCCAGATGAGCGCCAAAAGAAAGTATATGAAGAAGAAATTGCACCTGCTCTGAAAGCAGGAAAAGCACTCGCATTCGCACACGGGTTCAACATCCACTTCGGTCAGATCAAACCACCAGCAGAAGTTGATGTATTCCTAGTTGCTCCAAAAGGTCCAGGACATCTCGTACGACGGACTTTCGTTGCAGGTGCAGGCGTACCAGCACTATTCGGAGTGTATCAAGATGCTTCAGGTACAGCTCGCGAAACAGCACTTGCTTATTCAAAAGGGATTGGATCAGCACGAGGCGGAGTTCTAGAAACCTCATTTGAAGAAGAGACAGTAACTGATCTATTCGGGGAGCAAGCGGTACTTTGTGGTGGATTAACTTCACTCATCAAAGCAGGATTCGAAACGCTTGTGGAAGCTGGCTACCAGCCGGAACTAGCGTATTTCGAAACACTCCACGAAACGAAACTCATCGTAGACTTGATGTATGAAGGCGGAATGGCAGGCATGCGTTACTCAGTTTCTGATACAGCAGAATGGGGCGATTTCGTTTCAGGACCACGCGTCATTGATGCAGATACGAAAGCTCGTATGAAGTCGATCTTGGAGGATATCCAGTCTGGCAAGTTCGCAAAAGAATGGATTCAGGAAAACGAAGATGGCCGTCCGAACTTCAACCGCATTGAAAAAGAAGAAGCCGGACATCAACTTGAAGAAGTCGGTGAAAAACTACGCGCAATGATGCCGTTTGTTGCGAAAGGATTGAAAAAAGAGGAAGAGGTGACAGCTGGTGCGACGAATTGACTTTTTCGATACGACACTGAGGGATGGCGAACAGTCAGCAGGCATTAACTTAAATACGGCGGAAAAGCTTGAAATCGCACGCCAACTTGAACGTCTTGGCGCATCGGTGATTGAAGCGGGCTTTCCCGCTTCATCCCCCGGCGACTTCGAAGCAGTCGAGCGCATCGCAACAACCGTAAGAAACTCTACAGTGACGGGCCTTGCCCGTGCTGTAAAGAGTGATATCGACACTTCTTGGGAAGCGTTAAAAGGCGCAGAACAGCCTCACTTACACGTGTTCCTCGCAACTTCACCGATTCATATGGAATATAAATTGAAAAAGACACCGAATCAGGTCGTCGAAATAGCAGTAGAAGCGGTTAAATATGCCCGCTCGAAATTTCCACTCGTGCAATGGTCTGCTGAAGATGCATTTCGTTCAGACCCAGAGTTTCTCGTCCGGATTCTGAACGAAGTCATCGCAGCAGGTGCAACAACGGTAAACATTCCAGATACGGTCGGATATGCATCGCCACAAGAATACGGAGCGCTTTTCCGTTTCTTGAAAGAGAATGTGCGCGGGATAGATCGTGTGAAACTTTCTGCGCATTGTCATGACGATTTAGGAATGGCCGTCGCAAATTCTATCGCTGCAATCGAAAATGGCGCCGATCAAGTAGAAGGTACTATCAACGGTATCGGTGAGCGCGCAGGGAACGCAGCGCTTGAAGAAATCGCCGTTGCACTTCATATTCGAAAAGACTTTTATAATCTAGAAACGGGTATTCATCTTAATGAAATTAAACGAACTAGCGAATTGGTTAGCCGATTGACGGGAGTCATAATCCAACCGAATAAAGCGGTTGTCGGGAAAAACGCATTTGCGCATGAGTCCGGAATCCATCAAGATGGTATGTTGAAAAATCCAGAGACTTACGAAATTATTACACCCGAACTTATTGGTGCAACGAAAGAGCCACTTGCTCTCGGGAAGCACTCAGGACGCGCAGCATTTAAAGATCGTGCCATCACGATGGGCTTCACATTAAGTGACGATCAGTTAAATGAAGTGTTTACAGAGTTCAAGGAGTTAGCGGATAAAAAGAAAGAGATTACGGAAGATGACTTATTCGTCCTCTTTACGAGACAACAACTTGAAAAAACTGAAACGCCAATTTATGACTTGGAAAGTATCCAAGTGCAGTATGGAACGAATAACGTACCGACTGCTACTGCGACGAGCACAACTCCTGAAGGAGAAATGGTTAGCGTTGCAACGACTGGTGCAGGCTCTGTAGAAGCAATCTTTAATACGTTGGAACTGCTTGTAAAAGGAGATGTGCACATTCTCGATTACCAAGTTTCTTCTATTGGCAAGGGACGAGATGCACTCGGTCAGGCGGTCGTGAATTTGAACTTCAATGGAACTCAGTTAACAGGTAGAGGGATTGCGCAAGACGTATTGGAAGCGTCTGCGAAAGCATACTTGAATGCGATTAATCGACAACTAGTCCGTGAGTCATTGGAAACACAAAAAGAACTTGCAGTTGAAACTGTAAATTAATCCTACAAGGAGGAGACGACGATGGAAAAACGTATCGCAGTATTACCCGGTGACGGGATTGGACCGGAAGTAATCGGTTCCGCATTGAAGGTGCTAGAAGTGATTGCTAGAAGATTTCATCATACGTTCGAATTTGTCCATGGTTCTATCGGTGGGGCTGCAGTAGATGCCTATGGGACACCGCTTCCAGATGAAACGATTGCACTTTGTGAGAAGAGTGATGCTGTGTTACTCGGCGCAGTCGGAGGTCCGAAATGGGATCAAAATCCTGCAGAAACCCGTCCTGAAAAAGGCTTGCTTGCAATTCGTAAGCATTTTGGGTTGTTTGCGAACATTCGCCCCGTGAAGGCAGTGCCGGCCATTCTCCATCGTTCTCCTCTAAAAGAAGAACTCGTGAAGGACGTAGATCTTGTAATTGTACGTGAACTGACGGGGGGCCTGTATTTCGGAAAACCAAGCCGGAAAACACATGATGCTGCGGTGGATACACTCGTTTATACGCGTGTGGAAATCGAACGGATTGTACGATCTGCCTTTGACCTTGCACGAATGCGACGCGGAAAAGTGACGTCTGTTGATAAAGCGAACGTCCTACAGTCTAGTAGATTGTGGCGAGAAGTCGTTGAAGAAGTTCGTGCTGGCTATCCGGATGTTGAAGTCGAGCATCAACTAGTCGATTCCGCTGCAATGAAGCTCATTACTAATCCAGCAACATTTGACGTCATCGTAACGGAGAATATGTTTGGTGATATTTTGAGTGATGAAGCATCAGTCATTACAGGATCCCTTGGCCTATTGCCCTCTGCTAGTGTTCGCACAGATGGTTTCGGACTATACGAACCGGTCCATGGGTCTGCACCAGACGTAGCAGGAAAAGGGCTTGCGAATCCAGCTGCTACAATTTTGTCCGCAGCAATGATGTTGCGGCAGTCATTCGGAATGGAAGAAGAAGCAGCGGCGATTGAGCAAGCCGTTCAGACAGTTTATGAAGAAGGTCATTGTACCGCAGATCTCGGAGGGCCGGGTGCCCGCCCGATGTCGACAGAGCAATGGGCCGCACGAGTTGCTGAAGAAGTGGATGTCCAATCGGTTTCAAATAGCATCATGTGTTCATATGTGTAACTAACCAATCGCGGCGTTTGCATGCTGCCACTCGTGGAAAGGGGATTTGAAATGGTAAAAACAATTATTGAAAAGGTTTGGGATCGACATGTCGTGACAGAAGAAGAAGGGAAACCGGACTTACTCTACATCGACCTCCATCTCCTCCATGAAGTGACATCTCCGCAAGCATTTGAAGGATTACGTCTTGCAGGGCGGAAAGTGCGACGTCCGGAACGGTGTTATGCGACGATGGATCATAATGTACCGACACGTAATATTGAAACTGTCAGCGATCCGACCGCTCAGAAACAAATGACGACACTTGAAAAGAACTGCGAAGAATTCGGGATTGAACTTGCGCATATGACGCATCCAGACCAAGGGATTGTCCACATTATCGGGCCTGAACTAGGTCTTACACAACCTGGCCGCACAATTGTTTGTGGAGACAGTCATACATCTACACACGGTGCGTTTGGCGCGATTGCTTTTGGAATAGGTACGAGTGAAGTGGAGCACGTACTTTCTACACAAACCCTTTGGCAGAATCGACCGAAAACAATGGAAGTGAAGATTTTCGGAAAATTAGGAACGGGAGTCACTGCGAAAGATGTCATCCTAGCCGTCATTGCAAAATTTGGAATTGACGTTGGTACTGGTCATATCATTGAATTCACCGGTGAAGCCATCCGTAACCTTTCAATGGAGGAGCGGATGACCATTTGTAATATGTCGATCGAAGCTGGAGCGAAAGCGGGGTTGATCAGCCCGGATGAAACGACTGTTGAGTACTTAAGAGGCCGTCGTCACGTTCCCGACGGAGAAGAATTTGAAGCGGTTGCTGCAGAATGGCTATCACTAGCGACTGATGAAGGTGCAGTCTATGACACGACACTTACACTAGATGCAGCTGCCATTGAACCGTATGTAACATGGGGAACGAACCCTGCAATGGGAACAGGAATTAGCGGACACGTTCCATACGCATCCGATTATGCATCACCATCTGACAAAGAAGCATTGAAAAAAGCGATAACTTATATGGGACTGGAAGAAGGCATGCCACTATCCGATATTTCCATTCAGCACGTCTTTATCGGATCGTGTACCAATGCTCGTCTAAGTGACTTGCGTGCAGCTGCAGCAATTGTGGAAGGTCAACATGTCCATCCGAGTGTAACTGCGATTGTCGTACCAGGATCCCGTTCTGTAAAACGGCTTGCAGAACAAGAAGGACTTGATGAAGTATTCAAAGCAGCCGGATTCGAATGGAGAGAGTCGGGATGCAGTATGTGTCTAGCGATGAATGATGATGTTGTACCTGCGGGCGAACGGTGTGCATCCACATCGAATCGGAACTTTGAAGGACGACAAGGTGCAGGAGCACGGACGCATCTCGTCAGTCCAGCGATGGCGGCGGCTGCTGCGATTGCAGGGCGATTTACAGATATTCGGAAAGTACCTGTTCTGCAGGACTGAAGGGAGGAGCATTTCATGGAACCGATTAATGTTGTCACAAGTATCATGACCCCGTTAGACCGAAAAAACGTCGATACGGACCAAATCATTTCCAAAGAGTTTTTGAAGCGAATTGAAAGAACAGGATTCGGGAAGTATTTGTTTTATCATTGGCGTTTTGATAGCGAAGGTAAAGCCAATACTGATTTCGTTCTCAACGATTCTAGATTTGAAGGTTCACAGATCTTAGTAGCGGATGAAAACTTTGGTTGTGGCTCCTCCCGGGAACACGCTCCATGGGCCATTCTGGACTACGGATTCCGAGTGGTTATCGCACCAGGATTTGCGGATATCTTCTATAATAACTGTTTCAAAAATGGCATCTTACCGATACGACTTACTCAAAACGAAATCGATTCCTTACTCGCAGACGGCCAAAAGATTCCTGTTGAGCTCACTGTGAACTTGGAGAAACAAACGGTTACACGGAAAGATACGGGAGCGATTCTCCCCTTTAACATCGACCCGTATTCCCGGCAGATGTTGCTGAATGGTTGGGACGAAATTTCGCTCACATTCCAATATGAAGACCAAATTGCTGCGTATGAAGAACGTATGGCCCGTTGAGATAACGGGCTTTTTTTCGTAATAAAGGATATTCCTAGAACCATGTCGAAATTTTGTAAGCACAACAATCTGATTATTGGGGGAATTTGATTGAGAAATGAAGATTTGTTACTCATACCTGGACCGACGCCGGTCGTCGATTCCATTTACGATGCATTGGGGGAGGAAACTCGTGCACATACAGATCCACGATTTGTAAGCCGGTTTAAATCTGCCATTGAGCGTACAAAGCGAATTTTGAATACGGATGGGGAAGTATTTATCGTCGCTGGATCTGGAACACTTGCAATGGAAATGGCGCTCGTAAATACGATTGCACCTGGTGAGCGGCTTTTGATCATCAGCCATGGTTATTTCGGAGATCGCTTTATTAAACTGGGGCAAGCATTCGGGATTCAAATTGATCTGCTGCAGGCAGAGTGGGGCAAGCAAGTGGATTTGAAGCATGTCAAAGAGCATTTAGAGAAAAACAAATACAAAGCAGTTACTGTGACACACGCAGATACGTCAACTGGTGTTCAAGCGAACCTAGTGGAACTAATTCCCCTCATTAAACAGCATGGTGCCTTGGCTATCGTTGACGGGGTATGTGCAACCACGGCTATGCCGGAGGATATGCTACACAATTATGCAGGTCCGGACACAGCGATTGACATTGTCTTAACGGGTTCGCAAAAAGCAATTGGAGTCCCTCCAGGCGTTGGCATCGTAGCATTTAGCCATGCTGCACTTAAAGCACGTAACGAAATGGAATCGGTATCTGCCTACTATTGTGATATCCACAACTGGATTCCTGTCATGCATGATCCATCAAAATACTTTGCAACACCACCTGTCAATATGATCTACGCGCTTGAAGAAGGATTACGTATTGTTGAAGAAGAAGGTCTCAATGAACGTTACGTTCGGCATGAAGCTTATGGACGTGCGGTCCGTTCCGCATTACGAATTTATGGGATGGTGCCGCTGGCTGAAGAAAAAGACGCTGCACCAACTCTTAGCTGCATCTACTATCCAGAAGGAGTAGACGACGCGAAGTTCCGTGCAGAGCTTGCGAAAGAAGGCGTAATCTTATCCGGTGCACTTGCTCATCTCGCTGGAAAAGCTTTTAGGATCGGTCATATGGGAAATACGACTCCAGAAATGCTGGAGACTGCTATCCGAAAAATTGGCCAAGCTTTGCGAAATGGTGGTTATGAAGTGGTGGTTGAAGAGGCAGTGGCCGTTCTGCAAGAAACATTGAGTTCATTGTCTGTGAAATGAGAAGAACTCCTAGTCTAATGTAGAAGTTTTAAATTTAAAAAACAAAATGAAAGCATTGGATTCCACAAGTGGATTCCAATGCTTTTTTCGTTATTTGGCCCATCTAGCGCTTTAAGATTTATAACTCTCATAATAGAGAGGGTTATTTTCTAGTTCACTAGGCATCTCCCATTTCCAACCGGACAATAAACCATATACTAGAGGACATAGTTGGATATTACCCATAGATAGCCATGGAAATGAATTGAATGAGGTGGGGAGATGAATGAAGAAAAGCAGAAATTTGAAGAAGACGATGGGAAGTCATTTCCTGGACAAACATATTCTGAAGTCCTACTAAAACCGCTGTTCGAACTTCAAAAAAAGCATTTATTTCACGCAATGCTTGCGGTACATCGTGCACATACGATTATGCTTGCAGAACAGAACATTATAAAAGAGGCAGAGGCTGAAAGAGTGTTAGAGGCAATCGAAGAAATTTTTAATATGGATAAAGCTGATTTCATTTATACAGCAGCATATGAAGACCTATTCTTCCTAGTAGAATCTAAAATCGGAGACATGATCGGTGACGATTTAGCAGGGAAAATGCACATTGCTAAAAGTCGTAATGACATGGGAGAAGCCATGTATCGCATTGTGTTACGGGAGCACTTGCAAGATACGATTGACTTAGCAGAAACATTGGCGTCCACACTTTTGAGTCAAGCTGAGTATCATGTTGAAACCGTTATGCCTGCCCATACGCATACACAACCTGCCCAACCTACAACATTCGGACATTATCTTGTAGCGATCTATGACGGGCTCTACCGGGATATTGAGCGTCTGGAACGAGCAAGGACGGTTGTCAACCAATCTCCTATGGGAGCAGCTGCAATAACGACAACAGGATTCCCGATTAGTCGAGAGCGAATGGTAGAATTACTAAATTTCGAAGGATTGGTTGAGAATTCTTATGATGCGATTGGTGCGGGTGACTATTTGCTGGAAGCTGCACAAAGTTTAATCAGTTTGATGACCAACATCGGTCGGTGGGTGCAAGAGCTCTTGCGGATGGCATCTAAAGAAGTGGGGCTATTACGTGTTTCCGATGCATACGTGCAAATCAGTAGTATTATGCCACAGAAACGCAATCCGGTGTCGCTTGAACACTCGCGTTCCCTTGCTTCGAGTGCTCTAGCCGAAGGGCTTGCCGTGCTACACATGATTCACAACACTCCTTTTGGTGATATCAATGATACTGAAGATGATTTACAACCACATTTATATAAGGGGTTTCAGAAAGCGGATCGAGTTTTGAAGCTGTTGAATGCTGTCATGATCACAATGGAATTCGATAAGGAACATGCCCATCAACAAGCGAGAGAGAATATGATTACGATTACTGAACTCGCGGATATGTTATCTAGAGACTATGACATTTCGTTTCGTCAAGCACATGGTAAAGCGGCTATTGTTGCTAAACGTGCTATGACGCTTCAGAAAGAGTTATATGAATTACCTGTGGAGCTTGTCAATGAATGGTTAGAAGATGTAGCTCTATCTGAAACAGACTGGCAGGCAATTATAGATCCTGTAGTTTTCGTTGAACGCCGAAGTATCACTGGAGGCCCCAACCCTAATACAGTACGGGAAATGATTGCAAAGCGGAAGAGACAATAGATTGTAAAAAAATAATAGAGTTGCGAAACCTTAGCAGATAGTATCATTTTTTAGAAACGGTAGGTTCATCGTCAACAGATGATTAGGAAACCGCGCGAGTGCTATGCTTGCGTGGTTTTTTCATGCTCTCATAAAAAAATGGGCATTACGGGAATGATGAATTTTTAAAAGTGGTCGAAAAGTAGTGATTTATTCTTAATTAACAGATATAATCGAACTAGTCATAATTATTCAGACGATTGGTAAAGTTCGTCGTTTCTGAAAAAAGAGATAAAATCGGGGTGGAATGGGTGAAACGAACAATTGCTGGGAAGTTACGAAAAGGGTTTGGCTTATTACTTGCGTTGCTAGTTGTAATTGGGGTAGCTAGCATTCTGTTACTTTTAAAATTGAATAGTGATTATAGGCATATGCTCGATAATGAAGTGCATAAAGTGGATATTGTAGACGAGTTCGTACTGAAACAAGAACAAATGCAAAGTAAAATTAGAGGATATTTGCTTTATCAGGATGAAACGCTACTTGACGAACGTCAAGAAAACTACGAACGTTCTGAGCAACTCATCCAAGAGTTAGGGAAGATGATGAAAGGCGCTAAAATGAAGAAAGAATACGAAGCGCTTGTTGACTCGAACAAAAAGTCGATGACTCTTCAAAATAATATCGTCGATAACTTGGAACAAGGGAAAGATGATATCGCAAAATGGATGTCAGAAGCATCTAAGGATGTTGGAAATGTTGTTATGACACGTGCTGATACGATTAAAGATAACCAATACAAAGAACTAGAAAAGAAACGAAAAGAAGTCAATCAGATGATGACGCAACTGACGATCATCATTGCGGCAATCATAATCATCGCAGTAGTGGTAGGTATCCTGATTTCTCAACGCATTAGCCGCTCAATCACGAAACCTGTTGGCATCGTAACGGAAGGGCTACACCAAATTGCGGATGGGAATTTCTCCATCGATCCACTCGTCGTGCGTAGCAAAGACGAAATCGGAGAAATGGCGGTCGCGTTCAATAAAATGGGTGCAGATGTAGCAAACATGATCCGCAAAATTAACGTCTCTGCGGAACAGTTGGCAATGCAATCCGAGGAGTTATCCGCAAGCTCTGAAGAAAGCTTGGCGTCGTCGGAGTTAATCGCAAGTACTGCAGAAAAACAACTCGAGGGCAGTGAGCGTCAGCAGCGGATAACAGACCAATCTACACAATCCATGAATGAGCTGTCTGTTGGGGTTGGAGAAATCTCAGAAAGCAATGAGGACATGTTACGGTCTGCAGAAGCAGTTACACAACTTGTTGGTAAAGGCTCGGCATCTATGGATGAGGTCGTCGAAGAGATGAAAACCATTCGGGAAACGATACAAGAAACTGCGACAATCATGAAAGAGATGGCAGATCACTCTTCTGAAATTGAAAAAGTGACGGCTATTATTACAGGAATCGCTGAGCAAACGAACTTGTTGGCCCTTAACGCAGCGATCGAAGCAGCTCGTGCAGGAGATGCAGGAAAAGGATTCGCGGTTGTTGCAGATGAAGTCCGAAAACTTGCAGAGCAATCCAAGAAGTCTGCATCAGAGATTGGAACTATGGTCAGTGACATTCAAGTATACTCAAAGAAAGCAACGAAATCGATTGAAACCGGAAGTGAAAAAGTTAAAAATGGCATGAAAGCAACAGCGGAGTCCAACGCGGTATTCAAAGACATCCAACAAGCAGTAGGGGATGTATCCGAAAAGGTTGAAACGGTTTCTGCAGCAATTGAAGAGATCCAAGCTATGGCAGATGAAGTAACAGACGGAGCACGTGAAGTTCAACGGTTAATCGGACAAGCTGCTGCTTCAGCGACGGAAACAAGCTCAGCAACGGAAGAACAGCTCGCAGTAAGCCAAGAGATTAGTGCGAGCGCACAAAGCCTTACACGCCTCGCAGACGAGCTCCAACAAGAGGTTAGTAGATTTCAAGTATAAAGAATCATAAAAAGCGCATTCCCCGCATATGATGAGGGGAATGCGCTTTTGCTATGCAATGAAATCAGACAAAGTAAATAATTTCCGAAAATAAGTTTAATAAAACAAAAACGTGGAATTCTCTATAGTAAGAGAGTTCCACGTTCGCTAATATTATTTAAGGTTGTCCAAAAAGCGTTGCATGTCCTGGATTTTAACTTTATCGTCAACACCGAAGTTTCCATTTGTGTAACCAGCCGTTACATGATTTGAATAGAGAGCACCAACATATTTCAATGCCCAGTAATCAGAAGGGACGTCTTTAAACGGAACTTCAGTTGAAGTAGAAAGTTCGAATGCATCCGTAAGTACTTTCGCCATTTGTGAACGAGTCAACGGATCATTTGGATTAAATCTACCACTGTTGCTTCCACTAAAGATACCTGCTTCAGCAGCAGCCATAATTTCGTTATAGTAAGGTGTTTTTGAGTTAACGTCAGAGAAACTCATATCACTACCAGTTCTGTGAAGACCTAGTGTTTTAACAACGATGTTAGCGACTTGTCCACGTGTTGCATAAGTTACAGTTGGTGTTGGTTTTGAAGCAACAGATGTTTCACCAAATGTAGCAGGACGTTTTGCGCCTACATAACGGCTCTTCCAGTAATAGGGATCGTTAAGAGATGAAATTGTAACACCCTTACTAGTTGACGCGTGAATGAATTTGCTAGAACCGATATAGATTCCGACGTGTGAGACACCGCGGCCGCTTGTGTTGAAGAAGACAAGATCGCCAGTAGTCAAATTGCTTTTCGAAACGGATTTACCTTTTTGGTATTGTTGTCCAGTTGTACGTGGTAGAGAAGATCCACTCTTTTTGAAAACGAGTTGTGTATATGCTGAACAATCGATTCCGGAAGTAGTTGTTCCCCCGTAACGATAAGGTGTACCTATGTAATTTTTAGCTGTACTTACCAAGTCAGTTGCAGAAAGTGTTGCAGCAGAAGCCATAGACGGTACGGACGTTGAAATTACTAAACTGGCGATTCCAAATGCCAAGAGACGTTTCAGTTTCATAAGTTCTCAGTTTCCCCTTTCGCACCGTATCAAGGACAGTGTCTTTATCTGTGAATATCTTAGCATAGGATAAACCTCATTTCCGTTACAGTTATATTACAATGATGTTACAAATGGTCGCTTCATGTATAAAAGACTGATTTAACGCTGTTTATCGGATAATAATTCCGATGGAAGCGTTTTTATTTTTGTGCGAAATTGCTATGAAACGTGAAAAAAACACGAAATTACTGTATCTTTGTAACCAAACGTATTGAAATGCTGGACCTATTATGTGGAATCTGGCAGAACGGAGCTGACATGAAAAAAATTGTAGTATTTAGCAATATGTATCCATCTGCGGAACACCCAACGTACGGGATTTTTGTTAGAAACCAAGTTGAACTACTTAAAAAATCAGGCGTCATGGTAGATGTAAAAGTAATTGATAATCCAAAAGGCGGTAAAGTGCAATCTCTATTAAAATATGGGAAATGGCTTGCTAGCTCGGTTCTTTATCTAATGGGGAATCGTCGGAAACTCGCATTAACGCACGCTCACTATGCGTTTCCGACAGGACTTCTTTCATTAATAGGAAAACGTTTGTTTAAACTTCCTTACGTCGTGACGGTTCATGGCGGGGATATCGACAAAATGGCGAAAAAGAGCGCGCGAATTGCTGGGCTAACTCAAACAATTCTTCAGGAAGCATCTCATGTAGTTACAGTTGGGGAACGTCTGAAACAAGAAGTTGTTACAAACTTCGGCGTATCTGAAACAAATGTAACAGTGATGAGTATGGGAGTAGACCGGACAGTATTTCATCCTTTAGCTAGAAATGCGGTACGTGATGAACTAAATTTACCGAAGAGTGAGCGTGTAATCTTATTTATAGGCAACTTGATCCGGGAAAAAGGGGTTCTTGAATTAGTACAGGCATTCGCGTCTATACAAAATTCCTTACCAGAAGTTTCGCTACATCTATTAGGCTCTTCAAAGTCAGCTACTTTTGTAGAAGAGGTCAAACAGTACATTACGACTCACCAAATTGAAGGTGTACACTTTGAAGGCACGAAAACTCAGCATGAACTTGCTAAGTGGCTAGCAGCAGCGGATGTTCTAGCGCTCCCTTCCTACCATGAAGGATTTGGACTTGTTGCCCTTGAATCGATGGCTTCGGGCACCCCTGTAGTTGCATCTGACGTTGGAGGATTGTCGTATTTGTTAGCGGATGATGCTGGGATTCTGGTGCCACCACGTGATGTGGAAAGTCTTGCAGGAGGATTACTTCAAGCACTTTCTGCTGATGAAGCAAGTAATGTTGCTCAGAGAGAAGAAATCGTTCATGAACATTCCTATGAGATGATTTTGGAGAAAATGTTGAAGATATATGGGGAAACAGAACGTACACGGTAAAGGGGGATAAGGGAATGGCTGTCACAGAACAAATCAGAAATTGGTTCGAACACTTCCATGCAAATCCGGAAGTGAGTTGGAAAGAACAAGAAACGACAAAGGAAATTGCACGCATTTTAACTGAGATGGATGTTCCTTATAAGACATTTGAAGATGTCACTGGAGCTATTGCAGAAATCGGAGAAGGGGACTCAGTCATAGCGGTACGCGCAGATATCGATGCCCTTTGGCAAGAGGTTGATGGTGTTTACCAAGCGAATCATTCCTGCGGTCATGATGGTCACATGGCAATGGTGTTAGGAGCACTCACTTATTTAAAGGAAGAAAACTTGGGATGCAGAATTCGCTTCATCTTCCAACCAGCAGAAGAAAAAGGGAATGGCTCAAATGCGATGATTGACCGCGGAGCTGTAGATGAAGTGAGTTACATGTTTGGCATTCATCTGAGACCTCAAGAAGAGCTCCCGTTAGGCAAAGCTTCCGCTGCGATTCGTCACGGTGCTGCTTACTTTGTAGAAGGAACGATTAGTGGCGTGGATGCACATGGGGCGCGTCCACATCAAGGGATCAATGCCATTGATCCATTACTTGCAATCGGTCAATTTTTGAAGACGGTGCTGTTTTCACCATATGAAGCGTATTCAGTGAAATTGACGCACGTTCAAGCCGGTGGAGAAAGTTTGAACATTATTCCTGGCTCAGCGAAGTTTGGATTAGATATCCGCGCGCAGTCAAACGATGTGTTACAACAATTACAGGAACGGGTCGACACAGGCATTCAGCAGATTGCAGAACTTTACACTACTAAAATCGATTTATTATGGACAGACTATACGCCGGCAGCCGAAGTGTCAGATGAAGCTGTCGCAATCGCACGAGAAGGGATTCTTGAGGTGCTTGGTGAAGAGGGGCTTGCAGCAGACGTTGTCACTTCAGGAAGTGATGATTTCCACTTCTATACAATACGCAAACCAGAGTTGAAAGCAACGATGATAGGATTGGGGGCTGATTTAGGACCAGGGTTGCATCATCCAGCGATGACCTTCAATCGGGATGCTCTCGTAACAGGCGCCAAAATTCTTGCAGAAACGCTGAAACGTGCAAGTTTTAAAGCATAAGATGTTGTCGGAAAGCCATGGATATTTAAGAGGAATTAGTAATTGAAAGTTGGTATTTATTTGAAAAAATAAACACCTTTAGCGGAGTGTCGTTGTTTGCAATGTGTCAAATATAGGAGTATTATTTAGATGTTAAATCTTATTATACACATACAAAGGAGCGGTTAAAATGGGTAGAATGCAAGATAAAGTAGCATTTATTACAGGTGGAGCTTCAGGCATGGGCGAAATGATGGTTAAATTGTTCACAGCTGAGGGCGCTAAAGTCATCGCTGCAGACATTAACACAGATGCACTTAAAGCTAAATGGGACGGCGTTGAAAACGTTGACTACGTAAAGCTTAACGTAACAGATGCTGACAACTGGGCAGAAGCTGTAAAAACGGCTGCTGACAAGTTCGGTAAACTTGATATCCTTATCAACTGTGCAGGTATCTCTACTGAAAAAGGTATGAACGATATTACAATTGCTGACTGGCAGCGTCTTCACGACATCAACGGATTCGGTACATTCGCTGGTATGCGCGCAGTAGTTCCTTACATGAAGGAAGCTGGACAAGGTTCAATCGTTAACAT
Organism: Sporosarcina sp. D27; assembly: GCF_000586555.1. Lineage (GTDB taxonomy): Bacteria > Bacillota > Bacilli > Bacillales_A > Planococcaceae > Sporosarcina. The sequence goes on from NZ_AZUC01000060.1 coordinate 22,908, forward strand.
CTCTTCTTACACAGCGCTAGTTGGTATGGGCTACAACCCATATGCAGCTTCTAAAGGTTCAGTTCGTGCGATCTCTCGTGCAGCTGCAGCTGAGTTCGGTAAAGACGGAATCCGCGTAAACGCAGTATTCCCAGGCGTTATCCAAACTCCAATGGTCGCAAACCTTGAGTCTTCTAAAGCAGCACTCGAAGGCCTTATCAGAATGACACCACTTGCTCGTCTTGGACAACCTGAAGACGTAGGTAACGCGGTAATGTTCTTAGCTTCTGATGAAGCTTCTTACATCTCTGGCGCTGAACTCGTAATCGACGGTGGATTCTCAGCACGCTAATTGGTGTTTAAAATACAAAAGACGTCTTCTCATTTTTGAGGAGGCGTCTTTTTCTTTGTAGATGGAGGATAAACGGTGTTGATTATTGCAAAGATATGCTCCCAACGCTTTGTTTTTGCTCGCAAAAGCCGCCCTACGCTACGGCTTTCGCTACAGACGGACACTTTCCGAGGGGCTTGGTTTCAGCCAATCGAACCACGAAGAGTTCGATTGGCCGTATTTCTGCGTTCTTTGCAGAAAATAAGGCAGCCTCGTGCTCCTAACGCTTTGCTCAGTCGGGGGTCTTCGATCTACGCTTATCCCCCAGGAGTAGTCGCCTTCCGCTCCAATCAATGGTGTATCGTTAAATAAATTCATCATTTGTACTTCGGATAATAATAATGAGAAGTGATTAAAAACGATATTGTGTCAAAATATTTTCCAGTTTGAGCGCAAGACCGAGGCTGCCTTTTACTTTTAGTTTCCCCATCATGAAAGCTGTTGTGGTGTTTAGTTTACCTGCAAGTAACTTGTAGAAATCCTCGACCTTCATCGTCAACGTACAATCCGCCTCGTCGGTCTCTTTTGTAAGAACGCTTGCCTTATTATCTGCAAATACTAATACATAATTTCTAGCTTCATCCCCAGACAAATTAAAACCATAACTCACATCCAAGCCTTGTATAGGCGCGGAATTATCGTTCAGTTGCCGCTCAATTTCTTTCCATGTTTGTTGAAGATTTTTTTCGTAGTCGATTACCAAATTTCCCAACCTCCTAAAAATGAATAGTGGTTCACTACTAGTATAGCAAACTAATTTGGAAAAATGCACAGAGTTTACTGAAAACTTTGAAGGTGAATTAGTTAATTTGTCGAATTACATAATAATAGTAAGAAATGGTAAGAACAATCATGAAAGCACAATAGATACTACTATTAAATCCTTTTGAGGAGGTGCTTAAGCATGGAAAGATCCAAGGAAGACCTGACAGAATTCATAGCGAGAATGCAGGAACAACAACAGCAATTATTTAAGCAAGCAAAGCAATTGGAGCTTACTCCCGAATCCATGAAAAATGTTTTGTACGAGCTCTGTGAAAATATTGCAACGATTATGCAGGCTGATCGGGTGAGTATCTGGTTGTTTAACGACGATCAAACGGTCCTAACCGAGCATTTGACATATGCTACTGATTCAATTGCTATTCCTATCGTTCGTGAACTCAATTTCAATAATGCCAAGTTATACTTTGAAGCGATCACTAGTCAACGGGTCAATTCTGTAGATGACATCGCTACAAACGAAGCCTTTCGATCCCTACCGAGTAATTATCTCGTAGGCACTCCGATTACTTCTTTACTTGATGCATCCATCATTATGAGCCGAGGAATCGGAGGGATTCTTTGCTGTGAAACAGTAAAGAGACGTTGCTGGTCGAAACTGGACGAAGTATTCATCGCAGCAATTGCAGATATGCTGTCATTTGTCTTCGACCGTCTAAATCGAATAGAAATGGAAAATCGTGTTCACGAATTAGCCTATACGGATTTATTAACAGGCATCGACAATGAGAATGCGTTCATTGAAAAAGTGAATGATAAGTTACATAAGACAGGAAATGAGCTTTATGGAGCATTTTTGTATATGAAAATTGATCAGTTCACTTCGATTCAAAGCGTGCTTGGCCCTGAAGGAACAAAGATTTCCTTGAAGAAAATAGCAAATCGATTGCGTTCACTTTTTCCGGAGGGTTCCATTTTTGCGCGAATCGCTTTTGATCATTTCATCATATTCACTGAACACAACGATAATCATGAAAAAGATGAAAATACCATGGAGCACATTCTTTCTGAGTTACGCAAACCTGTTATGATTAAAGACCAGAAGTTATTTTTGACATTTAGTTACGGGGTGTCTCTCTATCCGCAGCATGTAACCGATGCGTACGAAGGAATTCAGGCCGCTAAAATCGCACTCGATTCTTCACAGAAAATGGGGAACCGAAAGACGCGCGCGGTCTACGAACCCCTTATGTATGAACAGTGGGAAGAGGAAATGCATTCGGAGATGAATTTAGGAAAAGGGCTGGACATGAATGAGTTCCGTCTGTTTTACCAACCTCAAGTTGAAAGTTTGACTCACAAAGTGACGGGAGTCGAAGCGCTCATTCGTTGGCAACACCCTGATAAGGGAATGCTGTCACCTGCTGCGTTCATAGAAATCGCAGAGACGACTGGCCTCATTACACAAATCGATGAATGGGTAGTGAGTCAGGCGTGCCAACAATTGAAAAGTTGGGAGCAGCAGGGTCTGGGATCATTGACGATTTCTGTAAACATTTCACCTAGACACTTCCTACATTATCAATTTCCTAAATTTTTATACAGATGTATACAGGAATATAACATCACCCCTGCAAAACTGATTATTGAAATCACCGAGAATGTCGCCATTGAAGATTCTAAGCTAGTAGAACTCCAAATACAAAAAGTCCAGGAATTGGGCTTTCCTATTTCGATTGACGATTTTGGGACGGGGTATTCTGCATTCCTTTACTTACAACGTTTTTCAATACAGGAAGTCAAGATTGATCGTCAATTTGTTACAAATATCGAAACCGATCCGAAAAGCCGTGCGATTGTCCGTGCGATTTTAACACTTGCGAAGAGCCTACACATGCACACGGTAGCTGAAGGGGTAGAAACTCTTGGTCAGATGAAAAGATTAGAGGAGCTAGGATGTTTCGAAATTCAAGGATACTATTTCAGTAAACCAGTACCTATCGAAGAGTTGAATAGATGGTTGCTCGCGTCACCAAGATTTCCTTTTCTACACCTACCCATACAACTTGCGTAAAATGAAAGATCCGGATTGTAAGCAAAATCGCTTACAATCCGGATCTTTTTTACATTCTTCCAATTGGCCATTTGAATGGAACGGATCCAGGTGGAGAGTGCTTGATAATATCGATCATAGGTATCGTGTACGCAAACGCGATAAGTGCAATCGTAATGCCAACCCACAAATACCAGTTTTCAAGAATTTTAGGTGTAACTTGGGCATTTTCATCTTCAGCAGCAATCGGGAATTCTTCTACTCCACGAGGTGCGAAGAATGTCAACTTAATGAAGATATAGATCATGAGCAAGATACCGATGAATAGAATTGTTCCACCGACAGCCTGAGCAAGCTGATAGCCAACCCAAGTATCGACCTGTGCACCACCTGCGTATTCTGAGTACGCAGAACGTCGTGGGCCGCCAAGAAGTCCTTGGATATGCATTGCTGTCGACATAATCGTCATACCTACTGCCCAGATAATCGTTTGGATGATTCCGAGTTTGTTTATTTGCTTCGTTAAGCGACGTCCTGTCAAGTGAGGGACGAGCCAATACGCAATCCCGAAGTATGTCAAAAGAACTGCTGTCGCAACTGTCAAGTGGAAGTGACCTGTCACCCAAATCGTATTGTGGACAAGTGCGTTCATCTGGTGAGACGCGTTGATGATACCGCCAATGCCACCAGGGATGAAAGCAACCATTCCGACAAATGGTGCGAAGAATCGTACGTCGCCCCATGGCAATTTCTTGAACCAACCGAAGAGACTGCTGAACCCTTTTTTGCGTCCTGTAATTTCAAACGTCGCAAAGATCGAGAATGCGGTCATCAATGAAGGAACAACAACCATCATTGTAAGTACTACTTGGATGAACTTCCAAGTCGGATCAATACCTGGCTCTGTCAACTGGTGGTGGAACCCGACTGGAATCGAGAACAACAACAGCAAGATGAACGCTAGACGGGCAAGTGAATCACTGAATAGTTTTCCGCCGATGATTTTCGGGATGATTGCATACCACGCCATGTAAGCAGGGAGCAACCAGAAGTACACAAGTGGGTGACCGAAGTACCAGAACAATGTACGGCTGACGAGCACGTTGATGGTTTCTGTATACCCGAGTGACCAAGGGATGAACTGAATAACTACTGAAACCGCGACTCCGAGGGATGCAATTACCCACATAAGCATGTTAATGATTACCATGAATGCAAGTAACGGTGACTTCTCACCTTTGTGAGCTTTCTTCCATACATACAGCTGACGGAAGTTTGTAAATGCGGAAATCCAGCTTCCGACGATTACGAGCGCAAGACCTATATAAAATGCCGGATGTGCAGCAAGTGGTGCATAGAATGTATATAGTACGTTAGCTTGGCCAACTAGGATTGTGACTGCAGCCATGACTGTACCGACGAGCATCATCCAGAATGAAATCCAACCGACGTTCCGTTGCTTATCTGAAATTCCGACTGTTTTCCCCATGAGAGCAAACTGGAACCCGATGATGAAGAATGTTGTCAAGACAAGTCCAAGAATCACACCGTGAACCGTTAGTATCGTGTAGTAGTTAATGTTGAAGGGAAGTGTGAACTTTCCAGACCGGACAAATGTCTGAAGGAGACCCATAAGTCCACCGACGAGCAATGAAACAAACGTGACATACATGAATGACATGTAGAGTCGTGCATCTTTTTTAGGGAATAAGCGAAGGTTATTTTCTGTTCCGTCCATATTAATACACCTCTACCTTTCCGAACATCTGGTGGTGACCGATGCCGCAATATTCGTTACAGACGATTGTGAATTCGCCTTTATTTTTCATAACCGCTTCGTAGCGGCTAATATGACCAGGTTCAACCATCATATTGACATTCGTTCCGGCTACTTGGAACCCGTGGACCACGTCTTTAGAAGTAATTGTAAAGAGAACAGTGGAACCTTGTGGGACACGAATTGTTTTGACTGGTTTTTCATCTTTGTCCACACCGAAATCATAGTTGAACGCAGATGCGACCATGTTGACTTTATATTTACCGTCTGCGACTTCTGTCAGACCTAAGTTTTCAGGTTTAAACGAATCATGTGCTTCCACATTGTTTTGATCGATTGTTTCTAAGTGACTCTGTGGATGAGTTCCTTTCCAAAAAGCTGCAAATCCTATAACTAAAAGAAAAATAACTAATGATGCCATGCCAAACGTGAGCCAAACCTTCTCGTACTTGTGCAGATGCATAATCTCTGCCTCCTTCTTCTTCTCTCGTTATCTTGAAATGAAAAGCCAATAAGCGCCAAACCAAGAACCAACCATTAGTAAACCGAGAATCATAACCATGATGAACGTTCCTTTTAAATCGGAAGATGCTTCTGTTGTAGGACCATCGTTGCTAGCGTGCTTTTTTGTCATTTCACTCACCGCCTTTAATAGGTGTTTGCTTAATCTATAAGAACTACTTTTATCATATTGAATCTGAGAAATTAAAATACTAGGGAATTCCCTAATACTTTCGTAGTGAACAAGAAGTTCACACTTTGTTCATAGACTCACCACATTTTTGACAAATGAAATGGGAACAAGACAGTTCATGTGTAGGACAGAAAGATTAGGGAATGGCTTGAGTATAGTGTGTTTGTTGACCAAGGTGGCACAACGCTTTACAATTAATGAAGTAAACTTCTATAAGAAAGTTGGTAGATGGTCATGGAAAACATTCAAACAATTGTTGTGGATAGTAAAGAGCAAGGTGCAGAAAAGATATGCGAATTGGTACGAGAAGAATTAGTAGCAGGGCACTTACATGTGCTTGGACTGGCGACAGGAAGTACGATGGAGCCGGTATATGAAAAAATGACGGAATCGGATCTTGACTTCACGAACGTAACTGCATTTAACCTAGACGAATATATTGGTATTCCATCAACGCACAAAAATAGTTATGCGCATTACATGAACGAATTGTTATTTTCAAAGAAGCCATTTAAAGAAACTCATATTGAAAACGGTATGGCGGAAGATCTGGACGCCGAATGCGTACGCTACGAAAAACTGTTGAAGGAAAACCCTCTTGATATCCAGTTCCTTGGAATTGGTGAGAACGGTCATATCGCATTCAACGAACCCGGTACATCTCCAGAATCTGTGACGCACGTTGTCGAACTTACGGAATCGACAATTGCTGTGAACAGCCAGTACTTTACGGAAGATGAAACAATGCCCGTGACAGCTTTAACAATGGGGATTTCCTCAATCATGCAAGCTAAAAAGCTCATCGTGGCGGCATTCGGAGAGAAGAAACGCCCAGCGCTTGAAAAATTATTCGCAGGTGTTGTGTCAACGGAGTGGCCGGTGACGTATTTACTGGATCACCCAGATGTGACTGTTATTACAGATTTGAAATTATAATAGAAGACGTTTGAGGGAAGGCTGTCCACTTGGGCAGCCTTTTTTTATGGGGGAGAGTGGGTTCTCAATCAGAACTTGGTAGTTGTCCGACAAATAAAGGATTTCTTCATCACATATAGGAATTTCTCCGACACTATACAGAGTTTCTCGATAACAAGACACAATTCAACGAGATGAGTAGAAGGGGAGTAGATTTATTGAACACAAAAAACCCCCGCACAACCGAAATTGTACGGGAGATCGATTATTTATGCATTTTGCTGAGGAACACGGATTGTCCAACGAGAGAAATCCGGGTCCTCTTTAGAAACCATTTCAAGTGGATACACGAATGTCCAAGGCTTCGTTGTATTCGCATTGACAGGAAGTGAACCGATGTCGAACGAACCGCTCGCAACGACTTCACCCGTCGCATCGATTAGTTCTAGAGGCAACTTCTCGATGTTAATCTGCTTGGAGTGTCCATTACGGATGAATACGGACGCTGCAATGCTACCATCTTCTTGTTTCCCGACTTGGAATCCAGCAATGTTCACTTCACGTGGTTTCAACTTCGGCAAATTGCCGACAACTTCTTCAAGTGCTGCTTTTTGCTCAACTGGAAGACTAGTCTCCCAAGATTCTTCCAGTTCTAGTTTGTGAGGAACCATGGATTGCACGTTGAACGCAAGTTTCCAGTTTTCTTTAGGCGGCTCTTCAACGAACAGGTTGTCTTTTGTGAAGACGAACACCCAAGGTCGGGCGCTTCGTGGAGCAATTTCACCAAGCTCGCTTAAGTCGAATTGTTGAGAACCAAGTGTTTTACCCTCTTCATCCATAAGCATTAATTCAACCTCGCCAATCGTAATCGTCTGGTCTAGAGATGAACGGAAAAATGCTTTGACCAAAAAATCACCTGTTGCTGGTTCGATGTCAATATCGATACCAGACAATGAAATTTGGTTTGGTTTGAGAGTTTCTAGTTCGTTCGCGAGGAAACGGAATACGTATTCCTGTTCTTGCGGCAATTCCCATGAAGGATGAAGGGATAAAGCTGTTTCGATATCCTCGTCACTAGCTGGACCACCAGTGCCAGCCATTAGTTCTTCAGAGCCGATTGTGCTGTCGCTACCTGTCTTTTCGGTCTTTTTAAACAATGAAAGAAATTTCATGAGTTAACCTCCTGTGATTGTAGTTCCTGCTGTTCTGTCAGGATTTTCATGAACTGAATGACTTCTGAAGCAATATCGCGGCGCAGCTTTTGATAATGTTTCCCGAAGAGTTCCAATCCTTCGCGCTGATAAATACGCATCGGATCTTCCTGCCCGTATGATCGAAGTCCAATTCCTTCTTTTAACCGTGTCATCACTTCAAGGTGCTTGACCCACATAGTGTCGATATGACTCAGCATCACTTGTGGAATAATTTGGTTCACTTGCTCATTATCCTCAAATGACTGGATGTATGCAACTAATTCGTCGAGTGGAACAGCATAGAACTTGACGATTTGCGTTGGTTTTTCGAATGTTCTTGGAAGCTCAACAGGCATACGAAGCAATGAGTTCATCGTCCGCTCAATTTGCTCGAAATCCCATTGATCCGGAGTTTCACCTTCTGGACAGCTATCGAATACAACGAATTCAGTCGTCTCTTTCAACATCGTTTGTAAGAGTCCATTCACGTCATTACGTTTCAAGACATTATCTCGTAATCCGTACAACACGTTACGTTGATCGTTGATGACATCATCCAACTTCAAGTTATACTCACGCATCGAGTAATGGGCACCTTCGACAATTCGTTGGGTACGTTCTGTAAGTTCATTGACATCTTTGTTTAGTACTAAGCCGTTTTCATCAGTTTCGACTTTCTTTTCAAATTTTTCGATATCGTCCTTTGCGAATCGCTTGAACATATCATCTTCAAGAGATAGGAAGAATCGTGATTCCCCTTTGTCGCCTTGACGACCCGAACGTCCGCGTAGCTGGTTATCAACACGGCGGCTTTCGTGTTTTTCAGTACCGAGCACAAACAATCCGCCTAAATCTTCTACTCCATCTCCAAGAACAATATCTGTTCCACGTCCGGCCATATTCGTTGCAACTGTTATGTGTCCTTTTTGACCAGCATTGGAGATTAAATCGACTTCTTGCTCGACACTTTTTGCGTTTAACAAATTATAATCGAGTTTGTGTTCATCTAAATACTCCACAACTTTTTCTGATTGCAATATAGAAGTTGTTCCGACCAGTACGGGCTGTCCGACTTTGTGACGCTCAGCTACTTCTTTTGCCATTGCCTTGTATTTTTGGTCGATCGTTTTAAAGACAATGTCTTCTTGATCCATACGTTGACGAGGTCGGTTTGTCGGAATTTGGATCACTTGCATGTTGTAGACTTCCCGGAATTCTCGTTCCTGCGTTTTCGCAGTCCCAGTCATCCCGCAAAGCCTAGGATACATGCGGAAATAGTTTTGAATCGTAATTTGCGCTTGTGCTTTGTTTTCATCGGTGATAGGTAGACCTTCTTTTGCTTCGATCGCCTGGTGAAGACCGTCAGACAACGTACGTCCTTCCATTATCCGTCCGGTAAACATATCGACCAATTCGATCTTTTGGTCGCGAACGATATAGTCAACATCACGTTTGAAGATAACATAGGCACGAACTGCTTGAATCATATAATGGTAGAGTGTCTGATGCTCAAGATCATATAAGTTATCAACACCAAACGCCTTTTCCACCTTCTCAATACCTGTTTCAGTTAACGATGTGGACTTCGTTTCATCATCAAAGTCGAAGTCGACACCTTGTTTAAAGCGTTTCGCTAGACGAGCTGCAATCATATGCAGATCTGCGTCTGCTTGCATCTTACCAGCAACAATCAACGGAGTTTTCGCTTCGTCAATCAGCACACTGTCGACTTCGTCAATAATCGCGTAATGGTAGGGGCGTTGTACTTTTTGGCTGATGTGCTGTGCCATGTTGTCTCGCAAGTAGTCAAAGCCGAATTCAGTTCCGACTCCATAAGTAATATCCGCATCATAGGCTTCTTTCTTTTCAAGTCCTTGCATCATTGGTACGTTCAGCCCTACAGTAAGACCGAGAAATCGATGGATTTGTCCCATCTGTTCGAAGTCACGACGTGCTAGATAGTCATTCACTGTGATGATGTGAACACCTTTTCCTTCAAGCGCCCGTACATAAGAGGGGAGAGAGGCAACAAGTGTTTTCCCTTCACCCGTCGGCATTTCTGCAATATTACCTTCAGTCAACACCATGCCACCAATTAGCTGAACGTCGAAATGACGCATGTGTAGAACACGTTTTGAAGCTTCACGTACAACTGCAAACGCTTCAGGAATAATGGCATGGACAGTTTCACCATTTGCAAGGCGTTCTTTGAATTCAAGTGTTTTTTCAGCAAGTTGCTCATCTGACAAGTCGACATAATTCTGTTCTAATTTATTTATAAGATCAACGACTTTTCGATATTTCTTAAGCTGTCGATCACTGGTCTGGTTTGATCGTCTAAAAATGGATAGCATATAGTTAACGCTCCTTTATATTGCCCATTCAACGGACACGACTCTATTTTATCAAACTAGAGCAGAAAAGACTAGAATCGCTTGAAAGAACGTTTTGAAAAATAGGCTTAACCCTTGCCAAGAAAGGGTATTGGTAACAAATCCGTTTGTTTTCTCATAGAAAAATTGTTTCGCAGAGTGCTTTCTTTCTGTGGGCATGTTATAATACGGTAGGCTTTAACTAAAATTGAGTACCACAGGGAGGAAGGACATGTTATTCCTTGCAATGGCAGCTGCATTTGTCGGCGCCATCATACTAACTCCACTTGTCATAAAATTCGCGTTCCGTATTGGAGCGGTTGATAGACCAAATTACCGCAAAGTCCATGCTGCGGTTATGCCGCGTATCGGCGGCCTTGCGATATTTGGAGCGTTTTTAATCGGCTATGCCATCCTTTTACCTAAAGATGAGCATGCAGCAGGAATCTTGATTGGTGCTGTGATCATCATTGCAATTGGATTCTTCGATGATATGCTGGAAATTACAGCGAAAGCAAAAGCATTAGGACAGTTAGTTGCGGCGATTGTAGTAATGACTGTTGGTGATCTACAAATTGATTTCATTAACTTACCTTTTCTTGGACAAATTGACTTCGGATACTTGAGTATCCCAATTACGATCCTCTGGATTGTCGGAGTGACGAACGCGATTAACTTGATCGACGGACTGGACGGACTAGCTGCAGGCGTTTCGACAATTGCACTCATTTCCATTTCAGTCATGGCACTTATCATGGGCAATACCTTCGTACTTGTTACGGCAGCAATCCTTGCGGCAAGTTCACTTGGATTTTTACTGTTTAACTTCCACCCAGCAAAAATCTTCATGGGGGACACAGGGTCGTTGTTCTTAGGATTTATGATTTCTGTACTGGCACTACTCGGATTTAAGAACGTAGCAGTTGTGTCACTTGTCATCCCAATTATTATGCTAGGAGTACCGATTTCTGATACATTCTTTGCGATTGTTCGACGCATTCGGATGAAACAATCGATTACCGCGCCGGATAAATCCCACTTGCATCATTGCTTGTTGCGCGCAGGTTTTTCACATCGACAAACTGTGCTCGTCATTTACGGCATTGCCATTCTTTTCGGAATCGCAGCAGTATTGTTCTCGCAAGCAACTGTATGGGGAGCGATCTTGTTACTTTTCGTCATCCTACTTGCTATCGAATTGTTTGTAGAAATCATCGGTCTTGCCGGTACAAATTACCGTCCAATATTAAATTTAGTCCGCATGATTGGAAAATAATTTTAAAAGGCTGTCCCAGGAATTAGACCTGGGACAGCCTTTTTTGATGATGCAATCAAATTTAAACGCGAAAGGAATGGATTCCTTTCGCGTTTGCTTGTTCGTACTTTAATTAACATCTGTACCTTCTGAAGGGGAAATAACGACACGATTCGTACTTCCTTCAGAGTCTGAAGAAGCTTCATCATCTACTTTAGGTGCTAGAGAAGAAATCAAGCCTAAGTGAGATTGTAGAATCAACTGCTTCTGTTGAAGATCTTCATCGTTCAACTTCCAATAGTACACACCAGTCGACCAATCGTCATCACCCTCAAGTGTCAGCGTGTCAACGGATGGCATTCCGCCTTTTGCATACTCTAAGAACGACAACATCTCTTTATACTGCATATCCGTTTTAATGTTATCTCCAAGCGCATCAATCACATCACCAAATTTCGTAATGGCAGCAGGAGATTTCGCTTGGTCCATCATCGCCTGAATAATCATTTGTTGACGTTTACCCCGCTCAATGTCATTGTCCAGTTTACGTGTTCGAGCAAGTGCGAGTGCATGACGACCATCTAATACTTGAAGACCCGGCATTAAGTGAATCGTCCCTGCATCTGTTTCATCTTTTTCAATTCTTTCATAAGGAACATCGACTTCGACTCCACCTAGTGCATCTACTACATCGATGAACGCGTTAAAGTTGGCTTTCAAATAGTAGTCGATCGGAATGTCCAACATTTCTTCTACAGTTTCAATCGTTGCCTTTGTTCCACCATAAGCATTCGCGTGCGTAATTTTATCTTTATAATCCACTTCTGGAATGTAAACGTAAGAATCACGGGGGATACTTAGCAGTTTGACCGTTTTTTGTTTAGGATTCAACGTAGCTAGAAGTAATGCATCCGCTCGGCTGTTGCTGTCCCCCTGTTGTCGATCATCACTGTCATCCACGCCGATTAATAACACCGAAACATTGTCTTTTGCGGGTTGGACTTTGCTCTCTTTTACAGTGGATCGTCCCGCACGGTCTTGAATCGGCTCATACGCTCTATCTGCAGCGAGTTCAGCCTTCTTGTGAAGCGTGACTCCGTAGGCTGCAATTGTCAAAAAAGCCGCAATCGTCAACACAAGCCCTATCTTCAAAACAAGTCTCGTTTTTGAAGATTTTCTTTTGGCTTTTTTATATTCTTTTCGTTTCATATTTTATTTAGCCTCCGTTAATCAGTACTTAATGTCGAACTCCATCATAGTGGAGTAGATGCTGTCAAATGATAGCAACGGCAATATCTGTCGAATAGGCATTTTACCTGCAAATTTTTGCAATTATCAACAGTATACTATCTTTACGGAAGCGCGTACACCATTTCAGACAGAAAACTCCAAGAACTTCTGTTCACCTTCAACAATCTCACCTTGGCCGTTCGTTAAATCTGCAACCCAAGTATGGAATACTTCAACGCCTGAGATCGGCACCAATATGAATAACGTTACTTGTTCGCCGTACTCAATATGCTCAAGCGGCCACTCTGATTGTCGCACTTCATTTTCCACTTTTCCAAGCGCTGTGTAGTCGACTGTAACGCACATAGTTCTATGGAGTACTCGCTCAACCGTACCGGATGCTGCAACTCCTTCTGAAGTTGAACGTCCATATGCACGTATGAGTCCTCCACCGCCCAGTTTGATGCCGCCAAAATAACGAGTGACAACGACAGTCGTATCTTTCAAACCTTGTTTTTTTAGCACTTCCAGCATTGGGACACCTGCTGTACCTGAAGGCTCTCCGTCATCATTCGCTTTTTGAATATGATCGTGCTCACCTATTAAATAAGCGGAACAATTATGGTTAGCCGAGGGGTGCACTTGTTTTATTTCCTGGATGAAGTCAAGAGCCTCTTGTTCAGTTTCCGTACGTTTCACGGATGTGATGAATCGAGATTTATTGATGACGATTTCTGTTTCACTTTGTTGTTTCACGGTCTTATAGTCCATTCTCATTGCAAGACCTCCTCAATCTGTAATACAATTTTAATATGTTATGGGCATTAAGATGCTATACTAAATAAAGTGTATAGTGAATCCAATGTAATCGCAATAGCCTATGGATTCTACAATGAGATTTTAGCATTGGTGGGAGTGTGAACAATGGATAAGGCGGCAATAGATATTCAAAAGCTTGAAGGTATCTTTGATAGCATGGTGAATGTAATGGATCAGTCCAAGAATGACATTTTTATGATCAGTGAGCAAAGCCGTCGAAGTTTTGAATCCATGCAACGCGAGCTTATCCTTGCTAAGGAAGATATTTCCCGGGTAATAACCGAGGGTGATCACCTTGAAGAAATGACGCGTCACTCACGCAGAAGGCTTGCTGATGTCTCGAAGAACTTTGTGAATTACTCGGAACAAGAAGTGCGAAAAGCGTACGAGGTTGCAAATGACCTTCTTGTTAGGTTGTCTGTAAACAGAATGGAAGAAAAGCAATTACGTATTCAACGCGATGACTTGGATCGTCGCTTGGCAGAACTGTTGGAGACAATTGAACGGGCAGATCAACTCGTCAACCAAGTATCCACTGTTGTCACTTATTTAACTTCAGATTTGAAGGATGTGGGTGAAGCACTTGAAACCGCCAGACATAAGCAGGACTTTGCGATTCGGATCATTCAAGCACAAGAAGAGGAACGTAAACGAGTTTCAAGAGAGATTCACGATGGACCTGCTCAAATGATGGCCAGCGTGCTCATTCGTTCTGGACTCATTGAAAAAGTGTATGAGCAAAAAGGTCCTAAACAAGCACTTGAGGAGTTTAAGGATTTAAAAGAAATGGTACGAAGTTCATTATATGAAGTACGACGAATCATTTATGATCTTCGTCCAATGGCAATCGATGATCTCGGTGTGGTGCCAACATTGAAAAAGTACTTATCCACACTTATGGAATATGAACCTGATGTTCGTATTCACTTTCAGAGTATCGGAGAAGACCGCCGTTTCGAGTCGAGCTTTGAAATTGCAGTTTTCCGCTTAGTTCAAGAATCCGTAACTAATGCCATTAAACACGGGAATAGTCGTGATATATGGGTGAAAGTTGAATGGTTACGTGAGACGATGAATGCTATTGTAAAAGATAACGGAGCAGGATTCGATCAAAATGAAGTAAAAGAAAAATCATTTGGGATTATTGGGATGAAGGAACGCATCGACTTATTGAAAGGTGATTTTAAAATCACTTCAGAAGTTGATAAAGGGACAAGCGTGTTCTTTAAAATTCCAATTAATTCTGATAGTATAGGCAAATAGAGGCTTTGGAGGGAACGAACATGACAAAAATCTTAATAGTAGATGATCATCAATTATTCCGCGAAGGAGTCAAGCGTATTTTAGCGTTTGAAGATACGTTCGAAATTGTAGCAGAAGGCGATGACGGTAGCGAAGTATTCACTTTGTACGAAGAACATAATCCAGATGTAGTACTTATGGATATTAATATGCCACGGATGAACGGGATTGAAGCGACTGAACAACTCATGACCAAATATCCCGATGCAAAAGTCATCGTATTGTCCATTCATGACGATGAGTCATACGTTTCCCAGGCGCTTAAAACGGGCGCACTCGGATACATGTTGAAAGAAATGGATGCAGATGCGATTGTCCAGGCTATTAAAGTCGTAGCAGCTGGCGGATCTTATTTACATCCAAAAGTAACGCATAACTTAGTGACAGAATATCGCAGATTGAGCGAACGGGAACATAAAGGCTCATTCCATCAGCACGAAATCCGCCGGCCATTGCATTTGTTAACGAAGCGGGAATGCGAAGTATTGCAATTGTTGACGGATGGTCAAAGCAACCGGGCAATTGGGGAGACATTGTTCATCTCAGAAAAGACTGTAAAAAACCACGTCTCAAGTATTTTACAAAAAATGAACGTGAACGACCGAACACAAGCAGTTGTCACAGCAATTAAAAATGGTTGGGTTGAAGTGAAGTAATGCAACATTTATAAAGGGACCTCCAATCTGGTGGTCCTTTTGTTATGAAAGGAGAAGGCTTATGAAGAAAATTACAGGACTCGTCGGAATGGCAACGTTAGCTCTTATGCTAAGCGCTTGCAGTGGAGATGATGACAACACTCAAAAGAATTCTGGTTCGATTGACGATGGTGAACAGACTAACGAAAATGGTTCGATTGACCACAGAGTTACAGAAAATGGTAAAAAAGAAGGGTCGAAAGATGAATCAGGCGAAGATGGCATTGATGTAGGCTTCAGTCTAGAGGGAGGCAGTATCGAAGAAGCTGCCAACGTTCCTACAGAGCAAAAAGAAGCCATTGTAGAAGCTTTTAATCGATATATCGATACATTGAATGCAGGAGACGTGGATGCGTACCTTGAAACGCTTTCTGAAGATGGCTATAATGTGGATGAAGAGCGGGCAGCGACTGAAGAATTGCTTGCTACTCATGTACTGACGCGAACTCCAGAAGACATTACAATTGTGAAGTATTCCGATACAGAAGCGCAAGTATTCACGTCAATGGAAACCGCAATAAAAGATAAGGAAAGCGAAGAACAAGATGTAAACGTAGGGCGCCAAGTTACTGTAATGGCAAACGAGGATGGCAATTGGAGAGTAAAATCAGTTCACTACATAGGTGATCAGGAACCAAAAGAATAAAATCCTATTTCAAGCAGTGGATCAGAGCGATGGCAAATTGCCTTCTGATCCACTGTTTTTTAGTTGCATTTTTTCTTCGTGTGTCATAAGATATGAATAAGAACAAATGTTCGTTATGTGGAGGTGGAGAAATGACAGCCTTGAAAACAGAAGTTATCCCTTATCTAGAAAATATGATCTACTTACCGATGATTTTAACGATTTTGGAGAGAGATCGATTGTTAATACAGCAAGGGGAATTCAAGTTGAAAAAACCGTACTTGGGGCTCGTGGATGATGTCGCAAAACGCGTACACAAAGAGCTTGGAAATACGGCTGGATATTTGCGTATGAATCATTTATCGGTGGTGAGGGGGAAAATGGATGATATTTTCACAGAATATATTTTTGTCCACGACCACCAACAGGACTGTCGAAGATACTTGAATGTACGCTTACGTAATCGAACGGAGGAGTTGCTCACTCAGTATCTTCGGCAACCGGGTATCTAAACGAGCCTTCTTGTGCAAGGTACGTTCTCGGTCTGTGTAGCAAAAATTGTTTTTTGGCAAAGTCCCGTTCAAGTAAAGCAGCAAAAGCGAACTGACGCCACATAGTCGGTGTAGATACGTTTACTCTCACTTTATAACCATTCTCCAGTAAAATGGAACACCCGACATTCTCTTCCTGAAAGTCAACAATTGCCTGGTAGGAAATCCAAATGTTCTCTTCTGAATTCGGTGACATGGTAGGCAAAAAGATATAAGGAGTGTCAAACGCATGTGCAACAACAATAGGCGTTTTATGGCGATTGCCCAGGGCATGGCGCGCAGTCAAGGTACGTGTTTTTAACGAAGCTCCATAAAGTTCACACGTTTTTTTGACAATTTGAATCGGTTTTTTAGGAAGTTCAAATTCGGCATTACGCTCAATTACACGAGTCGATAATTTGTAGTCCTCTCGAATCGGTTGTAACACAAACGTATCTGAATTGATGAGGTAATTTTCGGCATTTTTTCGTGAATGCATCCAAGTCACTCCTACTTAATAAGTAATAACTCCTATTATAAAGGATAAATATTGGAAAGCAATCAGTTGAAAATAAATAATCAGAAAAAAATAAAAAAACTCTGAACTTGCCACTTCTTGAGGACCTTTGGCGAAAAAGGCATCAAGATATGCAGCAGAGTTGCAGAGTAGATAGTTTTTAATTTTGATAAGTAAGAGCGGCTGCACCGAGTGTTTTGGCAGCAGTTAGCATTGCGGATTCGTCAAAGTCGAATCGCGGGTGATGATGAGGAAATGCGTTTTCGGGTTGTGCACCTGTAAAAAAGAACGTTCCTGGAACTTTTTCCAAGTAGTACGCGAAGTCTTCTCCGCCCATTTGAGGGATTGTTTGAACAACCTCTTTTACTCCCGGGACTTCTTTGGCAACATCACGCAAAAATGCTGTCTCTTTTTCGTGATTTACAACAGCTGGGTAGCCACGTGTATAAGTAACATTGATTTCACAGTTGTTCATATGAGCGGTTCCTTCAGCGATTCTTTGGATCTCTGATTCCATGAGATCGCGAATTTCAGGAGAAAACGTTCGCACGGTTCCTTTGAGCTCGGCTTGATCGGCGATAATGTTGAACGCATTGTCAGATACGAAAGAGCCAATCGAAAGCACGGCGGACTCAATCGGATCGACACGACGAGAGACAAGCTGTTGGAAGTTAGTTACAAGTTGGGAGGCAATCACGATTGCATCTTTTGTTTGGTGAGGAGAAGCACCATGACCACCAGCGCCTTGAACTGTAATTTCGATACGGTCTGCGGCTGCCATAATTGGACCGCTTACGTACTGAATTGTGTTCGGTTCCATCATTGACCATAAGTGAGTACCGAAAATAACATCGACACCGTCCAAGCAACCATCTTCAATCATCGAGATAGCGCCACCTGGAGCATATTCTTCAGCGTGTTGGTGGATGAAGACGTATGTACCGGCGAGTTCACCTTTGAGTTCATTGATTGCTTTAGCAAGGTGAAGCAAAGTGGATGTGTGACCATCATGACCGCAAGCGTGCATGACACCAGGAACGGTTGATTTGTAAGATACGTCTTTTTGATCTTGGATTGGCAGTGCGTCAAAATCAGCTCGAAGTGCAACTGTTTTACCGGGTTTTCCACCTTCAATACGAGCGACAACTCCGTTTCCGCCAACGTTGCTCCTAAACTCCACCCCTAATTTCGTATAGAAATCTTGGATATATTGTGCTGTATTTGTTTCGTGGAATGACACTTCTGGATGCTGGTGTAAATAACGTCGCACGTCGACCATGTCATCAAAAGAGTTGTCGAGTAGTGTATAAAGTTTTTCATTCATTAAAGACATCTCCTTTTTCGAATATGGTATCCAGTATATCAGTGTGTTTTAGAACTCGCAATTGTTTGATAACAAAAAGAGAGGCACAAGGCCTCTCTGGAATTATTATTCCGTATCATGAGTTTGGAGTGAACTAAATAATGTAATATAAGGTGCGCTTGAGAAGATATGAACTGAAGGACCAGCGACGATATCCCTTTTTGTAGTATCATATGCAGCTGAAAAGGCAGGGGTGTTCTTATGCAAATCGAATGATTGGCTATCTTCCCACTCTGTTAAAATGATGTACGTATCTGAATCGATAGATCTTAGTAATCGAAAAGCGATAAAACCTGAAGTGTCCTTCATAGCTAAATGATCTCTTTTGAAACGTTCTTCAAAAATGGGTTTCCCTTCGTCGGAAACGGATATGTTGTTTAGTGCAAAAAATCCATGTTCCTGGAGCTGCCCCATTTCTTCAATGACTTCATATCGCTGTGGTGTTTGGAAAACCGTTTTTCCTGTTGTTTCGTGTAGGAGTTGAGAAGACCCATTACCATGCATTAGAATCATGTTTTCTCCGGCGTATTTCTCTTTGACCTTCTCCATGAATTCTGGAGTACCTCGTGTAATGTATAAATTTTTCATTATTGATACCCTCCTTGGCTAGTCTAATCAAATTATACTCTTCTTCAGTTATTTCCCCGAATCCTGCTCCTAAAACAAACCATGTCAAAACAATGACGGAATGTGGCACAAATTTATGACAATGGGTGTGTATTGCTATACATCCCAACAGTTTACGTCTATATTGAAAACGATAAGCTACTCGTGAAATGCATAATTCAGTTCGGTAAACAGAGAATGGGGGAATTTGTTCATGTCTATAGTAAATGATACGCTTCTGAGAGCTGCCCGTGGAGAACATATTGATCACACACCAGTTTGGTATATGCGTCAGGCAGGAAGATCACAGCCAGAATATCGGAAAATCAAGGAAAAGTACTCACTTGAAGAGATTACGCACCAACCTGAATTGTGTGCCTACGTTACAAAATTACCTGTCGACCAATATGGAGTCGACGCTGCAATTTTATATAAAGATATTGTCACACCACTTCCGGGAATGGGCGTCGACGTTCAGATTAAAGCTGGAGTAGGGCCTGTTATCTCGAATCCGATTAAATCAGTCGCAGATATCGAGAAATTGACAGCAATGCATCCGGAAGATGATATTCCATTTGTTCTTGAAACGATTCGCATCCTAACGGAAGAACAATTGGATGTACCTCTCATCGGTTTTGCAGGAGCACCATTCACACTTGCGAGCTACATGATTGAAGGCGGTCCTTCAAGAAACTATGCACGTACAAAAGCACTTATGGTATCAGAGCCTCAAGCTTGGTTCGCACTCATGGACAAACTTGCGGACACAATGATTACCTATGTCACTGCACAAGTTAAAGCAGGTGCGTCTGCGATTCAACTGTTCGATTCTTGGGTAGGTGCGCTGAATGTATCGGACTACCGTATTTTCATCAAGCCTGTCATGGAGCGTATTTTCACAGAACTACGCAAATTAAATGTTCCATTGATCACGTTTGGAGTAGGTGCAAGTCACCTAGCAAACGAGTGGCATGACCTTCCTGTCGATGTCGTAGGTTTGGATTGGAGACTCTCGATAGAAGAAGCGGGTCAACGCGGATTAACAAAACCACTACAAGGAAATCTTGACCCTACATTGTTGCTCGCGGATTGGTCCGTCATTGAAGAACGTGCAAAAACGATTATTGAACAAGGGGTTGCACACGGCAGCCACATCTTTAACTTGGGGCATGGAGTATTCCCAGAAATCGAACCTGCCAAGCTGAAGAAACTAACTGAACTGGTTCACACGTACAGTGCAGAACTACGAGCACATAAAAACTAATCTTGAGGTGAATGACATGGGAAAACGCACAATGGGACTTTTAGTAATGGCTTACGGAACGCCTTACAAGGAAGAGGATATCGAGCCATACTACACACATATCCGCCACGGACGTAAACCTGCACCGGAGCAACTTGAAGATTTGAAGAATCGTTATGAAGCCATTGGTGGAATTTCTCCACTTGCTCACATCACAGAAGGTCAGGCACAAGCACTTTGTGATGCGTTGAACCAAGCTCAAGATGAGATTGAGTTCAAACTATATATTGGTCTAAAACACATTACGCCATTCATTGAAGAAGCCGTGGCACAGATGGATAAAGACGGAATCAAAGAAGCGGTAACTGTTGTACTAGCTCCTCACTATTCAACATTCTCTGTGAAATCATACAATACACGTGCGAAAGAAGAAGCAGACAAATACGGAATTTCCGTCACTTCTGTTGAAAGCTGGTACAAACAGCCGAAGTTCTTGAAGTATTGGGAAGAGAAGATTCGTGAAACATTCGACAGCATGAGCGATGCAGAACGCGAAAAGTCGGTTCTTGTAGTCTCAGCACACTCACTTCCACAA
This sequence comes from Sporosarcina sp. D27, assembly GCF_000586555.1. GTDB lineage: Bacteria > Bacillota > Bacilli > Bacillales_A > Planococcaceae > Sporosarcina. The sequence goes on from NZ_AZUC01000060.1 coordinate 43,785, forward strand.
AAAATCCGTGAAGCTGGCGATCCATATCCCGATCAGCTGGAAGAAACGGCTAAACTCCTTGCAGAAGCAGCAGATGTTAAAGAATACGCTGTCGGCTGGCAAAGTGAAGGACAGACAGGCGAGCCATGGCTTGGGCCAGATGTACAAGACTTAACACGTGAATTAAACGAGAAAAAAGGGTATACGTCATTTGTCTATACACCAGTAGGTTTTGTTTCAGATCACCTCGAAGTACTCTTTGATAATGACTATGAATGTAAAGTGGTTTGTGACGAAATCGGCGCAGCGTACCACAGACCTGCGATGCCAAATACAGATCCACTCTTTATCGGAGCAGTTGCGGACGCAGTGATTGAAAAAGTAACAAGTAAGTTTTGAAAAGGACGTGTGAAGGCAATGGACGAACAGCGTAAAAAAGTTGTCATTGCGGGGGGCGGCATCACGGGTCTATCTGCGGCATTCTACATGCAGCAACAAATCCGGGAGCAGAATCTTCCCATCGATATTATTCTTGTCGAAGCAACCAACCGACTTGGTGGTAAGATCCAGACTGTCCGACGCAACGGCTATATTATAGAACGCGGTCCAGATTCCTTTTTGATACGAAAAAAAAGTATGGACCGACTTGCGCAAGAGCTCGGCATCGCTGATCAGCTCGTAAAAAATGCAACGGGACAATCGTATGTATTACTGAACGATGAATTGCATCCGATTCCGGGTGGTTCGATAATGGGTGTTCCGACAGAAATCGGACCTTTTCTCAAAAGTAACCTGTTTTCATTGACAGGTAAACTGCGTGCAGCGGGGGATATTTTCTTACCGCGCTCCGATATTAAAGGCGATCAGTCACTAGGTGCCTTTTTCCGCCGTCGTTTCGGAAATGAGGTCGTGAATAACCTGATTGAACCGTTACTCTCTGGAGTCTATGCAGGTGACATTGACCACATGAGCATGGAGTCAACGTTCCCGCAATTTGTCAGTGTGGAAGAAAAACACAGAAGTCTCATCCTAGGCATGAAGAAAACGCAACCGAAGCCTGAACAGTTGCCGAACAAAGGGCATGCTGCAAAGAAAGAAGGGGCGTTCCATACATTCCGTAATGGACTTGAAACAATTGTGGAGGCGCTGGAGGAACAATTGCCTGAAGTGAATTTCATCAAAGGTGTCCGAATCGAGAAAATCGAAAAAGAAGAAGGTCGGACCTTCGTTACGCTCAACGAAGGTTCTGTAATCGAAGCGGATGCAGTTGTCCTCACTACGGGGCATGCAGTCGCTCGTCAATTATTCGAGCCGCATGGCATTTTGCAGGAACTGGAAGAGATTAAAACGTCATCCGTTGCGACGATTACACTCGCATTCCCGGAAAGTGCTGTTGTCCAAGATAAGGAAGGAACTGGCTTCCTTGTCTCACGCAGTGGCGACTATTCCATTACCGCATGCACGTGGTTGAACCGTAAATGGCCGACAACGACACCGGATGGAAAAGTACTGTTGCGCGCATTTGTTGGACGAATCGGTGAAGAAGCTATCGTCGATTTGCCAGACGATGAAATCGAACAAATCGTTCTTGCGGATTTGCGGAAAATCTTCGAAATTAATGAAGCCCCTGAGTTCTCCATCGTCACACGCTGGAAAGATGATCGACCGCAATACCGGGTCGGTCATAAAAAACTCATCGCTGACGCCAAAGAACAATTACGCGCAGAATTTCCAGATGTTGAGCTAGCAGGCGCATCGTACGAAGGCGTCGGCTTACCAGACTGCATCGACCAAGGAAAATCAGCTGCAGAAAGCGTCATGCAGCGATTGACTCGCTTGAATTGATTTGTTTGAAACCCCTCACACAGCCGATTTTGGCATGTGTGAGGGATTTTTTGTTTGCTCATCAGGTAGAAAGGGAGGTTTTGGACGTTGTCGGACACTCAGCAGTGGTTGTCGATCACTTATGGGGATTTCTCGATCAAAGTTATGAACTTCTTCGACACTTCGAGTAATTTCTCCGACACTTAGCAGAGTTTCTCGATAACGGGACACAATTCACCGACTTTAAGGGATTAATTGGTAGCGCTTCGCTTGTTTTAGTGAAGGCTATTCCATCGCACGTCATCCTTTTTGTATTCTCCGACAGTATGTAGTGATTCCCCGACACTTTGAGTGGTTTCTCCGACATAAGAACATGTTTCTTCATCACTTAGCAGAGTTTCTCGATAACGGGACACAATTCACCGACTTTAAGGATTTAATTGGTAGCGCTTCGCTTGATTTTTGTGAGGGAGTGATATGGAGGGAGTATCCTCATGTACTCATTATGACAATGGGAACAACTAAAGTTAACAATGATACGTTGATTTCAGCGCAGGATGGCGACTCCGGAGGGATCAGCGAAGATTGAAGACCCTGGACTGAGCAAAGCGAAGGAAGCGGCTGAGTTCAAGCCCCTCGGAAAGCGTCCATCCGAAGCAGAAATCAACACCGTCTAATCTTTCCTACGCCTAATCGCACAAAAAAACTGCTACAGAAGCCAGTCTGTACTGACGTTCTGTAGCAGCCAATCAATCTCACCTATAACAGCAGCTCGTTATTCTGAGCACGATGGGCATTTTGTTTGATAGCACTCATGTTGTTCTTCCATCTGTTCACCGCAAGTAACACACTGTTTCGGAGGCAAATTCTTAAAAAATTCCACAACGTTTTCAATCATTTCTCATCCGCTCCATTCAATTTGTAGTAGTACTACCTTGTCCAGTGACGAGTGTTATGCAACAGAGGCGACAAAAAAATTTGCTCTTCAGCTCCTTTGTACTAGCACTTCGACTTGTTAGTAATAGTGTATTATAACAGATGTCGGTCTGTCAATAATTTTTGAACAATTTAGAAAAATGGTTCCATTTTCACATGTGTTGCTCAGTCTATTTATTCACGAACAGATGTAGGCTACTCCTGTCTCTCACAATACAAGTTATGTTAAAATGGCACTATAAGATTCATAAAAAGGAGAGACTAGCATGCGTTTTGTAGATAACCAAGGCATTACGGATCCGCGTATTAACTTAGCGATTGAGGAATACGTACTCAATACAATGGATACTGATGAGGATTCTTATCTTCTGTTCTATATCAATGAACCCTCCATCATTATCGGGAAAAACCAAAACACAATTGAAGAAATTGATACAGAGTACGTCGATGCAAACGGGATTCATGTCGTTCGCAGACTTTCTGGTGGTGGCGCAGTGTACCATGACAAAGGGAACTTGAACTTTAGCTTCATCACAAAAGATGATGGCCAATCGTTCCGTAACTTTAAAAAGTTTACGGAGCCTGTAGTGGAAGCACTCGCTAAAATGGGTGTGAAAGCAGAGTTACTTGGTCGCAACGACTTACTCGTCGACGGTAAAAAGGTTTCAGGAAATGCACAGTTTGCAACTCAAGGCCGCATGTTCAGCCATGGGACGCTCATGTTTGACACTGAAATCGAAGAAGTCGTCAATTCATTACGTGTGAAGAAAGATAAGATCGAGTCCAAGGGGATTAAATCGATTCGCAGTCGTGTCACGAATATTTCTGAGCACATGGATAAGCCGATGACCATTGAACAATTCCGTATGGAGATCTTAAATTCAATCTTTGGCGGGGAAGAAAAAATTCAGTACAAAGAATTAACCGAAGAAGACTGGAAGAACATTCACCAATTGTCCAAAGAGCGTTATGGCAACTGGGATTGGAACTATGGGCGTTCTCCGAAATGTAACGTACAGCACTCACATCGCTTCCCGGTAGGTAGCATCGATGTTCGACTGCAAGTTGAAAAAGGGACAATCCACGAAGTACATATTTTTGGTGACTTCTTCGGAATTGGCAGTGTCACAGAGATTGAAGATCGTCTCGTCAATTGTCAGTATGATCGCGAGTCGATTACAACTGCAGTCAGCAATCTCGATATTCCGAAGTTACTCGGTGGTATTACACAAGAAGAATTCGTGAATTTGATTTACTGATATCCAAACAGGTTCCTTCTGCCCAATCGGGGAGAGGAGCCTGTTTTTCATATGTGTGAGAAAGGCGAATGGAGAGGATTTACGGTATACTGAAACTACTTGTAAAGGGGGCGCGGATCTATGGAGAAACATCGTATTTTTATCGTGGAAGATGATCGTAAAATCGCCGAATTGCTTGCAGACACACTGCGGAAATACCAGTATGACGTAGCCGTTGCGGAGGATTTCGATCAAATCTCAGATGAGTGTCTGTCGTTCGATCCGCACCTAATATTACTCGACATCAACTTGCCAACATACGACGGCTATTATTGGTGCCGTCAGTTGCGGACTCAAACGACATGTCCAATTCTTTTTATTTCCGCGCGCTCGGGTGATATGGACCAAGTGTTTGCACTTGAAAATGGCGGAGACGATTTCATCACTAAACCTTTTCACTATGACGTCGTCTTAGCAAAAATCAGAAGTCACCTACGTCGATCGTTCGGCGAATATGCTCCTGCGCAGTCGGAACGAATTGTAAAAGCAGGGGCGTTGACGCTGTTTGCAGAGAGAATGGAACTCCAGTCGGGTGACACCATTGTTCCACTTCAGAAAAAGGAATGCATTATTCTGGAGTTGTTGATGGAGGCGGCACCGAAAGTGGTATCCCGAGAGACTTTACTCGAAGAACTTTGGGACGATCAGTCGTTTGTAGATGAAAATACATTGAATGTCAACATTGCTCGTGTTCGAAAAAAACTGGCGGATTTTGATATTCTTTCAACAATCGATACAGTTCGCGGAGCTGGTTACCGATTTGTACTAGCGACTGACGATGTATGAATAAGTACAAATTATTTATAAAAGAACATGCCTCATTTTTATTGTTTCAGCTTGTCTTGCTGCTATTTATCGTCCTCCTTTTTTGGCTCGATGGTGCTCGCGACTGGAGCACAGCCGTGTATGCAATATTGATGGGGATTATGTTGTCCATTGGCTACTTACTCGCGAAATTCATTACACGACGATCGTTTTATGAAGTGTTTGAGCGAGACCCGGGGCGTATGGAAGATGCGTTAATCGGTCGACCACAAACGCCGGAACACCGGTTGACGGCACAATATATGCGTAAATTGTATAGACTCTATCATAGTGATGTTCAAAAGCTTGACGCTGCGCAACAACGGCAATTGCATTTCATTAACCAATGGGTCCATCAGATGAAAACACCGATTTCAGTTCTTGGCTTGCTCTTGCAAGAAGAGGAAATCGACCGGAAAAGTTTCCATGAAGAGCTCGACAGATTACAGGATGGGCTAGATGCGGTGCTCGTCAATGCAAGACTCGAGACATTTGAAGATGATATGAGAATTGAGCGGATTGTATTGGAGGACCTAGTTCGACAAGTGGTGACAGAGCATAAGCGGCTGTTCATCACAAATGGAGTGTTTCCTGAAATTCGTGTGGATCCGGAATTTGTCGTCGCCACCGACCCGAAATGGATAAAAGTCATACTTGGACAATTTATAACAAATTCGGTGAAGTATACGTTTGAAAAAGGGAAAAAAGTGTACGTGACCGCTGATAGAACGGAGCAAGGCATCCAGTTGACCGTAAAGGATGAAGGAATTGGTATACCTGAAACGGATGTGAAGCGAGTGACTCGTGCGTTTTTCACTGGAGAAAACGGTCGGAAAACTGGAGAATCGACAGGGATGGGATTGTATATCGCATCTGAAGTATGCGGACGACTTGGACACGCGTTGACAATTGAGTCGAAACTGGGCGAAGGGACAGCGGTGTCTGTGTTGTTTTCAAATGGAGAGGCGGTAGAGAACGATGGCACGCAAAATCGTCGAGTTATCGGAAGTGACGAAAATCTATGAAGGCAAAGTGATGCATCGAGCGTTGAATCGTCTCGATTTTGAAGCGGAAGAAGGCGAGTTCATTGCGATTATGGGGCCATCTGGAAGCGGTAAAACGACATTGCTCAATCTTATTTCAACAATTGACTTGCCAACGTATGGAAGGATTGCGGTGAATGGGATTGAACCCGAAACCCTCAATCAGAACGACCTTGCGTTATTCAGAAGACGGCACTTAGGATTTGTCTTTCAGACGATCAACTTGTTACAAATGCTGACTGTTGAGGAAAACTTGGTCCTCCCGCTGACACTCGATCGCGTGCCAGTGCCGGAGATGAAACAAAGAATTGCAGCTCTTGCCGACAAGCTGTCGTTGAATGAGATTTTATCCAGAAGGCCAGACGAATTATCTGGTGGACAAGCGCAACGCACAGCAGTCGGACGGGCGCTTATCCATGAGCCTGAACTTATTCTGGCGGATGAACCTACAGGAAATCTCGACTCGAAATCAGCTCGGGATGTATTGGAACTACTATCGAAAATCAACCAAACCGCCGGCACTACGATTATTATGGTGACACATGATCCGCTTGCAGCAAGTTATTGTGATCGTGTGTTGTTCATCAAAGATGGTGAGTTTTTCAATGAATTGTACAAAGATGAACAGCGCCGGACATTTTTCCAGCAGATTTTAAACGTGCTGTCGTTGCTCGGAGGGAACGTCAATGACCTTTCGTCAGTTCGCCTACCGTAACGTCGTCCGGAATCGACGCATTTATGCAGCCTTCTTCATGGCGAGTGCGTTTTCGGTGATGGTGTTTTTCCTGTACTCTATGCTGTTGTTCCATCCGGCGATGAACGAGGGCTTTGTTCAAGAAATTGCGACGAGTGGCATGATTACTGCGGAATTTGTGTTATTCATCTTCACACTATTTTTCTTGTTCTATTCGATGCGCGCGTTTTTACAAGCTCGGACGAAAGAGTTCGGTATTTTGTTATTGATCGGGATGGCAAGGCGGCAGCTCCAACGACTCATCTTCCTTGAAACGATGTTGATAGGAGGTGTTGCAATTGTTGCCGGAACGTTTCTTGGATTTGTCTTCTCGAAATTTTTCTTAATGATTGTAAAAGAACTCATCCAAGTTCCGAAGCTGCCCCTTTATTTCACTTGGCATCCCTTTGTGTTGACAGTCGGTTGTTTCGCGAGTTTATTCATCATTATTTCACTGCTTGCTCCGATGTTCATCCGCACGGGGGAAGTGTACGATTTGCTGCAAGGAGAAGCAGCAGAGCAAGATGCGTATTCGACGTCAAAATGGCGTGCGTTCGCTGGAATCGCAATGCTTGTATTGACGTATGTAATGGCTGTCTACGCAACACATACGTATGTCATCCGGGTTATTTTTATGTTACCGGCAGCGGCTGTAATTGGAACGTATTTCTTCTTTAGCGACTCCTTGCCTTATCTGATTCAGCTATTACGGACACGAAAACGCATTTATTGGCGGCCGTTTTGGCTATTATCGCTCTCAGAAGGTGTTGTCCGATTGAAAGAAAATGCGCGCATGTTTTTCATCGTCACGATGGTATCTACGCTTGCGTTCATGTCTGTCGGATTGCTCGCATCCCTCACTTCTTTTGCCAACCAATACCGGGAAATTAACCCCTTAGGACTCGTCTACAAGAGCTACCCAGGCAATGTGCTGGAGCAGATTCATGTCAGGGAGCTCACGGACGAGTTGAACGAGAAGAAAATCGACTATAATCTCGTTGAATTTCAAGTGCTTGAACAGAAGTCATCCTTTACTGATATGAGCGTGTCGATTGTTCGACTGTCGAGTATCAACGCACTCGGCTACACGTTTGGCTATCCTGCTGTTGACATAGAGGATGGGAATGCGCTCTTCTTGCCACAGTCCGAATCATCCTACCACCAATTGAAAGATCGCACAGTCAACACATCACTAGAAAAAAGTGGTCTCGATATTGAGATTTCTGGAGCGTATTCGCATCAGCTATTTCCACCGAACGCAATTGGTGCGAATGCCATCATATTGACGGACGCAGACTTTGAGCGGGTACTTATAGGGGAGGGCGGTTCGGATTCATCGTTATTCCGTTATTACGCGTTCAATATAGCAGACTGGCAAGAGACGAAAAACGTTGGTCGTGCGCTACATGAAGACGAATTGCAGTCCATTTTACTAGGTGGCGAATCGGGAACACTATTTTCGTTTGGCAATCCAGGACTGAATTATTCCATCATCCGCACAACATTTTCCTTATTGCTGTTTTTGGGATTAATGCTCGCGGCTGTGTTGTTCCTTGCTGCAGGTAGTTTCGTTTATTTCCGTTTGTATACCACCTTGGACCGTGACCGCAGACAGTTTGATGTGCTGCGACGTATGGGAATAACGGATAACGAGTTAAAGAAGATTGTGAATCGACAGTTGCTGCCACAGTTCTTCATACCGTGGGGAGTGGCGTTTGTGCATAGTGCGTTCGCATTCTTGGCCCTTCAAGTCATTTGGGATGCACTCGCAGAAATTTCAATTGTAAAAGAGCTGACCCTTGTATTGGGGGGATTTGCAGTCTTACAAATCTCTTATTTCTACCTGATTCGATGGCGGTACCTATCTCACATTCGGACACCGGAATAATTTCCGGTGTCTTTTAATATTGTGAAAAAGTAGTTTGATGATAAAGTATCTAAAAATATAGGCTATTGAATTATTTAAATTTTTCTTATATACTAATAGTTGATGATAATGAATGATTATTCATTCAACTATGAAGGGTGGTACTACGATGAATTTAGTAGAAAGAGTCCGGGCAACCGCTAAATCACAGCCTGGAAAAACAGCTTATCACTTTACAGGTAAGGATACATCGTACGCAGAATTTGACCAATCGGTCGCACTATTTGCATCCGCTTTAAAAGACCTAGGAGTGAACAAAGGTGATCACGTCGCTTTGTTACTCGGCAATACACCACATTTTCTTATATCGCTATATGCAACCATGCGATTAGGCGCAACAGCAATTCCGGTAAATCCCATCTATTCACCAGATGAAATCTCGTACATTCTGCAAGATAGCGATACAAAAGTAGTCATTGCGCTTGAACAACTACTTCCACTCGTTGAAGCAGCATCTGTTCACCTCCCAGCAATTGAACATTATATTGTGTGTGAGACAACTGGGGAGACAAGTGAAAAAGTCAGTGCATTATCTGCTGGAGCAAAAGCGAAAACACACTTGTTCAGCCAAGTGCTTAGAAGTGGAAATCCTGATATGGAGCCAGTTGCTGTCGATGAAAATGAAACCGCTATCATTTTGTATACATCTGGTACGACAGGGCGTCCAAAAGGGGCTATGTTGACCCACCAAAATTTGTATTCAAACGCTAGTGACGTTGGAGAGTACCTCGGATTTTCGTCTGAAGACCGCGTCATCGCAACGTTGCCAGTGTTTCACGTGTTCGCACTGACTGTTGTTGTCAATGCACCTCTCGTCAAAGGAGCAACGATTGTCCTGATGCCAAGATTCAGCCCGGCTGAAGTGTTCAAGGCAGTGAAAGAACAGCAAGCGACAATCTTTGCGGGTGTGCCGACGATGTACAACTTCATGGTGCAATATCCGGAAGCGACGCGAGAAGACTTTTCGTCGATTCGACTCGCAATTTCAGGTGGGGCGTCCCTTCCAGTTGCACTCCTTGAAAATTTCGAAGAGAAGTTCCAAGTGAAAGTGTCGGAAGGATACGGTTTGTCGGAAGCGTCGCCAGTGACATGTTTTAATCCACTACATCGTGAACGCGTTCCGGGTTCAATCGGAACAACGATCTTGAATGTGAAGAACAAAGTGGTGGATGAGCTTGGAGATGAAGTACCTGTTGGACAAGTGGGCGAACTCATTGTCCAAGGTGACAATGTCATGAAAGGCTATTACAAGATGCCTGAAGAAACAGCAGCTGCCCTTCGTGACGGGTGGTTGTACACAGGCGATCTCGCACGGAAAGACGAAAATGGCTACTTTTACATAGTCGATCGCAAGAAAGACTTGATCATTGTTGGTGGGTATAATGTCTATCCGCGCGAAGTAGAAGAAGTATTGTTCACCCATCGTGACCTCGTCGAAGCAGCAGTGCTCGGCGTACCAGATCCCGATTTCGGTGAAGAAGTTCTTGCATATGTGGTCGCAAAAGAAGGTGCAGATGTGACTGAAGAGCAGCTGATCGCATTTTGCGAGAAACGTCTCGCAAAGTACAAAGTGCCAAAGCATATCGAATTTTTGGATGAACTACCGAAGAATACAACCGGCAAAATCTTGCGCCGTTCTTTGAAAGATTACGTGAAAGTTTGACGGCTAGTTGGTTAAATGCAAGGGGCGCGCATTTGCGTCCTCTTTTTTGTGTTCAGAAAGACTGGGGCTATCCGCCCGTTCCCGAGATGAACCCGCTCGTTTCCATGGTGAACCCGCTCATTTCAGCTTGGGACCCGCCCGTTCTCGTGATGAACCCGATCGTTTCGGCGCGAAACCCGCCCGTTCCCATGAGAAACCCGCTCATTACGCCATGCAACTTACCTGTTTTTAAACAGAACTTCAAACCTCATTTTAAGGTTCCACGCACACCCTTGCGAATATATTAAAAATTCACACGTATGTCGAAACTCTATAAGCTTTGGTCGATATATACGCTATATACTAAAAGTATCAAAAGGGGGTGCCTTATGAAAAAGTCGGTTAGAGGAAAATTGAATGCTGTTTTCGGAACTATTTTGGTCTTGATCCTAGTGCTTGGAAGTATTGGTGTGGTTAGTTCGTACAGGTTGAATGAGAACACAAAGGCTATCGATGAAGGGGTTCTGCCGAAGATTCAATACAACAACGAACTCGAGCAAACGGTGCAACAAATGCTAAGTGCTACGCAGCGTCATCTCGTGTCGAAAGATCGACCTTTTGAAGAGAAATATGAGGAAGAAATTGCATCCAACCAAGAACAATTGCAAGCGACAGAAACCGCTTATAAGAAAGCGTTATCATCAAACGAACAACAAACTTACAATGCGGTGCAAGGTCAACTAGATACCTATAACAATCAAATCAAAGAATTATTGCAAACAAGCAAAGCTGGAAATAAACAGAAAGCTATCCAAAACTCCTATGAAACTGGCGCTACTATCGATGCCTTGAGAAGTGACTTACTTGCGCTTGAACAGGCACATAAAGATGAATTAACAGCAATCGAAGAAGAAGGACAAGTTTTATACTTAAGTGTTCTTATTACAATGATTGTCGGTGCGATCCTAGGCATCGTCATTGCAGGATTTGGCATTCGCTATTTGCAAAGTAAAATCCAAAAACCGATCACAAGCATCACGAATCGGATGAATGCAATGGCGGAAGGTAAATTGACGCCGGAACCTCTGGAAGTAGGAGATCCAGACGAAATTGGACAATTGACACGGGATGCCAACACGCTATCCGACAACTTATATCGAATCATTGCAGAACTACAGACGACGATTGCTACAATAGCTTCGACATCTAGTGAATTAACAGCAAGTGCAGATGAAACTGCGCAAGCTTCGACACAAATTACGGAAGAGATTGTCGGCATATCGGAAGGTTCATCCGAACAATTGGAATACACACATTCAACGACGACAATCGTTTCTGAAATTACTCAAGGTATGGATCAAACCGCAACGGCGATTCATACAGTATCGGACCTTGCAATTTCCACAACGGAAGAAACGCAAAATGGTACAGCGTTCATGGAGCAAACCGTTCGAAAAATTGAGGAAGTTCAAGCATCCACGAATCATACGGCAAGTGTGGTGCATGAACTCTCCAAGAGATCTGAGAAGATTGGGAGTATCGTTGAACTCATTACAAAGATTGCGGGGCAGACGAATTTGCTAGCTTTGAATGCTTCAATTGAAGCGGCTCGCGCAGGAGAGCATGGGAAGGGATTCGCTGTTGTTGCGGGGGAAGTCGGGAATTTGGCGTCGGAGTCTGCGCAAGCGGCGAGTGAAATCAACCGTCTGATCGGAGAAATCCAAATGGAAGTGAAGAGCGTACAACAGGCGACGACAGTGACAAAGTCGAATGTCGAAGAAGGGTTGTCGATGGCGAATCGTTCAGGCGAGCGTTTCCATGAGATCGCGAAGATGATTGGTGAGGTGTCAGCCCAGACGGAGGAAGTGTCTGCGATTAGTGAGGAGATCAATGCAAGTACGCATTCGATGAAGTCGCTTGTTGGTCAAGTGGAGGAGTTGTCGGAGCGGTCTGAGGGCAGTGCGCAAAATATTGTGGCAGCGGCTGAGGAACAGAATGCGACGATGGAGGAAATTTCGGCTAGTGCGCATGTGTTGAGTGATATGGCGGAGTCGCTGAAGACGATGATTGATGTGTTTGAGTTGGAAACTGGGAGATAGGAAAGTAGATAGTTGATAGTAGACAGATGTTGATTTAAACTTCATGCGGACGCTTTCCGAGGGGCTCGATTTCAGCCTCCTCGGTTCGCTTTGCTCCCTGCGGGGTCTTCAATCTTCGCTTGTCCCTCCGGAGTCGCCGCATTGCGTTTCAATCAACGGTTGTTGTTGGAAATGGGTTTCCAACTCAAACAGGTGGGGAGGAAGAAAAAAGAGAAACCCAAACCCAAACCCGAAAAACTCTCAGAAAAAGTTTTTAGATTAAGAGGGAAAGTCTTCCGGGTGTCGAAATAGATGGCATTAGGGAGGAATGAAGATGACAGGTAGACAGATGGTTCGGCAAGAGGATTTGTTTGAATTGAAGTCGGTGACGAATCCGGTGTTGTCTCCGGATGCTTCTGAAGCGGTGTTTATTGTGACGCAGATCGATAAAGAAGAGAATGCGTATCATGCGCATTTGCATCATCTTGATGTGGAGTCTGGTAGTGCGATGCAGTGGACGTATGGGAAAGAGCGGGTTTCTCAACCACAATGGTCACCTGACGGGAAGCGTGTCGCATTTTTATCGACGCGTGATGAAAAGAACCAGCTGTTTGTTATGCAAGTTGCTGGAGGAGAAGCCCGCCGTTTGACGGACTATGAGACGGGTGTGAATAGCTTTTTATGGGCACCCTGCGGAACGAAAGTCTGGCTAACCAGCACATTGGAAGACGGAAAGACGTTTACAGATAAAGAAGAGAAAGACGAAAAGAAACAACCTGAAGCGCTTCGCGTCACAACGATGAAATATAAAGCGGACGGGGCAGGATTTGTGAAAGAGGATCGTCATTCGCAGATCGGTTGTCTCAATCTTGAAAGCGGAGAAATTACAGCGTTCACAGAAGATCCATTCCATCATTCTTTGCAAGCGGTGTCGCATTGCGGAAAGAAACTCGTTGTGGGCGTGAATCGCGCGGAAAACAAAGATTTCGACTTCCGCCAGCCATTAATACTTGTTGACGTTGAAACGAAAGAAGAAACGGTTCTTGTCGACGAACAAGGCTATTTTGGTGGTGCTTCATTTTCAGAAGATGATCGCTATATTGCCTATGGCGGTTCGGATCGGACGTTTGAGAACGCGACTCACTCTGACCTGTATGTCTATGACTGTGAAAACAAGACGACACTTAATCTAACAGAAGCACTCGATGCGCCTCTTGGGGATGCGGTAGTCGCGGATCATCAGCAAGGGTCGAATCCACCAGAAGCGGTTTGGACGGAAGGCAATTACTTGTACTTCCAAGTGACGACGATGGGGGATGTCCGACTGTATTTCGCAGATTTGGAAGGCAGCTTGTATCCTGCATCCCCTGAGTCGGAGCATGTCTACGATTATGATGTGGCTAAAAATGGACAGTTCGCAATCGTAGCCGTAAGTACTCCGGTGAACCCAGGCGAATTGTATCGTCTTGACATTTTAACGGGGGAACGCAAAGCATATACAACATTCAATGAAAACTATGTAGCAGACACACTATTAGTACAGCCAGAAGCCATTCAATTAGAAGGCGCTGGAGGCTTTGACGTACATGGTTGGCTGATGAAACCTGCAAACTATGAAGCGAGCAACACGTATCCGCTCGTTGTCAACATCCATGGCGGTCCACACGCGATGTACGGCAATTCGTTCTTCCACGAAATGCAAGTGCTAGCGGCAAAAGGGTGGGGGGTTCTCTACATCAACCCACGCGGTAGTCATGGCTATAGCCAAGCATTTGTCGACGCAGTGCGTGGCGATTATGGTGGTGGAGATTACCAGGATATTATGGATGCAATTGATGATGTATTAAAAAATAATAGCTGGATCGATAAAGACCAGCTCGGTGTGACAGGCGGAAGCTATGGCGGATTCATGACGAACTGGATTGTTGGCCACACGGATCGATTCAAAGCCGCTGTTACACAACGTTCCATTTCCAACTGGATCAGTTTCTTTGGAGTTTCAGACATCGGATATTATTTCAGTGACTGGCAAATCAAAGCAGACATGACAGATGTCGACACTTTGTGGAAACATTCGCCGCTGAAATACGCAGAGGATGTAAAAACACCTCTGCTCATTCTTCATTCAGAAAATGACTTACGCTGTCCGATTGAACAAGCTGAGCAGCTGTACATCACTTTGAAAAGCATGAAGAAGGAAACCGAATTCGTTCGGTTCCCGGAGTCCGACCACAACTTGTCCCGAACAGGAAAACCAAACTTGCGGATCACGCGATTGAAAGAGCTGACGGGATGGTTCCAAAAGTATTTATGACATAGGGAAAACGCCTGTCCCGCAAAGGGGACAGGCGTATTTTGATGAGGAGGGGAAGGGGTTAGCGTTTGCAGCATTCTCCACCAACGTGTGGACCTGAGTGTCCTGAATCGATTTCGATACCTGCTTTGATTTTCTTAACAATCGCTTCCTCGATACAACAAACTTCTTTTAACAAATCTGCGACCGCTTTATTGAACTCGATTTTTTCGCGTGGAGAAGTATCATTGTCGTTGAATTCGCGGAATTTTTCTACTTCCTCGAACAAAATTAAAGTAACTGCGAATTCTGTTAACAAAGCAGAAATGATAGTGATCTCACCTAATGTGACGCGAGGATTATTTAGAGATCCTGCAGCTGCTTCTTGAAGTTGATTAAGCATTTTAGAGTGTTCCATAGTCATTCACCTCCTTTAAATGTGATGCGTCCGGACAATTCTAGTATATGTCGCTAGTTTCACAAGAGTTGGACAACCGTCCGTGGACAATCTTCTCAAGTGGATGTGGATGTGTTATTGATTAACATGTCGAGGGAGGTTGGTTCTACTAGTCCGTACATTACTAGTGTATGTCTTTCTTTTGAGGAGAGTTGGACAACTGTCAATGGACAATCATCTCAATGGGTTGTGCCTTTTTAGCTTGAAATCTGCGTCGATTGGAATGGGGGTTTTTCGTCCGAACACTATTACTATATGTTGCTTGTTCGCTGGCAGTTGGACGAGCGTCCTGGGACAACTGTCCGATTGAGCCAAAGTACTGATGTGAGTGCGTTTCAAGCATGTTTCATCCGAACACTTCTACTATATTCCACTATTGAAATAGAGAAGGGACAGATGGCTGTGGACGAACTTCTTATGGGGACTAGGAATTTCAGCAAAACAAAAGCGATTGCAACTATTTAGGAAGTATTGTAGGATGAACGTATTAGAAAACCTGTCCAGACTTTTCCAGATTCCTTGAAGGCTTGGATAGCTACATATAGTCTTGAAGGAGATTCGAATGGAGGAGAACGAAGTGGGAGTCCACAATGTAATGGAAGATGTCGTTCGTGATACCTTGTTGTCGTATAAGAATAAAATGAATCTTACGTGTGACTGCGAGCAGTGCTTGAATGATATTTCGGCACTCGCCCTCAATGAGTTGCCACCCCGGTACATTGCTAACTCAAAATATAGTCCGTATGTCCGTGCGACCCATGAAGCGGATCATCAAGGAATCACCAATATTATAGCCATCATCGCTAAATCAGCAGCTCTTGTTTCGCAGAGCCCACGCTGTGAGACGTTTGCCATGAAAAAAGGGCAGTAAAAAAACACCGAAGCGATTGTGGCTTCGGTGTTTTTTCTTCACTAGCAATATAATTCACGGTGTCGATTTCCGCTTCTGGCGGACGCGGCCTACAGGATGTAGGTCATGCAACCGTTGCGGCAGGACGTCGCGAACTTAGGTTGTTTCCATTGGTATCCCTCCGGAGTAGCCGCCATCCGCTTCAATCAACGGGACTGTCTTGAATCACTAGATATTGACATTAAAGTTTATTTCAACAATCCAAGTGATTCCTGCAATGTACTATTGACATGTTTGATCAATAACTCGTCGCCTTTTTTTCGGATGTCGGATCCGACAAAGTCCATCATCTCTCTCGCCATATCGGCGTCTTCTAACAGGGATAACGACTTATTCAAGTTCACTTCAAAAACGCCAGCGTTCGTTAGATGATGTTCTAACGATTCCATTTGCGAACCGATTTTTGTGAGGTATCCTGTCACTGTCCCTAACGCTTGATCAATCGTACTAATCAGCTTGTCTGCGTCCTCCTGCGTCGCTAGTGATGCGCCGCCAAGCCCAATCGCATCTGTATGGACGTCAAACAAGCTAATCTTCATATGCTGCGAGGCGTTTCCACCTACTTGAAGCGTTAGCTCGCTATCTTCTCCGAGAATCTTCATCGTATTGAACTCGAGCTTATCCGCTGTATCATTAATCGCAGCAAAAATCTGTTCCAGTTCCAATCCGCTTGCTACACGGTCTGAATCCGTAAACGTGCCATTCGCAGACTGAACCGCCAATTCACGTGCTCGTTGCAACAGGCCGTTGACGTTGTTCATCCCTTCGTTGGATGATTCGAGAACAGACAATCCGTCTTGCATATTGCGCTGGGCTTGTGAAATCCCGCGGATCTGTGCGCGCATCGTCTCAGAAATCGCAGAGCCCGCCGCATTATCGGCACTCGTTGCAATTTTTAATCCGCTACCTAGATGGCGTAACGACTTCTCAATCTGCTTATCGTTCCGCACTCCGCGGTTCGCTGCCATCTGTATTTGTTCGTTGCTATTTATACGCACGTGGCTCACCTCATTTATGTAAATAATGGCTTCTCATATTATATCGACCGAAAGTCATGAAATTGAATGCTAACTTGCCGATATAGAAAGAAGAACGGAGGCGGAGTGGATGATCACTGTCAAACAAGCGGTTACAGCCTATCGCAAAATGAATGCCAAATCGCTACCGCCACTTACTGCGGTATGCCAAGCACTGGCAGCAATCGACCAGCAATTGGATGCTTCGCTTCACCATCTCGAACAAAACGACAAACGCTGGCGGGACGGACTCCTACAAGCCCAACAATTGGTCTTCGAATTAATGGCAATGACCGACGCTACTTCTGTAGAAGGCGAGCGATTGCTGACACTCTACATTTATGCAAATCAAACTCTAGTGACTGCATCGCTCAAAGCGGACGTGGATGCTATTTCGGAAGCACAGGCGATCGTGAGGAACCTACATACCGATTGGCAACATGCAAAGAAGAAGCAAGTGCATACATCGTATATATAAAAAGCTGCCCGCGGAGGTAGCTTTTTTGTATGGAGAGTGATGGTAGCGGGCGGGTGCGGAGAGGAAACGAGCGGGTACGGAGGTGAAACGATCGGGTGCGGAGGTGAAATGATCGGGTGCGGAGGTGAAACGATCGGGTGCGGAGAGAAAACGAGCGGGTGCGGAATGGAAACGGGCGGGTACGGAGGTGAAACAAGCGGGTGCGGAGAGGAAACGAGCGGGTGCGGAGGTGAAACGAGCGGGTACGGAGAGAAAACGAGCGGGTACCAAGAAAAAACGAGCAGGTACAGCGAATCTGCTCCTCCATCCCCACACAAAAACACGAATCTACCACAAAGCAGATCCGTGTGTCCCTCCCTCTTATCTCCCTTTAAACTCCGGCTTCCTCTTTTCCGCAAACGCATTCAACGCTTCAATTCGATCCTCGGTCGGAATCGTGATTTCATACGCCTTTCGTTCAATCGTAAGTCCCGTCCCAAGATCCGCCTTCATTCCTTGTTTTATCGCAAATTTCGCTTGTTGCACTCCAATTGGCCCATTTGCGAGAATTTTGTCGGCAAATGCCTGTGTCTCTTCTTTCAATACAGTATCTTCGACAGTACGCGTCACGAGTCCGCACAATGCGGCAGCAGATGCGCTCAATCGCTGTGCGGTCAAAATGAGCTCAAGCGCTTTTGCTTCTCCTACGAGACGCGGTAAACGCTGGGTTCCTCCAGCACCTGGAATGATCGCAAGACCCGTTTCCGTCAGTCCCATAACAGCGGACATTGCAGCGAATCGGAAATCGCAAGCAAGCGCGAGTTCCATCCCACCACCAAACGCGAAGCCATTGATCATCGCGATTGTAGGCTGCGGTAGCTGATCAATCATCGTGAAAACGTCTCCGATTTTGTTCAAATTGCGTTTCACGTCAACGTCCGTTAACGTCTTTCGTTCTTTTAAATCTGCCCCTACACTAAGCGCGCGGTCCCCAGCTCCTGTTAGTACAACAACACGTACTTCAGGATCAATGCGAAGTTGCTCGACCGTTTCACCAAGTTCGCGAATCATGTCGTAATTGAACGCATTCATCGAATCAGGTCGATTCAACGTTACCCAAGCGAGTCCATTTTTCTTTTCCAATAAAATTGTTTCCATTCCATACACCCCCGAAATCATTGAATACTCTTAAAACATATCATTTCAAAGAATTTGAAGCCAGAAGAAGGATATTATAGTAAAATATCAAACTTGCAAGTTAGTGCTAATTTGCTACAATATAGGAAAATGGACTAAGTTAGGTGGAATCCCAGTGGACGCAAGTGTATTTGTAGGCAGACAGCCGATTTTAGATCGTAATGGAAACCTTTTCGGCTATGAACTTTTATATCGCAACAGTGAAGTGAACCGGTTTCCAAACGTCAATCCAGAAAAAGCGACAATCGGTGTATTAGTCAATACATTTCTCACGATCGGTGTCGATCGCGTTTCGGGGACATATCCTTCTTTCATCAACTTTACGGGTGAGTTGTTGGCACAAGATCTGTATGACCATCTCAATCCAGCGAGAGTCATTATCGAAGTGTTGGAAGATGTCGAAATTACGCCGACACTTCTTACAAAACTACGGAAATTGAAAAACCAAGGCTTTCGTATCGCACTGGATGACTTTGTCCTTACAAAGCAATATGAAGTCGAAAAAGGATTGTTTGAAATTATCGATTTCATCAAAGTCGATTTCATCCAATCAGATCGACAAGAACGCGAACGGATTCAAAATTTCGTACGTGTCTATCCGAATGTTCAATTGCTAGCTGAAAAAATTGAAACTGAAGCCGAATTTGAGGAAGCGAAAAAAGCGGGATACACGCTCTTTCAAGGATATTTCTTCGCAACTCCTGAAATCGTAAAGGGTGCTGAAGTCCCTGCGATTGACGAGCACAATTTCCGCATTATGGACCGACTGAATACCGAGCTCCCGAGTGTGCAGGAAGTGGCGGGACTCATTACGCAAGATATGTCACTCACTTACAAACTACTTCGCTTCATCAACACATATGCGTTTGGGATTCCAAGAAAAATTACATCTATCCAACAAGCGATCGTCCTCATTGGATTGCAAGAAACAAAAAAATGGCTCTACATCATTACACTCCATCAAATGGGTGTTGGGCAAGGGAAAGGGAGAACGAAAGTACTTGTCGATTATTCGCTTGTCCGAGCGAAATTGTGTGAGCTACTTGCAAAACGAAATGGACACCAAAACTCGGACGAATTTTTCTTAGTAGGCATGTTTTCGATGTTGGATGCGATATTACATCGTGATTGGCACGAAATTGAACACGATATTCCTCTTTCGGATGAAGTAATGAAAACATTAATGGGGCAAACGACAAAGATGACCCCGTTCCTTCAAATCGCGATTGCTGTCGAACGTCTCGACTTGCCACAGATGAAAGTGCTATGTAAGGAACTTGACATCCCGTTGAACGATTTGTGTGTGTATTCCCAAGAAGCGATCCGTTGGGGACGTCAGCTTGACTAAAAAAATTTTACTTTTCATCGCATTGCATTTCCCAATTCTAGCGCAATTCGTTAGAATGAGGAAAGGAGTTGATGAGAGTGAAAATTGCAGTTGTTACAGACAGTACGGCCTACTTACCCGAAGACTTGCGCAAGCGGCTACAGATCCATATTGTTCCGCTCGCAGTAACAATAGATGGACAAGATTATGACGAAGAAATCGATTTAACCTCTAAAGAATTTTACGACAAAGTACGTGGAGATGGACCGTTACCGAAAACTTCGCAACCGTCCGTCGGCCAATTCGCAGCGAAGTTCAACGAATTGAAAGACGCAGGTGCAGAGGGAATTATTTCTATTCACTTGTCGAGTGGCATCAGTGGTACATACGCTGGCGCCATCCAAGCGGGCGAGTTGGCTGCAAACTTGGACGTTCGTGTTTTCGATTCGGAAATCTCTTGTTACATGCAAGGGTTCTACGCGATTCGTGCAGCGGAACTGGCACAAGCAGGCGCTTCGATGAGCGACATTATGAGCGAACTCGCAGACATGAAACAAACGATGCGTGCGTATTTCATGGTCGATGATTTGTCTCACTTGCAACGTGGTGGCAGACTATCCAGTGCACAAGCATTAATTGGCGGCCTACTACAAGTGAAACCTATTCTACATTTTGTCGATAAAGTCATTGTGCCTTTCGAGAAAATCCGGACACGTAAAAAAGCGATGAAGCGGATCGCAGACATGCTCGCTGAAGACGCAGCGAAAATGCCTCTTGAAGCCTCCATCATTCATGGAAATCAACCTGAAGAGGCGGAACTTTGGCTAGCAGAATTGAGCGAACGTCTGCCAGATGTCAAATTCACCATCAGTCATTTTGGTCCTGTTATCGGTACTCATCTCGGTGAAGGTGCCATGGGACTCGGTTGGGTCAAACGGAAAACGAACAATTAAACAGTAGGGGGTGTGCGGATGAACAAACCATTCGATCCGGCCGTCAGAGACTTTCTGGACGGTCGCATTTGGTTGCGCCAGCACACGCCTTTTTCTGTGGAAATAATCAACGAGCATATTGAGAGTGGAATGATTGAAACGACTCCCGGAGTCACAATGAAAAAAGGATTGTTCGGGCAAATTAGCTGTAAATGTATTCGATGCGAAAACGAAGACCCTCAACTATTCACCTCGTTCGATTGTCTGCAATGCGAAGGTCCATGTGCGTATTGCCGTAACTGCCTGCAAATGGGAAGAGTCTCCGTTTGTACGGAACTCATCGTCTGGAATGGCCCACGTACCTTGTATCCGACAGAACACGCTTTAGCCTGGGAAGGTACATTGACGAAACACCAAAAACGTGCTTCTGAAGAGTTATATGAAAGTACGGTGAGGGCTCGTCCGCACCTAATTCACGCAGTTTGTGGATCCGGAAAAACGGAAATTTTGTTTGAACCGATACATAAATTACTAGTAGCAGGCAAACGCATATGCATAGCAGCACCTCGCGTCGACGTTATATTAGAACTTGAACCACGACTACGCGCAGCATTTCCATCGACAAAACTGGAAGCATTGTATGGAGGGGCAGATGTCAAAGCATTCGAAGCCCAACTTATCCTAGCAACCACCCATCAGCTTTACCGATTTTGCCATGCATTCGACGCGATTTTTGTCGACGAAGCCGATGCTTTTCCATATACTGCAGAGAAAACCCTTCAGCACGCCGTCCGAAAAGCTGCAAAACCAGCTGCACCAATCCACTTCGTCACCGCAACACCATCAGACAAATTACTGGCAGACATCAAGAAAAAAGGGGCAGTCTCGACCATCTATCGTCGCTATCATGGTCACCCACTCCCTGGCCCACGATATGAACCACTCTGGAATTACTCCAAAGAGCTAGCCAAAGGAAAAATACCGAAAGCACTTGAAAACTGGATCATACAACGGCTCGATCTGAACGAACCATTCCTAGTATTCTTTCATGAAATTGAACTAATGATGAAAGCAGAACAAGCCATCCGGCAACTGGACGATCGAATCCGAGCAGTCCATTCTGCACACCCTGACCGTAAACAGCACGTCCAAGCCTTGCGTGCTGGGAAGATACCGGGTTTGCTGACGACAACGATCTTAGAACGGGGTATAACTATTAAAAACATTCAAGTGGCAGTAGTGGGTGCTGAACAATCCATATTTGACGCTGGCGCACTCGTTCAAATCGGAGGTCGTGTTGGTCGAAATGTGAACCATCCGTCAGGCGAATTTGTGTTGTTTCATAATGGAATCAGTTATGCAATGGACCACGCGCGTCGGGAAATAAAGCGGCTGAATGCTGGAGGGGATCAACCATGAACCCATGCTTACTTTGTATGAAACCAATTTCGGAAGTTGCCTCCTGGCAATCGTTCTTCGCTTTAGAAAAGAAAAAGACACTTTGTGACGACTGTTCAAAACGCTTCGTTCGTGCCGACATAAAGGAAGAAGGGGACGTATTAGATGCCGTTCATTCTCTGTACGAGTACGACGAAGCAATGCGGGATTGGCTCCATCAATACAAGTTCCTGCAAGATGTAGCACTTGCACAAGTGTTCTCAAACGAACTGCGACGGGCATTTTCAAGCACGGATACAATCGTTCCCATACCAATGCATCCAGAACGTGCAAGGAGCAGGACATTTGCTCACGTGGAAACGTTATTGGATGGTGCAAAAAGACCCTATGTGCAGTTACTGGCTAAGACCAATACAAGTGTCATGGGGGAAAAGTCCAGACATGAGCGATTGAACATGGAACAGTTGTTTGAACTCATACCGGGGGCAGTTGTACAACCGATCACGTATCGATTGGTGGACGATATTTATACGACGGGAACGACGTTGCGTCAGGCAGCAACCGTCTTGAAACAAGCAGGCGCCGCAAGGGTAGAAGCAGTATCCCTGATTCGATCAATTCAGAAATAAGTACAGGAGGAACTACAAATGGCAGAACTAAGACATTGCCCATCATGTGGCGATTTTTTCAACTATACCGGTGTGCGTGAAGTGTGCGGGAAATGTGGGATGAATGAAGAACGAATATACGAAGAAGTATACCGTTTCTTAAGGAAAAGAGAAAACCGTGCAGCTACGATCGAACGTATCGTCGAAATGACAGAAGCAACAGAAGATATGCTTCACAAATGGGTACGAAAAGGTCGCTTGCAACCAGCTTTGTTTCCGAATCTAGGCTATCCATGCGATAATTGTGGGAAGCTGACTTCTAAAGGGAAACTGTGTGACGAATGTACAGCAGACTTAAAACAAGATTTAAAAACGTTTGAAGCAGCTACGGAGTTCCGTGAAGCGATTCAACAGAAAGAACAAAGGACGTATCTCTCAGAACGTAAAAAATGATCAATTGGCAGTTCTAGGGGTCATACAATGACTGTGTGGGATTGCCATTAATTTTTCTGGAATTTTAGATTAGCGACGCAAAAAGCGTCCAATAGGATCCTTTGATTGAAGTGAAAGACGGCGACTCCGGAGGGAACAGCGAAGATTGAAGACCCTGGACTGAGCGGAGCGAAGGAAGCGGCTGAAATCGAGCCCCTCGGAAAGCGTCCGTCTGTAACGTAAATCAAGACAGTCTAATATCCACTACTAATGAAATAGTTTTATTACTCTAAGAATGGGTATGTGTAAAGCGCTACCAATCCAGTAGGTAATGAGATGTGGATATCCGGAAAACTGTAATTTCGTACGAAAGACCCTTCAACTACTCGGAATTCAACCGAAATAGTTACTAACAGCCAATAAATTTCGAAAGGAGCGAGAACAGACATGAAGATTACAAACAATAACATTCCTCCGGTAAACCCTTATCGGACGAACCAAGTGAAGAACGAACAAACTAAGAACGACACAGCTGTTAAGAAAGATCGTCTAGAAATTTCAAAAGAGGCCAAGCAACTTTCCGAACCGAGCCCGATTACGTCACAACGTAACGAAAAAGTCAGCGCATTGAAAGCACAAATCCAAGCTGGCACGTATAAGGTCGACGCGGAACAGCTCGCTTCCGATCTGATCGGCTATTACCAACCGAAACAATAAGCGAGCGCACTTAACTTGAAGAAAGCAGGGAATACCATGCCAATCGAAATGATTCTAGGGCAGCTCGACCAATTAGAGAAGCTTCATAGAAGCCTGCTGCGCATCGCAAACGAAAAAACAACACTCATCAAGAAAAATGACATCAGCGGACTCGATCAGCTACTAAAAGACGAGCAAGCCCATCTCGCTGCAATCTTGCAGACAGACAAAGCCCGCGAAACAGCAGTCGCTGCGTTTTTCACCGAACAAGGACGTCCGGTACCGCTACAACCGACAATCACAGATGTACTCAACATCATCCAAGAGCCTGAACACACTCAGCTCAAGGAGGCGAAGGACCGTCTCCTGCACGCGATTCATGAATTGAAATGGCAGAACGACTTAAACCAGAAGCTTACCTATCAATCGCTTCAATTTGTGAATCTGTCGCTGGACATGGTCCGTCCACGGACCGAATCCGTGAACTACTCAAAAAAAGAAATACAAGGCAAACCACTAACAGAGAAAATCGCATCATTCGATTCGCAAGCTTGAGGAGGAAATCATCATGGGCTCAACATTTATGGGACTAGAAACAAGCAAACGCGGCCTGCAAACCCAGCAGTCCGCTCTTTATACGACAGGACATAACATCAGTAATGCGAATACGCTTGGTTATTCGCGCCAGCGTGTCAATATGCAGGCTACTAGTGGATTCCCTGGTGTGGGAATGAATGCTGGAACAATACCTGGTTTCTTGGGAACCGGAGTTCAAGCAGGATCCATTCAAAGGATTCGAGATAGTTTCGTGGATCAACAATACCGCGGAGAGTCTAACAAACTCGGCTACTGGGATACTCGTTCAAACGCGATCAGTCAAGTTGAGGATATTATGAATGAACCTTCTGAATACGGATTGCAGAAATCACTCAGCCAGTTTTGGAGCAGTTTAGAAGACTTAGCCGTGCACCCTGAAAATGGCGGAGCCCGCAAAGTCGTCATTGAACGTGGCAATGCTGTAGCAGATGCTTTCAACTATATGAACAAGTCATTGAAAGAGTTAAAGACCAATGCTGGCCAAGAACTGGATATTGCAGCAAAAGACATCAATTCAATTTTAAAACAAATTGCGGGTCTAAATGAACAGATCAGTAGTATTGAGCCTAATGGCTACTTACCAAACGATTTATATGACGCACGGGATTCGTTGATTGATGAGCTTTCAAGTTATTTACCGATTGAAGTGAGCTACACGAAATCAGGCGGGAATGCTTCAGCAGTTGCAGAAGGTTCCGTGACGATTAAGTTGAAATCAAATGATGCGAATACAACTATGAATCTTGTATCAGGCAAAGAACATACGACGATGACAGTAAACAAAACTGGTGAAGCCGTTACTGGTGTTTCTTTTTCTAAAGAAGGTGGCGGAACTTATGACCTTGCTGTAAAAGATATGATAAATACAGGAAGCATTAAGTCGCTTGTAGATACTTTCGGTTATGATGATGGAACAGGTGTGAAAGGTCTACTTCCGGATATGATTGGGAAGTTGGATAGGATGGAAAAAGCCTTTGTGAAAGCCTTCAATGATCAGCACAAAGAGGGGTATCAGCTAAATTCAGCGAATAAGGGAGAAGACTTCTTTATCAAAAATGCTGACGGAAAACTGGAAGTAAATAGTGACATCATTAAGGACCCGTCTAAAATCGCAGCTTCTTCTGCGGAAAACGCAGAAGGAAATGGAGATAACGCGAAGAAACTCGGAGGAATCCAATTTGTTGGGATAGATGGAGAAGGGGAAGGCCAATTGGGCGGTGCTACGATCCAAACCTACTTCCAGGGGATAATCGGTGAACTCGGCGTTGACGGGGAGCAAGCAGCTAAAATGAAATTCAACTCAGAAACGCTCATGATTTCAGTATCGAATCGTCGTGATTCCATCAGTGCCGTATCACTTGATGAAGAAATGACAAACATGATCACATTCCAGCAAGCCTACAACGCCTCTGCACGTATGGTCACGGTTGTCGATGAAACGCTAGACAAAATCATAAACGGTATGGGTGTTGTCGGTAGATAATAAGGAGGAATCATAGAAATGCGTGTTACACAATCGATGCTTTCAAATAATATGCTCCGTAACTTAACATCAAGCTATAGTAAAATGGGCAAACTCAACGATCAGTTAACTACCGGGAAGAAAGTGAACCGTCCATCCGATGACCCTGTCGTAGCTATGCGTGGACTAGGCTACCGTATGCAAGTAGACAAAGTGGCACAGTATCAGCGTAATATTGGTGAAGTGAATAACTGGCTCGATAGTACGGATGATGCACTTGATAAGGTCGGTCAAGCATTGCACCGCACGAAAGAACTTGTTACAAACGCTGCAAACTCGGGAGCTATGACAGATGCAGACCGTGAGAAAATTAAATCTGAGTTAGATCAACTTCGCAAACAAATTCAAGATACAGCGAATACCAAAGTTGGAGACAAATATATTTTTAGTGGGACGAAGACTGGTAGTGCACTTTATGATAAAACTCTTGTAGATGACGGCAATGGAAATATGGTTGAAAAAGGCTATCCTGAAATTAGTACGGATACAGACCCAGCAGGTGCACTCACTGCGTTTGAGTCAGATGTGAATATAAATGTTTTCGATGGTGTACAGTTAAATGTTAACTCAAATTCAGCAAAGCTATTCAAAGACATAGAGGCTATGTTTAAAAGTTTCGATGATCCTGATGTTGATTTCGATGCTGCAATTGGAAAAGTTGATGGCATGATGGACGATCTCTTGACTGAACGTGCAGATGTAGGAGCACGACAAAATAGGGCAGAACTTATGAATGATCGCTTAGAAACTCAAGAAGTAATTGCTACTAAGCAAATGTCCGTGAATGAGGATATCGATTACGAAAAGGTCATTACTGAAATGATTACACAAGAATCAGTACATCGTGCAGCTCTTTCAGTTGGTGCACGAATCATTCAGCCTTCACTCGTGGATTTCTTAAGATAATAGTAGATTCTGCACAAGATGTGCCGGGTACTCATGTGCCTGGCATTTGTTGTTTCACATATAGAAGGAGGTGCCAATCATGCAAATGCCACAACTCCAAATCCAAACAACACCTGGTAAATTAGGTCTAAACATCGAAATGCCAGTTCAGCAAATCGAACAACCAAGAGCGATAATCGACCAACAACAACCCGCTGCCATATTAGAGATTTCAACTACAAAGCCTCAGCTATCATTAGATACCACTGCAGTACGTGAAGATATTGATATGAAGAGTGTCTTTAAACGTACTGAAGAATACGCTCAACTGGGACGACAAGCAGCATTAGACGGAGTGGGAAGGCGAGCGGTAGAGGGACAGCAGCTATTGAGGATAGAAAACGGTGGCAATGCAATTGCAGACTTAGCGAAGCAAAATGGCACACCGCCTCCAGCACCTTTAGGTATTCGATTTGTTGCCAATCGCTCTAAAATACTGATGTCGATTTCACCAGGAACAACAACTGTCAACGTCACACCGCAGAAACCAGTGTTCAACGCCCAAGTGAACAAACTGATCCACACGTACACACCCGGCAAAGTGACCGGCACCATGGAACAGTACCCATCCATCCAGATCGACTGGAAAGGATAATCCGTACACCGAAGGAGACACCCGCATGACCATCCAGACCAAATTCCACGGCGAACTCGACCTGGACACACTCACGCAATGGACATTCCCGAAAGGGCTGCCCGGCCTTGAAGACGAAACCGCATTCGTCCTCCTGCCGATTGAAGGCAACGACAGCTTCCAGGTCATGCAGTCCGTCCGCACACCCGCCGTCGCGCTCATCGTCGCGAACCCATACACCGTCGTCAGCGACTACTCGTTCGCCATCGACGACCCGACACTCGAACTGCTCGGCATCGACACCCAGGAAGACCTCATGATCTTGTCCGTCATGTCCATGAAAGACCCATTTAACGCATCGACCATCAACCTGCAGGCGCCGCTCATCTTCAACATCCAGAACCATACCGCCAAGCAGATGATCCTGAACGACAGCAACTACAGCCTGCGCACCCCAATCGGCGTACCGGCACAAAAGGGGGCACGCTGACATGCTCGTCCTCTCCCGCAAACCGAATGAATCCTTAAAAATTGGCGACAACATCGAACTCAAAATCATCGAAATCAAAGGCGACTCAGTCCGCATCGGCATCGAAGCCCCCAAATCCGTCGAAATCCTGCGCGGCGAACTCGTCGCCTCCATCTCCGAAAATAACACCGAAGCCATCGAAATCGACCTTAGCCTCTTCAACCAACTGAAGAAAAACTAAAAAATGAGCCCACCTGGCTCTTTTTTAGTTTCCAGCACTTCCTCCAGGTGTACCTGTGCCTGACATCCATTCGCGCACCTCAGCTAATTGTGGCACGCACAGCGTACCTGGGTAGAATGGGACTGCTGGCCACGCGCTCCATCCAGTAGAACCCATCCTTGCCAAAACCACCGGACCATATATGCGGGGCTATCCCGCTGTTTAACGGCTCACCCATTCAAAGGGTGCCAGCCTGTCACCCAATTCGCGGAATAACGCGAATGGTATTACAGGCTGGCACCCGCCGCAAGAAAGTAAACGTGCCAAGTCCACGCATACCTAACCGCATTCCTCCCTCTCTCCACAAAGAGAAAAATATCCAAAATCTTTCTTGAAAAACGCTAAACAATAATGGACCACTTCCGATACTAATACTGTAAGCAAGAGAAGGATGGTTCGGCCGGCATCCCGATTGCGCAAACAAAAAACAAACGGGTCACAAGGACGTGAACCCTCACAACTCAAGGAGGAAACAACAATGATTATCAATCATAACATCGCAGCAATGAACACTCACCGCCAACTGGGAGCTAACAATACTAGCGCATCGAAAAACCTCGAAAAGTTGTCTTCTGGTCTGAAAATTAACAAAGCTGGAGACGACGCTGCTGGTTTGGCAATCTCTGAAAAAATGCGCGGACAGATTCGTGGTTTGGACATGGCTCAAAAGAACGCTCAAGATGGCATTTCTTTGATCCAGACTGCTGAAGGTGCATTGAATGAAACTCATGATATTCTTCAGCGTATGCGTGAATTGGCAGTGCAATCTTCAAACGATACTAATAATGATGCTGACCGTGCTGAACTTCAAAAAGAAGTTGATCAGTTAGCTCAAGAAATCACACGAATTTCCGACAATACAGAATTCAACACCAAGAATCTTCTTGGGAAAAATGGAGAAGCAGGTTTCTCAGGTAAGTTCCATATTGGCGCAAACACTGGGCAAGATATCAGTCTGGATATTAAGAACATGAGTGCTGATTCATTGAAAGTTGAAGGAGTTGCTTCTGCAGCTGTAGCTTCAACAGGCTCAATTCAAGGAATTAACGTTTCAGGCGATAATGGAACTAACTACACTGTAAACATTGTTCAAGGTACAGGAAACAACGTAACAGCAGGAGCTGCAATTGACGGAAATACAATTACAGTGACACTAGGTACTGATGGAACTGGGGTAGCTCAAGATTCAGATTTAACAGCCGTAGCTGGTTTCATTAATGGTCTAAATGGAGTTACTGCTGCTGTTGACGCGGGGGCTACTGCTGCAACAGTTGCTGTAGCTGGTACTGCAACACTTACAGGCGGTAAGGCAGAAGTAACTGCAGAGGATGCAAAGCTTAAAGGAATTGATATTTCATCACAAGCATCTGCATCGGCGGCAGTAAAAACAATTAATGACGCTATTGAAACAGTTTCTGCAGAACGCTCGAAACTCGGTGCAACTCAAAACCGCCTGGAGCACACAATCAACAACCTCGGAACTTCTTCCGAAAACTTGACTGCAGCTGAATCACGCATCAGGGATGTTGATATGGCGAAAGAAATGATGTCGTTCACAAAGAATAACATCCTGACTCAAGCAGCACAAGCTATGCTGGCTCAAGCACAACAGAGTTCGCAAGGAGTTCTCCAACTTCTTCGATAATGTTGTACGGGCGTCTTATCTGGTAACGGATAAGAGCATCACTGGGTGAATTGCTGGAACCTCCTGAGAGCTCTTCTGCCACAGCGCAACTGGAAACGGTAAACGCGATGGCCTGAAAAACGATGAGATTGGACAATCAGCAGCGAAGCCTCTGTCGGGAAACCGTGGGGAACGTTCAACGACTAGGATAGACCGTCTACGGCGCAGGTGCTATGACGATGAAATCCGTAGGGTGTTGCCGAGTAGCAACATTCGAAGTGCCCAGCTCCTGCTGAAGTACGGCAGGATGAAGATATAGTCTATACCATGATTGAAAGACATGGAGGCATAGCAAGCCAACCAACAACCACAAGGCGTACTTCAATTGTTGCGCTAATATGGTTATACAAAACGCGATCCAGAGAACTGGATCGCGTTTTACTAATTAATATAAATTGGAGAGACTATTGACAATGAAAGATTATACTAAGATATCTATTAATTCCGAAGTGAATAAGAAAATTAATTCTTTGGATAAAACTAGAGAAAATAGAATCGAAATGAGTAAAAGATTAAAAAAGTATAATGACCAATGGCAATTTGTTTTTTTCTTTTTAAATATAGAAGCAGTAATATTTGTTGTCCTGTCACTTGTATTTAATAGCGATGTAAATATTGATGTAAATCATCAATTCGGGATGTACTCAAGTCTTTTCGCTATATATGTAATATTATTACAATACTATGTATCGAACTTAAACTACAATGAGAGATCCTTAAAATTACATTATCATCAGCTAGATATTGAAGATTTAATTTTAAAACTGAAAGGTATAATGTTAAATATAAGCGAGTCGAAGCAATCAAACGAGTTAAGTACACTTGAAGAGAGATTTAGTGCGGTAATGTATAAATATCAACTATTATTAAAAAGTAATGAAAACCATAAATCCATTGATAATAAAGTAGCTATATACAAAAAAAATAATCGCAATAAAAACGTCAATAAATCTCCTGTTGATTTTGAAGCTAACAAAAACAATAACGAATCAGATGAAGAAAGAGTTTGTAACTCATCAAGTGAGAATGAAAAAAAGCCGATAGATTATAGTTTAGACAACATTTTTTTAAAAATAAATATGATAGTTGTAGTTATGTTTATATTAGTCATGATGAAATTTTTATAATGGGTGATAAATGATGATGAATAGTAATACTGCAGAGCTAAGCTATTTATATATTAAAAGAATGTCTTTATCAAAAAAACACAATCCTCAATCATTAGCGAATAATAAAATTTTTGAGGAGAAAAGCAAAAAAGAAATTTTGGATATTCTGGATTTGGATGTAAATGAATTTTGTGATTTATATCAACCAACTAAATGTAGGGACTTTATATACAAAAATGATTATTTGACCCCACGTAATATGTATCTTATTAATCCTCTATACTATATGAAATATACTAAAATAGTATTTGACATTGCCAAACAATATATTGGTATGCATGAAAATGAACTGAACTTTTCAAAAAGCAAGATTAGTGTTTTCTACTCTGGTTTGTTTAGTATTAATAGCTCTAAGGAGAGCATTGATAACAATGCTATGTTCAATAAAAGTTATTCTAAATTTCAATTAGAAAGAAAAAAGTATTTTGGTAAGCATGTTTTAAAAATTGATATACAAAATTTTTTTGATTCTATAAAGAATGATATATTGTTTGAGAAGTTGGGAAGGGTCTTGGGGTCAAACTCCTCAATTGATGAGCTGAAATATATACTTAATAGCTGTGGATTTGTTACGCTACCTCAATTCCATTATTCTATAGCATCTTCACTTCTGTCTCAACTTTTTTTACAGGATTTTGATTGCAAAATCAATCAAATACTGGAGTCCCAGAATCTGCAGCTAATTAGATTTGTTGATGATATGTATATAGTTTATCCTAGTGATTCTGTGGAAAAGAAGTCAATAAATGAACTAATGAATAATATTAGCTTTTTTCTATGGGAAGACGAACTTTGTTTAAATAACTTGAAGACAGAAATTCTTAGTCCTGAAGAATATAGAGCAAATTTTGATGTGGAAGAAGAATATCTTGATTATGAGAAGTCAACTTACTTAGCCGAAAAAGCTATTGAAGAAAAAACTATTGAAGTTATTTGTACAGGCAAAATATCTTTATATTTTGAAAAACTCTGTCATATTAAGAAGGAAAACGGTATAGACTTGAAAAAGTATCATGAGTTGTCTAATGAATACCTGGCTACAGAAAACGGAGACGTTAGCAAAGTAATAAATGCAATTATATTCTCAGGAAGGTGGAAAGCGCTCAGTGATAATGATTTATTAAAGCTCGTCAACGATTGGAATTATATTTTTTTTAACCCCTCTCAATTTACCATATTGTTTATTATGGTTTGTCGTCATCTTGAATTCAAGAAAGTTATAAGTGGAACTCAAATTAAGTCTTTACTAAGTTACCTATTTACGAATAAGTCATTCACCTTTAGAGATGCGCTTGTGTCTATAACTTATTTAATCCAAAATAAGAAAAAGAATAAGACGATTCTTAATCAATTAGATGGCATAAACCCACAATATGTGCACTATATCACTACATATATATAATATAAGGGTTTGATGGACCTGTTCGTCACACAACTCAGACATTATTCTGACTACCTATCGAGATTCATTGATACTATCGCGCTTATTCTGTGTAACGAAACTATGTGAATCATTAATGGTTACATAGTGGCACCCACGTGTGTATACAATCGCAATGCTATGGGAGCAGGTACCTGGACATAACACAATTCGAACACTATTTAGGTAACTAAAGTTTTGATTTCATCTGCACCTGAATTTTACAATTCTTGTGCAACATACCGATGCATTTCAGTTTGAAAAGGAGAAGGTAATGAAAAGAGTTGCGAGGGTAAACTAAAAGTGATTATTGGTTCTGTTATTTTCAATACCCATACATAGTGACCATTAGCATACTTTGAATTTACATAATGGATTTTTCTATATAACAGTAAATATTAAAAGAAGATATTTTAAAGGAGCTTTCCTTTGAATAACAAAGTGACCAAGGAATTATAGGTCATCTAACAGTAACTGGAATAATAGTAGGTACCTGGACCCTGTGCAATTAGAACACTATTCAGGCAACTAGAGTTCTGGTTGCTTTTGCAGAAAGATTTTACGGTTCTGGTACAACATACCGATGCTTTTCAGCTTGAAAAAGTGAAAATAATGTAATGAGTTGCGAGGGTAAACTAAAAGTAATTATAGGTTCAGGTAGTTTCAATACCGATACATAGTGACCATTACCACTCTTTTAAATTACATAAAAGATTTTTATATATAGCAGCCAAAATTAAAGGAGCTATCCTATGATAAAACACATCGTCCGAGGAATTAGAAATAATCAAACAGCAACTGGCATTGTGCAAACTGCAAGATCGTCAGGTTGAGAATATTGAGATGAGATTACATACGATGAAAACGATTGCTCAGTATGCGTCAGAGCATGAGCTTACTCGGGTGGAGAGGACACGGCAGAATAAGGACTCGAAGAGCATCAGTCGATTATAAAAGGTTTAGAACAGGAGTACGTAGAATTATTGAAGCAATGGAGAAACGACTTGCCCTTGCAGTGAAGCTTCCCCCTATTTAATCCTTTTCCTCAAGAGAGCCGATGCTATGATTGGACCATTTCTTGCTATCCATAAAAAAGTGTAGAGATTAATATCGTCGAATGCATAGGCAGCTAGAAGCGAAATACGGCGAACAGCCGGTATAGTTGAATGTCTATGAGAATAAGGCGGGCGCGAGGAAACTGTACGAGTCGCTGGGGTTTCAACTTATCAACGAGTATGATGCAGACGGGGAATTATTTATCGAAAAAGGTAAACTCCTCACAGTCCAAAAAGCGGTCTCCCTTTATCGGGAAAGCCGCTTTTTTGCCGTCTGTTTATCGATTGTAATCGGCATGAGCTTTGTCGCTTTGCCAAGTCCATATTGCGGCATGTTGACATAGACGGATTCGTATTGTCCTTTGGAAAGGATATACGTTTCATGATAGATACCGACTGCGTCATTATTGGCGGTAAGCCGGTTGAACTTTTTCCAAGCTTTCAGGTGCTTTTCGTTTTTGGAATAGGCGAGCAAGTCGTCAAGGGACCGCCAATACTGGATCATTGCGGAAGTACGCAGTCCGAAGTAATTTTCGGATGAATGAAAACCAAGTTCTCTTTTATGCGTGTACAGCTCCTTGATCATGCCTGGCATTGCGAGAAAAACGGGCAGCCATCGGTGGACGGAAAGCCTCTTATTGATGCGCATGCCGATGATAAAGACAACAATGTCTTCCGAGTTGTCAGCTGTATACCTACCGGGAAAAACAGATGATTGCATTGTGTAAATCCTCCTTCACTTAGTTATGTACCTCATTTTTATCTGCCACTACATCTCCATTTTCATCCCGCCAGAGTATCTATCCAGCTGTATAAGTAGCGGACGCTGGTTACAGTGTCTATCCATATTTTAACGCCAGATAACTTAACCTTCATGATATATGGTCACAAACCGCTTTTTGGCATGTTCTTTCATCTTAATCGTCTCCATTTTGTGTAGTACTATCTTTACGTTTCGGCTATCATAAAGTTTCGTCTTACTCTAAATGGATCAATACACTCTTTCAGTTAGCTGTATGCGTATTTTCATTTCATACAACGACAGAGGAGCAGGTACCTGGACCCCTCACAATTCGAACACTATTCAGGCAACTAGAGTTTTGGTTGTTTCTGTAGCAAACTTTTACGGTTCCGGTACAACATATCGATACATTTTAACTTGAAAAGGTGAAAGTAATGTAATGAGTTGCGTAGGTAAACTAAAAGTAATTAGTGGTTCTGTTATCTCCAATACCCATACATAGTGACCATCACTAATCTCTTAATTTACATAATGGATTGAAAACCTCTAAACCTGGGAATACATCATTAGCGACAAAACCATCCACGCAACTACGGATGGTTTTGCTATTTTATTTTCAGAGGAGATTTTCATTATGAAACCAATCATAGGCATCACTTCAGACATAGACGAAAACGGAGAGACATTCCTTAAAGCAGACTACAGTAGGGCAATTTTGCGTGCAGGAGGACTTCCGGTTGTTCTTCCAGCGGGGCTCGAAGACATTGATGAAATTTGCAACAGAATGGATGGTCTACTGTTAACTGGCGGAGAAGACGTAAATCCACTTCTATTCGGTGAAGAGCCAAAACGGGAGCTTGGTAAGATTGCACCTGAACGCGATGAGATGGAGATGGCACTTGCGAAGTGTGCGGTTGGTAAGGACATGCCAGTTCTAGGAATTTGCCGTGGTCATCAAATTTTGAATGTTGCGCTAGGAGGTACTGTTTATCAGCACATTTATACCGACTTGGAAGGAACACTATTGCAACATAAGCAGCAGGCGAACCGCAACTACCCGACGCATACGGTTCAAGTGACAGAGGGAAGCCGTCTAGCAGAATATGCTTCGGACAAAGAGATACTTGTGAACTCCCTCCACCATCAAGCAGTGAAGGATGTACCTGAACCATTAAGAGTCATTGCTACTGCGCCTGATGGAATTATCGAAGCGTTAGAAAGTACGAAGCATCGTTTTGTGTTGAGTGTGCAATGGCATCCTGAAGCACTCTCCAACCGAGCGGATGAAACTTCGTTGAGATTGTTTGAGGGGTTCGTTCAAGCTTCTAGCAAATCGTAATTCATCCTAATATAACGAATAAAAGGGACTGCCGTGTAACTTTGGCAGTCCCTTTTGTTTAATTCTTACACCTTAAACCGATCAATTGCATGACTCAACTCTTCACTCAAGTTCGTCAACGTCTCCGCTGCACTCGTCACAGACTGGATCGCACGAAGTTGTTCATCCGTAGAAGCACTCACTTCTTCACAAGCAGCTGCCGTCTCTTGCGACGTTGCGGCCATCATTTGAATCGTCATCGCTACATTATCTTTATGCTGCGAAACTGTTTGGATCTCGATTGAAATCGCATCGATGGAAGCTTGCATATCTGCCATTAGCGCAGACAGTTGACCAAACGTTGACTCAGTTTCTTGGACGACAATACCTTGGTCACGGAACGTTATGATAGTTTCTTCCATTTGTTCTGTCACTAGGTGTGATTCTTGTTGTAGTTGCTGTACGGTCGTTTGAACTTCTTCAGTTGCGCGTGCGGACTGTTCTGCGAGTTTTCGTACTTCCTCTGCTACCACTGCGAATCCTTTTCCGTGCTCACCTGCGCGTGCTGCCTCGATACTAGCGTTCAATGCGAGTAAGTTCGTTTGGGATGAAATATCCGTGATTGTATCCATCACGCCACCAATCGCTTTTACTTTTTCGCCAAGCGTTGCGATCGCTTCATTCATCGATTGCAGGTTCGTCCCCGAGGATTTAAATGTGTCTTGTAACTGTGCCATTTGTGTTTGTCCGTTGGCATTCATGTTACCAGTCCGCTCCGCAATTTCAGTCATCGACACAGCCCGCTCTGAAATGCCGTTTATCTGACGACCGAGTTCTTCTGATCGATCCGTGACCGTTTCAGCGTCTTGCGCAGACTTAGATGCGCCTTCCGCAATCTCGTTTACCGCATGCGCGACTTCCGCACTTGATGCACTTGTTTCTTCTGCGACTGCACTTAAACTTTCGGAGTTCGTCCGTACGTTATCTGCAGATTGATTGACGACAGAAATAATGCTGTGCATGTTTGTGAGCATCTGGTTAAAGTTATCGCTGAGCTGTCCGATTTCGTCTGATGATTGAATGTCGGATTGAGCAGTTAGATTACCCTCAGCTACTGCGTCCATCGAATTGCGCAGACGCGCGATCGGCTTCAACAATTTTCCGATGATAAAGTATAAACCGGCACCTACAATCGCTAACGTGATGAGTGAAATGATAAGGATGGATTCTCGCAGTTGTTTGGCCATGCCCATTAAGTTGTTTTCTTCATAAACAGTTCCAATCTTCCATTCATAATCAGGAAGAGTCTTGAAGACGTTTAAGCGTTTAATTCCTTTTTCGTCTTTATAACGTAAGTTTCCCTGTTCTTTTGAAAACAAATCTTTCACATATGGTACGTCCATCAAGTTGTCTCCACTCTTTGTCGGATGCGAGATGGCAGTCCCTTCGCTATCATACAATACTGGAAACCCATCATAAGCAATTTTAGTGGACTTCAATGCAGCGGTCATCGAAGAAAGTTGAATGTCTACACCAGCAACACCAGCAAGCTCTCCATTTTTCTGAATGGCTTTTGAAGCAGTGATGACGAATTCTCCTGTTGCTTCATCCACATATGGCTTGGACCATTGGACTTCATCGGGATTCGATGCTGCCTTTTGGTACCATTCCCGCGCTGTCGGGTCGAAACCTGTTAAATCCACGACCGGAAAGATTCCGGTATATTTCGAGGGGAGGGCGTAATAAGAAGATGATGCATCCGGATAAATCTCAAGAAATTCCTCCAATTCTTTTAGAAGTTCTTTTTCAGTGATCTCTCCGCCTTCAGGTCCTGTAAAGTTCACGAGTTTATCTGAAGTCGTGACGAGGTTAATTCCTTTCCCATACTGGTCCAGAAACGTCTCTACAGAATAGCCCATCTGATCAGCCAAGCCTTCGCTTGAATCAATAACGCGTTCTAAAGAACGTTTTTTGATTTGGTCGTTCAGCATGTATGCCATTAGGACCATCCCTACTAAAAAGAGTACGATTGTTGCTAGAATAATTTTGGTTTTCAGTGACTTTGCCATACTCATTACCCTCTTCCGTTGTATTATATGTATATATACTAGTTACTTCGACATTCTTCGAGGGAAGTTGAGTGAGAATTATTTAAATATTTCTTCGTCTCTAGGAAAGAGGTGTAAATCTATGAAACGAGGGATGATAGTTAGATGTTTTAAAAGAAAAATAACTCAATATCAAGAAAAAAGAGACTGCCTAATGTTATGGCAGCCCCTTGTCGTGCATCATTACACGTTAAACCGAGCAATTGCTTGACTCAATTCTTCACTTAAATTAGTCAATGTCTCTGCTGCATCCGTCACCGATTGAATGGCGCGTAGCTGTTCTTCCGTCGATGCACTCACTTCTTCACATGCAGCAGCGGTTTCTTGTGACGTCGCAGCCATCGTTTGGATTGTTGAAGCTACATCGTCTTTGTGCTCAGAAACCGTCTGAATTTCAGATGAAATCGAATTGATGGATGCTTGCATATCCTCCATCAGAGTAGATAGTTGACCGAATGTTGTTTCGGTATCTTTAACGACCATGCCTTGGTTGTAGAATGTGGTAATTGTCTCTTCCATTTGTTCTGTAACGAGACGTGACTCATCTTGCAATTGCTGAACAGTCGTTTGGACATCTTTGGTTGCTTGCGCTGATTGCTCTGCAAGTTTGCGTACTTCTTCTGCAACTACTGCGAATCCTTTTCCATGCTCGCCAGCACGTGCTGCTTCAATGCTTGCGTTCAGTGCCAACAAATTCGTTTGCGATGAAATATCCGTAATGGTATCCATTACGCCGCCAATTTCCTTCACTTTCTCACTGAGGGTGAAGATCGCTTCATTCATCGATTTCAAATTCATACCTGATGTCTGGAATGTCTCTTGCAATTGAGCCATTTGAGTTTGTCCATTTGTGTTCATAGTTCCTGTGCGTTCAGCAATCTCTGTCATGGATTCGGCACGTTCTGTAATACCGTTAATTTGACGGCCAAGTTCGTCTGAACGTTCTGTCACCGTTTCAGCGTCTTCTGCAGATTTCGATGCTCCTAGTGCAATTTCGTTTACGGCGTGCGCAACTTCCGAGCTCGATGCATTCGTTTCTTCAGCGACTGCACTCAAGCTTTCAGAGTTAGACCGTACATGTTCCGCAGATTGGTTCACAACGGAAATGATGCCATGCATATTGGTAATCATCTGATTGAAGTTCGTACTTAGTTGGCCAATTTCGTCCTTTGTCTGAATGTCGGATTGAACGGTAAGATCACCCTCCGCCACTTCATCCATGAGTGCCCGAAGACGGGCAATCGGTTTAAGCATCCTTCCGATTAGGAAATACAACACGACCGCTACGATTACTAAAACGATTGCAGAGATAATTAGAATGGAGGTTCTAAGTTGTTTCGCCATCCCCATCAAGTTGTCTTTTTCATACACTGTCCCGACTTTCCAACCAAACTCTGGGAGCGTGTTAAAAATACTGATCATATCTTTCCCGTTTTCCTTGTAAGCAAGATCACTGCGTTCATAATTATACATATCTTTCACATTAG
This sequence comes from Sporosarcina sp. D27, assembly GCF_000586555.1. Lineage (GTDB taxonomy): Bacteria > Bacillota > Bacilli > Bacillales_A > Planococcaceae > Sporosarcina. Next base: position 83,142 of record NZ_AZUC01000060.1, read on the forward strand.
AAAGGTTCATAAGGTTCTCTCCACTCTTTGTTGGATGAGTAAGAGCGGTCCCTTCTTTATCAAAGAGAAAGGGTTTCCCCTTGTAAGGTATGTCAGTTTCATTCAACATCTTAGAAATTGCAGTGAGTTCAAGATCGACTGCCGCAACTCCAGCTAACGTTCCGTTCGTTTCAACCGCAAGTGAAACGGTCGTCATCAGATTACCGGTTGAGTCATCTGCATAAGGAGGAGTCCATTGTATTTTACCAGGAGATGCAGCAGCTAACTGATACCAAGGACGTTCTGTCGGATCGAAAGAATTAGTATCTCCTTTTGGAAATTGCACACTGTGCTTGGAAGGGGCCGAAAAGTAGACTGCAACGGCTTCATCGTAAGCATTAAGAAAAATTTCTAGTTGTTCCTGAAGCTGAGCTTCAGCAGCGGCACTTTCTTTAGTAGTTGTGAAATCCGCTATCTCCTTTGAATCTGCAAGGAAAGTCAACCCTTTACTGTATTGTGATAAGAAATTTTCTACAGAATCGGACATTTGATCTGTTGTCCCTTCGCTAGAACTGATGACCCGTTCAACGGAGCGGATTTTGATCATACCGTTCAGCATGTAAGCCATCAGTAAAATACCAACTAAAAATAGTAAGAGGGTTACTGAAATGATTTTGGTTTTAAGAGACTTTGTCATGATTTTCCTTCTTTCTTCTATTATGTACACAAAAGCTATTTCGGTAGATTGAACTAAAAGTTTAGATACAATTTAATTATTTTGAAATAGTAATTAAAAAAGAGAGAATGATTGTTTCCCATCCTGGGTAAGAAATCGATCCTACATTCCGAAACTCCTGTAAACTTCTCTCAATCTTTGCCGATATTAGAATTAGTATAGTGTGACTTTTGAGGAGGACGGAGAAATGGTCAGTCAAATAGGGGGAAGTCCAGACCGCCAACATGCGGCAGGGCCGACGGATGGAACGTCATCCGGAATTGTGACAAAAGTTGAAGCCATTAACGACCAAGCACAACAGCAAGCATATAGAGAACAGGATTTACCCATCAAGAAAGCCAAAGAATTAACGGCGGGGTTGAATAAGTTCCTAGAAAGCGTAGACACGCAGTTGAGGTTTAAGATGCACGACGAATTGCACGAATACTATGTGACGATTGTAGATTCCAAAACCGAAGAAGTAATCCGGGAAATCCCATCCAAAAAACTGATGGACATGCACGCGGAAATGAAGAAATTCCTAGGACTGCTCATCGACCGAAAAATTTAAGGAGTGATTGGATATGAGAATAGGTGGACTAGCCAGCGGAATCGATACTGAATCGATTATTAAGGACTTAATGAAAGCTCAACGTATACCGTTGGATAAAGTAACACAGAAAAAGCAGTATTTTGAGTGGCAGTTGAATGATTATCGTAGTGCGAATCGAGATTTGAAGGGCTTTAGTGATAAGTTGTTCGATAATGTTATTTTACAGAAGAACTATAATGCGAAGAATGTTTCAATTTCAGCCCCTGATGATATTTCGATTAAATCGAAAGGCAATACGGAAAATTTTTCTGGGACGATTAATATTAAACAGCTTGCGACGAATGCCACATATACAGGTGGCACTACACTTAATATTGATAAGAAGTTAAAAGGTGATTCATCAATTAAAATACAGGGGCCAGGTGACTTAGAGCCTGTAGAGATTGAATTTGCTAAAGGCGATAGCATGGATGACATTGTAAAGAAAATTAATGAGAAATCTAGTGTTCGTGCATTTTATGATGAAAAAACAGGTAATTTTGGTTTCACTGCAAAACAAAGTGGTGAGGGCAATATCGTGATTACAGAAGGTAGTAAGGGAACTGGTATAGCTGGCTATTTGGGAATTTCAAGTAAGACACAAGGCACAGGAACGGCGGGGGTGGATGCTAAAATTCAATATAACGGAATGGATATAACCCGCTCGTCCAACATATTCGAATTAGACGGTATGGAAATCACTCTTAAAGCTGCAAATCAGAAAGATATAACATTCGATGCAACAACTGATACAGACAAAGTGTTCGAAACTGTCAAAGGATTCGTCGACAACTATAATAAACTAATAGAAGATCTAAACAAAAAAATCCGAGAACCCAAATATCGCTCGTACCAACCTTTATCTGCAGAAGAAAAAGCAGATATGAAAGAAAAAGAAATTGAGCTATGGGAAGAAAAGGCGAAAAGCGGAACACTCCGTAATGATCCTGAACTCTCCAGCCTTTTATCGACAATGAGAACCGCACTTACAGGAACTGTTGAAATAGATGGCAAAAAACTCAATTTAAGCTCATTAGGAATTACTACTTCTACTGACTATCTAGATCATGGTAAATTAGTGATTAATGAAACCAAGTTGAAAGAAGCAATTTCTAAGGATCCTGGTGAGGTACAAAAGTTATTTTCAAATGATGGTGCCGGTAAAGAGCAGGGTCTTGCTCGTAGAGTGCGTGATGCCGTTGATGCAACTCAAAAGTCCATCCAAAACAGTGCCGGTAAAGTAGGCGACAGCAATAAGGCATTTAGTTTAGGGAGTACGCTCGACAGCATGAATAAACAAATCGAACGCTTTGAAACACGCATGCAAATGGTTGAATCCCGTTATTGGAAACAGTTCAATGCCATGGAAAATGCAATCCAGCGAGCGAATGCGCAATCTGCAAGTTTGATGTCTGCGCTCGGTGGCGGTGCTTAATTGAAACACGTAATACAAAAGGAGAGTCTTTAAAATGGTTATGCATAATCCGTACGCTACGTACCAAAATAATTCTGTCACAACGTCGACGCCTGGTGAATTGACTTTGATGCTGTATAACGGTTGCTTGAAGTTCATTGAACAGGCGAAACGTGCCGCGGACTTGGGTCAGATTGAACAGAAGAATACGGCTGTGCAAAAAGCTCAAGCGATTATTTCTGAACTGATGATTACGTTGGATGCTTCGTTCCCTGTCGCGAAAGACATGCTCGTGTTGTATGAATTCGCAAACAGCCGTTTGGTAGATGGAAATATTAAAAATGATGCGAAGCTGTTCGATGAAGCCGCTGAAATTATTACGGAGTTCCGCGATACGTGGAAGCAAGTCATCCAATTGAACCGCCAAAAGCAATATGGGAACGTGAGTGAGATATGATTCGGACGGAGCTCATTCAATGGAAAGAGGCAACGGATCGATTGCTTGCGCTTCCCATCGTAAATGATGACGACCAACGCGACGCGATGATTGCTTCCGTCGAAAAGATTTTAGATGAACGGGAGCAATTGCAGCCTCGCATCCAGCCACCTTTTTCTGTTGAAGAAGAAGCATTTGGGAAAGAGTTGGTTACTCAGGAGCCAAAAGTCGCTGTGAAGTTGGAAAGTTATCTAACTGCCATTCGAAAAGATCTCTCTGCGTCTCAAACGAAAAAAGATGGTGTACGGAGTTATGTCAATCCCTACAGCAAAGTTGCCCGTGATGGTACGTTTTACGATACAAAACAATAAGAACACTAAGCCGACGAATTTATTGTTCGTCGGTTTTTATATGTCTTTAGATCTATTACTACTAGTACTTACGTAAGGTATAATAGTTTTAATAAATTGGAAAAACTATCAAAAATGAGGAGTGATGCTATGACGATCGATCAGTTGAAACATGCTGACTGGCTTAGGAAAAATCATATTTTGTATATTGGTTTTGCGATTGGTGGGGGACTTGGGCTCATCGCCCAATTTGTTTTACAATCTAATATTCAGACAATCCTTTCCGTAGCTATCCCATTTCTAATCGGAACTGCGTTTTATGTTGCATTTCGTTTCACGAAAACAAAATGGATGACGTTAAGTTTGCCGTACATATTATTAGCATCCACATTTGCTGTATCACTGGGAGTTATTTTATTGTCAGAGGCTAATTTAGGTTCTATTGGGATTATCTTTTTCTTATTAGTACTTGGTGGAATCCATGGGCGCTTACTTATTATGGGAGTAGCTTATGCACTAAGCTTAGGTGCGCTTGTCCTGAATAATATGGTGTTTGTGTCCCCAGAATTAGTTGATGGAAGTGGTGCGAATTTAATCTTACTGCACTTTTTGAGTGGACTGATTTTAATGCTAGTCGTCCGTCTAAATGCGAAGAACTTCTCGGAAATTGAACGTTTTACTGAGCAAACGGAAGCGCTTAGAAGAGAAGAGGCGGAACTTGCTGAACGGTTGGATTTATCAGTTGAGAAAATCACGAGTAACTTAAGTAAACTTCGCGATTCTTCCGCGACATCGTTAGGCTCTCAACGTGAAATGCTGACAGCCATTCATGAAATAAGCGGAGCTAGTCAACATCAGGCAGACCATATTTCCGTGATTGCTGAACGCTCTGAACAGACGTATGAAGCGGTTGAGGAAATTTCTAAAGGTCTTTCGTTACTTGCCCAAAAAGCAAATGACGCGGGAGAACGAGCAGGAGAAGGAAGTACCGAGATTGCCGGATTGAAGAGTGGGATTGATGCATTTGCGGAATTCTTTGATGAGCTAAACAGTACGTTTTTGGTATTATCCGAAAAGATTGCGGAAACAAATGCGTTTGCAGGGTCCATTAAAGAGATTACGGATCAGACGAATTTGCTTGCGTTGAACGCTTCGATTGAAGCGGCGAGAGCGGGGGAGCAAGGGAAAGGATTCGCTGTAGTAGCTGATGAAATTCGTAAGCTTGCGGGAATGACGGATCAAACGCTATCTAAAATCGATACGAACCTCTCTGAAGTGAATACGTTCAATGAACTCGCAGTGTCCAAGCTAGCTACTGGGAAAGAGCAGATTTCTGAGCAAACGGAAGTAGCGGATGCTTCTAATACAACGTTTACTGCATTGCATGAAGGAATGCGCGACTTGCAGAAAGAAATGCAATCGTTCATCGAGTCATTTAAAGAAATCACAGCGAACACTGACAATGTTCGGGGGCGGACGATGGAATTCGCTTCGGTTATCGAAGAAAGCACAGCTACCATTGAAGAGCTGGATGCGACACTTACACATCTTGTTGAAGAACAAAGTGAAATCGACTCATATTTACAAAAAACGTACAATGAAGCAGTTAGCCTACGCGGTTAACAATGGCTCACTCGGCTTTTGCTGGGTGGGCATTTTTTATACATGAGAGCACGTTTCGTATCATATTGTAAACGACGCGAACATTTTGATAAAGAGGTTTCGTATCGCGTCTGTTTGGTAATAGTAGAGGACGGAGCACCTACTCAGATATTCGGTGAAATGATGGACGCAGAACTGGTAACTATTTGATATACTGAAGGGACTAGAGAAGTGGATGGAGTGTGAAGATATGCACTATAAACGTGACGAAGCTTTCAGATTTCCTTTTAATGAACCTATCCCCGCAGAATTCAGTATTTATCTAAAAAACAGTGATCGTCCTGGAACCGGAACGGGTGACTCTAAGTTGCTGGATATTAGTCCGGGCGGTACCCGGATGGAAACGTCTTATAATATTCCAGTAAAAAGAGAAGAAGTAGCTATTCGATTGCGCTTCAGCCTTTTTCAGCAACCAATTGAAACAGACGGAGTTATTGTCTGGAAGGAAGCGGTTGGAACGGGTTGGATGTACGGCATAGACTTTGACGAGAACGAGTCAGTTGCTCAAACAATCGTCAATGATCTAAAGCTTCGCAGACAAGCTGAGCGTTAATCAGCTTGAAAAGCACTTCGGCAATATCCGACAAAATTCTTTTTAAATTTCACAAAGAAAAGAAGGGTTTTGTCCGGTCAATGGAGAAGATAGAGTTAGTGTCAAATTAAAGGAGGAGTTTATATGTTAGACTTCAACATTCGTGGCGAAAACATCGAGGTTACTCCAGCAATTCGAGAGTACGTTGAAAAGAAAGTCAGTAAACTGGAAAGGTACTTCACAGAGGGTGTGAAAGCAACAGCCCATGTGAACTTGAAAGTATACAGCGATAAGCAAACTAAAGTTGAAATTACAATTCCAATGAAAAATTTGACACTCCGAGCAGAAGAACGTCATAACGATTTATACGCAGCGATCGATTTAATCGTCGATAAGCTTGAGCGTCAAATCCGTAAATATAAAACACGTGTGAATCGCAAGTTCCGCGAGCGCGAAGGCGTTGGCGCATTCTTACAGGCAACAATGGAAAACGATTCGAAAGAGCAAGATTACGCTGATGACGAAAACGACTTCAATGTCGTTCGTACAAAGCAACTCGATTTGAAGCCAATGGACCAAGAAGAAGCCATCCTTCAAATGAATATGCTAGGACACGATTTCTTCATCTTCACTGATGGAGAATCTGATTCGACAAACATCGTCTACAAACGCCGTGACGGCAAGTACGGCTTGATAGAAACTGGAGCTAATTTGTAATTGGAAACCGCCCGTAACTTTGGGCGGTTTTTTTGTTGGCAGATTTATGTTTGCCTTTAAGTGCCCATTGTTGTTGGTAGCGGCTCCATAACGTGGCTGAGCGCTCTAGAAGGTTGGTTACACGCACAAGCGAGTGGTGAGTCCGCTCAAGCAAGGGCGAAAGTGATCAAGCAAGTGGTGAATCCGCTCAAGCAAGGCCGAAAGTGATCATACAAGGCAAATTCTGCTCGATTCCGTGGCAATCTACGTTTTTCTCAATAGGTATCCTAGCTCGCGACCAATCCATCTTTCTTGGATCTTAAAACCAAGCCTGATTGGTGTGCTCCGCTACGCTCCGAATTTCGTAATGAGAAGTGGGGAATTCAGGGTTTCGTCTCAAGCTGGCCAGAAAGTGATCAATTAAGTAGCAAATCCTCTCAAGCGAGGTCAAAAGTGATCAAGCAACCAGCAAATCCGCTCAAGCGAGAGGAATGTGATCAAGCAAGTGACAAATTAGCTCAAGTGAGGCGGAAAGTGATCAAGTAAGTAACAAATCCGCTCTAGCGAGGGGAAAGTGATCAAGCGAGTAGCGAATCTGCTCAAGCAAGGCCAAAAGTGATCAAGCAACCAGCGAATCTGCTCAATCGAGGCCAAAAGTGATCAAGCAACCACCAAATCCGCTCAAACTAACCCCAAACCTCCTCCCATAATCCAAAAGTCGGAAATTTCATTGCATTGCATTTGCGCCTACCCTTTCACAATGTTAAAATGAAGGGTGAACTTTGTGAGGATGTGACCAAATTATGCTAAGCGTATTGAATAAAATGTTTGATCCGAATAAACGTGATTTGAAACGACTAGACAAGATTGCTGATCAGACCGAAGCACTAGCTACCCAAATGGAGCAGCTATCGGATGCTGATCTCACTGCGAAAACAGCGGAATTCCAGCAACGTGTAAACAATGGCGAAACTCTCGATGAGATCCAGCCAGAAGCGTTTGCAGTTGTCCGTGAGGCGGCGCGCCGTGTTCTCGGCTTGTATCCATTCCGTGTTCAAATCGTGGGTGCAGCAGCACTACATGAAGGCAACATTGCGGAGATGAAAACCGGGGAAGGTAAGACGTTAACGTCAACCCTTGCAGTGTATTTGAATGCTCTAGACGGAAAAGGCGTACACGTCGTGACAGTCAACGAATACTTGGCTTCCCGTGACGCTCAGGAAATGGGACAGTTGTATGAGTTCCTTGGATTGACTGTTGGCTTGAACTTGAACAGTTTAGGTAAAGATGAAAAGCGTGAAGCGTATCTTGCTGATGTTACGTATACGACGAACAATGAGCTCGGCTTTGACTATTTGCGTGACAACATGGTGTTGTACAGCGAACACAAAGTACAGCGTCCACTTCATTATGCAGTCATTGACGAAGTTGACTCGATCTTGATTGACGAAGCGCGAACTCCACTTATCATCTCGGGGCAAGCTGCGAAATCAGCAGAATTGTACCGTTTGGCAAACCGTTTCGTGACGACGTTGAAAAAAGAGGAAGACTTTGCATTTGATGAAACTACTAAAGGCGTAACAATGACTGAGACTGGAATTGAGAAGGCCGAGAAAGCGTTTGGAATCGATAACTTATTCGACTTGCAGCACGTTACTCTCAACCACACGATTAATCAGTCATTAAAAGCGCATGTAAGTATGCATGTTGACGTAGACTATGTCGTACAAGAAGGCGAAGTTGTTATCGTCGATTCATTCACAGGTCGTCTGATGAAAGGTCGTCGCTATAGTGATGGACTTCACCAAGCGATCGAAGCAAAAGAAGGCTTGGAAGTTCAAAACGAATCAATGACGCTTGCGACGATTACATTCCAGAACTATTTCCGGATGTATGACAAATTGTCTGGTATGACAGGTACTGCGAAGACGGAGGAAGAGGAATTCCGCAACATTTACAACATGAACGTTGTAGCGATTCCGACGAACCGTCCGATTGCTCGTGATGACCGTCCAGATTTAATCTTTTCTTCAACAGAAGGAAAGTATAAAGCGGTTGCGGATGACATTAAAGAGCGTCACAAAAACGGCCAGCCAGTTCTTGTTGGTACGGTTGCGATTGAAACGTCTGAGATTATTTCGAACTTCTTGAAGAAGTACGGCGTGCCTCATAACGTGCTGAACGCGAAAAATCACGGTCGTGAAGCAGAAATCATCGAACAAGCGGGCCAGCCAGGTGCGGTTACGATCGCTACGAACATGGCAGGTCGTGGTACTGACATTAAGCTTGGCGAAGGCGTACAAGAAGTTGGCGGACTCGCAGTCGTTGGTACCGAACGTCATGAATCTCGTCGTATCGATAACCAGTTACGCGGACGTTCTGGTCGTCAAGGAGACGCAGGTATTACACAATTTTACTTGTCTCTTGAAGATGAACTAATGCGTCGTTTTGGCTCTGAGCAAATGAAAGGCATGATGACGAAACTCGGTATGGATGATGAAACACCAATCCAATCGAAAATGGTCTCACGCTCTGTTGAATCTGCTCAGAAACGCGTAGAAGGGAATAACTTCGACTCCCGAAAACGATTACTTCAATATGATGATGTGTTGCGTCAGCAGCGTGAAATCATTTATAAAGAACGTAATGATGTACTCGAATCAGACAACGTACGCCCTGTATTGGAAGCGATGATTGAACGTGTCATTGAGAATGCAGTAGCGATTCATACGACTGAGGAAAAACAAGAAGACTGGGCACTTAAAGCTCTTGTTGATTACTTAGGCGCGAACTTCTTGCCTGAGGACCAGCTGACAGTTTCAGAATTCGAAGGTAAATCGGCACAGGAACTCACTGATTTCATCAAAGCAGAAGTTATTAAACGTTACGATGAAAAAGAAGAGGAAATGTCCGAAGAGAAAATGCGTGAATTTGAAAAAGTTGTCCTACTTCGTGCAATCGATACGAAATGGATGGACCATATCGATGCTATGGATCAACTGCGTCATGGTATCCACTTGCGTGCGTACGGTCAAAATGATCCTCTTCGGGAGTACCAGGCAGAAGGATTCGGCATGTTTGAAGAAATGGTTAATGCCATTGAATCAGACGCTGCGAAATACGTCATGAAAGCGGAAATCCGTAATAACCTAGAGCGTGAAGAAGTTGCGAAAGGGCAAGCGGTAAATCCGAAAGAGGATGGCGAGAAGCCTGCTAAAAAGCCGGTTCGTCGCTCCGTCAATATCGGTCGTAATGACCCATGTCCGTGTGGCAGTGGGAAGAAATATAAGAATTGTCATGGTCAAGAGTAACTTGGTCGTGAACCTGAATTTTTGGAGGAACAATATATGATGGAATTATCAGATGTACGTAACGAGCTCGACAAAACAGCTAAGAAATTAGTGGACTTTAGGGGGTCTCTTTGACTTAGAAAACAAAGAGGCTCGTATGCAAGAACTAGAGGAAATGATGTTAGACCCTACGTTTTGGGATAACCAAGATGCAGCTCAGACCGTCATTTCTGAATCGAATGCACTCAAAGACGTCGTCGGCGAGTTCCATGAGATGAATGAAGAGCAAGAAAATCTTGAAATGACTGTTGAACTGTTGAAAGAAGAGCCAGATGAAGAGCTCCAAGAAGAACTCGGTAGCGAGTTGAAAACATTTTTGAAGCGTATGGAAGACTTCGACTTGCAGATGCTTTTGAGTGAAGAATACGACAGCAGCAATGCCGTCCTTGAAATTCACTCAGGTGCTGGTGGTACGGAGTCTCAAGACTGGGCATCCATGATTTTAAGGATGTATACACGTTGGGCAGAGCAACGCGGGTACAAAGTGGAGACACTCGATTACCAAGCAGGCGACGAAGCTGGCGTGAAATCTGTAACACTTTCGATCAAAGGTCATAATGCGTATGGCTATTTGAAAGCTGAAAAAGGCGTTCACCGTCTGGTTCGTATTTCACCGTTTGACTCGTCTGGTCGTCGTCACACGTCATTCTCTTCTGTTGAAGTAATGCCTGAATTCTCAGGTGACGTAGACATCGATTTGAAGATGGAAGACGTTAAAATCGATACGTACCGCTCAAGCGGTGCGGGTGGACAGCACGTTAACACGACGGATTCAGCTGTTCGTATGACTCACCTTCCAACAGGTGCAATCGTAACGTGTCAGACAGAACGTTCACAGATCAAAAACCGTGAACGGGCCATCAACTTGTTGAAGGCCAAAATTTATCAGATCCGTGTCGAAGAAGAAGAGGCACGCCTTCTCGAAATCCGTGGAGACCAAAAAGAAATTGGATGGGGCAGTCAGATTCGCTCTTACGTTTTCCACCCATATTCCATGGTGAAAGACCACCGGACAAATGAAGAAACGGGTAACGTCGGTTCGGTCATGGATGGAGAACTCGATCCGTTCATCAATGCCTTCTTGCGTTCCCGTATTTCATAAAAGCGCAAAAAATAGCGAGGCTGTCATCGAAAGTCAGTAAAGTGACATTCGAAGGCAGCCCTGTTTTTTACGATGATTTATTTGAAAATTTAGTTCCCTTGTACATAGAATAATCTTTGGCTGGAGGTGAGAACTTGTTCTTTAAAAAGAAAGAAAAATCGATTCAAGTGCTATATAACGTTCTCGTCTTTACAAGCGATTCGACGAATGAAGACACGTTACAAGAGTGGACGGACCAACTAATGGACGCTGCTGAGAATGTAGGGACAGCTGAATGGATCATTGCTGAAAAATACGACAGCAAGGAACTTGAGATTCTAAAGGGGCGGTTTCCGACCGTAGATCAGCAACAACCCTTTTTCCAAATCAATGAAATTGATTACACAGCCATTCGAAATGAAGAGGAAAAAATGGAAAACACCCAGAAATGGCGGAAGTTTTTCAACCTAATCCCTTTAGAAAATTATCTTGAAATCGAAGACCGTATTGTTTCGGATACATCGAAAGCGCTTTTCTGTACAAATGATTTAAATGAAGCTGAACTATTTTTAGTAAAACAGGCGAAAATCGATAATTGAGGATGAATAAATAACTGCCATTTGGTCAGCCTAAAGGGGAGATGGCATTTGGTAGAGACAGTTGCATGCATTATTTGGATGAATGGTGAAAAGCGGTGTGTGAATAATTGTCGAAAGCAAACTTATGCTCATTTCAAAAAGAATTCTTCATCAAAACAGGTTTGAATTCTGCAGAAAAGAGAATACTAAATAGTAGGAGAGCCCTCTCTGTAAGCTATTCGTCCTAATTTTGTCACACGGTTTAGAGCGGGTTTGGTCTTTTTTTGCTATACTAGAAAAGCACGTATTATATTTATCTAAAGGAGGAAATTTCATGAAAATGAAAAACAAATTCTTAGCAACGATCTTCGGTGCAGCGCTTGTACTTGGTGCTTGTGGCGGCGGCGGAGATGACAAAGCTGGAGACAAAGATTCAGCTGCTGGCGGCGTAGATGCGGACAAAGTATACCAAGCAAACTGTGCAACTTGTCACGGTGGGAAATTGGAAGGGATGAACGGTCCTGCACTAGCAAACATCGGTGGAGAGCTTTCTGAGGACGAAATCCACGACATCATCGAAAACGGTAAATCCGGCGGAATGCCTGGAGGTCTCATTAAAGGGGAAGAGCTTGACGCAGTTGCTAAATGGCTTGCTGAAAAGAAATAAGCTACTGTTACACAATCGACCTAATATCCGCATAACGAACAGAGGTATGCTCCGGCTACCTCTGTTTTTTTGTCTTTATACATACCAAAGCACATTTCCACTCTTCGACATAAAAACACGCAGACTACCAATAACGGGTTCCACATTACAGAATTGTTGAAAACCTGTGAACGTTTTAGGGAAAATGAAATATTCCTGTAATATTGTGGTGGTTTATATCTGTTATACTTAAAAAGCTGAAGAAAAGTTTTGAATCAGGTGGTTACAAAAAATGATTAAAATGAAAAACGTGTACAAAAAGTATTCCAACGGTGTCGTTGCCGCTAACGGTATTAATATCGACATTAACCACGGTGAATTTGTTTACGTCGTGGGTCCGAGTGGTGCAGGTAAATCGACATTCATCAAAATGATGTATCGTGAGGAATCTCCAACAAGCGGACAAATTTTCATCGACGGTACAGACCTTGGTACGTTAAAAAACAAAGAAATCCCATACTTGCGAAGACAGATAGGGGTCGTGTTTCAGGACTTCAAATTGCTACCAAGACTGAATGTTTATGAGAATGTGGCATTTGCGCTTGAGGTAATTGAAGAAACACCAACTGAAATACGTAAAAAGGTAACAGATGTTTTAGCGCTGGTCGGATTGTCCCAAAAAGCGAGAATGTTTCCTAACGAGTTATCAGGCGGAGAACAGCAGCGAGTGTCGATTGCACGTTCGATTGTGAATGAACCTAAATTGGTCATTGCAGACGAACCGACAGGAAACCTCGATCCGGATACGTCGTTAGGCATCATGAACATCTTTGAGAAAATTAACAACCGTGGGACGACCATTGTTATGGCGACACACAACAAAGACATTGTGAACAGTATCCGCCATCGCGTTTTGTTAGTAGAAGGCGGAATGATTACAAGAGATGAATACGAAGGAGAATACAGTTATGAAGGGTAGAACGCTAAGCCGACACTTCCGGGAGAGTTTCAAGAGCCTCGGACGAAATGGCTGGATGACGTTCGCCTCCATCAGCGCCGTTGCGGTTACTCTCCTACTTGTCGGTAGTTTCATTGTTATGATGATGAACTTGAACAAGATGGCAGATAACATCGAGAACGACGTAGAGATTAAAGTGGTTGCGGACGCTGCAGCAAGTGATGCGGCCGTGAAAGAGTTACAAGAAAAAGTACAAAAGATCGATGGAGTCGCAAGTGTTGAATTTGCATCGAGAGAAGACGAACTGGATAAGATCATTCAATCTTACGGTAAAGAACTCTCACTCTATAAACAAAGTAATCCTTTAGGTGATGCGCTATATGTGAAAGCGGCTGATCCACACAATACGGCTGCAATTGCAAAAAAAATCGATACATACGAGTACACAGCAGATGTTGTTTATGGAGCAGGAAAAGTCGAGAAATTGTTCAATGTCGTAGAAATCAGTCGGAATGTTGGTCTGATTTTAATACTAGCATTACTATTTACGGCAATGTTCCTCATCTCCAATACAATTCGTTTGACGATTATTGCGCGAGGTCGAGAAATTGAGATTATGAAACTTGTAGGGGCGACCAATAATTTTGTTCGCATCCCGTTTATATTAGAAGGCGCTTGGCTTGGCATCTTCGGATCCATTATTCCGATGGCCGCCATCGCTATTGCGTATCAACAAATCTATGCCTACTGGCAACCTAAATTGGTCAATGAAATGTTCCAATTGCTAGATCCGATACCCTTCATTATTCAGGTAGATGGTCTGTTGTTGTTCATGGGTGTGTTTATCGGCGTGTGGGGCAGTTTGATGTCCGTACGCAAATTCTTGAAAGTCTAAATAGCCGATCGAATTGAAAGGGGAACTGGGACTGTGAGAAAGAATAAGGGATTGCTACTATCTACAATGGGTGTGTTGTTGCTCTCAACTACATTATCCGGAACAGTAGCATCAGCGAGCTCGTTGAAAGATATGCAAGATGAACAAAAGGTGCTTCAGCAAAAACAACGAGAATTGAATAAAGGCATCCAAAACAAATCCAACGAGATTAATGAAAAGCAAACAAAGAAACAATCGTTTTTGGAGCAAATTACAAAGTTAAATGGTGAAATCGAAACGAACAACGAAAAAATTCGTGACGTTAAAGAAAAAATTAGCCAAACGACTACAGAAATCACAGAACTTCGTGCTTCTATCAAGACGTTGGAAAAGCGAATTAAAGAGCGCGATGAAGTGTTGAGAGAAAGAGTTCGTACGATGCAGGTCAAAGGCGGAGACGTTAGCTACCTGGACGTACTTCTTGGCGCGAACAGTTTTTCAGATTTCATCGACCGTTTCTCAGCGGTATCTACATTGATGGACGCTGACCGTAAGATCATGCAACAGCAAGAAGATGACATGAACCAGCTTGAAGAAGAAAAGCAAATGGTCGAAACAAAACTTGCTCAACAAGAAGAACGTAAAGAGAAACTAACAGACTTGAAGAAAAAGCTTGAGGGTCAAAAAGTTGAGAAGGACAAGCTAGTGGATCAGTTGGAAGCTGAACAAGCAAAACTTTCAACTGAAAAGGCAAGCTTAGAGAATGAATATGACGAAACACACGAACTTTCCGCAGATCTTGTGAATCAAATTAGTGCTGAACAAGATCGTTTGGCAGAAGTTGCTCGTCAAGCAGAACTAAAGCGTAAAAGTGAAGCAGAAGCGAAGCGCCGTGCACAACAAGCAGCGAATTCATCAAGTTCTTCATCATCAAATAGCCATGATTATAGCCAACCAACTGCACCTCCAGTTTCAAGTGGCACATGGACTCGTCCAGCAAGCGGGCCACTTACATCATCATTCGGTTGGAGAATGCACCCGATCTTCCATACACAGAAGCAACACCGTGGACAAGACATCGGAGTTCCAGTTGGTACAACAGTCGTTTCTGCTGCTGAAGGTGTAGTGTCCCATGCAGGACCAATGGGTGGGTTCGGTAATGCGATTATGGTTACACACTCCATTAACGGGCAAATCTTTACCTCCGTTTACGCACACTTATCTAGTATCGGTGTGAGTACTGGACAGCACGTCGGAAAAGGTCAATTCATCGGAAAATCAGGGAATACAGGAAATTCAACAGGGCCTCACTTGCACTTTGAAATTCACGTAGGTAACTTCTCTGCATCCGGTCCAAGTGCCGTGAATCCGTTGCGTTATGTATCATTTTAAGTAACACTTCTATTAGTATTATTACCGGTTTATCCCTAAAGCAAACATGCTGGAATTAGGGAGCACCGATTACATGGAAAGGCTCGCATACGTGCGGGCCTTTTTCTTTAGGAATCACAAGTGGATTTTGTGGTTTTGATGGGCACTTTACGATACCATGAGAGGTATACTGAACTAAAGGAGAACCCAATGCCTGTTACCGACTATTTTCTATTATGGAAGGTCACTGTACCTTCTTCCTGGATCGCAGCCGTCATTGGATTTATTCTCGCATGGCTCGCTGTAAGAGTGAAATTTGGTAAACCAGTCGCGGACATCGTTGTGGACGCGCTCTTCACCACTATTATTGTATGGAAACTGTCCGTGATTGTAACGGACTTTGAAACGGTACTTCGTGCACCTATGGCCATTCTTTATTTTAATGGAGGGATGTTTGGATTCCTTGCGGGGATTCTTATCGCGGCTTTGTTCATTCTTTTTTCACGCAAGCCCAAGCCGCCAACCGTTAGTCAAGGAATTTTGCTAGGGATTATTAGTGCACAAGCTGGCTATCAAGTAATGATGGCTTTGCTGAATGAGGGAATGCTTGTAACAAAAGTGATTACAATCATCTTGTTTACAGCGATTGCTGTGCTTGCCTTTATTCATGTTGAAAATGAAAGCGTGCCCGTTATCTATTCTGCAGGATTGTTTGTGGCTGCACACGCGTTCATTGCTGCACTTCAGCCTACTGGATTTACGGGTATTCCGTTCGCAGGAACAGTTATCACAAGCATCTTCGTAGTAATAATTACGGGACGTTTTACACAAGGTAAGGAAACAGATGGAGGGATACGATGAATAAAAAGTGGATTGGATATGCGATCGCAATTCTTTTAATCGGTACGATGATTGTCGTAATGGTAAAGTCAAATTTGGATAAACCTGAAGTTATCGACACGGCTTCTACTAAAGCGATGTCCAAAAGCACAGTTGGGCTTGAACAAGGAGATACACCGCCAGACTTTGAGCTCGAGACATTGGCTGGGGATAAAGTTCGTCTTTCCGAGTTGAAAGGTAAGAAAGTCATTCTGAACTTCTGGGCAACGTGGTGTCCACCGTGTAAAGCAGAGATGCCCCATATGGAAAACTACTATAAGAACCTGAAGCCTGAAGACAATGTAGAACTGATTTCTGTCAACTTGACGACCGCAGAAAACCGCGGAGTCAAAGCAGTCGAAGAGTTTGTGGACGCTTATGAGCTAACGTTTCCGATCTTGCTCGACACAGAAGAACTCGGTATGACGGACTATAAAGTATTCTCGATTCCAACGACATACATCCTTAGCACTGACGGAACCATTGACAACCAAATCGTCGGCCCCATGGACGAAGAAATGATGAAACAGCTAGTGAAGGATGTTGAGTAAACGGTCTTGACCTTTTCATTTATCTTTTAACCCTTTCATTCAATGAAAGATATACATCCAATTATACTCGTTGATTGAAGCGTAAGACGGCGACTCCTAAGGGATAAGCGAAGATTGAAGACCCTGGACTGAGCGGAGCGAAGGAAGCGGCTGAAATCAAGCCCCCTGGAAAGCGTCCGTCTGAAGCACAAATCAACCTCGTCTACACCCAATATTAATTCTCGGTTCCTGCTTGTCGTAACCTTCTCCCTTCTTTCATATAGTGGAAAGAGGAGGGGATGGTGACGATGCGCAAGAGCCGTTTTTTTGCGTTTGGTATTTTAGCCGCAGTTGCGGTTTGTCTAGTACTGGTGTTAGATGGCTGCGGAAAAGGTGAGGAAAAAACCCACAACTCGAGTGGGAAATTTGGAGTCCTTGACGAAGCGTACGAGGTTATCACAGGCAACGCGGTGTATAAACTCAAAGACGATGAGTTAATCGAAGGCGCCTTACGAGGAATGGCGGACGTGATTGGTGATCCGTATTCAACGTACTTAACGAAAGAAGAAGCGGCGTCTCACAAAGAATCGCTCGCCGGAGAACGAGTTGGTATTGGAGCTGAGATTACACGTACCAATGGCAAATTTGTAATTGTTTCACCTGTCAAAGGATCGCCTTCAGAAAAGGCTGGGTTGCTTCCTTATGACGAGCTCGTGCAAATTGATGGGCAGCGAGTGGATGGACTGACACTGAAAGAAGTCGTCAAAAAAATACGTGGTAAACAAGGGACATCTGTGAAAATGGTTGTCTATCGTCCGGAATCTGGTAAGCATGTAGAATTCACAATTGAGCGAGATGTGATTCCTGTTCACACGGTAACTTCGGAAATTTTGGAAGAACGAGGCAAGAAAATTGGCTACATAGGGTTGACGATGTTCGGAGAAGACAGTGCGAAAGAGTGGCAGGCTGCGACAGAGTTACTCGTTAAGGAAGGTGCAGAAGCGCTACTCATTGACGTTCGTGGAAATCCTGGAGGCTACTTGCATTCGGTTGGGAATATTGCAGGGAGTATGCTTCCGGAAGATACGGTATTTGCGTATATGGAAGACGTGAAAGGCCAGTTGACACCACTTGTAACTGAGCCAGCCAAAGAGTTGGAGTATAATCCGAAGTTGCAGAGCATTCCAGTCGTCTTGTTGCAGGACAAAGGAAGTGCTTCTGCGAGTGAAGTATTGAGTGGTGCACTCCAGGATCTCGGCCGAGGGTTTATTGTAGGGACGACAAGTTTCGGGAAAGGGACAGTACAAGAAACGATGAAGCTATCGAATGGCGGCGAAGTCAAGTTGTCTACACATAAGTGGTTAACACCGAAAGAGCGATGGATTCACTCAGAAGGGATCGCTTCGGATTTAGAAGTGAAGCAAAATAGCTTGTTTTCAGAGCATTTGAGAGTGATTGCAGACGTCTACAAAGAACAGCAATTCAACGACGATATTGCATATGCACAGCGAGTACTCAAGTCCCTTGGGTACGATCCGGGCCGAGTGGATGGTTTCTTTGATGAAACGACGAGTCAGACAATAGCGGATTTCATGAAAGATGAAAAAGTAGAGTCGGCAGGGGAAATGGACAGTAAATTCTTCCAAACATTGAAGGCGAGTGCGGAGGAATATCGCAGTGATCGTGCCAACGATGAACAGTTGTCGATGGCAATCGGTTATTTGCATCACAAACTGTCTGAAAACTGATCGATTTGCCCTACTCATAAATAACAGTCTGTCACGACTATCCATTCCAATCCAATCTTTGTTACAATAGAAGAAAACAGCGGGATTGGATTGGAGTGTGATAGAACGTGTCAGAGAATTGGTTGTTCGAGGTCTTACAAGCAGTGGCTGTATTCTTTTTAAATCCACTATTTCTGCTAATTCTCCTCGTTGCGGTTGCGCTCGGGTATATGAGAGTGAAGCGAGAGCGAAAAGACTTCAACATTAGAAAGTTGCCGGGGCTCACGGAATTGAGGCGGCTCGTTGCGGACTCATGGCTTCATGCACTCATTTTGTCCGTCCTGCTAAGTGGAATCGGATTTGTGGTGGATGCAGGATGGATCGTGTTATTTTCTGCGATCATGCTTGTCGTTTTAGTGAGTTTTTATTATCAATGGGGATCTCCGATTTACACAACTGCGATAGCATTTTTCGGATTGTACGCATGGCAAGAACTTGGCGGTGCGTTTACGTATCATGGATGGTCGCTACAGGACGTGGATCTGTTTGGACAATTGTCCGTTACGATTCCGGTGATCGCAGGGCTCTTCCTCATTGCAGAAGGGGTGCTCATTCGGACGTCTTCAGTGCGCTACGCGTCGCCCCATCTTGAGAAGACAAGCAGAGGACTTCGTGCGGCGGTCTTTAAAGTGAAGAAGATTTGGTTATTACCAGTGATCTTACTTGTGCCTGGTGACATGATTTCAGCATATGCACCGTATTGGCCACAGTTTACACTTGGTGCAGCGTCGTTCAGTTTCGTTCCGGTGCCAGTGTTGATTGGCTTTAGCCAAATTGCTCGCAAGCATTTTCCGGATCAAATCTTGCCGAAGCTCGGGAAATCGGTTATTTGGACAGGGGTCGCTGTTGCCGCACTTGGTTTAGGTGCACTCTATGAGCCTTTGATTGGGTGGGGATCATTGGTCCTAGGTGTCCTTATACGTTCAGTGTTAACCATTGTCGTTGCGGTACGAGAACGCAGTGGCGGGTATGCAGCATCGCCGAGTGCGAAAGGTGTTGTCATTGCGGGAGTTCTTCCTGGATCACCTGCAGAAAAGCTAGGGTTGTTACCTGGTGAAGTGATTCGTGCTGTAAATGGAATGCAAGTTGCGAACGATAAGGAATTGTATGATGCGATTCAAGTGAACGCAGCGCATTGTCGTTTGCAAGTTGCAGATCGAAATGGAGAAGTCCGTCTTATGCAGCAAGTGCTATACCGGCATGATCATTATCAACTCGGACTGTTGCTCGTTGGATGATGGATAGAAAGGAGGCGGTGTGAAGTGGAGAGTCTAGCTACTAAATTAGTGATGGCGTTGTTCATCCCAGGAGTTCTGGTCGTGTTTTTCACACGGGTTACGTTCCATCAACTGGTCGGCTTGGTGCTGACGATTGCGCTAATCGCCGCCTCTGTGTATGCAGGCTATACACATAACTGGTTGCTGTACGTGGCAGATGCGTTGTCATTGACGGTTGGATTTTGGATTGCGAATCGAATGGTCGCTAATTCCCATCGTCAGTCCAATGAAAATCTACATGAATGACGAAAAAGCCTTGCACATGGTGTAAGGCTTTTTCATTTCTTCTATTCTACAAGTATGAGAAACGAAAATTTTGGGTATGATAGGTTTAAAGAGGTTACATGAACAGACTGTAGACTGCGAGTACACCGATTGTACCTAGGACAACGGTCATCAGTCCGAAACCAAAGATTGCAATGAGAAATGCGGTTGCAGCCCCGATCAATCCGAAAAGAAAGTTGCCTTCTTGTACATAGAACACTGCTGGGAAAATGAGTGCACCGAGAACAGCAAATGGGATGTTACTTAAAATTCCTGTGACGAGTGGCGGTAACTTTCTCCCGTCGAGGACCGTGAGTGGGATCATACGTGGAATGTACGTAACAAGCGCCATTCCGAACAGCATCCACCAATAGGTTGGACCCATCAGCTCTCCTCCTTTTCAACGACTGGAATTGGGGCTCGTCCATACTTTGAATAGACCAGTTCGATTATGATCGATGATAGTAATGTAGACGCAAGAATTGCCCACCCTGTAGATAATAATTCGGTATAATAAAAGAAGCAATGTAGGAGTGCAGCAACACTCGCGAGTAAAACGACTTTCCGGTTGCCTTTCATCGAAGGGACAAGTAATGCGATGAAGAGGGCGTAGAGTGCAATGGACATGGCGGCTTGAAGAAATAGCGGTAAATTGGCGCCAATGACGTGCCCTAAAGCGGTGAAAACCACCCAGCTTCCGTAAGCAATCGCGATGACACCAAACGCATGGGCACTCGATACTTTGTCTTGTTTACTCGTTGCAATGACGGAAAAGGTTTCATCTGTCACCCCGAATGCGTATGCAGCTTTGATGGGCTTTGGTGCAGGTTGCATCTTTTCATTCAGCGAAGCCGTCATAAGGAAGTGACGGATGTTGACGATGAATGTATTCATGACAATCAATAATGGATCGACGCCAGCGGTTATCAAGCTGAGCGATATGTATTGCGATGCGCCTGCAAAGACAAATATGCTCATCGCGGTCGCCTCAAACAGTGAAAGACCGGTCGTTTTAGCGAGTAGACCGAATGTAAGCGCGACCGGGAAATACCCGATGGCAATGCTGAGACCGGCGCGAAGTCCGTTGTTAAATTCACTGCGTTCCATTTCACATCCCAGCTTTCTTATGAATTTCAATACTAGTGATTATACTACAACTATTAAAGACAACAAGACTGAATTTTTGAATGGTTTAAAAAAGGGAGAAAAGGTTGGGGTGAATCGAGATGCAAGAATGGTTAAGTGTGGACAAAGTTACTGAACTTGCAGAACATTATAGGGCATTCGGTCCGATCATAGGCATTTTGTTGCCGTTCATCGAGTCCTTTCTGCCTTTTTTACCGTTATTTGTGTTTGTTATCGCGAATATAACTGCGTATGGATTGTGGCTAGGCTTCATTTTTTCCTGGGGCGGAACAGTCGTCGGCTCCTATGTCGTATTTTTAATCGTCCGGAAATATGGTCAAAGTCGCTTGTTGAACTTCCTCACTAAGCATAAGAAAGTGAAAAAGCTCATTTTGTGGGTAGAGAGCAATGGATTTGGTCCATTGTTTTTGTTCATCTGTTTCCCATTTACGCCATCTGCTCTCGTGAATCTAGTTGCAGGACTGTCGAATATGAAGAAGATGTATTACTTGATGATTTTGATTGCAGGGAAGTTTGTCATGGTCTTCATGATCAGTTTTGTAGGGTACGATCTGAAAGCGTTGTTTACACAACCGATTCGCTCTGCCATTGTCGGTGTTTTAATTTTGCTAATGTGGTTAGCCGGCAAATATTTCGAGCGACGTTTGAACAAGAAAGTGGAACGCCATGCGAGGGAATGGAATGGACACAAACATTGGGACAAGTAAGTAGTATTTGTTGATAAGGATGTGCGCTTCGCTTATGCGAAGCGTTTTTATTTTGATTAAAAGCGGTTGGAATTAGGGGGACGCGCTTGGAGTTTGGCTGGTTGCTCATAAAAGTGTGGAAGTGATCATAACACATGGAAAAGTGATCATAGCTTGCGGAAAGTGCTCATAAACCTGGAAAAGTGATCATAACCGAGGGAAAGTGCTCATAAAAGTTGAAAAGTGCTCATAAACATGAGAAAGTGATCATAAACCTGGAAAAGTGATCATAAACCTGGGAAAGTGCTCATAAAAGTTGAAAAGTGATCATAACTCGTGGAAAGTGCTCATAAAAGTGTGAAAGTGATCATAACTCGTGGAAAGTGCTCATAAACCTGTGAAAGTGATCATAACTCCTGAAAAATGCTCATAAACCTTAGAAACTAATCATAAATCTCAACAAACGATCATAAACTACGCCTCGATTTTTCATCTAACAACCTTCAAATTGTACCATTTACAAAACAGCGAACATTCATTCGTAAAAATGCCTCTCAAACTTTGATTCTTCTTGCAAAAACAATTACAATGAGGAGACTAGTAGGACAGAGAGGGGCTATCTGATGACGCTGCGATTTATAACGGGACGTTCTGGGACAGGGAAAACGTACA
Source organism: Sporosarcina sp. D27 (assembly GCF_000586555.1). Classification (GTDB taxonomy): domain Bacteria; phylum Bacillota; class Bacilli; order Bacillales_A; family Planococcaceae; genus Sporosarcina. Next base: position 105,617 of record NZ_AZUC01000060.1, read on the forward strand.
CTATTGAGCATGAAATTGTGGAATCACTTCAACAAGATCCTCTTGGCGCACCGATTGTGTTAATCGTGCCCGACCAAATGTCGTATTCGTTGGAGCATAGTTTAGCGGCTCGATTCGGATTGAACGGAATGGTGCGCACACAAGTGCTAACATTTAAGCGATTGGCTTGGAGAGTGCTACAAGAAACAGGAGGAATCACACGACGCGAAGTGGATGGTTTCGGATACCGGATGCTCATTCGCAGTGTGCTGGAAGAAAATCGAGAGTCCTTCAAGTTGTTCCGACAGGCAGCTGGTAAGCGCGGATTCACGGAGCAAGTAGAAGGGGTGTTGAAAGAGTTCAGCCGATACTGCTTGGACCACGCGACACTGGCACAGCTCCATACCGAGTTAACGGCAGCTTCTGCACCGCGTTCACTGGTAGACAAAGCAGGAGACTTATCGCTCCTATTGGAGAAAGTTGAAGAGCGTCTTGGCACTTCCTATGTCGATAGTGAAGGACACTTATCAATGCTCTCCGGACAAGTTCAATTCTCTTCATATATCAAAGAAGCAGACATTTACATAGACGGATTTGAGCTGCTGACAAACCGTGAACACGAGATCATTAGAGAGTTATTGAAATACGCAAAACGAGTGACAGTAGCGCTCCCAACGGACGATGAAGGGGAAGCAACTGCTGACCATGAGCTGTTTTTCAGTCCAATGCGCACAAAACAAATCATAACGGATCTAGCACGTGAGGTATCGGTGGAAGTAGAGCCCGAGTTGAGATTGACAAAAACTCACCGATTTCGGAATCCTGATGTGTTGCATTTGGAAGCTCAATTCGATAAATATCCAGCAACACCACAAGCGAGTAGTGGAGATGTAAAAATTGTAGAAGCGACGGATCGCCGTGCTGAATTGCATGCAGTGGCGCGTTCGATTCGTGCTCTTGTCAGGTCGGGAAAACGGTATAACGAGATCGCTATTTTGTATCGGCAACCGGAAGTGTACGATGAATTGATGGAGACGATTTTTCCGCAGTATGACATTCCGGTGTTCATTAGCCAGAAAAAACCGATGCTACACCATCCCCTCATTGAATTCACACGATCGGTACTAGAAGCGGTTACTGGAAATTGGTCGTACGAAGCCATTTTCCGCGCAGTGAAGACCGACTTGTTCTTCCCGCATGGAGAAGACCGTCAACTATGGCGAGAACGTGCGGATCGCTTGGAGAACTATGTGTTAGCCCATGGAATCCATGGACACCGGTGGTTTGACGATGTTCGATGGCGGGTGAAAAAGTATCGTGGTCTTGAATTGCATACGGAAGTTCAAACGGATGAAGAACGTGCCATGCAGCAAGAGTTGCATAGTGTACGGGACTTGATCCGCGGACCACTTGAGACGTTCGGAAAGCAGTTGAAAGCTGCAAAAAACGGCAGGCAAGCTGCGGAAGCGTTGTTTGCGTTCATGGAAGAACTCCATGTGTACGATAAAATCATCGACCTTCGCGCAGAAGAAGAACGCGCAGGACGATTGCTCGGCGCATCAGAGCATGAACAGGCATGGAATGGATGGATCAATATCCTCGATCAGTTTGTGCTTATGTTCGGAGATGTCAAAATGGCACAAAAAGACGCAGTACGAGTGCTCGATGAAGGATTCGATACGCTCGAATTTTCAAGGATTCCACCATCGCTTGACCAAGTGACGGTGATGACGATCGACCTGGCGACTTTTTTAAGTATTGATGAAATATTTGTCATTGGGACAAACGATGGCGTGTTGCCACAACGTATTGACAATGAAGGGCTCATATCGGATGCCGATCGCCAATGGTTTGAAACGGTCGGATTTGAACTTGCACCTTCTGCTAAATCACGTTTAATGGATGAAACATACAAAGCATACCGAGCGTTTACAGCAGCCTCAGAAGGATTAACGATATCCTATCCAATTGCGGACGAAGCAGGAAAAGCGCTCATACCTTCACTTTATATTCCTAGAATTGGTCAACTACTTGAGGGAATAACAACGGAAATCGTCGTTGCCGATCCATTAGACTTACTAGAAGATGCAGATGAAATCTCGTACATTAGCCATCCGAGAGCTGTGTTGCCGTATGCGTCCGCTCAACTTCGACTAGCGGAAACTGGAGGATCCTTACCACCATTATGGCAAGCGGTTGTTGCGTATTATGAGGACGATCCGCTCTGGGCTTCGATACTTAGTAGTATTCAAGGAAAGCGGAAGCATGGGACAGATACCGAGCGATTGACGCCAGATTTAACTTCAGGCTTATATGGTGAAACGATGTCGTCGAGTGTCTCGCGTGTCGAATCGTATTACAGTTGTCCGTTCCAACATTATGCGACATACGGTCTCGGGTTACGCGAACGATCTGAATTCACATTGGAAGCACCTGCAATCGGGGATTTATTCCACGCGGCCCTGAAATGGGTGTCAGACGACATTATGAAGACCGGAGCAACCTGGACCGGGTTATCGAAAGAGGATTGCTTCCGCTTGGCGCGCCAAGCGGTAGACGGTATTGCACCGTATTTCTTCCATCGAATTTTGTTGTCGACGAGCCGTCATGTTTACATTAAACGCAAATTGACACGCATTATCCAGCGGACGCTGTTTGCGCTCCGGAGTCAAGCGACGGCTTCTAGTTTTGAGCCGATCGCAGTTGAAGTTGGATTTGGACAAGGTGAGCAAATGCCACCACTGTCAATCCCTTTAAAACAAGGTGGACACATGAACTTGCGCGGACGAATTGACCGTGTAGATGCATCGAAAGTGAATGAAAAAACGTACATTCGCATTGTCGACTACAAATCTTCTGCCAAAGCGCTAGATTTGACGGAAGTGTATTATGGTTTGTCGCTGCAAATGCTGACGTATCTAGATGTTGCACTTGAGCATGCAGACGAATGGCTGCACGTACAGGCGGATCCTGCTGGCATGTTGTATGTCCACGTTCACAATCCAATGGTGCGCAGCATTCAGGAGTTGACAGAAGAAGCGGTTGAAGAAGAGATGCTGAAATCGTTTTCGATGAAAGGGTATGTGCTTGAGGATTTATCCGTCGTCAAAGAAATGGACAGTGACATTGAACAATCGTCCAAAATCATTCCTGCTCGTGTGAAGAAAGATGGTTCGTTCTATGCGACCTCTAAAGTGCTGGCCCCCGATGATATGCAACTACTGCGAGGAGCCGTTCGTTCTCGCCATCGCCAAGCGGGTGACGCGATGCTTGCAGGTGATGCACGGGTATATCCGTATCGATTGAAAGAGCGGATGCCATGTAATTACTGTCCGTATCAAGGGGTGTGTCAGTTCGACACAACCGATCCGGATGCGAAGTACAGGAATTACGCGGAACTCTCAGCGAAAGAATCGCTTGAAAAAATGAGGAAGGAGGTTGAAGGCGATGCACATACCACCGAAACCGAGTGACGTGACGTTTACAGACGACCAATGGAAAGCAATTTACGCGTCAGGGCACGACATCCTCGTCTCGGCTGCAGCTGGATCAGGAAAAACGAAAGTACTCATCACCCGACTCATTGAAAAGGTTCTAGACGATAAAAACCCAATCAACGTGGATGAATTGCTTGTCGTGACATTCACGAATGCTGCGGCTGCTGAAATGCGTCATCGTATGGGGACTGCACTGGAAGAGGCAATCGCCTTGCATCCTGAATCCCCGCATTTGCGAAAACAGCTCAGTTTACTGAACAAAGCTCAAATTTCTTCAATGCACTCATTTTGTCTGAATGTCGTTCGGCAATACGCGTATCTGCTAGATATTGACCCAGGATTTAGGATTGCGGATCCGACAGAAGCGGCGTTACTGCGCGATGATACGATTGCAGATGTGTTGGAAGATGCTTATAGCGCAGAGGATCCAGAATCGATTTATCGATTGGCGGATAGTTTCACGTCTGATAGAAATGACCAGTCATTGGAATTATTAATAGATCGGCTGTACGACTATTCCCGTGTGCATCCTGATCCTGAGTCATGGTTGCTACAAATTCCGAAACAATACGAAATCGGTGAGGAAATCACGATTGATGACCTGGAATTTATCGGACCTTTGAAATCCGCTATTCAGCAAAAACTGGAAGAAGCGGCTGCACTTGCAACAGATATGCACCGCATTGCAGATTTACCAGATGGGCCAACGCCTCTCATTAAGACAGCAGAAGCGGACTTGGTTTGGATCAACGAAGCCGTTCGTTCAATTTCAACAAGTACTTGGGAACAAACTCATGCGTTTTTCCAACAGCTAGTCTGGGTGAAAGCGGGAGCAGTGAAAAAAGATTCGTGCGATGAAGAACTCGCAAAGCGCGCTAAATCATTAAGAGATTCCGTGAAAAAGCTTGTCACTGGAATCAAGGATGCCTATTTCGTCCGAACGCCAGCGCGTTTGCTTACGGAAATCCGTTTAATGGCACCGATGATGCATACCCTCATTGAGCTGGTCATAGAATTTGGTCATCGCTATCGCACAGTTAAATCGGAGAAAGGAATTGTCGACTTTTCCGACCTTGAGCATTTTGCGCTAGATATTTTAACTAATCGTGAAGGTGACGTTCTTGTCCCATCTGATATTGCGATGGACTATCGTTCCAAATTCAAAGAAGTGTTAGTCGATGAATACCAAGACACTAATTTATTGCAAGAAGCAATCGTGCAATTCGTGAAAAGTGGAACGGAGTCAGATGGCAATTTGTTCATGGTTGGGGATGTGAAGCAATCCATCTATCGCTTCCGTCTTGCAGAGCCCGGCTTATTCTTAGGGAAATACGGGCGTTTTACTGAAGAAGCCATGGATCAAGGGTTGAAAATTGATTTGAACGCGAATTTCCGGAGTCGTAAGGAAGTATTGGATGCGACGAACTTCATCTTCTCACAAATCATGGGGGAGCTTGTTGGTGAAATCGAATACGATGAGGCTGCAGAGTTAAAGTACGGTGCGCGTTATCCAGAGATGGAAGCGGCTGCGCATTTGACTGTCCTTTATTCTGAAGAGGAAGAGTTTGAAGATGAAACGACGGAGGACTTAGAAAATCTGAAGAGTTCTCAGGCGGAAGCACGTTATATGGTTAAGAAAATCAAACAGTGGATGTCGGACGGACATGAAGTGTGCGATGCATTCAGTGGGGAGAAACGTCCAATCCGATACAGCGACATTGTAGTACTTATGCGTTCGATGACGTGGTCCGCTGAAATTGCAGAGGAATTCAAGCGTGCAGAAATTCCTGTTTACGTTGAACTGTCCCGAGGCTATTTCGATGCACTTGAAGTGACGATTATGCTGAATACATTACGTGTGATCGACAATCCGTATCAAGACATTCCGCTCGCTTCTGTGCTGCGTGCGCCGTTCGTCGGTATGACGGAAAACGAGTTAGCAGAAGTGCGCCTCGCTGCTAAGAATGTACCTTTTTATGAAGCGTTGAAGACGTTTATAGCAACAAAAGGATCTGGAATGGCGCCGGAAACACAGCAAAAACTTCAACGCTTCATGCTTGCTTTTGAAGAGTGGCGAAATCTAGCACGGCGTGGATCGTTATCCGAGCTTATCTGGCAAGTGTATAGGGATACGAACTACTATGAAATGGTCGGAAGTATGTCGAATGGTAAACAAAGGCAAGCGAATTTGCGTGCACTGCATGACCGAGCAATTGAATATGAGAAAACATCATTCCGTGGATTATTCCGCTTTTTGCGATTTGTCGATAGGATGCAACGACGTGGAGATGATCTAGGAGCTGCACGGTATTTGAGTGAAAAGGAAGACGTTGTTCGCATTATGACGATTCACTCGTCAAAAGGACTGGAGTTTCCGAATGTGTTTGTTGCAGGGATAGGCAGACAGTTTAACAAAATGGATTTCAATGAGCCCTATTTGTTCGACCAGCACTTCGGTTTAGCCGTTAAAGCGATAGATCCGGATAAACGGATTATGTATACGTCATTACCATTTCTCGCGATGAAAGAACAGAAAGAGTTGGAGATGCGTTCTGAAGAAATGCGTATTCTGTATGTGGCGATGACTCGAGCAAAAGAACAGTTGGAACTGGTTGCGACGGTGAAGGATATCGAAAAGTCGATGACGAAATGGCAAGATGCACAACTTGTAGATCCAGGAGATCGATTGCCGGATTATATGCGTTCCCGTGCAAATGGGTATTTAGATTGGATTGGTCCAGCGGTAGCGCGCCATGCGGATTTCATGAAGTTCGGGACGACGCAAGGTGCACTTGTGAAAGAACACCCTTCTAAGTGGGCTATCAATGCACTGCCGGTGTCCTACTTCAGCGAGTCTTTGTCTGAGCCAGAATTCATGGAGGATTTATCCGAAACGGAAGAATTGCCAATTCCTGTTGTAGATGAATCGATTCTTGCAGAAGTGACGAAGCGGTTTGACTATCATTATCCATACGATGCATCTGTCAAAAAGCGATCGAAAGTCTCAGTGACGGAATTGAAACGAATCGCACAACTGGAAGCAGAATCGACACTCAATGATTCGTTTGCAAGTCGAAATGGGGAAGTGAGCCAAGCGTACTTGCACGCACGACCTGCGTTTTTACAACAGCGTTCGATCAGCGCAGCTGAAATCGGAACTGCGATGCACACTGTGATGCAACATATCGACTTAGCGAAAACGAACGATCATGCAAGTGTGAATGTCTTATTAGAGAATCTTTTGCAGCGTCAGTTGTTAACGGAAGTGGAAGTGAATTCCCTTGATCGGGCTGCGATTGTACAATTTACAAACTCGCCGGTTTCAAAGCGTATGCAACAAGCAACACGTGTGTTGAAAGAATTACCCTTCACGTTTGCCGTTGAAGGAGAAGATGGGGATTCGCAGATTTTACAGGGAATTGCGGACTGTTTGTTTGAAGAACCGGACGGATGGGTGTTATTGGATTACAAAACGGATCGATTGAAGGGCCGTTTTGCATCACAGGGAGCGGTTGACGATGAGATGCGTTCACGTTATCACCTGCAACTGAGCTTATACAAAACCGCGATTGAAGCAATTACACATGTGACGATAAAAGAAATGCTGTTGTACTTGTTTGATGAAGGTCGAGCATTGACAGTTCAGGAGGAGACAGTTTGACTAGACTACCAACCGGGGAGACCGGACGTATTGAATCGTTAGATATGCTGAGAGGATTTTCATTGCTTGGTATTTTTATCGCCAACATGCTCGTATTTCACTCACCGTACATGTACATGGATCCATATAGTTGGTTTGAAAGCAACGGTGAAGGTTTTTCATTTATGTGGCTAGATATTTTCATAGAAGCGAGTTTTTATCCGATATTTGCGATGCTTTTCGGGTATGGACTAAGTATGCAGTATGAAAAGTCGCTGCTTCAAAAGTCGTCATTTGGACCGGTAGCGGTTCGTCGCATGGTTATATTGCTTTTGTTTGGTCTGATTCACGCGTTTTTCATCTGGTCTGGGGATATTTTGTTCACATATGCCATGATGGGCTTTCTTATGATTGCGCTCGTCCGAATTCCTCCGAAGTGGTTGTTTTTCGGAGCACTGGCGCTCTATATCGTGCCGAACGGTCTAATAACAGGGCTGACGTACGTAGTTGAACGCTTGGAAGTAGGTGGCACATTTTCGGAGTTTGCCGATATTCAGCGAATTCAGGAGTCGATTGAAGTGTATGGACACGGAAGTTACTTGGCGGCACTCGCATTTCGTGCAAAAGAATGGTTATTGGTAAGTGGTGCAAATTTATTCTTAACACCGTTTATGATTTTACCACTTATGATGATCGGGGCAGCATTTGCGAAATGGAGACTTTTTGAACGAGCGCATGAGCTGAAGGGACGTCTAGTTGTAGTTGGGGGTAGCCTGCTTATTATTGGCTTATTACTAAAGGCATTGCCGTTTTTGATAGCCCCAGATTTTTCAATGCAACTTGTTCAAACTTATTTTGGCGGTCCACTCGTTGCCTTAGGGTATGGAGCACTCGTGTTGCTGCTGTGCACAACGCCATGGTTTTCTAAAGTGTTCCGTCCAGTTGCAAAGGCCGGTCGTATGTCACTCACGACGTATATCAGTCAATCCGTCATTGCGACACTCATTTTTTATAATTATGGGTTCGGGATGTACGGCAAAGTGGATATTATCACGGGAACTCTCATCGCGATCGGAATCTTTGTTGTTCAGGCGTTACTAGCTGACTTGTGGCTATCCCGTTACAAAATGGGTCCAATTGAATGGATTTGGCGTATTGGCACATACGGTACATTTTTATCGAATAAAAAGGAGAAACGACAAGACTTGTCGTAACTGTACGTAATGAAAACCAATGATGGAAGGGATGGACTAGTCAATGAAATTACTTTCGTTCAAGTATGATGGGAAGACGTTATTCGGACCTAAAGTGAAAAAGGAAGAAGCGGTGTGGGATGTACAGAAAATTGCAGAGGCAGTTGGGGAGCAGAACTTTCCTGCTTCAATCGCTGAAGGCGTTGCATCTGGAATGGATTTTGTAGAACAAATCCGTAATTTGTGCGAAAAAGCCCACTCTCATGAAGACATGGATACCTTTAAGTACTCGTTCGAAGCAATTGAATGGTTATCTCCAATTCCACGAACACCTAAAAATGTACTAGGTGTTGGTAAAAACTACGCTGATCACGCATCAGAAATGGGGGGCGAAGGTGTGCCCGCCAAGATGATGATTTTCACTAAAGCTCCGACTGCGATTGCAGGGGATGAGCAGACATTGCCAATCCATGAAGCCCTGACAAGTCAGCTGGATTATGAAGGCGAACTTGCTGTGGTCATTGGAAAAGGCGGTCGTAACATTCCAAAACAGCTCGCATACGACACGATTTTCGGGTATACCATCGCAAACGATCTGACTGCGCGAGATTTACAGGCAGAGCGCAAACAGTTCTTCCTTGGAAAAACGTTGGATGGCAGCTGCCCGCTCGGACCGTACATCGTTACGAAAGATGAGATTCCCAATCCACATAACTTGTCGATTGTCACAAAAGTGAATGATGACGTTCGCCAAAATGGAAATACCGGATCTATGATTATTCCAATCGATGAAATCATTGAGGAACTGTCTAAGTTTGTCACACTGGAACCTGGAGATGTCATCTTAACAGGTACTCCAGCAGGTGTTGGAAAAGCGATGAATCCTCCGAGTTACTTGAAGGCGGGCGACACTGTGAAAATATCTGTTGAAGGAATCGGGACACTTGTCAACTACTTCGAGTAAAGGTCCCTCTGTTTTCCCTAACTTATGATGTATGGTAAGATAAGGGATGCACATATGAAACTTAAATGAGGTGACTAACTTGGATTTTTTATCGAACTCGACACATTTACACATTTTTTCGTGGGTAGTCGGCATTATTATGTTCTTGATTGCAGCGACTCAACCCCTCGACTCTAAAGGTCGTAAAATTACGAAGATGGTGCTACGTGTATTCTACATTCTGATTATTATTACTGGAGTTGCGTTGTTCATTCGCTACATGGACTCGAATGCAGCTTTATACGGTGTGAAATTTGTATTCGGTATCTTAACAATCGGTATGATGGAAATGGTATTGGCACGTCAATCTAAAAGCAAACCGACACAACTATTTTGGATCTTGTTCGTAGTTTCCTTACTAATTACGATGTTCCTTGGCTTCAAATTGCCAATCGGACTGAACTTCTTCGCTTAATTATTTTGCAATGAATGACTAAGGAGGGTGCTTGAATGGTAGGATGGACGGTATTGCTAGGTGTTTTCGGCATCATGCTGCTATTCGCACTCTCTGTAGTTGTGACATCGCGGAGAATGCAAACGAATGATGATCATGATGAGTTGGAATGAAATCAAGTAACCCGCTGATTTAATCATCAGCGGGTTTTGCTTTGCAGTTTTCACAAGTTTGCCTTATTTCTGTAACATGGATTTAGTTTTCTTCAGAAACCATGGCGATGGTGGATGCGGTTTGGTAGTATGAAGTGATGAGTTATGATTAGAAATCATGATTTATGAGCGGATTTTGTGCATTATGATCGAAATGCGAGAGTTATGAGCATAATACGAGATTTATGAGCGAAATACGTGAGTTATGAGCATAATACGAGATTTATGAGCGAAATACGTGAGTTATGAGCATAATTTGAGATTTATGAGCGGAAAGCGAGAGTTATGAGCACAATATGAGATTTATGAGCGGAATACGAGAGTTATGAGCACAATCTGAGATTTATGAGCATAATACGAGAGTTATGAGCACAATATGAGATTTATGAGCGGAATGCGAGAGTTATGAGCACAATGTGAGATTTATGAGCGTAATACGTGAGTTATGAGCAGAATGTGAGATTTATGAGCGGAAAGCGTGAGTTATGATCAGAATGTGAGATTTATGAGCGAAATTTGCAAGTTATGAGTACATAAAAATTTCATGAATGAATTGTAGAGGGAGGCTTTTTGGGTGAACGTCAAACGACAAATTAGTGTAATAATAATGTTTCTTTTACTGGTAATGACAACACTTCCAAACTTGGCTTCGGCTGAGACAGAACGAACCTTGAAAGACGAAAGCATATATGATTTATTGGTTGACCGTTTTAATAACGGGGATGGACAAAATGATATAGATACAGATGCACAGGATCCGTCCGCATTCAACGGTGGCGATTTCTCAGGGATTTCCCTCCGTTTACAACATATTTTAGATATGGGCTTCACAGCAGTTTCCATTGGGCCTGTTTTCCAGACAGCAACGTATGACGGCAGTGAAGTGCTCGATTATACGAAACTTGAGAAACATTTTGGAACCGAAGAAGATTTCAAGTCGATGCTCAAAGAATTGCATGATAAAGATGTTCGGGTCATTGCTGATTTCCCGCTAGCGGGAGTGAGCAAAGATCATGTATGGGCCAACAAGCTCCCATTTACCCAAGGTGAAGGAAATACCATTGATTGGGAAAAAGATGATGTTGATGTGCAGCGTAATCTGGAAGAAACTATGGTCAACTTTGTGAAAACCTATGAGTTGGATGGGATTCGGTTGACGAAAACGGAAGGATATTCGAAAGAAGTGCTCGATCGATTTATTGCTTCTTTGAAAAAAGCTTCACCGGATTTGTATGTATTGTCTGATGAAGAAACTGACGCTGCTGTTGATTCCAAACCAAACAATTCCTCAATGGAGGCCCTACGTGAGTCGTTTGTTAGAGTAGACCCTGATTCATCTCAAATCAACCAATTTGAAACAAGTGAACCGACTGATTTGATCCAATTCGATCAGTTAACAGGTCCGCGTTTCACATACGACATCGTGGAGCAGCGTATGTTTCCACCGACCCGTTGGAAAGTAGCTGTTACTGCGCTCTTTACGTTACCAGGAATTCCGGTTATGCCTTATGGAACTGAGATTGCGGTGAACGGAAAAGAAGCACCAGAGAGCCACCCACTATTCAACTTTAAGACCGATATGGAGCTGAAAGAGCTCATTGGAGATTTAAATTCTCTTCGAAACCAATCGAATACGCTTCGTAACGGTAACTTCAAAATGCTGCACAATAAAGATGGATACATGGTGTATAAAGTTTACGATAAAGAAGAATCGTGGATTATTGCCATCAACAACACATCTGAAACACAAAGTTATGCTTTAGATCCAGATGAGATTGGCAGTAAGAAGCGTCTACGTGGATTACTCGATAATGACCAAATTGTAGAAACTGAGGATGACAAATATCACGTCGTTCTGGACCGTGAAATGGCAGAAATCTATTTGGTGAAAGAAGACAAAGGATTCAATATCCCTTATCTGATCGCATCGATCATGGTGTATGTTCTATTCTTAAGCTTCCTTTGGGCAGTATGGAGAAAAGGTCGAAAAGCACGTCAAGAACGGAAAGCAGAAGCCAAAAAGTAAGGAAGAAAGAGAGCGCTTAAGTGCTCTCTTTTTTGTTTGGATAAAATCTGTAAAGAGGCCCGAAAAAAATGCGAAAAAAAAGCAGCTCAGACGTCAATGGATATGAACGACGGAGTTGCTTATAACTAACTTACTGTTTGTTCAAGAAAAATACGGCGAGAGTTCCAGGGCCGGCATGTGAGCCGATGACCGAACCAATCATGTGGACTTGAATTTCTTTAGGATGGAACTTTTCCTCGATCAAGTCCCGTAACTCAAGAGCCCCTTCTTCGTCATCACCATGACTGATCGCAATCACTTGTTCGGAAACATGATCCCCGCGTTCTTCCATGAGTTCTAGAATTCTGCGGAACACTTTTTTGCGTCCGCGATGCTTTTCAATCGGTACCAATCGTCCGCTTTCTACATGCAGCAATGGTTTGATGTTCAACAGTCCGCCGAAAAATGCGCTTGCTTTCGAGACGCGACCGCCTTTAGCGAGGTAATCGAGATCTTCCACTGTGAACAAATGCTCCATGTTGCTTGCCATTTTACGAATTTTGCGCTCGATGGTCCGGACATCTTCTCCCGCATCTCTCAAACGAACAGCTTCTTGGACGACTAATCCACAGCCAAGGGAAGCACAGCGTGTATCGACAACGATTAAGTTCATACGCGGATTGCCTTCTTTCACCTGATCCCGCATCATGACAGATGTCTGATATGTACCCGACAATTCGGAAGAAAATGAGATGTAAATTCCATCTTCTCCAGTCTCGGCAAATTCTTTCCAGAGAGCGAGAACCCGATCTGGAGAGACTTGAGATGTTTTTGGCTGCTTGCCAGCTCGAATGGCTTGGAATACTTCTTTTGCGTCAATATCCACGATATCTTGATATTCTTTTCCATCAAGTAACACTGTCAAAGGAAGCAATGTGACATCATTTTCATCCAAATATGATTTTTGTAAGTCGCAACCACTATCTACGAAAATTTTCATGAGAATCCTCCAATCTCTTTATGAAGATTTTAAATTAAGTCGTTCTTGTAACATTATGGCTATGCCGTCTTCATTATTCGTCAAAGTCACTTCATTCGCTATCGATTTTAGCTGATCAATCCCGTTGCCCATTGCAACACCGATACCCGCATAATCGAGCATTTCCAAATCGTTGTCTTCATCGCCAAATGCAATAATTCGTTCTTGTGGTATACCAATCCACTCGGAAACTTTAGAAATTCCTACCGCCTTATTTAGCCCATGCCGAATGACTTCGACGATTTCCCAAGGAGCTCCCCAGCGTCTATGCTCAATGACTTCTGCGTGCACTTCTTCCAAGTGTTTACGAATCGGATCCGCCATCCCTTCGGCCCCTTGGATGAGAAGACTCGTCGGGTTCACTTGTAGATATTGACGAATATCACCTTCTTGAATTTTCGGGCTCCCGGTGCTGAAAATATCGAGCAATTTTTCATCGTGGTAATGCAAGTAGACGTCATCCATAACTTCCGCCACAATGTTTTTCAAGTTAAAGTCCTGCATGGCATCGATAACTTCCTTTGCAACAGTTAAATCAATAGTTTCATGGACGGTTTTCCAAGTACGATCAGTAGGGTGATGTACGAACGCTCCATTAAAGTTAACAATCGGTGTTTTAAGTCCTAGTTGACGGTAATAGACTTCACTGGAACGATAGGGGCGTCCAGTCGCAATCATGATTTGATGCCCTTCTGATTCCGCCTGTTTTAGTGTAGCTAGCGTTTTTTCAGAGATTACTTTTTGATCATTTAATAACGTTCCGTCTAAATCGAGTGCAATTAAATGAGGTTTCATGGCAAAACGCCTCCTTCCTAATTCAAGTGTAGCCTTTGGGAAGTGTACAAGTCAAAAAAGTAATTACCCATGCGCAACTTTTGTTTTTCTAGAAAAATATTGGTATGCTCAACAAAACTGTAAACGAGGTGTCAAGGATGATTATTAGTGAAGAACAATGGGGCACAGTCCCTCTATTGCATATTGTAGATAAGCAGCAAGAATCGCCTGAAATGCCGGTCGTCATCTTTTTCCACGGCTTTACGAGCGCGAAAGAGCATAACTTGCATTACGCATTCAATCTTGCTAAAAAAGGAATCCGTGTACTATTGCCTGAAGCACATCTTCACGGTGTCCGCTCCGAAGCACTCGACGAAGTTCAACTCAGTTTGCGATTCTGGGAGATCATACTGACTTCCATTGAAGAAGCAGGAATCTTACACCAACAACTAAAAGAAAAAGGATTGTTGAATTCTGGTCAAATCGCATTTTCTGGAACGTCCATGGGAGGTATTACGACACTTGGTTGCTTAGCAGCGTATCCATGGATCAAAAGCGCAGCAGTTATGATGGGTACTCCTGGATATGTAAAACTTGCTAAAGGTCAAATGAAGCAATTTGAGAACAAAGGATTTAAACTTCCGATGAAAGACGAAGATATCCACAAGCTACTGAGTACGCTCGCTGATTTCGATTTGACTCAACATCCAGAACGGTTGAATGACCGCCCTGTCTTTTTCTGGCATGGCATGAACGATACGATGGTACCGTTTGAACCGACACACCATTTCTACAATGCCGTAAAAGTGAAATACAATGAGCATCCAGAAGACTTTGAGTTCATGGTGGACGAGCATGCAGGTCACGCCGTTTCAAGACCCGGCATGTTGCGCGCAGTGGACTTCCTTGCAGAACATTTGAACGGTTAAGATCGTTTTGCTATGATGATTAAAACGAATTGAAATAGAAAGGGGAATTCCAATGGCTGATGAAATGAAAGAAAGCATGATGGGCGTCCTTGAAAATGTTATCGACCCTGAGCTTGGTGTAGATATTGTAAACCTCGGTCTCGTCTATAATGCAGAATTGCTTGAAGGCGGCATCGGTAAAGTCACGATGACACTTACGTCAATTGGTTGTCCGATGGGACCGCAAATTGTTGCGAATGTGAAGCAAGAACTGATGGAGCTTCCAGAAGTGAAAGACGTCGAAGTCGACATCGTTTGGAATCCACCTTGGTCACGCGAAAACATGTCACGCTATGCAAAAATGGCGCTAGGCGTACGATAAATAAGCACGATCAGATCCGGCTGGTGAGCTTTTCACTGGTCGGATTTTTTGTTGTTTTAATCGTATGTGCGCGGGAAATACTAGTTAATGAGACCTAAGCATCTGACTTTACATACGCTGAAAAGCGAGGTATACTATCATTAGTCAAAGATAGTCAAAGTCAAATTAAAGATAAAATATAATGAGGTGATGGTTCATGAGAATGGACGGCGTACAAGAAGACCAGCGTTCACCATTAGAACAATTTGGACGCAACCTAGTTGAAGAAGTGAAAAACGGAAAAATGGATCCCGTTATTGGACGAGACGAAGAAATTCGAAATGTGATCCGGATTTTATCGAGAAAAACAAAAAATAATCCTGTTTTAATCGGCGAACCTGGTGTTGGTAAGACAGCCATCGTTGAAGGACTTGCTCAACGTATTGTGAAGGGTGACGTGCCAGAAGGACTGAAAGACCGCCAAATTCACGAACTTGATATGAGTTCTTTAATTGCAGGCGCAAAATATCGTGGTGAATTTGAAGAGCGCCTTAAGGCTGTGTTAAAACAAGTAAAAGATAGCGATGGTGAAATTATTCTGTTCATTGACGAGATCCATACGATTGTCGGTGCAGGGAAGACCGAAGGCGCGATGGATGCTGGTAACATGTTGAAACCAATGCTTGCGCGGGGGGAATTATACTGTATTGGTGCCACAACGTTGGACGAATATCGGATGTATATCGAAAAAGATCCGGCACTTGAGCGACGTTTCCAGCAAGTGATGGTGCGCGAACCATCTGTTGAAGATACGATTTCAATTTTACGTGGACTAAAAGAGCGTTTTGAATTGCACCATGGTGTACGCATCCATGACCGGGCTCTTGTTGCATCGGCAACATTGTCAGATCGTTATTTGACAGAACGCTTCATGCCGGACAAGGCGATTGACCTGATGGATGAAGCAAGTGCGATGATTCGTACAGAAATTGACTCGATGCCGCAAGAGCTGGACCAAGTGACACGTCGTATTTTGCAGCTTGAAATTGAAGAACAGGCATTGACGAAAGAAAAGGATCCCATTAGCCAAAATCGACTCGCTACCTTGCGTGATGAACTAAAAGAGTTGAAAGATTCTTCGTCAGGCATGCGCGAGCAATGGGAGAACGAAAAGAAGAAGCTCCAAGAAGTGCAAGACGTGCGCGAGAAGTTAGATCGCTATCGTCGTGAATTGGAAGACGCGGAAAACAAATTCGATTTGAACAAAGCCGCAGAATTACGTCACGGTAAAATCCCTATGCTGGAACACCAACTGCATGAATTAGAAGAGCAATTTAAGGGGGGAGCAGAAAATCGTTTGATTAGAGAAGAAGTAACGGAAGATGAAATCGCGATGATCGTGGCGCGCTGGACAGGTATCCCAGTGACGAAGCTGATGGAAGGCGAACGTGAGAAGTTGTTGCGATTGGGCGATACGTTGAAAGAGCGTGTCATTGGTCAAGATAATGCCGTACAACTTGTGACGGAAGCGGTATGGCGTGCTCGTTCGGGCATTAAAGACCCTGATAAACCAATTGGATCGTTCCTATTCCTAGGTCCAACGGGTGTCGGTAAAACAGAGCTTGCGAAAACACTTGCAGGTACACTGTTCGACTCTGTGGATCATTTCATCCGTATTGATATGTCAGAGTATATGGAGAAGCACAGCGTATCTAGACTTGTCGGAGCACCTCCGGGATATATCGGTTATGAAGAGGGGGGACAATTGACGGAAGCGGTCCGTCGCAATCCGTACTCAGTTGTTTTGTTGGATGAAATAGAGAAGGCTCATCCGGATGTCTCTAATATTTTATTGCAAATCTTAGATGATGGTCGCATTACAGATAGCCAAGGTCGACTCGTGAGTTTTACGAATACTGTCGTCATCATGACGTCCAACATTGGTTCTCAGTACTTAATGAGCGGTCAGTTTGAGTCTGATGAGCACGCTACAGAAGACTTGGTGATGGCGGAATTGCGTAATCACTTTAAGCCGGAGTTGTTGAATCGGATGGACGACATTATCATCTTCCATTCACTTTCGGGCAATGCCTTCGTTGAAATCGCAAGGAAGATGCTAGATGATCTTGTGCGACGGTTGGATGGCCAAGATATCCCGTTGACGTATGAGGAGCCTGTCCTCGATTGGGTCGTCGAAGAAGGGACAGATGCCGATTTCGGAGCACGTCCATTAAAACGATTCATCCAACGGTATGTGGAGACTGCTGTTGCGAAGGAAGTGATCAAAGGCGAATTAGAAGAAGGGCAACGCTTGCATTTAAGGATGGAAGACGGAGTGTTGGTTGTGGATACATTATAAATAACAGTTCAAGCCACTTTTCGTATTGTGCGAAAAGTGGCTTGTTTTTTTGTGAGAATGAATGTCGGACAACTACAGAGTTC
>NZ_AZUC01000061.1 GCF_000586555.1 Sporosarcina sp. D27
GAACTCTGTAGTTGTCCGACACTAAGAGGGTTTTCTCCGACGCTAACGTAAGCTTCTTCATCACCCCTGATAACTTCTTCGACACATGGAGAAGTTTCTCGATAACGGGACACAATTCAACGATGTCAAGGGGGAATTGGTTGCGCTGGGCTACACCATGGAATATCGGAATCGGAAAAATAAACAGAGAAATCGGCAATATGAGAGGGAGCATCGGAAGTATTGGGAGAAGAATCGGCAAAATGGAGAACACAATCGGAAATATTAGTGAATTAATCGGCATTGAGACACAATTCAACGACGTAAATGTATTAATAGGGGACGCATCGCTTGTTTAAGGAGTACGATGCTACACCACACCACGTCTTTCCATTCAGAATATGCAATCTTCCTCACAAAAAAACAGCAAAAGGGAACAAACCCTTTCGCTGCGATATGGATCAATGCTCTGCAACTGGCTCGTCCGGAATAATCGCAGTAATTGCGAATACCATCACAGACAATACAAGCGAGACAATGACTCCAGTTGTAAAATCAAACGTTGGTATGTTCGCAATGGAACCTGCTACATAGTTGAGCATGGAAACCAATAGGAATGACCAAACAAACGTCATGATGAACTTCACAGAAATCACCTCTAGAATACTTTTTCACCTTTCATCATATCATAGCGACGCTCGTTTCGAAACTTAATTTACATCCTGGATAAAAGAGTTTGACGGTTTCGTGTCTCCATTGTTGAAAAAAATCATGATATCTACTATCATTGATACCAGGTACTAACAATAGATAACAAGGAACGGGGTATGAGCAATGGGTGTAGGACTTCTAAGTATTGGCAAGTATGTCCCTGAACACGTGCTGACAAACGCAGATCTTGAAAAAAGAATGGATACTTCAGACGAATGGATTCGTACACGCACAGGAATTGAAGAACGCCGTATTGCTGATAATAGTACAGATACATCAGATATGGCTTACGCAGCTGCAAAAGAAGCGATAGAAAAAGCGGGCATCCAGCCTGAACAAATCGGAATGATTCTAGTGGCAACTGTAACACCCGATCGTCCATTTCCATCTGTGGCAACGATGCTTCAAGCTCGTCTTGGTGCAAAAAATGCTGCTGCAATGGATATTTCTGCAGCATGTGCAGGATTCATGTACGGTGTTGTGACTGCGAAACATTTCGTAGAAGCTGGCACACATGATTATGTCCTGGTGGTAGGGGTTGAAAAACTATCCAAGATTACAGATTGGAAAGATCGCAATACAGCTGTCTTATTTGGAGACGGTGCTGGCGCGGGAATCGTTGGAAAAGTAAGTGGGAATCGCGGTATTCTTTCATTCGAGTTAGGTGCAGATGGCACTGGCGGTGAGCATCTTTATCAGGACCGTTACTTGCATATGAATGGACGCGAAGTGTTTAAATTTGCAGTTCGACAGATGGGAGAGTCCGCAGTCAATGTCATAGAAAAGGCAGGACTGTCAAAAGAGGATGTGGACTTCCTAATACCACACCAAGCGAACATCCGGATCATGGAAGCATCTCGTGAACGTTTAGGTCTTCCACCCGAAAAGATGTCTAAATCCGTACACAAATATGGCAACACATCCGCAGCATCGATTCCGATTTCGTTACATGACGATATCGAAGAAGGGCGCGTGAAAGACGATGACATTCTCGTGCTTGTCGGTTTCGGTGGCGGTCTCACTTGGGGCGGCATCTGCATGCGCTGGGGCAAATAAGTCATCTGATATAAACCATACCGAAGGAAGCAACTATTCTATCTATGAAACGAAGGAGAGTTCAACTAATGGAAAAACGACGCGTAGTCATTACCGGAATCGGGGCCGTTTCCCCGGTAGGAAATACGGCGGAGGAATCATGGCAGTCCGTTCTTGACCGCAAGTCAGGTATCGGGCCGTTGACGAGACTCGATACTGAGTTATTCCCGGTGAAAGTAGCTGCGGAAGTAAAAGATTTCGACATCGAAGAGTACTTACCCAAAAAAGAAGCTCGTAAAATGGACCGATTCACGCACTATGCAATGGCGGCTTCCATCATGGCAATGAAAGATGCAGGACTTGAAGAGCTGGATGAAGAGACCGGTCTTCGCACAGGTGTCTGGATCGGTTCAGGAATCGGCGGAATGGAAACACACGAAAAGCAGTTCCTTACATTCCAGGAAAAAGGCTACCGACGTGTGAGTCCGTTCTTCGTTCCCATGATGATTCCTGACATGGCTTCTGGTCAAGTATCGATTCACTTTGGTGCCAAAGGTATTAACTCTTGTACCGTGACAGCATGTGCTTCAGGTACAAACTCGATTGGAGATGCATTTGAAGTCATTCTTCGAGGCGATGCAGATGTCATGATCACGGGGGGAGCAGAGGCTCCAATCACTACAATGTCTGTCGCAGGATTCTGTGCAAATACAGCATTATCACTTAATCCAGATCCAAACACGGCATCACGTCCGTTTGATAAAGAACGCGATGGATTTGTCATTGGTGAAGGAGCGGGAATTATTATTTTGGAAGAATATGAGCACGCAGTAAAACGCGGTGCTAAAATCTATGCAGAAGTAATTGGTTATGGGTCGACAGGGGACGCACACCACATTACAGCACCTGCTCCTGAAGGTGAAGGTGCAGTGCGTGCAATGCAACAAGCGATTCAGCAAGCAGGAATTTCACCAGATGAAATCGGCTACATTAACGCTCACGGTACAAGTACTGCTTACAACGATTTGTTTGAAACAATGGCAGCGAAAACCGTGTTCGGCGAACATGCTTACAAACTCGCTATTAGTTCAACAAAGTCGATGACAGGGCACTTGCTTGGAGCTGCAGGTGGACTAGAAGCAATCTTTACTGCAAAAGCGTTGCAAGAAGGCGTCTTGCCTCCGACAACTAATTATGAAAATGCAGATCCAGAGTGTGATCTCGACTACATTACAGACGGACCTCGTAAAGCCGACGTTACGTATGCAATGAGCAACTCACTTGGATTTGGTGGTCATAACGCATCACTTATCTTCAAAAAAATCTAATTCTTTCCAATCAAAAGAGCTACTCGGATTATTTCTCCGAAGTAGCTCTTTTTTCATGTGTAGCGTGTCAGTCTTAAAAACTGGATAGCTTTCATATAGTAGGACAAAACTAAAAAAGGATCGATGTCATGACGCGACTGTTCTTATTCCTACTTAGCTATGGTCTCATTGTCACCACATGTACAACCATGATCACGTATTTGAACTACACATCGATGGGCTTCGATATGCGGACTGTCGTGCTTTTCATCTTAAAATCAGTCGATTTTGCGCTGTTTATTGGGGCAATTATCTTACTATTGCTTACCGTTTACGTCCGAGTCCCATCGCGGCTTCCATTTTCGTAAGTGTCGCTGATGCAATTGCATTTGCTTTAATGGCGCCTTCATCCAGAATCGCATCCAATTTGTCGGACTCCATCAATTCATGATAAGTCTTTTGAATTGGAGCTAGGTGATTAATGACGCTTTCAGCAACACCTGCTTTAAACGCACCATACCCTTGACCATCATACTTAGCAACTAGGTTCTCCACAGTAATACCCGTTAGTGCTGATTCGATGATCAACAAATTAGAGACACCGGGCTTATTCTCGACGTCAAAACGGACAACTCCTTCAGAATCTGTCACTGCACTTTTAATCTTCTTCTCGATTTGTTTCGGCGTATCCATTAAGAAAATCGTTGCTTTCTGATTCGGATCTGATTTACTCATCTTTTTCAACGGATCTTGCAACGACTTAATGCGTGCGCCGACTTTTGGTATGCGCACTTCTGGAATCGTCAGCACATCTGCATAACGGCGATTGAATCGTTCCGCTAAGTCCCGTGTTAACTCTAAATGTTGTTTCTGGTCTTCTCCAACAGGGACAACATCTGTGTTGTAAAGGAGAATATCAGCTGCCATTAGTGGAGGATATGTTAGCAAGCCAGCAGAAACTCCATCTTGCCCATCGGACTTATCTTTGAACTGTGTCATGCGCTCGAGTTCTCCGATGGAAGACGTACATTGCATAATCCATCCTGCTTGTGCATGAGCAGGGACTTCCGATTGTATGAAGAGTACTGACTCCTCAGGGTCTATCCCACTTGCAATATAGGTTGCAGCAAGCGAACGGATCGCCTGTTTCAAGTCGTCAGGATCTTGCTGAACGGTAATCGCATGCTGATCAACGATACAGAAAATGCAATCCGCTTCATGCTGAAGCTCGATGAATTGTCGGAATGCCCCAATGTAATTTCCTAACGTAATAATACCTGTCGGTTGAACACCTGAAAAAATAGTTGTCATTGTTGTTTCCTCCTTAAATTTAAACACAAAAAAACACCGACACATCCCTATAAAAATAGGGACGGTCGATGTGTAGGAACCGCGGTGCCACCCGAATTGCCCGAAGGCCACTCAAACCCCTTAACGCGGGGGAACGCAGTGAAATAGTAGTGGTATTCTACACATTCAACCGAGCTCGGGAGCCCATTCCTTTCAACGGCTTCACCTGTTCACACCACCCACAGGCTCTCTTTAGAAGCTCCATTAAAAGTACTTGTTCCGTCTAAGCCGTTCTTATAATTGGAGTAATTATAATATGCTCACACATGGATTGCAAGTATAATTCGGTTTCAAAATAGATTCTTCGGGAATACTCAAAATAATCAACGAAACTAATTCAAAATTGGAACCTTTTGACGTTTGAAACGTACTAGTAGATAAGAACACATTTTCACTTCGATTTTGTAATTGATAATACGATTTGAAAAAATTTGATGTTTAATCTCTTTCTGATATGGGAATAACAGTAGAGATTACATAAATACGGTGTTGAGAAGTGGCGATTATTGCGGAAATGTTACAATCTTGAAGAGTGCAAGAAATAATTTTTTAAAAGTGTATTCATTGAGAACAAATGTGTGTATAATAGTCATTATGAACATTAATTTAAAATAATTCTAATGTATAAAAGATAGTCACCATTATATGAAGCCGATTGAAAGGGAGTGTCAGCAAATGGGCGTTACATTATTTACATCACCAAGCTGTACATCATGTCGAAAAGCGAAAGCATGGTTGGAGGAACATGAAATTCCTTACGAGGAGCGTAATATTTTCTCTGAACCTCTAAATATTGATGAAATCAAACAAATTCTTCGAATGACTGAAGATGGAACAGATGAAATCATCTCTACTCGCTCTAAGATTTTCCAAAAACTAAATGTTGACGTTGAGAGCTTACCACTTCAACGATTATATGAATTGATCCAAGAACATCCGGGTCTCTTAAGAAGACCAATCATCTTAGATGAAAAACGTCTTCAAGTAGGGTATAATGAAGATGAAATTCGCCGCTTCTTACCACGAAAGGTTAGAGCCTATCAGTTACTAGAAGCACGTCGCATGGTAAACTAACGAATACTTATAAATAAGCTGATAGGGGATGTCATGGTGAATGCCGTAAACCTATCAGCTTTTTCCATTCTCCTAGTTTCCGTGCACGGTGCATTGGATAGATTCTACTTAGTAACTTAGCGTAGGGAATGGTTTTTTCACACTAAAAAAAATTTGTCTGCAACCTTCGAGGCAAAACCCTTTCGTTACTGAAGAATTGAACATATAGTAGAAGAAGCATCGCGGGAACGAAAAAGAAGTTGGACGGCACGTCTACTTCAGGGGAAAGGAGAGAGAAATCATGGAAATCGAGAGAATCAATGAGAATACGGTCAAATTTTACTTGTCCTACATGGATATCGAAGAACGAGGATTTACTCGTGAGGAAGTTTGGTATAACCGCGATAAGAGTGAGGAATTGTTTTGGGATATGATGGAAGAAATCGATTCGGAGTCTGATATTGAGTTTGAAATTGAAGGACCTTTATGGATTCAAGTGCATGCAATGAGTGGTGGAATTGAAGTTCTCGTTACACGAGCTCAGTTACCAGAAGAAGGAGAATCGACGGAATATCCTTATGGCATTGACGATCCTCGTAAACTCTTCCAGCCTGAACTTGAAGGAACAGATGACTCATCTGAGTCGACAAATGATTCTGTCGCGGATAGCAAAATGGCGACAGCACGAGAGTTGTTCGTATTTAAAGAGTTTGATGATTTAATCCCTTTGGCTTCTCAACTTTCTAATCTTGATGAAACAACTTCATTGTATTCATTCGAAGAGAAGTATTACTTGTATATTGACTATAGTTCATCAGATAAAGAAATTTCAGATAAAATCGATGTGGAAAGTATTATTCTTGAGTATGGAACACCCACGAACTTGACGATCCATCGCTTGAGAGAGTATGGAACAGAAGTAATGGGTTCAAATGTGTTCCAAACCATCGAATCTTATTTCTAAATCATTCACAGCCACCTTTCGAGGTGGTTTTTTTATATCCAAAATCATACTTAGTACTGTGTTACTAAGTGAGAGTTTCTTCGGATTTTTGTTAAGAATAAACCAGCGATGATGTTAAATTTGCTATTTCACATTTAAATTCGTAAACTATTCAGTGAAAGGAGTGTTTTATATACTAACAGCAAACTTAAACGATGGAACGCCCGTTGTTCTCGACGATACCGTTAAACGAGAGCACCTAAGAACGTGGCGAACCGAGCAACAATTCCGTTGTCCCCAGTGTGGTGACCGAGTTTTATTGAAAGTTGGCTCCATACGGATTCCTCATTTTGCTCATGAAGTAGACTCAACCTGTACCTCCAGTTTTTCCGAAGGGGAGTCAATTCCACATCTTCAAGGAAAACAGCTCCTGCACTCGTTCTTTCAGCGCTTAGAAAAACCTTCTGTATTAGAACCGCTCATACCCGAGCTTGCACAGCGTCCTGACCTACTTGTGCAACATGAGGGGCGTGCAATACCGATTGAATTCCAATGCAGTCGCTTGCCGGAAGAAGTGAAATCCAATCGAACAGAAGGGTACCGATCCTTAGGAATGGAACCTATTTGGATCTTACAAACTCCTGACAAATATAAAGGGCGCCCTGAAGGAATGGGACTGTTTAGTTTTTCATCCTTCCATCAATTGTTCTTTACAACGAGCGTATCCCCAGAACATACACTGCTCACATTATCCCCAGAGACAAAGCAATTCCATTATTTTAGTCATCTTCTACCCATTGACGGAAATCGCTTCATCGCGATCCATCGGAAGTTACCGTCTAATTTACAAACCTTTCCGTTTGCACGTCCGAAACTTCCTGATCAACATGTACTCCTTCACTACTACAAGTCTTACAAAATACACCGAACGACGTACTTGGAGCGCTCGATATTTTTAAATCGACGTGGCGTCCAAGATCCTTTTTTACGTCATTGTTATGAACTGAAATTACGTCCGACAGAACTCCCACTGTGGATAGGTGTTCCCGTGAAAGGGAATCGTGCATTCGTTGTTCATGATTGTGAATGGCAGCTAGGCTTAATTTACTTGTTAAGACGTTTCGAACTTTCACCAACCTTTGTTCCAATTCAGCGATTGCGCCGATTTGTACATGCCTATGCAGGTTGCAGCAAGCAACAAATTGAAGCCTGTATGTCTTATTTACAGTTCCTTCAGAGAATTGTTTGGAAAAAGAAGGAGTCCATCCCAAATACGCGAATAGAGAAAGAGATTGTTCACATACTTCTAGAGAGATTCCTTGCAATGCAGATAGAAAATTGAGAAAATGGAAAAAGATTCGATTCCCGAATCATCGGGATCAAGGAGGAATTACATTGGCAGAGAAATTACTTACGCGCGATGAAGTCAAAGTGGAAGAAACATGGAACTTAGAAAACATCTTTGAAAGCGATGCGGCTTGGACTGCAGAATACGAGGAAATTGAAAAACTTTCGTCACAAGCAGAATCATACCAAGGAACATTGAATGATGGACCGGAAGCACTTTTGAACGCGCTTACTTATCGTGACGAACTCTCGCAACGGTTAGGGATGTTATACACATATTCACATTTAAAGACCGACCAAGATACAACAAATAGCACATACCAGGCGATGGATAGCCGTGCCAAGTCATTGGCTGTAAAAATTTCCACAAAGCTTTCATTTTTCTTACCAGAGTTGCTTTCCATTGAGGAAGCAAAGCTCGATCAAATGGTAGAACAAAATGAAGGGCTATCCCTATACAAGCAAGAAGTGAAAGAATTGAACAGCATGCGTCCTCACGTACTTCCAGCAGAGCAAGAAGCACTGATTGCACAAATGTCTGAAGTTGCACAAGGTTCATCCAAAACGTTCAGCATGTTAAATAACGCAGACTTGACGTTCCCGACTGTGAAAAATGAAAAAGGGGAAGAAGTTGAGCTATCTCAAGGTCGTTTCATCAACTTCCTGGAAAGCCCGGATCGTTCTGTTCGTGAAGAAGCGTTCAAAGCGATGTATGCGACATATGGTTCGTTCAAAAACACATTTGCATCTACTCTATCAGGAAATGTGAAGACGAATAATGTCAATGCGACAATCCGTAATTATGAATCCGCTCGCGATGCTGCATTGTCAAACAACCATATTCCGGAGCAAGTGTATGAGAACCTTGTGAATACAATCTCGGATAACGTTGGGTTGCTGCACCGCTATATCGCACTTCGGAAGAAAGTATTTGAATTGGATGATCTTCACATGTGGGATCTCTATGCACCACTCGTAAAAGATTTAGATATGAAAATTACTTATGAGGATGCAGCAAAAACAATGCTAGAAAGCTTTGAGCCGATGGGTGAAGAGTACCGTTCAATCATTAAAAAAGGACTCGATAGCCGTTGGGTAGACGTCCGTGAGAACAAAGGAAAACGATCTGGTGCTTATTCTTCCGGTTCATACGGGACAAATCCATACATTTTAATGAACTGGCAGGATAATGTGAATAACATGTTTACACTAGCTCACGAATTTGGTCACAGTGCCCACAGCTACTATTCACGTGCCAATCAGCCATACATCTATAGCGGCTATTCGATTTTTGTAGCTGAGGTGGCTTCAACTGTAAATGAGGCGTTGCTCAACGATTACTTGTTGAAGACTACAGAGGATGAGCAGAAGCGCATTTACTTGTTGAATCATTGGCTCGATGGATTCCGTGGAACGGTATTCCGTCAGACGATGTTTGCTGAGTTTGAGCATAGGATTTATCAGTTGGATCAGCAAGGTGAGGCATTGACAGCTGAAAAACTTACCGAAGAGTATTATGCACTAAATGAAAAGTATTTTGGTGGCGCTATGACAGTGGATGAAGAAATCGGATTAGAGTGGTCACGAATTCCTCACTTCTACATGAATTACTATGTGTACCAATATGCAACTGGATACAGCGCTGCGGTTGCGTTGAGCCATCAGATCCTAACTGAAGGCCAGCCTGCTGTAGAGCGCTATGTATCAAACTTCTTGAAAGCCGGATCGTCGGATTATCCAATAGAAGTGTTGAAGAAAGCGGGAGTCGATATGACAACGACTGCACCAATTGAGGAAGCATGCCGAGTATTCGAAGAGCGTTTGAATGAGTTGGAACAATTACTCGCCAAACAATAAGTGTGAATTTAGTATATCAAAATAGTAAATAAACAGACAATCATGCTCAGTTCGCATGATTGTCTGTTTTTATGTATGGAAAAGAGTCCTTTAAGTAAGCGTTTTCAAAGAGATCATATGTGACAAATCCATGAAATCGCTTGTGAATTGTTGATGTAACAATTATTTTGTGATAGATTTAACTTGTGAATGAAACTCACAAACCAAACATACACCCCTTTTGTTTGAACGTGAACATTTTTCCCATTCCCTTTATATGAACACCGCTTCCCCCCAGGAGCGGTGTTCTTTTTGTTTTTTGAAGAATATTGAAGGCGTAGGTGTGTGTGGTTGATTGGTAAAAGTAGTCATAGGGGGTGGAGGGAGGTCATAAATCAGGGGAAGGGGATTATAAAGCGGGGAAAGTGATCATAAACCTGGGGAAGTGCTCATAAAGCGTGTGAAGTGATCATAAACCAGGGAAAGTGCTCATAAAGCGTGTGAAGTGGGGCTATTATAAAAAACGT
>NZ_AZUC01000062.1 GCF_000586555.1 Sporosarcina sp. D27
CCCCTCGGAAAGCGTCCGCTCACAGCGGAAATCAACTTTGCATAGATAATTCTATTTTAAAAGAAAAAGACTGTAGGCAAGCCCCATGATTTCTGGAGTTTGTCTACAATCTGAAGCCCCATTCCAATTTTAGGAATGGGGCTTTTTATCAGGGTGCTTATTATGCGTATTCGTTTACAGTCAGACCTTTTCCTACCACTGCTGCTACTTGTTTTGACAGAATAGTAGGATCCGGTTGGATAAAACCTTTTTTAGCCGGTGACAATGGTCGTTGCTGATTCGCAATCTCACCAAACTCCTCTTCAGAATTCCTTTCCCGCTCACGCCGAAGAACTCGTTGCCATTCTTCATAATCTGCCTGTGATTTAATAGATTGGACTCTGTCAATATAAGAAACTGCAGGCGAAGCTTCCTCCAAGCGGTTTGCATACATTTGTGATTGGATGTTCTGAATCGGCAGTAGGTAACCCATTGCCTCCACCTTCCTTCTCGATAAGTTGTTAGTTCACTATACCCGGTTGTTAGGGGAACTAAACTTTTTTTTATTTCCCTAACATCCTTTGAATGTCTGCGATATTTACAGGCTGACCACTGGAAATAAGAGAGTTGACTAGTTCATCTTCTAAATGTTTGGGTACATTCTTATTCGCCAGCATCCCGACATTTTGAATAATTCGCCTCACTTGTCGTTCATCTTTAAAATCAGCATGTTGAATGGCATTCGCTAATGCAAAAACTTCTGTCATTGGTACACCAGTTTTTGATTCTATTTTCTTGAAGAAGGAGTCATTCATACTCCCGGTTCCCCCTCTCATTTAGCAGAACGTACTTCCAACAATAATTAGCAATATGAACAATACAACGATAAGGATGAACGTAGATCCGCTTCCTTGATGACAGCCGTAATCGGATGCACCTTCATAACGCGGTTCTCCGTAGCAATAGTTTCCATACATAAGAAAATCCCCCCTCTCTTCCCTGTATCCTATGCAAAGACACAGCGAAGCGGGCGGGACATTCGCATATTTATTTTTTGTTGTAGATTTAGATAGTTCCTTTTGACTTAAATATAAGTGCAGCGACGAATCCGAAAATGATAGCTGCACTGATACCCGAACTTGTCACTTCAAACATTCCAGTCAAAACACCTATAATGCCATGCTTTTCTGCTTCAGCTAGGGCACCGTGTGTAAGCGCATTCCCAAAAGATGTAATCGGAATAGTTGCACCTGTACCAGCAAAATCAATCAGCGGTTCATACAGTCCGAACCCATCCAAGATGGAGCCTGCAACCACTAATGTACACAATGTGTGTGCCGGGGTGAGTTTGCCTACGTCCATCATCAACTGTCCGATGACACAAATGAGTCCACCTACTATAAAACTTGTTATAAAAATGGATAGCAATTTGAACCACTCATTTCATTTGGATTTCCACTGCATGCGCAATACAGGGAATCGTATCGCCTTGCTGATAAGATAGAGGGGACATTAAGGACCCGGTCGCAATCAATAACACCCGCTTGTATGTTCCGGACAGCAACTTATCATACACTTCAGAGAAATAAGCAGATGCCGAACATCCTGAACCACTAGCTCCTGCAAGAAATTCTGGATGTTTGCCATAATACTCTGCTCCCGCATCTCGAAATACACTCGAAACATCATAATCCCAACGGTCAAGTAACGTTTTGAATAGCTCGAATCCGATTTTCCCTAAGTCCCCTGTCATGATCAAATCATAATCGTCAACCGTAGAACCATGGCCTTCCAAATGACGTTTAAAAGTATCGGCAGCAGCTGGTGCCATAGCAGCTCCCATATTTAGCGGATCTGTCAACCCTAGATCCGTTACAATTCCAATCGTTCCGCATGCAATAATCGGCGCACCTTCTATATGAGGAATAATCGTAGCTACTCCTGCTGCACTTACGGTCCATTGAGCTGTAGCCCCTTTTTGACTCCCGTATTGCAGGGGATAACGAAATTGACGTTCTATAGCATTGTGTTGACTGGAGGACCCCGCGACTACTAATTCAGCCATTCCAGATTCCGTTAACAGTGCAGCCATTAATAGAGAAGAAACAGAAGTAGCGCAAGCTGAAAACATTCCCAGATAAGGAACCCCAATTGTGCTTGCCGCAAAGTTGGAAGGAGTCATTTCGTTTACTAAATCGCCCATCAATACAAATTCGGCATCTGTTGGGGTCTTGTCCAGCTTACTCAATGCGATCATGCAAGCGTCTTCCATCATTTTTGCATGACCTTGCTCATTCGTCTTTAATCCGCAACGTTCGTCATCATAATTCTTGTCAGCATACTTGGAAAAGGGACTCTTCTTCACCTCCAAAGGACCAACCGTGACACCAGTTGATGCAATCACAGGATTAGATGCAAATGTCAATAACCCTCGTTTGTTTACCAAGATACCACTCCTAATCCAACGAGTACCGTTTTAATGAGAGCAACTACAAATGCCGAAAAGACACCATATAAAATGACGGAACCTGCCAGTTTGAACATATTGCCCCCGACACCTAATACGTACCCTTCAGATCTGTGTTCGATTGCCGCAGATATCATCGCATTTCCAAATCCAGTAATTGGAACTGCACTTCCTGCTCCACCGACCTGAGCAATTTTTTTATAGTATCCAAACCCTGTTAATAGCATAGAAATGAAAATCATCGTGGCAACTGTAGGATTACTTGCCGTTCGTTCTGTGAAATCAAAAAAACTAATATAAAAAAGTGCAACGAATTGACCAATAAAGCATATTAAACCTCCAACTACAAACGCGTTTATACAATTTTTCAAATACTTTGGTTTGGGTGTGATCTGTTGTTCAAGTTGCTGATATTTTTTTTCATCCATTAGGTCTCTTCCTTTACCAACGCACTAATTTTTTTCATCTTTTTTAAATAATTCTGTTCATTCTCTTTTTCGATTACCTTGTTTGTTTCCAACAACACTTTGCTATCTGCGGATACCGTAATTTTCAGGTCCGGATACATTTTTTCTAGCTCTTTCGAAAGTTCCTTGGCAATCTTCCGCTTTTTAAATCTCTCAAAAGTATTAACGCGTAGCCCTGCAATCAACCGATCGTCATGGATCAGCATGACTGCATTTTTAATACGTTTATCTTCTCTCAACAACGTCTCCGCTTGTTGTTCATCTATATCTGTTGTATTAACGGTTTTAAAACCAACCGAAGTCGAGCAACCCGCCAGCAGAACCAGGATGAATACAAGGAGCAGTAATTTACGAATCGCCATCCCCTCCTTTTTTAACCAGTATGTCTATTTTGCATGCATTTTATTCATAACGGTTCAAGCGCCCTGCCAATAGGTAGCAGACTGCCATAAGGTATAGAGAACAAACGAGAGGAGGAAATGATCAATGAGTTGTGGATGTGGAAAGAACGAGAATACGGGGGATAAGGATAAGGTGAATCCAGTTCATGGACACTGTGTTTGTGAGGCAGTTCGCTTCATTAAACGCCTTCAGGATACGCATAGAGACGACGACTGCTTCGACTGCGATACAGACTGTTTCATGCGACCATTAGGCAGCTTGGTGAATCCTGCGAACGAACGCTTTAATACACGGGTGTTTTCTTTACTGACAGAGGACGGTGACTTCTTTAAAGCGATGTTTCGTCCGAAGAGCCATACACATCATGGCATCAATTGTTTCTCTGTATTCTTCAGAGTTCAAAACGTCTTTGACAATTGCTGTGCAACCCTAATGGTACTTGAGCCTTTAGACAAAGATGGAAAACCAGTCGATATTACTGACTGTGGTAAAATTTGCCTTGACAAACTTTGCAAAGTGGAACGATTCAGAGCAACAAAGTCTTGTATTACAGTTGACCTGAACTGCTTCTGTGCAATCCAATGTATCACAGATACATTTGTTACACAGTGCGACACACCAGCTTAAGCATCACCCCCGCGATGCGCGAAAGGGGACTGCCCACTGTGGTAGTCTCCTTTTTCTTTATACTAAAAAAGCGTCTCAGACTGTTTTAGCCTGAGACGTTTTTTTACATGAATGGTATTCCTTTCCAAAACACTTCCTCGATTTCCTGCAAGTCCAGCGTCCGTATTTCGTCCATATCTTTACTTTCTTGCTTCACTTCAATCGCAATCTGTGAATCGGTCATAGCGGAAATACCGCCCGTTAGTAATTGACCGTTCACTAGAAACTGTAGTGGCCGATATGCATTGCGGGGAAACGGTTCAGCTAAGTAACGTAACCTTTTGACAACCGGAGAATCCACCGTTGCTTCAATCACTTGTTGAGGCACAGTGTCTTCTTGCAATTCCTCGTTTTGTTCCATTAGTTCAGAATCATTACCTGACCAATAAATGGACGTACTCTCTTCTTTAACAACCTCGACAATCGTTACCATAGGGGGCCCGTCGATAAAAAGCAAAGGAACTTGAAGTGAAATATGCGCCACATCCTTTTTACTGCATTATATGCAACATCTGCCCATGCGTGACTGACGTTATAGCAGATTGATGAATGTAGTCGCTAATCCTAAGTAAATTAAAATACTGATCAAATCATTCAATGTAGTAATGAACGGACCCGAAGCGACAGCTGGATCGATTTTCATTTTGTGCATAAACAAAGGGATGAACGATCCAGATATAGTTGCCGCAAAAATGGATACGAAAATCGCTGCTCCGACTAGCATTCCGATCACCAATTCATGTTTCCAGAAAAAGATCAAACCGATCACAAAGACTCCACATATGAATCCGGTGATTAAGCCAGTTCCCGCTTCTCTTATCAATAATTTGAACTTACTTTCATCTTCTATGTCACGTGTGGCAATTCCTCGGACTGCAACAGCGAGTGCTTGTGTACCACTGTTACCAGCAGTTCCTG
The DNA here is from genome assembly GCF_000586555.1 of Sporosarcina sp. D27. Classification (GTDB taxonomy): domain Bacteria; phylum Bacillota; class Bacilli; order Bacillales_A; family Planococcaceae; genus Sporosarcina. The sequence goes on from NZ_AZUC01000062.1 coordinate 4,900, forward strand.
CAATCAAAGGAATAAATGCGGCAAGTAATGCCACTTGGGAGATTGTGTCTGTAAACATATCAATTAAATTCGCAGTAATCATCCCAAGTATAAGCAAAATAATTAGCCATGGTACTCGTTTCTTCGCTGCAGACAGCGAATTTTTGTCAAATGTATCCATATTTGACACACCAGCTAATTTCGAGTAGTCATCTGATGCCTCTTCTTCGAGGACATCGAGCACATCATCGACAGTAACAATACCGAGGATATGTTGCTGAAAATCCACGACTGGTACTGCAAGTAGATTGTAGTCTTGTGTTGTACGGGCAACGTCTTCCTGATCGTCTGACACGAGTACGCTAACAACACGTTCATTCATAATGGAGTTAATCAGCACATCTTCTTCAGAGGTGATTAAATCACGTAACGAAACAACCCCGGTTAGACGGTTGTCATCGTCCACAACGAAGACGTAGTAAATTGTTTCAGCACTTGGAGCCTGAATTCGAAGGATATTCATGGCAGATCGAACAGTGGAATTCTGGGGCACTGTGACATATTCAGTCGTCATGATCGATCCAGCCGTGTGCTCTTCGTAGTGCAATAGCTCCTTGATCTGAGCAGCTGCTTCTTTGTCCATGAGTGTCAAATAGCTGACACTTTGGGACTTATCGAGTTCTTTCAGGACATCGACCGCGTTATCCACAAACATGTAAGAAATCATCTCTGCGGCATACGTCGCCTCCATCTCCTGAAGGAACTCTTCGTATTCATCTTCATCAATTTCACTTGTTTCAAAAATCTCCGCCATTTCTTTAGGTGATAAGAAGTAGTACATCGTTTTTCGAAGTGCTGCTCCAGCCTCTTCATAGAAGATTGCGCGATCATAAGGATGGAGTAGCAAATACTCATCACGGAACGCTTTGATATCTTGCCGTTCTAAATCTTCCCGTAGCTTCTCTTCGTTGAAATCTATTTCTTCATTGCGGTCCTCTGTAGTTTCCATGGCTACACCCTCCTTTCTTTTCGCCAATTGGCACAACTCCTGTATACTACTTGTGTACTTTACAAATACTTCGTAAAAAGGAGTGTATTTATATGTTCGATATGATCGGTGATATACATGGTTGTTATGACGAACTGCTGGATTTACTAAGCACTCTAGGTTATTCCCTGAAGTCCGGAGTTCCAATCCACCCTTCTGGTAGAGAGCTTGCTTTTGTCGGAGATGGCATGGATAGGGGACCTTCATCCTTACAAGTAATGCAACTTTTGTTTGCGATGCAAGACAAAGGTCAACTCATTTATTCCCCGGGAAATCATTGTAACAAATTGTATCGTTTTGCTAAGGGCAATAATGTCCAACAAACGCACGGCTTAGAAACGACAATAGCAGAACTTGACTCCTTATCGAAAAAAGAAAGAACTCAAATACTGAACCGCTATCAACGATTTTATGAGACACTCCCCTTATACCAACAGTTAGACGGCGGAAAACTAATCATCGCACACGCTGGCCTATCTGAGCAATTGATAGGAGTTCCTTTCTCGCGAGCTGTCCGCACATTTGTCTTATATGGCGATATAACAGGGAAAACATTACCAGACGGACGTCCTGATCGACGTGATTGGGCAAAGTATTATCACGGAACCCCATGGATAGTTTATGGTCATACTCCAGTCAAAGAACCTCGTTTCAAACATCATACAGTAAATATAGATACTGGGTGTGTGTTCGGCGGTAAGCTTACTGCTCTTCGATGGCCTGAACTTGAAACCGTCTCAGTAGCTTCCCAACAACCTTTTCAACCCGAGAAGTTTACTGTGTATTCTTCTTGAGATTTCATTTCTTCTGGCAGGAGCCTTACCAAATCTTGTGGAAGTTCACTCACATAAGTAACGTAATTGTTCGTGGAAGGATGCTTAAATGATATGGAGCTGCAATGCAAAGCTTGTCGTGTGATCAGTTCACATGGGCCTCCATACAAATCATCGCCTAACAAGGGATGTCCGATATGCGCCATATGAACGCGGATTTGGTGGGTTCTTCCTGTGTGCAACTGGAGCTCGACACACGTATATTGACTACCATTCATCTCAAAACGATTTATTACTTGTACATCTGTACGAGCGTGTTGGCCATCAGAGCGAACTACCCGTTCAATGATACTTCCTTCTTTTCTACCAATTGGTAATTCTATGGTGAAGTTTTCCTCGATTACCCAACCACTTACAAACGCAATATATCGTCTACCAAACCCTGTTTGCTGCATTTGCGTGCTCATGAGGTGATGGATATGACGATTTTTTGCGACGCAGACAACACCAGATGTGTCTGTGTCCAAGCGCGTTACTACGTGAACTGTAGCTGGATGCCGTTCAACTGAATATTTCCCATAAATTGCATTTGCAAGAGTTCCATTTGGATGATTCCTTGATGGAATGGTTCCTTGCCCAGCAGGTTTTTCCACAATTAGAATCGAATCGTCTTCGTCTAAAATTGAAAGTTCTCCATGCTCTGGCTTTAATCCATTACCTATTTCTTCAGGAGGAAATTCAATAATTACGTGATCCCCCAGTTCTAGCATCCACCGGACAGTTCGCTCTTCCCCGTTCACCAAAATCCGACCACCGTCAAATTTAACGGAAGTCAATGCTCTTTTGGAGATACCTTTATTCTTCAGAAAGTCTCTTAGAAGAATCGACTCTTCTGTGATGAATTTCAGCAACAGCGTCGAAACGTTATTTTTCTTCATCGCTGGCAACAAACGATTCGGACACCCGTTTCCAAAATGGGAATGGTCGAAAACGAGCGAACGAAATTCGTTCCTTTGATACTTTATATTCTATGGACTTCACATCTTTTTGAAGCAACTGTAGGTGGTCAACAGTTACCATGAAATCAGGTCCTTTAACTGGTTTTAATAAGCATGAATGATGCGATGGAAGGACTAACGGTGATCCTACAGTCCGGAAGACCCGGTTATTTATGGACGCCATCTCAGTCAGTTGCATGCATGACAATGAAGGATGCAAAATCGCACCATTCAATGACTTACTATAAGCAGTAGATCCGGATGGTGTGGACATACATAAACCATCTCCACGGAATCGCTCGAAATGTTCTCCGTTCAGTTCCACATCCATGACAAGAGTGACTTCCGGTGATTTAATCGTCGATTCGTTCAAGGCAAGGTACGTGGATTTTTCTTCGGAATGTGTATAAGAAATTTCCACTTCAAGAAGCGGATATTGCACGACATGGTAATCTTTTCGTGCAATCATAATTACTAATTTCTCGATTTCTTCAGGCTTCCAATCTGCATAAAATCCAAGATGGCCAGTATGGATTCCGACAAACGCAGTTTCGTGAAGTCGATGCACATACTTATGAAAACCATGCAATAACGTACCGTCACCACCAATTGAAAGCACGATCTCTGGTTCCACCTCGTCATATTCCAAACCAAACTCTACCAAATACTCTTTTGCCTCTGCCATTAAACGATTGGATAACTCATCGCCACGTGATTGGATAACAAACTTCATCATTCTGGTTCCCCCTTCCATGAGGTATCTTGAATATCTCGTTTTTCCGTTTCTTTAAACGAACTGAAATACGATTGCGCTTCATGAATTTCATCACGTATGAGTGACATTTCTTCATCCAGTCTAAAAGCGGCTTCTGCAGCTCCTTCAAGCCGCTGTCGAATTACGTCTGGTAGCTCGCCTTGGTACTTATAATTTAAAGAATGCTCAATTGAAGCCCAGAAATTCATCGCAAGTGTCCGAATTTGAATTTCAGCAAGAATCGTCTTTTCGCCATGAATCGTCTCGACAGGATATTCGATAATAATATGAAACGAGCGATACCCGCTCTGTTTTTTGTTCGATATGTAGTCTCTCTCTTCAACAATCTTTAAGTCATTCCGCTGTCTAAGCATACCCACAACACTGCCGATATCATCGACAAACTGACACATTATGCGAAGTCCAGCAATATCAGGGACTTCAGCAGCCAGTTCCGGAGATGGCTCGAACGGGATGTTCTTTTCGAGAGTCTTGTCGTATATGCTAGCGAGTGGCTTGACGCGCCCTGTCACAAACTCAACTGGCGCATGCAGGTCTTCTAATTTGTATTGGTGCCGTAAGCCTTTTAACTTCACCTTAAGCTCCACCACTGCTTGCTTATAGGGAGCAAGAAAATCATTCCACATTCTCATCTAAAGGCCGCCTCCCATTCGTTCATGTTAGCTAGTTTGTTGTAGTGTCCCTTTGAATGCTTGCTCAACAGCATGCATGAATTCTTCCCCATAATTTCCATTTCCTTCTATATTGAAAACCAACATCATCAATTCTTCTGTAAAACCAATTAGTTGGACAGAACCATCCTCACACTCTATTAAAGGATCCCCATTATCCATTTCAATAAGTTGTTGCATGAGTGCCCATACTTCCTGCGGAAAATGCAGGTACCGATATTCTTCTCCATCTTCGAAGAGATACACGAAGCTAAGTGCATCTGAATCGGTAATCATCTTCCCTGAGGGGGAATCTCCAAGCATTTTTGTCGTGCCATCATAAGTGAAACAAACGGTTCCTTCTTTTAACTGTCCTTCAGTAATTCGATGTTCTATACGCACTTTTCCCTCTTCCCTTCCCCTATCAGTCAGTAAGAATAGTTTACCATAGAGTCGTCACTGTTGCAGTCAGGTTTGTGCTTTCAGCAATGAAATTGATATACTGAAAGAAGAACTAGAATTGCCACGGATGATTAAGTATCGGAAAGGATCGATTAGTATGGACACGAAAATGATTCGTACACTGTTCGAATTGAATTCACTACAGTCACTAGGGGCTGTTCACTCTGCAACCGAAACGAAAACAGGAGGTACAGATTTCTTTCAATCGTTATTAGACGAAATGACGAGTGAGAGCTCTGTTTCTGATTCGCTTTCAAGCTTCTCAGCGACAACACTCGGTAGTATTCAATCTCCACAAGGGATGAATTCGTTTGCGTTCTTCTCAACTCCATCTGTCCAATCGCCTACTGATGCAACTCAATACATTGACCAAGTTTCAGCAAGCAGACCTCCGCTCGTGTACAACGGAGGCAGTGTCAACACAGCTTATGCGCCATTAATCAGCAAAGCTGCAAAAAAATATGACGTGCCACCATCACTGATTGCCGCCGTCATCAAGCAAGAGTCAAATTTCGATAAAGACGTAGTCAGCCACGCTGGCGCAACAGGACTAATGCAACTCATGCCCGGCACGGCAAAGTTTCTAGGTGTTTCGAATGCATCTGATCCTGAGCAAAATATTATGGGCGGCGCTAAATACTTACGACAAATGCTCGACCAGTTCGGAGGCGATTTGAAATTATCGCTTGCTGCTTATAATGCAGGTCCAGGAAATGTCCGTAAATACGGAGGAATCCCGCCATTCCGCGAGACGCAAAATTACGTCACCAAAGTTATGAACAACTATAATACCTTTAACGCGTAAGGTGAAGCTGACGAACGAAAGCTATTTATTTGTGAAAGTTTTATGTGGTTGCTAAAATAGAAGTACAGAGTTACAACAAAGGAGAATGACATCCATGACACGAAAGCCTTTGATACCCTTTGAGGAGATCGGTGAAGCACGTTTGTCGGATCTTATCGACCGGTTTTACGCCAAAGTGGCTGTTCATCCGGACTTAATTCCCATTTTCCCTTCAGACCTAACAGAAACTGCCCGTAAACAAAAGCAATTCCAAACACAATATTTGGGCGGACCTAATATATATACAGAAGAACACGGACATCCGATGATGAAAGCTAGACATATGCCATTCGCAATCACACCAACACGAGCCAAAGCCTGGCTAGCCTGTATGGCTGAAGCGATGGATGAGGTTGGTCTTGATGGACCTCTTCGTGAAATTTATTATCAGCGCCTCGTCTTAACAGCCAATCACATGGTGAACCGAAGCGAGGAGGGAGATCAGTGAATCGAAGAACTTTCGCAGAAGTTGAACAGCAGCCGATTGCACATCCTCGGCCAATTGAATTATACGTATTTCTGGATCCTTTATGTCAAGATTGCTGGGCACTACAACCCATCCTTAGAAGATTACAAGTAGAATACGAACGCTATTTCACGTTGCGAATCGGACTGCTTACGTCCTTACCGAAGATGAATTACAAAGCACTCCCCTTAGTGGATGACGACTGTAAAGAAATGAGCGCATTTGAAAAATCACATCCTGCATTCCCAAGCATTGCGATCAAGGCAGCTGAGTTCCAGGGAAAACGTGCAGGCTTTAGATTTCTCACAAAACTATTCGAGTATTCATTTTTAAAATCACGTAACGTCAAATCATTTGCTGTTCTCGTAGAAATCGCCGAGAAATTGAAATTGGACAAACAGGAATTCATAAGCGATTTCTTCTCTAGAAACGTACTACAATCCTTACAAGTCGATCTACATTTAGCAAAAGAGATGGAAGTTATGAAATCCCCGACCTTCGTATTTTTCAATGAAAACATTGAGGATGAAGGACTCATGGTGGATGGTTCATACAGCTATGAAATCTATGAACAAATTTTAGAAGAGCTCACAGGATCTCCTATCATACGGGACCGCGCACCTTCATTGGAAGAGTTATTCAGCAGGTTCGAAATGCTCGCAACTGCTGAAATTGCAGCCATCTATGGCGTCCCTGAAAAAGAGAGCGAGCGAGAACTCAAGAAACTTTTACTGAAACAAGAAGTAGAACGCATTTTCATTAATGATAGAGTCTTATGGCGCAAACGCTAAAATAATTGAAATAGGAAACAGATGGAGAGTTGATCTCCATCTGTTTTTGTTTTGAGGTGAAATTTTGGGGGCCTGAGGGGTAGAGGAGGTGGCTGTGACTTGGTTATGAGCATTTTTGGGGAGTTATGAGCATTTTCTGGAGTTTATGATCACTTTTCATGATTTATGAGCACTTCCTCTGGCTTATGATCACTTTTTGTGGTTTATGAGCACTTTCTCGGGTTTATGATCACTTTCCACGCTTTATGAGCGCTTTCCCAGGTTTATGAGCACTTCACACGCTTTATGATCACTATCCCAGATTTATGAGCACTTCACACGCTTTATAATCACTTCCCCGGGTTTATGATCACTTCACACGCTTTATGATCACTTCCCCGGGTTTATGATCACTTTACACGCTTTATGATCACTTTCCCAGGTTTATGAGCACTTCACACGCTTTATGAGCACTTTCCCAGGTTTATGAGCACTTCACACGCTTTATGAGCACTTTCCCAGATTTATGAGCACTTCTGGTATTTTGTCAATAAACGT
>NZ_AZUC01000063.1 GCF_000586555.1 Sporosarcina sp. D27
TTCGAGCTTCGCTGATCCCTCAGGAGTCGCAGCTCTCCGCTACAATCAACGGAATCTCCCAACTATCAAATGAGGTGATGGAAATGATGACGAAGAATCAAGTTAATGAACGGGAACAGATGGAAATGCTTACAATCGAACAGTTAGTTCCACAAGACCATCTGGTTCGTAAATTAGATGCAGCAATTGATTTTTTCTTTCATTTATCCATTGGTTGAAGATCTATATTCATTATTTGGGAGACCCAGCATAGATCCAGTTGTACTCATTAATATGACATTCATTCAATATACCTTTGGTATTCGCTCGATGCGTCAGACCATCAAAGAAATTGAAACCAATATGGCCTATCTCTGGTTTCTTAGATTCGGTTTTCACACAGAGGTTCCGCATTTCTCTACGTTCGGAAAAAACTACGTTCGCCGTTTTGCAGATACAGATCTATTCGAACAGATCTTTTATCGAGTACTAAAGGAAGTCGCAGATCGTGGGCTACTTAGCTCGGAACATGTTTTTATCGATTCGACACACGTGAAAGCAAGTGCAAACAAACGGAAGTTCCAAAAGAAAGTCGTCCGTAAAGAGAGCAGAGCCTAGGAGCAAAAGCTTCAAGAAGAGCTCAACATAGATCGTGAGAAGATCGGGAAGAAACCATTACCACCAGAGAAGTTTGAAAAGGACGAGCATAAAGAAATCAAGGAGTCTACAACGGATCCGGAAAGTGGCTACTATGTAAAAGATGAGCGAACAAAGCAGTTTGCTTATACCTTTCACGCAGCCACGGATGAAAGAGGATTTGTGCTCGCAAATATCATCACTCCCGGTAATGTCCACGATAGCAATATGCTTCAACCGCTGGTCCAGAAAATTATCGATAAGGTAAAACGTCCACTGGCTGTCACCGCTGACGCTGCCTATAAGACACCAGCTATTGCAAACTTTCTCCTAGAAAATCAGATATTGCCGGTACTTCCTTATAAACGGCCTATGACAAAGGAAGGCTTCCTCAAGAAAAATGAGTACGTTTATGATGATCGATTGTTATCTTTATCCAGAAGGACAAGTGCTCAATTATCGTACGACAACGAAGGAAGGGTATCGCCAATACGCATCGGCACCTTCCATTTGTGCATCTTGCCCAGTAATCGATCAGTGTACGAAAAGTAAAAATCAACAAAAGCTGATACAGCGTCATATCTGGCAAGACTATCTAGATGTAGCAGAAGACTTGAGACACCATTATGAAATCAAAGAAATATACGGGAAACGCAAAGAGACGGTTGAACGAGTCTTTGCCGATGCCAAAGAGAAGCATGGTATGCGATGGACAACCCTGAGGGGACTTAAAAAAATGTCTATGCAGGCGATGCTTACTTTCACTGCCCAAAATCTGAAGAAACTTGCCAACTGGACATGGATCCCACCTGTAAGGGGAAATGCACATACATATGGAATGTCCTGTGGGACATCGAGTTGATTGGAGAGCAGGGCGGCGACTCCTGGGGGATCAGCGCAGCGCGAAGACCCCGCAGGAGCAAAGCGACGAGGAGGCTGAGGGCAAGCCCCCTGGAAAGCGTCCGACCGGAACGGAGATCAACGGCTCTTGACCAGTTGCAGTTTTATACGAACAAAAATCAAAAGGGTTGGAAATCATTTCGATTTCCAACCCTTTTGTCTACAGTCTGAAGCGTCTTTCTCGTATGAGAAGGACGCTTTTTACTTATTTCTTATTTTCTTTTGTCCAGTCCTCCATCTTGTTAAAGAAAGAGATCATTGCTTGCTTGTCCGTCATATCTGGAACGGTAGCGAGTAATACATCTGGTGTTGGCATCGCTTGTTCTGATGGTTTTTGTAAAATCAGTAAACTTTTTGACTGAGCTGCATTCTTGAATAGTGTTTGTGGCAATTGTAAAATTCCACGAATAATCGTATGTTTTTTCAAATACGTGTGCAATTCACCCGATTGTGCAGACTCAAACAGTGAAGACGGAACAATGAAAATGCCATATCCTTCTGGCTTTAGATGATGAATCGTTTGTTCAATGAACAAATGATGAGCATATGCATGCCCTTCAGCAGGCATCATTTCGAAATTCAATGCATTTTCATCATCTGGATAATAGCCTACAGGTAAATCACATACTGCCAAGTCAACTGGATCCACAAGTAATGGACGCAGTGCATCTTGTACATAAATGCGAATGGTTTGTTCCATAAGATCTGCACCTGCAACGATCAATCTCGCTAATAACTCATCGATTTCCACAGCGACTGAAGAAGCTGGCACTTCCAGTGAATTCATAACGGTTAGCAGTAAATTGCCGGTACCCGCTGCTGGGTCTAGCAATTGCACCATTTCTTTTTGCGGTAGTAGGAAACTCGAGATACGCGCGATTAGCATCCCAATCGCATCTGGAGTCATCTGATGGTGAGGCTGCACGTTTTGTCTCATACCTTTTAAAATCGCAAGTTGTAATCCACGTCGGATCTCCTCTTTAGTGACATTCCCTTGTAGTTCAGGACTTGTCGTGCCTTCCGCCCAATTTTGACACGCTACGATGAGCTGCTCTAAGTAAAGTGACTCATCTTTACTAGCTGCTTCATCTAAATAAGTGAATATTTGTTCTGTATTTGTTTTCATCTCTAATCCCTCTACTTCCTTCTTTTCAATCCGTTATCCTACTCAACAGCCGCCATGAAAAACCCATCCGACAGCCGGATGGGTTTTCTGCAGGCAACAGTTACCTTACATTTACGCCTTCAATTTCTCCACAGCTTCCAAAGCCTCTTGGTAGTCCGGGTGATCAGTTACTTCACTCACGTACTCTGAGTAAGTAATTGTGTTATCTTTATCAATAACAAAAATCGAACGAGCAAGCAGACGAAGTTCTTGTATCGCCACTCCATACGCCTCTCCAAACGAAAGTTCTCGGTGATCCGATAGAATCTGGATATTTCCGATTTCTTCTGTAGAACGATAGCGAGCTTGAGCGAACGGGAGGTCAACGGAAATCGTCATTACTTCCACAGCGTCTCCAAACTTTCCAGCCTCCTCATTGAATCTATGTGTTTGTTTAGAACACACACCCGTATCAATTGAAGGAACAACGCTTATTAAACGGATTTTCCCTTTAGAATCATCAAGTGTCACAGGTTGAAGATCATTTGCTAATACTGTGAAGTTTGGAGCCTTGTCGCCCGCTTTCAACTGTTTCCCGACCAATGTAACAGGATTATTCTTGAATGTGATTGAAGTCATTAAGATTCTCCTTTCAGTATCCATCTATCTTACTAGATAGACTGATCGCCTTGCAACTGGCGACTCTCATCAATAGGTACTGTTTTAGCTGCATTCAGTTTTTCATAAATTTGCTCGTGAACGACTTCTGTATCCGCGAACAAGTCATGCAATGCTTCTTTACGGGGCATGAAGATGACAAGTAAATACGGAATCAGCAACGTTTTTGAAATATAACGACCGATGACTTCACGGAACAGAAGAGTTGCCCAACCAAGTGGCTCTCCAGATTTTTTGACGACTCGGATTCCCATAATCATTTTTCCTGCTGTTTGACTGAAATACTTTGTCATGAGCAAGAAGTACGCTAGAAATAATACTAGTAAAATGATTTTGTAAGGACTGTATAACAAAAAAATTGGATCTTTTATCGGGTAGTCGACAACCCGAAAGATTGGTTTTACTAACAAACCGCTGATTGCACCAACAATAATGATATCAATCAGATACGCCCAAAAACGGATCCAAAACCCCGCTAGTTTCTTCCTGTATTCTTGTTTTTGTGTCACTAAGGATCGTTGCTCTATCGGTTCTTGTTGCAATCGGGTTTCTTCTACTCGTTCTTCCGGCTGTTCCATTTGTTCAGACATTGTGTCAACACCTCCCCTTAACGTTCACCATACAAATACATCATGCGCGGTGCTTGATAGTCAGTCAGAAGTTTTTGGATCAACTCTGTCTCCGCATTCTTCTTAAACAATCCAGAGACACTCGTTCCAAATAAGGATGAAAAGCTATCAGTTGGAGTATATTCAAATACAGTAGGATTATTAAACCCTTGTTCTGTGATTAATGCATCGATGACATCCGGTAATTTCCCATAATCATCTGCAAGTCCCGCCTCAATCGCTTGTCGACCATTCATAATTCTTCCATCTGCTACTTTTTTGACATCATCCACTGACATACCACGGCCATCTGCTACGATACCCACAAACCGCTCATAGGAGTCGTTGATCATTTCTTGTAGCATATCTCGTTCTGCTTTTGTCATTTCACGGTTAGGGCTCATCATATCTTTGTACGGCCCTGTTTTGATCGTATTGAAGTCAATACCGATTTTGTCTGCAAGCTCCGCATAATTTAAACTTTCCATAATCACACCAATTGAACCTGTAATAGTCTCTGGGTGAACAAAGATTTTATCAGCAGGGGCTGAAATGTAATAGCCTCCAGAAGCTGCCATTGACCCCATCGATACGTAGATTGGAATATCTCGATTTTTCTGGATTGCAACAATTTCATCATAAATATCAGATGACTCCACAACACCTCCACCTGGAGAGTCTACGTGCAAAACAATTCCTTGTATTGTTTGATCTTCCTGAATATCAGCTAACTGATTCAAGAGACTCTGGTGATTGTATCCTGCTGCAGCAAACGGTGATGCAGGTCCTGTGTCTTGAATCACCCCACTTACATCCAATACTGCAATGCGTTCATTCGAATCACCTTGGTCCAATATCGTTTCCTCATAACTCGCTCCTGCCATTGCAAAGCTATCTTCAAAAAGAGCGTTAAAGTCTCTAGTGAATATGTACGATAGCGAGTTAACACCGATTGAAACAACGACTAAAGCTGCAGCCGAAATTAGTGCAATCCATCGTTTCGTTGACATTTCAAATTCCTCCTTTAGTTCATACTACGTGTACGTTCCACCAAACAGAATGTTTCATCCAATTTAAGATTGGTGTGAAGATTCCTGTTTTTGCAGACGCATCAACGCTCGTTTGTTTCTTACATAACGATGTATTTCAGGTACTGTGAACACTAATAGCGCCGTCCATATGAATGCAAAACTGAGCCATTCAAACTTACCGAACGATTCTCCGTAAATAGCAACTCCAATGATGAGCATCATTGTTGGAGCGATATATTGAAGGAAACCCGTGACGTAGAGCGGTATGGAAGGTACACCTTTCGCAAAAAATACTAACGGTAAAGCTGTTGCAATGCCTGTTAAAATGAGCAAAAAAATTGTCAATGGATCAGTATCCATTATAACAGCATCTCCTGTTGAAAAAATCCAGCCATATGCTAGAAGTGCGATTGGAACTGTAAACGCCGTTTCAATGGCAAGACCTCTTGTCGCATCTAGTTTAATATGTTTTTTAATCAGGCCATACAAAGCGAATGTAAATGCCAGTACAAATGCAATCCACGGGAAAACACCATAATGGATAGTCAGAATCGTAACTCCCACCGCCGCCAGAACGAAAGCCGCCTTTTGGTTGCGATTCAATACTTCTTTTAAGAATATAATTCCTAACAATACAGAAACTAATGGATTTATGTAATAACCAAGGCTCGCTTGCACGATAAAGTCATGATTCACTGCCCAAATATACGTAAACCAATTGATGGTAACGAGAAACGAAGCGGCACAGAGACTCCAAAATTGCTTTTGGGTCTTCCAAAGTTCTTGAAAGTCAATAATCAACTTTTTGCCTTGTCCCATAATTAGGATTGCCAGAACGGTTAAGAGGAATGCCCAGATGATTCGGTTCACTAAAATTTCTCCGCTACTCACGTGATACAGGCTTTTCCAGTAGATCGGCATGAATCCCCACAATACATATGCGGTGAACACCCAAAGTGCTCCTTGTTGTTGAGTTTTCAATTGTTTCACCCCTTTTGTCAGCATTTAGCTGCACGAAATATCTCTCAATTATACGGGGGCATGTTAGCAAGGTAAAGTCTTTAGCAAAGAAAAGGACTGAGATCATTAAAATCTCAGTCCTGATACTTACATCGTCTCTTGTTTTCGAAGTTGGACACGCATAATTTTCCCTGAAGCAGTCTTCGGTAGTTCATCGACAAATTCAATTTTCCGGGGATACTTGTATGGTGCAGTAAGTTGTTTTACATGATCTTGCAATTCCTTCACAAGTGCACTATCGTCTTTTTTAGAGGAATCCCTTAGGACGATGAAAGCTTTGACAACAGTTCCCCGAACCTCATCTGGACTTCCGATGACCGCACATTCCTTAACAGCAGGATGATTCGTAAGGGCGTCTTCGACTTCAAATGGACCGATTGTATAACCAGAACTAATAATGATGTCATCTCCACGGCCTTCAAACCAGAAATAACCATCCTCATCTTTCTTAGCTCGATCACCTGTAATGTAATAATCTCCTCGGAACTGCATGGAAGTACGTTCTGGATCTAGTAGATACTCTTTGAACAACGCAGGCGTTGAAACATGAACAGCGATATCTCCAACTTCTCCAACTTGAGCAAGTTCACCATCGTCATTAACGATTTCCACACGATTTCCTGGCGTTGGTTTCCCCATGGAGCCTGGTCTTGCCTCCATCCCGACCATTGTTCCAACTAGTAATGTGTTTTCTGTTTGTCCATAACCATCTCTTACTTGAAGAGAAAATACATGTTCAAAAGTATCGATGACTTCTTTGTTCAATGGTTCCCCTGCAGATACGGCACTACGTAATGAGGACATGTCATAACTGCTCAGGTCTTCTGCTTTCGCCATGAATCGGTATTCTGTAGGGGTACAACACAATACATTCACTTGATATGTCTTGATCATATCCATGTAAGTTTTCACGTCAAATTTGCCATTGTATACGAGTCCTGTTGCACCACTTCCTAGAACAGCAAGGAACGGTGTCCAAATCCACTTTTGCCAACCTGGCGCAGCTGTTGCCCACACCATATCCCCCTCTTGAATACCAAGCCAGTTCTCACCAGTCGTTCTAAGGTGAGCATAACCCCAACCGTGTGTATGAACAACACCTTTTGGTTTGCCTGTCGTTCCTGAAGTATACGATAAAAATGCCATATCACTGTCTTTTGTTGGTGCTGCCTCATATTGATCTGATACATTTTTCATTTCTTCCGTTAAGGAAATACTACCTTCTTTTGCTTTTCCTACTACAAACAAAGTAACGTCTTCGATACCACTCACTTCTGTCAACTGACTTGTAAATGCTTCATACGCAACAATCGCTTTGGCTCCGCTATGTTCTAGGCGATATTCAATGTCTGATGCGCGTAACATTTCTGAAGAAGGAATGACCGCAATTCCTGCTTTTAAAGCTCCAATATAGGCCACATACGCTTCAATTAGCCTTGGGACCATTACCAAAAGGATGTCACCCTTTTTTAACCCATTCGCTTCATAAACAGAAGCGGCACGATTTGCGTCTTCTATTAACTCCTCATATGTATAGTCTTTTTGATTTCCTTCTGAGTCGACGTAAATCAATGCTTTCTTATTCGTTCCATCTGCATACTTTTCAATCTCAGATACGATGTTATAACTATCTGGTGCTAACAATTCTTCTCTTTTCATGAAGGCTCCCCCTTTTTAACAGTATAGTCAGTATACATCTAAAATTTATTCAATTCAAAAATAAATAGTGAGTCATGATTAAAAAGTTTCTTCACATACTAAAAAAACTGTCCCCACTTTTGGGGACAGTCCAATCAGTTACTTATTTTTGGTAACCGTTCATTTGTTGTTGAGCTTGACGTACCAATCGCTTTGTAATTTCTCCGCCTACGGAACCGTTGGCACGCGATGAAGCGTCTGCTCCAAGCTGAACTCCAAATTCTGATGCGATTTCGTTTTTCATTTGGTCAAGCGCTTGTTGTACACCTGGTACAAGAAGTTGGTTTGAATTGCCGCTGTTTGTGTTTGCCATGTCGATGTCACCTCCCTTGTGAACATAGAATGTACCGTTTGGGAAAATTCATGCACAGAAAGGAATTGGTAACTTTTTCATATTTTGAAATGCTCTAATGGAGGTGTTGATTAGCGCTTCAGATCGGCACTTTCAAAGTATGATGCACAACATATAAGTCCGAAAAACCTTATTGAATATGAAGCGAGCATGGCCACTCGCTACTATTCAAAATCGTTGGTTAACTACTTGGACACACATTCAACCAAATTCATTTACAACAGGTCTCCAAACTCATCCGACTTTTCTTCAACGAAACAGTCAATAATTTTACGATTTTGAATCGCTTCAGTAATCATTGGTTCGAAGTCGATGAAGCTTTCGTAGTACTCGACTTTTTCTAGACGCGGTTTCGTTTTTGGACTAGATGGCGTGAAAACCGTACAGCAATCTTCAAAAGGTTGAATAGATGTTTCATACGTACCGATTTTTTTAGCCATTTCGATGATTTCTAATTTGTCCGTTGCAATTAGCGGACGGAGTATTGGTGTCGAAGTAACTGCGTTAATGGCTGTAAAACTTTCGAGTGTTTGACTAGCCACTTGTCCTAAGCTTTCTCCAGTTACGATAGCAAGTGCACCAATTTCTTTACGTAGCTGATCTGCAATACGTAGCATAATTCTTCTTGTAGACGTGATCGATACGTTCTCAGGGACTTGTTTGACAATCGCTTGTTGTATTTCAGTGAATGGAATGACGTGCAATTTTATCTTCCCGCCATATGCACTAATTTGGCGTCCTAGCTCAACTACTTTTTCTTGCGCTTGCTCACTTGTGAAAGGTGGGCTTGCGAAATGAATTGCTTCTATAGTGACGCCACGTTTCATCATTAAGTAACCAGCAACAGGACTGTCAATTCCACCAGACAACATAAGTAATGATTTTCCGTTGGAACCTACGGGCATACCACCTGCGCCTTTAAATACTTTAGAAGATAGGAACGAACCACCTTCCCTAATATCAATATGAAGCAAAATATCTGGTTTTTTTACATTCACCCTCAGATTAGAATGGGCTGTTAAAACTGTACCGCCGATTTCTCTCTGCAATTCACCTGTTACTAATGGAAATGATTTGTCTGTTCTTCGCACTTCGACTTTGAATGTTTTCTCATCAGTGTCCTCAGTTTCAAAAATCGCAAGCGCTGTTTGTTGAATTGCTTCAACAGTGGACTCACATTTTGCAATCGGACTATAAGATTGAATACCCGCAACATCGGATAACCGCTCTATCGCTTGTTTCAGGTCCTCACTTGTTGCATATAAAAACATGCGATCACGTTCCGCTTTTAGTTTAACCGATTGTAAATCGTGAAGCACTTGCTTAATATTCGTGGTCAGCTTTTGTATAAATATTTTTCGATTTCGCCCTTTTAGCGACATTTCTCCGTATCTTATGAGAAGTTCATTCCATATCATGATGTTTCATCCCTTTCTTAATCACCTTTAAAAATTCTTTAATCACTTGAATGAGTGTGTCTATTTCTTCTTCTGAATTCATTTTACCGAAGCTAATTCGAATAACACCTTTACGGTAGTCGTCCGGAACTTGGATGGCTTGGATAACGTGACTTACTTTGTTTGTTTTTGAAGAACATGCACTGGAAGTGGAAACCATGATACCTTGTGCTTGAAAATAATTAACAGCAACTTCGCCAGTGATCCCTCTAAATGCAACTGTAAAAATATGTGGAGCTCCTTTTACAGGTGAACAGATCCTAACAAGTTTTTCAGCATCCAAAAGGTTGCGCAACCGATTACTCCATCGTTTATAGTTAGGTAGGTTATTTTCTTCGATTACTATTCGAACCGCTTTAGCAAAAGCTACGGCTCCAGCTACATTAGCGGTCCCGCTTCGAAAACCTTTCTCCTGACCACCTCCAAAACTGATTGCTGCAGGCTCTTTAAATTTTTTCGTTACTAAGCAGCCAGTCCCTTTCAACCCATGGATTTTATGCGCAGAAAGTGTCACCGCATCCACCCATCCAGGATATGGTAATGGAAGTTTTCCAAGGCTTTGTACACAATCCGAATGGAATATTGCTCGGGAATTCTCGCGGATTACTTTCGAACATGCTTCAATAGGTTGGATGGTCCCAATTTCATTATTCACGTGCATGATGCTCACTAAAATGGTATCTTTTCTAATTTTCTGCTTCAGTTCTTCCAGAGATACCTCACCTGCTTCGTTGACAGAAAGGAAGTCAATTTCAAATCCTTCCTGTTGCAAATGAAGACATGCATTTCGCACTGAATCATGCTCAATTTCGGTTGTAATAATATGATTTCCACGGTGCTTAAGGCTGTTTGCAAATCCGATAACAGCCAAATTATTTGCTTCAGTACCGCCAGAAGTAAAAATTACAGAACTTTCAGAGTCTCCAGCAAGGGTGGCAATTTGCTTTCTGGCAGATTCTAAAAGCTGTTCAGCTTTGTTGCCAGCTTGATGAAGTGACGCCGGGTTCGCATAATACGTGCGGTTCACTTGAGTAAATGTCTGAAGAACTTCCTCTTCTGGTATCGTTGTCGCACTATTATCCAGATAAATCATCTTGAACTCGTCCTTTCATGCAACTTAAGCGCACAAAGCCACCTGCACTCAATGTGCGGGTGGCTGAAGGGTACGCTTACTGTACGTGTTCTTGTATTAACTCTTCAATTCGCTTCATTGCACCAGGTTCCACTTCTTCAACAGCCGTGGCTGCTTCTTCCAGAGCTTTTGCATACCGGAATTGTCTGAAAGCCATTTCCGCCTCCAACAATCTGGCATGCATGGCCGGATAAGATGCTCGATATCGGTTTCCATATTGAATGATTTGTTCAGTTAACAATGCATTCTCTAACATTTCATCAATTCTCGACACGACTTCATGAACTTCTTTTTCAGCGTTGTTTATATAGTCTTCAACAAGTGCCATGTTGAGCGGAACTTCTTCTAAACCATTTTTAACAATAAAGAGTTGTTCATCCGCTTCTTCTAAACGGACTTCGATATCATCTGGCACCCCAGGAATATTCGCTTTCAGAAGTTTTCGTTCAGCTTCTTGTAATGTCCTCGCGAGTTCTTCCAGGCGTGTTCTAACAGTTATTTCATCCGTACGCAGGCTCTTAATACGTTCCTGGAACGCAATTGTTTCCATTTCTACGCGATCTAACGTTTCAGCGACTGTGCGTAAGTCTAGTGCAAGTCCTGAGTAGGCCGACTCTCCATTCTCACCTTGACTAGTCAGCAGTTCAAACCGCTTCGTAGCTTCCGAGAGGTCAACGAGGAAGCCTTTAGGAATCGCCGCTTCTTTTTCGTCCAATCGGTAACTTTGTTGCACGAATAACGCCTCATCTGCAATTTCCTTAGAAAACGACTTGACTACCACTAGTCTGTTTGCAACTTCTTCATAAGTCTGTTCCATATACTGACGTTCTTTCACTTCTTCTTCGAGTGCATCATAGAAAGAATCAAAGCTTTCATCAAATTCAGCTAAACGTTTTTGAACGGGTTGAACATCAAGAATTTCCACCTTACCAAGCAATTCTTCTGATTCACGCTCTATTGCTGCTAAAGATGATTTTAAGTTTAAGTGTTCTAAATAGTAACCGTCATCCATCATTTCAGCTACACCATTTCGGAGTTCCCGAATTGTAGATGGAAGTTTACTTTGCAATTCATTTAGTAATGAAGGAATCTCTCGTATCAGTGGGAACAACTCATTCGCTTTGGATGCAACCGCAATTACATTTTCCCTCGCTTGCAAATAATTTCCATTATCCGTTAAGTCATCATATTCTTCAAACGCAGGTTGGAAATATTCAAGTTCTTTTTCTAATGCTGGAACGGTTCTTCCAAAAGAATGCTGATGGGCTAATACAGATTTCCGGGCTTCCCTGAATTCTTCTCTTAAGGATTCCATCTCTACTCTGTTTTTTTCTTCACTGCCTATCAGTTCATTCAATTCCTGTAAAATTGAATTTTTGCGTTCTTCACACACATTTAGTTGTTGTTCGATGTCTTTTTCAATTCCAGTTGCTTTTTTAAAGCGGAATCGATCGACCATTTCTTCGGTATCAAATAGTAAGGAATCGATTTTAGGAACGAGCACATCGACGACTTCCGTCCATTCGTTGCGCCACCGTTCAAATTTCTCCTCTGTTTGACCTGTCATATTCAGCTGTTTGACTTTTGTCATTTCCTCAAATATCGGTTCATGCTGGATTTGAAGCTTTTTATGCTCCAGCTTGCTGATTTCCTGGATATGCTTTCGTCTCAACAAAAACATTGCAACAGCCAGCACAATCACTATGATGATTGGAATGATGAAGTAGTTCACCATTGTCCATCCCCCTATTCCGCAACGACTCTACAATTGATAATACCTTATATAGTAACACGTTTAAAGGATTTTCGTGTTGAAAAAGGGCGAATCTTCGTCGAAAATTTGTTTACTTGTGTGAAACACCTCGAAAAATGTATGATTCTATTAGATATCCTACTTTTTTTTAGGAACTAAATACAAAGAAATGAGGGAGCTTTTATGTTTATGGGGATCGAGTATTCGAAGGATTCAACAGAAAGTTATCGCCAACTTGCTGATCAGCTCCAACTTTTGTTAGATGGGGAAAAAAATCGCATAGCAAATTTAAGTAACGCCTCTGCCTTATTAAGTAATTTCTTAGAGCGTACCAATTGGACCGGTTTTTATCTAATGGAAGAAGGAGAACTTGTCCTTGGACCGTTCCAAGGCCTTCCTGCTTGTATTCGAATTCCATTGGGAAGAGGCGTATGTGGAACTTCCGCAAAAAACAGAGAGACCCTAGTTGTAGAAGACGTACATGCATTTGAAGGACACATTGCGTGTGACTCCGCTTCTCAATCTGAAATTGTGCTACCACTCGTGAAGAATGATGAACTCATTGGAGTATTAGATATCGATAGCCCGGATATCAATCGCTTTTCTGAAGAGGATCGTGTTGGCCTTGAACAGTTTGTAGAAGTTCTTTTACGACATATCTAGGTTTGACCCATTTAAACAAAAAGCAGCTGAGTGTATTCACTTCGCTGCTTTTTGTTTGCCTTAACATTCTTAATTAGAATGAGTTTGCTGCTCTTTAGTCACTTGCAGAAACGCTTGCTCTAAGTCTGCAATGAGATCATCAGCATGCTCTAATCCTGCCGACAATCTTAGGAGACCGTCACTAATCCCCATTTTTTCACGATCCTCTTCCGGTACTCCTGAATGGGTCATTGTTGTCGGGTGTTGTATCAGAGTTTCTGCGTCTCCCAAGCTCACCGCAATTTTGATCAGTTTCAAATGATTCATGAATGCTTGAGCTACAGGTTTGCCTCCTTTTATGTTAAAGGAAACAAGTCCTCCACCTGCTGTCATTTGTTTTTTCGCAATTTCGGCTTGTGGATTGCTGTCATCGAATGGGTAAAAGACGGCTTCCACCAGGTCTTGTGTTTTCAAATACTCCATCAGTTGGGTTGCATTTTTGCTATGCCTTTGCATTCGTACAGAGAGCGTTTTCAGCCCACGGATAAGTAACCAGGCATCGAACGGCGAAATAATACCTCCGTAATCTTTTTGTACACTTCCACGAATTTTATCAATTTCCGTTTTATCCTTACCTACAAGTAATCCCGCGATGACATCACCGTGTCCATTAATGTACTTAGTTGCACTATGCAACACAAAATCTACACCAAAGTCGATTGGATTTTGTAAATAGGGAGATGCAAACGTATTATCGACAACGATTTTTAACTGATGTCGTTTCGCAACCGCTACGACCGCTCGCAGGTCCGCGAGTTCCATAGTCGGATTGATCGGTGATTCAATGTAGATACAGACTGTTTCAGGCGTTACAGCAGCTTCTATCTCTTCTTCTGTTCCCATTGGAGTAAGGGTATGGGTAATGTTGTATTTCTGTTCCATAATACTAAGTAGACCAAAAGTGCAACCATAAATCCCACGTGAACAAACGATGTGATCCCCTGTTTTCGTCAGATGAGTCAGGATGGCACTAACAGCCGCCATTCCGGAACCGAATGCAAGGGATCCGGCTCCATTTTCTAGCAACGTCATTCGTTCTTCCAACACTCGGACTGTCGGATTACCTAATCTCGAATAGATGCCGCCCTCTTCTTCTCCTGCAAATCGCCTGGCTCCTTGCTCTGCTGTGTCAAAAGCATACGTCGATGTTTGATATAAAGGAACTGCTAAACTCCCATGATGCGAACTACTGTCATAGCCTGTGTGAACCGTTGCCGTATCTTTATGAATTTTTTCATTCACCCTGAATCATCCACCTTCCACTTATGAAGTAAACGCTTACATTCATTGTATGCTTAACGGTTGTAAAACTCAAAGAAAATCGGTACTTGCGCATCAATCTGCAAGTACCGATTCACTAACGATTATTTGATTTTTCCCACCTGTTTTTGCTGAGTAAAGTGCTTCATCGGTATTTTGAAATAATTGCTGATATGTCTCTTGGCGTGTCGAAGGTGCCCATACGCTAACTCCGATCGAAACAGTTACGGGTGGATTAGTAATTTGAGGCATTTTGAGCAACAACTGCTTTGCAAGACGCTCACCTTCAACAAGTGTCGCACCAGACAAGTAGACTGCAAATTCTTCGCCTCCCCAGCGTCCAGCGATATCATATTCTGTTATGCTTTCCTTAAGAAGTTCAGCCGTTTGTTTAAGTACACGATCTCCCACAGTATGACCGAACTGATCATTTACTTGTTTGAAATCATCCACGTCTAATAGAAGGAAAGCCCCGCCGACGCCTTTTTTAAATGCTGAGGACATATGCCGATCTAAGTACCCTCTCGCATATAAACCAGTCATCTGATCTTTGTTCGCAAGGTCCTGTAATTTCTCACGGAGCGCAGAGTTGGAAAGTGCAAGAGACGAGTGGCTAATAATCGCCTTCACTAGTTTGAAGTCTTCAAAAGTAAAATGGTACTTCTCCGTGTGCATCAGCAATGTATACCCCGCAATTTTTTCAGAAATGACTATTGGAGCAATCATTAGTGATCGATACGGAGTGAATCCCTCAATGTCATCGTTCTTCAAATCTGCTATAAATACAGCGCCATTTTCTTTTCTCACACGGCTCTCGGCATATTCCAAATAACGGCTCCCAGCCTGTGTTAGAAAGTACGAGGTCGTTTCTTTCGATAAAACTGGAGCTTCCTGATCCCTAAAATAGACAATAGCTACCTCTTCAGGTTCAAAAGTTTCTTTTAGTCGATTGTAAATATACGTAATCATTTCCTCGAACGAAAGTCGTTCCGTGAGCTTTTTAGAAACTTCATTCACTAATTGCAATTCACGGATCAATCTGTGGGATTGGTCGTACAAACTCGTATTTTCGATTGCATGACCTGCACTTTCTGAAATATTACGGACGAATTCTTTTTGCATAGGAGTAAATGTATAATGACGAGGTGCAGAAAGCTGGAGAATCCCATATGTCCCTTGCATGCCTTTAACGGGTGCACTTAGAATTTCAGCATCATGTTCAGCATCTTTTCCAAGCGTCAATTCTCCAGAAAGAAAAGCTTCAACAGTTGATGGAAGTTCATTGGGATAGTCGAATAACCTATACGGACAAGAAGAGGCCAACTGTTCTTGGGAAAGTATGAGATCCACTTGAATCGGACCAAAATTTTTAGAAACTGTGGATACAAGTTGTGATTGAATTACTCCTAAATCCATAGTTGAGTTAAATGTTTTAGTTGCTTCGAGTAAGCTTTGATAATTTTGGGAATGTTTGTGGAGTGATTGATATCCTTTAATGGTTTCAATGAGCCTACCAAGCAAAAGTTGGAACTTCTTGAAGAACTCAGATGATGCGAACGCATGCCACTCATCTGTTGACTTCACAAGAACCATTGCAACCGGCTCCCGTTTCTCATTTCTAATCATTAGTGTATCATCGGCAAAGTCTAACGGATTGTCTGTATCGGAAAAAGTTCCAGTTAGCATAGGTGACGTTAAGGTTTCAAGTACGCCAACACTGCTTCTGCTATCTTCTTTAAGCAAAGATGCGGCAGGATAGAATTGGTTCTCTTCATATAGAAAGAACTCTATTTTCGTCACATTAAAGTGAGTTGTGAACAGCTCTTCAAAAAGGCAGATGAATTCACTTTCTTTTACGTTCTTTATCACACCTACCATAAAATCCAGTAAGTTACTCTTAATCGATTCATATATTTGCTCATTTGTTTTCATATAGACACCCTCTATCTTTCAGTAAAAGCATCGAATAACTTACCTTCATTTTATAGTATCAAGATCCAAAATGCAACTTTATGACTAGTACAATATATCCATTTCGAATGATTTATTCTAGAAGGACTGAAGTCTCTTTTGAAATCACTTGACGTGGTCGTCCAATATTGGTATGATAGTCGTTGTGTAAAATAATTGCAGCAGTTGCGTGTTCTCTATTGCTCAGTCTGTTCCTCATTTTGAGGTGTATCCTGTAACCCTTGGCTGCAGAGGTGAAGATACATGAAAACAGAATGTCGTAGGGATTGAATGCATCTGGTCTTATTTTACAACAAAATAAAACCAACAGAGGAGGAGTCATTCATGGCTCGTTATACAGGTCCATCTTGGAAACAATCTCGTCGTCTTGGTATTTCACTAAGCGGCACTGGTAAAGAAATCGAAAAGCGTCCTTACGCTCCAGGTCAACACGGCCCGAACCAGCGTAAAAAACTTTCTGAATACGGTCTTCAACAACAAGAGAAACAAAAACTTCGCTTCATGTACGGTGTGAATGAGCGTCAGTTCCGCACATTGTTCAACAAAGCAGGTAAAATGCAAGGTATCCACGGTGAGAACTTCATGATCCTTCTTGAAACTCGCTTGGACAACATCGTTTACCGTCTTGGTCTTGCTCGCACACGCCGTGCTGCACGCCAACTCGTTAACCACGGTCACATCCTTGTTGATGGTAAGCGCGTAGATATCCCATCTTACAGCGTGAAGCCAGGTCAAGAGATTTCTCTTCGTGAAAAATCACAAAACCTTGACATCGTTAACGAATCAATCGAAATCAACAGCTACGTACCTGAATTCGTATCATTCAACGCTGACACTAAAGTCGGTTCATTCGTACGTCTTCCAGAGCGCAGCGAACTTTCAGCTGAAATCAACGAAGCTCTTATCGTTGAATTCTACTCTCGTTAATAGCAAGTCCCATCCCTTCCGGATTTTCCGGAAGGGATTTTTTGTTTTGTGGGGAGGGTGCATATTTCTTTCTTGAGCGCGTAAACGTTGCTCTTCCGCGCACAATCTTCTCCCTCTCGCGCGCATTCTGGTCTGGCTCGCGCGTAATTTCCCTGTCGTGCGCTTCTCCAGTCCTTCCTCGCGTATACATCGCTCTCCCGCGCACATTTCGGCCTGGTTCGCGCGTAATTTCCCTCTCGCGCGTATCTCCAGTCCTTCCGCGCGTAAACATCGTTCTTCCGCGCACAACACTCTTCCTTTCGCGCGCATTACGGTCTGGCTCGCGCGCGATTTCCCTCTCGCGCATATCTCCAGTCCTTCCGCGCGTAAACATCGCTCTCCCGCACAATCCTCTACTTTTCGCGCGCATTCTGGTCTGGCTCGCGCGCAATTTTCCTCTCGCGCGTATACATCTCTCTCCCGCGCACATTCCTCCGCCTTTCGCGCGCAATTTCCCTATCGCGCTTCTTCTGTTCTTCCGCGCGTAAACACCGCTCTACCGCGCACAATCCTCTACCTTTCGCGCGCATTCCGGTCTGCTCCGCGCGGAATCTGCCTCCCAGCGCGCTTTCTAACGGCTCCACGAACAAATCCCATAAAAAAAACAGAGAGAAAGGTTTTAACCTTTCTCTCTGTTTGATCGTTCATCTTATTTAAACATTACCATTATATACTTCTTCTTACCACGACGAACAATCGTAAATGCATCTTCTAAACGGTCAGCCGCGTTAACATCGTGCGCTGTATCCGTTACTTTGTCGCCGTTCAACGAGATTGCACCGTTGGTCACATCCTCACGTGCTTGACGTTTAGAAGGTGAAATCCCAGCTTCCACTAGCAACTCAACAATATTGTGATCTTCTTTCGCCATCTCGAATGTCGGTACATCTTTGAAAGCATCTTTCATTTCAGATGTCGTTAATTTCTTCAAGTCTCCACTGAACAGTGCTGCTGAAATACGGATCGCTTGATCGAGTGACTCTTGACCGTGAATTAGGCGAGTCATTTCTTCAGCCAATGTCTTCTGCGCTTTGCGCAAGTGTGGTTCATCTGCAACCGAACGCTCCAGTTCTTCAATTTCAGAACGATCCAAGAATGTAAATATCTTCAGATAATGCACAACATCCGCATCTGCTGCGTTGATCCAGAATTGGTAGAACTCATAAGGAGACGTCTTTGTGGCATCCAACCAGACAGCGCCACCAGCAGTTTTACCAAACTTTGTGCCATCGGATTTCGTAACGAGTGGAATCGTGATTCCGAATGCCTTAGCTTCTTCCTCGTGAGTCTTGCGAATGATTTCGAGTCCCGTTGTAATGTTCCCCCACTGGTCAGATCCTCCGATTTGCACGCGGCATCCGTAGTGATCATACAAGTGATTAAAGTCGATTCCTTGAATAAGCATGTATGTGAATTCTGTAAACGAAAGTCCTGTTTCTAAACGGGATGCCACGTTTTCTTTTCCTAACATGTAGTTAATATTCAACAATTTACCGTAGTCACGCAAGAATCCAATTGCGCTCATCGGTCCCATCCAGTCTTTGTTGTTGACTAGGCGCGCTCCGTTTTCATCAGCAAAGTCGAATAACCGCTCAAGCTGAACTTTCAAGCCTTTTACGTTTTCATCCACTTGCGCTTCAGTTTGGAGTTGTCTTTCATCCGCACGGAATGATGGATCCCCGATCATCCCTGTCGCTCCTCCGATGAGTAAAATTGGACGATGCCCGTGCAGTTGGAATCGACGAAGTGTAAGAAGTGGAACGATGTGTCCAATGTGCATGCTGTCTGCTGTCGGATCGACACCACAATAGAGCGATACTTTTTGTTCGTCTAGTAGCTTTGCCATCCCTTCTTCATCCGTTTGCTGGTAAAGCAAGCCTCTCCATTTTAAATCCTCTAATAAGTTTGCTGCCATGTAACTTCCTCCTCCATTTTCGATTCACAAATACAAAAAATCCCTACACAATCTAAAAAGATCATGCAGGGACGCTAATTGTACATGTAAGCGCGGTACCACCCAGCTTGAGATAATTATCTCCGCTTTATTAGCAATAACGCCGCTATCCGCGCAACACTCCAAAGCTGTAATTCGTGAACAAGGTACCGAGCAGCTTCCACCAACCGCTGCCTCTCTATACGGATCGCCTGCCACTACTGCGGCTTCTTCACTGTGAAGAGTAACTAAATCATATTGTAGTCGAAAATGGAAATTTGTCAAATAAATTCAGTCCATTACTGTTAGAATATGCTATAATTAATTAGATTTTTAGGAGGGAACGAATTGACAAAACAGGACAAAAAACGTGTTGAAGAACTTGAAGATAAATTCGAAGCGATGAAGAAAACCAAATGGGCAAAAAATACCCGGATTACCTCAGGCGTCATCTGGAATCTCTTTTTGCTTTTCTTAGTGATCGGTTTGACGTTAACGGTTTTCGGCGCTTCCGTAGGGGCAGGTTATTTTGCCTCGCTTGTTGAAAAGGAACCACTTCGTTCTAAACAAGAAATGCGTAGTGAAATTTTAAGTTATGAAGAAACATCCGAAATCTATACGAACGGAAAGTACTTAAGAAAAGTGCGAGCGGACATTGACCGGAAAGAAGTCAAACTCGAGGATGTCTCCCCTTACGTCATCAATGCTGTTTACGCAACAGAAGATGAATATTTTAGCACACATAACGGGATTGTCCCGAAAGCAGTTTTCCGAGGACTGTTCCAAGATGTCACCAATTCTGACAGTCAAACTGGCGGATCTACTCTTACACAACAGCTAATTAAAAACCAAATTTTAACGAATGAAGTCTCTTATGAGCGTAAAGCGAAAGAACTCTTGCTTGCGATGCGGTTAGAGCATTTCATGACCAAGGATGAAATTTTGGAATCCTATTTAAATATCATTCCATACGGTCGTAATTCTAATGGTGGAAACATTGCTGGAATCGAAGCTGCTGCGGAAGGAATCTTCAATAAGACCGCGAAAGAGTTGAATCTCGCTCAATCTGCATACATCGCTGGTATTCCCCAAGCTCCTTTTGCATATACACCATTTTACAATGGCTCAAATGGTTTGAAAGATGAAAAAGGATTAAAGCCAGGCATCAATCGAATGAAGACTGTGTTATTCCGAATGAAAGAAACAGAATATATTACCGAGAAGCAATACAATGAAGCGATTGCCTACGACATTACAAAAGATTTCAGAACTGCGGCTCCGGCACCTAAAAGTAGAGATGAATTCTTAACGGATGAAATACAGCGCAGTACCATCGCCATTCTTGCCGATATGATTGCAGAAGAAGATGGAATTGATGCTGACCGATTAAAAGAAGATAAAAAACTTAATGAAAAATATAGTATTTTAGCAGAACGTTCCATGAGAAATGACGGTTTCCGAATTCATTCGACTGTTGACTTAGCACTGTATAACGCGATGAACGATGTTTCGGAAAACTTTTCACAATATGGATTCACTACCGCAGTGAACTCCACCAATAAACAAACTGGAGAGAAGGTAACAGAGAAGTTGCCAGTTCAAGTCGGTGCAACATTATTGGACAATAAGACTGGTAAGATTTTAGCATTTGTCGGTGGACGTGATCATGAATTGGAAGCAACAAATCACGCAACACAAACTACCAGACAGCCTGGTTCTACTATCAAGCCATTACTCGTTTATGCACCGGCCATTGAGTATGGTGTCATCGGTGCTGGTAGCCCGGTAGTAGATGTGAAATTTAGAAGAGGAAGTTATGCTCCAGCCAACTTCATACCAACTCAGGAGCTTGGTATTATTTCAGCTCGCCAAGCACTTACGACTTCACAAAACTTAGCTGCACTTCGTCTCTATAATCAGATTCTTGACCGACGACCAGCAGAATTTCTAGAAAAAATGGGTTATACAAGCCTAGTGGAATCTGATTACGAAAACCTTTCTGCTTCATTAGGTGGTTTGAGATATGGTGGTACGGTCCAGGAAAACACAAGTGCGTATTCTACACTTGCAAACGGTGGACAACATGTAGACCCTTATATTATCGAAAAAATAGAAGATAAAAACGGCAACGTCGTCTACCAACATAAAGTTGAGCCTGTACAAGTGTTCAGCCCGCAAACTGCATATATTGTGACAGATATGCTTCGTGATGTCGCAACTAGCGGTACTGCAAAAGTGATGAAGAGTAAACTGAATTTCAACGTAGACATTGCTGCAAAAAGTGGTACGACGAACTCATTCAGTGACGCTTGGCTACTTGGTTATAATCCTAACGTTTCCCTTGGTGTATGGCTTGGTTATAAGTACCAAACCAAATCTCTCGAAAGTAGTGGAAACGCACAATATGGAACCGCAAGTTCACGTACAAACGCTTTATATGCACAACTCATGAATGCCATCAACCAGGCACGACCTGAAACGGTTGGTCAAAATGTTCGTTTCCAACGACCTAATGGTGTTGTGAATCGCTCATTCTGTGGTATTTCTGGTCTTGCTCCATCAGCTGCATGTTCAGCTGCTGGATTAGTCCGTTCAGATTTATTTAATGCGAATGTCATGCTCCCTAACAAAGCGGATGACAGCATCATTTCATCCTCTTCTGTATCCGTTAAAGGAAAGAGATATGCAGCATTGCCTTCGACCCCTTCTGAATTCATTACCGCTGGGGGCGTCGGAGTCAATCAAGAATTCATCAAACGGATGCTTGGACCTCTTGGGGGAGATGCGTCCAAGTTGTTCCCAGCACGATCAGCCTTTGCATCTAATGTCGTATCCGGTGCAATCTTCCCTGCGGATAGTGTTGCGCCTGCAGGTGTGACCGCTTCACAAAATGGCTCAGTATTGACATGGAGTGCGTCTCCTTCAAACGACGTCATTGGCTATTATGTCTACAATGGTGGAAAGCGTGTAGGGACAATCATTGATGGTCAGTCGCTCTCCTTCCCTATTGGAAGTGGATCTTATACGGTACGTGCTGTGGATATCACAGGACTAACTTCCGCACCTTCAAACGCAGTTACGACCGAGGCAGAAGCACCTGAACCGGAGACTCCTGATGATTCAACTAATGGATCAGGTGACAGTGGTGGCGACGGGAAACCAAAGCCTCCTGGTAATGGTGGGGACGACGGGAAACCGAAGCCTCCTACTAATGGTGGGGATGACGGAAAACCGAAGCCTCCTACTAATGGTGGGGATGACGGAAAACCGAAGCCTCCTGGTAATGGTGGGGACGACGGGAAACCGAAGCCTCCTGGTAATGGTGGGGGCGATGGTGACGGAGATGGTGGTTCAGACGGTGAATGATCTTTGCCGTCTTTTACCTTCATTGAAAATCGACTAAAAGAAAAGGCTGGACAGCTCCCAATGTGGGTCACTGTCCAGCCTTTTTTTCGTTTTTAGTCTTCCATTGTTGACAGATCGCCCGTCGGCAAATCAAGTTCCCATGCTTTTAGCACACGTCTCATGATTTTACCGCTTCGTGTCTTCGGAAGTTTGTCCTTGAACTCAATTTCTCTAGGAGCTGCATGACCAGCAAGCTCTTTTTTCACAAATTGCCGGATCTCTTCTTTCAATTCATCGGTCGGTTCGTATCCATCGTGTAGCGCGATGAACGCCTTAATGATTTCCCCACGGACCGGATCAGGTTTTCCAATGACACCCGCTTCAACAATCGCTGGATGTTCAATTAATTTACTTTCAATTTCAAATGGACCGACGCGCTCTCCACTCGTCATGATGACATCGTCTACACGACCTTGGAAGAAGAAATAACCGTCCTCGTCCATATAGGCAGAGTCTCCGGATACGTACCATTCTCCATTCAAGAAGTACGAATCGTACTTTTCTGGGTTATTCCAGACGGCTCTCATCATCGCTGGCCATCCTTTTTTCAACGCTAAGTTCCCCATTCGATTTGGTGGCAATACATTCCCTTGATCATCGACAATGGCTGCTTCAATTCCTGGAACCGGCTTCCCCATCGAACCTGGCTTCAGTGGAAGTGAGCCAAAGTTACAAATCATCTGGGCACCTGTTTCTGTCATCCACCACGTATCATGAATTCGCATGTTGAATGTCTCCATTCCCCAACGAACAACTTCAGGGTTTAACGGCTCACCCACTGACAAGATATGACGGAGCGAAGAGAGATCATGCCCTTCCATAGCAGCGCTTCCTGCTCCCATCAGCATACGGAATGCAGTCGGTGCGCTGTACCAGACAGATACACCAAATTCTTCAATAGCCCCATACCAGCTATCCGTTGAGAAACGTCCACCGACAATCAGATTTGTTGTTCCCGCCAATAATGGGCCAAAAATTCCATAAGCTGTACCTGTTACCCAACCTGGATCAGCAGTACACCAAAATACATCGTCTTCTCGAAGATCCAGTACCCATTTTGTAGTTTGAAGTTGTTGGATCATGGCTTCCTGTACATGGAGTACACCTTTAGGTTTACCTGTAGAGCCAGATGTATAATGCAACAATGTAGGTGATTCACGTTCTAACCATTCCACATTAAAATCTTTGGAAGCTTTCTCAAAATGTTTACTAAAACTGATTATTTTTCCTTCTTCTGTTACATCGTCCCCCACGACGAAGACAGTTTCAAGATTTGGCAAACGGTCAACAGGAATACGGTCAACCAGTTCAGGTGTCGTCACTATGGCTTTCGCATCACTGTCATCCAATCGATCATATACCGCACCTTCCATGAATGCTTCGAAAAGCGGTCCTACTATAGCACCGATTTTCAAAGCTCCTAAAAGAGCAAAGTATAATTCTGGGGAACGCGGCATGAATACAAAGATTCGGTCCCCTTTCTCTAAAGTTGAACAATTTTTCAATACATTTGCAGCTTTGTTTGAGTTTTTCTTCAAATCTCCAAATGTATAAGTTTCGTTACGTGAACCGTCTTTATAGTAGAGTGCAACCTTGTTTTTGCGGAATGAATCGGCATGTCGATCTACCGCTTCGTGCGCAATATTCACTTTTCCCGTTTCATACCAGCTAAAGGCTTTTTCAGCTTCTTTCCAATCGAAAGTAGCCGCCAATTTGTCATAGTCTTGCATTTGATAATCAGACTGTTGAGCCGGAATTGTTTTTAAAACCATAACAGAACCCCCTTGAATATGTACCAACACTTTTATTCTACATGAATTCCTCTTGAATTAGCAAACAAATAATATTTTTCCGACAGTTCTTCATTTTGTAAGAAATTTCATCAAAACGTTCATAGCTTTCATGTATACTGTAAGCAGATGGATTATCAGCATAAGGCGGTGAAATGGTTGGAACATGTTAAAACCTATAATGCGTTAGAATTGAAGCATAAAAATGGAGATCTTATTATTGAAGGACCCATTCGGACGTCCGATCTTGAAAGTTATGCTTTCCATGAAGGATTAGTGGCGTTTAGAGCACCTGCACAACAACACCAAGCACTCATTGGCATATCAAAATTGCCTGAAGGGCGAATTATTGTTGCTAGAGAACGAGACCAAATCGTAGGCTACGTCACTTTTTTATATCCTGATCCACTTGAACGATGGTCTGAGGGTAATATTGAAAACTTGATTGAATTAGGTGCGATTGAGGTTATTGCAAAATATCGGGGAGGCGGTGTCGGTAAAGCGTTACTGGAAGTCTCCATGATGGATGATGCGATGGAAGACTATATTGTCATTACAACCGAATACTATTGGCATTGGGACTTGAAGGAGACAAAGCTGAATGTATGGGAATACCGAAAAGTCATGGAAAAAATGATGAAACATGGAGGACTCGAGTATTTTGCAACGGACGATCCTGAAATTTGTTCGCATCCGGCTAATTGTTTAATGGCCAGAATAGGTAAACGCATCAAGCAAGAAGATGTTCAACGATTTGATAGCTTACGATTTAAAAACAGATTTCTGTACTAAGAAAGAAGGGACACTATGTTAATAGAAGAAATCATGAAAACTGAAGTCATTACATTAACACCCGATCATACGGTAAAAGAAGCTGCAGATTTAATGAGGACTCACCATATAAGGCATCTCCCAATCGTGGTCCAGGACAATCAACTCGTAGGTATTGTTACTGATCGGGACCTAAAAGAAATCTTACCCTTTGGAGACCAGCAGACAGAGAATCTTTCTACTGTGTATGATATGCCACTTTCTGCATGCATGGTAAAAAATCCGATTACAGGACACCCCATGGATTTCGTAGAGGAATCCGCTTTAGTGTTTTATCATAATCAGATTGGTTGTCTGCCCATTGTTTCCAATCAGCAGCTCATCGGAATTATTACAGAAACTGATTTATTGTATAAATACATTGAACTGACGGGAGCTCATCAGCCTGGTTCACAAATTGAAGTTCGTGTGCCTAACATTCCCGGAATTCTACATGAAGTGACTAAAGTGTTCAATGAATTTCAAACAAACGTTCAGAGTGTCCTAGTCTATCCAGACAAAGAAAATGAGTCTAATAAAATTCTAGTGATCCGTATCAAGACGATGAATCCAATTCCAATTATTGAAGGTCTTAAGGGACGTGGATTTGACGTTCTTTGGCCGAACTTCCCTGGGACAGATGTATGAAAAAAGATGCCGTTTTCATTTTTTCGGAAGATCAGCTAGGATACTCATTTTCTGACACACATCCATTTAATCAAAAAAGAATTTTGTTAACACTAGATTTACTAAAAAACTCGCATGCGATTAGTGATGAAGATATCATCGCACCACGTATAGCAACGGATGAAGAATTACTGTTAGTCCATGAACCCAAGTTTGTTGAGATGGTAAAAAAGGCAGGAAAAGGTGAAGTCGGAACTGAAATCGGTAGTGTCTATGGGATAGGTACAGAAGATACGCCAATTTTCCCCAATATGCATGAAGCAAGTGCCATGCTTGTAGGGGGTACACTGACAGCTGTCGATGAAGTGATGAATAACCGCGCCTGCTATGCGCTAAATCTTGGAGGCGGACTCCATCACGGATTCCAAGGGAAAGCTTCGGGATTTTGTGTATACAATGATAGCTCTGTTGCCATTCGTTATTTACAGAAAAATTATGGCGCTCGAGTTCTTTATATCGATACAGATGCTCATCATGGCGACGGGGTTCAATGGACTTTCTACGATGACCCTGATGTATGCACTTTGTCTATCCATGAAACAGGACGTTATCTATTCCCTGGAACTGGCCACGTAACAGAACGTGGGAACGGTAAAGGCTACGGGACATCGTTCAACTTCCCAATCGATGCTTTCACAGAAGACGACTCTTTTTTAAAAGTCTATGAAACCGCTTTCCGCGAAGTAGTAGAATGGTTCAAACCAGACGTAATTCTGACTCAAAATGGCGCCGATGCTCACTTTTTTGACCCGTTAACACATTTGTATGGCACGATGGAGATTTATAAAGAGATTCCAAGGATTGCCCGTGAACTTGCTGATGAATATTGCGAAGGACGATGGATCGCGGTAGGTGGTGGTGGTTATGACATTTGGAGGGTCGTTCCGCGTGCATGGTCTCATATTTGGTATGCTATGAAAAAAATTCCTCACCCGAATGGACCGCTTCCAAAAGAATGGCTGAATCGCTGGCAGCCAGAGTCCCCAGTTCCGCTCATCGAAACGTGGGAAGACCCAAATCCGCTATACAAACCGATTCCGAGAAAAGCAGAAATTGAAGAAAAGAATGCACAAGTCATGGATCGTTCACTACATTACATACGAAGTGAGCAACAACCAAGGTAGTTTGGACAATTATTCGATTGAAAAAGCACAAAAAAGCAGAGAGCTTACGCTTCTCTGCTTTTTGCATTTGAAATTCACTTGTATTGAGGGTTATTTGCCTTTTACAGAATCCCGATACTCCAATTGATATGGAAGAATCACTTGTTGCTGATTAACTTCTTCGCCGTTCATCAACTTCGTTAAAAGTCGCATCGAAACGGCTCCTAAATCATATAACGGCACTCGAACTGCCGTTAACTGAGGACGGACCGCACGAGCAAGAATGGAGTGCTGGAAACATATCAGCTCCAAATCATCTGGAACAGTAAGACCTGCATCTCTAATTCCGTTCATGATTCCTACAGCAATTTCATCATTGCCCGCGAATATAGCTGTTGGTGGTTCTGGCAGCTTTTTTAAACGGTTCCATACTTCATATGCATCATCGTATGTATTATCCGTTTCCACAATATACCCATCAGGAATAGATAATTCCGCTTCTGACATCGCGTCTTCATAGCCTGTCTTTTTAGAGAGTCGATTGATATCCCTGCTGAAGGGGCCTGAAATGAATGCAATGCGCTTGTGATCGTTTTCGATCAACTCTTTCACTGCTGAATATGCAGCTTCTTTGTTTTCAATATTCACAGTTGGAAATTCTAGTTCGGAATCCAATGTTCCTGCCAACACGATAGGAATGTTTGCAGACTTCATTTCCTTACGAACATCATCGGAGATCGAATCGCTCATGAAAATCAGTCCATCCACTTGCTTCCCAAGATGATCTTCAATTAGTTCCATTTCTCGAAGAGGACGTTTGTCTGAATTGGACAAGATGATGTTATACTCATACATCGTCGCAACATCTGCAATTCCTCTGGAGAGTTCTGCGTAATAACTTTTAGAAATATCTGGAACGATCACACCTATAGTTGTCGTTTTTCTGCTGGCGAGGCCGCGTGCTACGGCATTTGGCCGATAGCCGAGCCGTTCAATGCATGCTGTTACCTTCTTACGCGTTGCTGGTTTCACGTTGGGGTTACCATTGACCACCCGTGATACAGTAGCCATTGAGACGTTCGCTTCTCGAGCCACGTCATAAATTGTTACCGCCATACTGACCTCCCCTTTCTCTGTCATTTTTTCTTTCTTTCTTAGTATACCAAAACGCCGGAGCAATGTAAGCTCCGGCGGGAAATTATACGATTTGATGTGTATTCATAAAACGTAGCATCTCTTCGTAGAATTCGTCAAATTGTTTGATGTTCATTTGTTGTGCTGAATCAGACAAGGCAACCGCCGGGTCTGGATGTACCTCAGCCATGACGCCATCTGCACCTACAGCGATTGCTGCTTTAGCAGTCGGAATCAAAAGGTCTTTTCTACCTGTTGAGTGCGTAACGTCAACAAATACAGGTAGGTGAGTTTCTTGCTTTAAAATTGGAACAGCAGAAATATCTAGTGTATTGCGAGTTGCACGTTCATACGTCCGAATGCCTCGCTCACAAAGCATAATCTGCGTATTTCCTTTTGACATGATGTATTCTGCCGCGTGAATGAATTCATCAATCGTTGCAGCCAATCCACGTTTTAACAACACTGGTTTGTTTGCTTTACCTGCTTCTTTGAGAAGCTCGAAGTTTTGCATATTACGCGCACCGATTTGAATGACATCTATATAGTCAAGTGCTTCTTCTAAGTGAGATGGTGTAATAATCTCGGTCACAATGGATAAGCCAGTCTCATCAGAAACACGCTTTAAAATCTTCAATCCTTCCAATCCTAACCCTTGGAAGTCATACGGTGACGTCCGTGGCTTATATGCACCGCCTCGCATCATCGTCAATCCTTTTGCCTTAATGGATTCGGCGACTGCCAACACTTGTTCATATGATTCGACAGCGCATGGTCCGAAGACGAATGATGGAGTTCCATTCCCTATTTTTTCACCGTTAATGTCGACGATTGTATCCTCTGCTTTTCGCTTACGTGAAACGAGCAGCGCCTTTTTCTGTTCGTCTTCTTGAATTTCAAGAGCGGACATGAAAATACCTTTAAATACTTGTTCAAGAATACCATTTGGAATGGGTCCCTTGTTCGCATCTTTCAAGAAATCCAGCATTTCTCTCTCTCGAACCGGATCATAACGATTAACACCTTGTTTTTCTTTTACTTTACCAATTTCTTGCACTACAGCCGTACGATCATTAATGAGATCTAAAATCTTTACGTTCAGTTCAGTTACCTGAGACCGAAGCTCTTCCAAATCATTCTGGCGCATAATCATTCTCCTCCCCATTCATAGCATTCCCTTTTCGCATCGGAGAATGTATGGTACATTTTATAATAATAGACCTAGTATAATGAACCTCAGTTGAAAAGTCACGCTATTTCGCTAAATCGTCATATATAATATATCGGAAAGTCTTAGGAGGTACTAATGTGACGCCTTTATTTGCACTGGACATTGGAACACGTTCCGTTGTTGGAATCATATTGGAAGAAGTCAATTCAGGGTATCACGTAGTCGATCTTGAAGTAATCGAGCACAAAGAGCGTTCCATGTTAGATGGACAAATACATAACATCGTCAGTGTAGCTTCAGTGATTGGGGAAATGAAAGCCTTACTTGAAGAACGCCACGGCCCATTGAAGAAAGTAAGCGTGGCAGCTGCTGGACGAGCATTAAAAACTGCCACTGGAAAAATGTCAGTGGACATCACAGAGCATGCATTGATCAATACAGAAGATATTAATCGTTTAGAACTCGGTGCAGTCCAAAAAGCCCAGCAAGAGTTGCTGTCTTCTGACTCTATTACTTCAGAGAATCCGTATTATTGTGTCGGTTACTCTGTACTCCACTACTTATTGGATGATGAAGAGATAGGTAGTTTGATAGACCAAACTGGACGATCTGCCAGTGTGAAAGTCATCTCTACTTTCTTGCCTCGCGTCGTTGTGGAGTCCTTGTTATCTGCACTCAAAAGAGCAGATCTTGAAATGGAAGCTCTCACCCTTGAGCCAATCGCTGCAATCAATGTCCTCATTCCACAATCGATGAGGCGTTTAAATGTAGCATTGGTGGATATTGGTGCCGGGACTTCGGATATAGCACTAACAAATAATAATACGGTTTCTGCTTTCGGTATGGTTCCTATTGCTGGCGATGAAATAACCGAAGCTCTAAGTTCCAGCTATTTACTAGACTTCCCTGAAGCAGAGCGCGTAAAACGATCACTTATCGGAGACGAATTCGTCGTCTTCAACGATATTCTGGGCTTTGAACAACAATTTCCTACACATGAAGTCGTAGAGACGATTCACTCAACGATTGACCGCCTTGCAGCCTCCATTGCTAATGAGATTTTACGCCTGAATAGCACTTCTCCGCAAGCTGTCATGTTGGTTGGTGGCGGTAGTTTAACCCCTGCTCTATCGAGTAAACTTAGCGAAGCTCTGGAACTTCCTTTGCAACGGGTTGCTGTA
This sequence comes from Sporosarcina sp. D27, assembly GCF_000586555.1. GTDB lineage: Bacteria > Bacillota > Bacilli > Bacillales_A > Planococcaceae > Sporosarcina. The sequence continues at coordinate 30,463 of NZ_AZUC01000063.1, forward strand.
CGTGGTCTAGATGCGCTCTCAGAGGTTACACTTGCCGAGCATATCCAATCTTCTCCTGCACTCGTTACACCCATTGGAATCGCAATTGCTGCAAAACGCGCACCAATACATTATATGTCCGTGACGGTGAATGAGAAAACAATCCGGCTCTTTGAGCTGAAAGAAATGACTGTCGGAGATGCTCTTTTAGCAGCTGGTATTAAGGCCAAACATTTATATGGTAAACCAGGTCTTGCTTTACGATTTTCACTCAATGGTCAAGAAATCACGTTACCCGGTAGCCACGGCACTCCTTCTGCAATTTATAAGAATGGGGAATCAGTCAGTACGAAAGATCCAATTCGGGATGGAGACTCCATCCAACTCGTATCAGGTGAAGACGGACGTTCAGCACAAGCCGTCATTGCAGATGTTACGGAACTGGATGCAGACTCTATTTCTGTGACGATTAACGAACGTCGAGTTGTCTTGAAAACAGAAGTGATAGTGAATAACGAACCTCAGGATATACAAACTACAATTCAAGATCGAGATGATATCAAAGTTCACCAAGCTAAGACACTGCGAGATGCCTTTACGGTACTGAATTCAGCTAGCAACAGTCAAAGTTCACTACAGTCGGTTATTCTTAATGGGAAGAGGGTTCATCTTAAACCCAAACCTACCGTTTACTTCCGAAATGGTCTTCCAATTTCACTAACTTCACTTTTAGAGGATGGAGATCACATTACTAGTGAACAAAATTCACTCACTACGGTTGCTGATATTGCCAATGAATTAGGTATTCAATTAACAGAGCAATTAACCGTTTCGTTCAACAGTACGCAAGTAACTATTACGAAACCCCGCTTTTTGGTCACGCTGAATAATAAATCTGTCGAACCCACAGTACTAGTTACTGAAGAAGACCAGTTGAAAGTTACACCTTTAACCGGGCAGCCCATTACATTTAGTGATGTTTTCGCGTTTGTCGATTATCAGCTTCCTACTGGTTCAGCAACTTCCTACAAACTACTTCGCAACAAACAGCCAATCCAATTTTACGATCAGCTGTTCGGAGGCGACGAATTAGAAATTTTAATTACTTAAAAATAGCCATTCAGCTCAAAGGCTGAATGGCTATTTTGGTTCAATTACTTTTAGGCTTTTCATCAGAAACTGCGTTTTGATTGATATTCTTGTCTTTTCCGATGTTTTCTGAATTGTCGTAGGCTACATCACTATTTTTTGTCGTCTGATTGCTTGCTTCTTTTTTCTCTTCGGACTTTTTAGAAGTACCTTTGTTTTCTTTGTTAACAATAGGCTCCTCACCTTCTGATGAAGCAGTGCCATCATCCATTGGTGCAGTCTTTTTTGAAGTCATCGATTTTACTTTTCCAGTTTGGTCCTGGACATTTTTCTTAAGGTCTTCAGACTTTTCCTTCGCCACTGCAGAAAGCTGTGTCGCTTTTTCTTTTGCGGTACTAGACAGATCAGCTGCTTTATCTTTAGCAGTTGCAGTTAGGTCAACTGCTTTATCTTTGGCTGTTGAGCTTAACTCGATGCTCTTGTTTTTAAATTGTACGGCTTGAGTAGAGAAATCATCTCGCATTTCTTTACCTGTTTTCGGTGCTAGGAAAAGTGCTGCAGCAGCTCCTATGACTCCACCTACTAATGCTCCTACTAAAAAGCTTCCAGAACCAGAACTATCCTCTTCATAGAAACGGTCTGTATCTGTAGGGAAATAATTATAGTTCATCGGTAATTGAGATGGCTCTCCGTAAGAGTTTTCATACATATCATCCGAGTTAAGTTCTTTAGTTTGGTTTAGGTTGTTATAGTTTTCGCTCATGCGATCTCCTCCTTAAAATAGTGTTACGTTTTGGTTTGTAATCCCTTGGCTTTTTACGTCTGTCGATACGGTTGGTTGGTAACTTCGCTGAACACTGACTTTCAACGACTCTCCGCTATGTACAACAGATGGAAGCAGTTCACTCCTCCCTGTCCACGTTGTTATGAGTACTTTTACCCTGTCACTCTAAAGGCTAAACTTTGTCCATCATTCCACTTTCGACAGCGAGTGAGTATTTCCTTTAAAATAAATCAAGATTTCATCAAAAAAAGAAAACAGCCTGATGAATTTCATCAGACTGTTTTCTGTTCAGCGATATGTTGCTGATAAGCGTTTAAATACTTTTGTACGTCTCCTGCACCCATAAACAAAAAGACTGCATCTTCATGTCCATCAAGTGCATCAATTGCATCTAGTGTTAAATGTCCAGACCCAGGAATTTTCTCTGCAAGATCATTCACTGTCAGCGTGCCTGATTTCTCACGCGCAGATCCAAATATATCACACAGATAAACTTGGTCAGCTTCTGAAAGACTTTCTGCGAATTCATCCATTAGTGCTGCTGTTCTTGAAAAGGTATGCGGTTGGAATACCGCGATGATTTCACGCTCAGGATACTTCTGTCTTGCCGACTGAAGCGTTGCGCGGATTTCAGTTGGATGATGGGCATAATCATCGATTAGAATTGCGCCATCTGCTTGTATTTCAGTGAACCTCCGTTTTACCCCGTTAAAACTCTTAAGTCGTTCTGCGATAACAGTTGGTTCCAATCCTTCGTACTGACAAAGCGCAATGACTGCCAATGCGTTTTTAATCGCATGGTCACCAGGCATCGGAATTGTAAACGAATGATAGAATTCGTTACGTACATATACATCAAAAGAAGTGCCTCCAGCGCTTTTTACGATATTAGAAGCACTAAAATCATTTCCTTCGCCTAGACCATAGAGGACAACTGGTACATTTGCTTGGATCGCTAAACAGTTCGGATCATCACCACATGCGATAATCGCTTTTTTAACATTCAAAGCCATTTCGCCAAACGCATTCAATACATCCGCCATATCTTTAAAATAATCAGGGTGATCGAAATCGATATTCGTAATGATTGCGTAATCTGGTTCGTACGCTAAGAAATGTCGCTTGTATTCGCATGACTCAAAAACAAAAAAGTCACTGTCTTGAACGCCTTTTCCTGTACCATCTCCAATTAAGTAAGAAATGGGTGCAAAGCCAGTCAGAACATGAGCAAGAAGCCCCGTCGTCGATGTCTTTCCATGAGTACCTGTTATTGCTATAGAAACGGATTGTTTCATGTATTCCGCCAAAAAGTCATGATAGCGAATTACGTCCAACCCTAGTTCTTTAGCTTTCACTAATTCTGGATGGGTATCCGGGAATGCATTACCTGCAATTATTGTAAGTCCTTCAGTAATATTGTCTGCACTGAAAGGTAGTACGGTTATAGAACGATCATGAAGAGGTTCCTCAGTGAAAAAGTGCTTCTCCACATCTGAGCCTTGAACTTCGTTTGATGAATCGTGAAGGATTTGAGCGAGTGAGCTCATTCCTGATCCTTTAATACCTGTAAAGTGAAATTTCGTCATTGTGCAACCTCCTGGGAGCAACCTGTTCCCTAATATCTCTCATTGATAATTCGTAATGTAAGTTCATATTCTTATTCTTATGCTTCATGATCAGGATTCAGAAATAACTCCAAGTCTGCTTCTGTTAAATACACATCCCGAGAACGACTTCCTCGTTGTTCTGATATGAAGCCATGCGCTTCCATGCGATCCATAATTTTCGCAGCACGATTGTATCCAATACTAAAGTGACGCTGCATAAGTGAAGTCGACGCGCTCCCCTGCTCAATGATGAAGGAGCAGGCTTGAGTGAACAGTGGATCTGATTCCTCTTCTTCAACAACAGCAGCAAGCAGATCTTCCTGACCGAATAAGTACTCTGGTGAGGCTTCACTTTTAACGTGGTCAATAATGCATTCAATTTCGTCATCTGTTACAAATGTGCCTTGTAAACGGATGGGTGATGATTGTCCGTTTCCGATATACAACATATCTCCCCTACCAAGAAGGCGTTCAGCTCCTGCACCGTCGATAATCGTACGGGAATCGATTTGAGAAGACACAGCAAATGCAATACGTGTTGGAATATTTGCCTTAATGATGCCAGTAATAACATCAACTGATGGGCGCTGCGTTGCAATAATCAGGTGAATACCACATGCTCTTGCTTTTTGAGCAATTCGACTAATCGATACTTCCACATCATTCGGTGCAACCATCATCAAATCTGCAAGCTCATCGATGACAATGAGTAAATATGGCATCTTTTGTGCAAATTGACGATTCGCTTCTGCCATCTGGTTATATCTCTCAATATTCCGAGCACCCGCATGCGCAAATAGCTCATAACGCCGCTCCATCTCATCGACTGCCCATTTTAAAGCGGCTGTCGCAGCCTTTACATCAGTGATAACAGGGCTAATAAGATGTGGAATGCCATTGAATGGCGCTAATTCCACCATTTTAGGGTCAATCAACATCATTTTAAGTTCTGTTGGCGAAGCTTTGTACAATAGACTCACGAGAATTGAGTTAATGCATACCGATTTCCCTGATCCTGTTGCACCTGCAATCATTCCGTGTGGCATTTTACGCAAGTCGATTGTTACCGGTTCCCCTGTTAAACTCAATCCAAGTACCGCTTCGAGTGGTGAATCCGAACTGGTGAACTTATCAGTATCAATGACTTCTGAAATTCGGACAGGACGTGTTGTCCGATTTGGTATTTCAATCCCGATCGAGCTTGTACCAGGGATAGGTGCCTGAATACGGATATCTTCTGCCGCAAGAGCTAATTTCAGATCATCTGTTAAATTACGGACTTTGCTAACTTTAGTTCCAAATCCGACTGTCAACTCAAAACGCGTAACTGTGGGTCCTTGAACAGCTTCTAATATGTCTGCTTCTACTGAAAAATGAGACAGCGCTTCGACTAGCTTCTCAGATTGTGAAGTTAGCCATTCCGTATCTTCTTGCTGCTCTTCAGCTGGTAGCAAATCTTCAATAGAAGGGAAAACATAATGAGGAAGCACTTGTTGCTCCTCCTCCGGTTCCTCTGATAACGTTGCTATGCTCGTAAGTGGTGCTGGTTGAACCAATTCAACCTGTTGACTGTTCTGCCTCATTCCAGGCTGAATCTGAGATACTGGCTTTGCTGGTTGAATCTCTTCGCTAACATCAGATAATTGCTCGTTTTTCATAGGCGTTGGAGCAGGTTCTTTGATTGCTTCAGCATTCGAAACGGCAAGCGTGCGTAACTGTTGCTTCTCTTTATCAGTTTTCAACATGACGACATTAAAAGGAACAATTTTTTCATGTTTGCTTCTATCTAGTTCAGGGGGTGTAGTGGATTCCTCTACAAATGGAACACTACTGCCCTCTTCATCATACAATTCTTTGGAATCCGCTTTTACAGGCTCAGTTGGTTCAGTAATCTCATCCTCTGCGGCCACTACGTCAAGTTTCTCAGGTAATTCATTTACTGACTCATCCTGCACCGAAATCACTTGATGGACTTCTTCAGGTTCATGCTCTAAAACTGCAATTTGCACACTCTCTTCAACTGTATCCTCTTCCATTTTTTCAATAGGTTCGGATTCAGAATTTATGTGATCCGTCGTTGAAGGAAGCGACACGCTTTCTTCCAACCTAACTAACTCTGATTCTGACTGATTCGATTCAGTCATAGAAGGTTCATGCATTTCATCCATTACTTCGTCAACTTCATTTTCGGTTTCGGAGTACTGGCTGGTTTTCTTAGTCCCATTAGAAAGTGATCCAATTTTTCTTCCAGAAGGTAATACTTCTTTCGGCAAGAAGAGATTCGACGGTCGATGCTCTCTCGTATTTGGTTCACTCCCATGACTAGAAGTGATCTCATGTTCAATTTTCGCATTGGTTCTTTTTGGTTGTGAAAATCCATATACAGGTGAAGGAACTTCCGTTGGTGTAAACGGTTTGTTAGTGCGTTGTTTCACAATTTCTGTTTTACGTTTAACTGTTTTTTCTAATTCAGGTTTTACGGTTCTATTTTTTTCTGTAAGTTCTTTATATTTCGCTCTATTACCTGCTCTATGGATTTTTCCTATAGGTGGTTCTGCAGGCCATCTGTTATTTTTGTATAACGGTATCGATTCAGATGGGTCATCTTTTTCTACTAAAGGTGCTACTTCTTGCTTTATTTGTACAGGTTCATCGGGATCTTCTTCCCATCCATAAATTTCAGCATCAGTAATCATAGGAAATCTAAATGCCGGCCGCTGCGGCGGGGTTGGTTCTTGCGGTTGTTCTAGCTCAGGTGATTCTGTGTTCAAGTCTTCAATTGTCTCATCAGATTGCGAGCCGAACATACGACCCATAGTTTTTTTAATCCAACTCACTCTATCACTCTTTTCATTTCAATCAACCTATTTTAACAGAAAAACAAGGATAAAATCAAATAGTCGTGTGCTAGGAAGGAAACGAAACGGTATCATAGGTCGCTTCAACTATCTTTTTTTGATAAAAACAACATACGGCTTGTTGAATTTTTCCTCAAAAAAACAGAGAACTAAACTAGCTTCTCTGTTAACAGAACTATTTTCAGTTTGTAAATGCACTTCCAACTTTTGCATCTGCAGATAATACAAGAATACCTTTTTCAGCTGGCGCATCCGGTAACGCTAATTCTTTTGCAGAACAAATCATTCCTGAAGACGGAACTCCACGTAGTTCTGCGTCGCGAATAATCATACCAGATGGCATCACAGCTCCCACTTTTGCAACTACTACTTTTTGGTCACTTTCAACGTTCGGTGCTCCACAGACGATTTGTAAAGTCTCTTCTCCTACGTTCACCTTACAAATATTAAGCTTGTCCGCATTTGGGTGCTTTTCTTTTGAAACAACGTGTCCTACAACGAATTTCGGACTGAAATCTACATTTAGCTCCAGTGAGACACTGTTCTTTTCAAGTGCTTCTTGAATCTTCGCAACGAGTTCAGGTGTCAATTCAATAGAACCATCCGCATGCTCACCTACGTATTGAGTTGCGTGAAATACGTTGAATGCTACCGGTTTACCTTCTTGCGCGGCTTTAATAAGTGTAATATCACCTTTTGATTCAATTTCTGTTTGCTCAGGACGCTCTGTTGTCAGTTGTACCATCAACACGTCACCTACACCATGCTGGTTAATAAAGACGTTCATTTCTTTTTCTCTCCTTTTTCTGCGACACGATTTTTGGCCATGATGAAAATAGGTTCCAGCTCCCCATCGTAATAGAGGAACGACAAAGACGTAATCGGCACTGTCCCTACAGTGAAGAAGTGCATCGTCATTTGAGCCAGGACATCATATCCTGTGTCATTTTGGATATCTCCGATGATCAATACATCTTGATGAGGCACAGAGACCGTCATATGACCGTCAATACGGGAAGACATCTCCTTTAAAAATGAAGCATTTAAAATACGGCTTGCATCATATCCATCATTTATGTTGAGGAAATAATAGTTATTGCCCGCTACTTCATCTACTTTAACATCTGTCGGCAGTTTTCGGGCATTAAATAATGCCGCTTCCGTAATTTCTTTCTCAGTCTTGCCAAGTGATGACAGCATACTTTCGTCTATCAAGCGATAAGTTTTCCCTTGGTCCAAAGCATAGTAGATTGCTGTTTCTGCCGTATGAGGTTTCACAAGGAATGGGCTACCCGCTTTAGATTCTTTCGGGAACGAAGTAGAACGGATCACAGGAAGAATGATGGCATTTTCATTGAATCCTTGTTGCTGTTCAGCTTCCATTGCATTAAATGTCTCTTGAATGGTGTAGACGACTTCTTCAATCGCTGCGTCTGATTTCAGTTCATATTTCGAAAGTATTTCAGGCAGGGAAATGTCCATCCCCCTATGTAGCCCTTTATGATCGAGACGTACTCGATCCGCTTTTTTATCAAACTTCCATTCAAAGTTTTGCGAAGGAAGGCGTTTTTTCAGTTCTTCCACTAATTGTTCTGATTTCAATGTTTTCACCTCTTTTAAAATGTTATAGCTTTACGAATCTATTTGTACAGAACTAGCGATTTCCATCATACGCTCGATTGCTGTAACAAGATCTTCTTTTTGCACAATAGCAGTCACTTGAACGGGACCAGATCCCGTCACAACTTCAACCGAAGAATCTCCATGGGCACTAATTGCAGCAAATCCGAAGACACCTGCATCGGAAAAAGTTTGTAGCTGGATGTATTTTTTACTTGAATCTGCCATTAATAACTCATAATACACTTGCGAGTCTTGCTTTGCATTCGGATCAAACTGTGCGGTATAAGTTTGAGTGCCTTTTGAAAGCTCCATTGTGCGCTCTGCTTTCATCACATCCGCTGTCCAGCCGATTGGCTTATAGAATTCGACTCCATCTATTGCTTCAGTTGGTTGTTTACGGTTCATCTCAAATGCATCTCGTGCTGATTGCATTGCTTCATCTGTTTGTTCTTCAACAGTTCGACCACATCCCGTAAGGACAAGTAATAAAACTGCCGCTGTTAATAAGTGGGTATATTTCCGAATCACATCTTCGCCTCCGCTTCAGTACAGTATGTATAGTTTAGCTGTCAGCACTTATCCGCGCAACCATCAGAACCGCAAGTCACTAGAATACACAATGAAAAGCAGTCGGTTACAGATTAAACTCTGTTACCGACTGCTTTTATATCGTTGCATCGCAATTGGAACTTAAACGTTTTGCTTAATTGTTTCAAGAGTTGTTTTGTCACAAGTTGTCACTAATTTAACAAGAAGTTCCTTCGCGGCCGCATAATCATCCGTATGAATGATCGATGAGGATGTGTGAATGTAACGGGAACAGATACCGATTATAGCGCTTGGTACACCATCGTTTGATATATGAACTTTACCTGCATCCGTTCCACCTTGGGAGACGAAATACTGGTAAGGAATGTTATTGGTTTCCGCCGTATCGAGGATGAATTCACGAAGCCCACGGTGAGTGATCATCGTTCTATCCAGAATGCGCAGTAGTGTTCCCTTACCGAGCTGACCAAATTCTGTCTTGCTACCGGACATATCATTTGCAGGACTTGCGTCAAGTCCGAAGAACAAATCAGGATCGATCATATTTGCAGCAGTTTGAGCACCGCGGAGTCCGACTTCTTCCATTACAGTCGCTCCAGAGAAAAGCTGGTTTGGAAGGTCTACGTCTTTTACTTCCTTCAGCAACTCTAGTGCAAGACCGCAACCATATCGGTTATCCCATGCTTTTGCCATAATCTTTTTTTCGTTTGCCATCGGAGTGAATGGGCAAACTGGCAAAGCCTGTTGACCGGGCCGAATTCCGATGCGCTTTGCATCTTCCAAATCATCAGCACCGATGTCAATCAGCATGTTTTTCACGTCCATAGGCTTAGCGCGTTGTTCGTCTGTCAAAAGATGTGGGGGAATGGATCCGATAACGCCTGGAATTACACCTTTATCCGTAATAATTTCCACACGTTGTGCAAGCATTACTTGGTTCCACCAGCCACCCAATGTTTGGAAACGGAGCATACCATTTTCCGTAATTCCAGAAATCATGAAACCGACTTCGTCCATATGTCCAGCTACCATTATTTTAGGGCTATTCTCGGGTCCTTTGCGAACACCAAAAATGCCTCCCAAATTGTCCTGAATCATTTCATCCGAATATTTTTCAAGTTCTCCCCGTAAATAATTTCGTACGGCATGCTCATTTCCGGGCGCACCTGGTAATTCTGTTAGCGTTTTAAACATTGCAAGAGTTTCGTTATTCATAAAAGGATTACCTCCACTTTAAATTATGTACATTAAGTATTGTAGAACAATTCAGTCGAAAATACCAATGGTCTAATTCGTGTCTCGAAAGAATAGAGTGAGGAGTCTCGCTTATTCAAATTGAAAGTGGTATGATACACTTATTAAAACGACTACTAAGGGGTGCTGTCCATATGAAGTTCAAAGAATTTGCTGCCGGCGTTCTTACCGGTGCAGCTGCAGGATTGGTCGTCAAAGAAGCCGTAGATCGTGCAAACTCTTCTGTTCCAGCTGAGCAAGTATTAAAGACAGTAAAAGATGCATTTAAAAAAGAAGGACCGATTGATGGTTCTTGGATTGTGATGAAAACCGAGCCGTTCACAAATAACGTAATTTCCATGAACGTATACAGAGGCGGAGTTTCCCGCATTAAAAATGGCATCTTGGAACAATATGAATTTGCAGCAGACGCTAAAACAGGAACTGTTGTCGAGCTTGTTAAAAATTAATCATTAAGCCTTATCCAACAATGAAAAAGGGACTGCCCCATGAGATCATGTGAAATGACTCCTTGGGTCAGTCCCTTTAAATCTGCTTAAAATAAATTAGAGCGTAAACAGTATTGACTTTCGTTAAAGGTGGATGCTTTGATCAGTGTCAATGATCTTTCACCGAAGCCTGCATCTGCTACGCCCATTCAACAGTATATCAACGAGTTCTCCCTATCGACTCGACTACGTTTTTACCAGTCTCGTCGAAACGAACGATCCGGTAAACGGCGTCGTGGTAGAAGAAGAAACGATGACCTTCTTGGCGAGCTTCTTTCATGAGCTTTTCTTTTGCGAAGATGGAATCCATTGGGTAGTCATCAAACGCTAGGACCCAAAGTGGATTGCTGTGTGCATGCGTCGGCATGATGTCCGCCATATGGATCATCGTCTCTCCGTTTTGCTCAAGACGGATAATGCTGTGACCATCGCTGTGACCACCTGTGTGAACCATCGTGACTCCATGCAAAGGTGAAAACTCTTTATCGAACGGCTTTACTTGGTCTTGTATCGGCTCCCAATTTTCCTTGAAATAGGTATTTCTTGAGCGGATGTTTGGATCACGCATTTCATCCCATTCAATTTGCGAGACATAAATCTCGGCATTCGAAAAAACAGAAACAAGTTTGTCTCCTTGCCATTCTGTTAGGCCAGCCGCATGATCATTATGCAAATGCGTCATGAGCACCATATCGATGTCTTCAACAGTTAAGTTAAGCTCTGAAAGACTCTCTGCAACTCGGGTTTCCGCACGGATTCCTAAGTTACGTTTTTTCTTTTCATCCAATTTTCCTTTACCAATACCAGAATCTATCAACAAATTCTCCCCTTGAAATTGAAGTAATATTGGATCAGTCCGCAATTCAATCAAGTTGTTCTCATCAGGTGCATACTTTTTAGCCCACATTGCTTTCGGAACAACGCCAAACATCGTTCCCCCATCCAAATAGTTGACGCCGCCGTCCAGCCATGTGAGTTTCATATCGTGAAAATTGTATGTATCCATTCAAACATCCCCTTTTGGTTGAATTATACTTTGCTCATGAACTTTGCTTCCAGACGGTAGATTGGTTGTCCTTTAGCTGAAAACTTCTCTTCATATTCTGTCATGACGTTATCTTCAGGCACTTGGGCATGCAAGTCCAGTGATACATCCAACAAACGCATTCCGTACTCAGACAACGATACGAGCGAGTACTCAAATAATCCGCGGTTATCTGTCTTAAAATGTATTTCTCCACCTTCAGGCATGACAGCCTGATATAAACTTAAAAACGTGCCATGAGTAAGTCGTCGTTTAGCATGTTTCGTTTTAGGCCAAGGATCCGAGAAGTTCAAATACACACGCGAGACTTCTCCTTTTTCAAAAATATCGGTAAGCTCTTTCCCATTGGCGCGAAGCAATCTCAGATTAGCTGGAACTCCTGAATCTACCACTTTTTCAACTGCAGATACAATAATGCTATCAAAATGCTCGATTCCGATGTAGTTGATGTCGGGATTTGCAAGTGCCATTCCAACAACAAACTGACCTTTCCCAGTACCTACTTCTACATGTACAGGGTTGTCATTCCCGAATATAGTGGACCACTTCCCACTTTTCGTTTCTGGCTCCTTTATGACAATACCCGCATGCTCATCTAAATAATCTTTCGCCCATGGTTTATGACGTAATCTCATCGTTCAACAACTCTCTTCTAAATTATTCTTATTTATTCTTGTTCGGTTTCTAATTGTTCTTCTTCTGTCTCAAACAGTCGGCTCGCAGCCGTAGTTTGACAAAGATCTAATAAGACTTGTGCAGCCCTAAACTGTTTGGATTTCATCGGAATACTAGACTTCTTCTCTTTTTCTAACCATTTAGGGTAATCTCTTCGATCAATGATTTGTATGTCATGTGCAACTCCTGGGAAGTCAATGTAGCTCTCTCTGGAAAGTAAGATTTTACGAATTGGAAAGTCCACTTCAGCAGACGTAAACAGGCTGGACACAATTTTCCCCATTCGGTTTAAGCCAATTGTTGGATTCAGTAATTTGGATTCTTTTTCACCCAGCTTTTTGGTCCAAAATCGTTCTCCACTTCCTACTAATACGGAACCTTCCTCTGCTTGTAGAATTGTCATACAAATACATTCCACGGGTGTCATAAGGACAACTTCCAATTCGACAGGTGCTTTTTTTATTTTCAAAACAGGATAATAGAAAAGTAAATAGCTATCTGGCAAGCTCTCTAAGAAATCATGAAGCAGCTTGTCCCTCATGAATTTCCCGTCTATTCGAGATCGTTCTGTCAGCGTAGAACTCGCCCATTTTAACTGAAAGTGAAAAAGCTGATCGATATACAACTTGCGTAACTGTTGGATCGAACGTGGGTCTTGGATAATATTTGGAGTGAACTGTAGCTCATCCACTTCTATAGAAGGTTCTGTACCAAGGGCTTCCATTTGTTCTTCTTTTCGAAAAGGAAGGAAGCGAGATAACGAGGAAAAACGTTTTTTCCCCACTTCCTCTTGAGTACCAATATCCTTTTCTGATTTCTTTTCTAACGTTTCCTCACCCGCAGCAATTTGCCAACTGGCTAAATCGACTCCGTTGTCCCACTGTCGCTTCATCCGATCCCATTGAGATCTTTTCAGGCGGATGAACTGGTTCGTATAACGAGACAAATCATGTTCATAACGCGAGACGTAATCGAGCATTTTGACAAGCTGGGCCATCTTTCGACTCACCTGCGCTTTCTGATTCAGTTAATTTTCATTTTTAGTTCGTGGATTGTTTCCTCAAAAACTTGCTGTAATCGTTCCGTCAATCTACCTGGTGCACCATCTCCGACAGATTTACCGTCAATGGAAACGATCGGTGTGATCTCTGATGTTGTAGAGGTAAGGAATAGTTCATCCATTTCATTGAATTGCTCTAGAGTGAATGGCTCTTCCATGACACCGATACTATGTTTCGCACATAATTTCAGCACGACTCTACGTGTAATCCCATTTAAGATCAAGTTAGTTGCAGGATGTGTGTAAAGGATCCCGTCTTTCACACCAAACATATTTGAAGAAGAACCTTCCGTAACAATTCCATCGCGCACAAATACCGCTTCTGCGCAACCCGCTTCGTGAGCTTCTTGTTTTGCCAATACATTTCCTAACAAATTCAAGCTCTTAATGTCACAGCGTAACCAACGGATATCATCTGTTGTTTTCACGGCTACCCCTTCTTTAATCTTAGAGAGCGGGCGTGGATTATGAATGGCATAAGCCGTAATCATCGGCTTGACATCTTCACCAGGGAAGTTATGCATCCGGGGAGCAGCACCACGAGTTGCTTGAATATAGACGTGTCCTTCTATTATACCATTATCAGTAGCTAATTTTTTTGCGATTTCCGTAAACTCCTCAATTGTATAAGGTAGGTCTAGACGGATTTTTTTTGCACTTTGCAAAAACCTAGTAAAGTGTTCCTGCGCGGTATAAAGCTTTCCTTCATATACTTTAATGACTTCATACACACCATCACCGAAATAGTAACCCCGATCATCAATTGATACCTTCATCGTTTCTTTATCTGCGTATACCCCGTTATTAAAGTAAATTGTCATCATTATGCTCCTCTCAGTTACAATTGAATTGTGGCTGTTTACATACAGTCTATGTGAGTTCAGTTAATTTGGCGAGCGTTTGTTTGCTGTCAAAACAGTTCTCTCCATTTTCCCATGTTCTTAAAAGAAAATAAAGAACTTTCCACTTGCTGTTGGAATGCTAGAATCACAAGCGATTTTAGCATACTTTTTCAACAATATACGTTATACTAGTATTGTCAGAACAAACAGTCTGACTAAATTTTGCTGGAGAGGATGTGCGGAGCAAAGGCGATTTCGAAGAGCTAACGTAACATTTCCACGTCTCAAACCAAGTCGATTGGAAATTGATGATGAAGGAGTGGTTCAAAGTTGAATCCTGCTACAGATCGAATGCTGACCCGTATTAAAGATGTCTATTTGTACATCTATGGTAATGGTACTGTCACCACAGAGAATGTAGTCCAAGAATTTAGCATCACGGCGCGTACCGCACAACGGGATTTAAATGTCCTGGAGTACAATGACCTCATTACGAGTCCGGTTCGTGGCCAATGGACAACGACAGCAAGAAAAGTGAAATTGCCTTCTTAACGCTTATCTATGGCCGCCCAGCCTCAAAAAAAGGGCTGAATTGCCTCAAGCAATTCAGCCCTTTTTTCGTGGATCTACTTCGTTCAACTCCTGTTGTGTCAGCTCCCTAAAATGTCCTAACGGAAGTGACTCATCCAGCAACAGATTGCCCATCGACACCCTTTTCAAATAGACCACTTTTTTATCGACCGCTTCAAACATCCTCTTTACTTGATGGAATTTTCCTTCCGTAATGGTCAGTTCAATTTCTGAGACAGAATCAGAAATGATTATGTTCAAAATTCCTGGTTTTGTGTGGAAACCATCTTCAAGCGTGACGCCTTTTGAAAAAGCAATCACATCCTCTTCCGTTACTCTCCCATCAATCTTCGCATAGTACGTTTTCGGTATATCCTTTTTCGGTGACAACAGCTCGTGTGTAAGCTTACCATCATTCGTAATGAGCAGTAGTCCTTCTGTATCTTTATCAAGACGCCCAACAGGAAATGGCTCGAAACGTTGTTCGTTCTCAGAAAGTAAGTCAATTACAGTTTGGTCCCATTTGTCCTCAGTTGCGGAAATGACTCCAGGTGGTTTGTTCATCATAATGTAGATGAATTCCTGGTGAATGACGGGCTCACCTAACACATCCACTGAATCCTTTTCGGGATCCACATGAGCGCCAGGATCTTTCGCAGTCACCCCATTCACACGGACTGTCCCTTTTCGTACGAGCTGTTTCACATCTTTCCGTGTACCAAAACCATTATTTCCAAGTAATTTGTCAAGTCTCAATTATGATCTCCCCAAGCCCAATTTCTTTGTAATTCGTGTGATTTTGTCTCCAAGTAACTTTTGTGCAAGTCCGCTTTTGAATGACAAGAAACCGTAAACGATCATTCCTACTCCACTACAAATCATTAGGTAAAATAACGCCTGTAGTTTTCCTTCAGGAACATGGATTGCATAGAGAACATACCGTGTCAGTAATACAGCAGCTAGCATGATTGCATTGAAGAATAGAATCAGGATTGTTCGACGAACGACAAGTTTTGATTGGTAGTTCAATTCTTTCTTGATGACAAAAATGTTTACACCGACAGCGATTGCATATCCGATAATAGTTGCAGCAATGGCACCATTCACTTCAAACATTTTGATAAGCGGTACATTTAAAATGAGTTTGAAAAGCAATCCAAGAAGGGATGTAAAGACAATCCACTTATGCTTATCTATTCCCTGCAAAATGGCCGCGGTTACTGTATATAAACCGAATAGGATTGCTGCAGGTGCATAACTTCTTAGCACATCAGCCCCAATCGCGTTTTGTTGATATAATATTTGATACGTTTCACTGGATAATGCCATAATGCCTACTACCATTGGAATCGTTAAGAACAACATGATCTGGTAGGTTTGATCGAGCGACCGGGTTATTCCTTTTTGGTCACCCTTTGCATAATACGTCGTCATCACTGGAATCAGCGCCATGGAAAATCCAGTTGCCACCATTACAGGAATCATAACGATTTTGTGAGTCAAGAAATTGAGCATCGTTAAATACATATCCGTCACTTTAGCTAAGCCGATAGAAGACATCGTGCCATTAAACGTAATCATATCTACAAACTGATACAGCGGGTTAATAACACCTACTAATACAAATGGTAAAATATACGTAATGACTTCTTTGTAGATGGTTGAAACAGGAATTTCTCCAGCTGGAGGGCTATTCTGTAGTAACCCATTCAATTCTGGCCTATACTTCTTCCAGTAAAGCAATAGAGTAGCCAAACTTGCAAGTGCGCCAATGAATGCAGCGAACACGGCAAATTTAACAGCGGTCTTAGGTGAACCACCAAGAACGTCAACTACGAGATATGCCCCAATTAAGACTACCGCTATCCGGACAATCTGCTCAACCAGTTGCGATACCGACGTTGGTTCGAACTTCTGGTATCCCTGTAAAAAACCACGGATCACACTCATTATTGGAACAGCCAATAACGCATAGCTGACCCAACGTATGACAGATGCAATATCTTGGACCGTGAACTGTTGCTCGTCATCTTTAATGACCATATGAGCAATCGGTTCCGCCATAAAGTAAAGTGCTAAAAAGGCTAGAACTCCCGTCAACGCCATAACGCCAATACTCGACTTCATTAACTTCCTACCTGTAGCGTAGTCCCCTAACGCATTGTACTTGGAGACAAATTTAGAAACCGCAAGTGGAGCACCGGAGATTGCAATAGAGAGTGCAATATTATAGGGAATATATGCGTACTGATAAAGACCCACATTTTTCTCTCCGACGATGCTGTAAAAAGGAATTACATACAACAGCCCGAGTGCTTTTGATAAAAATAGGCCGATCGTTAAAATCGCAGTGCCTTTAACAAGATTAGATGCCATTAAATTATTCCTTCCCATCTTTCAATTACACCTAGGCGACATAAAATACAGATTTTTCAAAATCCGTAACACTCGCTATAGGTTTTCACTGAGTTCAGTCAAACTACTTTACAGTTTACTCCGCAGGAACATATTTCACAATGTTTTATCCCCATTAGTGTTGTATACTGTAGAAAAACTGAAAGTGTGATTTATATGGTTGACGTAATTATTATTGGTGGCGGTCCTTCAGGATTGATGGCTTCAATTGCAGCTGCAGAATCCGGGAACCGCGTGCTCTTACTCGATAAAGGAAAAAAACTTGGTAATAAGCTAGCCATTTCAGGTGGCGGACGGTGTAACGTGACAAACCGACTATCTGTAGAAGAAATTGTAAAACACATCCCCGGCAACGGAAGATTTTTATATGGACCGTTTTCGGTCTTTAACAATGAAGACATTATTTCATTTTTCGAAGGTCTTGGTGTGGCGTTAAAAGAAGAGGATCATGGTCGCATGTTCCCTGTTTCAAACAAAGCAAAAGACGTGGTCAATGCGTTGCTAAGCGAAATGGCAAGATTGGGCGTTGAAATCAGGACGGAAACGAAAGTGAAAAAGTTGCTCATGAACGAAGACGAAATTCTCGGTGTCCGGTTATTGGACGGTGAAGAGATTCGCGCTAAATCCGTCGTCGTCGCAGTTGGTGGAAAAGCCGTCCCTCACACGGGCAGTACAGGAGATGGCTATCCGTGGGCTGAACAGGCAGGACATACCGTGACGACGTTGTATCCGACGGAGGTTCCCTTATTATCCAATGAAAAATTCATTGTGGCAAAAGAACTTCAGGGACTCGCGCTTCGCGACGCAGCAGTATCTGTGTTGAACGCAAAAGGCAAAATTCTTGTGACACATCAGATGGACATGCTGTTCACCCATTTCGGACTCAGTGGTCCAGCTATTTTACGATGCAGTCAATACGTCGTAAAAGAGCGTATGAAAAACGGTGATCAGCCTGTTGTCATTAAAATTGATGTATTGCCAGACGACAATGAAGAACAAGTTTTTCAGCAGCTAACAGCGACGTTGAAAGAAGATCCTAAAAAAGCTTTGAAGAATGCATTGAAAGGAATCGCGCCTGAGCGTTGGTTATTGTTCTTGTTCGAACAAGCCGACATGGATGCGAACGAACCTGCGAATACGTTCTCTTCGGAAAAGATCCGGAAACTCGCAAATCTGCTGAAGACCTTCCAAATGAAAGTGAACGGCACGCAACCAATTGAAAAAGCATTTGTTACAGGCGGCGGTGTGTCGGTGAAAGAAATCGAACCGAAAACGATGGCTTCACGTAAAAAAGATGGCTTGTATTTCTGCGGTGAGATCCTTGATATCCATGGTTATACAGGTGGTTATAATATTACGTCTGCACTTGTTACTGGTAGGCTCGCTGGCATGAATGCGAGTTTACGTGCTTCAGAAAAGATGATGGGATAACTAATTGGCCAAGACGTTTCGATTCGCGGAACGTTTTGGCTATTTTTTTTGATTGAGGAATCGATAGGGTGCGTCGTGGGAACGGGCGGTTTCCAATGCGAAACGAGCGGGTTGAACATGGGAACGGGTAGGGTCATGCCTCCACCTTTCCAACCCCACAAAAAAACACGGAAGAGAGATCAGCCCCTCTTCCGTGCCACATTAATTATCCAACCGCTACAATGTTAACCAAACGTCCTGGAATCGCGATGACTTTCTTCAACTCTTTGCCATCAATCCATTTTTGAACTTCTTCATTGGAAAGTGCTGCTTTTTCCAACTCTTCTTTTGAAATGTCTTTATCGACTTCTAACTTCGCACGAACTTTACCGTTAATTTGAACAGCGATTTCCACTGTATCATCCACTAACTTTTCCGCGTCATATGTTGGCCAAGGAACATAAGTGATTGATCCTTCATTGCCCAACTTCTCCCAAAGCTCTTCAGCCAAGTGAGGAGTAATTGGTGACATAAGCAATACAAAGCCTTTAGCATATTCAGTCGGCACGCGATCTGCTTTATAGCATTCATTGATAAATACCATAAGTTGCGAAATTGCCGTGTTATTGTGCATGCTTTCGAAGTCTTCCGTAACCTTTTTAACCGTCTGGTTGTACACTTTGTCGAGTGTTCCATCGGATTCTCCGCCGATTTTACTTCCAAGTGTACCGTCTTCATTGACGAACAAGCGCCAAATGCGATCGAGGAACTTCCGTGAACCGTCTAATCCATTGGTAGACCATTCTTTAGAAGCTTCCAACGGCCCCATGAACATTTCATAAATACGCAATGTATCCGCACCATGAGAGTGAACGATATCATCCGGATTAATAACGTTACCAAGTGATTTCGACATTTTCACGTTACCTTCACCGAGAATCATTCCTTGGTTGAACAACTTCTGGAATGGCTCTTTCGTTTTAACAACACCGATATCGTACAACACTTTGTGCCAGAAACGTGCATAGAGCAAGTGAAGAACTGCGTGTTCTGCTCCACCTACATAGATATCTACCGGCAACCAACGCTCCGCTAATTCAGGATCGATCAGCATCTCATCATTTTTCGGATCGATATAGCGCAAGTAATACCAGCAGCTACCCGCCCATTGTGGCATCGTATTCGTTTCACGACGACCTTTCATGCCTGTCTTCGGATCGACTACATCTACCCACTCCGTAATGTTCGCAAGTGGAGATTCACCTGTTCCACTTGGACGGATATCACCCGTTACAGGAAGTTCAAGAGGCAATTCTGATTCGTCAACAGCAGTCATCGTGCCATCTTCCCAATGGATAATTGGAATTGGCTCGCCCCAATAACGTTGGCGGGAGAACAACCAATCGCGCAAACGATACGTGATTTTCTTTTCGCCCTTACCTTCTTCAACAAGCCATGCAATTGACTTTTCAATTGCTTCGTCTTTCCCTAGACCATCTAGGAAACCTGAGTTCACGTGAGTACCTTCGCCTGTATAAGCTTCACTCTCGATATCTCCGCCAGCAACCACTTCTGTAATCGTCAAGCCGAATTCTTTCGCAAACTCGTAATCACGCTCATCGTGAGCTGGAACTGCCATGATTGCGCCTGTTCCGTATGAAACAAGGACATAATCTGCGATCCAGATTGGCATTTTCTCGCCACTAGCTGGGTTCACTGCATACGCACCAGTGAATACACCAGTTTTCTCTTTCGCAAGGTCTGTGCGCTCGAGATCACTCTTAAGTTTCACTTTATCCAAATACGCAGCAACCGCGTCTTTTTGCTCTGGAGTCGTAATCTTATCCACTAATTTGTGCTCAGGCGCAAGAACTGCATATGTTGCACCAAAAATCGTATCAGGACGTGTTGTGAAGACATCAAATGATTGCTCGCTGCCTTCAACAGTAAACGTCAACTGAGCGCCTTCAGAACGACCAATCCAGTTACGCTGCATGTCTTTCAGGCTTTCCGGCCAGTCGAGATCATCCAAGTCTTCAAGCAAACGATCCGCATATTCCGTAATACGAAGCACCCATTGGCGCATCGGACGACGTTCTACTGGATGTCCGCCACGTTCAGATTTTCCATCGATAACTTCCTCGTTCGCTAGTACTGTACCAAGCGCAGGACACCAGTTCACTGCCACTTCGTCCATATACGCAAGTCCGCGCTTATACAGTTGGATGAAAATCCATTGCGTCCACTTGTAATACTTTGGATCTGTTGTATTTACTTCACGATCCCAGTCATATGAGAATCCAAGCTCATCCATTTGGCGCTTGAATGTCGCAATGTTCTTCGCTGTAAACTCAGCTGGGTCATTACCTGTATCAAGTGCATATTGCTCAGCTGGAAGACCAAACGCATCCCAACCCATTGGGTGCAATACATTGTAGCCTTGCTTACGTTTGAACTGACTCAAAATATCTGTCGCAATATACCCTAGTGGGTGGCCGACGTGAAGTCCAGCACCTGATGGATATGGGAACATATCCAATGCATAGAATTTTGGTTTCGACGGATCGTCCGTCATTTTATACGTTTGGTTTTCTTTCCAATAGTCACGCCATTTTTGTTCAATCTCAAGGTGCTTGTAGCTCATAATTCAGTTCCTCCTATTCAAAATAAAAAAACTCCCGTCCCCACTAAACAAGGGACGAGAGTGAAGACAGGTTCCCGCGGTACCACCCAAATTGACGGCATACACCGCCCAACTTGACTCCTTAACGCGGAAATAACGGCACGATCGAACGCTCACTCACGTGCAGACTCAGGAAGTTGAGTTCACCAGGATTCCTTACTGACTCGCAGCCATCGTCAGCTCTCTGAAAAGGTCATTCCTGCCTACTACTCTCCGTCAACGTCAAACTCTATTGAAATTCATTTTACTGGAATGAAAGGGTAATGACAAGCTTTTCATGAGGAGACTCATGCGTTAACATCAATCTTCAAGTCCGCTCCTGTGGAATCTATGACGTCTTGGACAGTATAGCCTTCAAACACCTCTTTTAAAACCAGTCCGTCAGGTGTCACTTCAATTAGCCCACGCTCTGTTATGATCTTATTCACAACTTGTTTACCGGTCAACGGCAAATCACACTGTTTCTTTATTTTCGGCTCGCCTTTTTTAGACACGTGGTCCATAATCACGATGATTTTTTTAGCACCGTGCACAAGATCCATAGCTCCGCCCATCCCTTTAATCACTTTTCCTGGGATCATCCAGTTCGCAAGGTCTCCTTTTTCAGATACTTCCATCCCTCCAAGAATCGCAACATCAATATGTCCGCCTCGGATCATCGCAAACGATTCCGCACTGTCAAAGTAAGCTGCACCTATACTTGCAGTCACGGTCTCTTTTCCCGCGTTAATGAGATCAGGATCCACTTCGTCTTCAGTAGGAAACGGTCCGATTCCAAGTAATCCATTCTCTGACTGCAACACGACCGTCTTGTCGGGGGATATGTAATTTGCTACGAGAGTCGGCATGCCGATCCCGAGATTGACATAGTCTCCATTTGCTATTTCCTTTTCTGCTCGTCGTGCAATTAGTTCTCTGGAATTCGCTGTCGTCATTGTCTTTCGTCCCCTTCCCTTATCGTGTCGTCAATCGTTCAATTCGTTTTTCCTGCTCAGCTTGCAAAAGTCCTTGAACGTAAATGCTTGGTGTATGGATGAATCCCGGTTCAAGCTGTCCAACTTCTACAATTTCTTCAGCTTCAGCAAGCGTCACATTCCCTGCTGCGGCCATCATCGGGTTAAAGTTCATCGCCGTTTTGTTGTAAACCAAATTTCCGAATGTATCCGCTTTCAGCGCACGCACAAGTGAAAAGTCGGCAGTCAATGACTCTTCAAGTACATATTCTTTACCGTTAAATACTCGAATTTCTTTGCCTTCAGCAATTTCAGTTCCTACGCCAGCGGGTGTGAAGAATGCGGGAATACCTGCACCACCTGCTCTGATTTTCTCAGCGAGTGTTCCTTGAGGTGTCAACTCCACTTCTAGTTCGCCAGACAGCGCTTGACGTTCAAATTCTTTGTTCTCACCTACATAAGAAGCAATCATTTTCTTAATCTGCTTTTCTTTTAATAGAAGACCTAGTCCCCAATCATCGATCCCACAGTTATTTGAAATAATCGTTAAGTCTTTGACTCCCTTTTCAACGAGGGCTAAAATGAGTTGCTCCGGAATCCCGACAAGGCCGAATCCACCTACCATAAGTGTCATCCCATCTTGAATTGGCTCCACCGCTTCTTGTGCCGATTTGTAAATCGTTTTCATCTGACAGACCTCCTGTGCCCATGCAATTTTCCTACGAATACCTATCTTTATTTAATCAGACCATTTCGTATTTTGCAATTAAACAAATTAGAAAAACCGAAAAGCATCATCGGCTTTTCGGTTCATATCCACTACGTTTCAGTGGAGCGTCATATAGAAGTGTCGGGATGACTGCTAAACTCATCAGCCCCGTTAAAATCCAGAGAGCAATTTGGACGCCATATAAATCTGCAAGAATACCACCGGCAATTGGTCCTATCATTTTACCGATTGTCGCTGAAGAATTGACAATTCCTTGATAGAACCCTTCTTTCCCTCGAGGCGCTAGCTGATCTGCAAGCGTAGGGAAAGCCGGCCAAGCAATCATTTCACCAAATGTTAAAATGATCATTGCAACGATGAACACATTAAATGTATTGGCAAAGCTGACAACAAAGAACGAAACAAGCATGATTCCCAAACCAAATAACACTTGCATTTTCACTTTATTCTCTAAACGTGTTATGAGCGGTTTAATAAGTGGTTGTCCTACTACAATCAGCAAGCCATTAATTGTCCAAATGAAGCTATACTGTGTCAAAGTAATTCCAACAGATGTTGCATGAGTGGAAATCGTTGTTGCCCATTGCGAATATACGAGCCATGTTAACAGATACCCAATCATGACAATCAACAACGCTATGAATGGCGCTTTTTTCTTGATGCCAGTATTCTCTTTCAAAATCGACGTGTGAACTTCCGGAGCAATACTCATTTGTTTATAGAAGAAAAACGCAATAAAGAAAAATAGTACATAAAAAGCAAGGTTCGCGGTGAAGATCAGGTCAATATTGAACGATGCGACAAGTCCAGCAAGCGCGGGTCCAATCGCTACCCCTACGTTTTGTGCCAAGTAAATCGAGTTGAAGGAACGTCTTCCACCCTCTGGCCAAACGGTACCTACCATTGCGTAAAAACTCGGGAAAATAATTCCCCCACTAAATCCCAAAACAGTTAACAAAACGACATAAGGTCCCCACGAATGGTCAATAACTAATCCGATCAATGCAGCAATTGATATTAAAATCCCCGCCATGATCGACTTATAACCGCCAATTTTGTCAAAGAAAAAACCGCCAAGTAAATTACCAACGACTCCTGCTCCTGCATTCGCCATCAATACTAAACCCGCAACGGACAAAGACTTTCCTAAATAATCGTGCATATAGATTGTATTTAACGGCCACAAAAACGAGTTACCGATTACATTTACAAACATCCCAATGATTAAAAGCCATACTTTTCTAGGCAAAGAATACTCGCCTCCTATCTTACAAGCTCAGTATGATTTTATGCCTATCTTTGCTAAATGACAAGATGAAAAATGATGTTCAATTATTCAGATGACGTTTGTACGTAAAAAGATGGTACACTATCACTTTAAGGAGTGGTTTCAATGGAAGAAAACAACTATCCGTTTCCGTCTGACGGGACACGCTATCATACATGGTCACGTCATTTGAAAGACCGATTCGGTTTCAAAGTATTTAAGGTAGCTCTCGATGCTGGATTCGACTGTCCGAATCGTGATGGCACTGTTGCATTTGGCGGATGTACTTTTTGCAGTGCTGCTGGATCCGGTGATTTTGCTGGAGACCGCGTTGATCCAATTGATGTACAATTTGCAGAAATACGCGACCGTATGCATAAGAAATGGAAAAGCGGTAAGTATATGGCCTATTTCCAAGCTTATACGAATACGCATGCACCTCTTGAAAAGTTGAAAGAGAAATTCGAAGCAGCGCTAGCACAAGAAGGCGTTGTTGCCTTGTCCATCGCAACACGTCCAGATTGTCTTCCTGACGATGTCGTCGAATATTTAGCAGAACTGAATGAGCGCACGTACTTATGGGTCGAGCTTGGATTGCAAACGGTCCATGAGAAAACAGCAAAACTTGTCAATCGTGCCCATGACTTCGAACTTTATAAAGAAGGCGTCCAAAAGTTGCGCAACCATAATATCAACGTGTGCACACACATTATTAACGGACTGCCTGGTGAAGATTTGGATATGATGAAAGAAACTGCGAGTGAAGTGGCTAAACTGGATGTACAAGGCATTAAAATACACTTGCTTCATTTATTAAAAGGAACACCGATGGTCAAGCAGTATGAAAAAGGGATGCTCGAATTCCTGGACCAAGAGACTTATGTGAATTTGGTCGTGGATCAGCTTGAAATGCTGCCACCTGAAATGATTGTTCATCGCATCACTGGCGACGGCCCAATTGACTTACTTATTGGTCCGATGTGGAGTGTCACAAAGTGGGATGTATTGAACGACATCACACGTGAACTGGAACGTCGGGACAGCTGGCAAGGTAAGCATTACAAGAAAGCGGTCGCTCCCCTGTGAAGGGCGGCGGCTTCCGATTGCGGCGCATTTTGCCACACTCCAAACAGCTGCTGACGGAAGTGATTTCAGAAGGAGACATTGTGGTCGATGCCACAATGGGCAATGGCAATGATACGGTTTTTCTAGCGCAAGCCGTAGGTCCGACCGGCAAAGTATACGCATTCGATATTCAACAACAAGCTCTTGATGCAACAAAAGAACGTCTTGGCGATCTTTACAGCCGCGCTGAGTTAATCCTAGACAGCCATGCATGTATTCATAAATATGTCCATGATGGAATAACAGCTGCTGTATTCAACCTAGGGTTTTTACCTAACCAAAACGACCATGCCGTGATTACACATCCAGACACCACTGTACAAGCGCTTCAAGAAACACTGAAGTTGCTAAAGCCTGGAGGGATGATTACGATTGCGGTGTATGATGGTCACCCCGGCGGACCTGAAGAACGAGATGCTGTAGTAGGATTTGTTCAACAGCTGGATTCCAAACGCTATCAGGTCGTTCGGCACGAAGTCGTCAACCAACAAAATCATCCTCCGTTTCTACTAATCATCGAGAAAACGAGCCGCGGTATATAAATAAAAATACAACAAAAGACCATTCAGGAGTGAATGGTCTTTTTGTATATAAAGATTTCAAGTTTTATCTATAAAAGAGCTAGTCGTGTATAGAATATTCTCTTCCCTTGTAACTATTTTGAGGAATGACTTTTCCCATTAAAATAGTTTCACAATTCGATGCAAAATTTTGCGCTGATCCTTCTGTTTGCTTAATAGCTTTTCTAAAAGGTATTTTCTATGCTTTCAGCTTAGGTAAATTAAAGATTAGAATAGTCGCTGGCAACATGATGACAGCTAAATATCCTAAAACCGTATACTCAAAGTTTATTAAGTTAAGCGAATATATAGTTACTGGAAACATTACAGCGATTGTGATTAGGAAAGGGAATATCATCATAAAACGCAACCCAAGACCTTCTTTATATTTAAAAAGTCCGGTCCATTTTTCTTCATTCATAGTAAAAGTCTTTTTCATGACTCTAAACATCAAAAGTAAGAATCCAACGTATAGCGCTGAACTGACTATATTCAAAAAAATGTAAGATACAACAAACAAGATAATTCCCATAAGCGAACACCTCTGTTTTCTAGCATTGGCTCTTATGTATAATACGGTCGCCAGGTCTAATCAAAGAATACTCCTAATTGCAGGGCGGGAATTTTTCTTTTTTTGTAATATCCAAACAGATAAATTCCTTACTATACTTACACATAAAGTAAAAATAACATGAAAACAGCTTGTTCACATATATTATTTTTTCATTCAGACGATTTATCTGTTTGTTTTTGCTTTTTTTCCAAATACGCCGTACGAATTTTTTCAAGTTGCTGCTTTTTATCAAATTGGGCAGGCTTGAGTTTTTCATGATACTTTGACACTGCCTTCATCCCTTTGTAATCCAATTGATATTTCCCCACGTTATTCGCCTCCTTTTCTTATCTTTAAAGCGAATCTTTTTGGCACAATTGCGATATTGGAGCACTATGCCTTATTATAAAACACTTTTCTTATAAAGATAATAGCTAATAATCATTCTTAACGGATTTTTCAACATGTGTATTTTTAGTCTAATATTGATAAATTAATAATACACTAAAAAATATCAGGTTCACTAACACCCAGTCGAGGTAGCTGATATCCGCATTAAGTGCGGTAGGTCACTAAAAGACATACGGTGTTACAAGAAGTAACCACTCCGCTTGCTAGCAGTAGCGGAGTGGTTACTTCTTTCTATTGATAAATAGAGGAACCCTCGCCACAACGGCTGTTGCAGCGAGGATAAATCCAAATTAGAATAACATGTTTATTGCATCGTATGTCATGCAGACGTTGCCGCTGGACGCAACGTTCTTAGTATGCCTTACATATAAAGGGTGTGCCAAACCACCCATCCGCTAAAGTAGCTACTTTTTTAAGTATACCACTTTTATAGATTGATTACAGCAAGTACTAAAATATTGACTTCATCTCTAAATAACCAATACAATCAGAATCGCCTTTGTTAGTTAAATTCATTATAAATGTATTACAAACTCGATGCCTGTTGGCTTCACCCTAAAATGGTCACTATATTCTCTAAAAACTAAGTCCAGTCCTGAAAAATCGTCAGGTACCGGTGGAGAAACAATGTAGTCATATTTGAAATAACCTGTGGATCCGCTTCCACCATCTTGCCTAGAATCATACTGTTCTCCTAAAAATAACTCAAAATCACAGTGCTCGTGTAGGTGTGGCGAATCATTTGTACCATCCCAATCGACATTAAGATTTATAACGCTAGCATTCTCATACTGTCGTATAAATGTGATCGAGTATAAACGGTCATCTATTTCAACTGATTTTAAAACAGGTATATGCTTTCTAAATCCAATCGGTTCAACACGTGGTTTAAAAAAATCTTCCATTCTCAGTGTCCCGAAGAATGAACTTAAATAATCTTCATAAAGATCGTACTTTATAGCCCAGTTAGAGATCGTATCATCAGATGGAAAACCTGGATTGTTGTTTGAGAGATGCTTACGTTGTTTTAATAAAGCACAAATTTGTTCATCAATAGGTAAAAGATATTCATCATAATGGTTAGTTGAACGTTCAAAGGGCATTCGCTCCATGTTATGTCCTCCTCATTTTTTAAAACTCATTTGAAATTTTTACTATTGCAATATCAAGGTCGGATTACGTTATAGACAAGATCACTATTTATCGCAATTCCCCCCCGGTGGTGGCACAATCAAAATTCATTCCCTATTATTTCAGTAAATTAGTCACTGAGGTAACTTGCTTGCTAAGATGAATTCACGAACAAGCTGTAGCATCTTTTTCTGCATTTCCACATCATTCTTTTCTCTATCCAAAGAATAGCCTATATGATAAATGTGTCCGTTGTAGTATGCGTAGAATTCATTAGCTGCAGTCCCTATGGTAATTATTCCTTTTTCATTTTCTTCATAATAGGTATAGAGCAACGCACTATCCGTTGTAAGGACTTGCTGATAGATAGGCAGATTTTCTGTCAGCTGCTTCTTTATAAGTTTGTTTCCGACCGAGTCAAAATCATTAGTTATATCGTATGTTTCCAAAGGATTCTTATCGGCTTCGGTAACTGAGATGATTAAAAAATCATCAGTTTGTTTATACTCATCCTTGCCAAGATAGCTTAGCTGTACCTGGTTCTTTATTGCCCCATTTTTGTCTTTCGAAGTGACTAGATAGGCTTTCTCCTCGTCCACTTTGAATGGTAGCTTATCTGTGTTGATTGTATTCATAGTATTTTTGACTTGATCAGGCAAAAATGGTTCGACTTCATTTATTAGAAAAGGCTTGTAGAATGTCACGTTATCCCTCTCATCAAGACCATCATAAGCCTTAAAATACTCGCTATAAGTCAAGTCGGTACCTTTTACTTTTACAAGTTCCGATTTTTCAGTAGCACATCCCAATAATATGAAATTCATAAAGATCAGCGAGAATAATATGCTTGATAACTTTTTAGTTGCCACCATTAACTCTCCTTCATTCCAAAAAATGTTTCTCGAACTAGGTTCGCTAATATCTCATCTAACAAATTCCTGTTCTACGATTTGGCCAATTTACAGCACTGTCCTTATGCCACAACTGCCCCACTAATTTAACAAGCATTCCATTATGGTATTACCGAATGAACGAACATCAGCTAAATAATCGAATCCATTTGGAGATCCGAAGCTGTTAAACGCACGTACCGCAACAAGGTCAAATTGAGGTATAACTAATAGAGTAACTCCTGTATAACCCAAAATCTGAAATGCCCCTTTAGGCACAAGTTCTCCTATTTCTGTTTTACTTGCAGGTAATTCCTTAACAAACCATAAGCAACCATTTTGTGGTAATTCTTTATCTATGAGATCTGGACTTTGTAAGGATGTAGCCATGTTTATTATTTCACTTGAAACAATCATTTCATCATTTATATATCCTTGTTTGAGGTGAAGGTATCCCCACTTAGCCAATTCTCTTGCAGACACGTACATATTTCGTTCATTCCCAGAAACGCTTTTTCCATCGTACCAGCTCGAATTATCCGGATCTCTTATAACATCTACCAGATTTTCGTTCAACTCTGAATACCAGCCCGTTTCGGTAAAGCCCATTTTGTTAAATGCCTGTTCAGCTAGAATTTCTGCAATGCTCTTTCCCGTGGCATTTTCAATGACTTTTGTTAACGTATCAATGCCGATGCCCCGATAAGCCCAACTTTCTCCGGGCAAGAATTCTCTTTGGATTTCCTTCCCATTACTTTTTAATCCATGCGTATGCGTTAAGAGATGCCTAATGGTAATCCCTTCGAAAAGTGCAGATTCATTATCAGAATGGTATTCAGTGACCAAATCATCGATTGACTTTATAAACCCTTCATAAACAGCGTATGCAGCAGCAAAACCAATGTAGTTCTTTCTCACTGAAGCAATATGGAATTGGGTGTCTTCTTGAATATGTCTTGCACTAGAAGCTTTAGAATGTTTCCCCCAGTATTCCTCTGTTACGATTTCGTCATTTTGTATAATAAAAACCGCTGCACCAGAACAATCAACTATTTCAGAAGTGTTTTTGACATGAGATACTACCGCCTTAAAATCCTGATTTATCTTTTTGTTAATAATCATGTTTCTCCTGCTTTCCCGTTAAATCGTCTCCTCTATTGTAACGACTTCATTATTCATTCTTGTCCCACTTAAAACGCTAAGAAAACTTTGTAATTGAACTAAATGGCCAATTTGAAGAACAGATCTTATTAGTGAATTGCCCGCCGATAGTGAACTGTTCATTTAGTTTAGACTCACTAAATTCATTAAAATAATCTCAATACTGAAAGCTCAATATGTTATCTTATTTAATCTTGTTAACTAATTTTTCAATCTCATTGGCGTTTTTTACTGCTCCAGCAAAACCGTGGACAATAATTCCATCTTCATTAATTAAATACGTTGTGGGAAGACCAATCACTTTATATATTCACTCTATGTCCGCGTTACTATACAAAGTAAATCACTCTTTATTTCCGGGTATTTTATTTAATTATCTGGCCCGATTCTTCAAAACGGGGAGCAGATCCCTATTCAAGAATTGCTCCCGTTTATTTCGTTGCGACCTTCTCTAATATCTTAATATGGTACTTCATTTAACTTAATATTAGTGATTTTCCCTGATTGCCAATCGTCAAATATTGCACCATATAAGACAGTATCGGATACAGTATCACCTTCGTTTTCCCAACTATTTCTTAAGTAACCTTCTTTAACAAATCCTGCTTTAGTGAAACATTTTCTCATAGGATGATTGTCTGCTCTTGTATATCCCTCAATACGGATTTTCTTTCTTTTACCAAACAAATAATCTTGTAACCATTTGAGTGATTTCACTCCGTATCCTTTTCCTTGATATTTAGCATCTAAGCGAATATCGAAAAGGGGGATCGTGTCGTCTATATCTTCAATAACTATAATTCCAACTTTTTTATCAACATCTATCAACCAAAAAGTTTCTCGACCATCGGAATAATATCCATTTCCTATAGCTGCTTTCACTTTATCTCTTTGAGGAATACCACCTGAATGATAGTGCCATTCATTATTAGTTAATAAATCCAACAAATCCTGAACTTCATCTTTAAATAACTCGAATTGCATATTATTAACTCCTATCAGTATCCATTTTCTGTAATAACTATTTAGAATCCGCTTTAACAAAATGGCCTGATTGTTGTGTGATCCTTATGCATGAATAGCGCTGTTTTTGTATTAACAGGGCGCCTTTTCCCATTTAAAGTGACGCCCTTTTACCTAATAAAGTTAATTTAAACTGATGCGTTGCCTACTTTCCTTGTTAACTTTAAGCATGCAGTAATAATTAATGCAGCGATGGCTCCAGTGATTACAATTGCCAGAATGTTAGTAATAGCAGTTGGTTCACCTAAAACAGCAGTTAGAATCTTATCGAAAGTTGGAACTCCCGCCCATTTAAAGATCCCTGAAAACATCAGAGTCCAAGATAAGATACCAAGTAGAATATACACCCCATACATTTTCCTCATTTCCTTCACCTCCTTTGTATCAACGCGCCACGGAAGACTAATTATTCAGTTTGTTTTACCAATAAAACCCATCCAATACAAATAAAAAATTCATCTCAGTATTTTAAATTTATCATCGGGGAGCACAGCTATTATCTAATAGCTAGCCCCCATACCTATCCTTCACTCACATAATGGCCCAATTCTTGAACATTGTTGTACAGTTAAAGCCCCCGTTTATAGCACATTTTACGAGATGGTATCTAAGTTCATTGACTAACCAACAGTAGTTAAGGAATTGAAAGCTATAAGACCCAACACACCAAATAATTGAATGACTATCCCTACCACACTACAAATTAAACCTGCAGTCGCTAAACCTTTACCATTCTCATTTGTTTTAACTATTTCCTTTGTAGCACTTCTTGAGAATACAAGTCCTAGAACACCAAGAACTAAACCAATTAGCGGTACCAGGATTGAAAGGATACCAAGAGTTAGCGAAATAATTGATTTACTATTAGTCTCATTTTTCCCATTCATTTTTTCCCCTCCTAGCCTAAACAAAATAACCCTATTACTGAATAGGGTGCAGGTCCCTTCTACAAGAATCGCACCCGTTAGTTGAATGTCATCTGATCCTTTGTAACTTTATTTATCAACTCATCAATTGTCCCAGTTAATATTTCGACACCTGACAATTGATAAAATGTACTCGTTGTTTCAAAGTTATTTAAATCCTCATTTGGCGAGTAAAGATATATTTTTCTCCCTTGACCGAGTGCAATTCCAAATTCAATATGGCTTCCTTTTCCTGCTGGCAATATAACTATTATAAAATCAGCATCCAATACAGCATTTTTTTCTTGAAGTCCTATTTCTTTTAAATCTTCAATCGTTGATGCCCGTTCATTCCTTGTCCAGTCATACGTATGAACGAATCCACTCTCTGCTATTCGCATACTTACAAGGCGAACCATATCTATATTCTTAAAGCTAGAAGCTACATAAAATTTTTTAATTTGAATCCCTCCTAATGTCCGACAATCTGGTCCGATTCTAGAACACCGCTATGCCGCAATTGAGCCCTTTTTTGGAATATGGAGAAATGCAAAGGAAGCTAAAATGACTTCTCCGGAAATTTTACTAAAGTACCCGTTTTGCTTAAATAGTGGTTTTATATTTTAATTATATCTGTAAATAATAACCATCTACAAAGCCCAGAATTTACACTATAATATTAAAGGCAATACCTTATTAAACAAATGCACAAGCTGGGGGCCGTATTTATGAAAGCGTTAAAATCAATCGTATTTGGGTTATTCGGTATAATTACTGTGCTAATTTTATTCCTAGCCATTATGGCATTTATTTCATTTATCCAAGAAAAATTATTTGTTCTTGATAGTTCCCTTTTGTTGATTTTTAAATCTCCTGCATCAAAGTTTATTTTTATATATGAGCTTTACCTATTGTTTGCCCTTTTCCTTCTTCTTAATAAAGATTCAAGAAAATGGTTTTCTGGATTTTTTAAAAAACATCGAAGAATAGTATTTCCCATTTTCTGCATAGTTAACATTATGTTGTTTTATGCTATTGTCACGGATGTAGCGGTTGTTACTTAAAATAAAATTATTAACCATTCTTTCCTAGTACCTCAAGGAAAGCAATACAACTTCAATAATATTACTAAAATTACCACAGGCATTTATGGAAAAAAACAATTCTTTGGTCCCTCGAAAGGTGACTTTTATTACATCATAGAATTAGATAGTAGTACAAAAATTGATTTGGGAGATAACGGAGTAAGCCCAATTAATTTCAATGAAGATGATAACGATGAAGCAGACTCCCGGTTTATTCTTGCAAAGCTTGACCGGCAATGGGTTGACATGGGGATTCCGAAAAAAGCCAGTATGTCCAATTTCAAATATACCTTTGATTCTTTAGACGGAACCTATTCAAATAAAATTCGCAGTATTTTAGAGAATAACAAATAAATGTACATTTTTCACAAATTGAACCTACTACTAGAAGTACCAGGCGGCTTTGCCCTGTTTTTATTATTTTAGTTTAGTGAAACACTTTTATAGAAAGGAAAGTCGGTACTCATCTGTTCTTCAATTAAATGTCCCTTATATGTAATATGGGCGCTGGTTCTTACGCAAGAATCGGTCCATTAATAAAGTTAGACTAGAAAATCATTAATCAATTGATCTGTTGTAAGTACTGTAGCAAATTCATCATTTAATGTAGCTAGAGATACATTGTGTATAGTTTCAGCATCATAATATATATTATTTTGATCATTCAAGCCGAAAGCAGCTGTTGCATCAGAAATCAGATATGTTTCAAAACCTAAATTTCCACTCATTCTTGTAGTCGTTGATACACAATGTGGCGTAGTCAAACCAGTAATAACAACTTGTGATATTTCATTTACTCTTAAAAAGTCTTCTAAATTTGTACCAATAAAACTACTGTTTACTTTCTTTTCAATGACTACTTCTTCACCAATAGGTTCTACTATTTCTTTAATGGCAAAGCCTTCATTCTTCGGATAAAATACTGAGCTAGGATTATCGGAGGTGTGTTTTATATGTATCACCAACCAGCCCTTCTTCCTCCATAATTTTAGAATGCGACTGATATTTTCTTCCGCGTTGAGGTTATTACGTTCACCCCACTTTTGGTTCTCAAAAGCCTTTTGTACATCAACTATAATTAATGCCTTTTTCATTCCAACCATATGATCACTCCTGTATTTTTCCCGAAAATTTTGCCCGTTTCTTGAATGTATCCTTTATAAATCCTACTCTCCGTTGCTTGGAGCGGAAGACGGACGACTCTGAAGGGATCAGCGAAAGCCGTAACGAAGAACGGCTTTTGCGAACAATAGCAAAGCGTTGAGAGCATATCTTTGCACTCGCCTTGAGACCCACAGGGCGCAAGATTTTAGCGACCGAGGAGGCTCAAGCCACGCCCCTCGGAAAGCGTTCCGTCTGGAGCGCAAAGCAACAACTTACATGTTAGATAATGGCCCAATTCTTCAATACGGGGCGCAGATCCCTATTCAAGAATTGCGCCCGATTGCTGAAGATTGTTATTGAAGTAAACTGCTCTACATTACGGTTCGCAGAAGCATGCACTTTTTTGCACGGCTAATGTTGTGCTTTCTTTTCGCATTTTTGCTATTGACTTCGCATAGTTGGTCTTATGTACGATGCACTATTCAAATTGTTAGCTTTATAATCCGAGTCTGGCACCAACTTCTGCATACTCTATATCTTTTCTTTCTGCATTCCAATTACCCCCTGTTTGTCCGTCCCATATCGCTCCTGTTTCAACGAAACCGACAGACGCATACAACTTCCGGGCGGCTTCGTTTACCATCCAATATGATATAGAAACTGCATCGGCTTTTCCTTGTGGAAACGACTTTATATAATCAATAACTTTCATCATTGCTTGTTTGCCAAATCCTTTGCCTTGATGCTTTTTATCAATCATAAAGCGATTAAGTCCATAAGTAGATTTATCTCCATATTTTTCATGTAAAATTGAACTTTCCGCCAGTTTGTAAAATCCAATATCGACATATCCTATGACTTCATCATTGTTGCATATAGCGAAGATCATAGGAGGTTTTTCGTCGTTGAGTATCTTTACATAGGCTCTAGCCAAACAATATATGCTGGAATCCACATTTCCTTTCTGCTCGTCTGTTATGCTTAACTTCAACACTGCCTCAAAATTATCGTGGGTAATTTTTCTTAATTCAATCATTTTTCTTCCCTACTTCCGAAAAATTCTATTATTCGTCCTTTGTTATTCAAGTATCCTGACCCGTCTGAAGATCAATCCTAATTCATTAACTGACCACGATTGAGGAATTTCAATTTATATGCTATCCTCCAAATCCTCATAAAGCCATCAGCAACAGTGGTAAAGTTAAACTAATTATGAAGAGAATTATTACTGAAAATCCTAGATACTTAAGCTATCCCTTCTCTTCTCTCTTAATTGCCTAAACACCTAAAATAATTCCGCCTATCATAAGGACAATTCCAGATAGAAAAATATTCCAATAACAACCTTTTCTAAAAAAGTTGGATTTTCAGATTTAAGATAGCTCAACCTAAATACAATTACACCTACGATACTTAAAACAAGTGACCATTTACTGTTCTTTTGTGAAGCCAATATTTTCACCACTCATAGCCTTAAACTACATTTATACACAATAGAAACGGCCTGATTAAAGCCTGGATTTTTCGTAATAAACGCCATCAATTCTTAATCAAGAATCCCTATCCGTAAACTATTAATAAAACATCTACCTATAGTTAGCTATGTAATTCGTTTCTTCAAATATTTCCTTGGGATCTTTAATGGTCCATTCTTCAACTGGCATATCCGGATGCAACTCTAAGTAAGATCTGATCATTTTGTATCCTTCGCTGTATCCATAGGAATTCGGGATACCATTAGAGCCGCCTATTTTCATTTCTAGAATCTCCTGCCCAGCAGGACTTTCAAGATATGGTTCAATCTTACTCCAATGCTCTTTGTTAAAACTTTCATTCAATAAGGCATACATAGTATTTAAATTAGGATACACGAGAGTCTCAAACATCACAGCCTCCCCTTCCAATGTTAAATGATCTAATCCTGTCAGTAACTCGTTTTCCTCCAAATGTTTTTCGAGCCAGACACTATGATGATATTCATGGGACATGCCTGATTTAAAGTATTTATGAAACCTGTTGTAGTAGACGATGATTTTTCCTGCCCCAATTGTCGCCATATCGGAAGGGAAGTTTTCATTTTCAAGAAATATACATACAGTTGTTTCTTTATCTGTTGGGAGGACATCTGAGGATTTAACTAGCGATTCCTCAAATACTTCATTTAATTGATCTGTATTCATTTTATCAATTTGATTCTGTACACGTTCAAACTCGCTTCTTTTAGTTATCATCCCAGTTAGACTTATAGAATCCGCAAGCTCTGCATCTTCAAAACAGGCTTCCTGTACTGGCTTGATAATTTCCTGTTGAAATAACTTGGAAAGCGTTTCGTCTGGCTGATTTTTTACAGTTGCAAAATAATTTTCATATAACAAGTAAGCATGAATAATATTGAATTCTTGCCCCGTTTTAGGATTTTTAAAAGTATAAGATATATTTTGTTGTTCATTTTCCAAATTTACCTCTTCGTGAGATTGCTCGATTTGCTTACAGGCCGATAAAGTACAAATAAGAAGTATACAAATTAAAATAGAATATTTTTTTGCACTATTTATTGGATTCATCCCCTTAAAAGAATTGACCGTATTTTACAAAAATATAATACGCAAGATTGCAATTGCAACACACAATGTTCAACTTGACTTGGAGCTTTTGCGTGCATAATGCTTGAGTCAGAAATAAGTACTATCCAGGTCTAACTTTGCCTGCTGAGGCTATAATTCCATATACAGTTGCAACGCCAGGTTTGCTTGCATGCTATGTACTTTCAAATTGCACTATACATAAATGTTTTTTCGATTAAGCATACATACAATTAAATAAAATAATCATAGTAATAATAAATAGTCAAAAACAAACTTATTATCATAAACAAAACTAATCCTATAATGATTGGTGAAAAACGAAATTGAAACAGTTTTACTCCTCCTATGTCCGCACCCGTCATTCCTTTTACGTTAGCATTATATACATTCTGCTCATGATTCGAAAAAAATAAATAAAGCCAAGGGATTGCAAATATCAATAACCCTCCCAAGAAAATCGTCTCCATAAAATCCCACCCAATGAATATAGAAACAGCCCATAACAATACCGTTTCTATTAACATGGTTAGGATGACTACTAAAACCTTTTTCAATTAACTCCCCCCAGATACATTTATATTCGAATTATCCATCAGAGTTTTAAAATTAGCATGGACTTGGTCAAAACTAGAAATTTCTATGAAAAATAACAAGCATGGTAAGATACACAACAATTGCAGTTAAACGAAAGACATAAATATCTCATCCTGTTGTTTTGGACTTTTAAGACAAAATGGTTCTTTTGAAGAGCGGCTGTTATCCAGCTAATGCCACCGATTCAGCCACAATCCCTTAATTTAAATAATATTACTTTCTATAAATAATCCAGTTTTTTTAAATATAAAGCCAAAAGCTAAAATAAATATTTCCGTGCCATAAAGTCTAATTCCTTCTTCATTTTGAAAAAAAATAATGAGACTATCATTATTAAGATACCAAGTAAATTTATTTTTGCAGAACGCATTATTTCACTCATTCTAAGTTATATTAGTAATCTGCCCGTTTGCTGAAAGTTGTTGTATGCTTACAACATTACCTATAACTAATTTCAAAATAATAATCTAATGATTCAAATTTTGTATGATGAAACGAATACATTATCGATAAAGATTTTACAATGAATACTAAAAAACCCGCCCAGAGTTACTTTTATACTCTTCAATTCATTATTATTAGTTCTTAATTTCCCATTCAGCGTCCCTCTAAGAGCTTAGCCTATATTTTCATCCTGCAATTCTCCATCCACATACAACTTTTCGCCAGCAAACCACCTATTCTCGACTTGTATTCGATGACCATCATACATTGCTTCAAATACCTTCTTCATTTCGCTCCTCCTTATTTAAACAGCTATAATCCTATTCATTAATATGCTCAGAACATTTCTTTTGATGAAGTATGTAACTATTCTTCAAAGAAAATCAATGCCTGTTTTTATACGCATCTGGTAATAGCTGTATCTGCATCTTTATGTTTAATCAAAATATTATTCTTCTCATTTATCTGGTATTTAACTTCTTCACTTTCAAGACAATTAAACAAAGAAGCTCTGCTTTCCTCGCTTTGATGACCTTCTTATACTGCATTTTCTATGAACTATCTTAGCTTCAACAAGTAATCCTAGGTGAAAATGGGCATCCTCACCGCCTTCTAAAATCATATTTGTCTTTCCGTACATCCAACTCATGTCCATTGATAACTACTGTATGATTACCCTTCCAAGCGATTTCCGCTTTCTCTTCACGCGAGTCCCAGTAGATATTTTTGGTCTTGTTCTTTTTTTCATTGAATACCAATTCCCCGCGAACTGAATACGGCGTAGTGGCTCCCCCGTTAGTCACATATGCTTTTACCGTATACTCTCCATTAGGCGATCTCTCTTCCGTAAGAAACTCTCCTTCCGGCAAACGTTTCATATCAAAGAAAGCCCAATAGACTCCGTAACCTACTAATGCAACGATTAACAAACTAATTACTGCCAAGAAGTAAACAATAATCTTAATAACTCGCTTCCGCTCTGAAACCTCATATGCCTTTTGATAGCCCAAGATTATTGGACCCCCTTATTCTCAAAACATCCGCTATGTAAACTCACAGATCCCTTACTTTATTTTTAATTTTCCTCTATCAAAATAAGTTATCTCCCACCTGATCCAAGTATTGACTACAGAAATTTCAGAAATTCTCACTTTTATCCAACTATACCATATAACCAACTAATCCCAAATCACTTTTTCGCATTATTGTCGAACAAAAAAAGCATTGCTTTTCGCAATGCTCTTTCCATGTCACACATGTTCGTCCGATCCCTCAACTAAGTCGCGCAATCACTTCAGTTGACGTCAGATCCTCTTTCTCTATCCACTCAATTAGTAACTGTGCAGTCGCCTCTGCACTTCTCAACTTTCCTTCTTCTTTATAATTGATAAATTGCTCAAGCATCGGGAACCCATCTACATCGCTCGATCGAATCGTCT
This sequence comes from Sporosarcina sp. D27, assembly GCF_000586555.1. GTDB lineage: Bacteria > Bacillota > Bacilli > Bacillales_A > Planococcaceae > Sporosarcina. The sequence goes on from NZ_AZUC01000063.1 coordinate 69,354, forward strand.
CTTGCATACCTGTATCGATAATTCCAGGTGCTATAGAGACAATTCCTACTGGATGCTCGACACGTCGTTGTTCTAACCGGACAACTTCTGAAAACCGATCAAGTCCCGCTTTCGTCGTACAATATATTCCCCATCCTTCATATGCATTACGGCCTGCACCTGAAGAGATATTTATGATTTGTTTTTTCGCCTTAGACTGACTCAATACACCAATGAATTCATTGGACAATTCAATTGGAGCTGTCAAATTCAATTCAATAGCTTGTTGTAGAGCATCTGTTGACAGCCCTCCAACTTTCCCAACTGGTTCTACTGTGCCTGCGTTATTAATGAGTGTAAATGATTTAGCTGTTGAAAGGTAAGGAGTCAACAAACGCCCCATCAGTCCTTTTCTTGCCTCTTGACTCGTTAAATCGCATTCTACAAAGTTTTCATAGCCTTTTGGGTTACTACGTGCAATCCCAATTACTAGTGAATCCGTTTTCCGAATTTGTTCATATAATTCTTCACCGATTCCTTTTGAAGCACCAGTTACGATATAAATATCCAAAATAATCACTCCTTCTATGATTGATAGTGTACCATTTGGGGAATATAAAAAACCAACCGATTAACCGGTTGGTTTGATTTTTTGAGGTTAGTTTAATACTTTCACACGTACATTTTTACGTCCCCACTGGACCGCTTTACTTTGTGATGGCATGAATACATCAATTTTGTTTCCTTTGATAGCTCCGCCAACGTCACCTGCAACTGCGTATCCATATCCTTCAACATGCACTTTAGAGCCTAGTGGAATCACTAAAGGATCTACTGCGATTACTTTCAATGAAGGATTCTTTTTCAAGTTAAGTCCTGTTTTTGTAATTCCAGAACACCCTTTACATGAAGCTGTGTATGCTGATGAGTTCGCCATGAACTCCTTTTTCACAGTGTCATCGTCTGAACGTGATGGCTTTTTAGCCGGTTTCTTTGAAGCAGTAGTTGAACCACCGCTTACTAATTTCAATGTTTGGTTCGGATAAATCACTGAGGATTTGATACCGTTCCATTTCATTAAGTTATTAACAGAAACATTGTGCATCCGTGAAATCTTATATAGTGTGTCGCCTTTTTTCACTTTGTACGTAGACGCTGCTGCTGAACTTTCATGTGTTCCACTGACCATTAGTGCCGTAGCTAAGATAAACGTGAAAATTAGTTTCTTCAAAAGCTCCGCTCCCTTGTTTTTAAGTCTGTGTATAGGTTAACAGCCCAACATTACAGTAATATTACAGCTAACCACCATTCCCGTTACAATTAAAAGATGATTATTACAGTTGTCGGAAAGATTCATCTCAAGTTGTTCACTCTAGCAGGAAAGTAATGTATAGTAGACTTAGAAAGTCAAATCAGGACGGTGAACGGAATGCCAATACCACAAAACCATACAAAACCAGCTCGTCAAACTGCAAAAGAAAGCGCATTCAACCAGCTCCAACAATGGATTATTGATGGAACGTTGAAGCCTGGAGAGAAATTAATCGATAGCGAACTAGCTCAGGCTCTTGGAGTTAGCCGAACACCTATACGCGAATCCCTTCAACTTTTGGAAGTTCAAGGGTTCGTTAAAATGTATCCCGGAAAAGCCACCCAAGTCACAGAAGTCGAACGGGATTCCATCAATGATTTGTTGCCACCTCTAGCTGCGATGCAAGCGCTTGCGGCTGAGTTAGCTGCACCTACCATCTCAAAAGAGACGATAGATGTGTTGAGTAGTCTAAACAAGGAATTTGCTGAAGCTGTACGAAGCGAAGACTATTTTACAGCTTTAAAAATTGACGAATCTTTCCACCAGGTCATCGTTGACGCTGCAGCAAACACGTATATCACATCGATTACGTCTTCACTTCAAGTGCACGTTAGACGACTTTTCTTCCATAACTCAATCATTTTGACAGAGCAGTCTATTGATGAGCATGAAGAAATTATCGATATGTTAAAACACAACCGTGCTGACCAAGCATCATCTATTATGCGAGGGAACTGGCTACGTGCCATTAACGAATTCCAATCGCTGAACAACTAAAAACCGGTCTCCCTAAAAATTAGGGGACCGGTTTTTAGTTCTACTATTAGTTTTTGTAGCACCATATTGTAGAAATTATTCTTCTGCGCTTAACGATTGCTTTGAATTCATGCCCATCACTCGAGCGATCACACCGAACACAACAATGACTATCAATGTAGGAATTAACCAACCTAGACCATTCTCATACAACGGAAGTATTTTTCCATAGAACGCTGTTATCGGCTCGATCAGTTTCCCTAACTGTCCGCCTGGCAGTGTATCTGCAAGTGCAGCCAACCCATCAACTACACTGATAAGCATCGCTACGATTGTTACCGCAACGTAAACAATACGAGCGTGACCGAAGAGTGGCGAAACAAATGTGAGGAGCATAAGCGTAATTGCAAGCGGATATAAAAATAGTAAAACTGGAACTGAATACGTAATGATGTTATTCAATCCGATATTTGAGACGATGAAACAGAATACCGTAAATGTGATGACAATCACTTTGTAAGACAATGCAGGAATGAGTGTGTGGAAATACTCTCCACATGCTGTCATCAAGCCAATACTTGTCGTTAAACACGCTAGTAAAATGACAACTCCCAGCAACACAAGACCAGCTTGTCCGAAATAATGAGTGGCAACAGATGTTAATACTGCTCCTCCTGAATCCAACATGCCAAGTGAACTAACACTACTTGCGCCAAGATACGCGATTCCTACATACAAGATTCCTAAGAATCCCGCAGCAACAATTCCCGTCTTAAAAGTAGCCCCGACAATCCCTTTTTTAGACTGCACACCCATTGAGCGGACAATCGTAATGACGATGATTCCGAAGACCAGTGATGCCAAGGCATCCATTGTATTGTAGCCTTCTGTAAACCCATTACCAAATGCACCTGAAAGGTATGTGCTGCTCGGTGCTTGGAATGACCCCATCGGTGAAAATAATGCGACAACTAACAAAACAAGTAACAAGATAATAATCGCTGGCGACAAAATCTTTCCGACCCGATCGGCAATCTTTTGTGGATTCAACGACAGCCAAATTGTAATTCCGAAAAACAACGCAGTAAATATTAGTCTCGGAATCAATGGATCAGCCCCATTCAAGAATGGAGCAATCCCGATATCAAACGCAACAGCTCCTGTTCGTGGTGCTGCGAAAAATGGTCCAATTGTTAAATAAAGCGCCGACGTGAACAAAATCGCATATAGGGGATGAATGCGACTTGCGAGATCCTGCAAGTTGGCACTACCAGAAAAACCGATTGCTAGAATTCCTAGAAAAGGTAATCCAACCCCTGTAATGAGAAACCCGATGACTGCTGGCCAAAAATTCGTACCTGCTTCCTGACCAAGCTGAGCAGGGAAAATCAGATTTCCTGCGCCAAAAAAAAGTGCGAATAACATCGTTCCAATGACGACTAAAGATGAAAACGGTAACTTCCGATCCATATTGAAATACCTCCTAAGATGACTGAAAACGTATGCGATATATTGCAGAACCTCATCATAAACCGCGACTCAAAAAAAAGCAAGTCGCGATTTGAACAAATGCTGAGGTTAACATGAGCGTTTAGTGGATTTCAATACGGGTATAACTGTGTCCTTCTTTCGTCTTTTCCACTCTCAAAACGGCCGAAAACGCTTCTTTCAATTCAGCAACGTGAGAAATAACACCAATCATCCGGCCGGCTTTTTGTAAACTGATAAGTGTATCAATCGCTTTTTGCAAGGATTCTTCATCCAATGAACCAAAGCCCTCGTCGATGAACATAGTGTCTACTGAAATCGAACCTTGGAAACTTTGAATCACATCAGCCATTCCAAGTGCTAGACTAAGTGATGCATTGAATTTCTCTCCACCAGAAAGAGTTTTCACATCACGATTCTGCCCTGTGTACTCATCGTATACGTCAATTCCTAAACCACTTTGGCGACCTCTACTTTCCTGACGATCACTTCGTAATAACTGGAATTGACCGTTAGACAATTCGCTTAACCTTCCATTTGCAGCATGTAAAATCCGTTCTAAGTATTCCGTTTGCAAATATCGCTCAAATGATAGTTTACGATCATTATTCCCACGGACTAAGTCATGAAGTTCAGTCAATCGTGCACACTTTTGTTCAAGTCCACTTTGTGCCCCTATTAAATCTTCCAATTTCAAGTGCAGTTCAGCTGCATTCTTTTCAAGTTCTGAAGCATAATGATACGCCGTTAGCGCTTGTTCGTAGGCATGCTTGTTTTGCTCAGTAAGATTGCGAAGTACTACTAGATCCGCTTTTTGTTTCCCTGCCACTTGCTCCTTCAATTCAGAAATCGCATGTTTTGTCGTCTCGATTTCAACGTCATATTCGTTGATTTTTCGAGTAAGTGCTGTCCGCTGTTCAGAAAGTAGCTTGCACTGTTGGTAATCTGTCTGATCTTCAAAAACTGACTCCTTAATAGCTGCATGAAATGAGCTTGTTGCTGTTTGTTGCTTAACCGTTGCATCTTCAGCGGATTTTGTCATGTAGGTTACAGCTGTTTGAGCATTAGAGACTGCTTCCATTGCGAACTGACGCTGCTCTCTAGCTTGTTCCCAGGCCCGTTCAAGCAACGTTTTATTTTTTTCTTCTTTTCTTATTTCCATTTGCAACGCCTGTATTGAGCGAAACTGTTCTGGAACTGTCTTCAAAGATTCATCAAGAATCGCTTTTCCTTGTTCAAGTTCTGCACGTGTGACATAGTCACTTTTTTCTTTTTCTGCAATTGCTTGTTCGTGTGCCAGCAGCTGGTCATTTGCCTCCGTGTATTGCTGTTTTAAAGTGGGCAAACGATCACGATTGCTCTTCAATTGAAGAAGCCTTTTCTCCAAATGTTGTACGTGCTGTTTACTGACGAGTAACGTATCAGGATTCGGTGTTCCCCCTAATTGCTGTTCAATTCTTGAAACTTCCGTACGTTCACTTGTCAAATGTAAATCAGTAGCTCTATATTGTTCGTACGCTTGTGTTGCGGTCTGTTTCTCGAACTCTAATTGTTCTTTAGTTAGCTGAAACTCTTGAGATTTCAGCTGAACTGCCGGGTGATGCACACTTCCGCAAACTGGACATGGCATCCCTTCTTCCAAGGTCGCTGCGAGAAGGGCAGCTTGATTTGCAATCCACTTAGTTTCAGTTTCAATTGCTTGGCTACGGGTAGTCTCCATTCGCTCCTTTTTCAGCTTCAACTCAGCTGTCAGTTGCTCGATTGTTTTAGTACGGTCACTATGACGCTTCAGTAAATCAGACTTATTGCGTGCATCTGTTAGTTCATCCAATACTTGTTCGTAGCCTTCAGATTCAGTTTCAAGTGTCTCTGTTTTCAACTTTAAGCTTTGGACATTGTCAATTTTTACTTTTACTGATGACTTCATATCCACAAGTTCCCTCTGTCCATCATCAACGCGCTTCTGTAGCGTGCAAATTTGCTTTTCTCTCTCATCTATTTGCATTACGGTCGGTAAGAAGTGTTGGAGGGTAAAAAGTCGTTCCGCGCTTTGTTGTCTTTCAGATTGTTTTTGCATTTCTTCATTAAAAATAGCTTCCACTTTAACAGCATCTTCCTTAGCTGTTTCAAGTGTTAACGTCGCTTGCTGTAATTCCTTTTGACGATTCTTCATATCATCAGTCGCTTCAACTGAACGTCTTTCACTTGGCTCTATCTGAACAGCTTGCTCTGCTTTTTGGAGTCGTGTTCGGTCGGCATTCAGTTCAGTTTCACGTGATGTCAGCAGTTGCATTGTGCTTATCTTTCGTTCTAAGTGTTCAAATTGAGTGTTGAGTGCAGTTCCATTAGAGAACGCTTGCTGAGCTTTTTCATGTGCTTCATATGCCCTTCGATATTGTGCATTGCTTTCATCAGCTGAAGTTTGGTAATGAATACGTTCTTGCTCTAGCCCTTCCATTAAACGTGTCGGATGGATGGAATCTGCCTGAAGTGTTTCAAATAGGGACGATTCTCGCTCCGGAAGACTCGAAGGCAACTGACGTATAATTTGTTCCATCGAAAGACGTGCCGTGTTCAGCTCACTCATCGCAAGATCTTTTCTCTTTTTTAAAATCTCCGCCATTTCTCGGTAATGTTCAGTTTTAAAAATTTTACGCAATATCGTTTCTTTGTTTTCCGTATCAGACGTTAAAAATTTCCTGAACTCACCTTGAGGCAACATTACGATTTGGCTAAATTGTGCTATCGTAAATCCGATAAGTTCTTCAATCTTTTTGTTCACTTCGGAAACGATTTGACGATCTACAGCTGGTATTTCACCTTCGTCTGTTTGCTGAAAAAATTCTGTACGACCGCTAGTTTCACTCTTATTCCCCTTTTTTGTATAAGGAACTTGGCGAAATACACGATACGTACGATCTTGAATAACGAATTCCAACTCGACTGCAGTCTGCAAATCGATTTGTGCAAAATCACTTCTCAGTGCGCGGATATCAGTTCGATCCTCGCCACTAGCCTGTCCATATAAGGCAAAACAAATTGCATCAAATATTGTGGTTTTCCCAGCTCCTGTTGCACCTGAAACCGCAAATAATCCATGCTCTTTAAGAATCGTAAAGTCAATTGTTTCTGTACCACGATAGGGTCCAAATGCCGTCATCGTCAATCGAGTCGGTCTCATAATGCTTCTCCCTTCTTTGTTAACAATTCCTGCAATACTTCATCCACGATTGTCCTCGTTTCCTGGTCAGGTGATGACCCGGTGATTTCTTCAAAAAATGCATTGAATAACGCGCGGTCATCCAACCGCTCGATATCGGAAACCCGAGATGTCGCTTGTTCAGGCAGTGAACGATTCACAACACGTTCCACGTGCATGGCATTTGGATACACCGAACGCACTTTTTCCATAGGAAATAACACCGGAGCATCATCTAACAGTTTTACGAATACATAATCTTCACTAGGTTCCTCTAGCAATAGTTCTGCCATTGTTGCTTTAACCGTTCTAATATCCCGATTTTGGACTAAAACCCTCTTTTCAACCTTTATTGCACCTTTTTCGTCCAGATCAATGACTAAAAATCCTTTATGATGATTTTCTTCAGATATTGAATACTTCATCGGCGATCCAGAATAACGGATTTGTTCTGTTCCCGTAAAGTGTGCTTGATGCAGATGTCCTAGCGCCGTGTAAGAAAAGTGTTTAAACAAATCAGCAGCTACATATTCAGCTCCGCCAATCGATAGCGGACGTTCAGAATCACTCGTATTTTCTTCCGGCTCCCCAAGAGGTGTAACGAATGCATGAGCAATTGCAACATGACGAATGGAAGGATCGAGCGCTCCATATTGCTGAATAACAGACTCCATCGCACGATGATGACTGTCAACTCCTTCATCTTTTGACAAGTTGCGGATAACAGACGGATCTGCAAAAGGAATCAGATGAAACTGGACGAGGCCAAACTCATCCTCAACTTGAACAGTAGTCCCTCCCCCACGTTCAGAAGGTTTCCCCACTATATGTAGACCGTTCGCTTGCATGAGACGACTTCCAAATTGTAGACGTGCTGGACTATCATGATTCCCCGCAATCGCAAGAACCGGTGTCTTATAGTCCACTGTTAACTTCCATAGCAATTCATCTAACAAACTCACAGCCTCTGCAGGTGGCACAGAGCGGTCATAGAGATCACCAGCTATAATGACGACGTCAGGCTTCTCCTCTTTAACGGCATCGGTGAACTGATTTAACACAAAACGCTGTTCTTCAATGAGCGATACACCTTGCAACACTTTTCCTAGATGCCAATCTGCTGTGTGGAATATTTTCATAGTTAGTTCGCCCCTCTTCAATTCATTCTTTCTCTAGTTTACCGGAGAATGGCCGTTCACTCCAACGCAAACAGGGCATCTCGAAGGAGATGCCCTGTCGCGGTAGGTTTTATCAATCAAACACTCAACAAAGTGCAGGACCACACTTTTTTTTGCAAAAATAGCAACCACTCGAAATAATCTGGGTTTTTACTCTTTACATGCTAGCACGCATAGAATATACTATAAAAAGTTGCACATGGGAAACTTAAAGTTGCACTAAGGAAACATATTGATGTATTCTACTATTAAGAACTCTTTCGAAACACTATGCATAATGTGAAAAAATAAGTAAACCCGCTTTCACTTTTTATAAAGTGAGGCAATACTACACAAAAAGTTGCACACGGGAAACTTTACTTTATCAGTTCAGGAGGAATTGGAATGACAGAATCGATCACTGCGAGTAATATCTCCGTTTCATATTCAGGAAAGCAAGTCGTTAGCAATGTTTCATTTACATTTGCACCCGGCAGTTTAATTGGGATTTTAGGTCCGAATGGAGCGGGTAAATCCACTCTTATGAAAGCAATGCTGGGTTTAATACGAAGAGACAGCGGAACTACACAAATCGGTTCGCAATCGATTGATAAGGTGCGGAAGCTAATTGCATACGTCCCACAACGTTCGAACATCGATTGGAACTTTCCTATTGTAGTAAAAGATACTGTACTTCTTGGTACGTATCCTAAGCTTGGACTATTTCACCGACCTAGCAAAGCGGATAAAGCTTGGGCTGAGGAATGTCTGAAACAAGTAGGCATGCAAGATTTTGCTGATCGTCAAATTGGTGAATTGTCAGGAGGTCAACAACAGCGAGTCTTTTTAGCGAGAGCCCTTGCTCAAAAAGCGGATTACTTTTTCCTAGATGAACCCTTTGTCGGAATTGATGTATCAAGCGAAGAAGTAATCATCGGCATTTTAAGAAAGCTTAAAGATGCAGGTAAAACCGTCCTAGTCGTACACCACGATTTGTCTAAGGTGAAAAGTTATTTTGATGAATTGATTTTGATGAATAACGTACTGATTGACGCAGGTCCAGTTGAGCAAGTATTCCGTGAAAAGAATATGACTCGTGCTTATGAACGGCCGATGACAATGTTTGACGATTTGGAGGTTCAAATGTAATGGAATTTTTTCATGATCTGATGAACTATGCATTTTTGCAAAAAGCATTTATCACTTCCGTAATGGTAGGTATCATTTGCGGTGCAATTGGCAGCTTCATTGTTTTACGAGGGATGGCACTAATGGGAGATGCGATTTCTCACGCAGTACTACCAGGTGTTGCGATATCCTATATGCTCAGCATCAATTACTTCTATGGTGCCGTGTTAACCGGTGTACTTACCGCATTTAGTATAGGTGCAATCAGTCAGAACAGTCGCATTAAGAGTGACTCTGCAATCGGAATCGTCTTCTCAGCATTCTTCGCACTCGGAATTATTTTAATCACTAAAGCCCGTAGTGCCACTGACTTGACCCAAATCCTATTCGGTAATGTATTGTCCGTCCGAGATTCCGATATGTGGATCACGCTCGTCATCGGAGCTATTGTAATCGCAACGGTCGCACTGTTTTTCAAAGAGCTCCTCATCTCCAGTTTCGATGAAACAATGGCAGCTGCTTATGGCTTGAATACAAGATTCATACACTATGCGATCATGTTTTTACTGACACTTGTAACAGTTGCATCCTTGCAAACGGTCGGTGTAATTCTTGTTGTTTCGATGCTTATCACACCAGCGTCAGCGGCATATTTGTTAACAAATCGACTATCTACGATGGTTGTGCTGGCATCTTTCTTTGGTGCATTATCATCAGTCATCGGCTTGTATTTCAGTTTCTTGTATAACATGCCATCTGGACCGGTGATCGCACTTGCAACAACGTCTATTTTCGTTTTAGCGTTCCTATTTTCACCGCAGCAAGGATTGATTACTCAGATGTTCAAATCCCACGGAAAACAAGACGCTGCAGCTTAACCAGAACACCGAGTACACTTCCCTCATTTCTTTAGGAGGATTACTATTTTATTTTTTTAACAAAAGGAGAAGATTTTGCTTATGAAAAAGTTTGTAACTTGGATGGGATTGTCATTGATGGCAGCATTCGTACTCGCAGCATGCGGAAGCGACAAAGATAATTCATCTGCACCTGACGGAAAGGAAAAGTTGAAAGTGGTAACCTCATTTACAATCATTGCAGACATGGCTCGCCAAATCGGCGGTGATTATATCGATGTCCATAACTTGGTACCTTCGGGAACAGATCCCCACGAATATGAGCCTCTCCCGAATGACATTAAAGCAGCTACAGACGCTGACGTTTTGTTCTATAACGGACTGAACTTAGAAGGCGGTGACAAAGGTTGGTTCAAAAAGATGACAGACTCTGTTCACCAGAAAGATGAAAACATCTTCAACTTGACAGAAAAAGTGACACCTAAATACTTAACTGACGAAGACGGTCGTGAAGAAGAAATCAACCCTCACGCCTTTATCGACCCAGCTGTAGGTGTCCTTATGGCAGAAAAGATTACAGAAGTGCTGATTGAAAAACACCCAACGGACAGCGAAAAAATCAGGCAGAGGGGTGAAGAGTACGTAAATCGCTTGAAAGAACTCGACAAAGAATATGAAGAGCGGATAAATGACATTCCTGAAGAAAACCGGACGCTTGTTACAAGTGAACGTGCTTTCCAGTATTTGAATGACCACTACGGCCTAAAGGAAGCATATATTTGGGAGATTGACACAGAAGAAAACGGTTCACCGAAACAGATTAAAGACTTGGTTCACTTCATCCAAGAACATAAAGTTCCTGTATTATTTGTAGAATCCAACGTCGATACGCGTCCAATGGAGACTGTTTCGAAGGAAACTGGGGTACCCATGGCAGAGAAGTTCATCTATTCCGATGAAATCGGTGATCCAGGTGAAGAAATCGATACCTACGTGAAATACTTGAACTATAATATCGATCTTATCTACGATGAACTGAGTAAGAAACGATAACCCTACATGAAAAAGGCGGAGTACGCGCTCAAGCAGCGTACTCCGTCTTTTTTTGTTGGATAACAACAGGCTGTGGAATGAATTGAATTGAATTGCATAAAATGATGCATTGAAGAAAGGATGATGTTTTGAAAAATGTACCTGTACTTATTACAACGCGCCAATTACCTAATCCTTCACCTTCCATCTCCATTGTTTATCCAGAAGTCCATCTTCCCCAACTTCCTGTCGTGCAACATAGTCTCAACACGCAAATCCGGAATGAGTTAAACCAGCTACTCATTGACCAAAATTACTATGATCCGAATCTTGTTGAACTCATCGTATATTTCGAGATTAAAACAAATGAACGAAACTTGTTGAGCCTCACACTCATTGCTTATTCCTTTACAGGCGGCGCACACGGAATGACTGTCGTGAAAGCGTTGACGTTTGATACTCAAACAGGTAAAAAATATTCCCTCTATGATCTATTAGGTCCTCAAGATTATGAAAAGCCTTTATCTGATCGAATCCGCAAAAAGATTGAGGAGTGGGATATAGATCTACTCGATCCACCGTTCACTGAAATCAGAAGAGACCAAGACTTTTACTTAGCGGATACGTCACTCGTTATCTATTTCCAATTGTACGAAATCACACCATACGTATGGGGATTCCCTTACTTCCCGATTGCTTTGAAGGACATTGAGAAGCTCATACCAGCTGCAAGCCCATTGCAACGCTTTATCCCTTTCTTATAATGGAATCTAGTTTCGTTTTTTACGAATGATCCAATATAGGATAAACAGAAAAACAATCGAACCTAAAATACTTGGTATGATCCATCTAGAATGACCATCCGCGAAAGAGCTTGGTTCTGCTTGGGTAAACTCCTTCTTCCCGACACCAAGTTCTTTTAAATCTTCCATTGCGCTCGCCTCGGCCGTTGTTCTACTACATATGTCGCTTGTCAGAAAACCATCATCTCTTCCCTCGCTCCGATCTGTTCCGTAAAACAGATAGCTTTCCCCACTCTCGATTGGAAGTCCACAATCTCCATCGTTAAAACCCGTGTAGATCTTGATTGTTTTAGTATCTACCCCTTTCCAGGCTTCCCGTACGTCGATTGTCGCTTCTCTTTGTATACCCACGTCCGTAATTTCTGTAATCGTGCCTAAAAACACAGCATCTGCCTGTTCTTTAGCTTCTGAAACAGAAGGAAGTTCCATACACGAACACGCACGTACCTCTCTTTCTAGAGGCATTGACCAAACAAGCAAGAATACAGTGAGCAATATTCCAATACTTTTCACACTCTTCGCCTCCCTATTTTAAAGAATCAGACGCCAACCTTATCAATTCGTTACAGATTATCTCAAATTGATTTATCGGAAAATGTGGCGTACTGTTAGTGTAGATATGCGTTGGAAAGGGAGAGAGATATGAAACGGACACTTGTCATTAGTGACATCCATGGTGAACTGGGTATGCTCACTGCATTATTAGAAATGGCCAACTACAATTCTAAAACAGATCGACTATTTTTACTTGGAGATTACATAGATAGAGGACCTGATTCAAAAGCAACGCTCGATAAAGTCATGGAGTTGGTCGAAGGAGGCGCAGTTGCTCTCAAAGGAAATCATGAGGATATGATGGTCAAATCCCTGATTGATGGCAATGAGCGCATTTGGAGAAATTGGACTGGTCGAAATGGTGGAGACGCGACATTGCAAAGCTATGGATTCAAACCGGAATCCTTTTTGTTTTCGGAAGAAGAAGAATTCCAAAAACCTCATCTCCACTCGGATCAGCTCAATCGTCACTTAGAGTTTGTCCGTAATCTTCCTTACTATATTGAAGAAGAAGAGACAATCTTCATTCATGCTGGAGTGAAGCCTGGAGTATCGTTGGAAGAAACAGATCCACATGAACTAATCTGGATACGAGATGAATTTCATTCTAACTATAATGGGCCAAAGACAGTAATTTTCGGACATACACCGACAAAGGGGCTTCGTAATGATGAGAGCGATAATAGCATCTACTACGGGTCGAATTCCATTATCGGAATAGATGGTGGTGCTGTATTTGGTGGGCAACTCAACTGTTTAGTCCTCCCGGAGAAGAAAGAAATCTGTGTTCAGGCAAATAAATAAAACAAGCAATCGAGTCAAAATACTGACTCGGTTGCTTGTTTTTTTATGGATTGAGCATGCTATCCTCAGCTCTTGTTCGTCTGTTTTTCTTTTCGTCGTTCTTTTTTCTTATTATACTCGGCTTCTATTCGTTCAAAGCGTCGTACATCTCTCGGCCTTACTGTAATCGGTTCTTTCTTCAGCATTTTCACCATAGAAAATACCATGATTATTAAAAATACACCGAATGGCAATGCAGATACTAAGGAAGCCGACTGGAGGGCTTCAAGACCACCTGCATACAGGAGAACTGCACCAATAGCCGCCATGAGCACGCCCCACGTCAATTTTACTGCTAAAGGTGGTAAAAGACTTCCTTTCGTTGTCATGCTTGCTAAAATGTATGTAGCGGAATCAGCAGATGTGACCAGGAAAGTGAAAATCAATATAATTGCCAAGAACGTTAACACTCCTGTTAACGGCATATGTTGGAACGTTGCGAATAGAGCAGATGTCACGTCTTGGTCGACTGCTTCAGCAATGTTTGTCCCATTTTTCAAATCACTATATAACGCTGTGCCGCCAAGAGTTGCTACCCACATACAAGCAAATACAGGAGGGATGACCATAACACCGACTATGAATTCTCGAATCGTTCTCCCTTTCGAAACTCTGGCGACAAAAGCTCCGACAAATGGTGACCAGGCAATCGTCCATGCCCAGTAAAAAATCGTCCATTTCTGAACCCATGTCCCTTCACCATAGGGCTGCAAACGCAAACTATATTGGATGAAATTCGTAATATAATCCCCGATTGCTAATGTAAAACTGTCCAATATGAATACCTTTGGACCGACGACAAAGAAGAAGGCGAGTAACGTGATCGCTAGTCCTAAGTTGAAATTCCCTAAATATCGAATTCCTTTCTCTAACCCTGTTGACGCAGAAATCATATAGGCTACGAAAACAACTGCAATGATTGAAAATTGAACGAGGTATGTATTATTGATGTCGAATGCATACTCCAGTCCTCCACTCATTTGAAGAACACCGAGGCCCAATGAAGTCGCAATCCCCATCACCGTTGCAATGACCGCTAACGAGTCAATGCCACCCTTCAAATACTTGTTTGAACCTACTACAGGTTCCAATGCAGTTGAAATAAGTCCATCTTTCTTCTTTCTAAACTGTAAAAATGCAATAACCAGACCAACTAAGCCAAAAATAGCCCACTGTGAAATCCCCCAATGGAAAAACGAATACCCCATAGCAACACGTGCCGCCTCTTCCGTGCCAGGCTCCACCCCTGAAACAGGTGCATTGATGTAATGGCTCATCGGTTCAGCTACACCATAAAAGACAAGACCGACACCAAAACCAGCTGAAAACAACATACCGATCCATGTAAAGAACGGAAAATCCGGTCGTTCATCATCTCCACCTAAACGTATGGCTCCATATTTACTAATGGCCAGTCCAATCAGAAACACGATCAATACAAATACAACAAGCAAGTAGAACCAGCCGAAACTTCTCGTGGTGAATTCATATAACTGATCTGCTATAACTCCAAACCTTTCGTTCATGACCGCACCAAGTACTACTAAAATGAAAATGACTGATGCGGATATCACAAATACTGGATTCTTCCAAAACTTCTTCTCCAACGGCAACGACTCCCATTTCTCTAGTTACTACCCCAATACCCTCATTTTTGTATGTATAACATGGAAATAGTAATGCTCCAGTTCTATATGTATTAGTTTTGACTAAATTCTTTTCAATTCGGATACAATTTGTATGAAAAGGAAGTGATCACATGACAAGTGCTGATGAATATGCGTTATCTATTTACATTCCCATTATTCTACTCCTAACAGTTATTGAAATAGTACTAGGCGCTTATGAAAGCTCTGATGGAATGTGGAACAAAAAGTTAGCTGCAGGAAAATTGCTACTCAACATGGCTTGGACAAGCACATTATTCCCCTTGCTGTTGGACATTCAGATATTCACT
Source organism: Sporosarcina sp. D27 (assembly GCF_000586555.1). Classification (GTDB taxonomy): domain Bacteria; phylum Bacillota; class Bacilli; order Bacillales_A; family Planococcaceae; genus Sporosarcina. The sequence goes on from NZ_AZUC01000063.1 coordinate 84,420, forward strand.
TTTATGATCGAGTCCTTGTATGAAGGTCGAAGAGATGTAGCCTCTCCTTTAAGTGGAAATGGCTTATTGTGGTTCTCCAACTCCCTCGTATTCTTTTTGTTACTTGTCAATACCATAGATGTTTATCAAAGTTTCCGTACCGCAGAAAGTTCTTTTCATGATGAAGAAGTTTCATAGTCTATTGATAACTTCTTTTGACTGAACTACTTTCGTATTCCATGAAACAATGAAACTAATCGTTAAACCGACACTACAGACTGTAATTAGAGAGAGGACAAGCGAAACCGTAGGCACAGATAGGCTTCCTACCGTTACAATGATGATGTCAAACAGCATGATAATCAGACCTGAATTCGTTCGTAGCCCTTTAGCTATGAGCTGAGCAAGTAAGTCTGTTCCTCCAATACTAATACCACGGCGCAACATGATTCCTGTACCGATTCCAATAAGGATACCTCCTGTTGCACTACTGACAACCGGCCCTAATTGAATGGCAATACCGCTTTCTTTAATCGGTGCAAACACATCGATGATAAGAGCGGAAATCAACATGCCGTGGATTCCATTATAGAAAAAGGGTCTGTACAAAAAGTAAGTCAACATAAAAATAGGAATACTTATTATTAGGAACGTCAGCCCTACTTTCGTCCCCGTGACATAATGGACAATGAGACTGATTCCAAGAGCGCCCCCCTCCATCAACCCATGAGGGATTAGAAATAAGTTCAAGCCTATTCCTAAAAAAACACTTCCTACAAGCAATGCAATTACCTTTCTAGCGCTTTCCATCTCCACTCACCACCTCATTGTGTTCTGTTACAACTATATGGCAACAAACGCCCAGACTTTCCTAATCTGGTGAGGTTAATAAAAAAAAGCGTCGTCCATATGAAATGGACGACGTTTTTTGTATCAAGTCTTTTATGAATTGACTGCTGATTCAATCGGTTTGATTTCTCTTTCTGATCCAGCTACAATGACCGCAGCTGACGCATCTCCAACGATATTAACAGACGTTCGCATCATGTCCAGCACCCGGTCAATACCTGCAATGAGAGCGATTCCTTCGAGTGGCATATTCACGGAGTTCAAAACCATTGCAAGCATAATCATGCCTGCACCTGGTACCCCGGCTGTACCAATAGATGCAAGAACAGTTGTCAAAACGACAGTTAGCAACTGTAGGAACGTCAGCTGAATATCGAAGAATTGTGCAATGAACACGACTGCAACCCCTTGATAGATTGCGGTTCCATCCATATTAATAGTAGCTCCTAGAGGCAGAACAAAACTTGCGATCCGTTTTGGCACGCCAAGATTCTCTGTTGTGTTCTTGATGGTAACAGGAAGTGTTCCTGCACTGCTTGCAGTACTAAATGCAACAAGTGCAGCTGGGAAGATGCCTTTAAAGAACGTAATCGGGCTAAGTTTACCCATTGTTTTCACAGCAATGGAGTATACGACAAGTGCATGCACAATACACGCAATGTATACGGCTAGCACTACTTTTAACAAAGGTAGCAATACAGATAATCCATATTCTCCAACGACTGGCGCCATTAATCCCAAAATACCAAATGGTGCGACACGCATAATGATCCCTGTAATTTTGTACATGATTTCCGCAAACCCTTCAAAGAAGGACAACACGGGCGCCGCCTTTTCACCAATCATCGTAATGGCAATTCCAATGAACAAGGCAAAGAAAATAATTTGTAGAATATTCCCCGTTGCAAGCGCCTCAAAAGGATTGGTAGGTACAATGTTCAAAAACGTATCAATCGCGCTTTGCGGTTCCGCGACAGCAGCCTCTGGTACACTTCCCTCATCTGTGGAAATGTTGACCCCCGTCCCTGGGTTGATCAAAAACGCTACTGACAAACCAATTATAATTGCGATTGCAGTTGTTGCTAAGTAGTACACAATTGTTTTGAGACCGATTCGACCTAGTTGTTTTGGGTCTGACATACTCGCAACTCCTACAACAAGAGTTGAAAGAACAAGCGGTGCAATTACAAATTTAATGAGTCGTAAGAACAAATCACCGAGCGGCTGCAGGAAATCAATTTTACTTCCGAATATACTTCCTAGAATAATAGCCAAAACAAAGGCAACAAAAATTTGAGTGACCAAGTTGAAACGTAATTTCAATTCCATTCCCTCCCCTTTTTCAATGGTAATCTACTGTATTCCAATGTATATGTATACATGCAAACGCTTTCACTCGGTACTATAAAAAAAGCCCTTCCCAGAGCATCTTCTCACGGGAAAGGTTTTCACGTGTGCATTTCTAAACATAATAACTTTTCTAATATAGAAACACAACTATTTTTTCTATTCAGTAAAATAATTAGAACCAACGTCCCACGATTGGATAATTGTATGGCTCATCTTGAAGCGTTTTAATAATCGCGATAATCGGAATCACAATTGTCATAATGATGAAACCAATCAGGAACGGTATTCCAATAATGATAACCGAAAAGATCGTTGACAAAATGATCAATGCTCCCATGACTAATTGGAACAAAAGCGCTTGAATCGCCAACCGTTTTATTTGTTCATCTAACTCCACGAAAAACGTCATGATGTATATCGCAACTGGCACCAAAAATGGGGCAAAGAATGCACTGGCATGTATGAGAATCTTTAAACCTTTTGTTTCCATAGGTTTCCACCCTTTCACTCGATCTTAGTAATTTTACGAATGAGGCGCGGAAAAGATTCATCTTATTTTGCTCCAAATGAAGCAGGCATGACAACTGCAACAACTTCTCCAGTTGCGCATAGTACACCATCTGCAAAAACTTCAACGGCTACTTTGAATTTCTTAGGATGTATTTCTTCAACGGTGCCGACAGCTTTCAAGGTAGTTCCTTCTGGAGTCGGTTTAACATAATTCACTAACAAGGAAGCGGTTACAAACCTCGGTGGAAGTTCCTCTTTATCTGGCTCAAATCCATTCTTGCGATGAAGAGCTAGTGAAGCGGAGCCAGTTCCATGGCAATCTATCAACGAGGCGATGATCCCTCCATAGACGAATCCTGGAATCGCCTTGTGATTAGAGTCTGGCTTATAGTATGTAACGGTTTGGTTTCCTTCCCAACCGGTTCTAAAATGGTGACCTTCTTTGTTTAATCGACCACATCCATAACACCAAGAAAAGTCATCCGGATAACGATCCTGAATCGCATGTTCAACTTTTTGTACCATTTGAATTCCTCCCTCACCTATTTGCTTATCAGTATATCATAACAATTCTGTGAATTATTATATTGACTCAAACATATACTAGCGTCGGAATACAATACCACCTGATCATGCGCATGCGTATACTACACTAACGAACGATACAAGGAGGCTATTTCTATGAAATTACGCGCGTTTCTACTAGTTTTACTACTCGCCGGAGGAGCTTATGCCATGATCCATTCCATTAACGAATTTTCTTCAAAGAAATTTTCAGAAGTGCTACAGTTGCCTGAAGAGCATGTAGTTCAGCTTATTTTCACAAAACCTTCAACAACAGGCATGACACCGCCCGCATGGGTTTCATCAGACAAAGAACAGATTGCCAATCTGCTAGAGTTTCTAGGTAGTTATGAGTTAAAGAAAAAAGATTCACAAGAAATTCTTGATGAATTGAATTTCAATCAATTCACAATCAGTATTGAAGATCACGATGAAAACCTTGTAACAATAATGGTGGAAGACAGTTTGATTGTTACTCAAAATGGAGAGCAATATACACTATTGGATGGGCCACTAGATACAGATTGGATGGTAGATTTCATACTCTCGAGCCATTCTCCATCTTAACTTACTCACTCTATAAATCTTTGTACATTTCAGTCTATTTGTTTTATACTAAAAGTAGTTCAGAATTCGAAATAAGGGAGAGAGTTCATTGGTTAAACAATTACCGCTAAGATCAGAAGTACCTCAAGAAGAAACGTGGAATTTGAAAGATCTATTCCCTTCGGAGGCTGCCTATGCCGAAGCTCTAGAAACATTGCAAACTGACGTTACAGCATTCGCAAAGAAGTTCCAAGCAAATATCCAAACCGCTGAAGATGTAGTAGCTGTACTGAAACAATTTGAAGCGATTTACATGCAGATTATTCCACTTGGTACGTACACAAGCTTAGCAGTGAGTGTTGACCAGACAAATGACGAAGCACAAATGCGCGATAGCCATTTCGGTTCAGTTTCAGCTAAAGTAGGAAGCCAACTCTCTTTTGTTACGAGCGAATTGCTAGAGCTGTCTGAGGACGTATTACAGCAAGCAATGGAGCAATCAGAAGAATATAGTCATTATTTGAAAGAATTGATCCGCGAGAAGCAGTATCGCCTACACCCGGAAGTTGAAAAGGCGCTTGCTGCTTATTCTTCTGCTTTCGATGCACCATATGGTTTGTATAACACGACTAAAATGGTCGATATGGATTTTCCCGATTTCGTTGTGGATGGAAATTCATATCCGCTCAGCTATGTCTCATTTGAAGGTGGTTGGGAGTCCGAGCCGGATACAAAAAAACGCCGTGCCGCATTCGAAGCATTTTCTGCAAAATTACGTGACTATCAGCATACGACTGCTAAAACGTATGATTCTCACTTGCAACTCGAGAAAATCACATCTGATTTACGTGGCTATGAGAGTATTACAGACTACTTATTATTCAATCAGGAAGTCGATCAGTCGATGTATCATCGCCAAATCGATTTGATCACCAAAGAATTGGCTCCACACATGCGCAAGTATGCTAACCTTCTAAAAGATGTACACGGACTCGACAAAATGACGTTCGCAGATTTGAAAATCCCTTTGGATGCAACGTACGAACCGACAATCACTGTAGAGGAATCCAAAAAATACATTAACGATGCTCTTGCAATTATGGGTCCTGACTATTTAGATATGGTAAAACGTTCGTATGATGAACGATGGACAGATTTCGCACAGAACAAAGGCAAGTCGACAGGTGCTTTTTGTTCAAGCCCTTACGGCACGCACCCGTATATCCTGATTTCTTGGACAGGTAGCATGGAAGACGTATTCGTCCTTGCTCACGAACTTGGACATGCTGGACATTTCTACAATGCTCATAAGAACCAGAACGTGTTCAACTCACGTCCGTCTACCTATTTCATTGAAGCTCCATCGACGATGAATGAAATGCTCGTAGCAAATCATCTTCTTTCAAATTCAGAAGATCTGAAGTTCAAACGCTGGGTCATTTCTTCCATTATTTCACGTACGTATTATCACAACTTTGTAACTCATTTACTAGAAGCCGCTTATCAGCGAAAAGTGTATGAAAAAATCGATGCAGGCGGCAGCGTCAATGCAACCATTTTAAACGAGCTAAAGCGTGGCGTTCTAGAAGAATTCTGGGGAGATACTGTGGAAATTAACGAAGGCGCAGAGCTTACGTGGATGCGTCAACCGCACTACTATATGGGTCTGTATCCATATACGTACAGTGCAGGGCTTACGATTTCAACAGAAATGGCAAAACGCGTGTTGAATGAAGGTCAGCCAGCAGTAGATGATTGGTTGAAAGTATTACAAGCAGGTGGAACACAAACACCAGCTGAACTTTCAAAAATGGCGGGCGTCGACATTACGACTGACGAACCGTTACGCAATACGATTGCTTATATTGGTGATCTTATTGACCAGCTCGTTCAGCTGACAGAGGAAATTAACGCTGAAGTACAACCTACTAAGTAATAACTAATTTAAAAAACAAGCAAAAGAGCAGCGGCTGTGTAGCCACTGCTCTTTTGCTTGTTTTTTCTTTGCGATATCTTCCTGTTTTGATATACATCTGAGACACCTATCAAATGCGCTGATGGACATGATGTCGAAGAATCAAAATAACAAAGGGATGAAAAATAAGTCGATCCACCCTATTGTCTACAGTCATGAGCTTTTTTTATAAAAAATTCATGTTCTTTATCTACTCCTACAATTAATTGTTCATCAAGAGTTATTTTCATCGGAAATATTTTAGATTTCTTCTCTGAGAACAACCATCTTCTATCTATGCTAGTTAAAATAATAAAAACGCCATTATTATGATCTTGCATAAAGTTTAAAGAGGATTTAATAGTTAATAACGAATAGAAATCACTTGAAATTAGCCTTTTCTTTTTTCTCAAAAATGGTATACACAATAGCAATCAAAATCGAAAAGGTAACAAACATAAAGTAAGTATTTAGATTAAAATACTGGTTGTTCACATGAATACTCAGTCCTGAAGTAATGCTTTGTAAATATTCCTCATCTGCAACGCCATCTATTTTTAGTAATGCCTCCTTTATGACTTGGCGATATTCAATAAATGCATATCTTTGATATATAAAGGCAGCAGATAAATGAACGAGAATAGCTAATATGCTGATCGTAAATGCAGTGTTGCCAAACGGATGCACATGAAAAATCCGAACCCATAAGAATACCATAAAGACAAACGCTGGAATTAGCAAAAATGCTATCAACAATGCTGGATTACCGTTTCCAGATGATGTTCCTGGATTCGGAGTCATTTGGTTTCCTAGCAGAAAGACTCCCAACAATAACAAACTAACAACGAATAGAGTAATCTTTGCAATTTTCACTGGTCACCCCTTCTTTTTTCTTTATACTCCTCTACTAATTTTCCTGATTGGAGTGAAGTTCCCGTGCCCTATTGCTTAATTATGGATGTTTCTGCTTGTAGACACGATGAAGTGAGAGCTAATGCCCAATAGTCCACCACCAATAACCGCCATTAAAGTTCCAGTTATTATCCATCCTATAGATAGAAGAGTTGCCACAAACATACCCACCATAAATAACACTAAGCCTATGGAAAATAATAAAATGCCTTTTTTCATAGTCCCACCTCAAGGTATATTTTGTAGTTTGGTTCGATTATCTTTGCACAAAACCGCCCGATCGGAGCGCACCCTTATTCATTAGTCGCGCCCATTACCGTAATCAGCATTCATGCTATGCTAAATGCGTAATTCAGTATATCTTGATATAGTCCATTCCAGTCACAGTAGTAATTTGTAACTTCTTTAGGGTCTATAAAAAGTCTTTCCGAAGACTCATACTCCCCTGTAAAACTATGCAATTTCTCAACATTCATACGATAAAACAACTGATACCCGATTTTTGGAAATAGGCTGTCTTCGTTCCAATTAGGGTTTTCAGTATGGTCAACTACAATATGGCCCTGTAAATGACATCCCCCTTCAACGTAACCTTCTTCCATAGCTTCACGTTTCAAACATTCCACTGGAGTTTCATTAAATTCAATGTGACCTCCTGGAAAGTCCCACCCTCTATGATTTAGATTAACTAATAGCAACTTATTCTTATAAAAGCAAAAACCATGAACGCTTGTAATTAAATTATATTGTGGAGATGGGCATTCAGGTTTCCAAGTTAGTTTTACTTTTGCATCTCCCCAATTTACATAGGCTGTTGTCATATTATACATTCACACCCTTACTAATTTTGGCCCGTTCCTGGCATATTCCATTTACCAGAACGGCCACCGAATCTGGAATAGCGTTAAACCCGTTGATTTGCCTTCCAGCCGGACGCTTTCGGGAGTCGTCGGCTTCCACTCCAATCAACTAAAGTGTCCTACTTTAACAAACAAGAGCCCCCGGTTTATCTAAGTATGGGTTCCTAAAAAATCCTTATCTATTTTTAGTGACTAAACGCCTTACTAGCCAAACGATTAGTATAAGTACAAGGGCAATTACAATTAAGCCTGGAATACCAACGTTACTATACAAAGCAAATCACACCTTATTTTTCAGATATTTTATTTAATTATTTGGCCCGATTGCAGTATAGCTTATAAACAAAAAATGGTTGTTAATGCTTAGATTTGCTTTTCAAAAAAACAAATTCCAGTCTGTTTTTTATATCCTAACTTTTGGTTAATATTCAGCATCGGAATATTATTTGAACTATTATGTGTTCGAACAAGCTTTGAGCCTTTTTGTTTTGCATAATCAATGGCCTTAAGCTTCACAGCAAGTGCAATTCCTTTTCCCCGATAACCCCGTTGAACCCCTGTTAATGAATTATAAAAGATTTCATTTGACTCATTGATAATCATCGACATTGCAATCCAACTATCCCCTTCATTTGCCAAGATGAATCCTTCCCTGTCAATCCCCCGGAATTGACTCTTTAGGACCTCAAAATCCGGTTTGGATTTCCCTTCCATTCCGGGAGCATCCTTAGCCAACTCCCACCAAAAATCAAAAAAACGTTGCAACCATTTATCGTCTTGGGGATACTCGGCAAAAGATTTGAACTCTACCCCATTCCATTTGACATTCTCAAAAACACTTTTATATTGACCTATATTGAACGACGATAAATCTAGTTGCGATTCGAAGGTATGAAATACTTTAGTAAAGCCCCTTTTTTCCAACCATGCAATATTTGTTAGTTCTGATTCCCTTACACCGCATTGCACCACGGTTCCACCATTGTTTTTTGCAAATCGTGTCACTTCTTCAAATAACAGACTCCCAAGCCCTTGATTTTTCCAATCCATATCCACAACAATCGAAATATCAAAATGGCCAGGTAAAATAATAGGATCCCAAGACCCAGTCACTCCCATTCCAAAGCCAACTATTTTTCCATCTGCTGTGGCAATCCCTAATCTGTGCATAATTGTATCTTCAGTAGCCTTTTTTTCATGGACTTTGAGGGTGTTTTCATTAATTACTTCGGAACTTAGTTTGTTCGACTTCTCAGTGAAGTCGCTAGACGACAACGGGATAATTTTTAAAACCATTTTCAATTGCCCCTCTCGTTAATTTAAATCTTCAATATATCTTTTTCTATAGTACCGAATTAATGTGTCCATAGAGGTGTTTATATAACTGCAAACTCACTACCTAATGCGTTTAATGGCCATGTTAGATGCATGGACGCTTTATTTCTAGTACTCTCTGTTGTTTGGAGCGGAAGACGGCCGACTCTTGAGGGATCAGCGTGCGCCTTGAGAACCCGCAGTGCGTATGTTTTTAGCGACCGTGGAGGCCAGCAGCGCAGAGCAACACTTTTCAGATTGCAAAATGGTCCGATCCTGACATAACGCTCTGCAATTATCGCCCCCGTTTCTGGAAGGTCTATCTAAAAAATCTATTTTCAAGACAGATAACTAAGAGGGTCACCGACCTCGAAAAGTTCACTTTCCTCAATGAATTTTGTAACAATAGATGAGTGCCCTACACCCACAATAAAGAGAACACGTTCATCCTCAGAATCAATAAGATTAGTTAAATTTGCAAACATGATGAGGTTTCTTTTATACCACCAACTTAACCAGTTCATCCCAACGTAATCAGTAACATCACCAATCCGTGCAATATTCAAATGAAGTTTATGCACCTTCTCAATTAAGGCAGGCGCGTTTAATTCTTTGTAGTAATCGATTACACTTTTGTCTTCTAACAATACAGGAGCCTCTAGTCCCTCATGTATTTCATTGAGAAGTTTCGGTTGATTTTCCTTTGCCCAACTCTCAACTTCCCCAAAACTCATATCTGCATCGCCCATCCAATCAGTCGCATAAATCTGTTCATGTTCCATCTTTAAACCTAACCGAAAGGCTACTTGATATATCTCATTCATTTTTAGTTTGTATGTACCTAGTTTATATTGATTAAATTCATCGTTATACGATTTACTATCTTCTGGTATCATTTCAACTGCAATTTTAGTTGGTTTAAACTTTTCTAGTTTCGAGACCAATTCCTCTATTTCTCTTTGTCTTTTTTCGGAATTCAGACCTTCATATTCAGACATATGAAAACTTCCAAGTACAAGAAATTTCGCCTTTTCTTGTTTCAATTAAATCCCCCCTTTTTAATATCCGTGCATTTACAGCATTGGAATATACTCTGTTAAATGGCCCTATTACGGTATTGGGCGATTACTTGTGAAGCAATCGCACCCGATTATTGTACATAGAATATCGGAAGCAAAACCAAGCCCAGTAGGAAAAGTACAGGAATTGAGGTAACAATTAAAGCCAAAACTTTCAACTTCCCTTTTTTGCTAATAAGTGCAGTTAGAAATGAGGTGATTATTAAAGAAATGACTACAATATCTCCAATTTCCGAGGTTCCGTTCACTTCAATTGGTGTAATAAAACCAAAAATAATAAACAAAGAAAATAATAACAATGAAATAATAGTTAAATATCTTCTTAACAAAATCACTTCACCTCCTCTGTTCTTTGGTCCGATTGTAGCTTATAGTAACACCTTTTTTAAGATTGAAAGATTTTCTCCAAGAAATGAAGCGTTCTTTTCAATTCCACGGCGTTTGCACCAGCCAATACTATTAAACGCATCAGTAAATTGATAAAAAGGCAACACAACTTCTAAATCAATTAATGGCCTTATGGTGTTATAACCTTCTTGATAGGACTGATACAAGCTAATGTCGAAGCTTAAAAAATCACGATTCAGTTTGGTGAAATCGATTTCTGTTGAGCCAAATCGTACACTTTCAAAATCTATCATACCTGATACTCTATCTTCATTAATAATTATATTTGCTGGACGAAAATCCATATGTATAAAGCTCGGGCCATCTGAAGGAGGGAGCTGTAGTTTCATATTTTCGAACTTTTCAATGGCCTGTCTGTATAAACTTTCATCCAAAACTTCCTTTACATCCTCTGCAAAGCTGTAAAATTGACGTTCCACAAAATTAGACCAGTCCGGAAATTCATCTTGTATGCCAGTTAACTGTATTGTTGTAGGCGGTTGAATTTGATGCATAGAGGCATGAAGGACCCCAACCTGAAAGGCTACTGTGGGTAAATCCTTATTTGTTAGCGGTTGCCCTTTTAATTCAGATAATAAGAACGCACCTGGACACTCTTCATCACCATGCCAATAATCCAACATTTTAGGTATTGAAACTTTATCTCTTAGGATTTCATAAGCTTCCAACTCTCGCTGACACTTCAATTTTGTGTAAGGTATTTTCAAAAAGATATTTTCCCCACTAAGCAATATGCATTTATAAACTGTGGAACTATGGGAATCGTCAACCTCGTTAATTGATAAAACATTCAACTCGAATTGTTTAATGACTCGTTCTAACATCCAACCCCTCCTTTTTCTTTAGAGTGTTTTGCCGCAGAATGGCACGTTTGCAGTACGGAACGTATTCGTTTATAGCCCACATTAAAGAGTTAAGAATAATCTGATTTTAATTACCAGAAATTTAATTTCATATAAATCATTTTTAATAAGACAAGCCCAAAACCAATTGCAATAAAACCTAGAGAACGTTTTAGATTCACTTTTTTCTGGAAAAAGATTATAACTGAAGCGTATCCTACTAGTAAAAACCACTGAATATTGTCTGATAGATGCAAAAGGCTAGTTACACTGACAATGCCTAGAATAACCATAATATGAATGCCATCAATTTCTTGAACGTCTTTTTTCTTCACTTCTCCATCCATAAAATCCTCCCCTTCAAAAACTCCGTTAAATGGACGCTTTATTTAAAGTACTCCCCGATGCTTGGAGCTGAAGACGGACCACTCCGTAAGGATCAGCGAAAGCCGTAACGAAGAACGGTTTTTGCGAACAAAGCAAAGCGTTGAGAGCATATCTTTGCACTCGCCTTGAGACCCCGCAGGGCGCATGTTTTTCTCGACCGAGTACTTTATGTTGTATTTGTTAGCAACTACTATTTTCTTGGTTATTCCAATTTTTTTAGAAGCTTCACATATTTACCATACTTGTCTTCCCCAATAAATAGTACGTCAGTAAAACCCCTCTTTTCATATAGATGACGTGCATGTATATTGTCAGTATCAACACCAAGCGCTATTTCCTGAAAACCAAGCTGCTGGGCATATTCAATTAAAAAATCAAGGATAATCCCGCCTATTCCACGATTGCGAAATTCTTCTTTAACTATCATACGAGATAGGTAAATGCGTCTATCTGGAATTGTATAATCTGGATCAGTGTTCTTAAAAACCAACGATCCTTCACCTATAAATTCATTATTTTCCAAATAAATAAATGTAACTCTGTTTCCACTTACTAGTTCGTCATAAAATATCTTTGCCATTTTTGGTTTTTGGTCCATATCCCAAATATTACTGCATTTATTATAGTCTTCGTGATTTAACTTTTTTATTTGATTCGAAGTCATAGCCCATTCCTCGCTTAGTTAAACTGTTTGGTAGTATAACAGTTCACCAATTATATTTTCCCTCGTTTGTTTCAATCACTTTCACCACGAAATTTAGCTATTACACAAACCAAGCGCAATACCTGGTTCTAGAATCAATCCCTTTAGTTAATAGGATTAGTTTCTCTGTTCCTTTGAAAAAGGGTTATCATAGCTACAGTTAATAATAGTGCTCCAACTATCTTCATAATTGTATTCCCTTGTTCTCCTAAACTATTAAAAGTGATGGAGAGCATAAATCCACCTATTGCCGTTAAAGAAACTATTAATAATTTCTCCAAAATAATAATCATCTCCTACCCCTTTACGTCGGCAGAACAATTAAAGCTTCCAATTTAGCAAAAATCCGCTGTTTCAAACGACTATCATCGTTTTCTAAGTAAATAAGGTACGGAAGATTTACTATCTATTAATCCCTTTGAATCGGTTATATGTATGTAATCCTCTGCTTTCTGAGAATCCATCCAAGTAATTTCTTCTATTTCTTCTGGCATTGAAATACTCATTTCTCCACCGATTATTTTCCCTCTAAAAGTAAAGAAAATGGCATGATGTCCTCTGTCTTCAAAAAATGCTTCACTTATAGAAAAAATACCATCTAGCTCAACATCTAATCCAGTCTCTTCCTTTGCTTCACGAACTGCAGCTTCTTCAAGTGTTTCCCCACTCTCTACTGCTCCTCCTGGAAGTGTATAATATGAAGAGTTCTCACCTTTATTTTTAACCATTAATACATTATCGCCTTGCTCATCAAAGATAAGTACATATGTGACATCTACTCGTTTCACCAAGTGAACCCCTCCATCTTATTTTGACATTTTTCCAATTAATATTTCTTCTCTTTAACACTAAACAAATTCGCCTACTTGTTTTATTAGTACTTATTGTTCCACTTAATATGAACGTACCGGTGAAATAAGATGAAGATAAAATGAATTATTTACAGGCTCTATTAAGATGGGTCTCATCGGACCCCCAAAACTTACTCTAATCTCTTCTTCTTGTATTACTTTTAATGCGTCCATTAAAAAACTTCCATCAAGTGAAATACTTAAGTTAGTATCGCCATCGATCGTATTAATAGTTTGAATTTCTTCTATTTTTCCTATTTCTGATGAATTTGAGGAAATCCTTATTTTGGAACCATCCTGAATTTCTAAAAATATGTTATTATTTTTCCATTCTCTTGCAAAAAGGCAAGCTCTATCGATTCCCTTTAATAGCTGATTTGTGTTTAGAGTAACTATGGTCTTCGAATGATTTGGCAATAGTGCGGAAATGTTAGGATAGTTACCTTCAATTAACCTTGAAAAAAGGGAAATTGAATTTGATTTAAATACCATATAGTTGTCTATTACTACTATTTGTACTACACCATGTTCATTATTTATCAATCTTACAAGTTCGTTTAAGCTTGTACCTGGTACAGTGAATGAACCTTCTAGATTTGTTTCTAACGCAAGCTCCCTTAATGCTAGACGTTGGGAATTTGTTGCGACACACGTAAGTTGATTTTCTTTGAATGACATATTGATTCCAGTCAAGACAGGTCTTGACTCACTATTCGAGACCGCAAATACAGTTTGTTTTATGATCTCAATCAACTCAATGTTGGAGATTTCAATATATTTTACTTCATCATTTTTAGGAAGTCTCGGGTACTCCTCCGCGTTAAATCCGGGTAAGGTGGTTAAGATTCCATCGGATTGAATGGTAACTAATCTTTCTTCGTTCACTTTTAAATGTATTTTGTCGTCTAATTTCTTTACAATCCCACTTAAATATTTTGCTGAAATAACAATGCTACCTACATGAAAGACTTCCAATACTTTAACTCCATCAATCACTAAAGGAATAACTTTTTCTATAATAATGTCAGAATTGCTTCCAACAAGGATTAAGCAATTATCATGAGCAGTTATCATAATACCTGTCAAAATAGGGAACGGTGTTTTTAAAGACACCGCTTTGTTAACATCTGAAATTGCTTTATTAAAGCATTCTTTGTCTATTAAAAATTCCATAAAAATATCCACCTCATTTCATTGCTAGTGAAAATAATTCAAAAAACACCTAAAACTTTGTTTCATCTTTAACTATATGGCTAGTTTAATGAATGGACGCTTTATTTATAGTACTTGCCGTTGCTTGGAGCTGAAGACGGCCGACTCCGGAGAGATCAGCGAAAGCCGTAACGAAGAACGGCTTTTGCGAACAAAAGCAAAGCGTTGAGTCCATATCTTTGCACTCGCCTTGAGACCCCGGTTTTCGCGACCTAGGAGGCTCAAGCCACGCCCCTCGGAAAGCGTTCCGTCTGGAGCGGAAGGAAACAGTCTTCATAGACAGTTGGGGAGCTTAGTAATTTAAGTTATCAATTAAATTGTACCAAACTTTTAACAAATTACCAGAATTCATTAATTATTATCAAAAATCATCATACCTCAACAAAACCCTCATTTTCCAAACAAAAAAGCTAATTGCTATGGGTTTTCCTACTCTACTTTCCTATCAGCACTTTTCAATTCACCATTGCCTGTGAAGCATATTTTTCAGAACAGGAAACCGGATTACGCAATAATGTCTCGATTGTAAGGTTTATGGAATGGCGATTATTAGAAAACTGTCCTGACTAATAGTATGGGACCAATTTTACATAAATCGAAAAAGCGAGCACATCATCCGTTTCTCTCGAATGATTTGCTCGCTTTTATATTTTAACGTTTACTTTGTTTTTAACTGTAAGGTGTGTGTGAAACAAACATGAATTTTTAAACAAACACGAAAATTTCTTGCGCATGCACCATTTTCTAATATTCGAAATAGAAAAGTGTTAAAAAATTGTCGGTACCATTCCTCCGTCCATACGGATTGGAGAACCTTTAAATGCTGATGCATAGGGACTACATACAAATGTAGTTAGTCTACCTATTTCAATTGGCCTGATAAATCGCTGAATTTCAGATTGGGGTAGATTTTTAGTCATAAAGTCTTTCTCTTTTTCCGAAAAAGTCATATCTTCGTTAGTGTACACCCCCTCTATTATTTGCTGCACATTTTCAGACAATGTTGGTCCTGGCATAATTGTATTGACTGTAACTTCTGTTCCTACTGTTAATTTAGATAAGCTTTTTGACAATGATAATAGCATTGACTTTGTCATACAATACTGAGGCATTTGTCCCGATGGCATAATTGCTTCTTCACTCGCAATAAAGATAATACGGCCATAATTATTGTTCATCATTTTAGGCAAATAAAATTTAGATAATCCATTTGCAGTAAGAACATTAGTATGAAAATATTTTATCCATACTTCATCGTCAACGTCCTCATATTGCATAATTTCATAAATCCCCATATTGTTAACTAAAATATCAATGTCGGGGTACTTTTTGAATAAATCTTCTCTTTGTTGAATATCCACCAAATTGGCTGTAGCATTTTGAGGAGAGGTACCGGGGAAATCAAACTTAATTTCATTTACAGTTCGTTCCACCTCTTCATAATTCCGTCCATTAATTAGCACATTAACTCCTTCTTTGGCAAGTTCAATGGCAATTGCTTTACCTATACCTTTTGTTGACCCTGTAACTAATGCTGTTTTATTGTTTAAACCCATATCCATTATATATTTCCCCTTTTAATTTAGTTTTTAAAACCTAATTTTAAGACAAAATTAAGTTATTGCGCTTGTACCTATTTGTTCGGTACGCCAGTTTGAAGGAGTGTCACCTTCCCAAAGATGGAAGGCGCGGTAGAATGAGTTCTGGTCTTCATATCCAATCAGAAAGGCCACTTCTTTAATATCTAGCGAGGCATCTTTCAAGTACTCTCGCGCCTGCTCATGTCGTGTTTGTGTCAACAGATATTTGAAACTCGCCCCTTCGTCGGTAAGCCGGCGCTGCAAGGTACGATTGCTCATCCCCATCTCGCTAGCGATAGTATGAATGTCTGGGCGCCCTCCTGACAGGCTATGTTTTATGATCCACTTGACCATCTCTGTGAATGAGTGGTTACGTTGTTGCTCACCTAACGATTGATCCAGTACGGGAGTCAGAATCTCCAGTAACTCTGCATTATACGAGACAAAAGGACAGTCCAAATCTCGTCGATGTAGCGTCAATCGGTCGCTATTTGACTCGATCCGGACAGGACAGCCAAAGTAATTTTCAAGTGTCTGTACATCGCCCATTGGGTGTGAAAATTCTACAAACTTCGCAGTCAAGGGTTGACCTGTGCCCCGGCGACCTAGCTCCAAAAGAAATGCCAGCGTGATACCGACCAGCATCGGCGGACCAGGTTGCTCGGTATACGACCATTTCAGTTCGATTGTACAGTGCTCGCCTTCCTCGGTAATGCGTAAGTTTTCAGGAGGACACAGTTGTTTGTACCGGGCCATTCGGTTTAGAGCATCGCGGTAGTCACGAGCATGGTAAGCCGTTAAAACGGTCGGTGGATAATGTGATGTTTCAAATACGGTCGCAAGCTTGATGATACCTTTGGACGTGTCATCCATGAGATCGGAATAAGCCTGCCAGATTGCGAAATATTGGGAGGTAGTGACAACTGGCTCTGTAATAATGGTTAGTGGTAGCCGTGCTTTTCGAACCACGTCTTGGGATTCAATACCTAATTGACGTAACCCTGTCCAAAATCCTATCGGTATTTTAATACGAGTATGGAACGTCATACATACTGCCTCCTTTAGCAATCTCACATTCACTAATTATGATCGTGTTTGGCCTTAATGACAGGGCAGTTATAATATTAACTTCCCATTGTCATTATGTAACTAGCAAAAGACGACACTTTTCTCGCTAAGCACGCCAAATAAGGCCATCAGTAAGAGTTTCCATTAACATAACTGCCACATCGTGGTGTAGTTGAAGGACGCTGATTCATAATCATCTTCACACTAAGATAAACTTCTGATTATTTATATAACCTTATGTATTCGTTACTTACAATTAAGGTTGAAAAAGAATTTTTTGATATTTATTCATATTGTACCACTCATATTTCAAAGAGTTCTGTCGTTCTTCAAAACCTCCTATTCAGTCCTTCCAGTTCTCGATGGTTTTACGAATCTCTTTTTCAACTTTTCTTTTCGCTCCGGCTGGAACAGATTTTCGTATCGAGATCTATACAGAAAGTCGTTTTCAACATGATTTTTGACAATAAGCAGACAGTGTATGAGGATTTAAGCGCATTTTTCAATGGATATGAAGGTGGCTTTGTACTGTACGATTTACAGGAGAAACAATACAATATCTATAATAAAGATAAAAGCACATTACGGGTTTCCCCCGATTCCACGTACAAACTTTACAGTGCATTATTTGCATTGGAATCCAAGGTCATTACACGAATTGACAACTCAATGAAGTGGAATGGGAACTCTTATCCTTACCAAGGCTGGAACCAGAGTCAAAATTTATTTACGCACTTGAAAATTCGGTAACTTGGTATTTCCAGAACATGGACAAAAAGGTGCAAATTAAAAACATCAAGACTTACCTTGATAAAATACAGTACGGTAATCAAAATCTGTCTGGTGGAATCGAAGACTATTGGCTCGAATCTTCCTTGAAAATTTCACCGATTGAACAGGTGCAGATACTTAAAGACTTTTATACAAACCAATTTGGATTTGATGGTAAGAACATTCAACTCATAAAAGATGCCATCAAACTGGAGACGACAGACAGTGCAACACTCTATGGTAAAACCGGCACAGGAACGGTAAACGGGGAAAATGTGAATGGGTGGTTCATTGGATATGTAGAAACGAGAAACCACACGTATTTTTTCGCAACAAATATCGAAAGCGACCATCATGCCAGTGGCAGTATAGCTGCTGAACTTACAAATTCCATTCTGCACGATAAAGGCATCTATTAAAGATAAAGGCAGGGATCCAAGTGACGAATAAAATACCCGCTATTTCAGAATCGGAATGGGAAATCTTGAAGGTGCTTTGGACAAAATTACCATAAACAGCAAATGAGATTATTTCATCCTTGCAGGCACAAACGAACTGGAAGCCGAAAACCGTACGTACCTTGTTGGAAAGGCTCACCAAAAAAGAAGTCGTTGGTGTCCATAAGAATCAGAGAGTTTATACATTCTATCCGCATTATTCCCAAGATGAATGCCAACGTGCCAAAGCAGACTCTTTTCTAAAACGATTCTATGACGGCACCTTAAAATCATTGCTCGTTCAATTCATTCAGGATGAAGACCTGTCTAAAGAAGATATTAAAGAACTAAGATCCATCTTGGATAAGAAGCAGGATAAAAAATAAGACCGTCCCGTCTTTAAAAGCTAATAGCATCCTTTGACTATATCTACTGGGTTAATCCAAAAAATTGTATTCACAATTATGCCCTTTTGATGATTAATGAACTAACGTTGTTCTTGTTTGGTAATTGGAGATTTTTGTTTTTGCCATTCAGTCGTTCCATCGCTTTCCTCAATGAGCTTCTGCCAGTACCTACCCGTTTTCTTATCAAATATGATTATGTTTCGTTCATTTGCTGAAATAAGTTCATATCTGTACTTAATTGTTTTTGCGTTATCTAGAGAATGAGATATTAAACCAGATCCTATGATTATGCATACTCCTAAAAAAACAATGGACATACTGTCACTCCTTCTCCATCAATTGGGGCCGGTTGAAACACAAACTCTATGCAAGAAAAGACCCCGATTGTTCTAGTGGTTCTCCTTTTTGAAAGACATAAAAATAAAAATAATTCCGATTATAAAAAATGCACCTATAAACAGATTTTTCAACAATGGCATTGTTTGTGGAACGGTATCCCATGTTCCAGTATTTATTTGAGCAAACAAATAAACATATGCAATCAGACGTTCCATGGTATAAATTAGACCACTTGTTAGAATAAATAGGGAACCTAAAACCAAACCTAACTTCTTATCCAATAAACTTCCTCCTCACTTTTCAACCTGACCCTATTACTGAAAAAAAGATGCAATTCCTATTCCAGAATTGTGCCCGTTAGTTGAAAAAGTTGTTTAATTTTTCAACGGAATTATCTTTTAAAGAATATATAGTGTTCGTATCTTCAACATTCATTATTGTTCCGTGTTCTTGACTTAACCATAGAAAATATGATTTTTCACCCAATATCACTTTATACTGTGGGTCTGCAATATCCACAATACCTGGTTGCTTTTTAGCACTACTAAAAGCTTTTTTAAATTGCTTAATCTCATTTTTTTCTTTGAATGTCACTAATGAGTCTTCTTTAACTTCAGAAAAGGATTCCATTTCAAAGACATTTACTTCGCTAATCTTTTTGATTCCATTACATCCGCTAAGAACAAATATAAATATAACAAGTGATAGGCTTAATATTAGAGTCTTTTTCATTTTGTCTCCCCCTTTTAAAGATTAGTCGTTACTATTAAGGAAAAGTTTCTATATACGAAATGGCCAGTTTGAAGCACAAATCTTGGACCGTTAAAGCCCCCGTTAAGGTTACATCCCCACTAATCCAGACATAATTAAAAATAATGTGCCCCCTCCGCAGAGCGATGCAAGAACAGTGTAAATCATAAAATTATGCTTTTCCTCTGAGATCGCGCGAACTGCAAAGATGGAGAAAAAAACCGTAAAGAATCCAAGTAATGAATATATGAAAAGCATTTCATGTCCTCTTTTCTAATGAAATTCAAGCAACAAAATGGCCCGATTCTGGCACAACTTTTATTCCGTTAATGCCTCGTTACTTGTTTATTTCTAATATCCTTACTTAATTATATTTGGTACAAAAATAGAATTGAAATAAGAAAACTATACTTCATTCGGAGTTATTACTACTTTTTACACTAAAGCTTAAGTATAGAGAATAAAAGGTTCCACCGAGAAAAAAGATTCTCCCTAGAAAATTCATAACACGGTTACCTTGCTCCCCCAAGCTACCTATTGTTACGGACATCATAAAAACACCAATAAGCATTAAAATTATCAAAGAAATTTTTTCACTACATAATCCTCATTTCTTAATAACTCCTGTATCAATACTTTTTCAGGTTAATCTTCAACAATTTTTTATTCTACCTCGTCATTTTCATCTCTAGTTACTCGAATCTAAAAAATGGCCCGTTTGCGATATTGGCGCGATTATTTGTGCAGCAATAGCGCCCCGATTCTGGTACAAAGCTATGCGACAAAATCCCCCTATTCTTGTCCAAACACTTCACTGTTCGCCTATGTACCTCTCCTTACTACTCAATTCCACAAAAAATGGATATAAAAGAAAAACGATAGCAGCGAAAACAGGAAGTAAGCTAAATAGGATAATTACTGGTATATCAAAGAAGATTTGGATCAGTAGTGGCACTAAAATAATTACAGTTAGAAAGCTGATCCTCTTTTTAGATTTCTGTGTTTGATATTGCTTTTCTCCGCAGCTAGGACAAGTCATTGCAGGGTCCAACGTTGTCGTTTTTTTTATTGTTTGTTTCCAATTCCACTCTTTATTACAATTCTGGCAAGTCGGCATTATATCCCTCCTCCCTAAATCCAACGTCCATAATTAAATGGCCCGGTTGATGAACGGACGCTTTATTTTTAGTATTCGTCATTGCTTGGAGCGGAAGACGGACGACTCCGAAGGGAACAACGAAAGTCGTAACGAAGAACGGCTTTTGCGAACAAAAGCAAAGCGTTGAGTCCATATCTTTGCACTCGTCTTGAGACCCCGCAGGGCGCGGTTTTTGCGACCGAGGAGGCTCAAGCCACGCCCCTCGGAAAGCGTTCCGTCTGGAGCGTATAGCAACAATTTGCATGCTAGATAATGGCCCGTTTGAAGAAGAAGCTATTTTATAAAATATGCTCTGTTGCTTGGAGCGTAAAGCAACAGTCTTTATAGACAGTTTGGGGAACTTAGTAATTCAACTTATCAATTAAATTGTACCAAACTTTCAACAAATTACCAGAATTCATTAATTATTATCAGAAGTTATCATACCTCAACAAAACTTTCACTTTCCAAACAAAAAAGCTAATGGCCATGGGTTTTCCTTCTCTTATTTCCCATTGGCTCTTTTCAAATCACCATTGACCCTGAAGCATTTTTTCAGAACAAGAAACTGGATTACTCTATACTGTCTCGATTGTAAGGTTTATGGATTGGAAATTATTAGAAAACTTTCCTAACTAATAGTATAGGACCAATTTTACATGGAACGAAAAAGCGAGCACATCATTCGTTTCTCTCGAATGATGTGCTCGCTTTTATATTTTCAACGTTTACTTTGTTTTTAAGGTTAAATCCTAAAGTGATTGGATTAGAATGCATTTGTTTTCATCTTCACCAAAATGATGGTTTGGCGACCATCAGGTAAAGCATAATTAGAAGTAATCCTATATACCGCCACGACGTGTTCATTAACTTCTTTAACAGTTCTTCACGATTTTCCGGTTCTTTAGGAAAGCGGTCCAAGACAACGGAAAAACCGCTAGCCAGAAATACAATCGATAACATCATAATGCCTAACGTGACAATCACCCATGAGGTATACCATGGCCATGGCCCAATCAAGATCAGAATCACTCCAGAAACTACAAGAACATGTCCCGAATGCATCACAAAGCGAATTGTCCATTTGAATAAGGAAAGAAGAATTGCTTCCTCACTCAAAACCGCTTTGCGGACGCGTGAAATAATCGGGAATAGCAGAAATAGCGGTCCAACTGAGACTACTGCTGATAACACATGGATGTAGACGATGGCTGTATATAAGAAGCCCATATCAAATCCATCAATTCTTTACGGGAGAAAACTCATGTACCCATACTTTCATAGTAGGAATCCATTTCATACCTTCATGCATATCAAGAATCGATTGCTTGTAAGCGTCTAAATTCTCAAAGCCTTCTTGGTGAGCGTGTTCTTCTGTTACTTCACCAAGTGTTTGTTGATAAAGTGAATCCACTTTGAATCCCTTACCATCTAATTCCATAATCTCACCAGGGTATGCGTAAACACCGTTTCTACGAGTTGAAGTCTTTTTACCTTCCAACACTTTTTCCACATCTGCTGGTACAGTAACAAGTCGTTCCACTGAGCATGTCTTTTTTGGATAATCCATTATAAATTCCCCATTTCAACTATTTTCTTCATTATATATGGTTCGCAATGAAATTTCGAATCGAACAGTCTATTATTTTGAAATAGTTATCTCATGAGTTTCATGCTCGTGCAATCCTTCCTCATTTTCAACATGAACAGTAACACTTGCTGTTCCAGCAGTTTCAAATGTCACGTCCCCTGCGTATTCTCCAGCCTTCTCTTCCGTTAACTTCACCCATTGTGCTTCATCCGTTTTATCATTTATAACAACTTCAAGTCGTACACGTGCTTTTTCAAGTGGCTTTTCATCTTGCTGTAAGTGGACACTCATCATTGCAGATTCATTCACCTTCACAGCTTCGGGTTCCATGAAGTGCATAGAAAAACCTTCTGTTCCATGATGATGCTCATGACTTTCTTCGCCTTCAGCTTCAGTACCTGCTTCACCTTCTACTGCCCCTGTACCAATTGTAATCTCTTTCATTGGCATCGTGTGCATATCTCGCGCTGTTACGTGGACTTGAACATGGTACAAGCCATCGTGTTCAAATTTAGCTTCTGCTTCGTAAAGACCATCCGTTTTTTGATTGGATTTGATCTTCCAACTATCTTCTTTCTTTCCATCTTCCCAAATTTCATATTCAACTTCACTTGCATCCTTTACCTTTTCATCACCTTGAGTGACCGCAGCTGCCAATTGAATCGCTTGCCCGGCTTCCCCTGTCTCAGGAACAGTTAGTTCTACCGTGATCGGTTCAACCACAACTTCTTCGTCTTCACTTGCATTTACATCCGTATCATTTTGCCCGCATCCTGTTGCTAACACTGCGATAAGTGCTGTACTAATTGCCAAATGTCTTTTTTTCAATAGAAACTCGCTCCTTTTTGCTTAACGGTTTGTCTGCTTTCAAGTATCATTAGCTTATGAGCATCATTGTACTAATTAAATTCGAAGTAACTATGAAGTCTTTAAACTTCATGGAATGTTCACCGTTTTTTGAGAAAATGAGTAGATTATTGATAGATGAAATGAGGAAACCAGATGATTTCGTATACAATTATGGTAATCGATGATGAAGCAGAAATGAGAAAACTAATCCGTACTTTTTTAGAAACTGAAGGGTATCACGTAGTAGAAGCAACAGATGGAGTACATGCTCTTTCTCTGCTGCACGAAGTTCGTGTAGACCTTTGTTTAGCAGATGTCATGATGCCTTATATGGATGGCTTCCTCTTCGCTCAAGAAGTGAAACGAACAATCGATCTTCCGATTATCTTCTTGTCGGCTAAAGGAGAAGAATGGGATAAAATCAAAGGTCTCAAGCATGGTGATGATTATATTGTGAAACCCTTTTTACCTGGTGAATTACTTGCAAGAGTTGCTTCAGTCTTACGTAGATCCTATCAACGTAAAGAGCTCCACAGCGCACTGTCATTTGGTCCACTTGAGATTGATAAAGAGGCACACCGTGCAACGTTAAATGGTAAGGCATTATCACTTACACTTAAGGAATTTGGAATTCTTTACGTCCTCGCGAAAAATGCTGGACGCGTTTACTCACGGGATGAGCTTCTCCAAATTGTTTGGGGAGACGATCACGACAGTAGCGTGCGTACCGTCGACACACATATTAAGACCTTGAGGTTGAAATTAGGGGAAGAAGGACAAAAGATAGAGACTGTCTGGGGAATCGGCTACAAGTTCGAGGTCTAAGGCAATGAAACTGACATTAAGTAAAAAAATCTTATCGTTATTTTTCTTAAGCCTTGCATTTACGATTTTGTTTTCTTTTTTCTTTATTCATTTTCTCTATTCAAAATTGTATTTGGAAAGCATTGAAGAGTCGATCGTCTATCAAGGTAAACGAACAGCTGCCCACTATCATTTCGGGGAACTGAGCGATGATATTATCGAAAAGATCCAATGGTATAACATCGTATCTGAATACGAAATCGTTGTCGTGGATCAGTTGGACGACTTATCTTCTTACTTTCCTTACCAAGTTAACTACGAAAATTTAGTGGACAGTTCAGACCGGAAATTACTTGAAAAAGGTTCATACGTTGTTAAAAAAGGATATGTGGAAGAATTCAATCGTGAAATTCTCGGGGCAATCTTCCCAATTCGAGGAAAAGATTCGTTGATTGGCTTTATTTACATCTACGTACCGTTAGCTGCAATCCAAGATGTGTTCAAAGAAAGTATTCCTTTACTGATAGCCGCAGGTTCAGGCTTTTTCTTAATTCTTTTCTTACTCATCAATCGTGTGTGGAGTTCCCTTTTCAGTCCCTTACGGAAATTAGAAGGACTGGCCGCCAACATTTCTCATGGTGACTATTCAGGCAGAGTAGAAACCGAGCGTTCGGATGAAATCGGACAGTTGGCACGCGCTTTCAATACAATGAGTTCGTCGCTCGAAGCACAAGAAGAACGTAAACGGGAATTCACAAGCAACCTTGCACACGAAATGCGAACACCACTCACCTACATTAGTGGGTATACGCATGCTTTAAAACAAATCACCGAGTCCGGAAGTCCAAATCAGGATTCAGAGAATTACTTGAACACCATTGAAAAAGAAACAGCACGACTTAGTAAATTGATCAATGATTTAACAGATCTAAACCACCTTCAAGAAGGTCTATTCACTGTCGAAGCCCAGCCAATCGTCGTTGCTCAAGTTTTAGTCGATACTGTGGAATTGTTCCGAATCCATTTAGCTGCTCGATCTATTCAACTTAAACTTGAGGTAGAAGAAGACTTGATCATCCTTGGTGATCCCGATCGAATTCAACAAGTTTTCTATAATACAATCGATAATGCGGTGAAGTATGTATCCGACGGTGGAATGATCCAGATTGGATTACATGAACATGGAAAAAACATTCGATATGAAGTCCAAAACGAAGGATTAACGATTTCAAAAGAAGACTTAAGTCGGATGGGAGAACGCTTCTTCCGCACTGACAAAGCAAGAACACGGACCACAGGTGGTACTGGACTTGGGCTGTCTATTGTCAAAGAAATCATTCGTCTGCATCACGGTACATTCAATATGGATAGTGACCCTTCGACAGGTACGACTGTTACGATTGATCTACCTTTGTTTACAGAGGAGGAGGCAACATGAATGCAACCCGATTCGTCCCTATTATGATTGTGGTTATTGTTTTACTATCTGCTTGTTCTTCCCCTAAAACTCCGGGAAGAGAAATCTCATCATTTACCTTTGTCGATCAGCAAGGTGAATCGTTCGGATTTAACCAATTGAAAGATACAGTTTGGATCGCGGATTTCATATTTACAAGTTGTGAAACAGTTTGTCCTCCAATGACATCTGAAATGGCAACATTGCAAAAAGAATTCAAGAAACATAACTTAGATGTACAATTCGTTTCATTCACAGTTGATCCAGAAGTTGATACTCCAGAAATATTAAAAGCATATGCCTCTCAGTACACAGATGATGAAAGCAATTGGCATTTTCTTACGGGCTATTCCGCTCAACAAATCACTACCTTTGCGAGAGAGAATTTCCAAACCATTATTCAAAAACCTGAAACATCTGATCAGGTCATCCATGGAACAAATTTCTACCTAATCGCAAAAGACGGTAAACTGGTCAGTGAATTTAATTATGTCGATGAAGATTATGTACATGATTTACTAAAAACAGTGAAAGACTATACGAAATAAGACGTTTTAGGAGGGGTTTTTTGGACTCAGAAGCAATTGCTACCTTGTCCTATAAAGTGCCACACAAGACAGTAGGTTGGATTGAGCAGACGGTAACTACAGCAATTTGCACACTATCGTTACATGAAAATAAAATTGTCTCTCAGCATAGTTCCTATCCGATCCATGCTGTGCATGATTGTTCCTATCGACCTTTCTCAGATGGAACTTGCTTGTTTTATCTTCATACAAATCAAGGCGTCCGGTCGTTCCATGTTAGTGTGGATCCCACCTTTTTCTTAAAGTCTTTCAGACGTCTACGAGGCGATCTATACCTTTAATTCATCTCTCCTCATTCGTTCTCTATTAAGTGTTTCCATCACGGATTTACAAATGGTTGTTTAACTTTCCATGAAAGATGGTATACAAACACTAGAGCGACAATGAAACAATTATTACTCTGTAGACGCAATTACTAATTGGAGGGATTCACAAATGGTTGAAAAATTTTATGTAGAAAACGCTGTACAAGCTAAGGCAAAAGTAGATGAACTTGAAGCGAAAGGTTACACTAATGACGAAATTTATGTTTTCGCACATGACAAGAAACGTGGAGATCATATTACAGACGCATTGGATACCGAAAAAGCTGGTATGAAAGAACAAGGCTTTCTCGATTCGATGAAAAATATGTTCACCTCTCGTGGAGATGAACTTCGCAGCAAGATGCACGGTGCTGGTCTTACTGAAGAAGACGCAGCTGCTGCAGAGAGCGAACTCGACAAAGGGAAACTTGTCGTTATTGCAAACAAATAAAAATTATTTAAATGCGCACAACCTCATTCGTTCACGAGGTTGTGCGCATTTTTTGTGCAGAGACATGCTATTTTCGGTATGATGGTGAATGGAAAGCAGGTGCTTTAGATGGAACGTCACTTAGGAAAAATTGGTTTATTTACTGGCTTAACCACGCTAGTACTCATGATCGTTGGGGTCCGCACAATTAGCGGAGTGGAATTGGGATGGAAAAACTATTTGGCTTTCTCAATATTCGGTTTGACAGTTGGCCTTATTGCATTATTGCTTTTGCATTATAAATTGCGCATCGCGTTTTGGTTCTTTATGATTGGAATGATTATTAGTTTTGAGGAATTTTTTCGCAGTATACTTACAATTGAAGGAGAACTTGGTCAATCAATTGGCATGCTTTCAGTCTATATCTTTTCCTCCTTCAGCCTTGGTGTAGGCTTAATAGTTCAATTCATTGTAATCCTAATAGGGAAGAATAAATAAAATAACAAAAAAGCAGAGTGGGAATATGTTTTCCCGTTCTGCTTTTTAGGTGTAGAATAAGTAATCAGATTGCTTTTTCTTTCTTAATTTGTTTACTACGTAACTGTCCACAAGCCGCATCAATATCGGTACCTTGTTCCATGCGCACGCCGCAAACAATCCCCCGCTTCCTAAGCGTCTCATAGAACTTCTTAATATTAGCAGGCTCACTCCTTGTATACTGATCGTGCTCATCTACAGGATTATAAGGAATCAAGTTAACGTATGACAAGTGACGTTTGTTGTACAGCAACTTCGCAAGTTGTTCTGCTTCAGCGACATGATCGTTAACATCATTCAACAAAATATATTCAAAAGTAATTCGACGATTTGTTGTTTCTAAGTAGTAATCAATAGCATCCATCAATTTTTCAATTGGATACGCTCGATTTATCTTCATAATGCGTGTACGAAGCTCGTTATTTGGAGCGTGCAACGATACTGCCAAGTTAACTTGGATGTTTTCGTTTGCAAAATCACGGATTTTCGGAGTCAGCCCACTCGTTGACACGGTAATGTGACGTGCACCGATCACCAAACCTTTTTGGTCATTGACAACTCGTAAGAAATTCATTAAGTTCTCATAGTTATCAAACGGTTCTCCAATTCCCATCACTACAATATGACTTACGCGGTCGTCATTACCTTTCGTATCCAAATGATGTTGCACATTCATAATTTGTTCCACAATCTCTCCAGATTCCAAATCACGGTTCTTTTTCAATAATCCACTTGCACAGAAACTGCATCCGATATTACAGCCAACTTGAGTGGTCACACAGACTGAATGTCCATATGGAAACTTCATCAAAACGGTTTCAATCAAATTCCCATCACGCATTTTGAAAAGGAACTTGATGGTACCATCTTCTGACTCTTGTTTCACTGTCTGTTCCAAAGATTGAATCACAAAGTTCTCTTCCAACAATTCCAAACAGTCACTATTGAGGTTCTTCATATCGGAAAATTGGGTAACTCGCTTTTTATACAACCAATCCCAAACCTGTACGGCACGATATTTCTTCTGCCCATTTTCTATTAGCCAATCCGTAAGTTGTTCAAATGTAAGACCATATATTAATTTTTTCATTAGACATCCTCATTTCAGATAATACATTTCATCCGTCCATTGTACAGGATTGTTTAATAAGACACAACAGCTATGTAAGATATTGGAGCTATGTAAGTTGAATATGAAGGGTATTAGGTCAACATATAAAGAAAAAAACAGCGCTCTACAGTAGAGTCGCTGTTAGTCACTTATTTTGGTTCACTTTCTTTTCGATATTTAGCTTCGCAACGAATGCCACAATATTTAGCAATGCAACGACTGCTAGCAAAATAGCGACGCCTGTATGACCATCTGCGTATCGATTCCACGCAAAGTAGCCGAGTAAGACTGCAAAAATGATATCTACTGTTTTAGAGTTAAATAGTTTCATCATCCCTTAACCCTTCTTCACAAATTCAGACTTGAGTTTCATCGCGCCGAATCCTGTAATTTTACAGTCAATGTTATGGTCTCCGTCTACAAGACGAATTCCTTTTACTTTCGTGCCTATTTTCAAAACAGATGAACTACCTTTTACTTTCAAGTCTTTGATGACGGTTACGGTATCTCCATCTTGAAGTGGATTTCCATTCGCATCTTTGACATCCAATTGTTCTGTTTGAAGTAGTTCTTCTCCCGCAGTCCACTCATACGCACACTCTGGACATACTAACTGTAATCCATCTTCATACGTATATGGTGATCCACATTGTGGACAATTTGGTAATTGTTCTGTCATCCTAATTCCCCCATTCT
This sequence comes from Sporosarcina sp. D27, assembly GCF_000586555.1. Classification (GTDB taxonomy): domain Bacteria; phylum Bacillota; class Bacilli; order Bacillales_A; family Planococcaceae; genus Sporosarcina. Next base: position 113,596 of record NZ_AZUC01000063.1, read on the forward strand.
CTATCTGTCTCCACTATACCAAACAAAAGGAGTCTCGGGAGAACTATTTCAGACGGCAATGTGTCAATTTCAATCAGTCCACGCACTTACAAAGTCAAACAACTGTTGAAAGAACTTTCCCATTTCATCATCCGAACCTATTGTTACACGGAGCCATTCTTCTGTCTCTGGCTTGGAAAAATGACGGACAAGGATTTGTTTATCTTTTAAGCTTTTATGGAGTTGTTTAGCAGGAATACCTGGATGATGGACAAATAAGAAATTCGCAGTAGAAGGCAATACTTTGAACCCGACAGATTCGAACACTTTTCTCGATTGTTCACGTGTACGAATTATTGCCTGAACGGTCGTGTGAAAATAGTCCGAATCCTTAACAGAAGCAAAACCAGCTGCTAACGCTAACTGATCAATCGTGTAGGAATTGAACGAGTTTTTAATGCGATTCAGTGCATCAATCATCGTTGTGGAACCAATTGCATACCCGATTCGAAGTCCTGCTAACGAACGGGATTTTGACATTGTACGGGTTATCAGCAAGTTGTCGAAACGCTCGATTAAAGGAATCGCTGTTTTTCCGCCAAAATCGATATAAGCTTCATCTATAATCACGGTCCGTCCCTGATTTTCTCTAACAATCTTTTCAAGCGCTTCGAGCGATAATGCAATCCCTGTAGGTGCATTCGGATTCGGAAAGATTATTCCCCCTTCTGACTTGTAAAAAGCTTCTGCATTCAAACTAAAATCTTCCTTTAGAGGAATAGGTTCATATGGAATATCAAACAGTGCTGCGTATGTTGGATAAAATGAATACGTGATCGTAGGGAATCTAATCATTTTGCCAGGCGTAAAGAACGCCATGAACGTGAAAGCCAGTACTTCATCCGATCCATTTCCAATGAAAACCTGATCCGCAGACACGTCATGCAAGTCAGCAAGAGCGACTCGAAGCTTTTCTGGATCTGACTCCGGATATTTACGCAGATCCGATGTGAGTGCATGTTGCAATGCTTCAAACACCATTGGACTTGGCCGGTAAGGATTTTCATTGGTGTTCAACTTAATCCAACCTTCTCCATTCGCTTGTTCTCCTGGTGTATAAGGCTCAGTTCTTCGGACCATGTCGCTCCATAGCTCATTCACTGACTCCCCTCCTCCTCCATTCGTCGAGACTTCAAAACAGATTTTACATCTTCAATTGATAGTCCTAATTCTTCCATTAACACAAGAATGTGATAGGTCAAATCCGCAAGTTCGTTCGCCGTTTCGTTCAAGTCATTGTTCTTAGCTCCAATAACTACTTCTGTTGTTTCCTCTCCTACTTTTTTCAAGATTTTATCGATTCCTTCGCGGAAGAGATAGGTTGTATACGCACCTTCTTTAGGGTTGCTTTTTCTATTCTGTATTTGCTTCGCAACTTGTTGAATGATGGTTCTTCTGTTTCGGATGTCCTCAGAATCTTCTCTAGAAAAACACGAGTCAGTTCCTAAATGACAAGCGGGCCCCTGTGCCTCAACTTGGACTAAAATCGTATCTTGATCGCAATCGAAATCCAGCTGTTTCACAAATTGTCGATTGCCAGATGTTGCTCCTTTGTTCCATAGCTCTTTTCGTGACCGACTATAAAACCAGGTTTCCCCCGAATCCATCGTCTTTTGAAGAGATTCTTCATTCATATAGCCAAGCATCAGGACTGCGCCAGTCTGAGCGTCTTGAATGATAGCGGGAACTAAGCCTTCACTGTCATAAGTGATATTTTTACCGTTCACTCGAAACACTCCTCGCCTCTTCTTTCAAATCAGATAGCGATACGATATCAAAGTGCAAGATGGATGCAACTAATGCTGATTGTGCCTGAGTTTGTTCAAACACATCACGGATGTGATCAGCACTGCCAGCTCCCCCGCTTGCAACCACTGGGATCAATACAGAATCTGCAACAAGCTTAGTAAGTTCAAGGTTATAGCCAGTTCTCATCCCGTCTTCATCGATGCAGTTTAGTACAATCTCTCCAGCACCCAGCTGAGCTCCTTTTTTCGCCCATTCGATTGCATCTATTCCCGTATCTTCCATACCTGCTTTAGCAAAAACGGTCCATTGACCAGATTCGGATTGACTGACGTCCATGGACAACATGATGCGGCTGGAACCATAACGGTCAGATGCTTCACGAAGTAAATCAGGATTCTTCAACGCTCCACTGTTAATAGATACTTTGTCCGCTCCTGCTTCAATTGCCAGTTCCACATCCGAAAGGGTTTGAATCCCACCGCCAACGATGAATGGAATTTCAATGCTTTCACCAATTTGGCGAATCAAGTCTAAAAACATGCCGCGTTGTTGAACAGATGCAGAGATATCGTAAAATACTAATTCATCCGCACCTTCTGCTTCATACTTCTTCGCAAGCTCTATTGGATCTGCAAGTTCTTTTACATCTTGAAACTTCTTTCCTTTCACAACACGTCGATTATCAATATCTAGGCATGCAATTATTTTTCGTTCCGTCATTATAGGACCTCCATCATTTTTTGGAATCGAGTTTCGTTTTCATAGATTGCTTTTCCGACAATGGCTCCATATAGGGATTCTTGCTGAAGTTTCTCAATATCTCCTACAGTTGTAACTCCACCTGAGGCGATGATATCCATTTTCGTTTCTTTTTGTAATTTTTGAAGTTCTTCAAAATTAGGTCCAGCGAGCATCCCATCTTTCGCGATGTCTGTATAGATAACAGTTTGTACGCCCACTTGCTCTAATTTTTTAACTAATGAAGAGACATCCGTCGTTGCGTCTTCTGTCCATCCGGCGATTGTCGGAATACCATTTTTAGCATCAATTGAAACAGCGATTTGTTTACCAAATCTAGTAATCGCTTGTTTCAGCATGGAAGGATTATTAATAGCAGAAGTCCCAAGAATGACACGTTCAACACCATTTGTTAAATAATCTTCAATGGCTTCAATGGATCGAATCCCACCACCGACTTGGACTGGTAGTTGTAAGGAGTTTACAAGCTCAATAATTGCATCACGGTTGATGGATTTACCTGTTTTCGCTCCATCTAGATCCACGACGTGGAGCCATGTTGCACCTTGCGTTTGCCACTGCTTACCAATTTCAAGCGGGGAATCATGATAGACCGTCTCCTTATTGAAATCCCCTTGCACTAACCGAACACATTTCCCATTTTGAATATCAATGGCTGGAAATAAAATCATTACCTCTCACTCCTTTCATCTATTCGTTACAAACTACCTTTTGTCGAAGGAATTCCTTGTCGGTCATTTTTTGCAACTGCAATACGGATCGCGCGACCGAATCCTTTGAAGATGGATTCTAAAATATGATGACTGTTTTTCCCATACTGTAAATTGATATGTAACGTCACACCTGCATGGCGGGTAAATGCAAGAAAGAACTCTTCAGCGAGTTCAGTATCGAACACACCTATCTTTTCTTTTAAGCCTGGCACATTGTAAACAAGAAACGAACGTCCGCTAATATCTAGAGATACTGTAGCTAAAGATTCATCCATGGGAACTGTTTCAGATGCATAGCGTTCAATGCTCTCTTTGGTCCCAAGTGCTTCTTTAAATGCTGTTCCTAGAGCAATTCCCACATCCTCCACACTATGGTGTTGGTCCGTTTCTAGATCCCCCTTACACGTAATTTGTAAATCTAGGCCACCGTGCATAGTCGCAAGAACGAGCATGTGATCGAGAAACCCAACTCCTGTATCGATGTCACTCTTTCCTGCCCCATCTAACGCTAACTTCATTCTGATGTCTGTTTCAGCGGTTTTCCGTTCAATTGTCGAAGTCCTCATTCTGATTCCTCCTGTATCCGAACTTGAATGGCTGTTGCATGGCCATTAAGTTGCTCGGTTTTTGCAAGTTCGATAATTGCATCAGAGACTTGTTCAAGCGCTTCCTTCTTATAGCGGATAATACTCGTCTTTTTCATGAAATCATAAACTCCTAGCGGCGATGAAAACTTTGCAGTGCCACTCGTCGGTAGCGTATGGTTCGGTCCTGCCATATAATCGCCAAGTGCTTCCGGCGAATACGCCCCGAGGAAAATGGCGCCAGCATGCTCGATGTCATCAAGTCTTTTTTCAGGGTTTATTGTCATGATTTCTAAATGCTCGGGTGCAAGGTCATTAATCATTTCAATTGCTTCTTCTTCAGATTCCACAACCGCAATCCAGCCATTTGATTGGATGGACTTTTTCGCAATTTCTTTTCGATCCATACGCTCCAATTGTCTCGAAACTTCTATAGAAAGCGATTCAGCATACTTTAAAGATGGCACCAGACAACAAGCCGATGCGTCTTCATCGTGCTCAGCCTGAGCAAGTAAATCTGCAGCTACAAACGATAAATCGGATTGTTCGTCTGCCCAAATGCACACTTCACTTGGACCCGCAATCATATCAATTGAGACATCACCAAACACGAGTTTCTTAGCACACGCCACATATGCATTTCCAGGACCTGTGATTTTGAGTACAGGTTGAATCGATTCGGTACCGTATGCTAAAGCGGCGATCGCTTGTGCACCCCCGACTTTGTAAATCTCGTCGACTCCACATAGGTCCGCGGCAACAAGAACTGCAGCATTAACGGATCCGTTGGCTTGTGGCGGTGTTGTGAGGACAAGCCGCTTCACACCTGCTATTTTTGCTGGGATTGCGTTCATCAACACGGTAGAAGGATAAGATGCTTTGCCACCAGGAATGTAAATACCTGCAGATGCGAGGGGACGTACTTGCTGACCAAGATAGACACCCGCTTCCGGTTCAATCCGCCAACTTTCTTCCTTTTGCTGTTCGTGAAAACATTGAATACGTCCTCTGGCGTCTTTTAATGCCTGAAGTAATGATATTGAAACCTCGTTATAGGCTTCCTTGATTTCTTGTTCAGAAACTCGAAGAGCTTGTAAAGTGACGCCATCAAAACGTTTCGTTAACATTAGTAGTTCAGCATCTTTGAACCGTTTAACCCGGTCAATAATGTTCCTAACCTCTTGCTCAATAGTCAAAGTAGTCTTCTGTCGTGCGATCCGTTGTTTTATCTGTTCACGTGTTGTGAGTATTTGCACGACGCCCTTCAACTCCTTTCTCCAACAACTCCATACAGCGCTTTACTTCAGTTGTTTTCGTTGCATAACTCGCTTTGTTTACGATGACACGTGTACTCACTTTAGCGATTTCCCGTAAAATCACCAATCCATTATCCCGAAGTGTGGAGCCTGTTTCGACGATATCCACGATGACCTCTGAAAGCCCAACAATCGGTGCAAGTTCAATCGAGCCGCTCAATCGGCTAATTTCTGTGCGAATACCGGCTTTATCGAAATAGGCTTTTGCGATCGAGGGATACTTGGTTGCAACAGTCAGCGATTTCGTGTCTGCTGGGAAACTATTAGGAAAACCAGCAACAACTAGCTGACAGTTCCCGAATTCTAAATCTTGTAACTCATAGACATCCCTACCGTCTTCCATAATCGTGTCCTTTCCAACAATTCCAATGTCGGCTGCTCCTTTTTCAACATACGTCGGTACATCCGATGCTTTCACAAAAAGCAATTGATAGTCTTCGTCTTTACTCGTAATGACTAATTTTCTTTCATCTAATAAGGTGTCTGGAAATACAATACCCCCTCCAGTTAAAAACTCTCTCGCTTTTTCTGCAATCCTTCCTTTCGCAACTGCTATTTTCATTGGCACCACCGCGTTTCACTCCCTTCATTCAATCCGTCTTGGCTCTGTTGTTTTAACGGTAAAAATTGCTTCCACGTCACATGCAAAACCGACCGCTGGTAACTGCGCTTTAAAGTTCTGACTCACCTCGTCATAACGACCTCCCATCAGTAGGGGTTTGCCGATTGTACTGCTAAATCCTTGGAACTGAATTCCTGAATAATAGTCCATTTCATTGACCATCCCGAGATCTACTGTTACGTGATTTCCATAACCGGATGCCACAACAAGTTCATATACCGCTTCAATATGTTGAATAATAGTAGAAAGTTGGTTGTTCAGAGGATGTTCACGAAAACGGTTAAAAACAGAAGTTGCTTCACCGTATGAGAAGATGGTTTCTAGCAGTAAATCCTTCGTTTGATTTTTAATGTTATGTTGTTGCAGAAAACTGGCAAGCTCACTCCTATTCTTCATTTGAATATAAGATTTCACTTGAAGTTGTTCATCTGTCGTCAATTGAAGAATCCGATTCAGTTCATGTAAAATTCCAGCATGCCCAAGTTCAATCTTAAAATCATGGAGTCCTAATTCTGTAAGTGCAAGACAAGCGAGTCCTATCACTTCTGCATCATTTTCTGCTGATTGGTTGCTGAATAATTCAATTCCCGCTTGCCTGCGCTCAGTTGGAATGGTGAGGTCATCTGATTGCCGGAAAACAGATTGCACATACCAACAACGAACCTCTTCGCTTAAATTTTCATACGTAGTTGCAATCTCACGCATAAGGGGTATGGTCACATCGGGTCTTAATACAAGAATGTCTCCGGTATGATCGATTAGCTTTAGAAGACTTTTACGATTTTGAATGGTTTGGAGTGATTCATAGGTTTCATATCTCTCGAGTACTGGCAAATTGACTTCCCGATATCCTCTTCCTGAAAAGGAGTTTCTAAAGACTTCTCGGATTTCAAACTCTTCCTCTGCTGATTGAAATATATTTCTCAAACTAGCACCCCTTTGCTTTATCGCTTTACTATGATGAAGTTATCTAGTACTATAAATAGACAATTAAGAAATGTCAACCAAAAGGAGTTTGATAGTGATGTTCGATTATCATATGCACACATCATTTTCAGCGGATTGCGAAGCACAACCCAAGGAAATGGTGCGCTCTGCCATTCAAAAAGGACTTACTGAAATTTGTTTCACAGATCATGTCGACTATGAGTATCCCGATAAAAATTTTATCTTCGATTTTAATCAAGAAACTTACAAAGAGGCAATTGCACAATTACAATACCTTTACGGAAGTGAGATTCAAGTGAAGCGCGGTGTGGAAATTGGAGTTCAGCCTCATATACTCGATAAGTACACAAACCTAATTCAAGAAGAGGAGTTCGACTTTGTTATTTGTTCGCTTCATACTGTTGAACAACAAGATTTACACTTTGGAGCTATTTTTGAGAATCGAACGATTGACGATTCATATGACGCCTACTATCATGAGTTGCTTCAATGCATTCGTAAGTTTGATGCCTACAGTGTTCTGGGCCATGTGGATCTCATAAAACGATACGCAAAAAAAGCACCTGAACAGGATTTTCATGAGTGCTTGAGAGAAATCTTTTCTGAAATTATTCCTCGAGGGAAAGGGATAGAGATTAATACGTCTGGTGTACGCTATAGGCTATCCACTGCTATGCCAAGCACGGATATCCTTGAACTATACAAAGCCTGTGGTGGTGAAATCTTAACAATCGGTTCCGATGCGCACAGGCCGACCGATGTTGGGTTCGACATTCGAAAGAGCTTGCAACTTGCTTCACATATCGGATTCCGCTTCATTGCGACATATGAAAAAGGAGAACCTCAATTCCATTCAATTGAACATTTGCTTCGTTAAACAGAAAAGGACCTTCCGCTGAAAGAAGGTCCTCAGACTGTAGACAAAAGGGTTGGAAATCGAAATGATTTCCAACCCCTTTGATTTTTGTTCGTATAAATCTGCAACTGGTCAAGAGCCGTTGATCTCCGTTCGCAGAGAAAATCAACTTTTCATAGTTAATTCTATTATAAAAGAAAAAGACTGTAGGCAATCCCCATGTTTACTGGAGTTTGGCTACAGTCTGAAAGGTCCTTTCTATTATGCTCTAGTCTTAACGAGTTGCTTGTTCACAGCTGCATGGACTTCTGTTGGGAGTCCCCAGAGTTTGATGAATCCTACTGCTGCCGCTTGGTCGAACTCGTCATCAGATGTATACGTTGCAAGTTTTTCATCATAAAGAGAGTTATCCGATTTACGGCCCTCTACAATGGCATGCCCTTTAAATAGTTTCACACGCACTGTTCCGTTGACGACTTGTTGTGAGTCTTTAATGAACGCTTCCAAGGCACTTCGTAGTGGAGAGAACCAAAGACCGTTATAAATGAGCTCACTTAACTTTTGAGAAACAATGGGTTTAAAGTGTGCTGTCTCTTTTACGAGAGTAATATCTTCGAGTTCCTTATGCGCTTTGATAAGCGTCATAGCGCCTGGACATTCATATACTTCACGTGATTTTATGCCAACGAGACGGTTTTCAACGTGGTCAATACGACCAACTCCATGTTTACCGGCAAGCTCGTTCAAGTGAAGGATGAGAGCTTCTAACTCAAATGCCTTACCATCTAAGCTCACTGGAACACCTTGTTTAAACGTAATTTCAACAATATCTGCTTGATCAGGCGCTTTTTCAATAGACGAAGTGAGTCCATATGCATCTTCAGGTGGTGCAGCCCACGGATCTTCTAGAATCCCACATTCATTACTACGTCCCCATAGGTTCTGGTCAATTGAATAAGGACTATCCAACACGATAGGAACTGGAATGTTGTGCTCTTTGGCATAAGCAATTTCTTCTTCACGCGACCAGCTCCACTCACGTACAGGCGCGATCACTTCTAATGTCGGATCCAATGCTTTGATGCCTACTTCAAAACGAACTTGGTCGTTTCCTTTACCTGTACAACCATGAGCTACGGCAACCGCATTTTCCTTATGTGCCACTTCGACAAGTTTTTTTGCAATAAGTGGACGAGATAACGCAGAAATAAGAGGATACTTTTCTTCATACAGCGTACGAGCTTGAAGAGCTAGCAGTGCATAATCTTTAGCAAATTCCGCTTTTGCATCTATGACATAGCTTTCGACAGCACCCACTTGGAGTGCCTTCTGTTGGATGAAATCTAGATCTTTTCCTTCTCCTACATCTAAACAACATGCAACGACTGCATATCCCTGTTCTGTTAACCACTGAACTGCAACTGATGTATCAAGTCCTCCTGAATATGCCAATACCACTTTTTTCTTTGTCATTATAAAAACTCCTCTCACAAGTAGTGTATCTTTATACATTCTAAAGTATATTTATAATAACATGTTGGCTAGTAAATGCAAGAGAAATTACTGATTCTTTTAATAGACGGAATATTCGATTGACGAATCCTAAATACTATTGATTTTACTCAACAAAAAAAGCACACCCTAAAGGATGTGCTGAGTGGCCACTATTAACTTAACCCATGTGATGCCATTGCGTCTGCAACTTTCAAAAATCCCGCTACGTTAGCACCCATAATGAGATTTCCTGGTTTGCCAAAGCGATCTGCAGCATCAATACAACTTTCGTAGATCGAGCGCATGACAACTTTCAAACGCTCATCTACTTCTTCTGCAGTCCATCTGAGTCGCATGCTATTTTGGGACATTTCCATCGCTGAAACGGCTACGCCTCCTGCATTAGCAGCTTTTGCTGGCGCAAAAAGAATCCCATGGTCTTGGAATATTGTAAGTGCTTCGTTTGTACAAGGCATATTGGCGCCTTCGCCAATAGCTGTTACGCCATTTTTAATCAGAAGATGAGCGCTTTCTTCATCGAGCTCATTTTGAGTAGCACAAGGAAGGGCAATGTCACAAGGAACTGTCCAGACACGTGAGCAATCTTCAAAATAACGTGCCTCAGGATATATTTTCAAATAATCTTGTATCCTCTTGTTCTCAATTTCTTTCAATTGCTTTACACACCCTAAGTCAATGCCCTCTTCATCTACAATATAGCCTGAAGAATCACTGCATGCTATAACTTTTGCACCCAACTGCTGTGCTTTCTCCATCGCATAGATGGACACATTGCCTGAACCTGACACAATTACAGTTTTGTCATTAAACGACATGCCATACTCCTTAAGCATTTCTTCAACAAAGTAAACCGTTCCATAACCCGTAGCTTCTTTTCGACCAAGACTTCCACCATGGCTTGGATCTTTACCAGTTAAGACTCCCGCTTCATATCCACCTTTTAATCGCTTATATTGACCAAACAAATAGCCGATCTCACGTTTTCCAACTCCTATATCACCTGCAGGCACATCTATGTCCGGACCAATATGACGACTCAATTCCGTCATGAAACTTTGACAGAAACGCATGATTTCACGATCCGACTTCCCCTTCGGATCAAAATCTGAGCCACCTTTACCTGCACCGATCGGTTGGCCAGTCAATGCATTTTTAAAAATCTGTTCAAACGCAAGGAATTTCATAATGCTACTGTTCACCGAAGGATGAAAACGAAGTCCACCTTTATAAGGTCCTAGCTCACTGCTAAATTGAACTCGATACCCTCTGTTTACGTGCACTTTGCCAGCATCGTCTTCCCAAGCGACACGAAAGGTCACAATTCTTTCCGGTTCAGTCAGTCTTTCAAGAATTCCGCTCGTAATATATTCAGGATGCTGTGCGAATACGGGACGGAGTGAATCGAATATTTCACGTGTTGCCTGGAGAAATTCAGTTTCATTTGCATTTCTTCGTTTAACTTGCTCATAAACTTGATGCACATAATCATTTGAACGCCTTTGTACATCCACATGTTCTACATTTAATTTCGACATATTCTTCCCCCTTAATCCCGAATCTAACTTGTTGTATTTAATTAGTATACGCTAGAATTAATATTTTTGAAAATACATTTTAATCTGCAAACAAAAACAGAGGTTCTAATCACCTCTGTTTTGTGGGGGTATGATAAGTCAAAACTATTTTTTCACTATATTAAAATTATCCTCTAGGAGCAGCCAATTTTGAGGAAATGCTAACCCCAATTTCCAGTACATAATGCCACGCAAACTATATTTTTTCAATAAGTCAAACTTAGCTTGGATGCTTCTAGCGTCTTCAAACCAAACCTCGTGTTGAATACTATTTTGATCGATATAGTTGAAATATGGTGCTTGTGCAACATAGTCGTATGAAATGGCTTCGTTCTCCCGTATTGCAAGTTCTGTAGCTTGTTTTGGACTCAGTGCTCTAGCTGGTTCACCGCCTTGCGTAGGGTAAGGTTTCGACCAATCATAGCCGTACAAATTTTGACCTAAAAAGATTTTGTTTCTAGGAATTTCTTGAACCGCATATTTCACCACTCTCTCCACTTGCGGCAATGGACTCACGGCTTGTGGCTCACTATAAGTATAACCCCACTCGTAAGTCATAAGAGAAACGAAATCCACAATCTCTCCATGAGCTTTATAGTCATGTGCGCCGTAAATTCCTGTGGTAACATCACTTACTTTAGGTGCAAGTGCGGTGGAGAGTGTGAGGCCGGCTGGATGAAATCGGTCTCTAGCTCTTCTTAGGAATGCATTGTATAGTTGACGATCCTCAGGGTACAATAACTCAAAATCAAAGTGAATGTCTTTGTATCCTACTTGCTGTGCCACTTCCAAAATGTTCGTGAACAACAAATCTTGAACTCCTCGGCTCATAAATATGTCACGAGCAAGACCTGCACTAAATGCGAAATCCTCCAAGTTGCTAATCACCATGGCATTTAAGGCGCCAGCGTTCGCAGCAATTGTAGGTAAATTAGCAATTGAAGGGGCTTTTAGTGTACCGTCCCGTTGCACTTCATAACTGAACATGGCCAGATACGTTAATGCATCTACTCTTCTTTCTGTTTCGGTAATCATCGCCTGGGAAACCGGAGTTCTTGGCTCGACGTAAAGTAATGATTGAATCGGAGTTTTAGGAGTTGGAGGGATGTATAATCGCTGACCAACCGTCAGAGGTGCAGATAGAGAAATTTTGTTGATGTTCGCCAGCTCCGATATGGTCATCTTTTCTCGACGTGCGATCTCATATAGAGTATCCCCAGGTTGCACCCAATAATAACTCCCTGTTATTGGGATGACAAGTGCTTGACCAACAGCCAATTTCCCAGCATTCTCCAACTCATTTGCATCCGCAATTTCTTGCCATCCAATTCCATATTGTTTTCCAATTTCAAATAGACTTTGCCCTTTTTGAACAACGTGTATTTGCACTTTTATGCACACCTTTCCATACAAATTCGTAGTCCATTGTATGAAAGTAACTGTTCTGCTATTCATACAAAACATCCCACGGGATAGAAAGATACTTAAAGTACATACTATTCATGAACGAACACCATAATTTAGGGAGGACAACAATGACTACAAACCAAAACGGAACGACTCATCAGAACATGCACACAGGCACAGTTCCCCCGTCCATGAACCACGGAGGACATGAACTTTTTGATGTTCATGAAGTATTATCGAGCACAATAGGAGCCCTCAACCAGGCGATTTTACTTCGACCTCATGTGAAGGATCCCGAGTTGTTAGATATTCTCGATCGGCAGTATCGCTTTACGTTGGATGAATATAACATTACAGTAGAGAGTTTCAAATCCGGTCATGATCCATCTCATCCTACACAAAGCTATAAAATGAAAGAAGGAAATGATTTCATCTATGGTATGAAGGCGGGTCAACCCAAAAAGCCTATGATGAATGCTTCTGAAATTACGGATGAAATTATATCCGGTTTCTTATTAGGTTCCGCAAAAGCTGGAGCCTCCATGAAAACAATGGTTGCTTGTGAAGTGTGTAATCCTGTTGTCCGCAGAGTACTAGCTGATTCGGTTCCGAACTGTATTGAAATGGCGTATGAATTAGCCATTTACCAGAACAAGCATCATTACTATCAGGTACCTCAGCTGGCGTTACAAGATATGACCGAGTTGCTCAACGCATTTGCACCAGCACAAGGTCAACCTGGAATGCCCCCTTTACAGTAAAGACCTCATATGACTAAGTCGTTCACTTTGAACCCTCAAAAAATAACCGCGTGCGCCTTTTTGGCGCGCGCGGTTATTTTGATTTCTTATAGAAGGAGGACGGCGGATCTGATATGAACGTGTGTTGCTCCTTCGTTATAGGATGAATCATCGTTAACTTGGTTGCATGAAGCCCAAGTCGTTTAATAGGGTTTGTTGTGGCACCATATTTTTTATCGCCTACCACGGAGTGACCAATTTCCTCCATATGCACACGGATTTGGTTTTTCCGTCCTGTTTCTAATCTCAATTCGAGTAGTGAAAACTGTGCACTCGCTTGGAGTCTCCTATAACGTGTAATGGCTTTTTGGCCACCATTATCTGTTGGGTTGGAATAGACTTTAAATGTTCTAGTCTCTTTTAGCCAAGAAATAATTTCACCTGTTTCGTTTCGCACTTTGCCTTCAACTAGCGCGATATAACCTCGTTCTTGGACAGATTCTTCCCAGTTGTTCTGTAGGAGTTTTTTTACTTCCTCTGTTTTAGCAAAGAGCATAACCCCTGAAGTTTCTCGGTCTAGACGATGTACGATGAATACCCGATTGCTTCTATTCGCTTTTCTTACATATGTGGAAAGCTCACTAAACGCGGTCACTTCTTTTTTATCTTTCGCAGCCATTGATAATAACCCTGCTTCTTTGTCGATTACGATAATGGCATCATCTTCATACATTATAGAAAGTCCTGTAAGTTCACTGTCATTTCTCGCAGCTTGATTGGTCATAATTTCAACCTTATCTCCAACCTGCAATAATCGGTCATGTTGGGTAGTAGGCTCTCCATTAACAGACACTTGCCCACGGGAAAGAATGCCTTTCACTGCATTTCTACTTTTCTGGACAGTCTCTAGTAGAAAAGGGAGAAGGGGCTGTTCCTTTTTTACTGTATAACCTGTTGCTTGGGGTGTTGCTTGTTTTGAGTTATTTCGCATAGTCACGTCTCCTTATTCATTCATTATGCGCAACCTTTAACGAAATATCAAACGTGATTTAGGACAAGGCTTTTAAACCTATGACGCCAATGACAATCAATGCAAGACTGCCGATCCTGGCTAAACTTTTGGATTCACCAAAAAAGATCATATTCAGTATTACAGCACCTGCAGTTCCGATTCCAATCCATACTGCATATGCCGTGCTCACTTGTAAGTACTGAAATGATGTATATAAAAATACAAATGCTAAGCCAAAACCACCTAAAAATAAGATACCTGAAGGAATTGACTTCTTTTTACTATATTTGTTTAGTCCGATAACACCTGTAAATTCAAAACCCGCGGCTAGCGCTACAAATAACCATCCCATGTTAACGATTCCTTTCTGCTGCTAGTTTTTCGTCATGACCATCAGCAAGTTTCAAACCGATGACACCTGTCACTAAAATGACGATGAAGAAAATTTTCCCACCACTTAACGTTTGTCCGAAGAAAAATACATCCATCAATGCAGTTCCGATGGTTCCGATAGCTGCAAATATGGCATATACAGTTCCTGTTGGTAATGTCGCGCATGCTTTAGATAGAAAGTGGAAATCGACGAATATAAATAACACGATTGGAACCCAGTGCCACCATTCCGATGCTACGTTAAAACCGAAAATCCATACAAGTTCAAAAAAACTAGTCGCTGCTACATAAAGCCATTCTTTTCTCATGTAAATGCTCCTTCTCTTAGGTGACTGACTGTCATTCATTTTTCCGCATCCGAATGAACTGAAAATGTATACATCGACTGGCACTTAGTTATTGCCAGTCGATGTGGAATTCCTATTCCTCATCTGCTTATCTCAAATATCCTAGGGCGTACGATAAAAACAACAACGTTTCCCTCTTTTGTTCAGTAGCACGAATTTCTTGGTCAATTTCTTCATCGTATAAGTAAATCTGTTCTGCAGCGGACTCAGTCAACCCGATAATGAGCTTTGCTAACTGATCTGGATGACTGTCGATGCGAATAACTCCTTGCTTCTGCACCTTTTCAACAAGGGCGCTTACCCATTGGTAAATTGGAGCATAAACACTCTCCCACTCTTTCAAATGTTCAGTTGACGCTAAACCTGAATAGATCATCGCTTGAATCTCGTGATGTTCTTTATTAACCGCAAATATCGCCTCTACAAATTGCTTTAGTTGCTCGTCAAACGATGCAGAGTCTTCAACAGCCTCTATTACCGTTTTTAAGGTATGCTGTACCATCACTTCAGCAATTGCAGGCATGAGCGATAGTTTAGAGGGAAAGTATAAGTAAAACGTTCCTTGTGCAATCCCTGCAGCTTTAACAATATGTGAAACTGTTGTTTTTTCAACGCCTTTTTCAGTAAACACTTGAATCGCAGACTGAACAATTTTTTCTCTCTTGTTCATAACATCCCTCCACAAATGACTGACTGTCATTCATTATAATCCAATCCACTGAGAACTACAAGTTCCTCAGCTGAATCAATACTCATTTCCATTCAAACGGAGTTTGTTGGTAGACATAGTAATTTAGCCAATTCGAAAATAAAAGATGTGTATGGGAACGCCACGTGTTCAGCGGATTCGATGAGCTATTGTCATTTGGGAAGTAATTCTTAGGAATATCAATTTCAAGTCCTTTTGCTACATCACGCTCATATTCTTCTTGCAACGTTCCCGCATCGTACTCTAAGTGTCCCGTAATCATAATGTTTTTTGAATCGTTGGATATCACAATAAAGGGCCCTACTTCTTCCGAATATGCGAGTAGATTC
The DNA here is from genome assembly GCF_000586555.1 of Sporosarcina sp. D27. GTDB lineage: Bacteria > Bacillota > Bacilli > Bacillales_A > Planococcaceae > Sporosarcina. The sequence goes on from NZ_AZUC01000063.1 coordinate 129,208, forward strand.
AATGAGTTATGCTGTTCGATATCGTCTTGAGAAACTCCTGTATGCCTCGAGTGTGGTGCAGGAAATAGGTCATTAAATCCTCGTGCAAGATTGACAGTTGGATTGGTAACGAGATGTTCAAAAATGCCAAAACACTTAGAAGGCAGCTGGTGTTTGTTCACTCCATAGTAATGATAAAGTGCTGCCTGGGCTCCCCAACAGATGTGCATGGAAGATGTTACATTCGCTGATGCCCAATCTAAAATCTCCTGCATTTCTCCCCAATACTCAACCTGTTCGAATTCCATTTGCTCTACAGGTGCCCCCGTTACGATCATTCCATCGAATTTTTCGTCTTTCACTTGAGGGAATGTTTTGTAAAATGTATCTAAATGGTTTTTACTAACATTTTTTGATACGTACGTTTCTGTATGTAAAAAAGTTACATCCACTTGAAGAGGAGTATTACCTAACAAACGAAGAAGTTGCAGTTCCGTTTTTTCCTTTTGAGGCATTAAATTCACGACTAGTATACGAAGTGGTCTAATGTCTTGAGAGGTAGCGCGTTCTTCATCCATCACAAATATTTTTTCTTGCTTCAGTAGTTCTCCCGCGGGTAACGCTTTTGGTATTGTAATTGGCACAATTCTTCACTCCTATTCAGCCCACCAAAAAAACTTCCGCTTTCTACGAAAGAGAAAGTGGAAGCTAGTAGCCGTTCCTCTTATCTCTCAAGACAAAGTCTTGTGGAAGTAGCACCTTCCTGAATCTATCAGGGGTTGCTGAAACGTCATTGGGCCATTTCCCTCGGTTTCTCTCGATAAGCGTATTCAATTACTAAACAGTATACCATTTCTAAGTTATTTGTATAGTCTAACATTTAATCGAATCGAGTTTACTGACAGGCTAGCAACTACTCAATCGTCGTATTGGGCTCTGGAGAACCCTCTTCCTAGGATTTCAGATGCATTTAAGAAAATTACGAAAGATGTCGGCTCTTGCTCCTGAACAATTTTTTTAAAGTAAATTGCTTCTGACTGCTCAACGACACAAAGGATCATGGTTTTCTCCTGGTTCGAGTAGCCTCCCAAAGACTTCACTTTTGTTAACCCTCGATTGAGTTCGGTATTAATGAGTGTTTGTACTTTTTCTTCTTGTTCCGTAATGATTAGGATCAGCTTAGTAGGAGATGTTTGAAGCTGCACAAAATCGATTACCTTACTCGTCACATAGATTGCCATCATGGCATAAAGTGCGAGTTCCAAGTCAAAGACGAAAGCCGAGATGATGACGACAGCACCGTCAACAATTAGCTGAGCAAAACCACTGGAAAAGTTGGTATATTTCTTCAGAACTTGAGCAATTAGTGCAGTTCCTCCTGTCGAGCCATTCCCCCTATAAACAATTCCTAGACCGATCCCTAGCATAATCCCACCATAAATAGAACTTAATAACGGATTATGAATCGGGACATTAATATCAGTCGTTAAGAAAATGAAAAATGGCACAAAAAATGTCCCAACAATGGTTCTCCAACTAAAATCTTTTCCAACAAGGACAAGCCCTAAAATGAGGAGTGGTAAATTAATTAGCCACTGTACGTACGCAGGGTTAAATCCATATAGTTCATAAACAATCGTACTTATCCCTGAAACACCACCTGCAGCTATACGTGAAGGTAATAGGAAAATAGTAAATGCCAGTCCCACAAACGCCGAACCCACAATAATTTGTACATAGTCAAAAATCGCTGATTTCTTAAATTGAGTAAATGTCATCGTGTCCCTCCGTTCGTGCCAACTGTACTATTCTATCAAATTACACATCATTTGTGACTGTCTACAATGAAAAGATGGAGATGTTTTTTCATTCTAAATATTCGCCATTAATGAACTTTCGACAAAAAATCGACCATTTTTTTGCATTTTCCAATATAGAATTGTATGATTATAGAAGAATTCAGGTACCATTGAAGGAGGTTCTCTTATGAGGAGCTTAGGCGTTGTAAGAAAAGTTGATCATTTAGGGAGAATAGTTATCCCCATTGAATTGCGTGAGACAATGAAACTTCCCGAAGGACAACCACTTGAATTTTTCACGGAGGATGAGACCATTATCCTTAGAAGCTATAAAATCCGTGAAGCATGTATGATTACCGGAGAAATCACTTCCGATAATTTTGAACTGTCTAACGGCATGTTCGTCAGCCCTGCGGGTGCTAAAATTATTCTTGAAGAGGTAAAACAGGGTTTTAGTATGTAAAAGAAAGGGTTGCTGCCAGTGAAGTCTCTTCGACTTCTCAAGCAGCAACCCTTTCAATTTTCTTCTACGCTTCTGGATTATCCAGAAAAGCCGTAATCTCTTCACGCGTTTTTCTGTCCTTACTTACAAATCGTCCTTTTTCTACGCCCTTGCTGTAAACAAGAAAGCTTGGGATCCCAAAAATGTCGTGCTCTGCACAGATGTCTATGAACTGATCACGATCTACATATACAAATTCATACTCCGGGTAATCGGCTTCAATTCCTGGGAGTAATGGATCGATGACTCGACAATCCGGACACCAATCTGCGGAAAACAAAAACACCGTCCGTTCACCTTGTTTAAGTTCTTCAAATTGCTCTTGTGACTGTAACTTTTCCATTTAAATCTCCCCCTTATTAGACTAAGTATATCATGCTCTATGTAGTGAAGAGTCGATTTCGCTCGACTCTTCTATTATTGGCGCCTATATAAAAAAGCAGAGAAGAAAGCACCTTCTGCTCTTCCCTACTTTAACTTTTCTTGTGATTTACTCACCCAGTCCCACATTTTACTCTTTCGTCTGTTGCCCGCTCATGTGCATAGGTGGTGGTATGATCCATCCCTTTTCTTTATTCAGTTTCAATAACTTCGCACCAAACATGACCTTGTCTGCATGGAACTTAGCAAACATCGTGGCTATATCCTCACGCAAACATTGCCCCATCACTTGACTGCAGGATACTAGTGCCTGACCGATGTTAATAGAGATGGCACCGCTGATCTCAGGATCCATGAATCGTGCACCTGGAGGGATATCATCTGCAGAACAAGTTGGACGGTCTGGAAGTGTCGGCGGTGGCATAATACCATTTTCTTTCAACACTTCTTCGATCTGTTTGTCGTGGTCTTTCATCATATCTACCGCTTCATGTAGGAGTTTCTTAAGCCCTTCGTCTCCCGCATGATTAATAAAGGTCTGATAAGCGCTGATCAATCCTTTGTTCGCACCGACATAAGCCCAACATCCAATGACCTCTCCGTAATGCAATGGCTCATCTTTTGGATTTCCACTTAGAATTCCCATTCGTATCTCCTCATTTCTAGAAATGTAATCGTACAGTTCTAGGATGAGGAGAATTTGAAATGTTATTCATATGCATTGGAAATGGGTTATTTATAAATATCTCTTTCCCAAAAGCGTTGTTTTGCTAACGCTTTTATATATGCATGATTAAAATCGGTTTCATTTTTCTCAACAACGATTCCCGGTCCTTCGTGGACGGATGTCATAGGGATATACCGTGAACCCTCATTAGTAAAAGCGATTGGTTTGAAATGCTGCCACTGTTCCTCAATGTAATTTTGCATATTGCTGGCAAATTCCGCTGGATTACTAGATGTGCCGCCACCTATAACAACACTGTCATACAAAACAGGTGCCGCAGTTATAAATGTCTGATTCGCAATTGCATTTTTACCAGCGGTCCCTTTAACATTCCCTAGTGTTCCACTTACAATATCGACTGTGACTCCTGAATTACGAAGTGATTTAACTACATTGCCAATAACTGTGCCGTCAAATCCTTCACCGATTAATATCGCCACTTTTAGTGTTTCTGGTACGTAAACCGTATTCTTCATGCTCAGCGCAGGAGAAGACGCCGTAACATTAGATGGCGTGCATTCTGGACGCTTAACTCCTACCGCAGTTGCAATAGCCGCAGAGAGGCCGCTATCCACCTGACAAAACATATCTACAACTTGCTGACGTACAGACAGACTTTTCACCTTAGCGACTTCAAAACTGAATGCGTCAATGATATGTTGCTTCTCATAAGGAGACATACTGTTCCAAAATAGACGAGCTTGTGAGAAATGGTCATCAAACGATGGACTGCTAGCACGAATAACATGCCCTTCTACTTTTTCTTGGTAATGCTCATATCCACCTTTGTCGACAGGAGTAGGTGATGGTGTATTATCCGCAAGGGAGTTCTTATGATAGCTGACTTGCCCGACGTCGATACGTTGTCTGCTGAATCCATCTCGCTGGTTGTTGTGAAACGGACAGACGGGCCGATTAATCGGGATTTCAGCGAAATTCGGTCCACCTAAGCGAAGTAATTGTGTATCCAAGTATGAAAATAATCGGCCTTGCAATAATGGATCATTGGTAAAATCGATCCCAGGCACGACATTACCAGGATGAAATGCTACCTGTTCGGTCTCAGCAAATACATTATCGACATTTCGATTCAACGTCATCGTACCGATCAATTCAACTGGCACAATTTCTTCTGGCCATAGTTTTGTCGCGTCTAATATATCGAAGTCGAACATGAACTCATCTTCTTCTCTTATAATCTGAACACCTAGATTATATTCAGGGAAGCTTCCGGCATTGATTGTCTCCCACAAATCGCGACGGTGAAAGTCCGGATCCTTCCCACCAATTTTTTGGGCTTCATCCCACACAAGTGAATGTAAACCTAATTTAGGCTTCCAATGAAACTTTACGAAATGAGCTTTCCCTGCATCGTTGACGAGTCGGAATGTGTGCACACCAAATCCTTCCATCTTACGAAAACTTGTAGGTATCGCTCGATCAGACATGATCCACATAATCATATGAGCAGTTTCTTGGTTGTTTGCAACAAAATCCCAAAAAGTGTCATGCGCCGACGCTGCTTGCGGCATTTCATTGTGCGGTTCCGGTTTTACAGCGTGAATGAGATCTGGAAATTTAATAGCATCTTGTATAAAAAAAACAGGTATATTATTTCCAACCAAATCATAATTACCTTCTTCAGTATAAAACTTCACTGCGAACCCTCTAACGTCTCTGGCCGTGTCCATTGAACCTTTGCTTCCTACTACAGTAGAAAAGCGAGTGAATAACGGTGTGACTTTTCCTACTCCTTGAAGAAATTTAGCAGTCGTATATTTTTTCATGCACTTGTGCAAAACAAACTCACCATGAGCGGCATAACCCCGGGCATGAACAACTCGCTCTGGTATACGTTCATGATCAAAATGCGTGATCTTTTCTCTCAGATGAAAATCTTCCAACAAAGTTGGACCACGAACTCCAGCTTTTAAAGACTGTTCGTCTCCAGATACTTTAAGGCTCTGATTTGTTGTCAATGGTTTTCCAAAATTATTGACACGGTACTGCTCTAATTGGCGCTGCTTAGCATTTTGGTTCTGCATACCAGGTTGTTCGCCATTTGAATTTTTCACGCAATCCCCTTTCATCGATTCGTCTCTCGCTCCCTGATAGTGTATGCACCCCCACTAAGGCAGGTTACCCAGCACATAGCGACAATCGTTTCTTGCTATACTAAGAATCACAAAGGAGAGTTTTGCCATGACACATTATTTTGCAGCCATCCCTATCCCTTTTGAATTGGTCAACGAAAAACTTACAGCGACTAGTTTACATTATGATCTTCCATCACATTATAAGGTTATTCCGCACCCAGATGACCTACACGTTACATTGCTCTTTTTCGGTGGACTTAACAGTTCCCAACTTGCACTTGTAAAGCAAGAAATGCAGCTCGTCGCAACTAGCACAGATACGTTTTCGATAGCGTTAAACGGCATATCATTTTTTGGAAATCCTGCTGGTCCTCGTGTTGTGTACCTTTCTGTTCAACAAAATTGCCAGTTAAACGGACTTTACCAACATCTCTCTGATCGTCTGGAATCCATTTTACAAAAACCGGCTACATTAGGCTACACACCGCACGTTACAATCGCTAAAAAGAAAAAGGATGATCGCTCTGTTCCAATCGAACAAGAACAGTTTGAACCACTGGCTTTGGACGTATCAGAAGTAATTCTCTATTCAATTGCCCCAACAAAGTCTCCTAAGTATTCCCCTGAGTATACGTTTTCATTTGGCCATTCTTCGAGTATCGATGACTAAGTTCTGCACATACTGAAAAGGATGATACTTTATGAAAGGAGATTACAAATGGGACGCGATGAACATGCAAAGGGTGGAAAGAATGCTGCTTCTCTTCCGCAAACACCAAAAAACCAAAAACTCTCTGCTTCGGAAATGCGAGCAGAAATGGCACGTGAACTAGATAACATTGAGTCACTCGTGAAAGAGCGACAACAAAATAAGAAACGCACTTAAAAAACCGGCCTCCTGTTTAGATTACTGGAGGCCGGTTTTGTTATACCGTAAACTGATTCATATTTTGCTGCAACTTCTCTGCAAGTTCTGCGAGTAGTTGAGCACTTGTTGAAATCTCTTCATTGACTGCTAACTGTTCGTCTGAAGAAACTCGTGCAGATTCCGCTTCATCTGCAGCTTGTTGGGCTAACGATTCAATTGTAGTGGCATGGTCCACCACATTTTGAATCATAGACTTCATAATTCCAATTGAACTTGAAACCTTACTAACTCGTTCATCCACGTCAGATGCGGCCAGTTCAATTTCCTCAAATACTTCACTTGTTCGGCTCGTTACGACGAGTCCCTCTTGCATCTGATTCGCACTCACCTCTGTTTGTTCAACAGCATGTTTCACGTTTTCAATCATAACTGCAATAAGCTGGTCGATTTCAGCAGAGGAACGTTTTGACTGCTCTGCCAAGTTACGAACTTCCTCAGCTACAACTGCAAAGCCTTTTCCGTGTTCACCTGCGCGTGCTGCTTCAATCGCCGCGTTCAGTGCCAATAGATTAGTTTGATCCGCCAAACCTGTAATCATTGACGTCACTCCACGTATATTTTCCGAGTGCTCTGCCATTTCCGTAATAGTTTGAGATGAGTTCTTCAATAAAGTACTAATCGATGACATTTTGTTAGAGAAAGTCGTTAATGAGGTTGAGCCTTCTTGAACTAATTTCGTTACTTGTTCAGACGAACGTAGCATTTCTTCGTTATCAGAAGAAATCGTATCCACAGTGTTTAGAACCTCACTAATTGCTACATTCGATTCAGATACGAGTGATTGCTGGTCATTGCTCGCCTGCAGACTTTGCTTTGCGATACTCGCAACCGTTTCCGATGCTGCCAAGCTTTCTTCTGCACCTGCAGAAAGTTGCTCAGCTTGAGCCGCAAGCTGATGGGCAGAATCGCGTACATGTATAATAACAGATCGTAAATTACTCGACATTCCATTAAATGCAGCCGCCATATCACCAATTTCATCTTTGTTTTTAACTATCACTGGTTGTGCTGCTAAGTCTCCAGATGCGATTTGTTGAAATGCTTCTGTCATTTTGCCGACTGGCCGTGCAATCATCCTACTAATTACGCGCGCAATCACAATTCCCGCAACTAACGCTAGAACCGCCATCCCTATAATCAGCAGTTTCACTGTCTGTATGGATTTTTCTAAGTCTTTTTCCGCCTTCCCACGTGCTTTTTCTTGCGCAGTGATCAATTCGGATATTTGACCTGTCATCACGTCTTGATAGAGCGAAGCCTGCGAAGAAATTTCGACACCACGCTCTTTTGACTCGATTTGATAGCTTTTGATAGCTTTATCCGTTAGCTCATCGTAACTTATCGAGGAGCTAAGAATATCGGCCAGCAGTGCTTTGTTTTTCTTAGTATGCAACATCTTCTCTAGTGTTTCTGACTTCTCTTTAAATTCTTTAATAAGTGTTTCTCGGTTTTCTAGATAGGAAATTTGGTCAAAAATCATATAACCGCGTATTTCATTTGATTTTTGAGATTGTATGGCATTTAGTTGTTCCAGAAGCATAACTTTCTGGATACGATCATTGATAAGTTCTTTATACTCACGATCTAATGTAGAAAGTGCCCAAAAGCTTGCTGATCCCATTAACACCATAATGATTAATACAGCTAGAAACCCGAACCATAGCCTTTTTCCAACAGTCATTCTCACAAAATGCACCCACCTAACTATAGTCGAATAGATTTAGTATACCTCAACTAAAGATAGGTGCATAGGTCTATTTTCTAGAAATAAAATCATCACCATAGACCTAATTATTTCTTTTTTTATAAATTACCACAAATCCTTCATCATACTCATGAATAGAAGTGCCAATCCAACCTGCTTCTAAAAGTTCCTGCTGCTTAGCCGTCTCTCCCATTCCAACTTCAATAGAGTCACCATTCACAACAGACACGTCATCTACTAGATTTTTCATCATGATGTAGCGGGTGAGTGTCTCGTATTTCACACTAAGGGCAGCGATATGCATCCCCAATTCAAACTTGTCTTTAATGCTCGCAATATTAAAGGGTGCAACTGTCGCACAGACATACTTATACTGATCTGTATCGACATCCTCCATCACAATTTTTCCGAGCTGACGCTGTAACCCGTTCCCTTGAAATTCAGGATGTACATTTGTGATTTCCGAATACAGAACTGAACTCCACTGCTCTTTAGGAATGCCTGCATCTTCACCTAGGTGTTCAGGGTCTTCGCCCGGATCCATTAGCGCTCGAAAGGCTATGAGGTTCCCTTCAGCACGAACACCAACAAGCAATCCGTTTCCATCTAAGATGTATTCAAATTCCTCGTCTGTTAACGGTTGCAAAAAAGTTTTCACAGATAAATGCTCGATGACTTTCGTTTGCAACTGAATGATTTCAGGTAAATCACGCTTCGTTAACTTGATGACTGGTAGTGAAGTTCCATCTTTCAATGTCACCTTTTTCATACAGACACCACTTTTTCACTGAATACAGTCAGTTCGGTCAACACCGATTCGTCTATTTCAATACCGAGACCAGGCTTTTCGTTCAAACGAATGAATGGAACATCGTATTGGAGATTTCCAACATCTTTGCTGAATTTTAGTGGCCCCGTCAGTTCAACACTAGACATTGCTTTTTGAGAGAACGCTACGTGGAATCCTGCTGCTGATCCGATTGAAGACTCGACCATTGAGCCTACTTGACAATCGATTCCCGCCATTTCTGCCATGTGTGCGAGCTTCATAGCAGGATACATCCCACCACATTTCATGAGCTTAATATTCACTTTGTCTGCCGCACGTTTTGCAATGATTTCACGCATTTCACGTACTCCTCGTAGTCCCTCATCCGCCATCAAAGGCGTTGCGCTCTTCGATTTCACTTCGACCAATCCATCGATATCATCTGCTTTAACTGGCTGTTCTAGCCAGTCAAGATTGCAAGCTTCCAACTTCTTCATAGCTTGCAATGTGGTCGAACTATTGACCCAACCTTGGTTGACGTCCACTCGAATCGCGATACTTTCTCCAACGCGTTTACGAACCGCTTGTATGCGTCTCACGTCTTCAGCGGCATTTGTTCCGACTTTCATTTTAAACGATGTATATCCTGCCTCCATACGCTGGGCAGCCTCTTCTGCCATCGCTTCTGGTTCCCCAATGCTTAAGACGTGTGTAATTGGAAATTCACTATGATAACGGCCTCCCAGTAATTGATAGGCTGGTATCCCAAGACTTTTACCAACAGCATCGAAACATGCAATGTCAATGGCTGCTTTCGCAGTGGGTACCCCGTAAATTTCTTTGTCCATCGTTTCATGAAGTCGCTCAAATTCACTTGGATTCAGTCCGATAACAGCTGGAGCTAACGTATGGCGAAGTACTGAGAATGTCCCTTCCCAGCTCTCTCCTGTGACGTGATCATCCGCAACGGCTTCACCATATCCGACGATTCCAGTGTCAGTAGTAAGTTTTACGATGATCGAAGGCATGTCATCATACGTTGCATAACTAATGACGAATGGTTCGTGAAGTGGTAGTCTAATAGCAAAAATCTCAATTTCTTTAATTTTCATACAAATATCCCCTTCCTGCTTGGCAAGTTGTTATTTTCATTGTATCATTGTCGTTAAATAGTCGCTAATTAAAAAGGTGGTTGAACATGAGAACAAAAGTTGCGATATTCGGATCCAAGGAATTCTGTCAACGCGCAATACAATTCACCGAGCAACGCAGTGAAATCATTTTAGACTTGTATCCATATAACATCCCTAGTGAAGCACCTGAACTTTTGAAAAAGTTACTTCCTTGCGATGCGATTCTTTTTTCAGGATCCCTTCCATACGTCGCTTCGACGGAAGTATTGGCATCGATCCCCGTGCCATCCGTCTATCTAAAACAAGACGAGACCGAGATCACAACTACTCTACTGGCAATTTCATTAAAACAACCGTTGGAACTTGAAAAGATGTCCATTGATGTTCGTGAATGCACCGTCTTAGAAAGCGTATTAGCAGATATTAAGGCTGGTGAACAACGCCCCCTTATTTATCAATTAGAAGAAGACTATGTTTTAGACGATCTTGTTCAATTTCACACGTCAGCTTATGAAAAGAACCGCTTAAATGTCGCTGTTACTAGTGTTCATGCGGTTTATGATCGGTTAACTGAACTTGGAATCCCTGTTTTTAAAATGATCAGTGTAAAAAGCTCATTCCTAAAAGCGATTGACCGTGTTTGCCAAGAAGCACTCTTACAAAAAAGCGAGACATCTAAAATCGCTGCTGGTATTTTAGATGACTCTATCCTCACAACTGAGATGAAAGACAGCTCTAAAAAGCTCGCTCACTTATTGCACGCTCATTGCATCCATGCAGAAGAAGGCATCTTATTTTACACAACCCAAGGTGCTATTCAGTCAGCCTTGCTCACGCCCGAATTTCAACAACTCGCTACTCAAGTGAGCGGTCAGTTGGCTTTCGGAAGTGGTCGTACACTTACCTCAGCAAAGGAGAACGCTCTGAGTGCTCTCCGATATATGCAAACCGAACAGAACGCGGGTCCCTATTTGTTGGATGAAAAAAAAGAATTGCATACTCTTCTTCAACCCACGGGCAGCGCTATTGAATTGAGAGTAATTGAACCGGTCCTCGCAGAAATTGCTGAAAAAACAGCTCTAAGTCCAGCCGTGTTATCAAAGCTTGCCACATTCGGGCAAAGCCAACATTCCACTCAATTCACTGCAAATGATTTAGCGAGTCACCTAGGCGTTTCTCGCCGAACTGCAGAACGGACCATTAGAAAGTTACTTTCGAGCGAATATGCAAACACTGTAGGTGAAGAAATGACATATCGTCAAGGACGGCCACGAGCTGTTTATGAATTGAATTTTCCCGTGTACTAAAGAAAAGGCTGTCCAGCAAATCAGTTAACTCCTGATTTCCTGAACAGCCTCTTTTTTTACGAATGGACGGGCACTTGTTGTTCTTTTTGTTCTACTTCCAAAGAATCCCCTAGTAGTTTCTTTTCTTCTTCATCCACACGTTGTTTTTCCTCTGCTGTCATTTTCACAATAGAGAATCCAGTCAACGCGTAAATAATTGATAGAATCGGTACAACAAAGTTAATAATCGCGTAAGGTCCGTACTCTGTTACTCCAACACCTAGTGTTCCAAGGATGAAGACTCCACACGTATTCCACGGGATGAATACAGATGTTAACGTCCCCCCATCCTCTAGCGCACGAGACAGGTTTTTCGAACTGAGACCTTTTTCTTTATAGGCTTTACTGAACATGCGTGAAGGCACAACAATCGAAATATATTGTTCAGAACATGTTGCATTCGTCATAAAACAAGCACCGATTGTTGAGATGACGAGTGACGATGTTGACTTTACAACTTTCAATAGCTGATCCATGATCGCCTTCAGCATACCGGAATACTCTAAGATTCCACCGAACGTCATCGCAACTATTGTCATCGATACGGTATACATCATTGAGTCCAGTCCACCGCCGTCAAACAAGTTGTCTACGAGCGCATTCCCTGTTTTAATGGAGAACCCTTCTTGTAATGCAACTAACGCTTCTGTAACCGAGCCACCTTGAATGAAAATCTGGCTCAGGAACCCCATGACGATTCCGACAATAAGTGCTGGAACGGCTGGAACTTTTAGTGCGACCATGACAATTACAGCAAGTGGAACGAGTAATAGCCAAGGTGAGATAAGGAAACTCTCTTCCATAACTTTTGAAGTTTGAGCGATAGTATTCATATCCAGATTTCCATCTGCGAAACGTCTACCTAGCACGGTGAACACACCAAGAGCGATGACTAGCGCTGGAATCGTTGTATATAACATGTGTTTAATATGGTCAAATAGATCTGTACCAGTTAAACCGGAAGCTAAGTTTGTTGTGTCTGAAAGCGGTGACATTTTATCCCCAAAATAAGCACCTGAGATGACTGCTCCTGCAACCATACCAGCTGGGATTCCCATGCTTAGTCCGATTCCCATTCCTGCAACACCAATCGTCGCCATTGTTGACCACGAACTTCCGATTGCGAGTGAAACGATTGAACAAATGATCATGATCGCTACTAAGAACCAAGCAGGCGTTATTAGTTTTAGGCCGTAAAAAATCATCGTAGCGACAATTCCTCCACCCATCCAAGCACCGATCGTAAGCCCGACGAGCATGATGATTACGACTGCAGGAAGCGCTAGGCGAATCCCTTTATACATCATTTCCTCTATTTCTTTCCAGTTGAATCCATATTTCCAAGCGACCAGTGATGCAATTGAAGTTCCAACGATTAACGGCATATGAGGGCCCTGTTTAAGCCAGACCACAGTGACAAGCATGACGCCAATCATAATTACTAACGGCAAAATCGCCATCCAAAAATTTATCTCACGTTTCTCTCTAGTTTTTCTCTGTTCCATCTGGAACCACCCCCAGCAAAATGTCAGACTAGAACTAACTGTCGCTTAATAGTCGTTAATCGAATAATAAACTCGCTTTTCTGCATTGTCAATAGTTTTTCTGTAAACGGTTACAATGGTATACTAGGTAAGACAGAATGATTTTACACTTATTAGCTCCCTCCTTCCCAGATATTGATAATGTTTTGGGTACAATTCTATAGCACAAAGGTGGTTACTTCCTATGAAAAAGGAGCATAAAAAGGAGACATTCTGGCACTTGATACGTCGATATTTATTTATTGCGGTTGGTGCTGGGCTAGCAGCAGTTGCTTTGGAATTATTTTTAATACCAAACTCTGTCATCGACGGTGGGATTATCGGGATTTCACTGATCATCAATTATTTAAGCGACATCCCCTTCGGAATTTTGATTCTGATTTTCAACTTACCGTTTGTATTTTTTGGGTACAAGCATATCGGGAAAAACTTTTTCCTTTCTTCCACGTTCGCCATTGTATTTTTGGCTGTCATTGAATTTCCATTAAAAGCGGTTGGACCATTTGTGACAGACCCACTACTTGCGACAGCGTTTGGAGGCATACTTCTTGGAGCAGGTGTTGGGATTGTCATTCGAAATGGTGGCGCACTGGATGGAACTGAAATATTAGGGATTTTATTGACGAAAAAAATTCCTTATTCTGTTGGGGAATTCGTGATGTTCCTTAACATCTTCATCTTTGGTTGGGCAGGTTTTGTGCTCGGCCCTGAAAAAGCAATGTATTCCATTTTGACCTATTACATAGCGGCTAAAGCGATTGACGCGGTGATTCAAGGGTTTGACGAGACAAAAGCAGCGATTATTGTTTCGGATGAATTCGAAGAAATGGCAGCTGCAATTAGCAAGCGCTTAGGACGTTCCGTGACGAAGTTGCACGGTAAAGGTGGATATAGTGATAATGAAAAAGATGTTATTTATGTAGTCGTCACTCGTCTTGAGTTGACGAAGTTAAAAGAGATTGTTCATGATATCGATCCATCCGCATTTACGACAATTATGGATACACAAGAAACACACGGTTCACGGTTTAAATCAGCAATCCATTAACGACATAAAGGGCTGTCCCAAGAGGTCATATACATGACACAATGGGCAGCCCTTTGATTTACTTTTTAAAAAGGAACTCGTGAAATCATGAAATCCTTTAACCGATTTACTTTCGATTGATATGAAATAGTACATGTTTTTTTAATGCACTGTCCTCTTTAACTTTCGGATGATAAAATTCCCCAACAAAATCCATACCAATTTTTTTCATCACTTTTTTTGAAGGTTGATTGATATCTGCCGTAAAACTATAAATATCATTAAAATTTAATTCGGTGAATCCATATTCTAAACAGGCTGCCGCTCCCTCTGTTGCATATCCTTTTCCCCATGCTTCTTTTTTGAGTCGCCATCCAATTTCTATGCACGGTGTAAAATCCGCGTCAAATGTTGCCCTATGAAATCCTATGAGCCCAATAAACTCCTTATTTGTTTTTTCTTCCACGGCATATAGTCCAAATCCACATTCTTCAAATTCAGATATAATTGCTTTATAAAAAGCTTTTGTTTCTTCAGATGTTAAGCTCGCCGGAAAATATGTCATGACCTCTTCGTCTGCATTCATTCTCCGAAATGGTTCTAAGTCGGATTCTTTCCAATCCCGTAATTGCAATCTTTCAGTTTCTATATAAATCATTTTACACCTCTTTAGTTTTCACTCTATCTCTATTGTAGCGCAGCTTTCCCCCCTCAATTGCGGATGATTGCTTTAATAGCTATTTCAATCAGTTAAGGAGCAAATCCATAAAATATTAACGTGAAAATAAAGAGCGAAATAAAACTAATTGCTAGTAATAAAACCAACCATAATAGATACATGATGACTCTTAACCAAGTTTTAGCAAATAATCTTTTGGCTATCCTAAACGAAACGTAAGCAACAATTACAAGTGTAGGTACAATATACAAGAAAGAAAAGAACCCTACCCAATCATTAAGACTTTGAAAACCGCCATCCAATACAGGTCCATCATATAAGTGATACTTATCCGATATTTTGGAGATTCCTGATAAAAACACGATTGAAAGCAAAGTGAAATAAAGGAGAATCGTAACCCGGATCACTCTCTTTTCACGGAACAAAACAACATACATAAAAAGTAAAAACAGAATCAAGACAATTATTTTAAACACTGTTTCACCTCAATATAAAGAGTCATTCACCAAAAAACTTTTTAAAATCGCTTCAATTTCTTTACGCACCTATTGTTTGAAAATGGGTTTCCTCACCATTTTTAAATACTCTCCCGTATTCAAATTCCTCATTCAACTTGATTTTGTATAATTTATATTCGTCTTCTATACCCTCTACATCTGAACTTTCGTTTAAATATATGTTCCATGAATTATCATCGACCTTAATGTCCAAACTCCCAAAACCATTTTCGCCTTCCAAAAAGTCTTGAGTAAGATAGAGATAGCGAACTTTTTCCGAATCATTGAACATATATATGCCATTTCCTTTATCACTCTCGGAAGTTTCTATATGCATGATAAAATCTTTTACATCCTTTTTCACTTTATCAATACTGACTTCTGAAAAAGATACTTCCTCTTTCCCACATCCAGTTAAAATGCTCCCCATCACTAAGATTAGAATTAAAAATCTTCTCAACCTTCTAGACCCCCTTATAATCATTCTATTTAAACAATCCCATCGCGCTGTTGTGGCACATCTGTATTCCATTATCGCCCGCTATGGATGATTAATGAACTAACATTGTTCCTGTTTTGCAATTGGAGATTCATGTTTTTTCATTCAGAAATTCCATCGCTTTCCACAATAAAATTCTGCCAGTAACTACCCATTTCCTTATCAAATAGGATTATGCTTCGTTCATCTGCTGAAATTAACTCATACCTGTATTTAATTGTTTTTGCGTTATCTAGCGAGTGAGATATTAAACCAGATCTAAAAAATAGACATACTGTCACTTCTACGCCTTCAATTTGGTCTGGTTGAAACACAAACTCTATGCAAGAAAAGCCTCCGATTGATGAACGTTATAGCGATTTAATTATTTATTTCCAACCAAGTTGTGAGTTCGGAATCGTCTTCTAGATTAAAATAAGAACGGGCGAATCTTACGAATTCCTCAGTATTTACTTCTTTATACTTATAAAAATCGTAATAAGTTTTTAAAAATTTTTCTGCCTCTTCTAATCCACCTCTATCTTTAAATAATAGCCATAACATTGTTCTGGCTTTACCGTAGAAGTGTGAATTATTTTCATATTGGTCGAGTGGTAGGTTTACAGGTAATGAGGAATCTTTGATTAGTTCAATTCTACCTAGCATTTTCTCATAAGGGACTTCATCATCAGTTTGAGAGAAATGAAACATCTCTTCGGCAAATGAGGTAAAGCCCTCATCTAATCAGGCCTCATTATACGGATCATTATTGATAACCCCGTAAAACCACTGATGTGCGATTTCGTGAACAACCATATTTTTCACAGCCTCATCGCTTACTGGTTTGCTATAAATTGAATCTGCTGTAACAATACCGGGATATTCCATTCCGAGATTATCCAACACAATATCTAATTGAGTAAATGGATATGGCCCCAGTATCCCTTGAAAGTAGCGTAATGAATCAGAAGCAATTCCACTAATCTCCTTATACAAATCGTCTTTCTCTTCAAATCCGAATACCCTTATGTTTACATCCCCCACTTGTTTCTCGACAACAAGCGGATCTTTCAATATAGCTATAAAGATTTCCTTAACATCTTTTACATGAAATGTACCAGATCTTTGGCTGGGATAACTTTCATCTTCACTTGTAGAAACAAAGGTATACCTTTCCGGAATATCATAAGATACATCAAAATCACTGAATCCGGTGTGGTATGTTTCCCCTCTGAATCCATACTCCTCCTTATTCCACTTATGATCCCGATATGTAGCGAGCATGGGATAAAATTGAGCAAGATGATAGTTGTCCTTGGTCTTCGTAAAGCGTAATCCACCTACCGGCAAAGTGAATTGGTAAGAAAAATCCACTGCTACATTATCTCCAGGTTGGACCGGTGTATCCAACGGGATAACTAATGTGTCTTTATTCAAAGTGAATCCGGAAGATTTATCTTCTACTAAAACATCATGTATCTGTAAAGTTGCTGAAACATCCAAGGTGTTTCCCAACTGCTCTGAACTCTCTTTCGTAAATACGTTTGGAACAAAATAGAATACTAATTCTTGCCACGTATCTTTTGAAGTATTTTTAATTTCCACTTCAGTTTCTATTTGAAACTCCCCATCTGTATCCATTTTCAAGTGAATATCATAACGACTTTCATTACCGGATGGTAGCGTTTGAGGTGAAAAATCTTCTTTAAGCACGTTTTTTTCAACTAGAACTGTCTCTTTGTCTGTGTTTTTGGGGTTAGGTTTCAGAAGAACAAAAATCACCAAGATTAGAATTATAACAAGTATTATAAGCATTAATCTCTTTTTAACTGGACACGCCCCACTTCTGTATTTTTTACTTAATACATTTCTATTCTTGATAGGATTTGTAGATTACTTCAAAACTGTTAATCCCACGCAAAACCCAAAACCGATATTTATTTTAAACATAATGGCCCGATTGAAGCACAAACCTTATGCAAGAAATGCCCCCGTTTGAAGTACATCCATTTGTTTAGTTAACATAGGTTTAAAATCATTAATTAAATCCATCATATCGAATTTTTCTGGGATATTAAATTTGCCTTCAAAACGAATAATTGCTGTTTTAGGAATAGTTTCTATATCAAATTCTTCGTCTTCTGTCATATCAAAGTAGTTATCCTTACTATTTTTTTCAAGGAGTTCTTCAAATTCATTACAATCAAATATTGGGTTATCAACAATCCCCCCTCGACTTCATCGACATTAGCATAGTTTCCTGATGCAATAGGTATACCCCCACGGACAGATTTAGAAGTGTTTTTCCTCACCTTTCCAATGTTTACCTTTCTTTCTCCTTATATTAAGGCACTGTAACCTGCAACTTTTTGTGAATCAAAGTAAATTAGATTTTTAAACATTTATTTATTATCCCACCTTGCATTTTTGTTTTTTCTTCTCATAACTTTATCATCCTTCTACAACAAAATCGCCAGTCCCCGGAAGATCTATCTAAGAATTCTGTTTTTTAGACAGATAACTAAGAGGGTCAACGACCTCGAAAAGTTCACTTTCCTCAATGAACTTTGTAACAATAGATGAGTGCCCTACACCCACAATAAAGAGAACACGTTCATCCTCAGAATCAATAAGTTTAGTTAAATTTGCAAACATGATGAGGTTTCTTTTATACCACCAACTTAACCAGTTCATCCCAACGTAATCAGTAACATCACCAATCCGTGCAATATTCAAATGAAGTTTATTCACCTTCTCAATTAAGGCAGGCGCGTTTAATTCTTTGTAGTAATCGACTACACTTTTGTCTTCTAACAATACAGGAGCCTCTAGTCCCTCATGTATTTCATTTAGAAGTTTCGGTTGATTTTCCTTTGCCCAACTCTCAACTTCCCCAAAACTCATATCTGCATCGCCCATCCAATCAGTCGCATAAATCTGTTCATGTTCCATCTTTAAACCTAACCGAAAGGCTACTTGATATATCTCATTCATTTTTAGTTTGTATGTACCTAGTTTATATTGATTAAATTCATCGTTATACGATTCACTATCTTCTGGTACCATTTCAACTGCAATTTTAGTTGGTTTAAACTTTTCTAGTTTAGAGACCAATTCCTCTATTTCTCTTTGTCTTTTTTCGGAATTCAGACCTTCATATTCAGACATATGAAAACTTCCCAGTACAAGAACTTTCGCCTTTTCTTGTTTCAATTAAATTCCCCCTTTTTAATATCCATGCATTTACAGCATTGGAGCATACTCTGTTAAGTGGCCCTATTCATGAACAACCTTGTACGGTTGACGCCACCGTTTGAATATTACAAAAACAATACTCTTAAAAATAGGAACAGGAAGTATATAACCGGAATAAGTGTTATAACAATCCCCACAATCCTCATACGCTTCTTAAATTGTAATGAAAAGCCTATAACCCATAAAACAAATAGCAACAAAAAGTACCATCTGTAAGTTGGTGTTTCAGTCTCCGCAATTCCTGGACCACTCATCCACAGCGACAATAACAATACAAATACCCCTGAAATAGCATTCCATAAATGCCTTACCATTGTTTTCCCCATTTCCCCACTCCTTGCTTTGTTTGCTATCACCTTAATCATCCAACTGGCCCGATTAAAGCACAATCCTTATGCAATAAATGCACCTTTTTACATAATAAGGGATTAGCAGACCTTATATTTGAATCAAATGTTATTCTAGATTTATTAAGGTCTCCATTAGACTTAAATATATTTGTCTTTATCTATATTAATTTCGGACTTTTGCGATGTTTATTAGCTTGTTCAAAAGCATACGCCAATTGAATTAATATCCCTTCACTAAAGGCGCCACCTGCAAAAGTTATTCCAAATGGTCTTCCACTTGCTTTGTATCCAGCAGGTAGGGCTAACGATGGATACCCGGCTTTGGCAAAGATTGTTGAACCTATATACGAAGGGAAAAGAATTGCATCAAGATCATGCTTTTTCAAGATATAATCAATCCCAGTTTGGGAAAAATATAAATCCTCTAGTTTTGCATCTAAATAGTCCGGATTACTTAACGTATTGGGTAAATCCACAATTTCCTCCAACTTATTCTGTCCGTATTTCAATGCCTTATCTGCATTACGCTTATTAAACTGAATCAAATCAGTTATAGAATGTACAGGTAAATGCGAGGGGAGTTTGGAAAGATAATTTTCTAGGCTATGTTTCAATTCCGAATGAAGTACTACCCTTTTCCACTCTCTATGAAAAGAAGGAATGTCTATATCTTCGATGACCAAAGCACCCTCTTCATATAAGGTCTGTATGGCATCTTCAAACAATCCCGCGTCATATTCTTGAGATTCATAAAACCCTTTAGAAGCATTTTTGAACACGCCAATTTTAGCACCCTTCAAACCCAAAGAATCCAAATAAATTGAATAATCCTGTTGTACTCTTCCTTCGCTTTTATGGGTAGCAGGGTCAATCTTATCAACACCAACTAGTGCTCCTAATAAAATAGTCGCGTCCGTAACCGTTCTTGCCATTGGTCCTGCCGTATCTTGAGAATATGTGAAAGGGATTATACCAGTCCGGCTAATCAATCCAACAGTAGGTTTAATACCTACCACAGAATTTGTAACCGCAGGACTTAGAATAGAAGCATCTGTTTCAGTGCCTACAGACAATACTGTGAAATTTGCAGCAACTGCCACAGCTGAACCTGAACTTGATCCACCAACAAAAAGTTGAGCATCACCATAAGGATTTAATACTTGCCCCCCTCTGGAACTATAGCCTGCCCACATTGTATTTGACATCCCATTAGCTAGTTCTGTCATATTAGCCTTGCCCAAGATTACTGCACCCGCGTTACGGAGCTTTTCAACAAGGAATGCATCATTACTACTAATATGACTTTCTAATGCAAGTGTTCCTGCACTTGTATGCATTGAATCATTTGTTTCAATACTGTCTTTAAGAACAACGGGTATACCGTGTAACGGACCTCTAACGCCCTTCACCTTTCGTTCATGGTCTAATGCTTCAGCAATGAATATTGCATCAGGATTTATTTCAAGAATAGAATTTATTTTCGGACCGTCTTGGTCATACCTAGCTATTCTGTGAAGATAATACATAACCAACTCTTTGGAGGTTACTTCTTCGTTTTCTATGGCTTCTTGAATTTCATTAATAGTTAATTCTTCCTTAAAAAAATTATTAAACTCTATTTCCAATAGTATGCTCCTTTTTACTTCGTTTTTTATTCATAAGTAATTATTCAATATGATTTTGAATATACTTTTTCAATTAAATGGCCCTATTGCGACATAGTCGTGTTACTGAAATGCCCCCGATTTATGAAGATTTCCGTTTATTTACGATACCTATTCTTTGTCGTCTATGTACTTTCTAATCTCATCTATCTTTTTGTCCATTTCGTTTAATTTAGCTTTCGTATGTTTTATAAAATCAGCGACTTTTAAGATTAAGTAAATGATAATAATAAAGATTATAATATCTACTCCAAAATCAA
Organism: Sporosarcina sp. D27; assembly: GCF_000586555.1. Classification (GTDB taxonomy): domain Bacteria; phylum Bacillota; class Bacilli; order Bacillales_A; family Planococcaceae; genus Sporosarcina. Next base: position 150,327 of record NZ_AZUC01000063.1, read on the forward strand.
CAGCACTCATACCTTCCCACCTCTTTTTTTATAAGATTATTCTATGCAACTAGCTGGCCCGTTTCAGGCACAGTGCTTATTCCGCTACCTACCTTTTGTGTAATTATTCACTTTTTTCTACTAGCCTTTTCAACAGTTCTTTAATTTCTTTATTTTGTTGAGTCTCTTTTCTAAGTTGCGTGTCTATTGAAAGAAGAAAAATTATTGTAATAGTAAAACCTATAAGAAGACTCACTGTGATTCCCCCTTATCTACTTTTCCAATATAATCTGACCCTATCGCTGCACGGAAGTGTACCATTAACGCATCAGTTAATATAAAAAAATTATAATATAGTCCTAAGATCTTCCCATCCATATACAAGTTCGGAAAGTTTCTTACCACCAATCTCTACTTCAACAGTATCTATTTTTCTTCCCCCTAGTGACTCATAAAACTTACGAGAATTATTGTTTTCCAAAACAAGAACAAGCATTGAGTTCAGTCCAACTCCAATAATGTCATTGATGATTGGCTTAACAAGTGCTGTTCCAATTCCCTTTCCCTGATAATCTTGTAAAATATAGATGGCGTATAACTCCCCATCACAGCCCTTATAGTTACCGCTTCTTTCTTTACCTCCTTTGGCAAACCCAACTATTTCTCCACCGTTGTTTTCCGCTATATAAATACCCCCATGGGGAATGGCATTGGTCCACATCTGTTCACGACTTTCATACGAAAGGCTCGTTAAATATTCATCTGGCACTATGTTTGCATATGTTGTTTTCCAACTGTCGACGTGTACTTTAGCTATTCCGACAGCATCTGTAACAACTGCTTTTCTAATTTTATAAAGGTCGATATCCACTTATTTAATCCCCCTCCAAATTCCACAAAATGGCTTGTTTGAAGCTCAGCTGTTGTTACACAACCGCACCCTATAAACTAAAAGTGGACACAGTTGCTCATTAGCTCTTTGGATTGTCTACCTTTTTTACTGATTAAGGTTATCTATTTTCTTTTCAATTCTATCGAGTTGCTGTTTTCTCTTATTTTTAGAACGAACCAATAATACAATCAAAGCTATAATTATCACTGTAAAACCTAGTGAAACCAGAGTAAATACGATATCTCCTAAGTTAACCGTGCTATTAATAGAGTCTAAATTAATTTCCCTCTCCTCCTCTTCAACTTCTAATCATCTTGCTGGATTGAAACGTACTCTGTCTGCAACAACTACACCCCATAAACATCAATACAAATAATTTATTCTAGAATGCTTTTAACTTTTTCAAAAAGATATAATATTCCAATAACTATCAAAATAACCATAGCCACAATATAAAAACTTGATTGAAAGGTATGACTTAGAGATGTCATGCTGCTTACTACTACACTTCCTAAAACAAAAAATAATATTACCATGGACAATACTCTGTCCTTCATATTGATCCACCCCCATAACTTCCAATCTTATAGAATCAAAATGGACTTTATGCGAGATTTGCGCAAGAGATTATAAAGCAATCTCACCCTTTGCTGAAAGTCAAAAAAGAATTCAACTCACAACTCCAGAGTAATAAGTCAACATTTAATTTCAAACCATCCTGTTTCATCCAGAAAGTCTTCTCTTGACAATCTACAGCCAGAAATAAATTGACGATATGCAGTGATAGTACCATCGTGGGAAACTACATAAATTTTATGTATATTCAATAACTTCAACCTCTCAATAAATTCGTGCGCAATCTTATTGTATTCACTATCCGGCAGAGTATTAATACCTTCATCCCATAAATAGGAAGAAACATTTGTATCTAATTCTAGATCTGGATAATCTCTTTTTATTATTTCTAAATCAATAATTTCATCGCAAGGCAATGTCTTTCCATTTGTACGAGTAGGAAATATTCGTGGAGAAACCAATGGACTTACAACTTTACGACAGTCAATATTATTAGTCCAAATCAGCGCAGTTTCTAAGGTTCTTCTAATAGGGCTAATAAATATAATATCCTCATTCTTTAAAAAGAACTTTTTCCATAACAACTTCGCTTGATTTATTCCCTTTACTGTTAATGAGGGATTCTTTATGTGCAAGCTACTTGGTAAGTTTAACGTGTGTTCACCTTGGCCATGACGAATAAATATCAACTCCACTTGATCACCACCAATCATAGTTACAATTTAAAATAAATTATTCAAATCTTAGTTCAAGTTCCTTAATAGCCCCGTTTGCCGTATTTAAATTATCTACCTGCATACCCACCTTCAGATTTGATGACTTGACCTGTAATCCACTCGGACTCATCACTAGCTAAAAATTTTATTAATCTTGCGGCATCCTCCGGTTTTCCAACACGCCCTGTAGGGAAAAATTGTGATAATGAATCTTTTATTTCTTTATCCATCCAGCCTGAATCTGTTGGCCCCGGGTCAATTGAATTGACGGTAATTCCAATGGGAGCAAGTCCTACTGATAGTGGTTCCGTTATTGCGATTAGCATACCTTTCGAAGCAATATAGGCTAGATTATTGGGATCTGGCCCTTTTGAGACAAAATTAATGATTCTTCCACCACTTTTACCAGAAAAAGCCATCTCAAACCTTTTAGCAAATTCCGTGCTTAGTAAAATTGTTCCACTGTTGTTTATCTGATAATGTCTATCAAGAACTTCTGAGTTCATGGAACGGAAGTTAACTGATTTTTGATAGGTGGCATTGTTTATTAACACACTTGCCGTACCAAGAGTCTTTTCAGTACAATTTAAAATCTTTGTTGGTGCTTCTGGTTCTGACAAATCAGCCTCCATATGATGGCACCGTACTCCAAAACTTTTTATCTTGTTACTTAAAGCATAAGGATAATCTTCTTCTGCCCCAATGCCTTCATTTTTGTCATAATCGCTCCAATGGGTAAAAAAGATATCTGCACCTGCTTCTGCAAGCATTAAACAAATTGCAGAGCCAATACCTCGGGAACGACTTGCACCAGTAACAATTGCTATTTTCCCATTTAAAATGCCCATATTTTCCTCCCCATCATTGTTTCGAAAACTATTTTTCCCTTATACTCAAAAGCCACAGGTCCATTTTTCAGAATCACCGCAGATGATGGCGTAAAACTATTTTCACTGATTATATTTTTGCGGATTATTGAAAAAATCAACATAATTGTATCTTCCAATTAAGTCAAAAGTCTTCTCAGTTTCATTAAATTCAAGTACAATCACTTCTCCGCGCATGCCTGAGTCCAAAGCAGTATCAATAATAGCTATTCGATTTTCCCCCAGTTGATCAATTCTCTTTGTCAATTTTGCCCTATTTGCTGAAATTAGTATTTCGTCATATCCATTAAATTGTATCAAATTTCCACTTCTAATATTGCTCTTTTTTCAAAATAATCAATTTCCGTTATAAATGCTCAAAAAACCAATTTTAAACAACAACATAAACTGTGCTGCTATACCTTCCATGCGAAGGCTTTTTGAAGGATAGAATTTCTACCACTTGAATAGATGCCCTTTCTGATATGCATGCTGATAACTATGTATGTCAGAATGGAGAGTTATTATGCTGAAAAGCTCTGTTTCAGTTGTCACGACTCGATTGCTCTGGTTATTATTAGGCTTGTCTCTAGTTGACGCTTTAGCAACCGATTTCGGATTACGCTTTGAGCTGATTGAGGAAGCGAATCCAATGATGGATTACGTATATGAAAGTAGTGTTATTGGGTTTTACTTTGTAAAGCTCGTCCTTCCTATTAGCCTATTTACTCTTCAATCGGTAGTTGCACGTTCTAGATTCGTGCAAAGACTCCTCCAATTAACGATTGGTCTTTACGTCGTAATATCGGGGTTACACGTTTTTTGGTTTGTGCTTCAATTCTCATAAAGAATATCCCGTATTTCATCTAAAATCGTGTTGGTGCTATACTGTCAGTACAACGACTTTGGGAAATGGCGGGTACATAGATGAAACAAACAATAGGAATTCTCGCGCATGTGGACGCGGGGAAAACGACATTTTCAGAACAACTTCTTTTCTTGACGAAACAAATACGGGAACGTGGTCGTGTGGATCATCAGGATGCTTTTTTAGATAATCATTCGATTGAACGCGCTCGAGGAATTACTGTGTTTGCAGAACAGGCGGAGATTGAATATGAAGGAAGCTCATTTACACTAATCGATACTCCAGGTCATGCCGACTTCTCCCCCGAAATGGAAAGGGCAGTCCAAGTGATGGACGCAGCGATTGTATTGGTTAGTGCTGTCGATGGTGTCCAAGGGCATACGGAGCGGGTCTGGCAATTGCTGCGAGATGCGAAAGTTCCAACATTTTTGTTCATTAACAAAATGGATCGCGAAACAGCTGATGCGGCTTCTAGTATGAGCGAGCTTCAGGAGTCCTTGTCAGTAGATTGTTTTGACTTGAGCCAAATTGGAACCGATGGAACCATGTCAGAAGAATTGGCAGAGTGGCTTGCGGAGCGTGATGATACATTACTCAATCGCTATTTGGAGTCTGGTTATGATAAAGATTTTTGGATGGAAACGCTAAAGCTACTTGTACAGGACGGAAAAGTTTTTCCAAGTGGACACGGATCTGCATTGAAGGATATTGGCATTGAATCTTTCTTTGCTTCATTTGTACATCTCATAGAAAGAACGGAAACGGATAACGATAGTAGGCCATTTACTGCATCCGTTTATAAAATTCGCCATGATGAGAATGGACAACGCATCACGTTTTTAAAAATTTTAAGCGGTACTCTTCATGTACGTGATGAATTGACGGTCGGTGGTCAGGATGAAAAAGTTACACAAATCAGGATATATAGCGGTACTAAATTCAACCCAATCCCCGAAGCAACTGTTGGCGATTTAGTTGCTGTAACAGGTCTGACGAATGCATCTGCTGGAGACACGATTGGTCTCGCAGACGACCGTAATCCTTACAGTTCGAAACCTGCACTTAAAGCGGCTGTCCAGTATGATTCCACCTATTCCAGTAAAGACGTGTGGAATGTATTCAATATGCTCGATGCTGAAGATCCTACACTACATGCGGTTTGGAATGAGCATAGCCAGGAAATCGAAATTCGGGTCATGGGTGTGATCCAGCTTGAAGTACTTCACCATATTGTGTACGAACGGTTCAATATGAATGTTACTTTCGGAACTCCCACCATTCTTTATAAGGAAACGATTGCTTCGACAGTTACTGGATACGGCCATTTCGAACCGTTAAAACATTATGCCGAAGTGCACGTTAAAATGGAACCTGCTGAGCGTGGTTCAGGCATTCACTTTACGTCAAGTTGCCATACGGATGCCCTTTCTCCTGGTCATCAACGTGTCATTGAAAAGCATTTATTTGAACGCGATCATCATGGGATCTTAACGGGTTCCCCGCTTACCGATGTTTCCGTTACGTTACTAACAGGGCGTTCACATAACGAGCATACCTCTGGCGGTGATTTCAGAGAATCTCTGTTCCGCGCACTCCGACAGGGATTGGAGCAAGCGGAAAACCTACTTCTTGAGCCCTACTATGCATTTAAAATGAAAATCGATAGCGACCATATTGGACGAGCTTTGACGGACATACAAACGGCTCATGGAATTTTTCATGCTCCAGAAACCTCCGGGCACTATACGGTTGTCACTGGACGTGTCCCTGTTGCATCCTTCATGAATTACAGTACTGAATTTGCTTCTTACACAGGAGGCAAAGGAGTTCTCATTCTGACGTTGGATGGATATGGCCCATGTCACAATCCAGAACAAGTGATAGATCGGATTGGATACGACAAATCGGCTGATCCGGAATACTCGTCTTCATCGGTGTTTTGTGCAAAAGGCAAAGGGTACGTGGTCCCCTGGCAAGAAGCTAAGGCTGCCATGCATTGTGAAGTTGAGTAGAAAGGAAGAGTTTTCATGAAACGAGTAATTGTTACTGGCTATAAACCCCATGAACTTGGGATTTTTGACGCAAAGCACCCAGGAATTAATATCATAAAAAAAGCTTTGACAGACAGGCTTCAAGGACTTGTCGAGAATGGATTGGAATGGGTCATTATTAGTGGTCAGCCTGGGTGTGAAACTTGGGCGGGACAAGTCGTGGATGATTTGAGAGATACTTTTCCTAGTCTTCAACTCGCACTTATAACACCTTTTTTAGAGCAGGATAAAAACTGGAATGATGCGAAAAAGCAAGATTATGAAGAGCTCCAGCTTATAGCGGATTATCAAGTGAGTTTGACGAAACGCCCATATGAAGCACCCTGGCAATTCATCGAGCGAGATAAGTTCTTATTGAGGAATTCAGACGGCCTGCTTGTCGTTTACGACGAAGAAAACGATGGTTCACCGAAGTTTATGAAGCGGATGGCTGAAAAGTTTGCCGAGAAGCAGTCGTATGAAGTCTTAACGATTACTGCAGATGATTTACAACTGATTGCTGAAGACATCCAACGTGCGGAACAAGATTCCTTTATGGAATTTTGACAAGCAAGTTGTATCATTTTTAAACAGAGAAAAGGCAGAGCGCATATGCACTCTGCCTTTTCTTTGTTTAATTACAGAATTGAAGTAGTCATCAGGATCATGGACATGAAGAAAATGGTCATGTAATTCACGGAGTATAAGAACATCCATTGTGCCCACTTGTAATCATCTTTCACGAATAACCCTGCTAGTGCAAGAATGAAGAAACCGATGTTCATAGCCGTCGTTAACACGATGAACCCCGTGCCGAATGCCGCCAAGAAAAATGGTAGCGGCAATAGACAAACGGTATAGACGATTGACTGACGCTTGGTCATAGGAATTCCTTTAACCACCGGGAGCATCGCAACACCTGCAGCGCGATATTCATCCAATTTCTTAATGGCAATTGCAAATGTGTGAGGCATCTGCCATATGAACAACACGATTGCCAACATAATTGGTACCATGTGATAAGTCGGTCCTACTGCCGCCCATCCAATAAGTGGAGTGACCGCGCCTGATACACTACCGATCACTGTATTGAGTGTGTACTTCCGCTTTGACCACATCGTATAGAGGACGACATACGTAAACCAGCCTATAAACCCGTAGATTGCTGCGCTTGGTGCAGCAACATATAACAGAATTATACCTACTACAGACAACCCAATCCCGATTTTAAGGATGGTCGCCATAGAAATATTGCCAGTTACAGTAGGTCTTTTTTGAGTACGCGCCATTACTCGGTCCAGGTCAACTTCGTACCAGTTATTTAACGTAAGGGCACCAGCCATAAGCATCGTGCTACCTGCCATCGTTAAAAAGAAAAGTGACCTGTATTCCGCAAAGGCACCACCATAGAAATAAATACCAAGCCAGAATCCTGCAAAAACAGGAAGAATATTTGCAATTAACACAGGGCCTTTAAATAAATATTTTAAATCACTAGCAAGCGTAGACGCATGCTGTTCTTTTTCGAGCGTTCGCTCCATTGTTTTTTGCATAAGGTCGCATCCTTTAAAGAATGATAAGAAGTTAGAAGACATATTTCCTTCATACTACTATATCATCTTTTGGACAGAAACAGAAAGACATGAAATGAAGAAAATGTGACATTTCTCTATAACCCTGTATCTTTCAACGGTATGCAATATTTTCCATGTTTGTTTAGTTAACGAAAACTATACGTTACACTGACACTCGCTTGTATTTCTAATGTTCCCGGCTCAATTCGAGGAGCAGCGCTCATTTTTGCCATTTGAACTGCGAATGGTCTAGCTTCACTTTGTACACCTTCTTGAATAGTCACAGGTACATGATTAAGTACAACGTCTGCCGCTTGTGCAATCGCTTGAGCATGTGTTTGTGCATTTTCAACTGCTTTACTTAATGCCTGTTCATAAAGGTCGGATGAGTTTTCGATACCGAACTGAATTGAAGACACATCAGTTGCACCTGACTGTACCGCAGCGTCAATGACTTCCCCAACAGTCGAAATATTTTTCACAGTCACACGGAGCTGATGCTGGACCTCGTAATTCCGGAAACGTTGCTGTCCGTCGATGTAATCATATTGAGGAGAAACTGTATAAGATGACGTCTGAATATCGTTGTCCTGTAATCCTAATGTGGAAAGTCGATCAATTACTGACTGGGAGCGTTTGGTGTTTTCAGCTTGGGCATCAGCTAATTGTTCTGAATGCGTTGTAATTCCAATCTGAATCGTGACCAAATCAGGTTTTCCCGTTACATTTCCAGTTCCCGTGACACTCATTGTCTGACGTTGTTGCTCACTCATTTCTATTCATCCTTTCCATGTCTTTTCAAACCTGTTATCTTTGCTCCCCTATCCTATTCATATCCCGTCAAATCCGCTTCACCGATTAGATTCATGGAATAAGAAAAAACAATTGAAAGAAGTCGAAGGCGGTACGAGATTTTTCATCTAGCAGGATACGTTACCTTCATATTTGGGTATAGAACGCTTAAGACAACTGCACACATTATTGAAAACAAGGAGTTATGCTTATGAAATGGCGAGGACGAAGAGAAAGTACGAATGTAGAAGATCGACGTGGTAAAGGTGGAACAGCGATCATTGGTGGCGGAATCGGAACCGTTGTCATCGCACTCGTTGTGCTATTTCTAGGTGGTGATCCGTCTGAACTGCTCGGAACTCTCTCTGGTGAAGAGACGGATCAGACCCAACCTTATGAAGAAACTGCTGAAGAACGTGAGCTAGCAGATTTTGTCTCAGTCGTTCTTGCTGACACGGAAGATGTTTGGTCTGAAGTTTATGCTGAAGAAGGCATGACATACAAAGACCCAACACTCGTCATGTATACAGGAAGTGTCCAATCCGTTTGCGGGTCTGCAAGTTCAGCTGTTGGCCCTTTCTACTGCCCTGGTGACGAAAAACTCTATATCGATTTAAGTTTTTATGATGAACTTAAAACAAATTTCCAAGCCCCAGGTGACTTTGCGATGGCTTACGTCATTGCTCACGAAGTCGGACATCACGTTCAAAAACAGCTTGGGACAAGTGATAAAATGAATGCACTACGAAATCGTTTAAGTAAAGAAGACTACAACAAATACTCTGTAAGACTTGAATTGCAAGCTGATTACTTTGCTGGCGTCTGGGCAGGTCGTGCGAAACAAAAGAATTTGCTCGAAAAAGGTGATTTGCAAGAAGCACTGACTGCAGCGAGTGCTGTTGGTGATGATACAATTCAAAAACGTTCCCAAGGTTATGTTGTCCCCGAAAGCTTTACGCATGGAAGTTCCAAACAGCGTCAGGATTGGTTTTATAAAGGTTTTGAAACTGGAACTATTGAAGGCGGTAATACATTTGCAGGATTGAATTTCTAAAATCCTAACTAAAAACGTTCGAACCTGTCAATGTAGAGACAGATTCGAACGTTTTTTATCGACTGGGTTTGACGATGTGTGCATATGGATTATGAGTCCCGTCCAGTAAATCTTTAATGATTGAAGCACCTGCCATTGAATAACATGTCCCATTGCCTTCAAATCCAAGCAAGTAATAGACATTGTCTTGATGAGGCGCAGCTCCCATGAATGGTAATCCATCTTTAGATATACCAAATAACGAATTCCATGCCTCGTCAATTTCGACATCTAAGTTCGGAAACATTTCTTTTATCTCGTCTAATATTTCCTGACCTTTTTGTTGAATGAATTCTGGATCATCATACAAGTCATCCGATTTTTCGTCTAATCCCCCAGCAATTATTCTGCCTCCTGGGGCAGTTCGGAAATATAGGTATGGCTTTTTCGTTTCCCATACCATAACGTTATCTTTCCAAAGTTGCCCTTCTATCGATTTTGTCACAATTGCAAAGGTCTGTTTAATTTGCGCGTTACCGTTCAGCTCGCTGTATAGCTTGCTGTATCCGGTTGCGATAATAATTGAGTCGAATGAAATCTTAGCACCAGATTCAGTCATGACTGTATTTTCAACCAAGGAATCCAGATTGACTGATGTATGTTCAAAATACGTAACACCCATCTTCAAATTTTCAGCAGTCAACGCTTGTATGAATTGGTAAGGATTCACTTCAGCATCATGCCAAGTACGCAATGCTGCTGGTTTGTCAATTCCATATTCTTCAACCAACTTCTGATGATCTAAATACTCTGCTGGAAAGTCATACTTATTAAAATAGCTGTATTCTCTTTTCAATTTATCCACATCATTAGGCATGGACGCATAGAAAATACTGTCGCGCAAACGATACCCAGTAGATTTAGGCAATGTTGAAGCAATCTTTGTTAACTCATCCATCGATTCTAGACACATTTTGTAAAAGAGTACGGCGTCTTTTTCACCGATTCGATCTACAAATTCAGAAAGCATTGTGTCACTTGCGTATTGAAGAAGTCCCGTATTAGCAGAGCTACTTCCTCTTCCAACTTCGCAACGGTCTATAACTGTCACCTGTTTGCCTGAGGAAGCTAGCTTATACGCAGCTAGTGTTCCAGACATCCCCCCACCTATAATCACAATTTCTGCGTTGTAATCTTCTTCGAGTATCGGGAACTTCGAAGTAGGTTTTGCTGTTTTATCCCAATATGTTTGTCCTGTTGTCAGCTTCATAAATATCTCCCTCTAGTTTTCCGTTCAACTCTAACCACTATTCCCACTATTGAAGTGAACACAAACCTAGAAGCAAAAAGATTTTTACGGATGCTTACTATGTCTAAGGGATAGTTGTTCAATGACAATCGCTACAATCGTACCTGTTATTAATCCGTTAGATAATACAGAAGCAAGAACAGCTGGCAATTGAGCAAAACTTGCTGAAGGAACAAACATAATTCCTACTCCGGTCATCAGGCCAATTGCAACGGCTTTTCGTGCACGCTCTTTTTCAGGATCCTCATCCAGCTCTGAAAACGCCATTGACACCATCTTTGTGAAGATAGCAAACGTTACGGCATATGCAACAGGTGCAGGCAATGCTGCAAATACAGCCATTATAGCTGGGAAGAACGTAATTGCAACAATTAAGGCGCTCCCTACGATGAACGGCAAAATGGATGCCATTCCCGTTGTTCCAACAAATCCTGCAGCACCCGAAATTGGTACTGGACCTATTGCAGAAAATACACCTGAAAGTAAATGGTTAATACCTGAAACAAAAGAGCCTTGTCGAACACGATCTTCTACTTGCATGGAAAACTTCTGTTTAAGCAAATTTTCCATAACACGAATGGAAGCTAACATATTTGCGATCAACAACAGTGTTATGAAAACAGCTGTTACTGCAACGCCACCATCCCAAACAGGTGGTCCGTAGACAAACATTTTTGGCAGTTCAATGATTTGGTCGGAAACGAAACCCACGCTTGGAGCACGACCAAGAACTGCAAAAATCGCCCAACCAACACCAATGGAAAGCAATACAGCATATTTGGATACCCATTCTCTTTTGTTGCCCATCGCAACGAATGTGATAATCAGCACAAGTAAACTACCTAAGACCACACGCAAATCAATCACATCTTCTGGAGTTTCCACACCTACCATGCCTTTTATAAACGTTCCACTCAATTGCAGTATTAGCAACATCAAATACGTAAACGTGATAGCAGGTGTGAATAGTTTCTTCATCTTTGTGATGACGCCTGCTGCTGCGAGGATGATAAACAATACCCCACTATACAGCATGCCACTTTGGAGGGCCTGTAATGCATCATCGGGAGTGCTGTAAAACACACCAACCATCCCGGCATATACAACAAAGATCCCCCACCACAAACCAGCTGGCCCTTCATTAATCGGCAACTTATGGCCGATCAATGCTTGTAATAGACATGCAACTCCTAATACAAAAATAGTCCGTTGTAAAAACAGGGCGGTATCCCCTGAATCCATTCCAAATACGTGGGCAATTGCAATCGGTGCAGCGATAGAAGAAGCCATTAAAAATACTGCCCATTGTATGCCTCCTGCAAGTTGTTTCATATGCAATTCCTCCAATAAATCCGCTCAAATTTTTCGTTTCTCAGTATACCATGCAATTTGCCCTTGCGTTAGGTACACTTTAGATATGTATAGGCAGTTATCGCTTGAAGTGAAGCGGTTGTGGGTACAAAATAAGTATAGAACGATCGAGAGAGGATGTTTGCTCATGGAATCCCAATTTGACGAAATGCGTCAGCGACTTCAACACATTGGTAATTTGTCCAATTACATTGAAGAGCTTTTTACCAAACTTCCAGGTAATTTAATTTCCGAAAAACAACGGAAGAAAATGATGGAAATTATGATGAATGACGATGAACTACAAAATCTGTTGAAAGGACTAAAAAACCCTCGCCCCCCACGTTTTGTATTAGTCGGTAGGACAGGCGTCGGAAAAAGTAGTCTTATTAACGCACTGAGTGGACGGTATCTAGCTGAAGTGAGTGAAGTGGAGATTGGCACAAAAGAAGCAAAGCGCTATGCCTATGAGGCAGATGGACATGTTTACTTTGAAGTGATTGACACTCGTGGTATTGGAGAATCGGAAACATTCGATACAAAAGCTGAGGATACATTAAAAGACGTCATACACTCATTCGAGCCGGATGCGGTCCTATTTTTACAAAAAGCGACGGAACGGGCTCATATCGATAAAGATGTTGCTGTAACGAAAAAAATCATGAAAAAAGCAGCAGAAGGACTTCCACTGATTGCGGTCATTACACAAGTAGATGACTTGAATCCCTCTCGTGTGAAAGAACCTGAAAACTATCCTGCAGCAAAAACTCAATTGATAACCGAAAAAACCGAGCAGCTAAAACGGATTTTTGAACAGAATGATCTGGTAGCTTCCGCGTTTCTACCCGTTTCATCCTATATTGAATGGTCTGATGTAGAGGATGACAATCGCTCAATCGAATTTGATGGACGTTATGGAATCGAGGAACTTATCGATTTTTTAGAAGACAGCCTGGACATCCGGGCAGCCATACATCTGGGGTTATCGATTCGACTGAACACCATTTCTGAACGAATTGCATTGCGTTTCATAAAAGTCTTCACTGCGTTAGCTGGAACGGTCGCACTGAGTCCCCTAATTGCAACGGACATTGCTGTTTTGCTTGCGTTACAATCGATTTTGCTCATGATTATTGCCTATTTGTCGGGTCGCGAACTTGACTTTAAAACTGCCCGCGAAGTTCTCGTATCTCTAGGTGGTATTGGCGCAACAGGTTTTACATTGCGCATGATTGCCCAACAAGGGAGTAAATTTGCGAATCTCGTCATTCCAGGTGCTGGTTCTGCAATTAGTGCAAGTATCGCAAGCGGAGGTACGTATGCGATCGGAAAAGCCGCTGTTGCTTACTTTTTGCGTGGAGCTGACGAAAAAGAGTTAAAGGCCATCGTGAAAGATGCACGTCATGAATACGAAGAGGATATATAAAAAGGATGAGCTCAATGCTCATCCTTTTGTTTGTTAAAACGTGATTGTTTGAGGTTCTTCACCTTTTTTGTTCATCAATCTAATAGAATCCGGTACTACTTTTAAAATGACTAAGTCCGGATCTTCTGGACCAGTGAACCAAGGCTTCATATGTTCGTTCCATACTTTTTCCTTTAGTCGGTCTTCATCGGAAATCGTGACAGTCCCTGCTACCTCTAAAAAAGCATCCCCATATCCTTCGTCATTGTACCCAAGTAAAATATATGTGTTTGGATTTTTCTTAAGCTCATCCACTTTTTCAGTCTTTTTAGATGTCGCTGTGTACAGGGTAAAATCCTCATGATAAAACGTCATATATCTGCTAAAAGGCTTATTCGCCTCTACAGTTGACATCGTTCCGATATGACTGTTGTCCAAAATATTTTGTGCAGTTTCTTTTGCATTCATGCGTACTCTCTCCTTTTTGTTCAGTTATCCTTAGTCTTCCTTCATTAGACCAAAACTAAACATGGAGCGGTAGCATTTATTATCCTTTAGAAGGCGAAGCAAGAGTGATGACATAACCGATCCCAGCACCAATAATTGCTGGTAAAAGCCAGCCTATTTGTTGTTCATACAAAGGTAAATGCTGAAGAATGTTCACAACTGGTTCTACAACGATTCCGCCACCTGCAAGACCATCAAAAATACTAACCAGTGCCGTTCCAAATAAGGCAAGCATATAAACAATCGGCCTCCTGCCAAAAGCATTATCTACAAAGGATAACAGCATTAAAACGATAGCAAGTGGATAAATCATTAATAGAACCGGGATCGAAAGAGAAATCAATTGAGTCAACCCTACATTCGCAACCACAGCACTAAAGACTGCAAAAATTACGACAAATGTTTTATACGATAGAGCTGGTACTACTTGTGAGAAAAATTGAGCACAAGCAGAAACGAGACCCACTGAAGTGGTCAAGCAAGCAAAAAGAATTGTAATCGCTAAAATAACAGGACCAAATGAGCCATACAACAGTTCAGATGCAAGTGATAAAACGATGCCCCCGTTTTCTTGAACCCCAATTGCTTCGAGGCTCGTTGCCCCAATGTACCCTAAAGATATGTATACAAAGCTTAAGCCGATTGCAGCGACACTTCCAGCTACAATCATGGACTTCATAAGTCCTTTAGAGGTTTTTACACCTTCCGCATGAATGGCAGCCGTAATGACACTACCAAAAATAAGTGCCGCGATGACATCCATCGTCAAATATCCTTCAACAAAGCTTTTAAAGAATGGATGTGTGCCAAACGTTGCATCTGGACGATTAATGGAACCAATCGGATCTACAAAGCTCTTGACGGCAAGGAGTGCAATTACTAAAAACAATATAGGTGTTAAAAACTTACCAATACGGTCTACAAGTTTTGCGGGGTTTAATGCCAGCCCTATAGTAATTGCAAAAAACAGAATACTAAATACAAGGAGTGGCCATTGCGCAGTAGCTACTTCACCAGACAAAAATGGTGAAATACCAATTTCGTACGAAACGGTAGCTGTCCTCGGAATTCCAAAAAAAGGACCTATTGCCAAATACACAATCATAGTGAATATCAAACCAAAAGTTGGATGAACACGATCTGCGATTGAGCGTAAATCACCACCTGCGTGTGCTATTGCCAAAATCGCTAAAAGCGGTAGGCCAACGCCTGTAATTAAAAAACCAAACATTGCTAGCGCCAAATCGCTTCCTGCTAATTGACCTAGTTTTGGTGGAAAAATTATATTCCCAGCACCTAGGAACAACGCAAATAGCATGAGACCAATAATGAAATTCTTTTTAAACGTCAATACTGTTGCACCTCCACAAGAAACTCAACAAAAATAGATTAATCGATCTTTTCTCACTCTAGAGCGTAACAAACATTTAGCGAATTAGAAAGGATTTTGTCGAAATATTAATGAATATGGATAAAGTCGGACCAATTAGTTGCCTTCTAGAACCCGGCTGTTTAAAATGCTTTATTGGTAAAACTATTACGGAGGTTATTTAAAATGAACAAATTACTACTAGTAGGTGCGTTGTCAATCATGCTAGCGGGTTGTACGAGTAATGAGCCTGCACAAGAGCCTGATGCACCTGACGAAAACACAAATTCGTTGGAAGAGAACTCAGTCAACACTGCCCCAGAAGACAATAACGAAGCGGAAGAACAAGCTTCTGAAACAGATGCAAAGAATAGTGAGCTTGCAACCTACGAAGAGTACAGCAAGATTGCAGAAGTTGCGGATGTTGATGGTCTCAAGGGAATCGTAGAGTCAGATAACCCAGGAACACGCGTGATTCTCTTTGAGGATGAAAGTGGCCAAAAAAAGGTGAAAAGCGTCTATGTCAAAAAAGAAAATCGCTTGAAAGTGATTTCTTTAGACGACGACGGTTTGTTATATAATGACATCCTTAAATAACACAAAGGAAAGCCCATTCGCTCTTAATAGCGAATGGGCTTTTTAGCATCTTATTTCAAATACCGTCGAGCTCCTGAGAATTCGGTGCGATATGGCTCTGCATCTATCGATATGATTTCGACTGTTTTCTTCGGATTTGGTGAATGAATCATTTTACCATTTCCGATATACATTCCGACATGATGTACGGACCCTTTACCTTTATTGTAAGCAAAGAACAATAGATCACCTGGTTGAAGTTGACTCTTCTTCACAGCTGTTCCATGTGTAGCTTGAACACTCGCATCTCTAGGAATATCGATGCCATGCTGTCTATAGACTGAGTACGTGAACCCTGAACAATCCAGACCAAACCCTGAAGTACCAGCCCATAAGTATGGTAGTCCGTTAAATTTTTTCGCAGTTGTTACTATATCCTGTGATGTTGGTGCAGGAAGTTTACTACCTTTTAGAAGCACATTTACATCTTGTTTACGTACATATTTGGCCTCATCTGTTGCCGTCTGAACTTTTACCCAATCCCCTTTTTCTTCGAGAACTGGAAGAATCGTGTTAAAACTGATTTCCATGAACGGTCTAGCAGTGGTTTCATCGTGATATAAATTTGCAATCGGTGCTTTCACCATAGCAGTTGCACACTGTCCATAATCCGCATATGACTCTTTTATGTGAGACACAGGAACCCATCCTGGATAGCCGGCTTTGTTTTTAGGAGAAAACTGATCTTTTACAGCTATTTGCATCCATTTTCCTGAAGTCTTAAGTACAACTACCTCTTGTCCGTAAAGAGCTTGTGTTTCTGTTTTACCGACTAACCATTGTTTCTGTGGGATCGTCATCGTTTTCGTCCATTTTCGAATATCCGTTGGTGCAGAAACAGCTGGTCTGTCAATGAGTCTAGCTTCATTAGGTGCTTTCCATAGAGTCGTAACCGCCACATTTACATGATATGTCTTTTTCGCCACGGGGTTAAAACACGTTAATGCTTCTTGAAATTCCGGATTCAATATTCGCGCAAGGAAAATTCCGAAATGGGCACGTGTTAATGTCATCGTAGGTTTGAATGTATGATCCGGATAACCGAATGTGATGTTGTTGGCAAATAGAACACTGATTGATGGTGCAGCAAAGCTCTTTACATTCACATCTACAAACTGAAACTTCTTTGAGCTGTTAGGCTGTTGTAGATCGAAAGCACGCACAAGTATTGCTGCCATTTCAGCACGTGTTAACAAAGCATTTGGATTGAATTCCTTTTGCAAATTCCCAACCATAATGTTTTCGTCTACAACGGTTGCAATGATGTCATAACCAGCAGATCCTCTTTTTACATCTATTATCTGTGGGTCAGGACGATTTGTTGTGTCGAGTTTCAGAGCACGAACGAGCATTTCAGAAGCTTCTAATCTTGTAATGGATTGGTTGATGCCATAAGCAACAGAAGGACCTGTAGTGACAATATCTTGTTCAGCTAAAAATTCAAGTTCAGCTTTTGCTGCATATTGATCACCGACGTCACTGAACACCTTCCCTGCCGATGCTGGATTGGCAATTGAAAATATGAGTGCAACGATAAGAAATGGGACTAGGATTTTCTTGATCATTAGAAGCCTCCTGATAGGTTTTATACCTATACCGTACACGAACGAGAGGCTTCTGTATAGACATTTTTCAGAAAATAATCATTTCATTTTTCACTCTAAAATGGCAAGGAGACGATCCACTTCTCTTACTCCGATTTCCTGCCATCTTGATTTATCTGGAATTCTTCCGTCCTTATCAAGAGGCTCCTGAAATTGGTTAAATGTGGATGTCAAAAGAGAATTTTCTTCAGAGTCAAATCCGACATTGATGACATGCTTAATAATATAGGGTGTTTTAAATTGGATGGATGCATTATCTTGATCCAACATGCCGGCAATGACGTCAAACGGTGCACGGATATAAATGGTCTCCCCTTCTTCCCGGTTCAAAATCCTGTCAAAATATCCGGTGTGGTAATCCCAGTTCCCTCCGAGATGGTATCCGGATTCTTCGAGTCGGTTTTGCATGATACCAAATTGTGTTTTTCTACCTTCAAGCCCTGTCTTTAAACGTATCATAATGAGCACTCCTTTTTTCGCAAGTTACTCTTAGTGTCACCTTCTAAATTCGTTTCATACTCACGATGGAACTGTAAAAAGAAACTGTGCTATAATTATTTTGTGACCAGGTATTGATACTGACTGCTAACTAAAAAATATAATAGAACGATTTCAAGGGGGCCACTGAATCATGGAAGATTTGTTGAAACTTAAAGGGAAAAATATTGTCGTTATGGGTGTTGCGAACGAGCGCAGCCTTGCTTGGGGAATCGCGAAAACACTTTTTGATGTAGGTGCAAATGTCATTTTCACTTATCGTAAAGAGCGTTCTCTTGCGAAGCTTGAAAAGGCACTTGAGAAGAATGAATTGACGGCTCGTTTAGTTGCAGAGTGTGATGTGAACGAGGATGAGAGCATTCGCGCTGCGTTTGAAAAGATTGGTACAGAAGTTGGCGTCATTCATGGTGTCGTTCACTCTGTTGCATTTGCACACGCTGAAGATTTGCATAATGATTTTGTAGAAACTTCACGTGATGGTTATGCATTTGCTCAAGATACGAGTGCTTATTCATTAGTTGCGACTGCTCGTGAAGCGCGTCGCTATATGACTGAGGGTGGATCAATTATTACAATGAGCTATCTTGGAGCTGAAAGAGTTCTGGATGGTTATAATGTGATGGGTGTTGCAAAAGCGGCGCTTGAGTCATCTATGCGTTATTTAGCACACGATCTTGGAAAAGAGAACATTCGTGTGAATGCGGTGTCGGCTGGAGCGGTTCGTACGTTGTCTGCAAAAGGTGTTCCTTCGTTTAATACAATTCTTCACGAGATTGAAGAAAAGGCGCCGTTACGTAGAAACATTACGTTGGAAGAAGTGGCGAAGATGAGCATGGTGATGTTGAGTGATTTGTCTAGTGGTGTGACTGGCGAAGTGGTTTATGTGGATGCTGGTTATAACATTATGGGGTAATTTAGAGATTAAAAAGGCTGTTCAGATGTCAGTTTTACTGATTTCTGGACAGCCTTTTTGTTAAGCAAATTGATAGTAGACGGTGTTGATTTACTCTACAGACGGACGCTTTCCGAGGGGCTTGATCTCAGCCGCTTCCTTCGCTTTGCTCAGTCCAGGGTCTTCGATCTTCGCTGATCCCTCCGGAGTCGCCGTCTTTCGCTTCAATCAACGGGAATTTATAAGATTCTTCATATTCACTGCTACTTTTAAAAAACCATAAAATAATCTCACTTGCCTACTTTCATAAACTTCTTTGTGCCTTTGTTTAGGATTTCGTCGTAGTCGATGTAGGCGAAGATGTCTTCGTCTAGGGAGTTGCTGAAATTTTTTAGTTCTGCGATTGTTAGTTCTTCGATGCCTTTTTTCTGTTGTTCGCAATAGATGATGAGGCGGCCGACGATGCTGTGGGCGTCTCGGAATGGTGTGCCTTTGCTGACGAGGTAGTCGGCGACTTCTGTTGCGTTCAGGAATCCGGCTTTGACGGCGTTGCGCATTTGGTCGGCGTTGACTTGCATTGTGTCGATCATGCTGGACATGATGTCGATGCAATCGATAACGGTGTCCACTGCGTCAAAGAATTGTTCTTTGTCTTCTTGCATGTCTTTGTTGTATGCGAGTGGCAGTCCTTTTAGCGTTGTTAATAACGCGAATAGTGAGCCGTAGACGCGACCAGTTTTTCCTCGGATTAGTTCGGCAGCATCCGGATTTTTCTTCTGAGGCATGATGCTGCTGCCTGTTGAAAACGCATCGGACATCGTGACAAACTTAAATTCTTGGCTACTCCAAAGTATCAGCTCTTCACTTAAGCGGCTTAAGTGCATCATTATGATGGAGAAATCGGACATCAGTTCCAATAGATAGTCTCTGTCGCTTACACCGTCGATATAATTTTCAACTGGCTTTGCAAAGTGTAAGAGTGCTGTTGTTACATCACGGTCAATTTCATGTGTGGTTCCTGCCAACGCACCACAACCTAGTGGGTTTTCATCCATAAGTTCCGCAGCGTTTTCGATTCGTTTCTTATCACGTGAAAACATTTGGACATATGCACCAACGTGATGGCTGAACGTGATGACTTGTGCTCGCTGGAGATGTGTATATCCAGGCATAATGACATCATTTGCTTGTCCTTTTGCAGTTAAGGAATCCATCAGGTTTTGCAGCAGACCTGAGACTTCTTTCGCTTTAGCTTTTGCATACAGTCTCATATCGACTGCGACTTGGTCATTTCGGCTACGTGCGGTATGCAGTTTTTTCCCTGTTTCTCCGATTCGCTCTGTCAGTTGGACTTCGACGAACGAATGCACGTCTTCATAATCCCCTTCTACTAATAACTTTCCAGAAGAAATATCATTTTGAATCTCTTCTAATCCATTGAGGAGCAGTTCTCCCTCTTCAGGTGTCAACAAATCACAGTGGACAAGCATAGCCACATGGGCCAGACTCCCAGCGATATCCTGTTCAATTAATCGGTTGTCTACAGGCAAAGACGTATTAAATTGTTCCATGCGCTCATGTTCTTTAGAAGAAAATCTTCCACCCCAAAGTTTCATATAGATCAGCCTCCGTCAGTATGTATAATTATTACATTAGATGAATTATAATTCATAACTATCCTTTTTGCAATCTTCTCTACCCAGCTTCTCAGCTTGTATTGTGTTTGTCAAAGAGGTATACTTATTGGTACGCAACTAATGTGAAGCGAGTGATAACTATGTATACTATGCTGATTAATGACCAATCCTATAAATTTTCTATCCAAACCCCTGACAAAAATACGTCAGGGGTTTTTGTTTCCCCTCTGCAACTTTATAAATTGGAGGTTATCTGATTATGACAAACACGACACACTCATTGTCTTCCCTCATTGCAATCTGGGTGAGTCTAATTAGCAACATCTTCCTCACCATCATGAAAATCATTGTAGGCTATCTATTTCATAGTCCAGTTTTGTTAGCAGATGGCTTTCACAACGCGGGCGATGTGGTCGCCTCTGCTGCAGCGCTAACTTCGATGCGCTTTTCCAAACGTCCGCCAGATGAAGATCATCCTTATGGGCATGGTAAAGCAGAAGTTATCAGTTCCGCTCTCGTCGGACTCATTTTAGGAGCAGCTGCCATTTACATCGCTATAGAAGCTATTTTCGCATTTTTCGAAGAGCCTGCTAAAGCGAGTGTTCTTGCATTGATCACCGCAATCGTTTCTATGATTTGGAAGCAGGCACTCTATTTTTACACGATGCGAATCGGAAAACAAGAAAACAGTAAAGGTCTCATTGCTACAGCATACGATCATCTTGCGGATGTGTATGCTTCTCTAGCAGCTGTCATCGGAATTGGACTCGGACTAATCGGTTACCATTTTGACATTCCTGTTCTTTCATATGGAGATCCACTTGCTGGACTCATTGTTGCCATTCTGGTGCTACGACTCGCAATCCACATCGGAAAAGAAGCGCTCGATATTTTAATGGAAAAAACCGTGAGTGAAGAACGGCTGATGTTGTTCAAACAGTTAATAGAAGAATTCCCCCAAGTAAAACGGGTTGACCGTCTACGGGCGCGTGAGCATGGACATTATGTACTTGTGGATATTCGTATAAGTATTCCAGCGGAGCTCACGATTCAACAAGGACACGATGTGACAAGTGCTCTCAGGAATGCTATCAAGGACGCAAATCCCGATGTCGGTGAAGTCTTAATCCATGTTAATCCATGGTACGAAGAGATCGAGTGACTGTGAGTGTTCATATAAGGTATACTGAAGAGTATTGAAGGAGTTGGATTGAATGATAACTAAATGGATGAAAAATTATATCGCAGAACACGAGTCACAAGAGGGACTCCCGTTAAATCCACAGCAAAAGGAATTTCTAGAGAAGAAAGAGTTGCTTTCACCAGATATGAAAGTAATTGATGCTCCGGCCTTCTCACCGATGTATAGTCTATCGAACAAAGAAACAGATGAGCCACTAGAAACACCTGCAAATACAGGCAATCTCGCTGTATCATTAGTAAAGACTCAACCTACTTCTTATCTATTTGCCGAAGACCCATCATTTGCGACAATCGGGATCGATGGAGTTGTTCTTGAAATGGATGATGTCTTCGAAACCGTCACTGCGCTATTCGGACTCCAAGTTCAGAAAAAGCATGGAGAATGGCTTAAAAAGTATATCGATGCACAGCTTGGAACTGCACCAGGTACACGCAGTTTAATGTTCTCAGCTGATGATGGATTGTGGGACGTAAATATCGCACTAGATTATGTCGATGGTTTTTCTGTTTCAAACACATTCGATGAAACGCTTAAACTTGTATACGAATTTGTCTTTAAAATGCTTGTCGCATTAGAGGGTGAAGCGTGAATAAGGCAGCAGTCAATCATCTATACACGTATAGCCGACACACCGATGAAATAGAGTTGTGTCGACTTGAAATGCGCGCATTTTTCAATAAAGATACGCACGAGAATTTCATCTTCAGTGAAACCTGCATTGATCCAAGCCGAAGCCCTTTCATGAAAGAGCGGCTGGATGTGCTAGTTACGTGCAATTCCATTCAGGAAGTTGCAGACTATGTCTCTACGTTTACAGATGACGGACAACGTTTTCTTATTCGCTGCCTCAATACAATGACACTTGGTGAAACTGCTAAGATAGCTCATCCCGATCGGCGAAAAGTGGAACGTTCAATTGGAATGGTTATGCCGGGAGAAGCCGACTTGTTTCAACCTGATATTTTGTACGGGATCGTTCAGATTGGCCAGCAATTCCTGTTTGGCAATTTGACTGAGAGTATATCAGTATGGAGACAGCACGTTAAAAAGCCTGAAATGTATTCAACTGCACTTAGTACCCGTGTCGCACGCGCGGTTTCGAATATTGCCGTACCACATACTGAAGGCGTGAAAGCGATTGACCCATGTTGCGGTATCGGGAACGTGCTAGTTGAAGCATTATCAATGGGCATCGACATGGACGGACGGGACATCAATCCACTTGCGGTACTCGGTTCACGAAAAAATATTGAACACTTCGGTTTAGCAGGTGATGTGATGCATGGTCCCATCGAAGAAGCACCTGGTCATTATGATTCAGCGGTAATCGACATGCCATACAATTTGTACACACACGTCACGCGGGAGCAGCAAGCATCGATTTTACAGGCAGCCCGCACACTGACAGACAAACTGGTCATCGTCACGATAGAATCGATGGATGATTTACTGATAGATGCAGGTTTTGAAATAGTAGATCGTTGTATTGCTAAGAAAGCACACTTTGAACGGGAAATCGTAGTGTGTCGTTAAAAGGATAAACACAGATCTAATTATTGTGAAACAGCAAGACGAGCCCACCTGACTTTCCAGGAAGGCTCGTCTTTTGTTTTCCTAATAGTAAGGAGCATTAATTGCAGCGCAATCTTTTTTCTCAATATGAGGTGATAAAAATGATAGAACAGCCCTGTTCAGAGCTGTTCTTCATTTGCCACTTTGATAAAGAATAATTTTTCATTCCGAAATAATGAATACGCCACCACAATGAGAAATCGGATGAAATTCACACTGATACTTTAGTAGAGAACTAATTTCGTCATAAACAAAATAAAATTCATCATCATCCCAGTATTTAATACTTTCCTGACGACATTTATCCAATTCCACTCGAGTTTCAAAAGAAATGTCTCCGATGAATATTTTACCCTCTTTTTTAAGTAGAGGTATTAAGTTGGTTATAAATGATGCTTTTTCTTCATCTGTTAAGTGGTGCAATGTGTAAGTACTTATTATAGAATCATACTTATTTTCAAGAATCTCAGAAGGTAGACCTTTTGAAATGTCCCACTTGAACAAATTGGCATTAGGCATTTTAGATTGAGCAATGGAAATCATTTTTGATGAAAAGTCTAATCCATCAATTTGGTGTCCATTTTCATAAAGTTTACTTGTTAAGACACCTGTACCAAATCCTATATCTAGAACGTTAGAATTCTCCTTTTGCATCACTTCATTAAAGATCGTATTTAGTATTTTTTTGTATCCGGCAAAAGGATATAGATTATTTTCCTCACTGATTTGCACTGTTTGGTCATAGTTATCCGCCCATAAATTAAACCCTTGATTTGTTAACATGAATGCTCCTCCAATAATTATCAAATTTACGAGCATTCAATGAAATTCCCATGAATTACTCGTAATGACCTCCGCTAAAGTAATTTTCCATTTCAAAAGTATTCATATTTTCCATTGTAATCACACCTTTCAGTAATCTAATAAAATTTTAACACGAATATCTAAATATTACATCAACAATATCCTTAACCAATATCCTCTAGGTAAAATCTCTTTTTCTCAGATTTAAAAACTAAACCAACATATAAAACAGATGTTAAAAGCATCACAATTGCTAATGAAACAATGACAACTCGTAAGGACAAAACATCTCCTAAAATGCCTATTCCAAGAATAAATACAACCTGAAGAACACTTTGTATGAGCTGAAAGATACTGGTTACTCTTCCCATTACGGAAACTGGTACGTTATTTTGATAAAATGTCATAATCCCTGCATTTAAAAATACATTAAAGAATCCTAGTACTAAAAAACCAATCACTGTTGAAAGAAATGACCATGAGAACGCATAAATCACATAACCTATTGTCATCATAATTAGCCCTATAGAAATCATAAATCTCAAAGAAATTTTCGGTGAATAAATAGACAATACTATAGCACTGAGCACAGAACCTATCCCCGTGATACTGACAAGCAAGCTATAGTCGATTTCAGAAAGACCAATTACCCGTTGAGTAAAGACAACTTCTTGAGTATCCATTGTAAAAGAGAAGATCATAACTATGGTGAATCCAAGATAAATAGCAGATACATATCGATTCGCAACAAAAAAGTCTTTAACAACGATGAAATCACTCACTACTTGAGAAATCGTCAACGCAGGAACCTTATTTTTATCAATATATTCTTTCTCTGGGAGCAGGAGCAGCAACAATGCCGCTGCAACAAATAATACAGCGTTGATCCATAACGTAATTTCATATGATAACAAAAAAAGCAACGCGCCTCCTATGGCTGGACCTATAATGAAAGCGCCAGAACTTGCAAAAGAACGGATTGCATTAAACCGCTTCCTTTTTTCGATTGGCACCACAATCGTTAAATAGGTCGTAGAGGCTGGATGAAAGAAAGAGTTCGCTATACTGAGGACAATCAAGATTCCATATACAAATACCATATTTGAAGCAAAAGGAATGAGACTGATGAATACAGCTCGAATTACATATGTACTCATCATTATTTTTCTCTTGCTTCTATAATCTATAAAGCTCCCTGTCCAAAATTTAGTGACGATATTCGTAAGAGGACTAATAATCCAGAGTCCCGCAACAGCTGCTGCAGAACCCGTGAGTTGAAATACGATAATATTAATCGCTATTAGGTAAATAAAGTTACCAATATTGGAAATTGCTATGGACGACAACAAAATTCCGGGGTCTTTCCATTCCTTTAATGTATCCAACCCGAAACGACTCCTTCGTGCAGAAATCTAATCACTTTAGAGATTACTCTCTTCTTTCTAAGACTTTTTTTATAGTATCCAAAGAAACTGGACCCTTCTGCATTGGCCGAGGACATAATCGATTATATTTGTAGACTTTTTCGTTAATTTTCTCTATCCGATCTTCAAGATCTATCGTTATATCTGCCGCGTATAATTCAGCAAGAAGGTGAACATCCTCTCGAATCTCCTGTTGCAAATTCAGCCAGTGAGGTTTGTATCCAGCGTCCTTAGCAATTCGTTGAAAATGTTGAAACGTATCTCCTGAGAAATATTCTTGACTCATTGGTTTCCCTTTTCCAGATAAATTGTCCATGCCCCCTTCTTCTGCGTGCTTCTTAATGATGTCACCCATCAAGTCATTGTAGGGTTCTTGAAAATTGTTTTCTTTCATCTTTTCCCACTCCTTTCTTCAGACCTGTAATCATTTCTATCACTTTGTCAAAATGTCAACCTGTACATAAAGAAATGTCAAATATTCAACCATCGCTACTTCTAGCTACTCATACGCTGACGAACTTTTTCACTCGCAACGAATGCATGTTTTAAACAGATATTTGCTTGCTTATGAGCATGGAGTTTCTCGTAAAATCCTGCCCATAATGGAGCGTAGTACAATGTAAGTGAATAATATTCTTGCTGCTTGAAATAAGGGAAAACGAGTTCTTCGAGGTCTTTTAACTTCGTGATTGTGAAGTTCCCCTCACTAGCACATTTCAATAAAAGCAACTGATAGTGATGATGAGTCACATTAAATCGGTCTTTCGGGTATTCGATAAATAACTGATTAAGCGTTTCTTCATCACGTTCTTGATAACTTGCACGCATCCAATTAATAACGGTATGTAAATCCTCTCCAAAGTTATTCGCTTGTTCATAATAGGACATAGCTTCCTTAAAAGAGCCCTGACATTCGTAGCAGTAGGCAATGTTATTATAAAGAGAGCTCCACTGCCTGGGTGTTTGAATCGTTTCCACATTTCTCAATAAGTCCTGCCCTGCTTCAAACTCTATTAATGCTTCTTGAAATCTATATAGATCGTTCAGAATAACTCCCTTCATTGAATACAACTTTAATTGAAATAAGGGTTTAAATTGGTGAGTAAAAACTTGTGTCGCACTATTGATGTAATCTAGTGCTTGCTGGAATGAATAATAGCGATGATGAGCAAATGCCAAGTGATAAAAGTAATTTGCTTGTTCAAAATGATTGGCAGAATTCATATAGTTACTGACATGTTCCTGTTCTTCTCTTAAGATAATCTGTTGGAATTCCATGAAGGCTAAATGCACATTCGTTGTGATAGCAATGTACATTTGGGTGATTCTGTCCTGATGCCAGGTAATAAATGGTTCAATTTTTAATAGTAACTCCCGAGCTTTCTTTGACGAATCGATTGAAAACAAGTACCGACTATAAACCAGTCCAGCTAACAAATCGATCTCTTGTTGAAAAATCTCCGTATGATAAGATTCTAATTTCGTTAATTCGTTTTCCGTAAGGCTTTCATTTGATAATAATTTTGCATATATTGTTTCAAGGAAAGAATGCTTCATCTCCAAATTTTCTTTTTCTTGAGCTAGGTCAACCCCTAAGCTGGCTAATAACATTTCGTATACTTTTTGTTCAGCGATGACAACACCATTTTCTATACGGCTCAAGTAAGATGGTGTACAAATCCCCACTGATACATCCTCTTGCTTTAATCCTTGTTGCTGACGATGATACTTGATCAACCGTCCCCAGTTCTTTGCTTCTTGATCCGTCAATATTGTCACCTCTCTTTCTATTTTATCACAATATTTCGTTTGTTTATTGCGTATATGATGATAAACACCAGTATTCATCTATCGATTTCCATTGAACTTACACAAATAGAAAAAAACCATTATATTTGATCGTAGCTCGAACAAAATAATGGATGTTAAGTTAACTGAATAACCTTTGTCCTACAAGTGAAGGTATATACGCTTCATCATTAGGTACTGTTGTTGCCATAGTCTAATTTCCATAACCATACTAACTAATACTTTCAATAACATTTTTCCCCACAAAATAATAGAATGATTAGATATAGAGAATGGCTAACGTCCAATAGCATATTGGATTTGGTATTTCGGTATGGTTTTAAGAAGTCACAATAATATGGTAATGTAATTAGCTTGTTGATATAATGTGAATTATAGGAATCCTCTTTCATTCTTACTACCCTTCTTTTAGATAGCAATTCATGAGTTAAAGGTTTCTGTGTTTTTACGTAGGAAATTGTTCTAAATCAAAGGAGGAATAATACGAGTGTAAAACTACCCTGTACTATTAAATTTTAATTTTAATTTTAATTAAAAAGGGGTAGTAAGAATGAAAAATCCATCGTTTCGTTTTCTTTGGATCGGCCAATCACTGGCTAATCTAGGAGATGTTTTTTATATTGTTGGGATCATTTCTGTTTTATATACACTCACCGAGTCACCTTTTGCATTAGCATTGGTGCCTTTCATCAATATGTTTGGTCGTTTTATAAGTGGAATGATTTCTCCTTGGTTGCTGAATCGTTTTCCTTTAAAGACGTTGCTCGTTTACTCGCAAGTGTGTAAGACCGCACTGTTAGTTGTCCTATCGATTTTGTTAATCTTTGAAACAACTTCAGGGCTGTTCATCATTTTAATGTTTGTGGGTTTTATTGCCTTTCTAGATGGCTGGGCAGCCCCGGCAAGTCATGCTATGCTACCGCGATTGGTACCAAAAGAACAACTCGTGAAAGCGAACAGTTTCTTCTCGATTGTCTCAGAAACCGTGAATTTAGGAGGATGGGCACTTGGAGGGGTAGCCGTCGCATTGACGAGCGGGCAATTTGTTATTTTCGGTACAGTTGGGTTGTATATCATTGCAACGCTCATGATGTTCGGAATTTGTGATCCCACGCCATTCCGAAAAAAGGAAGCGCAAGGTAAACGAAGTAGTGAGCTAACAGAAGGATGGCAGATTATATGGAGAAACCCTCTTTTCAGGAGTCTACATGTGGTCATTGTTTTTGAGGCGATCGCCAATGTTGTATGGATTGCTTCTATCCTTTATATTTTCGTGTCAGAAGTTCTCGGTCAAACGGAAGCTTGGTGGGGGTACATTAATACAGCCTTCTTCTTAGGCATGATAATTGGTGGGGTCATCTGCTCTCGATTTGTAAGTGGGATTGAAAACAATCTAAAACGCTTGCTTATTCTGTTTTCATTCGGCATTAGCGTGGTCACTCTCCTTTTCGGAGTAACCTCCATTCCTTGGATTGCTATTCTACTTGTTATAGGTAATGGAATTGTTCAACAATTAAAAGGCATTGTTAGTGAGACAATGCTTCAAAAATCTGCAACTACTGAGGAGCTTCCTAAGATTTATGCCGTTCAAAGTGCTTTAATATCACTGTTATTCGGTATTTCCTCATTAAGTTTCGGAGCAATTGCAGAGCTTTGGGATGTTCGGATTACATTTATTATTGCAGCAATTTTGTTAGGACTCGGTGCACTTTTTGCAGTAATTCGCCGTCGTGATTTCAGCATTACAAGTGTATAATTTGCTTAAAAACCTTACCACATTAATGAGCTCACAAAGACTCTCCACAAAATGTTGATATATTTTCAGGGTGATGATCGTAAATGGAATCCAAGATAAAATCCAGATATTTAATCTATTGCGATAAAATGAAAAAGGACGGCAATTGCCGTCCTTTTGCTATCTCTACTCCTCTTTAATCGCCCTATTGAGATTTAGAGGAAATCACTTATAAATAATTGCCTAGGATTGCTTAATGTTTCTATAATCGTAAAGTCATCTTCCTACTGAGATTTTCCATTGCGAAACTTTCATAAAAAGTAATAGCTTTCTCATTAAACTCCCAAACATTTAACTCTAATGAGGATGCCCCCTTTTTTTCAGCCCATTCCACGCACGCTTTAAATAATTCACTTCCGATTCCTCTTCTTTGACAATTGCTTTTAACCCCAAAATCATTCATGTAGGCAAAAGTCCTTGTCGTCATAGACTGAAATGATGGTGACTCATTCAGTTCCATTACTGAATAACCAACTACTTCTACGCCTATTTTTGCGACCAAAATATCCGTTTTTGGATCTTCCAATAATTTGCGAAAGTAGCTTTCAGGCATTACTTGATCAACCTTTGTGAAAATATAGGGTAATGCTTCTGAATGTTCGTCCTGTCCATCTTTAACAATCAAGTTAATATCGTAGAATTCATCAATACTAGCTAGTGTTATATTAATTTCCATGCAAATCCCCTACCTTCCTACATGATTATAAATCTGCAATTCCCCTTTAAATTCACAACTTATTTTATGGGTATCCGCACCATGATTCTTATTGAAGAATTGCCCCCGTTAGTTAAATTTTTTTAGCGATACAAAACATTTCTGCAAAGTCATTGACAATTGTTTTATCCCTGTGAGTTTTCGCATCAAACTTCATTCTTTCTAACCCTTCTTCATAATCTTCATCATTAATTAAAGTAAGTACAGAAATATCCCTGTTTACAGCATAATCTAAGTAATCACTCACTCTAATATTTTCCATTCTATACTCAATTTTCAAGGTTACTTCTAATCCCCTTACTGTAAGCTCGTTAAAAATATCCTCTTTATTCCAATATCTTTTTAAATCTTCATGATAAGCTGTTGGGAAGTAGTGATAAATCCACCATTTAGGCATATCGTGGATAGCTATATTATGTAATTTATAAATACCACCTTTTTTTAATACACGATATATTTCATTTAATGCTTTTTCCTTATTGCTATAATGGTGAAATACATAATTGTTAGAAATAAAATCAAATACATCTGATTGGTACGGCATATTCTCAACATTAGCATTAGTAAATTCTACATTTCTCACTTTTTCATTAGACTTCTGTAGCATTTGGTCTGACAGGTCAAGTCCATTCCAGCTTATATTAACGTCATCAAAGTAATTAATTTGTTTTTCAAGATAAAGACCAGTTCCACAAGATAAATCTAATACGTTATATTCAGACTTCTCATTGTTCTTAAGATAATCTTTCAAATCATAGTCAAACCTTATCTCGTCAACTCTAAATTGGTTTTTATCGTATTTCTCTGCTATTTCTGAATAATTAGTTGTTTTCATATTTTTCCCCTCTATCAAATTTAATTCCCATCAATAATTTCACAAAAAAAGCCTGTTACCTTATTAGATATTTTGCTTCGTTAGTTGAAGCAGAAGTAAAGGTGTTGAGATTAATTAACACTTTTTTATATCTCCAAAAGTAATTTTCATGCTGGGTGCGTACGTAAAAGTGGAATCCATGTTAAAAACTTGTGAAAACAGTAGTTCAGCTTCAAATTGTTCCTGTGCTTCCTTAATTGTAACTCCTCGTTTGGTCAAACTTTCAATAAACTGATCTTCATTTATAGGTTCTCCACCTACTCCATCTTCTTTAAGTGAATTAAACAATTTTTTCTTATCTTGTTGATTCTTATCTGAATAGAGGAAGTTAACTTTATCACTGACTCTGCATTCAATGTTCTTTACGCCCAATTCAGATAGGTATTTAGGTACTTTCGCTCCAATATTTCCATCATTTGTGCTCTCTTCGAATAATTTCTGCAGAATTCCAAGTGGAACAATTTGTGATTGCTCATACCCTCCGAGTTCGTATGATGACATACCTGAAATCCAATGTGGTTCAAAACAAATTATTTTTCCATCGTTAACAATAGAATTCACCATTCTTTCAAGCATTTTTTTGGGTTCGGACATGTGTAATAAAAAAGCATGGCAAACAGCAATGTCGTACATACCCTCTAATTCAATCTCATTGGTATCTGCTACAAAGAATTCGGATTCATACGGAAGACCATGAAAATATTCTATCGCCATATTAATGAGTTGTTGTCCTTTATCTACCCCTGTATATTTAGAACCTTTCGGTAATAAAGGCAATAATTTGAGTCCTAAATACCCATATCCACAACCAAAATCAATAATATGTACAGGTTTAGAAATCTTCCAAACACTATTTACTAAAAAATCTAAATAGTCATCGTTATAATATAAATCTCTCGTTCTTTTGAGGTATTCCAGTTGAGTATCCCAATAATACTTCTCCAATTAAGTCCCTCCACTCTTTCTATTAAAGAAAATAGTCCATACAAATCATTCAATTCTTTCCTCAACTAAACTGCTTCGTTAGTTTAGTCTGCAATCTGAGCCGTTTCTGACATAACACTTTGCCATTAACACCCCCGGTTGCTTGATTTGTAAATTAAGTACCGGATATACCCAAAACTATTTTAATCGCTTTTCGTGCTTTTTTACTCCGTTTAAATCCCTCTCTTGAGTCTATAATCAAAACCGTTTTACCGATCCAGATCCTCAAATAGAGGGAATGATATTTTATTGGTCCAACTATTCCTTTTTCCTCATATTCTGTTCCATCTGCTAACTCTGTTTCAGTCCTAACCAACCACGTATTTCCTATCCCGAATTCAACAAACTTCAAAGAATCCACTCTCTTCATCTTCTCATCAAAATGGCAGAATGTAGCAAAGCCCCTATTTATTAAATGCACCGCATTACGGTAAATATTAGTTTCATTTTGAATTACTCAATTCCAACTTCTTCATTTCATAACTGATTAATTTTTTGTTCTTTATGGTACACGAATGATTATAGTAGCCCTCACCATTAATAATATTTTGCAAGTAATGAGGAATCATTTCTCCTACCCCGAAATTCTCATCCTCTAATAGCCAAGTGATTTTTTTCCAATCTAGGATTCCCTCGTCGGTTTTCTTAGGCGTTGGATAATCATAAGTGTCTTCAATTTCTACTAAATAAACATGTAGACCACCAACGTAAGAATCATCGACTTCCCACGAAATAACTCCTTTATCAATTACTTCATAGGCGCTAATGTCGATGTTTGTTTCCTCTCTCACCTCACGAACTATACATTCAGTAGGTGTTTCATTTTCTTCTATCTTCCCACCAACACCATTCCAAAGCCCTTGCATCGGATTATTTTCGCGATTCAACATTAATAATTCATCATTTCTTTTAACAAAACACAATGTTTGTTTATACATTTCTTCCCCCAGTGTTTTTGATTCATGGCCCGATTGCTATAGATGAAATCGCTTATTAAGCAATTGCCTTCAATTTCTGCAATATGTATCAAACGCCAAATCATATAATAAAAAAGTAGAACCAATTAATATAGCTTCCAATCCACCGCTAAAAGTTTTAGGTGAGCTGTTTATACCGCTCAATATCTCTGACTATATTTCTTACCGCACGTTGCCAAAATTCACTACTTGAAAGATCTATTTGGAAATTATTTTTAACCAACTGTTCTAAGGGCAGTCTTCCAGTTTCACCCAAGAACTCTTGAAACTTCCGTTTGAATTGCCTATCTTCTTTAGCCTCTTCCAAAAGTCCGAGACTAAATAAAAATCCAAATGAGTATGGATAATTGTAAACAGGAATAGTTGCTTGGTAGAACTGCTCATATTTTATCCATAAATAAGGCTCATATTTACTTAAACTGCTTCCATATGCTTTTTCCTGACACCTTAACGAAAGTTCTTCTATTTGTTTAACATCCAATGGGCTATCTTTTCGATATTTATAAAACTCGTTTTCAAATAAAAACGCTGCTCTTATCGACATCAAGTAATTAAGGCTGCGTTCAATCTTCTGTCCTAAAACCGCTCTTTCGACTGATGTTTCGGTGGTATTTTGTAGCATATGATTGATGAATACTGTTTCAAAAAATATAGAAGACGTTTCTGCCATTGTCATTTCCAATAGGTCATCTGTAAATCGCAGTGAAGGGGTATCTTTGATCTGTTTAAAGTGCCAAGCATGACCCAGTTCATGTGCAAGCCTTCTAGCACTATCCAAGGTGTTGTCATAACTTAATGAAATACGTGATTCACCCTCTTGAATAAAAGGCGCACAAAATCCCCCAGATGATTTTGTTTTGCTTGGCACTGCATCTACCCACCCTTTTTTAATGGCTTCTTTTACAAACTCGGACATATTGTCATCAATAGGTGCAAGTGAATTGATTATTTCATCAGTAGCATGTTGGAATGAAATCGAAAAAGAATCATTTTGAGATGACATCATCAAATCATGCCATGATATTTTTTGGGTTCCGACTTCTTTTTTCTTGATAAAATAACTTGAAAGTTCTTTCATATTAGTATCAACTGCCTCCCACATGGCATCAAGCGTTTGACTAGTTATACCATTAAAACCCAGGGATTCGTCAAGGTGATTCGTCTTCTTAATTTTATTTTCGTTAAGTCTGATTCCAACCATTTGATTATAGATTGAAGCAAAGATATTCGATTGCGTTTCTAAGGTTTTATTCAGTTCAGCAAACACATGAAGTCTTTCCTCCTTTTCCGGATGTGCTAAAGCTTGTTCCATCGCTTCCGAATAGGATACTTGAGTCCTTTCTTTGCCATGACCTATTTCTATTTTCAGGTTGTTTATAACTTGACTATAGAGGTCTTCAAGACTACATAACACTTCTCGAGAAAAGTTTGAAATCATCTTTTCCTTCTTACTGTCACTTTCTTGATAGTTTACTAACTCTGCAAGAAAATTCACCTGCTTAATACTATTCGACCACTCTGTAAGCTGTATTTCATTCATTTCGGTAAGTCTTTCTTCCAACCTAGAAATAATAGAATACACTTGGGATTTTAAGGTTGAGATGGTTCCGTTTATGGAGGTTAGTTGGGAAGGCTCAATATCTTCAATGGTTAAACAGTAATAAAAGGATTCAGCTGATTCAATTTGTTTGATTACTCGCCAAAGTGTTAGTAGTTGACTATCCTTTAAGACAGCTAAAGCTAACTCATTCTCGATTTTAATCAACTTTTTCTTAACTATGTCCAATTGGCTTTTAAAATTTTTCATATCAGTTTTATATTGAAGAGATTCTAAGTTCCACCGGGTAATTAAACTAGATGTTGCCAAATCAATTTCACCCCAAGTCTAAATTATAAGATAACTATAGAATTATCAGATTAACAATATATTCTTAAATTTAATTATATAACATATCAAAGGTTACTATGGATTATACTCAAACAAATAGAAAAACCATTATTTCATCGCTACATGAACAAAATAATAGTTTTTGAAAATTAACAAAGCGTTGTTTAATGTTTAAGGAATAGCGGATGTATTTATTATTGTATTAACTTGCCATCCCTGTTGCTGACAAAGGGCAACTCCTTTTTTTAGGTCAGATTGTGACTTGTAAATCAAACAAACGCCCCCGATTATGAAAAGATTATTTAATTAACAATCGGTCTATGAATGGGTAAACATACCCCAAGACAAACAAAACGATCGCAAAGTAAAAGACAGTTCCAGCTAATGGCAGATACCATTTTTTCTTCTTGGATTTATATTGGAGCCAATAATTAACTGCCCACAGGACGAACATAAAACCAATAGAAAAGTAGTGAAATACGCTATCATCTATGGGTGCGCTAACTAAAGAAGCTAAAACCCAAAAAAAATAAATAAATCCCAATAGGATCAAATTGACAACATGAACGGCAATATTGTAAAAATTGTTATTCATTCAATTTCCACTCCGATCATTTACAATTCACAATCTCAATCTTCTTCATCAAAATGGCCCGTTTGTCGATGTCCCTGATCTCAAGTTATATTTTTTGAAAACCCCGTACTTTTACCACATAGCCATTACTTTTGTAAAAAGTATGTGCCGCTTGACACTCTTCTCAATTACCGCTGTTTAAAGTTATAGCTACTGCACCTTGTTGAATTGCCCATTCTTCAAGATTTATATCTGACCCTTATGTAGTCGAGGGCAATCCCTATTATGCAATCGCCCACATTTGCAAAGTAAATACCTTTACAAAAGCTAGTGATTATTAGGGATTAGAGAGTAAAAGTACAAATTACTAACTTATCGACTTCCGCCTAAAAAATCATTCTGTTTACTATTTAACTTCTTTACCCATTCACTATCATTCCAAATATTAGGGTTGTCAATCGTTAGATTTTCTCCACGCACCATAAAATCATAACTATCTTTTCCACCAGTATACCAATCAACAATGACTAACTTGCCTTTCACATTACGTACTAGAAATTCAGCACCTTCACCATAACCACCTGTAAACTTTTTAATGTTCACAGGTATGTTTAAATAGAGATAACCTCCATACGCGTCATCAGTATATTCTACTTCCCAAGCGTCAATCTCAATATTTTTCACCTTACTATTCAAATTTCCAAACTGTTCATATTGGGATTGTATCTTCTTCTCCGTATACTTTTTAAGGTTATTGTTATCAAAAAATGTATGCAAATCAATGGCAGAGCCATTCCAGACTGCATAATAATAGTTAGTCAACGCTTGCACACACATCTCATAAGCCGTATCAAAATCCTCAGAAGATAGCTCGATTTCATTCTTAGCAACATATCCAGAGGAAACTTGTGCTATTTTCTGTTCTGTGCTTGATGTAATAACTGTTTTTGTAGCACTATCTGAGTTTATTATCGCCGAGAATAAAAGAGTATTTTTTTCGTTATTATCATTTGTTTCATCTTGACTACATCCAACTAATACAAGTCCAATTACGATAATTAACATAACCATTCTTCTCATGGCCGCACCTCTTCTTAATATAGACGCTATTACTCAATCGTAAGTTGTTATTATATTCTGAATCACCAACCTACTAATATCTCAACTTTTCTTTGAAACGTGATATGGCCCTATTATAGGACAGTTCTCATGCCAGAACTGCCCCCATTACTTGAATTTCTGGTAATGGTGAGTCAGGTGTAAAGCTATCAATTGCAACTTTAATAAGTAATATAGTCCATAGGATCATAATAATTATACTTCCAATTCTGATCAACTTAACTTGAACATCAGACAACTCAGGGATTTCTTTATATCTCCAGCGGTCTAAAAAGAAAAAACTATCTTCTGGTTCATAGAAGCTCCAAATACAAAACCCATAAACAGGTATTGAAAATACTATGAAGATAAATAACATGATTAGCCCCCATTAAGCTATCTATATTACTTACACGAAAATTCTAAATATAATTCCCAATCTTTATTCTTCTCTAAAGCAGTTAATATCCTTAAATCATAGTTAACTAATCCGGCCATATTGTTTCTCGGGCGCAAATCCTTGTTCAAGAATTGCCACGGTTTGTTCAACTTTCAATATTAATATATTTATTTACTTCGCACACGAAAAAGCTAGTATAATTGGTATTCGTTGTCTTCTAACAAATTCTTCTTCACTATTAAAATGTTCACGCTTCGGTGTACCCTCGCGTAGATCTAGAACTGAAAAGCCTGCTTGCTTAAGTGCTATAAAATAATTTTCGATTGTTCGATGATACTTAACCACTATTTGGTCAATCCAAGGCTCTTTTCTTTCTCCTTCATGGAAGTAGTCATCGACAATCCAATTACTACGTTTATCTCCAGATTGCTTACTAGCAAAAGACGAAGTTGTAAGTGGATGCTGGATACTAAAAGTAAATCTCCCGTTTTCTTTAAGTGTTTTATGAACATCTTGAAACAGGCGGTTAATGTCTGAAACATAATGGATTGCAAATCGAGATGTAACAAGATCAAATGCCTCTTTTGGATAATCATAAGATTCCATTGTTTCAAAGTGTATTGTCCCGTTTTGTTCAAGTATGTTAGAGCGTGCCACTTCCACCATTTGTTCCGAACCTTCTACTCCTGTATAGTTTTTTGCTCCTAAATGTAAGAGTTCTTTTCCGAAAGAAGCATCTCCACACCCTAAATCTAAGACACTACTATCTTGAAAGCTACCAATTAACTCATACATAATTGGGCCTTCTATGGCATTATTCGGACTATCGATTCTGTTTCTTCTAGTCATGTAGTTTTTTAAAAAATCCGTTTGATCATAAACACTAGGTCCTTTAAATTCCATCGAAACGTCTCCTCCTCTAAAATTTGAGATGTCGGGCGAATCATCGCCAAATGCTATACCAATGTTTATATTCTTCACTTGATCAACTTTTGCTTTTTATAGTGTTTTTCAGCAAATTGGCCCAATTGCACCCATTAACAGAGCAAAAAGATTTTAAGTCAAAGTTAGTTGAGGAAAACCAGCCCTACTCCATAACCATAATGGAATATGAATATCTATCGGTGCTAACTCACTGCCTTTTAATGCCTTTTCCCAGGCAAAAGCGACAGCCATACGATCATCTGCTCCACCATTAAGTACTTCCTCTGAACATAAACCTAGTTTTACAGTAGCTTTTAGAATATGCGTATCTGGAGCAATAGTGATTAGTTCTCGAGATTTCCAACTGATCTTCATATAAGTTTCTAAAACGTATAACCAATAATTAAATATCTTCGGTCCAGAAAGGTATGGAAAATCAGTCTTTCTTGATACTTGCATTGTCTCTTTTAAGATTGAAACATCGAAATTACCAGATTCAATTAATCCCAACACATCTCCTTGTTCTGAAGAATTCACAATCCCTTTGGCTACTCGACGCCAGATTTCGGAATGGCGATTTGGTTGTAATCCCACGCGATGTACTAGTAATGCCTCTCGAAGTTCATCTATTTCTTTGTTTGCAACAGTAATAGGGTCAAATATCCATTTTGTTTGCTCATCTTGATAGGTTTTAACAACGGATTCCCACAATGAATAAGAGTTTCTCTGATAATTTAAAGACATTCCTAATGTTAAAACGTCCATAAGCTTATCTTCTTCAACAATATTAACTAACACATCTTCAGGCATTACTTCTCCACCTAAAAGACCGTTAGCTTGCATTAGTATTAATGTATTTACGTTTTTTAACAAGCTATCATTATCCACTCAATATCCCCCAAAAGCTTATAGAATTAATTACGATGATAGTATTCTTTAACTGCCTAGTTCGATAGCTCAAAACTACTTACTCCACTAAATGGGCCTATTGCTTAACGGGCGCAAATCCTTGTTCCATAATCGCACTCACTGGTTCAGATCTTTTAAATCTATGCTTTGCCGATAATTGCAAAAACCTTATAAGGAATTTTGAAATAAGTAACAGCCCGTTTTCTTAAATAACTTTCAAGTCTGTCGCTAAATAATTCAATATCCTTTTCTTCTAAAGCACCACCAACTTCAGGACTGGCTTGAATTCTTCCAATCCAACTTTCAATGGTGTAATTTACGTTAACGTCAAATGAAAATGTTTCAACTTCTGAGAAACCAGCTTTATAAATGTCATCTACCCATTCGGGATAAATCATTGTGTCGTTGTTCTTTTTAGATGACTCATTGAATTCCTCAATTAAATTTTGTGTATGTAAGGCAATATCGCTTAGGGAGGGGACCCACTCATAATTAATAATCGCAAGTTTCCCGTTTTCTTGAAGAACACGTTTAACCTCTTTAGCCACTTTTAACTTATTAAACCAATGCCAACAATAAACTGCTGTAACAATTTCAAAGGATGAATCTTCAAATGGAAGACTTTCTGCATTTCCTACTAAATATTTTATTGGCATTTGATCTCTTTCGTTAATCTGTTGTGCTTGTTCTATTAATTCAGTAGACAAATCAATTCCAGTTACCATACAGCCCTGATTAGCTAAGTCCCTTGCAAATAAACCATTAGATGTTCCGATGTCGAGAACATTTTGATTCTTTATACCAATCCCGAATTCCTTTAATTTCTTAAGCAGCTCAGGTGGATATCCGTGCCTATACTTTCCATATTGTTCTAGAGTCCCATTCAAATTTAAAATTTGAGGAACCCTTTTCAAATTCCCAATAGGAGTTTCCGTAATCCCCGCCATTTCCCTCACCCCTAATTGATTATGTTTTATTCAACGATGTGGTCCTATTACTGAATGGGCGTAGATCCTTATACCAAAATCTCCCCCCGATTACCGAAAAGACGAAAGTTATTATTACTTTGCTATAACCACAATTTTTGTCATTACGTTTGTCATTACAAAAGCAGCTAGTGCAAAAGCAACTAAAAATAGAGCAAGAATTAAATACGCTGCTACTTCAAATCCTCTAACAGTTACAAAACCAATGTAAAATAGCATTTTTGTAGCTATTACTGTAGGGACTCCC
The DNA here is from genome assembly GCF_000586555.1 of Sporosarcina sp. D27. GTDB lineage: Bacteria > Bacillota > Bacilli > Bacillales_A > Planococcaceae > Sporosarcina. Next base: position 190,044 of record NZ_AZUC01000063.1, read on the forward strand.
GGTAGATTTCATAAAAGTAAAGAAATACCTTTTTTTGTTAAGCTCCATGTGATCAACAGTACAATGCTTCCCGATAAAATAGTCACAAGTAATGGTGCTAAAATCATCATTCTAATCAATCCCTCCATTTACTTAAAATTGATTATTTTCTAATCCACTCCAGATAATTGCCTGATTTTAGAACAAAATCTATCACCATCGTACCATAATCAACCAATTCGGAGTAATTAAAAAACACCTTATAAAAGGTGTTTTTACAACACGTTATGGTCCAAATGCGACATAAAAAAGCCAACAAATAGTATGTTGACTTCAGTATTCCTTATTAAACTAAAGCACCACGTACGCACAATTAAATAACGAAGCTTTTTACTACAAATCGGAGTGTAGCATTCCATATACAATACTATCTGTCCATTCATTTTTATTCCAATAATTTTGAACGAAATGGGCTTCCTTTCTCATGCCTATTCGTTCACATAATTTTTGTGATGCTGTATTCCTTGCATCCAAAATAGCTTGTATACGATGTACATTAAACTCATCAAATAATTTATTGACCAAACTATTTACTGCTTCTGTTGCCAATCCTCTTCCTGCTACTTCATTTGAAAAACTATAACCAATCTCGACAGTGTCTTTCATATCTGTGTACCATACGGATAAATCACCAACCACTTTAGAATTATATAGAACTGCTAAACTTAACATTGATTCCTTTTTGAGTATACTGTTTGCTTGCTTCTTATTAAATTTTTTCTGCATATCTTCATTAGTCCACTTATCATGTAAAAGAAATTTACACGAGTCATCATTATTATAAATGGCAAATACATCATGTAAATCAGTATTCTTAAAAGGTCTAATTTTTAATCTTTCTGTTGTGATTTCCAAGTTAGCTCTCCTCCGTTAAGTACCTTCAACAAAATATTTTTAAAAATAAAATAATTATACATGATTAGAATTGGTTAAAAGTGACGAAACAGGTGAAGCATATTGCCTCCCCTGTTTTACCATTTAGAATAAAACTATGCTATTTGATTCCAAATAGTTTTTTCAAAGCGTCGTTTGATAATCTTTCATAAAAGAATGTTATTCAATAATATGACCCAATTGTTGAAGATCGTTACTAACGTAAAGCACATTACTTTAAATTCAATTCGTCACAATTTTAACATTTTACTACAAGAATGCTGCCTTGCTAGTAGCATAAATAGAAGGGATCTTTTCTTTGTGAAAAACTCCCTTTGGCTTTAGTTTATTCCAAATAACCGATACTAGATTCATACTAAGTAATAGTTACTAGCTAAAATTTGTTTTTTGTTTCCATCTGAACCACCACATTAGCAAATAGTATGGCTGGAATAATTACTGACATATCATTTTTTAAGCTTTCTTCTTTAGCCATGTTCCTTCAGCTAATTTTTCATCGATAAATTCCAAAACAGTCTGTAATTGAGCAATTTGACTTTTAACTTTTTCCTTCTGCTGGAGCATACCTGATATCATTTCAGGAGTCATATTACTTGTTTCAGCAATATCAAGATATAATTTCACTTCTTCTAAACTAAGACTTGCCTTCTTCATACAGAGGATCAGTAGCAACCGTTCAATATCGGGTGGTGAAAAGACCCGATGTCCATTCGGAAGCCGGTTAATATTTGGAAGCAATCCAGCTTTTTCATAATATCTGATTGTATCAATGCTCAACCTGGTAAGAGTGCTAGCCTGTTTGATGGTATACATACGTATGCCTCCTTCTTATCTATAAATTATAAAACATGAAGTCAACTCCAGGTCAAGTTGATTCTTTTCTATTGACCTGAAGTTAGCTCCATGTTTTATACTTCAGTCATTCACTAATAGGAGGTAAATAAAATGTTAAAGTCAAAAAGAAAAACAGCACTTGTTACAGGAGCGAACAGCGGAATAGGACTGGAACTTACGAAAAAATTAATCGAGAACGGGTGGGAGGTTGTTGCTTTAATTCGCTCTATATTTCCAGAGGAAGAGCTAACGCTCCAACAAAAAATCCGTCAAGGAGATATCCGTATTTATAATGCCGATTTATCTGATTTTACGCAACTTAAATCTGCCTTGATGCAAATAAAGGAGAAAGAAACTAAGTTGGATGCTCTCTTCAATAATGCTGGAGGCAGTTTCTCGAACCTACGTTTTTCACCACAAGGACGTGAGCTGCATTATGAAATTCAGACAGTGGTTCCCTTTATCATCACAATGGAACTGCTTGATCTTGTAAAAAGGGGAAATCCGGCTATCGTTATCCAAACTAGTTCAGATGCGTTTAATTTTAAAAAATCTTTCGTGCCGGAAGATTTGGCAAACCCTCCTAAATTTCAGAAACTGATTGGCCCCTATGCATCGACGAAGTTGGCAATCACTTTGTGGACACATGCATTGGCACAAGAACTAAAGCGAGAGGGTGTGACAATTATCAGCATTGATCCAGGAAATAACAATACAATGCGAAAGGGCAGAAATGGAGGTTTGCCATTGATCATGCAGCCGTTCATCCGTTTGTTTGGTCCGCATCCTAGTGTAGGGGCAAGCCGTTTGTTTGATGGGTTAGAGAAGTCCTCGAATGAAGCTGGATTGTATATCTCAAAAGGAAAGCCTGCTGAGGTCAAATTTAAGCAGCATGCACCCAAAGTTTTATTACAAGTACAATCTATATATGAAAAAGAATTTTTGCCACTATAATTGAGACAAGCAGGCTGTCGAAACTTTCTCGACAGCCTTTTTATTATAGTTAATTTCTTTTTAGATTAGAGAAAGCGTCCAGGAAGAGTTCAAACATTCGTCTACCACTAGTTAGACACGAATAATCCTTCTTCCACTAAACTGCCAGTTAGTTTAAGTGAAAATAATTCTTCACAATCTGAGGTATTATTCTACATGAATACGTAATAACGTTACTCACAATATTGACCCGATTCTTGTATGTTCACATATGCATATACGCTCCGTTGCTTTGGAGTCTAGGCGTCGACTCCTACGGAACCCGAAGCCCCTGGACGAAACGAAGGAAGCGACTGAGACCGTACCCGCGGAAAGCGTGCACCGTAACGGAAAGCAACTGTTCAAGCTAGCTCGTTACCTTAGCTCGTTTGAAGAAGCTATTCATATTAATTTGCTCTGTTGCTTGGAGTGAAAGACGGCCGACTCCGTAGGGATCAGCGAAAGCCGTAACGAAGAACGGCTTTTGCGAACAAAAGCAAAGCGTTGAGAGCATATCTTTGCACTCGCCTTGAGACCCCGCAGGGAGAGTTTTTTGCGACCGAGGAGGCTCAAGCCACGCCCGTCGGAAAGCGTGCCGTCTGGAGCGGAAAGCAACAGTTTGTATACTTCATAATGGCCCGATTCTTGAAAACCCTTTACACTTCCTATTATTCCCCTGATTTTCTCATGATCTTCTTAATCAATCTAATTTGGCCACGGTGGTTCAATTCATCCTCCATGACATGGAACCACTTGAAATAGTTGTTTGTGAGCTCTCCGTCCCAAAATGGCCGTTGTTCAAACAACCATGTATCGGGCAATGTCTGGAATGTCTCAATCGTCTTTTCTCTCGTATGTTCCAGTTGTTCCAAGTAGAATTCAACCGGATTCCCTTTAATTTGTTCCCTTGCTGTAGTACCAAGCTCCAATCCTGGATTGAGTATCTGAATATCTTCGTCCGTATAATCACGTTTCTCAAATGTATTGATTTGATATGCTTTTTCAACAGAATTCATATGATCCAGAAGCATACCGATGGAGTTTGCTTCATCATTGATAAGAAAGTCCAGTTGTTCAATTGTTAAATCTTTCACTTCAGCTAATGTTGTTACTCTTGTATATTCCATCATGGACAATAACTTACCAAATTCCCATTCCACGCCTTCTTTTTTATCTATTACATATAACTCCTGTTTTCTCAATGTGATTTCCCCCTATTGGTTTCTATTTAGTTCCAATCTTACTGACTCAAATGACTTGAAACTTCACCATTTAAAAATCCATTTCAAATTGACAGTATTATTGTAACATTTTCAACAATGGTTTATTAGCTAATATTCCCATTCCTTCTCAAATATTATAAAAATACTTACTATAGAAGAGTCATAACTCAACTTATCGAACTCATGCGTCTCTTCAAGTTACGTTCAGTTCTTCTGGAAAATTTATTTACCGCAACTATCTAAAGCACTTTTACAAGAGACATATTAAAAGAGTTCTGTACTCAAAGTTAGACTATCTTAGATTCCCCACTTGCTCCACTGATCACAACGAAAAACGCATTGCTGAATGAGCAATGCGCTTTTGGTGTATCTAGTTGCAATTTCTATCTTCATGTCACCTATTCATTTACTATTTAAAAACACTAATAAGTCATCACTTAATACTACTGGATATGAACATGGAGGCATCTTGTTTCATGAAAATACGACTTCCATGATGGAATGTTCTAATTTCAGCTGTCTTAAATCCAACTTCTTTCAATTTGTTTTTCAACTCTTCATGTGAAAAGCCGTTGTGAACTTTCGGATGATCGATTTGTTCGTTTTTATCAAAATCTATAATAATTAGCTTACCATCGTTATTTAGAATATTAAATATTTCTGTTAATATCTTTTTAGTATCCGGAATATGAAGTAGAACTAGTGACATGATTACTATATCTGCATTAAGTTTAGGAGTATCTTCAGTAAAATCCGAGTGAAGTACTTTTGAATTTGGAATTCCTTTTTGCGAAATTTTCGCTTCCGCTATCTCCAACATTTGTTTAGATGAATCTATTAACAAAATAGAATCGACTAAATCGGATAACTCTAAACTGATTAGACCTGTACCACTTCCATAGTCGATTAAAGATTTTGTTTCACTATTTCGTAATTCCTTTTTTACTTCCTTAACGATGATTTTAGCTAATTCCATTCTATCTTCTGTATCGTATCTTTTTGCCATTTCTTCAAACACATTCGTATCCATGTTTCACTCTCCTATTATAATAAGTCCGCCTATCATAACAGAAATCATAACCAATGGGACAGATTCACGATTGCCTCTCTTGTAATAATATCTTTTCCTTCAACTTGGAGCGATGAAAAAACGCACTGCTGAGAGCAATGCGTTTTGGTCCTTCATTCCATTATTCTTACTTAGAAATCTCCGCCACGTAATCCGCCAACAAACGTGCGCCATAACCCGTTGCTGTCTTTGGATAATAGCCCGAGTTTGATGCCTTTTGCATCATACCTGCCATATCCACGTGCAACCAGCGTGTATCTTTGGATACGAAACGGCGTAAGAAGAGCGCTGCTGTAATCGAACCTGCAAAGCTGAGTGAACTGATATTATTGAAATCTGCATAATCACTTTGCAAGGTTTCATCGTACGCATCGATTAACGGCATTGGCCATACCGCATCTCCATTTTTCGCACCAATCTCTTTCATCTTGATAGCAAGTTCATCATCACCAAACACACCAGCGATATCAGATCCTAGTGCATTTTCGATTGATCCAGTTAATGTTGCGATGTCCACTACATAAGCTGCGTTCAGTTCGCCAGCTCGAAGCAATCCATCCGCTAAAATCAAACGGCCTTCTGCATCCGTATTACCGACTTGGACCGTATAACCGTTTTTGTATTGGATGACTTCTCCTGGCAACACAGCTGTATTATCTGGAGTATTTTCAACCATTGGTATCAATGCAACAACGTTGACATCAGCTTTACTTTCTACAAGTAGTTTCATAGCTCCTGCAACTGCAGCCGATCCACCCATGTCCATCCTCATATCACTTAAATCTTTCCCGCTCTTCAAGCTGATTCCGCCTGTATCGAATGTGACGCCTTTACCTACAAGTGCAACCAAAGGTTTGGAAGGATTTTTGCAATAAGAGACTTCTACAAACGATGGAGCATATCGGCTTCCTCTGCCGACAGTAAGAACGCCGTTCATCTTCATCTCTTCTAGCTTCGCTTTGTCATGAACAATGACTTTTGCATCGGTATCTTGGAACACTTCTTTCAGACGCTCTGGATAAGATTCTGGGTTCAATACATCCGATAATTCATTCATCAGATCACGTGAATACGAGACCGCTTCAGCACGTTGTTCTCCAGTTTGAACAGCTTTTTCAGATGCACCTTCAATCGTTAATTTAGTACTGAACGGTTCTGCATTCGATTTGTACGTTAGGAACTGATAAGCTCCCAAATGCCAGCCTTCTACAAATGCCGTGATTACTTGTTCTGTTTCTACATCTAAAAATTGCTTGCCGAGTGCATTAACTTCTATTGTTGCTGAAGATACTTTCGCACGGCTCAATTCTCTAGCCGCAGTTCCCGCCATCGCACGAACGGTTTCCAGGCAACCTGTTTTCCCGTCTTTTACTGACATTACATACCATTGTTGCCCTTCTGAAAAGACTGTACTTCCTGATCCAGCCTTTAATTGGTTAACAAACGTTTTTAGCCCCTCATTCTGTTGAATTCGCGTGTCTTGTGAAAATAGCAACTTCACTTCAGTCATTATCGTTATCCCCATTCTTCAATAGATTCGTTATGTAACTAATAATCCTACACTAGTGTACCATGTGAAAACAGAGGATTCTAATTATTGATAGCATACAAAAAACCATCCCGAGTAAAGGAATGGTTTAGCTATTAATAGAGCCCATCGCTCCTGTATTCTGAACGTTGTCAAAATTTCCAGCACCCGTACGTTTCTTAATCTCTTCATCCGAAAGGGGAGGTGTCACTTTTCCTTCTTCCACAGGAGTTTCATCCAGATAATGAGTTTTCTCTAAAGCGCGGTTTTTAGCGTCCATCTGCCGTCCATATTCTTCCGCTTCTCCCACAGTCATTTGACTATTCTCAGGTGTATTCAACAAAATCTCTCCCTTCTGATCACTTACTTTTTCTTAAGTATTCCCTATGGAGTTTGATAAAAAACATTCGAAAGACTGAAAAAATGATTTTTTATAGGTTGCTGTGATACGCTCTAACTAAGTGGGGTGAAGAAAGATGAAAATATTAGTCGATGCCGATGGATGTCCTGTTGTTGACATCACCATTAGCACTGCAAAGGCCCATCAAATTCCTTGTTTGCTGATTTGCGACACCGCTCACGAAATGGTTCGCGATGGTGCTGAAACAATCGTTGTTTCAAAAGGAGCGGATGCGGTAGACTTTGTTCTTGTGAACCGTATTCAGCCCAAAGACATTGTCGTCACCCAAGATTATGGTCTTGCTGCCATGGCGCTAGCTAAAGGAGGGCGTCCGATTGACCAAAACGGAAGATGGTACACGGACACAAACATTGATCAGCTGTTGTATTCCCGGCACTTTGCTCAAAAAGTTCGCCAAGCAGGAGGTCGCTTAAAAGGACCTAAAAAACGCTCCGTTGAACAAAACGAAGCGTTCCAAAGTAGCCTTACGAAGCTTATTTCACAGTAAACAATCATGCGTTTCGTTCAGGCTTGTACTCATAATCCTTTAACTCTCTGCATACCATTATTTCGTTAAGGTGTAATTTGAAGAACACAAATATCCGAATCGGTCTCTGCGAACAAACTATGTTTCTCGTTAGGGACCATGTGAAGGATATTTTCCTCTGATACCGTAACTGGAGTGCCTTCAACCGTAAAACGGACTTTCCCTTTTCTAACGATGATTAGAACTTCTCTGTCTGAATCATGCTCAGACACTTCTTCTCCTGCACGTAGCTGGATATTTAATACGTTGGCATTTGGAACCACACATACTTGTTCTACAGATTTCGCTTTACTGTCAAGTTGCCTTGGTGTTTCAATCAGCTTCAACATAATACTCTCCTTTTGTTGGTTTATGCTAGACGATAAATAGCCAATTATTTTTCTTCCATAGTTACTTGTATTTTGCTTTGTTCTATTTAGGGTACAAGACTCCTCATAGCTTTCTCATTTATTGTTTAATAACGTTTACACGACCTTGTTTTAGGAAATTAGTGAACTAAAGACAATAGGAGGTCCACACATGCCCCAAATCGTATCCGTGAGCACACATTTACCACCTAATCTTATTAAACAGGAAAAAGCCGTTGAATTATCACGTTCGGTTTTCAGTGGACGTTTCAAAGATATTGAACGGCTGTTAACTGTGTTTCAAAACGGTGATATTGAACAGCGTAATGTCTGCATGCCGCTCGAGTGGTATGGGCAAGCCCATGATTTCGAAGAGCGTAACGAGTTGTACATATCACATGCGATTGAATATGGCACAGCTGCAGTCACTGCGTGCCTCGAATCCAGTATGCTAGATCAGAAAGTAGACTACAAAGATATTGATGCCATCATTTTTGTTTCGAGTACAGGCATTGCCACCCCTAGTATCGATGCACGCATTATGAATAATCTACCCTTCCGCGATGATGTAAAACGTATTCCTCTATGGGGGCTTGGCTGCGCAGGTGGCGCTTCAGGACTAAGTCGTGCCAATGAATTCTGCATGGCATATCCAGAAGCGAATGTGCTCGTCCTTGCAATTGAATTGTGCAGTCTAACGTTCCAGAAAGACGATTATTCAAAGAGTAATCTCGTCGGTGTCTCGTTATTTTCAGACGGAGTCGCTTGTGCACTTATTACTGGTGATCAATCCAAGTTACGTTCGAAGCAAGTCCGCCCTTCGATTGTTGCTACGACGTCCAAGCTGATGCCTGATTCTGAAGACGTCATGGGATGGGATGTAAAAAATAGCGGATTATACGTCGTCTTCTCCAAAAGTATTCCTGTCATCATCAGTGACTGGCTTGGACCGTTTGTTCATCAATTTTTAAACAAGTATAACCTCACAGACAAAGACATTTCCCATTTCGTCGCCCACCCTGGAGGAAAAAAAGTGTTAGAAGCGTACGAAGAGGCGCTCAACTTCAATAGTTCAATGACTGAGATATCAAGGAATGTATTACGGATGAATGGAAACATGTCGTCCCCCACGGTTCTTTACGTATTGAAGGAATTCATGGAAGCAAAGCCTGCACAAGGTGAATACGGTGTGCTCGCTGCCCTCGGTCCAGGATTTTGTGGGGAACTTCAACTGCTGAAATGGGAATGAGGTGGATACATTGTTCTTCTGGATTGTAATTTCAATCGTCATTCTTCAACGACTCGCTGAATTAGTCATCGCTAAAAACAACGAGAAACGAATGAAAGCTCAAGGGGCATACGAAGTGGGTGCGAGTCATTACCCTGCTATTGTTATTCTTCATACTGCCTTTTTTGTTTCCTTACTAGTAGAAGTACTCATCCGAAAACCAGAATTATCTCCAATCTGGGGTATTTTATTGACGATATTCTTGTTGACACAGGTGTTGCGGGTTTGGTGTCTTTCTTCACTCGGAAAGTATTGGAACACTAAAATCATCATCCTTCCAGGTGCAGATGTTGTCATGAAGGGACCTTATAAATTCATCAGACACCCTAACTATGTCATCGTTGCGACAGAAATCCTTGTCTTGCCAATGATATTCGGTGCTTATTTCACAGCAATTGCATTCACCTTATTGAATACCTGGATGATGTCCGTCCGCATCCCACAAGAAGAAAAAGCCTTGAAAGATGCGACCAACTACAAAGAAAAGTTCTCCTTGGAATGAACAAAAGCAGTGGCTCAAGTTTTGAGCCCACTGCTTTTTGTATATTATGAATGGGATTCTTTTGACGAATCTTCATACGTTAATGTTTTGCCAAACACACTGAACAAAACGGTCAAAATCGGTGAGAATAGACAGAAGAACGCAAATCCGAAATAATCGCCTACAGGCACGCCTAGGACATCTGCAATGAATATCCCGCACACACTCCATGGGACAAGAGGGTTGACGACGGTCCCTGCATCTTCCATCACACGGCTTAAGTTTTTACTCGCAAGACCTAACTTTTTATATTGGCCTTGAAATGCTTGCCCTGTTAGTAAAATTGATAAATATTGTTCACCAATCAGTACGTTGATACTGATTGCCGTTAACGCAGACGCCCCAATTACAGAACTTGCAGAGCGTAAAGATTGCTCCACTGTTGCAAGTAATGTTTGGACGATTCCTAGCTTAAACAACAATCCGCCCATAGTAAGTGCTAAGATAACTAGCGTTATCGTAAAGAACATGCTACTGATGCCGCCTCGAGTTAGTAAACTGTCTACCGCTTCGACACCAGTTTCGGATTGAAATCCTTTATAAAGGATTTCAAAAACCTGTGAAGCGCTATAAGCGTTTAACGTACATCCAATCACGACTGCTGAAACTGTACTTGCCGCCAACGTTAAAAGTGCCGGGACTTTCATCAACGTCAAAACAATAAGTACTACTAATGGCAAGAATGATACCCAGTGAACGAGCCCGGTTTCCGCTAGTGCCTCCTGAAACGACCGGATCGTATCCAATTTAGTATCTCCTGCTGAGGGTGAAAGAATCGCAAATATCCCAAACGATAGGACAAATGCCGGAACGGTCGTCCACATCATATTGCGAATATGGGCGAACAAGTCGACTCCGACGATCGATGAAGCTAAGTTGGTCGTATCAGATAAAGGAGACATTTTATCCCCAAAGAATGCACCTGAGACAATCGCTCCTGCAGCAATCGCAGGTGATAGACCGAGTACGCCTGACATACTGAGCAACGCTACACCAACTGTTGCCACAGTTGTCAATGAGCTACCGATTGATATACCTATAATTGCAGTTACCGTAAATGCAATCGCGTAAAAATAAGAGGGGGTAATGAGTTGAAAACCAGCATTGATCAAACTTGGTATCGTCCCACTCATCATCCAACTACTAATGAGCATCCCAATGAAGAAGAACAAAAATACTGCACCCATACCAGCTCCAGATCCTTCTGTCATCCCATCTTGGAGATCACGGTAAGAAATTTTCTTGAGGATTCCATATCCAATTAAAAGTAAAATAGACGCTAAAATCGGCAAATGCGGAATCGATTCGAACTTAATAATACTTATGCTGATCATTCCAATGATCAACAAGATGAGTGTTACGGACTCTTTGAATGTGGGCTTCTGTAATGGTTGAATGTGAAACATGACGATGTCCTCCTCGGTTTTTGCGTACAAAAAAACTCCATTCGTTCCCTATAACAGGGACGAAGGAGTTCTCCGCGGTACCACCCATGTTGACAAGCTGACATCGCTTATCCACTTCATTGGATTCAAAGATTGCTTGTTGACGTAATTCATGAACGAAGTGCCTGGACTTACACCGCCTATCCAGTCTCTGGTTGCTGCTTGCTTCGTTCACTACTGCATCATCACTTTGAATGACTATTTACTTTTCGGTTTGAATGATTATTGAAATCTTACCATGACTTTTAAGTTTGTCAAGTTATACAATATTAAATCATAAAATCAATATTTCACACTGCCGTTGTTTTCCGCTTCAGGTGGACGCTTTCCGAGGGGCTCGATTTAGGCCACCTCGTTCGCTTCGCTCACTGTGGGGTCTTCAATCTTCGCTGATCCCTCCGGAGTCGCCACCTTCCGCTTCAAACAACTAATGTAAAGTTTACATATAGTGAACTAACCATCAGATAAAAACTTTATCTAGGTTCACAAGCCATACCATCTTTGTCTCCATCCATTCTTTCGCTATAAGCGGAATGGCCTTTTTTCACGCCAGTTGGATAAACCTTCCTAAGTTCTGTACAATTTGCAAACTGTTCCGTAGGTTGAGTTGAGGGCTTTTTCGAATCAGGTTTAGAAGATGAGTCACCTTTAACAGGATAGGTGTCACTGTCGAATCCACGATCAGTTGCATAATCTTCTAACGTCCAAATTCCAATCCCTTTTTTCTTCGCTTCGTTTTGAACTTTTTCATATTCATCAAGATGACGCGTATTTGGTGGATATACATAAGCAACTCGTGCAAGTCCTTCCTCCAGTAACTTCTCTTGAACGCTTTCTCCGTCTATGTAAATATAGGCAAGTAATCTACCATATTTATCGTACTTCTGCCCAATATCGAACTCGATCTCCAGCTTTCCACTATTCATTAATTCTTGGTTACGTCGTTTCGCTTCTTCTCCGAAAGGTTGTTTCCCTAGTCTTGGATGGTTCGTCTCTGGTGTATCGATGAGTAAATAACGGACATTCGTTTCTTTTCCCTCATACATAATCTTTATCGTATCCCCGTCAATCGTTTTGACTAACTCAACAGGAATCAATCCGTCACGTGTAGGTGTTGCCTCTTCTTCTTGAAAGAAAAAATAATAGGCGCCTGCCAGTAATACAGCCACAATCAGTGCGGATAGACTCCCTTTTCCTTTACTTTTTTTACTCTTTCGTTGTGCCATATTTATTCAGTCCCCACTCGTTTGTTCATTCTTCCTAGTTTACCAGGTTGTCAAACGAAAGAAAAGCAGCTGCCATGAGGACAGCTGCTCAATCAAATAATTCAATACTCACTTCTTAATTCATTCAAAGGTTTCATAGTCTTTATATAATTCGTATAAGGATATGAGCCAAATCTAGCTAAGTACTTTTTGATAATGTATTTATTATAATTTCACAAAATTTCCCCTATCTATATTTCCTCTGGTGCATGACCAAAGGGAGCTATGTGTTAGCCTATTCTTCAGCTTAAATATCAATATGATTTTAGTTCATCATTAGCACACTTCTTTAACAGCTTCCATTTGTTGTGCTGCAGCAAGTCTTGTCCTTATTTGTATATTCTAGGTTTATACTGCACACACCGGTCTCGGGCAAGTCTAGTTCCACATTCTTCGCGGATTCAAAATCTCCTGTCAGATAGGCTACAACTGATCGTACTTGTTCATAACCAGTCGCCATTAGGAAGGTTGGAGCACGTCCATAGCTTTTCATGCCAACGATGTATAGATTTTTCTCTGGTTGTCTCAACTCCTCTTCACCATGTGGACGAACCGTACCACAACTGTGAAGGTTTGGATCAATTAGTGGAGCAAGCGTGCTAATACTCTCAGTTGCTGAATCAATATTTAGCCTTACTTCACTTAAGAAAGAAAAGTCAGGGCGACTCCCCGTATTGACGATCAGCTCATCAAGTCCTTCAATTGAAAAGCTTTCTCCCTTTAAGTCTCCATTTAGTTTCAAAGAGATTTCATTTTTCTCTACACTATGGATTCTAAAAGGTGTGTACACCTGAACACGTCCTGAATTAACTAATTGATGAATGCGCGATCCAAGTTCCCCCCGTGCCTGAAGGGCATCCTTCTCTTCGCCACCATATGCTTCTTCCACACTATTTTTACGAAGAATCCATGTTATTTTTAGATCAGAATGTTTTTCATTCAACTCGGATAACTCCAGAATCGTATTGATAGCGGAATGTCCCCCCCCAATGACAGCCACTCTTTTTCCAATAAACCTTTCATACTCATTACCATTAATGTTTGGAATGCCATAAAATATCTGGTTCTCAAAAGACTTCTCTTCCTTCGTCCAAATACCTGTAGAGTTCATGGGGTTCGGTTGTCCCCATGTTCCTGAAGCATCTATGATCGCTTTCGCTTCAATCTGCTCTGTTTGACCCTGAGTTTCAATATGCAGTACAAAAGGAATGTCCTCCCTATTGGCTGATTTCATCTTATCAAAGCCTTTTCTACTAGTAGAAATCACCCTAGTATTCAGCCGGATTGAGGGACTGATTTGTGGTAATTCAGCTACTTGTCGTAGGTAATTTTCCACTAACTCTTTTCCAGTTGGGAGCACATCAGGAGAGGGTGCTTCCCATCCATTTTCTTCAAGTAATTCTCTGGCTACCTTATCGATATTATATTGCCATGGCGAAAACAAACGAACGTGCCCCCACGACAAAACATGATGTCCTACACGCGGACCAGATTCTAAAACGATGAAATTCTCTCCTGCCTTTGCTAGATGGGCTGCTGCAGCTAATCCAATTGGACCAGCTCCGATGATGGCAATTGGCAGCGAAGAGTTTTCTTTTTTCTTATTTTTAATAATGATTGGTAATTCTCCATTTGAACAACATGCAGTTTGATTTTTCATGATAATACCTCCACGTATTATGTAATAGTTTAAATTTTGTGTTTGAATTCGGGTAGAACAGGTATTCCCAACCATTTCTACACCTTCATTACTAAAATATGTAAAAGTAACAGAAAACGATCTATTTAATTGTTTGTTCTAAAATTTCACTTTCAATTTCATTCAATATCTGTCATAAGTATATAAACATAAGCTTATATACCGTACGCAAGGAAAACCGATACAAGTCTCCATGGACTGTTAGTTATTCCCCTGTTTTAGCGAACAGTTCAATCCTTGTGTCTATTTCATCTCGTACAAGCCGGAAGACTGCCCACTTCTCTTCATCTGTTCCTTCTGCTTTTGCAGGATCATCAAACCCCAATGCTCACGTTGTAACTGAGGTGATGTCATTGGGCATTTGTCAGCAGAATCCCCACAAAGAGTGACGATAAAATCTACACTATTTAAGAGCTGTGGATCAATAATATCCGAAGATTGACTTGAAATGTCCACTCTTTCTTTTTTCATATTAGACTACCAATAGCCACAAATAGAGACCCATTAATGTAACAAATAGAGTAGGGATTGTTAAAATGATACCGATTTTGAAATAAGTTCCCCAACTAATTTTAATACCTTTTTGTGAAAGGACATACAACCATAAAAGAGTTGCGAGTGATCCGATTGGTGTGATTTTCGGACCAAGGTCAGCTCCAATCACATTCGCGTAAATTAAAGCTTCTCGTATTGGACCAGAAGTCGTTGTTTCCGCAATCGCCAAAGCATCGATCAAGACAGTGGGCAAATTATTCATGATGGAGGAAAGGAATGCTGCTATAAACCCCATAGACATCGTTGCGGTAAATAAGCCTTGGTCGGCAGCCCATTGAATCACATCCGCCAATACACTCGTCAAGCCAGCATTTTTCAAGCCGTACACAACGACATACATGCCTATAGAGAAGAATACAATCGCCCAGGGTGCCCCTTTCAACACTTGTTTCGTCTGAACCGCTGAACTCTTTTTTGCCATGTACAAGAAGAAAAGGGCTACGATTCCTGCAACAAATGAGACAGGGACCCCGATAAATTCACTTGTGAAGTAACCGATTAGTAAAATGCTAAGAACCACCCAAGATAGTCGAAACATCTTGTGATCTTTTATCGCTTCACTCGGTGTTTTTAGTGCAGAAACTTCATAGTCGCCTGGAATACTTTTACTGAAGAATAGATACAACACTATAATGCTCGCTACTAAAGCAAACAGATTCGGAACGATCATCTTAGATGCATACTCTACAAATCCGATATCAAAAAAGTCAGCGGACACGATATTAACCAAGTTACTCACAACAAACGGCAAAGAGGTCGTATCTGCTATGAATCCACTAGCGATTATAAACGGAAATATCATTTTCTCACTGAAATTCAAGTTCCGGACCATCGCTAGAACAATCGGTGTCAGTATTAATGCAGCGCCATCATTTGCAAATAATGCCGCTACGATAGCACCTAGAATACTAACGTAAACAAACATACGGACTCCGCTTCCTTTAGCGAATCGTGCCATATGAAGAGCAGACCATTCGAAGAAACCGATCTCATCCAATATTAAAGAAATTATGATAATAGCAATAAAAGCAAGCGTTGCATTCCATACAATACCCGTCACATCGGCAACATCTCCAAAATCGACTACACCCAGGAGTAAAGCGATCAGAGCACCAATACAGGCAGACCAACCAATAGACAAATTTTTCGGCTGCCAAATTACAAATATGAGTGTCACAGCAAATATCAATGATGCGGTAAAAACTGAAAACAATGTACTTTCCTCCTTAATTGCAAGAAATACGCAATCCTTGCGCTTCCAAGTCAACAACCAATCCATTTTGTTCAGGTAGATGATTCAAGATACTTTGAACAAAAGGATAGTCTTCGTGCTCGTTGTTTATCGAGTAAAAGATCCATTGTCCTCTACGTTCTTCTTTCACCAATCCAACATCTCTTAGTTTCCTTAGGTGCTGGCTGATAGCAGGTTGACTCATCTTAAAGATTTCAACAAATTCACACACGCAACAATCATGTGTTTGGAGCAGCTTCATCATTGTTAAACGAGTTTTGTCTCCAAGCAACTTTAAAATTTGTGATGCTTTATGCAATTCTACTACCTCTGATTCGTTCACCTATCATCCCTCCATGTCTTTTCTACACTATATAATCATATGCTTATATAAGCAAGTGTATGGTTTTAAAACCACAAAAAAGGACCGCTACATGGCAGCCCTGAATAATCCAATATCTGTAACTTTAGAATGTCTTCTGGACTGTGAAGCGACAGAAAAGCAGCTGCCCTATGGACAGCTGCCTTTTCGTATTTTATCGATCCCAGTGACGATGCTCAGCCACTGCATTCACAAACAGTTGTGCAAAATTATCATTCTTAGACGAGATAACCCCCGCTGTCATTTCTACGCTGGAATTGTCTACAAATTCTTGACCTTTTGAAAGAATCCCAATCGGTTTAAAATGCTTATACGTTTCGTTCAGGAAGTCGATCGTATCCATTTTAAACTTTTGAGGATTTTCAGCATCTCCACCTGCAACAACGATTGCGTCATACAGAACAGCATGCATGGTCAAGAACGTCTCGTCCACCTCTGCTTCTAATCCATTTACGCCAGTTACCATACCATATTTTTCGCCAATCAAATCAACATTCATGCCTGCATTTAAACAAGCTTCTACAATGGTTTCCACTTCAGAATCATCGAATTGGTTGCCAATTAGGACGCCTACTTTACGTGTATTCGGCAACTTCGCTTTGTTCACTTGGCTTAGTGCAGGCGAACTTTTCGTGATCGTGCTCTCCTCGCCAGCATTTGGCGCATGTACACCTACTGCATGAGCAACAGCAGAAGCCAATCCATTATCTACATGACCAAACATATCCACGACTTGTTGGCGTATGTCTTTGTTTTTCACTTTTCCTACTTCAAAACTAAACGCATCGATAATATGCTTTTTCTCCACAATAGACATACTGTTCCAGAACAATTTCGCTTGAGAGAAATGATCTTTGAACGAATCACTACGGGCTGCAATTTTGCGTCCGTCCACTTTTTCCTGATAGTGAACGAAACCTCCCTCTTCTTCCTTAGAGGTCGATGGTGTATTGTCTGCTAGCGAATTCTTATGATAGGCCACCTGACCGGTATTAATCGTTTGCCGGCCATAACCATCTCGCTGATTATTATGGAAGGGACAAACCGGTCGATTGATGGGCAACTCATGGAAATTCGGTCCACCTAAACGAATCAGTTGCGTATCTGTGTACGAGAACAAACGGCCTTGCAACAACGGGTCATTCGAGAAGTCAATTCCTGGTACTACGTGTCCTGGATGGAAAGCAACTTGCTCCGTTTCCGCAAATACATTATCAACATTCCGATTCAACGTCATTTTCCCGATGATTTTGACGGGGACATCTTCTTCTGGCCAGAGTTTGGTAGGATCCAAAATATCGAAATCGAAATCGAATTCCTGTGAGTCCTCAATAAGCTGAACGCCAAGTTCCCATTCAGCAAAATCACCGTTATCGATAGCTTCCCATAAGTCTCTTCTGTGGAAGTCCGGGTCTTTCCCGCTAATTTTCTGGGCTTCATCCCAAACAAGTGAATTTACACCTAGTTTCGGTTTCCAGTGGAACTTGACGAAGTGGGATTTGCCTTCCGCATTCACGAAACGATACGTATGTACACCGAATCCTTCCATCATGCGCAAACTACGGGGAATCGCTCTGTCTGACATATGCCACATGACCATATGGGCAGACTCTTGGTTATTCGCAACAAAATCCCAAAATGTATCGTGTGCAGACGCAGCTTGAGGCATCTCATTATGAGGCTCCGGCTTTACAGCATGTATTAAGTCTGGGAATTTAATAGCATCCTGTATAAAGAAAACCGGCATGTTGTTTCCAACAAGATCATAGTTTCCTACGTCTGTGTAAAACTTCACAGCAAATCCACGAACATCCCGAACCGTTTCTGCAGATCCCCTGCTACCCGCCACTGTTGAAAAGCGTGTGAAAACAGGTGTTTTCTTTCCTGGAGTTTGTAAGAAATCCGCTTTTGTATACTCACTCATCGATTCGTACAATTCAAATTCTCCGTGAGCTGCATACCCTCTCGCATGGACAATCCTTTCTGGAATCCGTTCATGGTCAAAATGGGTCATCTTTTCACGGAAATGGAAGTCTTCCATGAGTGTTGGTCCTCGTTCTCCTGCTTTCAGGGAGTGTTCATCCTCCGACACTTTCAAGCCTTGGTTTGTTGTAAGTGATTTGTTTTTGTCGTCTGTTCGAAAAGTCTCGAGTTGACGGTGTTTTTTGTTCTGTTCTTCATTTTGTTTTTGCAAGCTTGTCCGCCTCCGTTCAAGAATATCAGTCACAAGTCTATTCCCGAACGGTGGTTTCCTAAACTGTTACTCTAGAAAAAAGTACCACCAATATATCCCACATAGACAAATGCAATTCCTAAAATGATAGAACCCATCAGATAACCCATTGACTTTCCAAATTCTCGAAAACGCGCCATAGCTAATATTTCTTTCACCCAAGTGGAAAATGTCGTCAATGCCCCTGCTACGCCAGTTGCGAGAAAAAACGTTAATGATGGAGAAAGTTGCAGCCCAACTACAAGCCCGATGAGGAGGCAACCAAGCAAATTGACTAGAAGTGTCCCATATGGAATAAGTGAATTTATATTCAATTTTTTTGATACAAAATAGCGAATGATTGCACCTATGAATCCCCCTGCCGCAACAGCTACTAAATCTACCCACGTCATCCTTGCTGTCTCCTTCCGCCAAGTTGAATTCCGAGTGCACCCGCGAACAATCCGAATAGTAGACTACAAGCCACATATAACAATGCGATTTCAACGTGAGATTGCATCAACGTCAACGTCTCATAACTAAAAGCCGAGAATGTTGTAAACGAACCTAAAAAACCGACTGTGATGGCATCATATGTCGTTTTGTTCACCAACGTCCAATGCAGTGTTTTTTCAACTAGAAAACAAAGAATGAAAGTCCCAACAATGTTCGCAACAAACGTTCCTACAGGAAATCCATTTGTCGTTGGAACGAGCATTCCGATGAGAGTCCGTGCTAACGCTCCTATTGCGCCAGCTGCTCCGATTGCTAGTATCGTTCTCATAGGTCAGCCGTCTCTAACATTCGCTTTTCCAGTACGGGTTGTAGTGCTAATCGCTTCGTTGCTGTAGCAAACCTAATTTCGATGGACTCCGCACTTACTTCTATGATTTCCCCTTTACCAAAAACTCGGTGTTTGACAAGTGTACCCGATTCTAACAGCTTGAGATCTCCAATTCCATTCGGATTAACCGCAACAGATTTTGGTGCTGACTTCGCCAAGCTACTCGTTTGTTTCGTGGAATCAGTGCGTTTCGGCAACAAAATCCCTCGAACTTCATTCACAAACTTCGAGTCTTCTTTCGACTTCCCGTCTTCCGAAGAGTAAGACAACATTTCTAGGCGTTCTTTCGCTCGGGTCATGCCCACATAAAATAAGCGCCGTGCTTCTTCTAGCAATTGTGTATCTGTTAGGTCTTCCTCCGACGGTATGGTGCCTTTAACAAGGTCAATCATAAACACTCGTTTAAACTCCAACCCTTTGGCACTATGGAAAGTCGATAGCGTCACTGCTTGTCCAACAGGTTCTTTTTTTGCTTCCTGTACGGCTTCTTCAAGCGTTTTCAGCTGTTCTGCAAACTCGACCATCGTCCTCGTCTGTTCTGCAATTCCTTCTAACGTATCTAATATCCCTTTTAAACTGTCCGCACGGTATCCAAACTTCGTCGACATACTCACTAGGCTTTCTTCGTAGCTGAGTTCGTAGCGGATCATGCGAATGATTTGTGCAGGTCTCATATCCGGTATCTTTTTGTACACATCTTTATATGCATCGAGTTTCCTCACCTGGCTGTCTTTTAAAACCGCCATCTCTTGAAATGCTTCGAACACATTCCCCTCGATTGTACTTCGTTCAAACTGCTGTAACGTCGACTTCGATACAAATAACTGCATTTTCCCAGCGATCTTTGCAAAAATATCTTTTCGTTCCAGGTTAAAACTAAGCCGCATGAAGTTGAGAATATCTTGTACAACCCAATGGGAGAAAAACTTATCGTCCGCATCTTTCATATAAAACGGGATGCCTCGACGGTGGAGTTCATTAACAAATGGAGTAGAGGACGCGTTATTTCGGAACAGGATTGCCACTTCACTTAACTCCTCCTCTGCAAGGAGTTCATACGTGACATATTCCAGTTGTTGCTTCGGATTATTCAAACGTCGTAGCTGAATTGCTCCTCTTGAACCGTTTTCCGTATGCATCTTTTTATCCCAACGCTTTTTATTGCGTTTGATGAATGCAGCGGATGTTGTCACGACTTCAGAAGAAGATCGATAGTTTTGTTCCATATATAAAAGCTTAGCTTCCGGATACACGAGCTTGAAGTCCATTAAATAATCAGGATCCGCGCCTCTCCATGCATAGATCGATTGGTCATCATCAGCAACAACGCACAGATTCCCATGCATTGCTGTCAGGTGTTCCACAATTTTATGCTGGACGAGTGAGGTATCCTGACTCTCATCGGTAAGGATATAGTCATATTTCGATTGAAATTCTGCACCGAGATTTTCATCCATACGCATAGCTTGTTCAGCTGTTAATAAAAGATCATCGAAGTCGAGCAATGTGGTTTCGACAGACGCATTCTTTACCGTTTCATATTGACGTGCTATTTTCGCTGCTTGCTCAAATGGCTCATCCTTTTCCGTCCACTTTTCTGTAGGGACCATTTGGTTCTTCATTAAACTAATATAGGTTGATAAAGAGTTCAGCTGATCTTCTGTCCCATTTTCCTTCAGCACAAAACGGCATGCCGCTTTCAAAGCATTTTGTTTAGGATACCCTTCCAGCAGTGTGAATTGTCGCCCTTGCTTTGCTAGCCACTTTTTAGAAATCGTAAATGCTAAACTGTGGATTGTGGAAAAGTCTGCAGCAGGTAATTCCGGAAACAATGCGGAGAACCGTTTCAGCATATCCCTCGCAGATGCTTTGCTGAACGTGATTGCTTTTATACGCTTTGGTTTAACCCCAAGTTCTTCTATTAAGTAGCCGATGCGCATAATGATGGTCGTCGTTTTTCCGGAGCCTGGACAAGCCAGAAGAAGTAGCGGCCCTTCCGTTGTCAGAACCGCTTGTTTTTGCACATCGTTCAATTCGATATTCAGTTGTCTTTTTTTCCGTTCAAAAAATTCTTCCATGCACATCAGATCTCCCTTAATAATACGTTCCTTTAAATTTATCACAAAACGTGATTCATGAAGACTAGAACGAAGTAAAAAAACCTCCGCATAATTCTGCAGAGGTTTAGTAGATACTTAGTAGTAAAGTTAAAAGCCACCTGTTTCCAGACGATCGTTTTGCAAATCGACCTTCTTTTTAGCACTTCCTGTGTAAGCAGTCGACGCGACTTCGTCGGTTCGTAGCTGACCGTCTGTGTATTCCGTTCCAGCCATGCTACCTGTCTGTTGTTTTGCTCGACTCTCTTTGCCTGTTTGCTTTTCAGTCAATGCCGCCACTCCTATTCTAAGGTGTCTAACATTAGCATGTCTCAAAAGCATTTGGCTTAGTCAGGTGAAATTTTCCTTTTCAGAATAAGTGATTACTTTGGATTCCCAATTTCATTGAATGGATAAAAGCGGAATTTCACTTTACCAACTACAGATTCTTCATCTATACTACCGAAGATTCGGCTATCCATACTATTTACTCGATTATCTCCCATCACAAACAATTGACCTTCAGGGACGTTTACCTCGAAGTCCTGTGTCAGCTTCTGCCCTTCTGGAAGTGCTGCTTTGTTTGAATCCAAGTAAGGTTCTTTATACTGTTTCCCATTAATCGAAAGCACATCATTTTCCATTTTCACCGTATCACCTGGCAACCCGATTACCCGCTTAATGAAGTCCTCTTCGGCATTTGGCGCATGGAATACGATCTTATCAAAGTGCTCAAGTGATGATATTTTTGAAATGACCACCCGATTATGATCGTGATACGTCGGCTCCATCGATTCTCCTGAAACAATGACCGGCGTAAATAAGAATTGTCTTACGATGAATGCTACAAGTACTGCGACAATCAGGGACTTCCCCCATGACCAAAATTCTTTCTTTGACTCTGCTTCCATAGTTGAACCTCCGTTTATCAATTTTCAATCACGTATCCAAGCGACCGTAAAACATT
Organism: Sporosarcina sp. D27; assembly: GCF_000586555.1. Lineage (GTDB taxonomy): Bacteria > Bacillota > Bacilli > Bacillales_A > Planococcaceae > Sporosarcina. Next base: position 212,422 of record NZ_AZUC01000063.1, read on the forward strand.
GTCAATGAACGACATTGTATATAATAAGACCTCTTCACGTTCCGGTTCATGATAGACGTCATGATATAAATGACGCCATTCCTTATACTGGAATTCACTAAGATTTTGTCGTTTCATCCACTTCTTCGACTCAGCAGTATCTGTCATCCGATCCTCTCCACCAGTGTGTAGGAGCAACGGTACATCTTGTATCGATTTTTCTGTCTGAAGAGTGCCTTTCATGAACGACGTGAGTTCTTTGTACCAACCACCCGTCATAACCGATCTCACGTCGGAAGCATGGCGGGTTTTCGGACGCTCTTCAGGGTTTTTTGTGAGCATGTCATATGTGACACCATGATCCAACTTCATGGAAGATGCTAAACGTGTCAGCATCGATGAAAACTTAGGTGGGTGATGAATCAGCGATAGCCAAGGTGAACTGATGATAAGCCCTGCGCATTCAATCCGTTTCCTCTGTAGTAAATGTATCATGACTGTTGCGCCTAAACCATGTGCTAAGACAATGACAGGAACACTTTCTTTTAATCCTGCATCTATCATTTTTTTCACAAAATCCACATACGAATCGAATGTCTCATCGTGTGGTATACCTTTCTCATCAGGACCATGTCCAGGTAAATCACCTGTAATTACGTCAAATCCTGAAATTCGTAATCTTTGAATCAGCCATGCATATCGTTGATGGTCTTCGTACGCGTTATGTACAATGACAATGACTGCTTTTGCTTGTCCGTCTGCTTCCCATTTCCACATAGCGCTTCCCTCCATTTATTCCAATACTTTAAACTCCTTTTTGTACAAGGTCCTAAAACTTTGATAGGATTATTATACATCAATGTACAACAAGGAGGGCATTTTCATGATTGTTCCGTATAAGGATGTTTGGCCAGACATCGATGAAACCGTTTTTGTAGCCGATTTTGCTGTAATTAGTGGAGATGTCACAATTGGTGCTGATTCTTCTGTTTGGTTCAGTACCGTGATTCGAGGAGACGTTGCACCGACTCGGATTGGTAAACGTGTCAGCATTCAAGACTTATCTTGTCTACATCAAAGTCCTAACAACCCGTTAGTCATAGAAGATGACGTCACAATCGGTCATAAAGTTACGTTACATAGTTGTACGATTAAAAAAGGGGCACTTGTGGGGATGGGTTCAATCATACTCGATGGTGCCGTAGTCGGAGAAGGTGCATTTGTAGGTGCAGGCAGTATCGTTCCTCCAGGTAAAGTCATTCCACCTGGTATGTTAGCACTCGGTTCCCCTGCAAAAGTAGTTCGTGAAGTAACAGACGAAGACCGGGCAGATATGGAAAGAATCGTTGAGAGCTACGTAGAAAAAGGTCAGCATTACAAACAACTTCAAAACTAAGCTGTAAATAAGAAAAGCAAGGGCGCTTAAATCGGCTCCCTTGCTTTTTTGTACTTATCCTTTAAGTTGAGTAACTTCTTCTTTCAATGCAGAAGCCTTGTCTGTACGCTCCCAAGGTAGATCAATGTCCGTTCTACCGAAGTGACCATAAGCTGCTGTCTGCTTATAAATCGGGCGACGCAGGTCGAGCATCTTGATAATCCCAGCTGGGCGAAGATCGAAATGATTTCTGACAAGCTCAACAAGATGACTCTCAGAAATATCACTTGTCCCGAATGTATCTACAGAAATCGAAACAGGCTTAGCGACACCGATTGCGTACGCTAACTGCACTTCACAGCGATCCGCTAATCCTGCAGCGACAAGGTTCTTCGCTACGTAACGTGCAGCGTATGATGCCGAGCGATCGACTTTAGTCGCATCTTTTCCAGAAAACGCTCCGCCACCATGACGCGCATAACCGCCATACGTGTCAACGATAATTTTACGTCCTGTAAGACCTGCATCCCCTTGAGGACCACCGATGACAAAGCGTCCTGATGGGTTGATGAAATACTTTGTTTCATCATCCAGCAAGTTCTTTGGAACGACAGTGTCAATGACGTGTTGTTTCACTTCACGCTGTAATTGCTCAAGTGTCACTTCAGGATGGTGCTGTGTAGAAATAACAATCGTATCGACACGGATTGGTTCGTTCTTTTCGTTATATTCAATCGTTACTTGTGTTTTTCCATCTGGACGTAAGTAGTCGAGTGTCTCTTCTTTCCGTACTTTCGTCAGTTGACGGGAAAGTTTGTGAGCTAGGCTAATTGGTAGTGGCATCAATTCTTCTGTTTCGTTGCAAGCATACCCAAACATGAGTCCTTGGTCTCCAGCACCAATTGCTTCTAATTCTTCGTCATCCATAGAGCCTTCACGTGCTTCAAGTGCACGATCGACACTTGCTGCGATGTCAGGTGATTGTTCATCAATAGATGTTAGTACGGAAGACGTTTCGTAATCGAATCCGTATTTCGCGCGTGTGTAGCCAATTTCCTTTACAGTTTCTCGAACCACTTTCGGAATATCGACATACGTAGTCGTCGTAATTTCTCCAATCACGAGAACTAATCCTGTTGTAATTGTCGTTTCACACGCTACGCGAGCGTTCGGGTCTTCCTCGATAATCGCATCCAGAATCGCATCTGAAATTTGGTCGCACATCTTATCAGGATGGCCTTCTGTTACCGACTCAGATGTAAACAGTCGTCGATTTGTCATATGATTTCCTCCTTCAGCCGCAAGTTTCCTTACAGCGAACTCGTGATACGGTACTCTCGTTTTCCCAGTTTTCGTCCCGCGCCTGAAGAGAAGCGACGTTCAACGTTCACAAGGATAAAGGCAAACATATAGAAAAAGCCCTCCACTCACGTATTGCATACATGAGGAAAGGCATGAGTTTCATAAGCACCTTTCACTCTTATCGTCCAGGGTTTCCCCCTGCTTCAGGTTTGGCACCTTTTCATAGACAAGGACGTCCATGCAGGTTGCCGGGCATCATAGGGCCTGTCCCTCCGCCGACTCGGGATAAGAGTATCCGTTCATCTATCTATGCTACGAGAAAACGCAGTTCTTGTCAATTTTTTTGTAGCTCTCACTTGAGTTTTGAATTAGTATAGTTTATTATTCTTAATGTGTTATACTAATTCAAAATAAGACAGCCCTAACAAGGGCAATAATGAAAAGGACGGTATCTACCTATGATTTCAGCGAAAATAGATAATGGACTCAAAGAACTTCTTTCTGGTACTAATATTACATTACAGCCATCTGTACCTGTATTAGTCGAAAAAGCAGTTTCCCGAGGTGAGGCTACGCTTTCAGCAGATGGAGCCGTTACAGCGCAAACCGGGAAGTATACCGGCCGTTCCCCTAAAGACCGTTACATAACTGAAGAAGCGACTTCAAAAGATAAGATTGACTGGGGTTCTGTCAATCGTCCAATTTCAGAAGATCACTTCGACAACCTATATAAAAAGGTGTTAAACCACCTTCAAGCAAAAGAGGAACTATTTGTATTTAAAGGATTTGCAGGAGCTGACAAAGCTTCACAACTTTCGATTCAAGTTATCAACGAATTTGCTTGGCAAAACCTTTTCGTTCATCAGCTATTCATCCGACCTACTGAAGAAGAATTGAAGATGCACGAAGCACAGTTCACAATCCTTGCTGCACCATCATTCAAAGCTGATCCTGCTGTTGACGGCACGGATACAGAAACATTCGTCATCATTTCACTTGAAAAACGTATCGTGCTAATCGGCGGTACTGAATATGCCGGAGAAATGAAGAAATCGATTTTCTCTGTTATGAACTACTTGCTTCCTGAAAATGGGATACTATCTATGCACTGTTCAGCAAACGTTGGTGAAAAAGGCGATGCTGCACTCTTCTTCGGATTATCAGGTACTGGTAAAACAACACTATCTGCTGATGCAAACCGCAAACTGATTGGTGACGATGAGCATGGTTGGTCTGACCACGGAATCTTCAACATTGAAGGTGGATGTTACGCGAAGTGCATCAACTTATCACCAGAAAAAGAACCTGAGATCTTCGGTGCCATTCAATTCGGTACAGTTCTAGAAAACGTAGTACTCGATACTGAGTCACGCGTTGCTGATTATGATGATACTACATTAACTGAAAACACACGCGCAGCATATCCGATTGAGAATATCGACAACATCGTTCTTCCATCAGTTGCTGGACACCCGGAAACCATCATCTTCCTAACTGCTGATGCGTTCGGCGTGTTGCCTCCAATCTCGAAATTGTCGAAAGAGCAAGCAATGTATCACTTCCTAAGTGGATTCACATCGAAACTTGCTGGTACTGAGCGCGGAATTACCTCACCAGAAGCTACATTCTCTACATGCTTCGGTTCACCATTCCTACCACTACCTGCAACAGTTTATGCAGATATGCTTGGTAAAAAGATCGACGAGCATGGATCTCGCGTATTCCTCGTGAATACTGGCTGGACTGGCGGCGTCTACGGCGTTGGTAAGCGTATGGACTTGAAACACACACGTACAATGGTCCGCGCAGCACTATCCGGAGCATTGGATAACGTAGAAACCGAAACTTCAGCGACATTCGGACTTCAGATTCCGAAACAAATCGATGGTGTTCCTAGTGAAGTATTGAACCCACGTAACGCTTGGAGCGATGCATCTGAGTATGATGCTAAGGCGAAAGAACTTTCTCAACTATTCAAAGACAACTTCAAAAAGTTCGACCAAGTTTCTGAAGAGATCATTCAAAAAGGCGGTCCGATTATTTAATAGCATCAAAAAGAACCTTCCAGACAGGAAGGTTCCAGACTGTAGACAAACTCCTGAAATCATGGGTTTCCTACAGTCTTTTTTCTTTTCAATAGTGTTAATAGTGAAAAGTTGATTTTCGCTGC
>NZ_AZUC01000064.1 GCF_000586555.1 Sporosarcina sp. D27
GCTCTCCGCTACAATCAACAGTATCTTCCAACTATCAAATGAGGTAATGGAAATGATGATGAAGAATCAAATCAAAGAACGTGAACTGATGGAGATGCTTACAATCTAACTGTTATTTCCGCAATACCATCTGGTCCGTAAATTAGAGGCAGCAATTGATTTTTCCTTCATTTATCCATTGGTTGCAGATCTATATTCCCTATTTGGGAGACCCAGCATAGATCCAGTTGTACTCAATAAAATGTCATTCAATACTCTAAGGCATCTTCGGGTTGTCCATCCCACACCTTACTTCTTCTAAGCATCTGCAAAAACGAGTTCAATTGTCTCTTTACATTTCCATAGACTTCTTTGATTTCATATCGGTGTCTCAAGTCTTCTGATACATCTAGTTATTCATACCAACTGGACATGGAGCACTCCGATTGTATTCTTTGATTGAATGATGTAAATGTGTCAAAGGACGTTCAGTTGAATGAAGTGAAGGACGGCGACTCCTGGGGATCAGCGCAGCGCGAAGACCCCGCAGTAGCGAAGCAACGAGGAGGCTGAGGGCAAGCCCCCGGAAAGCGCCCGTCCGGAACGGAGATCAACGGCCTGTTATCCTTCATTTTCAGAGTCAACGATGCCAAAAGACAAAAGGGATTGAAATCAAATCGATTTCCATCCCTTTTGTATACAGTCTGAGAACCTTCCAAACAGGAAGGTTCTTTTTTTATGGTTGAGCGCACATCCACTTGGTCAAATCCCTAACAATTTGTGCATTGTGCCACGATGGGAAGTGATGGGTATAGTCTTGGAAATACCAGGTTTCATAGGTTTTCTGATGTTCTCGAAGTGAGTCCTCTAGCATGATAGCTTGTTCAAATGATACGTTTTCGTCTTTCATGCCGTGGATGATGAGTACGGGTGCGTTAATCTCGTCCACTCTGAACAGTGCCGTTCGTTCTCGGTATGCATCTGGTGCACTATTAGGTGAGCCGCCTATTACACGTTTCATCATCCGACGCATATCTTCTCGCTCCTTATACGTAAAGACAACATCCGATACACCTGCCCAGTGGACGGTGGACGTAATATCATCCCGTAAAATGGCAGTCCAGAGCGCCATGATACCGCCCCTTGAGAACGAAAACAAATGAACCCGTCCTTCTTTCCATTTAGGACTTTGCTTTAAAACATCGACCGCATTTACCGCGTCTTGAAGGTCCGCACCCGCAAATTCATCGCGCCCTTCTCCACCACGATTTCCGCGATAATAAGGAGCAAATACGACAAACCCCTGGCTTGCGAACTGTGCAATGCGTGCAGGACGCGCCATCCCAACGTGCTGGATGCCTCCCCTCATATAAATGAGCCCTTCGTAGCTTCCTGCTTCTCTCGGTTCAGCAAGCATCCCTTTTACTTTTAACCCGTCAGAGAAATATGTGATTTCAGTGAGGTCTACCAATGGATTCGGTGATGGATAAGCTCTCTTCGAAATGATCTGAGCATTAGTGTACATGCTGCTCGACCCAACTTCTAAGTTCACTCATCCCTTTATCTTTCATATGGAAGCTTAGGGTATCGCATTCATCTAATTGTACTCCAGTTAACCAAAGAGCACCGTCCGTTTCAAAACGTTCTGCGTCTTCATCAATATCGACAACATCCGCTGTAAATACTGCTTTGCAAAATGGAGGTTCAGTATATACGACGTACTCAGCAAATTTCACTAAATTCTTAACGGTTACCCCTGTTTCTTCCATTACTTCTCGGATTGCAGCGTCTTCAATCGTTTCACCGTGTTCGGCTTTGCCCCCTGGAAACTCCACTCCACGTATCTTATGAGTAGTCAGCAGCCACTTACCTTCGTGCTTAAGCACAACAAGTACGTGACGAGCTTCTAATTCTTGTTCCCCAAAAACGAGCTCCACGCGGCTTCCTTTTAGGTCGTCAAATGTTAACATCACTATGCACACCCTATCTAGCTGATCCCCCACTTACATGTTTCCAGCACCTTTATAATTCACAACTGGCTGTCTGAAAAATGGTAGCTGTTCAATGAATGCCTTGGATTCATCATCCGTGAATTCATGGATTAGCGCATACATTTTGTATAATCGTAAGTCGACTTTGTGATTATCCCGATCATAATGATAAGGCACGTATGGTAAATGGGATCTCAGAAAGTTTGTAAATTCCAATTCATGCGTTTGGTCAAACAAGTGATGAAAAACTTCAATGTACTCCTTTGGAATATTCACTACATATTCATAAGGTGAATCGAATTTATGGATATTGATTTGTTGATGAGCGACTGATACATACATTGTAAATTTTCCATCTGCCAAAGTAATCCCAACCTTTTTTAAAGTAGTATGGACCACTTAGGCATGAGTATGTGCATGTGTTTTCTGCAAGTTTAAATTAGCTACTTTTTCAACAGCATCCGCTACGTTTTGATGGACATTTGGGTCTAATGGATGTGGCACGAGATCCCCGTGTTTCGTTGAATCCACAATCGCAAGTGCAGCTGCAATAAGCATTTCATACGTAATCTTAGTCGTTTTTGCATTTAATGCCCCGCGGAAAATCCCTGGGAATCCAAGAACATTATTCACAAGTCTTCCATCTGCCGCAAAAGCAGCACCTGCTTCAAGCGCAATTTCAGGTTGAATTTCAGCATGTGGATTCGATAGTGCTAAAATAATTTGACCCGGACGAACCATTTCCGGTTTGATCAACCCTTGTACGCCCGTTGTTGCAATAATGATATCACTTGTCGCCATAATCTCTTCCAACGAGTTAGCAGTTGAACCACCGTATTTCACAAGGCGTTCTAACGCTTGTTCATTCATGTCAATACCTTGCATCTTCTTAACACCATAGGCCATCATCATTCGACTGATTGCAAGTCCAGCTGCGCCCAATCCGATTTGACCTACTACGGAGTCTTCTAATTTAACCCCTGCTTGGCGACAAGCAGAAAGGGTTGAAGCGAGAGCAACGACCGCAGTTCCGTGCTGATCATCGTGCATAACAGGAATATCGAGCTCGGCCTTCAAACGTTCTTCGATTTCGAAGCAATGAGGCGAACCGATGTCTTCTAACAGAATCCCACCAAATCCTTGATGGATATGTTTCACGGTTTCTACCACCTGATCAGGGTCACTTGTATCAAGTAAAATTGGAATACCGCTAATACCCGCAAACTGGTCGAACAATACTGCTTTCCCTTCCATCACTGGCATCCCTGCGACAGGTCCGATATTTCCCAATCCTAAAATAGCTGTTCCATCAGTTACAATCGCCACAGTATTTGATATACCTGTGAAAAACTGTGCTTGCTGTGGGTCTTTTTCAATCACCTTACACACATTCGCTACCCCCGGCGTATAAACACGACGTAAATCGCCAAGCGAACGGATTTCAACTTTGCCTTTCATATGTATCTTTCCACCTTCATGCGCGCGCAGCACATCATCGGAAATCGCCTGTACTTGAATCTCATCACCGATTGCATTGATAGCCTCAACAATTTTCTCCAATTGCTCGACGTCGTTACATTGGACAGAAACATCACGGATTGTAGTCAATGTACCGACTTTTATAGTTTGGATATCACCTATATCACCTTCAAGTTGGCCAATCGCATACGCAACTTTCGCGAAGTTACCAGGTTTTGAAGGGGTTTCAATTATCAAATTCCGTAAATAGGGTGTATTTGTCATACTAATTTCTCCTTTTTCTGAATCGAATATTCACAGTTTAGTCACAGACCTATTTTACACATCAACAATCAGTTGTTCAATGAAATAGAAAAAACAATGCATCCTCCCTAAGTGGAAGGATGCATTGTCAGTTAAGCTTTGATATCTACTGCTGAGCCTTTAAAAGGATGAGCGGCATCAGGCAAAGATTGTAACATTTCAGTCGCTGCAGATGCATTTGTAGTCATTGCTTTGTCCAAAATCGATAATTGTACAGTCGATTGAAGACTCCGCAATTGGCTAGACATGATGGATGAAATATCCAAAACAATCAGCTCCTCTCCTTCTATTTATCGGCCAGACTAGATGGTCATGAAGGATTATCTCTTAATTGTTATCTTCACCAAGGAATGCATTCAACATCCATTGGTGTTTTTCAATACCTTGATAGATTGCATTTAACAAATCCTCGGTCATGAAGTCGCCAGCATCTCCAGCTAATTTCATGCCCGTTTTCAATGATTTCATGATCTTATCGAAGTCATCTACAATTGTTGCAACCATTTGCTCCGCTTTTTCACTACCATTCGCTTCTTTTACAACAGAATCTGTAAGATGCTCAGACATCGTGGCAGTCGGTTTGCCGCCAAGAGTCAGAACGCGTTCAGCGATATCGTCCATATGTTGTGTAGCTTCGTCATAGAGTTCTTCAAATTTAGCGTGCAATGTGAAGAACTGCTTTCCTTTTACATACCAGTGATAGTTATGCAATTTTGTATACATGACTGACCAGGTGGATACTTGTGTGTTCAATTCTTTGATTAATTCTGCTGACATAAAAAACGACCTCTTTTCCAGGAATTTAGTCAAGTACGTCTCTCTGTTATTTTACCACGTAACGGTTTAAACTAAACGTACAATACGTTAGGAGCGGTTTACATGAAAAAGATTGTCCTGTTGCTCATTCGCTTTTATCAAAAAATGATTTCTCCACTAACTCCGCCATCTTGTAGATTCTATCCTACCTGCTCACATTATGGAGTGGAAGCAGTCGAAACGCATGGTGTCATTAAAGGCTTGTGGCTTACTATTGTCCGGATTTCAAAGTGCCATCCTTTCCATAAAGGTGGATTTGACCCTGTTCCCGCCAAGAAAGAAAAAGTCTAATAACTCTTTCAGTTGTCAAGTGCTTCTCCATTTAGTATGATGAAGAAGTACTTTTTAAATCGTAATGATTACGCATTGGAGGATTTAGCCAGATGACACGCAAACGAATACTAATAGGACTTCTCCTTCTCACACTCGTACTTGGGGCTTGTGGGAAAAAAGATGATTCGAATGGAAGTAAATCAGAAAATGGAAAACTCGACGTCTATACTACAGTTTATCCCCTACAATATTTTACAGAACGAATTGGTGGAGACACAGTTTCTGTAAAATCGATTTACCCAGCAGGAACCGATGAGCACTCTTTCGATCCGACTCAAAAAGAAATGATGAAACTGGCAGATGCAGATCTGTTTTTCTATGTGGGGCTTGGACTTGAAGGTTTTGTGGAAAATGCAGAAAAAACATTAAAAAATCAACACGTCACATTACTTCCTACTGGTGATCATATCGATCCCTCCAAGCTAATGGGAGGTCATCATCATGATTCGGATGGTGACGAACACAGGCACGAACATGAAGGGGAACGCCATTCAGAGGGCAATACCGATCCCCACGTATGGATTTCTCCTGTTCTGAGCATGGATTTAGCTAAAGCAGTTCGAGATGGGCTTACAGAGCAAGCTCCAGAGAACAAAGAACTGTATGAGAAGAACTTCGAAGCATTGAAAAGCGATTTAGAATCATTGGATAAAGAATTTGCAACCATGGCAGATCAGGCCACTTCAAAAAAATTCTTTGTTTCGCATGCCGCTTTCGGCTATCTAGCTAATGAATACGGATTAGAGCAAATTTCCATTGCTGGTCTCAACACACAAAACGAGCCTTCCCAAAAGGAACTCGCGCATATTGTGGCTGAAGCGAAAGAGGATCATGTGAAAACGATTCTTTTTGAACAAAACGTGAGCTCTAAACTGACTAAAGTAGTCCAAAATGAAATTGGTGCAGACTCCGCCATTCTTCATAATTTGTCTGTACTAACAAAAGAAGATATTGCCAACGAAGAGGATTATTTTTCTTTGATGAAACGCAATATTCAAGTGTTGTCTGAAGCACTTAATTAAAAAGCTAGAGGTTGGAAGGGAAATATTGTCCCCTTCCTCCCCTAGCTTTTTTAATTATCCATAGTTAACCTTTCGCGAAGTTCCTTCCTCATTAATTTGTTCGATGCGTTTCGAGGTAATTCATCGACAAATTGAAAGGCTTTCGGAACTTTATAAGACGCTAGCCTATTTTGGCAAAACTCGCGTAGGCTCTCAACTGGAATCGGTGATCGCAGAACGATAAACGCTGCGGGAACTGCTCCCCATTCGTCGCTTTGCATCGCACACACGCCTGCCTCCAACACTTCTGGGTGCTCCACAAGCACCGACTCTATCTCAGCAGGATAGATGTTCTCCCCACCTGAAATGATTAGGTCAGACCGTCGATCTGAGACAAACAAAAAGCCTTCTTCATCGAAGTACCCGATATCCCCAGAATGCAGCCAGCCATTTTGCAATGCTTGAGTGCTCGTATTCTTTCCTATATATCCTTTAGTGACGTGCGGACCCTTAATGAGAATTTCCCCTTTAACAAATGGCTCTTTTGCTCCGTCAATTTGGATATCTGTGAAAAATAACGGTTTTCCTGCTGATCCTGGCTTTCGTAATGCATCTTCAGCGGAAAGCGTTGCTGTCTGTGAGCTAGTTTCTGTCATACCGTACGTTTGTAATACAGGGAGTCCACATTGTTCTGCACGCTTTAAATAGCTAACAGGAACGGGACCGCCACCCGCAAGAAGTGTGCGGAATTTCGGATGTACAGACAACTTGTCGTTTTCAATAACTGTTAGTAACCGTTCGAGTGTGACTGCCACAACAGACATTCCCGACACACGTCCGTTACTAATTTCATCAGCCGCTACTGCAGCATCAAATTTTTCAAACAACCTCACTTCGGAGCCATACAAAACGGCTCTCGCTAAAATAGAGAAGCCACTAATATGAAAAAGGGGCATCATGTGGAGCCATGCATCTCCATCATGCAGGCCGCTGTTCAAAACAGCAGATAGCGCACTTGATGTATGATTTTCTGCAGTTTGACGAACTCCCTTTGGAAATCCTGTCGTTCCCGATGTGTACATAATCGTTAGCGTCCGATCTTCTTCCCACACCTGCTCCAGTTGCAAAGATTTTGGCTCCAGCTTAAGAAATTCATCATAAACAATACTCCGGCAAACCTGCTGTTCGGCTACTTTGCGAAAAGCTTCTTCACAGATGAGCAATTTCGTTTGTGAATCTTTCAGCTGATACTCAATTTCCTCTGCTGTCAGCCTTGCGTTCAGCATCACCATTTCTACCCCTGCAAGCAGACAGCCATGGATTAGCAGCGCCATCTCGGCAGACGTTCCTCCAAGTAAGGCAATACGGCTCCCTCGTTCAAGTCCAAGTGAACGTAGTTTCCCTGCTCTGTCCAATGCCTCTTCTTTCAGATGAAGATAAGACCATGTTCGACCTTGAAAAGTCAATGCAGGTGCATGGGGCGTCAATGCAGCACGTTTTAATAACCAATTGGGAATCATATTGTGCCTCCTTTCCATAAAGAAAAAACTGCCCAATAGGCAGTCTTTTCGTTTGATGATCATTAAGGGAATCGTGGGAATTGACCGAAGTCCGGCTTACGCTTTTCTTTGAACGCATCGCGGCCTTCTTTCGCTTCGTCTGATGTGTAGTACAACAATGTAGCGTCGCCAGCCAATTGCTGAAGTCCTGCTAATCCATCTGTATCCGCATTCATCGCTGCTTTCAAGAAACGAAGTGCAGTTGGGCTCATGGATAGCATTTCTTCACACCATTGAACGGTTTCATCTTCAAGTTGCTCGTAAGGAACAACTGTATTAACTAATCCCATATCTAATGCATCTTGTGCATTGTATTGACGGCACAAGTACCAAATTTCACGTGCTTTCTTATGTCCGATAATACGTGCGAGGTAACCTGACCCGTATCCAGCATCGAACGAACCTACTTTAGGTCCTGTTTGGCCAAAGATCGCATTGTCTGCAGCAATCGTTAAGTCACATACGACATGAAGTACGTGGCCTCCGCCAATTGCGTAGCCCGCAACCATAGCAACAACTGGCTTTGGAATAACACGAATCAGACGCTGTAGGTCAAGTACGTTCAAACGTGGAATTTCGTCATCACCAACGTATCCGCCATGACCGCGTACTTTCTGGTCTCCACCAGAACAGAATGCTTTTTCGCCTTCTCCTGTTAAAACGATGACTCCGATACTTTCGTCGTCACGTGCACGAGAAAAAGCATCAATCATTTCCATTACCGTTTTTGGACGGAATGCATTTCGTACTTCTGGACGATTGATCGTCACTTTCGCAATGCCATTGTACTTTTCATACTTAATATCTTCGTATGTATGAAGTGTTTCCCATTGTCGTGTCATGGTTGTCCTCCTAGAAATCATTTTTGTTTTACAATCTCATCTATTATTGTAGCAAATTCTTCAGGTTTTTCCACGTGGATTGCATGCCCTGCATTTTCCACAGAGAAATGTTGGACGTTTGGCAGTAAGTTCTTCATTTCCAAAGCAATCGTTTCAAACTTTGAATCGAGGGATCCCGTAACAAGAATAACAGGATACATCTGCTTAGAAAGCACTTCCCAGTAAGAAGGCTGGCTACCTGTCCCGATACCAATCAGACTGTTTGCTAAGCCTTGAGGCTCTTGACTCAGCCGTTCCTTGCGCACTTCTTCTATTTGTTCTGCTGACATGGACTTCTGAGTGTCGAACAAGGCTAGGTTCTCCCAGAAATCTACGAAATCCACGAAAGGTTCGTGCAGAAGTCGCTTCGCTAATTTAGCATCCCGTTGCTTTCGTTCAGAACGCTCTGCTTCCGTTTTAAGGCCGGGCGAAGCACTCTCCAGGACTAGTTGTTGAATCCGCTTAGGGAAAGATGTCGCGTACCCTAACGCCGTTCGACCGCCCATGGAATAGCCGACTAATGTGAACTTTGTTAGCTCCAATTGGTTGAACAATTGCTCTAGATCTTCAGTCTGTCTCTCCATTGAATAGTCGGCACTGTTCTCAGGTTTGTCTGAAAACCCATGTCCCCACAGATCGATTGCAACAGCGTGAACCTTCCCTTCAAGAAGTGACCTGATTGTGCGCCACGTAGCTATGCTACCCGTAAATCCATGAAGGAATACCACAACTGGAAGAGAAGGATCACCGTTACGTTGCACATGCATTGTATGGCCATTGACTGTAATCCGCTCAGAACCCATTACGTTCGAGCTCCTCTCCTATCGCACTCCATAATTCACGATGTGCCTGCACATTTTGGTCTCGAACTGAAATCATCTCGATGATCCGCAGAGGAGATGTCTTCTCTTCCGCTAATTGACCTTCCAGCTGTTCTATTGATGAAACCGAATCATATTGAATGCCATACATCTCTGCAATCGGTGCAAATGTCAAACCGGTTGGCGTTCCAAAGAGTTGTTCAAAATGATTTGGAATCGATGCTTGAGGCAAGTAAGAGAAAATGCCGCCACCATCATTATTGCTCACAATAATGGTTAAATCCATCGTCTGCATGCGAGAGATCAGTAACCCATTCACATCATGCATGAACGACAAATCTCCAATTAGAAGCCAAGCCGGTCGCTTCCGGGCTGTTTGAATACCGAGAGCCGTCGAAACAACTCCATCAATCCCGTTAGCTCCGCGATTTGAAAAGATCTCGATATCCTTGTCCGTCTTGCGGAAATAGGTGTCTAAATCCCGAATCGGCATACTACTCCCACTAATCAGGTCACTACCATTTGGTAACGAAGCTAGTAACGTGCGAACATAGTCACCCTCATGAACGTCCTCACTCTGATAACGCGCAGTCATTTCTCCAGCGAGTTCGTTTGCTTTACTCCATACCTCAGTATAAGATGCCTCTTGATGAGCGGTAGCCTCAACAGACAGTACTTCGATCGCACTCACTTGCAAATGGTGCGTTGCAATACCGAGCGGATCACGGAAAATTGGGGATTCATCCACAACAATAAATGTTTGTGGTCGGACCTTCTTCAAAAATAACGTTAACGGTTTAGAAACAGGTTGTGGCCCAATTCGAATGACCGCATCAGGTTCTGCTTGAGCTGCAAAGGATTCGTTTTTTAGCAATGCATCGTAAGCGTCAATGCATAAATGACGACAATCATCTGGAACTTCAGATCGCAAATTGGATAACGGATCGCAAATTACCGGCCAATTCATGCTCTTCGCGAATTTCCAAACCTGTTTTTTATCAAATCCTGGAAGACATTCCCCTACGACTAGAACTCCACGTGCTGCGGAACCGATTAGGTCACTCACCTGATTCTTCTGCTCAGTTGTCAGTGACGTATGACCAGCAATCCGCTCCATGAACGTAACTGTCGGTAGTTCTTGCTCGAAATCGATTAACAACGGCTCCCGGAATGGGGCATTTAGATGGACCGGCCCCTTAGGTTCAGTGACTGCTATGCCTATAGCACGAGCAATTTGTCGATCTAAAAAGTCATCGACTGTAGCCGAATTCTCAGGTATAGGTAGATCCACGTCATATTTAACGTGCGGACCAAACATCCCCATTTGACGAATAGCTTGTGGTGCACCGACATCACGTAATTCGTGTGGTCGATCCGCTGTGATTACAATCAGTGGGACCCGAGCATAATACGCTTCTGTTACTGCTGGATGATAGTTAGATGCGGCTGTGCCTGATGTACATAACAAAACAACTGGTATCTGCGTCGCTTTCGCTAACCCAAGTGCGAAGAATCCAGCAGAACGTTCGTCTACGTGCAAGTGGACATCTACTTGTTCTGTGGAAGCGAGCGCGTATGCAAGTGGAGTTGAACGCGATCCCGGACTTATGACCGCATGCATTACTCCCATTTTGACAAGACCCTCTGCCATTCTTCTCACATGATTCGTTAACGTTTTACGATTATCCATTTAGCGAACCTCCAAGTGCACGTAACATCGGTCTGAATTTCACCCAGGTCTCTTCGTATTCCTGAGAGGGTTCCGAGTCTGCAACAATCCCTCCGCCAGCATATAACCATGCGTTCTTCTGTTCCAGTAATGCCGAACGTATAGCCACCGCAAATTCACCGTTTCCAGATACATCTGTCCAGCCAACCGGAGCAGCGTAATATCCCCGATCGAGATCTTCTTCCTGACGAATCAGTTTCCTAGCGACCGGTGTTGGAACACCCCCAAGCGCAGGAGTCGGATGAAGTGCTTTTACGAATTGGAAGATACTACTTTCAGCTCCCAATTGACCTTGAACCGGTGTATGCAAATGTTGGATGTCTCGAACTTTCATCAACTTAGGTCGTGTTGCAGCTGTATAGGAAGCACAGAGCAAGTCGAATACGCCAGTAATCATATCGACCACGTATTGGTGTTCTTCTCTGTTCTTTTTGTCTCCGAGCAATTCATTTCCTAATTGCTGATCCTCGTCTGCATTGCTTCCCCGCTTAATGGATCCAGCAACACATGCAGAAAAAGCTTGTCCGTCTTTTATTTCGATCAGCCGTTCAGGAGTGGCACCGAAAAAGAACTGTGAACCATTCTCAAGCCCAAAATTGTAACTGTCCCGTTGTTCGTTAGCAACAGATTGAAGTGCAGCTACCGGTGGAATCGGTTGCTCAAATTGCAGAGCCAATTTCCGAGCGATGACTACTTTTTCAGCTTCCCCCATTTGAATCTTCTCTGTAATTCGTTGAACAGCTTTTAAATAGTGCTCTTTACGAAGTTCCTCCATCGATACCAGCAATGGCTTTTCTGTTGATACAGATTCCTGCACTTGTGCCATATGGATAAGTTGGTCACGTTGCTTGCGAAGCGCTTCAAACTGGAGAGCCGTTTCAGTTTCCTCAGAGATTAAATTTATCGCAACTAGGGTTTTTCCATTTTCTATCTTCAACTGGAATGTAGGCACAGCAAAAAGAGCATTCGGGAAATTTTCCCACTCTGAAGGAATGGATGAGTGTTTTTCCTCAAAAGAAAATCCTCCGAACAACACAGGATCCATATCTTTGTCTTCTTTAATAAGTGCATCACAATAGTGTTTCCATTTGGATTCAATCGTATCAAAGCGATCAGTTCCAGGTTCATCTGTTATCGTCAACGCATGTCCAATTCCGACAAGCGTCATCGTTTTAGATGCATTTTCCCAATAAAAACGATGAGAATCATGGATAAACGCCCCTGCCTCAAAAAAAGACAGCGGTGATATTCCGCCCGCCTCAATAGTTTCTGTAAAGAAGCGGACATGCGGCATAGCTGCCGTTTTTTCTCGGCTAGGCAAGTCCGTAAGCTTCCGATTCATAGTATTCTCTCCTCATGTGGCAAACTCTTGGTGCCAATTCTATATCCATTATACCGGAAATCGGGCTACTGCGCATTTTTAAGAACCTGAAGGATTCCGTATTTGTGCCGAATAGAGTACAATAAGACTTGCATGTTTAAACGAAGGAGAGAACGAAATGCAAGATACTATTAAGATTGAAACTGGTTGGAGAATGTGGTGGCAGCTAACTCGTCCACATACATTGACTGCAGCTTTTGCTCCTGTGTTCCTTGGCACGATGCTTGCGTTGCCATTCGGACAACTAGACTTCCTGTTATTCGCTGCCATGTTACTTGCGAGTGTTTTCATTCAAATGGCTACCAATATGTTTAACGAGTACTACGATTTTAAACGTGGACTCGATACGGAAGATTCTGTCGGCATTGGCGGAACAATCGTACGCAATAAAGTAAATCCGAAGACGATTTTAAATTTGGCACTGCTCCTATATGGCGTTTCGATTCTTTTAGGTGTATATATCTGTATGCAGTCATCTTGGTGGATTGCAGTCGTCGGTTTAATTTCAATGGCTATCGGCTACTTCTACACAGGAGGACCTTATCCAATAGCGTACACTCCACTTGGTGAACTATTTTCTGGAATCGTCATGGGAATGCTGTTGGTCTTGATTGCATTCTACATACAGACTGGAACTGTGTCAGAACGCGCTGTTTTACTGTCCATCCCAAGTGTATTGCTTGTAGCTGCAATCATGATGGCAAACAACATCCGTGATTTGGAAGGCGATAAAAAAGGTGGTAGAAAAACACTAGCCATTTTGTTTGGACGACCATCTGCAATTCGCATTCAAAGTGGATTCTTTATCCTCGCATTCGCATGGATTATTGCGTTAGTTCTTTTTGGAGGATTGACACCTTGGAGTCTCCTTGTCATTCTTTGTGTAAAAAAACCCATTAACGCAATTAAAATCTTTAAAAATTTCGAGCTCCCTCTACAGGTAATGCCTGCTATGAAATACACCGCTCAAACAAATACATTCTTTTGTTTGTTACTCGCGATCGGGTTACTAATTGGGCATCTCACAACTAAATAATGACCAATTACATGAGGCTATACAGAGTCAGTGAAAACTGATTTCTGTATTAGCCTCTTTATTTGTGGGGCAAATCACATTTATCGTCAAATGGAATTCAAAAGGTTTAACAACTCCGCGAAAAAGGAAATCATTGAATTAACAGCTCAAGCACTAGTAATTTTGCTGTTCTGAATCATACTAGAACGTAAATCCATAAAGGACGTGAACGTAATGCTAACAAAAGAACAAACGACAACATTGAAAAAAGAGCTACTCCGTCTACAGGATCAGCTAACCATGACTGAAGAAAGAACCGATGTAGAAGAAAGTCCACAAGAAGAAATCGGTGAGCTGTCCACTTACGATAACCACCCTGCCGACATGGGAACGGAGTTATATGATCGCGAAAAGGACAGAGCATTGAATGTGCATGCTAGTGAAGAGCTTGAAAAGGTCCAGCATGCATTGAAAAGGATGAAAGAAGGTTCATACGGAGTATGTGAAAAATGTGGTAAAGAAATCCCCTACGAACGGTTAGAAGCAGTGCCCTACACTACCTTCTGTGTAGATGACGCTGTTCAAGATGTTCCCGACGATCGTCCTGTAGAGGACGATTTGTTGAAGATGGCTAATCCTAATACATTTTCGGATAGACAAGATGATGGGTACAGAGATCCCATCGACAGCTTTGAAGAAATCGCAAAATCCGGAACTTCAGAAACTCCTTCTGATTTTACCGGAGACCATGATGACTATGAATCGTTATACGACACTTCAATTGAAGACGGAAGTACAGAGGATATTGATGTGATCGCAACAAGTAACTTGGAGGGTGAACCTTCTGGAGTCATTCGTGGAGATACAACATTAGCGTATGAAGAGGAACTGGACGAGGAAGGACTGGAATCAGAACTAGGCGACATCCCATATCGCCGTAAAGACAGTTACATCGATAACGAATCATAAAAAAAGTTCCTAGTTGCGCTATCGCAACTAGGAACTTTTATGTATGACCCCTACGGGATTCGAACCCGTGTTACCGCCGTGAAAGGGCGGTGTCTTAACCGCTTGACCAAGGGGCCAAACAAATATGGCGGAGAAGGAGGGATTCGAACCCTCGCACCGCTTTCGCGATCTACACCCTTAGCAGGGGCGCCTCTTGAGCCACTTGAGTACTTCCCCGTAATATGGCTCCGCAGGTAGGACTCGAACCTACGACCGATCGGTTAACAGCCGATTGCTCTACCACTGAGCTACTGCGGAATAGTGGGCCTAAGTGGACTCGAACCACCGACCTCACGCTTATCAGGCGTGCGCTCTAACCAGCTGAGCTATAGGCCCAATATGGAGCGGGTGAAGGGAATCGAACCCTCATCATCAGCTTGGAAGGCTGAGGTTTTACCACTAAACTACACCCGCATAAATGGTGGCTCAGGACGGAATCGAACCGCCGACACAAGGATTTTCAGTCCTTTGCTCTACCGACTGAGCTACTGAGCCACATAGTGTTAATAGACTATGTATTAAAAGAAATGGCGGTCCCGACCGGGATCGAACCGGCGATCTCCTGCGTGACAGGCAGGCATGTTAACCGCTACACCACGGGACCATTTGGTTGCGGGGACAGGATTTGAACCTGTGACCTTCGGGTTATGAGCCCGACGAGCTACCACTGCTCCACCCCGCGATAATGATATTCAAGAAACACAACAAGTAAAAATGGAGGAGGTAGAGGGATTCGAACCCCCGCGGGTTTTGACACCCCTGTCGGTTTTCAAGACCGATCCCTTCAGCCGAACTTGGGTATACCTCCGTACGATAAAAGCAATACTGGTGGACCTTGCAGGACTCGAACCTGCGACCGGACGGTTATGAGCCGTCTGCTCTAACCAACTGAGCTAAAGGTCCTTTGGATGGCGGCAGAGGGGATCGAACCCCCGACCTCACGGGTATGAACCGTACGCTCTAGCCAGCTGAGCTACGCCGCCAAGAAATGGATTGTAATAATTTTGGTGGAGCCTAGCGGGATCGAACCGCTGACCTCCTGCGTGCAAGGCAGGCGCTCTCCCAGCTGAGCTAAGGCCCCTCTTTAAAAGATGGTCGGGAAGACAGGATTCGAACCTGCGACCCCTTGGTCCCAAACCAAGTGCTCTACCAAGCTGAGCTACTTCCCGAGTCTAAATCTAACGTTTATAAAAATGGCGCGCCCGGCAGAAGTCGAATCCACAACCTTCTGATCCGTAGTCAGACGCTCTATCCAATTGAGCTACGGGCGCATATATAATACTTATAAGTTATGCGTAGTGAATTACAGTGGAGCGGAAGACGGGATTCGAACCCGCGACCCCGACCTTGGCAAGGTCGTATTCTACCACTGAACTACTTCCGCATAGGTGATGCGGGTGAAGGGACTTGAACCCCCACGCCCGAAGGCACTAGATCCTAAGTCTAGCGCGTCTGCCAATTCCGCCACACCCGCATATTATTGTAGCTCTCAAAACATTTAAAATAAATGGTGAGCCATGCAGGATTCGAACCTGCGACCCTCTGATTAAAAGTCAGATGCTCTACCAACTGAGCTAATGGCTCGTACTAAGTGGTGCCGGCGAAAGGACTTGAACCCTCAACCTACTGATTACAAGTCAGTTGCTCTACCAGTTGAGCTACACCGGCACAAAGTATGGTGGAGGATGACGGGCTCGAACCGCCGACCCTCTGCTTGTAAGGCAGATGCTCTCCCAGCTGAGCTAATCCTCCATATATCACGCATTACTGCGCTTGCCTGGCAACGTCCTACTCTCACAGGGGGAAGCCCCCTACTACCATCGGCGCTGAAGAACTTAACTTCCGTGTTCGGTATGGGAACGGGTGTGACCTCTTCGCCATCATTACCAGACAAGTGTGCTTATCCTGTTTCAAGGACATTTACTATTATACACTATATCTTATGTAGAATGCAATACTTTTTTGAAAGAACTTTTGTTCATTCAAAACTGGATAAAACCAACATTGAAACTCAAAACAATCTAACAATTCTTTAACTTGTGCGGTCGCTTCAATCCAGCTCCGACTCCCTGATGCTCGAGATCATAAGTCGACTCGTCTACGTGGCAAAGATCGCCACTTCATCGATTCGTCTTATGCTTATCGCATCAAAACGGTCGTCTCCGCTTTTTAGGTTAAGTCCTCGATCGATTAGTA
>NZ_AZUC01000065.1 GCF_000586555.1 Sporosarcina sp. D27
GTGTGCTCATAAATCGCGGTTTCCGCTCATAAACTCGGGAGTGCGCTCATAAATCGCATTTTCCGCTCATAAACTCAGGTATGTGATCATAAATCGCATTTTCCGCTCATAAACTCAGGTATGTGCTCATAAATCGGGTTTTCCGCTCATAAACTCAGGAGCGTGCTCATAAATCAGGTTTTCCGCTCATAAACTCGGGAGTGTGCTCATAAATCACTGTTTCCGCTCATAAACTCGGGAGTGTGCTCATAAATCACTGTTTCCGCTCATAAACTCGGGGGTGTGATCATAAATCGCGGTTTCCGCTCATAAACTCAGGTATGTGATCATAAATCCCCCATTCCGCTCATAAACAGAGCATTCCAGACGATTCTATCAAGCATCCTCTTTCTCATGGACATACAAAACGCGATTCCACCATGCCATGATGCACTTCAACCAACAGTTTTCGTTCTCGGTCACTTCGTTGAGTTTGCCTATCACTCACCAATAATTTTCTATCACTCACTCGAATTTGTCCGACACTCAGATGGATTTCTCCGACACAACGAAGAGTTTGTCGATAACGGGACACAATCCTATTGAGTTTAGGGATTAATTTGTAGCGCTTCGCTTGTTTTAAGATGGTCTACCACAGCTCAATCGGCCAGATCCCGGTAAGAAACTGTCACGTGGTAGTGTTATTCTGCAACCGGACACAGTTCAGCATAGTTAAAGGATTTCATCTTCACTTGTTCATTTGTTCTTTCACAAAAAAACTGCGAGCACACCAACCTTCATTGGCATACTCACAGTATCTCCTATCAAAACATCTTCGTCGTCCATGTCTCGCCGTTCCACATTTTGTTCACGACACCCTCATAAAAATCAGGCTCGTGGGAAATGAGCAGGACACTCCCTTTAAACTCTGTCAGCGCGCGCTTCAGTTCAGCTTTCGCATCGACATCTAAGTGATTCGTCGGCTCATCCAGCACAAGTAAGTTCGTTTCTTGATTGACCAACTTACATAACCGAACTTTTGCCCGTTCGCCACCACTCAAGACTTTTACTTTACTCTCAATATGCTTTGTCGTCAGACCCACACGTGCAAGAGCTGCACGCACTTCATACTGTGTAAAGTGAGGGAATTCACTCCAAATTTCTTCCAAGCAAGTCTTGTCACTATCTGACTTCATTTCTTGCTCGAAATAACCGATGGCCAAGTGCTCTCCACGCTCCACCGATCCTGACAATGCCGGAATCTCCCCAAGTAAACTCTTCAGCAACGTCGTTTTACCAATCCCGTTCGCCCCAGACAAAGCGATTTTTTGACCGCGCTCCATCTCAAGATCCAGCGGACTAGACAACGGTTCATCGTATCCGATTACGAGTTGATTTGTTTTAAACAAATACTTGCTTGGAGTTCGAGCCACTTTGAAGTCAAAACGGGGTTTTGGCTTTTCAGAATCCAGTTCGATCATATCCATCTTATCGAGTTTTTTCTGTCTAGATTGCGCCATCTTACTTGTCGCTGCATTGGCTTTGTTACGGGCAACAAAATCCTTCAATCCGGCGATCTCCTTTTGCTGTTTCTTATAAGCTGCTTCAACTTGCTGCTTCTTCATCTCATGAACACGTAAAAACTCATCATAATCTCCTGCATAGCGTGTGATTTCTTGATTTTCCATGTGATAAATCAAGTTCACCACACTATTTAAAAATGGAATATCATGCGAAATCAGGATGAATGCACTTGGATAGTTTTGCAAATAGGTACGCAACCATTCAATATGCTCCACATCCAAATAGTTCGTCGGCTCATCCAATAGCAAAATATCTGGTTTCTCTAACAGCAATTTAGCAAGTAACACTTTCGTACGTTGACCACCACTCAGATCATTTACATCACGGTCCAACCCGAACTCATCTAGCCCAAGACCATTTGCAACTTCTTCCACTTTGGCATCCAAAATATAAAAGTCATGTTGTTCAAGATCATCTTGTATTTGACCCGTCTCTTCCAAAATCGCTTCCAGTTCGTCCGGATCTACATCTGCCATTTTCGCAAACAGCTCATTCATTTCACTTTCCATATCGTACAAATATTGAAATGCAGTCCGTAATACGTCACGGATGGTCATTCCCTGTTTAAGTGCAGCATGCTGATCCAAATATCCAACCCGTGCACGCTTCGCCCAAGAGACTGTCCCCGCATCCGGCTCCAGTTTGCGTGTAATAATATTCATAAACGTCGATTTACCTTCTCCGTTTGCACCGACAAGTCCAATATGCTCGCCTGCCAACAGTCTGAACGACACGTCTTCAAAAATCGCACGGTCTCCAAAACCATGACTCAAGTTTGACACAGTTAATAAACTCATGATGTACACCTATTCTTTCTTCCCAGATTCAATTGAAATGCATGCTTCATCATTTCACATCTACCCGTTATCATACTAGAAACAGCGGTTGCCCGCCACCTTCTCCATCAAAAAAACGCCTCCATGGAAGAGACGTTTTTATTTAACCTAGGTCATGCCCCGTCACTAGGATGTAGCCGATTAGGAACACGTTCAAAATGATGATGACGACTGTACTCGTCCAAGCCATAATCTTGATAGGCAACGAATTCACGAACTCGCCCATTTTCTTCTTATCACTAGTAAACCTAACAAGAGGAACTACCGCAAAAGGAAGTGCCAAACTCAAGATGACTTGACTCCACAACAGCAATTCTCCTGTACCTTTAGAACCTGCAATCCATGTGACGATAAAAGCAGGAATAACGGCGAGTAGGCGAGTAATCAGTCTTCTCAGCCAAGGAGTAATCCGTAAATTAATGAACCCCTCCATAACAATTTGACCACTAATCGTTCCTGTAATCGTTGAATTTTGACCCGATGCAAGTAATGCCACTGCAAATAATGTACTGGCAATCCCCACTCCTAAAGTTGGACTCAACAAATTATAAGCAGCTTCAATTTCGGAGACATCCAGTTCCGTTCCGTAAAAAGCTGCTGCTCCCAAAATAAGGATCGCAGAGTTAATGAGGAATGCAACCGTCAACGAGAACCCCGAATCGATCAGTGAGAACTTAATGGCTTCTTTTTTCCCTTCTTGAGTTCGTTCATAATTTCGTGTTTGTACAATGGAAGAGTGCAAATACAGATTGTGTGGCATGACTGTGGCACCTAAAATTCCGAGTGCAATGAACAACATGCTCGGATTCGTTACAATTTCAGTCTGTGGGATAAATCCAGCAAACAATGAAGATAATTCCGGTTTAGAGGAAATCACTTCGAACACAAATACGGCAAAAATAGTGGCCATTAAAACAATGACAATCGATTCAATAATACGGAAACCTTTCCTCTGTAAATAGAGAAGGAGTAAGACATCCAATGTGGTAATGGCAATACCGACTAATAACGGAATCCCAAATAACAGATTCAGTGCAATCGCCGAGCCAATCACTTCCGCCAGATCTGTCGCAATTATGGCTAACTCTGTAATAATCCATAAGAATATCGACATCTTCTTACCAACGGAAGCACTTGTAGCTTGCGCCAAATCTTTTCCGGTTACAATTCCAAGTTTTGCAGACAAAGACTGCAGAAGCACAGCTATTAAATTTGAAATTAGAATTACACTTAGCAATAGATATCCGAAACGTGAACCCCCAGCAATTGAAGTTGCCCAATTACCAGGGTCCACGTATCCTACTGCTACGAGTGAACCGGGGCCAGCGAATGCAAAAAGTTTACGCCAAAATCCTTTTTTGTTTCGGACATTAATTGTGCTATTAACTTCTTCAAGGCTAACTCCTGTGCTTTCTCGAAGCCATCCATCTTTATTATCGTCCATAAATAACCTCCTAACTTTCTTTCCCTTGTGCAACTTTTTAATTATAGTAAGACACATCCATTTAATGTTTACTAGCATATCACGATTTTTTTAGAAGTAAATTTCTTTGCTTGAACCTTCAAAAACTGGAATCATAAAAGCCGTTCAGAATAGTCTGAGCGGCTTCTTTAACATCTATTCCTATTTTGCTTGTTGCTCAACAATCCCCATATTCTGCTTGTGAACGATATGATGGGTCCCCCACTCATGCATCGCCTCTAAAATCGGGCTCAACGTTCTACCATAATCCGTCATCGAATATTCCACTTTAGGAGGAACTTGAGGATACACCACGCGTTGGATAATATCTTCCTCTTCTAATTCACGAAGCTGTTTCGTCAACATCTTTTGCGTAATCCCTGGCATGCTACGTTTTAATTCACTGAACCGTTTCGTCCCTTCATGTAACAAATACAAAATAATAACCGGCTTCCATTTCCCCACAACAATTCCGAGCGCCTCTTCCACTCGACATTGAGACACTTCGCCTTCCATACTAACTCCCCCCTAACGGTATCTTTTTGGATACTATACCACTTTAAAGTGCGTACTTCCACATTAGAAATCAGCTGACTATACTGTAAGAGAAGCAAATCAGCTCTTAAATGAGCCATTCATGCAAAACTAAGGAGGAATTCATCTTGTCACAAACATTTTTGGAGTCCGTTGAAAACCGGCGTTCTATTTACGTCATTAATAATGAACCGATCCTTTCCGACGAAAAACTGGAGGAACTCATCCAACATGCAGTGAAGCATACACCTTCTGCATTTAATTCACAAACAGCACGTGTCGTTGTCCTGCTAGGTGAACAAAGCAAACGACTTTGGGAAATCACAAGTGATACCTTAAAGAAAATAGTTCCTGAAGAGAATTTCGAATCGACTGCACAGCGTATGACGATGTTCGGCAGTGGTTACGGAACGATTCTTTTCTTTGAAGATATGCAAGTTGTCGAGAACTTACAAGAACAGTTCCAAGAATACAAGGACAATTTCCCGACATGGTCACAACAATCATCCGGTATGGTCCAGCACGTCATCTGGACTGCTCTATCAGATGAAGGATATGGTGCAAGTCTCCAGCATTACAATCCATTGATTGATGATGCAGTAAAAGCAGAGTGGGACCTTCCGACTTCTTGGAAGCTCATGTCTCAAATGCCTTTTGGAAAAGTAGTAGCGCCTGCAGGAGAAAAGGAATTCCTCCCCATCGAAGACCGTTTGCAAGTATTCAAATAAGCACAGCTTCAAAAAACAGAGACCGCATCGAACGGTGCATTCTCTGTTTTTGCGTGCTTTTTATTGTGTTGCTAAGCGTTTAGCTGTCTCCCTTACAAACTGTGTATAGGGTGTATCCGGCATCTGTGTCATATTGGAATCTGCTATTTCAGCGAGCTTGCGGGCGTAAGACAAATTACCAAGTTGCTCAGCACACAGTGCAGCATAAGCATCCTTCTCATAATACATGGAAAGGTCGTACGGATGATGCACATTCTCACTGATGACAACTTGTTGTAGCATGTGCAGCGCTTCTTGGAAGTGCCCCGTCCCATAGAGCGCTTTTCCGCGTTCTAGCGCAAAGAAATTCGGGAAGAATTCATGCTGGGGCATAGGGTCTGTCATTTCCGATAGCTTCTTAAGTGCCGTTTCATGGTCATGACGGAAAGAATTCAACTGATGGATACGAACCAATTTCGTAAACCAGATCGCATGATCATCTTCTGCAAATTCCCCGTATTGGAGTAACTTCCGCTCATAGTAATCAAGTTTTTCATCGTCTCCATCTATTATTGCTCGATAAGCCGCCAGCCTGTAAAGTTGATCGACCTGGTAAAAGATTTTTTTGTCTTTCGAATAGCTAATTGCCTCATTCATCAGCCGGGTCGCTTCAATCGTATCATTTACCGCAAAACGGAAAATCACCTCATATGTGTATAAATCTAGACGTGTCAGAGAATCGATATAGCCACTTCGGCTTTCCACTTCTGCTTTCTCCTCTAACAGCCGAGCGAGTGCTTCTTCATACCGATGCTCAGTGAACAACACCATAGCCCAGAAGATTCCGACTGCAGCCCGCCGCGGTACGATATTGAGCTCTTCGTAAATAGCTGATGCTCTTTCCGCTATTGGTTGCCAATTTGAACGACCTAGTAAATAAGAGAATTTGCTGTAGATTTCTAATAGACGACCAGCGGTGTAACCAGACAAAAGCTTTGGGAGTAATGGCTCAATCATTTCTAAAGCTTCCCCGTATTTTTTTTTGTCTTCTGATTTAACAATTTTTTCGGCTTTGTCCAGTAGGGCTTGGAGCTCGCTGCCGCTCACTTCTTCCATCAGTTCAGATACTTCGACCTCGAGACGCTTCGCTAAATAATTGAGATTCTCCATCGAGGGATTCGCTTTATTATTTTCAATCAGACTGAGCATACCTTTTGTCATCTGCTCGCCTGCACATGATTCCAACGTCAACTTCCTCTGTTTCCTAAGAGATCTGATTCGCTCCCCTAATGTTCTCATAGTGCTTCACTCCTGATTCAACAAGTTAGTTTAATTATATTAAACTTTTTCTTGAAATGAAAGAGTGCACATGTTATTCTTTGTTTAATCCTATTAAACTTTCTGAATGGAGTGACTATTTTGGATGAAAGCGTAAAAAAATTGAAGCGCGCCACCTATCACTTGTGGACTTTTGCTGCGAGCAAGATGATCAGTGCATTCGGTGCGCAAATCTATGCATTTGCCATTAGCTTTTACATTTTGCAAATAACGGGTTCTGCTACGAGTTTTGCAGCGAACCTAATTTGCAGCATCCTCCCTCGCACACTCATGGGTCCATTTGCTGGATACGTCGCAGATACTTACTCTCGAAAAAGAATCGTCATCATAGCACAGGTTGTTTCTTCCATGGCGATACTTGGACTGCTTACCATTAGCTTGTTGACTAATGAGTTATCGTTGACTGCCATCTACGCAACAACCGTTGTGCTATCCTTAGCGTCAACATTTTCGAGCATCGCCTTCACGTCCTCCATCACAGGTCTTGTCGATGAAAATCGGATTCAAAAAGCGATGTCTCTGAACCAAATGTCAATCTCATTTGCAGCAATCGGAAGTCCAGCAGTAGGTGGTCTGCTTTATGGAGCTGTTCCCATGGAAGTCTTTCTAGGTCTCTATGCAGGTGCTTCAATTCTTGCAGTCCTGCTAGAGTCGACGATGAATTTCAATCTGTTTGCAAAACGTAAAGCGAAAGAAGAAGGCGCACCGAAAGAGAAAATGCTCGACAGTATGAAAGCCGGGTTAACGTATGCCCGACTGCAACCACTTTTAATGGCGATGATCTGGGTCGCACTACTCGTCAACTTCCTGTTTGGCGCAGTTACCGTCGGCTATTCGTTCATCCTTATCGAAAAACTGAAAATGCTTCCTACCCATTTTGGATTAGTCGAAGGTGCGATGGCGGTCGGCATACTGCTCATGTCCATCTATTTAGCCGCACGTAAACCGTTTTCTTCACCGCTACGAGTGTCCAAGTGGGGAATCGTAGCACTTGGTCTTCTGCAGGGGATCATTGCGGTGCCTCTGCTAATTCTCTTTTCATACGGAGGCGTGTTTGCATTTTACATGACGATTTCATTTATCAGCGGAGCTTTAGGACCGCTCATTAACACGCCTCTCCAAGTGTTCATGATGAAATTGATCGACGATGACTATAAAGGTCGTGTGTTCTCCATCTTGGAAACGATGGCGATGGCGCTTATGCCACTCGGGATGGTGCTGTTCGGATTTTTGTACGATGTACTGCCCGCACCTTGGATACTCATCAGTTCAAGTGTGTTGCTGATCATGACGGTGTTCATCCTTCTACGCGCTTCCGTCATCCGCCAGGTAACTGGGACGAAACCTGAAGAGGAACTGAAAACGGTATCTACTTAAAAATACTATCTACTTATCCACTGGCCTTCAATTCAGTTGATGGGCTGATCAAAGGCAAACCGGCTGAGATTTATAATAATTCTGAAACCGTTGAATACAGGGGAATATCCTAGAGCAGCTACATGACAAAAAAGCAGATGTCCACAACTAAACGTGGGCATCTGCTTTTTCATTGCTTTCAATTACAAACCAACTTAATTCCTAAAGCGATACTTCTTCCACATCGCTTCCATCTGGACTCATCCTATACAATGAATTGTCTGGGCGCCTTCCACCAAAGTCTTTATCAACCATAAAATACACTTTTCCGTCAGCTCCATAGATGGGGTACTCAGCATACTCATGTAAATTAGTGAGTTGTGTAATGCTTTGCGTATCCCAATTATATGAGAACAACTCGTATTCAAAAATCCCCTCCGAATTTGTCTCTGCTACCGCTTGGTAAACAAGTTCAGAACGGTCAGGAATAAGTACGAAATCATAGAGATCCTGTGTATCTTCCGGGATACTTATCACCATTTTGTGGTCAGAGTTGGACAATGCGATTTTAAAAACACGACCTTTCGTTTCAAAGGTGTCTGCAGCTGTTTCCAAATCCGCATCGTCATCCATTTGTATATAGATGGAATCGTCTTCACCGGAGACTTGAAGAGAGGACATACTGTATTTGCTTAACTCCGTATGTTGCTCATGCTCCCCCGTTTCCAGCTGAACACTGTGTACGTCAAAGTCATGTGGATACAAACTTGCGACCGGTGAATAGTTGGAAAATTGGTCTGCTTGCAAATAGAATACTCGATCTTCATCCTTCGGGTCGATCACTAGCTCCATAACGATGGCTTCTTTTGTGAAAAGGACTTCATCTTTTCCCGATTCAATATGAACTTGGTGAATGATACTTTTACTATGCTCATCCAACTCTTTGTCCGAGTTTACATAGAGCACTGTTTTTCCGTCCGGCATCATCGCAAGATCTAAAATCGACTGATTCGAGGGAAGCTGAACGACTTGTCTCAACTGCTCAGATTTCACATATAACGTGGGTTTTCCTCTTTCATATGTTACATAGGCTATATCCCCTTGTGTGGAAACATCAAATTGCCCCGTCAGCCCTTGTTGTTTTTCCTCATCTGGAATGCTATAGGTGAACCCGAGCAACACGCAAATTCCTGTCACTAGTATAATTATGCTTGCGAACAGAATAGTTTTTCTCAAAGTCCTCCCTCCCCTGGTACTACCATCCATATTAGAAGAAGCACAACCGGCATTAGGATTTGTACGACAGCAACTGTATACACAAAACTCTTACGCTGCGCACCTAGTGCCCTCATTTGAATTGCATAAGCGATGCCATACAATACAAGTGGAACAAATAGCTTCCAGACCTCTCCGTTTCCATCTTCACTGAATAGAAAGAATATGTATATGAAATACAACGTACCCAATGTTAACACGATGCCGATTGTGATATTAAGGGCATGTAGTAACTTCGCGTTTGTTGGCATTTCGTGACGGAGACTCGTTCGATAAATGCAAATGATTGCACACAATACCAACAGATAACCAATGATTGAAAGACTTGTTGAATACGGGCGTTCTAAATTAGTTGCGAGAAGCGTCCCATAACCTAATAAGAAACCATTCACAATGAGCAAAGTATTCATCACAGCGCGACGTCTGCTCATCCAATTCTTTGAATGCGTTGAGTTAAATAGAAGTACTGAACTTATCAAAACCCCGATCAGCAACCAGCTCATATACGCATCTCCCGACCTGAATAGGTGAAACAGATAGATAGTATATATATAAAGAAGCGAGCCGATGGAAAAGCTCAACGGCAACTTTTTCAGAAAGCGTCCCACAGATTGATCCCCCACAATACAATGAAAGCATTTGTTTCAGATTACCATTATGCTGGGCATGTGACAATGCCCTCTTTTAATAGGGAATGCTGTTTAAAATAGAATTAAATACAAGTCCCTTGGAAAATTTACTTAGTGGCAAATAGTTCTTACTATAAAACCCCATTAACTACATCTACATTCCCTTATTTTACAGTGCGAACTATTTCAAGACCGTGTATGAATTATGAAAGTGCACGATCAATTCTTCATGATCGGTAGTATGGTATAAGCCCCTTTTTATAAAGGAAAGCCACGAAATTCAAGAATGGGATCGGAACTTTCTTTAAAAAGTACCGTTTAGAGTAAAATTGACGATGGGCTTTTTTAAGATTACTCCATTGCCTACAGTCTTTCAATTGTCGATAACGTGCAACGTCTATGAGCTTTATCTCATCATTAGATGTGATGAAAATATTACGTAAGTGAATGTCAGATGGATTCAACCCCAAATCTGAAGCCAATGATAATGCGTAATCAATTTCTTTAATATGATCCGAAGTAATGATTTTCCCATGTGTCATACATTCAAAGAGAGTATAACCATCGATAAAATCCATGACAATATAATTCACTCCAGCTTCATAGATATATGGAAAATAACTAATATCTTGAAGCGTTTTATAAATTTCAGCTTCTTCTTTAGCAATGTACGTAGAATCAGGAAAGAACACTTTAATTGCTATATTTAATGACTTCACTTTAAAAACAAATGCACTTCTCCCTGTTCCGATAAGTTTTAAAGATTTGTCATAGCTAATAAGGCGATTCTTCTTATTAAAAACAACTGAATTTGCAAGTTCTAGATAATTATTCAAAGGGTAACCTCCCATAACTTAAAAAAATAAAAAGAGACACCATAACCAATTCTTGGTCATAATGTCTCGAAGAAAACAAAAGACCTCACCAAATAAATGGTAAGGTCTCGCAAACAACGATTGTTGCCAATAAAGCCGAGGATCTAAATCCTGTATTGACGACTTTTACTGTATTAGCTACTCCCCTTAGTGGAAGTTGGATATATTATTATGTAGGTTCACTATAAGTTTAACCAGATTAGATGTCAAACATAACAAAGTAATCTTGTCAGAGAGCAGAAAATAGTGGCCAATTTGATAGCACATAAAATATTTGGATCATCATTCTAAGTGCTATCAAATTTCACTTGAGAAATTCAATAATTATTGTAAAACCTCCTGGAAACTTTCCGTTTTACGGAGCAAAATTCATCTGTCCCGTAAACAACAGCACAATAACACTGCCCCAAAAGATAAAGAAGGAGGAGGAGAAGATGAGAGCGATGATTGGAATGCCGTTTCTCTCCTCTTTCGATACAATGCCTAAGATCGAGAGAATCATTCCTACCGCAGTCAGTAACATTGTCAGATAATCCCCTCCTGCATTACCGATGTTTGCGATTCGTGTCGGAGGTATAAACACTATGAAAAAGCAAATAACTCCTATTACTAAAGATATATAGCTGATTTTCCCATACTTTTTACTGATTGGCTTGCTGCTTTCCATCTCATCACTCCCCTCTCTTTTTGACCTGTTTTTCCCTGTTCAGCTTGTCATTCAGGACACTCTTACTCAGCTAGCTGAACCTGTTCTGTTTCTCCGTTCTCCAGATTCATCCGAAATAGTTCATATTCCGGTGACCTGCCTGCAAAATTATAGTCCATCATGTAATAGAGCTGACCATCATCACCGAGTAATGGCCGGTCAGCGTAGTTCTTCTGGAATGTCAGCTGCTTCGTATCCATCGCCTCCCAGTCATAGGAAAACAATTCATATTCATACGTCCCTTTACTGTTTGTTCCAGCAACCGCCTGATAAATGAGAAGTGATTGTTCGGGTACTAAAACAAAATCGTAGAGATCTTCCATATCCATTGGGATGAAGATTTTTTTAGACTGATCCGGTTGAGCGAGAGGAATCTGAAAAATACGTTGTTTCGTCTCGAAAATCTCCTCCGCCGTGTCCGCATCTGCATCATCGTCCATTTGAATGTAAACGGATTTCTCTTTACCCGATACTTGCAGGGATGCCATGTTATACTTTTTCAAATTTGTAAGCTTCGACTGTATTTTTTCCTTTAGATCGTAGCTATGTACGTCAAACTCATGTGGATACTCGCTGGCAACCGGTGAGTAGTTCAAATAGACATTTGCTTGTAGATAGAATAGCTGGTCGACCATTGCATCGTCTAGTGCAAGTTCCGTAATAATTGCGTCTTTTTCAAACAGAACTTCATCCTCACCTGTTGTAAGATCTATTTCATGCACTACGCTTTTACTCGTCTCACTAAGTGTTTTGTCGGAATTTACATAGAGAACCTTTTTCTTACCTGGTATCATGATGACATCCGAAATCGCCTGGTCCGGCGGTAACTGAGCCACTTGTTTGATACCGTTTGACTTTACATACAACGTCGGTCTACCATCTTCATACGTCACATAACCGACATCCCCCGTTTCTGACACGTCATAAATCCCTGTCAGTCCCTGTTGCTTTTCCGATTCCGGTACTTGAAGTGTCAAACCGAGAAATATGCAAACAGAAGTTACGATCAAAATCCCTATTGCCAACACTATAATTCTCTTCATCAGGATGCTCCCCCTCTGACAACCAGAATCCATAATACGAAGAGTGCGGCTGGCAGTAAAAATTGAACTGCAGTAACTGAATAAGCGATTTTCTTTCGGCCATGGTTCAGCAAGATCAGTTGTAGGGCATAGACAATCCCCCAAAAAGCAAGTGGCACGAACAGTTTCCAGAGCCCCCAATATCCATCAGAAGCAAATATTAGGAATGCATAGAGGAAAAACAAGGTGCCTAGAATCAACAGAATACCCATCGATAAGTTGAAATAATGGACGAATTTTGTTCCTGTCCTTAAATTCACTTCAGTCGCAGGCACATCGTAAATCGTCGTCCGGAAAATCAAAACAACCGCCAGCAGTACGATAAGTGTATCAAGTGTCGCAAATATCATAGAGTATGGTGAATCGAAATCAAGCAACATCCCTGCCGCCATGACAAAACCATGGACCACGAGCAAAGTATTCATGACTGCCCGACGGTTAAGCGAAGCAACTGGACGCAGTGTCAGGAACAATATGCTAGAACTTGTGAGAACTCCAAGCAATAGCCAGCCAATATGGGAATCACCCATTACGAATAACTGACTTAAAAAGATAGCATACGTAAGTATTAAAGAGCCGATGCTGAGCGTTAGCAGCATTTCCCTACGATACGGATACATCGCATGCTGCAGTGTTCTACCTACATACTTCCCGTCCCCGAAATTCCTCATTGCCAAATGAGCCGCCTCCTCCTCGTTGTATCCGTTCCCTTTGAAATCCTCACACGCGCATTCCAGATGGATGACTAACTCTTCGAAAAGGTCTTCCCGTTCCTCCCGGCTGCAGTCCGTTTCCTGGATTACTTTTTTTACGAATCGTTCGAAGGAGTGTTTCATATGAGACCTTCCGAACTTTTATGGACCAGGGCATTCATCCATTCCCAATTCTCTTTCTTCATTTCCAGCGCACGCGTACCTTCCTCCGACAAATGGTAATATTTCCTTCGTCCACTTTCCGTTTGCTGCCAGTAGGAAGTGATCCATGTCTTTTTTTCAAGACGTTTCAACGCCGCATACAACGTCCCCTCACTCATCTCATACGTATCGTCGCTGAGCTCTTTCAGCACTTTCACCATTTCGTACCCGTACATATCTCGCTGGGCAATCAATGACAAAATGAGCAAATCGATGCTGCCTTTCATCATTTCCTGATCCACTGTATCCACCTCGTTTTTTAAAATTGAAAGTAGTACCTCGCAATGCAAGGTGTACTTCTTTACCATATCTTACTATTATATACCTCGCAATACAAGGGCTCTATTGCTATATTGATAATAAAAAATCCCGTCGCTCTTAAAATCTTTAAGAGTAACGAGATTATCAACTTATTACTGGGTAGCTTCTAAAATATCCACTATTCCTAAATACCCTTTGTCCTTCGCGTGCTGCAACGGAGTTATGCCATCATTGTCCGTAATCGACTGATCTGTTCCGTGTTTCAGCAGAACTTTAATAATTTCTTGCTGGCTGACACCACCGTCACTTAAAATGACAGCTTCCATGAGAGCCGTCCATCCGAGCTTATTCACGTGATTCACATCGACCTTGGTCTCATTCAGCAGGATTTCTACCATTTCAACATGGCCACGCTCCGAAGCCGGAATGATTGCAACCCCACCATACCGGTTAGTAATTCCGGGATCCGCTCCTGCTTCGTTTGCCAACCTTAAAATATCTATGTATCCTTCTGCGCCTGCATAAAGGAAGCAATTGTTTTGCATATTGTCCTGTATGTCGACATCTGCCCCTGCATCTAATAATGCTTTGACGGTTGGTGCATCGTTATTGTACGTTGCAATCATAAGCGCAGTTCTTCCTTCGCTATCTTGTGTGTCCGACTCTGTGTTTTGCTCTATCAGTTCTTTCACTTTCTCTGTATCTTACTGATTGGCAGCTTTCAATAGCTCAGTTGTCATTAGATCTCCTCCTAGTCTAGTGTCGGTATTCCCATCTTTTTCATCAGGCACACATGATGACATCAAAAAAACAGCGATACCTATCATGAACAAGTTACGCACTGGAATGCCTCCTGACTCATTCGTTTGGAGCGACTACTTCCACCTTCATCCGATCCGGATCTTCAAAATACACTGCATAATGGGATTCTCCACCTGTGTACGGATGAGTATCAGGATAAAGAATGCGCACGTTACGACCCTGCAGATGCCTAGTAATTGAGTCCACGTGCGCTCTGGATTCCGCATGGAACGCTAGATGATTTAGGCCAGTCCTACATCGATGATACGATACATCTAGAAAACGTTCTTCCGTTTGGACAAATACTAAATACGTATCACCTAGTTTCCAACTCTTCCCCTCTGGCCAGTCTTGATGCAACGTGTATCCTAACTCCTCGAGTAGCCATCCCCAAAACTCTACTGAGCGTTCCAGATCAGATACATATAATTCAACGTGATGAAGCAAGCCTTTCATATGTAAATCCCCTTTCTAAAAAACGCCCGCTATTCATTTTGAATAGCGGACGCTTCCGATAACTTAATTATAACGCAGCTTGAATCGTTTTACGATAATACCCGATCGTCAAGAATGCGAATATTAAGTAGATTCCTATATAGACAGACATTGCAATTACGGTCGGAACCGTAACATTAGACATGAATAGGAACGAAGCGGATTTCAAAGCAAAAACCGAATGTAACAATCCAATTGCAAGCGGCAATCCGAACACGAATAGTTGCTTTTTCACAACGCCTTTCATGATTTCTTGAACACTGAATCCTAGCTGACGTAATGTCGTGTAACTTGCTTTTTCCTGTTCAGCTTCTGTCATTTGCTTGAAGTATAAAATACTTCCTGTTGAAATGAGGAATACGAGACCTAAGAATCCAGCTATGAAGATTAGCATACCGCTAGACTGCAGTGCGTTTTGGTATTGTGTATAGTAATCGAACCTTTTCCCAGAACTTTCGATTTCATTGTATAGGTCAGTTGCTTCTTCAAGTTGTTCTTTATTTTGTAAATTGATGGCTGTGGTATGAGTCAGGGCCGTTCCATCTTGATCTACGTAACCTGAATTAATCGCCTGAAATAGCTCATCTTTCACAACAAGTGTTGAAGCGAAATCGACACTATTGAATGCATTTCCTTCTGCAAATCGTTCGATGGAAACGGTCTTGTTCACCCCTTCAGGTTCAAGTATTAGGTTCACTGGAACATCCACAGATTTCAGCATCCAATAGATGGAACTATCCATTAACACGCCTGAGTGCTGGCCCTTCACTTCAATCGGCAGACCAGCTTCACGCAATTGACTCTCGCTTACGAGACGAATCTGCACGTTCGTGTAATGGAGCATTGGATTCAGTTCTTTCTCATACTCACTAACTACTTGAAGTCCCTCGATGTCAGATTCATGATATGAAATATTCGCTTTGTCAAGCATTCTTAGGAACTGATCTGCCGCAGGCGTATCTCCCACAATCATATAATCAAATGGCTGCATCAGCCGATTTTCTTTTCCCGATGAATAGTAAGTTGAATAAGCAGCTGCAAGCATCGTGAGCGTCATTGCTGATAACACAGTAATAATCGTCAGTGAATTCGCATTTGCTTTCAACCGATGTATTAATGGTGCTATCGACAAACTATTCGACAAACCGAGATGACCATTTCTAGATGTCCTGATTTGGTACAGTATCCAACCTATCGTCACTCGAAACAGCAGATATGTCCCGAGAACGACTGATACTAAGACGGCAATCATATTGAAAAACAGCAAACTGTTGATCATATGGCCAGATAACCAATAACCGAATCCAATTAAGAGAATCCCCAAAATCCCAAATACGGCGGAAACAACGGTTTTCGGCTTTTTGATGCTTTCTCCGGACTGATCCACCTTGAACAATTCAAGTAATGTACTGCGTTTCACTGAAAACGCCATTTGCAGAGAGGTTAATACAAGAAGCACGACAAACACGACGGCAGTCTGTACAATTGCCGTTCCTGAAAACGACAGTTTCAGTACCCCTTCTATCCCGACAAGTTTCATTAATAGCAGTAAAAACACCCTAGAAACAATCAACCCGAGACCGATTCCAATGGCCAATGCTCCTGTCCCCAGCAACAAGTTCTCTGTCACCAACATCCGGGTTACTGTAAACTTTGACAAACCAATCAGTTGATAGAGCCCTACTTCACGGCTCCTGCGTTTCAAGAAAATGGAATTTGCGTAAAGAAGGAATATACCAGAGATGAACAGCAATAAAATTCCTGCAACTTTGAATCCAGATGCCATTTTAAAAGAGGCTTCCGTTCGTTCCAACACCGAACTATCATGTTGCAATGAAGCAAATACAAAATAAAGTACAACACTTAAAATCAATGCAAAAAAGTATAAATAGTAATGTTTCAAGTTTTTCCGCATACTGCGGACAACGAGATCAAAGAGCGTCAACGCTGTCACCTCCAAGAATCCCTTGCACTTTCAGGATTTCTTGAAAGAACTGCTGCCTCGTCTGATCCCCTCGATACAGCTCGGAGTAAATCGTACCGTCTTTCAGGAATACAACGCGATTGCAGTAACTTGAAGCGACTGGATCATGAGTCACCATCATGATCGTAACTTTCCGTTCTTCATTCACTTTTGCTAGCGTACCTAGCAGAGACGACGCAGATTTCGAGTCAAGTGCTCCGGTGGGCTCATCCGCAAACACAATTGATGGTTCATTGATTAAAGCCCGAGCGGCAGAAGTCCGTTGCTTTTGTCCCCCAGAGATTTCATGAGGGTATTTATAAGCAAGCTCTTCAATACCAAGAGTACGTGCAATCGATTTGAAACGATCTTCCGCCACAACCCGCTTCACGTTTCCAACTGAAATCGGAAGCAAGATATTCTCTTTTACCGTCAATGTATCAAGCAAATTATAATCCTGGAAGATGAACCCGAGCTGTTCGCGCCTAAACTGTGATAGCTTACGGTTGTTCATCGAAGAGACATCTGTTTCATTTATTTTTATCGAGCCTTCCGTAGTACGATCAATCGTTGCAAGCACATTGAGCAAAGTCGTCTTCCCTGCACCTGAAGGGCCCATGATTCCGACGAATTCGCCCTCCATCACCCTGAAGTCGATTCCTTTTAAAACGTGCTGTATTTGTCCACGAGTTCCGAACGACTTACGTAGTGAAGTGGCTTCTAACATAGTTCTTTGTTGTGACACTTAAAACGCCTCCCTGATTTCTATACACTCACTTTACTGCAGAAAAACAGTGGAGTCGTTCGATTTGGATGACAATCTGTGTGAGCAACCTTACAGTTTTGTCACTTACGGGTTTCACCAAGTCATTTCCCTTTGGAAATACCAGCGGCAACCGTGTTTCCGACATGCCCAAAGGCAAGTAACACACCTGATTACGCAAAAAGTGCTCTTCACCAACCAAAACTAAGATTTAGTTAGTGTACTCCGGTTTGCGAAGCATTTCCTACCCGTTTTAGGAAAGCGAAAGTATCTTTCATAGTAAGAGGACTACTAGAAGCCTAGTATTATGCTCATAAATCATGAAAAGTGATCATAAATCAATGAAAATGATCATAAAACTCAAAAAGTGATCATAAACCAATGAAAATGATCATAAAACTCTAAATGTGATCATAAACCATGGATAATGATCATAAAACTCAAATTGTGATCATAAACCAATGAAAAATGATCATAAAACTCAAATTGTGCTCATAAACCATGGATAATGATCATAAAACTCAAATTGTGCTCATAAACCATGGATAATGATCATAAAACTCTAAATGTGATCATAAACTATGGAAAATGATCATAAAACTCTAAATGTGATCATAAACCAATGAAAGTGATTATAAAACTCTAAATGTGATTATAAGCCAAGGAAGATGATCATAAAACTCAAATTGTGATCATAAACCAATGAAAATGATCATAAAACTCTAAATGTGATCATAAACCATGGAAAATGATCATAAAACCCTAATTGTGATCATAAACCATGGAAAGTGATCATAAAACTCAATATGTGCTCATAAACCATGGAAAGTGAT